>JBKJOV010000010.1:0-287981 GCA_046595515.1 Rhodoferax sp. | reverse complement strand
TTTGGAAGTCAAAGTTCACATCGTGACGGGCTCCCAGGCGGCGGCAGAAAACATTGTCAAATGCGTGCGCCGTTGCGGCCTGGAAGTCGATCAGTTGATGCTGAACCCGCTGGCCAGTAGCCTGTCGGTGTTGACCGAAGACGAGCGCGAATTGGGCGTGGCCCTGGTGGATATTGGCGCGGGCACCACCGATGTCACTATCTTCACGAATGGTTCTATCCGCCATACCGCAGTGATCCCGATTGCCGGTGACCTGATCACCAGTGACATTGCCATGGCGTTGCGCACGCCCACCAAAGACGCGGAAGACATCAAAGTAGAGAGTGGCCACGCCAAACAATTGCTGGTGGACCCAGAGACCCAAGTCGAGGTGCCTGGCCTGGGTGACCGTGGCCCGCGCATGCTGAGCCGCCAGGCGCTGGCCGGAGTGATTGAGCCACGCATTGAAGAAATCTTCAGCCTGGTCAACCAGGTGATGCGCGAGTCGGGCTACGAAGAAGTGCTCTCCAGCGGCATCGTGCTCACCGGCGGTAGCTGCATCATGCCCGGCATGGTCGAGCTGGGTGAAGATATCTTTTTGAAGCCTGTGCGCCGCGGCATCCCCAAATATTCAGGTGCCCTGTCCGACATGGTGGCCCAGCCCCGTGCCGCCACTGTCATGGGATTGCTGGAAGAAGCCCGCCTGGGCCGCCTGCGCGGCTACAAGGTAGCGCAAAAGGCGGGGTCGATGAAGTCGGCCTTCGGTTCAGTCAAAGACTGGTTCATCGGGAACTTCTGACCATGATTAACAAAATTTGGCTAGCGCGGGGCAGTCCCCATGCACGCATTCCGATTACCGGTCCGCCCCCGACCTTTGCAGACTATTGCAACAGCACAGTTCCCCAAGTATTGAATTTAGTGAAACACCAGGAGAGAAACATGTCCATCGAAATGATTGAAGAAGAAACGTTTAACCAAGGCACCCAGATCAAGGTGATCGGCGTCGGCGGCGGTGGCGGCAATGCCGTGGAGCACATGATCAGCACCGCCGTGGGCGGCGTGGAATTCATTTGTGCCAACACCGATGCGCAAGCCCTCTCGCGCAGCACGGCGCACAAGACGATTCAACTGGGCGGCTCAGGATTGGGTGCCGGTAGCAAGCCCGACAAAGGCCGCGAAGCCGCGGAGTTGGCGGAAGCCGACATTCGTGCGGCCATTGAAGGTGCGCACATGCTCTTTATTACCGCCGGTATGGGCGGTGGTACGGGTACCGGCGCCGCGCCCGTGATTGCCCGAGTGGCCAAAGAAATGGGTATCTTGACCGTGGGTGTGGTGACTAAGCCCTTTGACTTTGAAGGCGGCCGCCGCATGACCAATGCCGACAGTGGGTTGGCCGAGCTTGAGGCGAATGTGGATTCGTTGATCGTCGTGTTAAACGAGAAGCTGCTCGAAGTCTTGGGCGACGATGTCACCCAAGACGAAGCGTTTGCCCATGCCAATGACGTGTTGAAAAACGCGGTCGGTGGTATTGCCGAAATCATCAATGTGCCAGGGCACGTGAACGTCGACTTTGAAGATGTGCGCACGGTGATGGGTGAGCCGGGCAAGGCCATGATGGGCACTGCCGTAGCTACCGGGCCAGACCGCGCCCGCATCGCTGCCGAGCAGGCCGTGGCTTGCCCCTTGCTCGAAGGTATTGACCTGTCGGGCGCCAAGGGCGTATTGGTGTTGATCACGGCCGCCAAGGGCTCGCTGAAGTTGTCCGAGTCCAAGTTGGCCATGAACACCATCCGCGCCTACGCGTCTCCCGATGCGCATGTGATTTACGGTACGGCTTATGACGACTCTTTGGGAGAAGACATCCGCGTGACTGTGGTGGCTACCGGTTTGAGCCGACAAGGTTCGCGCCGCACGGCACCCCCGCTGCAGGTGCTGCGCACGGGTACCGACAACGTACCTTTCCATGTGCCGACACTGAACACCCCGGTGTCTGGCGGCATTGCGGCCAGCCTAGGCGGCAGTGCTGGGCATGGCGGCAACGGCATGACCGGTATGGGAGCAGCCCAGCCAGACTACGCCGGCATGGCGACCCCCAGCGTGTGGCGCACCAATCGCACCCAAGCGGCGGCCAAGGTGGACGCCTTATCCAACGGCGGTATGGATGACTACGAGATCCCCGCCTTCTTGCGCAAGCAAGCTGATTGATGGGTGTAAAGCTACTGCGCTCCCCAATCTGTCACCTGCAGTGCTCGCCGTACGCATGTACGGCTGTGCGCTTCAGCGGCAGCTTGGGGCGCTCGCTACGCTTTCCATCCCACCAATCGACGCACCGTTTGAAACCATGCGCTTTGCAGGTCTAGGTGCTCAAAAGTAAAATTCTCTGGTGTTAAAACAAAGAACCCTCAAATCCCTCACCCGCGCCGTAGGCGTAGGCCTGCACAGCGGCCAGCGCGTAGAGCTCACACTGCGCCCGGCTGCGCCGGACACTGGCATTGTGTTTCGGCGGGTGGATTTGCCGGAGCCCGTGGACATTGTGATGAGCGCTGCTGCGGTGACTGACACCCGCATGGCGTCTACCGTGTCGGCCGGCAATGCCAAGGTGGCAACCGTTGAGCATTTGATGTCGGCCTGTGCGGGCCTGGGTATCGACAACCTGTATGTAGACATTACCGCTGAAGAGGTGCCCATCCTGGATGGCTCTGCGGCTTCCTTCGTTTTCTTGCTGCAAAGCGCGGGCATTGCGTTGCAAGACGTGCCGCGCCGCTTCATTCGGGTGCTCAAGCCTGTCGAGGTGCGCGAGGGCAGTGGTGCCAACGAAAAGTGGGCGCGCCTGGAGCCGTTCCATGGCTACAAGCTGCGTTTTGAGATTGAGTTCGACCATCCGGCAGTGGATTCGTCGGGCCAAATTGTGGAGTTCGATTTGAGTGTGGGCAACTACTCGCGCGACATCGCCCGGGCGCGTACGTTTGGCTTTACCAAAGACGTCGAAATGATGCGTGCCAATGGTCTTGCCCTGGGCGGGGGCTTGGACAATGCCATCGTCATGGACGATTACAAGGTACTCAATGCCGACGGCTTGCGCTACGACGATGAGTTCGTCAAACACAAGATTCTGGATGCGATGGGCGACCTGTATGTGCTCGGGCGCCCTTTGTTGGCGGCTTTCAGCGCATTCCGCTCGGGCCACGCGCTGAACAACAAATTGCTGCGTGAGCTGCTGTCGCACCAAGACGCTTGGGAACTGGTCACCTTTGAAGACGTGCGCGAAGCCCCCGCCGGATTTGCACAACCGGCCAGAGCCTGGTAAAAAGACGGCTACCCCATGGCAAACCTCTCTTCCATCGCACGCTCAGGCATGCAAGCGGCACAATCGCAGCTGCAGGCCTCGGCGAGCAATATCGCCAATGGGGCGACCCCTAACTACCGTCGCCAGCAGGTGCTGCAGTTGGCCCAGACCGGTGGTGGCGTACAAACCCCGACCGTGCGTGCAGACGCTACTGGGCCGTCATTGGAAGACGATGTAGTGGCCCAATTGCAGGCCAAAAACAGCTTTTTGGCCAATTTGGCAGTGTTCAAAAGCAGCCAAAAACTAACCGGCAGTTTGCTTGACGTGAAAGCCTGAGCCGCGCAGGTCTGACAGTGGGCCTCGGACCCGCCGTGCCCGCTGACTAAATTACCGCCTTCGGCCGTCTTTGTAAGACGATTTACCCTTGCCGCCCCCCAAGCCGTCCGCTTGCGCCATGCGCGCCATGACCTTGCCCGCGTGGGCGTGGGTAATGGCTAAACCCAGTGCGTCGGCGGCATCGGGCCCGGGTAGTCCGGGCAGGGTCAGCAGGCGTTGCACCATGGTTTGAATCTGCACCTTGTCGGCCCGCCCCCAGCCCACCACGGCCTGCTTCATCTGCAGCGCGGTGTATTCCGCCACGGGTAAGTTGGCAGTCACTAGCGCCGTAATCAGCGCACCACGGGCCTGGCCCAACAACAAGGTGGACTGTGGGTTGACGTTGACGAATACGATCTCGACGGAGGCGCAAGTGGGTTGGTAGCGCTGCACCACTTCGCCAATACCCTCGAACAAGACCTTGAGCCGCTCGGGCAGCGCCCGTGTATCCAGGTGCTGGGTGCTGATAGTACCGCTGGCCACGTAGTGCAGGTCGGCGCCGACGACGTCCACCACACCAAAGCCAGTGGTGCGCAGGCCAGGGTCAATGCCTAGAATGCGCATGCTATTGAATTGATAGCTATACCATCAATGAATACGCCGGACCAGGGGCTAAAAGGCATGTAATTTAAGGCGTTAGAGGTCAAAATACCAGCGCGCCGAGTGAAAGAACACCGGCGCAGCAAAACACAAGGCATCCACACGGTCCAGCAGGCCGCCCGCACCGGTGACAGATTGCCCTTGTGCGCCCCAGTTGGGAATGCCACGGTCGCGCTTCAGAGCCTTCATCACAAAGTGCCCCATGGACCCGGCCGCGCAGGCGATGAACGAAAACACAAACGCCGTGCCTGGAACCCAGGGTGTAATGCCTGCCAGCAACGCGCCAAACACGCTGGCCACGCTGATGCCAATCCACCAACTGCGCCAATTGAAGCTCTGGCTGATGGCGGGCGCCGCGGGCGGATGCGGCCACTTGCGCGCCGCAAAGTGCTGGGTCACCATACAGATTTGCACCACCAGCACCAAGAAGAACACCATGAAGGCATTCTTGTTGTCATACCCTGGAAAGCGCAGCAGTAACAGGGCCGGCACATGACTCATGCCGTAAATACAAACCATGATGCCCCATTGCAGCTTGGCATTGCGCTCCAGAAAGCGGGTTGGGTCATTGGCCAGCGCGCTGGCAAGGGGCAGGGCCAAAAAGACATACACCGGGATGAATACGGCGAACATGTCAAAGTGTTCAGCGCCAATCAGCCAGTACTGCGCAGGCAGCACCACAAAAAATGCCAGTACCAGACTGCGATGGTCGCCCCGCCGCGTGGGCGACAAGGTCATAAATTCGCGCAGGGCGAAGAATGACACGAGACCAAACAAGGCCAGCGCCACCCAGTCGCCGGTGATCCAACTGATCCAGAAGATCAACATCATGAACCAACTGGTGCGGATCATGCTGGCGAGCTTGCGCAGTTCCAGGCGCCGGCGCTCGGCCACGGCGTCGTCTGCGTATTGCCGCAGTGACAGCAAAAAAGCGCACACGCTGGCTAGCAGTAGCAAGCCAAAAACTATGACGAATAGCGTGCCAATCTGCTGTGTGGGACTGAGATTTTTCAGATAAAAGTACATCGTGCTTGTCTACAAAGGCTCACACGTCCCGCAGGGCAATCACAGCGTCCCGGGCCCGGTCTAAAAAGGCGCGGCAAGCTTCACCTTGGTGCACTTGCAGTGGCGCGCCAAAGGTCACAGAACACAACACCGGCACGGGTACTACTTCGCCTTTGGGTAGCACGTGCTGCACGTTGTTGATCCAGGCGGGCACCAGCACGGCGGTTGGGCATTTCAGCGCCAAGTTGTACAGCCCAGCTTTGAAGGGCTGCGGTAACTCGTTATGACCGCGCGTGCCTTCGGGAAACAAAATGATTGAGTCTCCATTGCCCAGGGCCTCCAGCAAGGGTTCGAGCGGATCCTCGTCCGAGGTGCGGTCGCGCGAAACATAAATCACGTTGAAAACGGCGCTCGTCAGCCACTGCTTGAAGGGGGTTTTTGTCCAGTAGTCTTTTGCGGCAATCGCGCGGGTGACGCTGCGCAATTCTTTGGGTAGTGCCGCCCAGATCATGACCAGATCGGCGTGACTCTGGTGGTTGGCAAAGTAGATGCGCTGCTCCGCTTTGGGCGGGCAGCCATGCCAGCGGGCCTGCGAGCCAGTGAGCACACGGATCAGGCCCAACAGAAAGTAACTCATTAACTTGGCAAGCATGGGGGCGATGATACAGACGGGTTGCTTCTGATTTTTGTGTCTGGATGGTTGACGCCGGATCAGGCGGGCGGCGTGCTCTGCTGCGTTCGTGTCCCCCGGCCTGCGGCCTCCTCGTTTACCTCACTTCGCAGAGCCCACCACCCGCCTGATCCGCAAGCTTAAGTTGACACGCGAGTAGATCTACATAGGCAGCCTTGAGTGCTTCCATGTCATGGGTACGAGCCTTGATTTCAATATTTTTAGCCATGCAAGTGAGTTTTGGTCTTACTGGTTTTACAAGACGCGAGCGGCGGCGTGTGTCCTGGGCCATTCGTCTTTTGCGAGGCTGGAACACGTGCGCAAGCGGAAATCCAAACTCTTAAGGCAACTGCGCGTCGCCCATACGCCCCACGATGACGCTGGCGCGCGAGGATAGATACCCCGAGTTGGGTGTTTTTTCGAAAAACTTGGGGCGTGGCAGCATGACGGCCAGACGCGCAGCCTCGAAGCTGTTGAGTTTGGACGCCGGCTTGCGAAAGTAATGCTGGGCGGCGGCCTCGGCACCAAACACGCCCTCACCCCATTCCACATGGTTCAGATAAATCTCCAGAATCCGCTGCTTGCTCAAAAACTGCTCCAGCAGCAAGGTGACCACCAGCTCTTGGCCTTTGCGTAGCAGCGTACGCTCGCCAGCCAAAAACAGGTTTTTAGCCAGTTGCTGCGTGATGGTCGAACCGCCCACAATTTTGGCTGGCTTTGCCACCGCTGCGGCCTGCGGGTTGGTCGGTTTGCGGGCCGCAGCGCGTTGCTCGGCTTTGGCGTTCTTATCCCACGCCTTTTGGACCGCGTCCCAGTCCACCCCACCGTGGCTGTCAAAGCCGTCATCTTCCGAGGCGATCACTGCGCGCTTTAAGTTGTCTGAAATTTGCGCATACGGCACCCACTGCTGGCGCCAGGGAAGGCTGCCCGTTGCGGTGCCAATGCGCCAGGCTTCGGAGCGCTCAAAGGTGGTGGACTCGGGTGCCACCACGGCCATGGCGGCAATGCGCAGTACAAAGTAAAGCTGCAGCGCCAGCAGCGCCAGCAGCAACAAACCCAAGCCGCGTAGTAGTGACTTCATGGGCGGGCAGCAACGTTCGCTTGCAGCGTCTCGTCACGGGTAAATTTGAATCGCGATACAACCACGATCTGGTCCGCTTGGCGACGCATGGCAGCATTGAAAGCGCCAAACGGCCCGGCGCCACGGGCAATAGCGGCAGCGCGCTTGTCCAGCAGCCGGTTGCCCGAGCTTTCTACAACCTCAGTCTCCAGCACCCGGCCATCGTGGTTGACGGTGACGATCATGGTGAGCTCGCCGTAGAGTTTCTTGCCCGCCGCGGTGGGGAAGTTCTCGGTCCCCCGGGTTTCGATGGCGCTGCGCAGACCATCGTAGTAAACGGCAAACACGGCTTCGCGCGCCGCCGGGCTGATGTAGCGTTTTTTGGGGCGCGCATTTTCTTTGTTAATACGGCGCTCAATCTCGGCTAGCAGTTGGATCAACTGGCGGCGCTTTTCTTCACGTTCGGTTTGCTCGGCCTTGGTGGCTGTCTTGTGGGGATCGGGTGGGGGCAGGGCCGCCAATTGGCTCTTGATCTGCGACAACAGCAGGGTTTGTTGCTCTTGCAAATTTTGCAGCTTCTTGACGGACTCTTCCTCTAGGGAATCGCCCACTTCGGTCAACGCAGACGAAGGCAGCGGGCTGGTGGCCCGGCCTTTGTCAGCCTCGCCACCACCGGCCAGGTTGGTTTGCGCGATGGCCTTGGCCTTGTCGGGTTTGTCGGCACTTTTGGCGTTGACCAAAATGACCTCTAAGGGCGTGTCCTCAAACACGCGGTTGAAGGCGTCGGGGTCGACAAACCGCACGGTCAACAGCACCGCGTGCACCGCAATGGATGCACCCAGGGCGATTTGCATGGTGCTGAAGGCGCGCAGGTTCACAGCGCCGAATTATCGTTGGCTAGCGCACCCTCCTGAGGCACTTCGCTCACATCCACGGCAATCGCAATCGGGCCCGCTACTTCGCCGTCGTCATCGTCATCGCTACTGGGCTCATTCGCAGCCTCAGCGTTGCCCATGTCCGGGGCATCCAGCCGCTCCACCACCGTGCCGCCAATGTCCAGCGTGATCAAGTCCATTTCGCCCAGCTTGACCCGCACCCGCGCACCGCGCGGCAGGCCCTGCGCACCCATGACGGGCAGCACCAGGGGCAGGGTGTCGGCACGCACCATGTTCTCTTTGAACAGGCTGGCCTCCACCTCGGTGATGCCGTTTTGTTGCAAATACTGCAGCGTCCAAAAGCGCTCCATGGCGCCCTGGTAGCCGTTGTAGGCGCTGTAGGCCGCATCAAAGCTGGAGATGATGGAGAAGAGTTCGGCGTCCTTGGGCTTGAAGGGTGCGGCCAGGGCGGCCGTCTTGCCGTGTTTGACGCAGGCAATGATTTGCCACTGGTTGACCAGATCGGTGTAACGGCGCAGCGGGGAGGTGCTCCAGGCATAGCACTTCACGCCAATACCAGCGTGCGGCTGGGCCTTGGTGCCCATGCGCACTTTGACGCCAGGAGCCAAGCTGGCTTGGCTGCGGTAGATGGCGGGCACGCCCAGTTCGGCCATCCAGGCGCCCCAGGTGCTATTGGCCAGAATCATGGCCTCGGCCACGATCAGGTCCAGCGGTGCGCCGCGCTGGCGGGTGGTGATCTCCACGGTTTCATGGCCCAGGGGTTCCTCGCCCGTGCTGCCTTGCAGCCGGAAGTTGTAGTCCGGGCGGTTAAAGGTCTCGGGCTTGCCGCGCACGATTTCCCGCCTGGCCTTCAGGTCTTTGGCCAGGCGATATAAAAATGATAGCGGCTCGCGCAGTGTTTCCGCCGGCCCGGAGTGGTTTTGATGCGCAAAAGTGGCATCCAACAGCCACGGCTCGGTCACCACCGCATCCAGCTTGTCATGGCGCAAATTGTGGGCAATCGGCACCCGCTCTACCTTGGACTCGCTGCCCTTGATCTCCAGCGTGGCCTCGTCCAGCGTCACATACAAAGACAGGGCCGGGCAGTCGCGCCCCTCTTGCAGCGTGTAGGTCTGCACCAGCGCGTCGGGCAGCATGGTGACTTTGTAGCCTGGCATGTAAACGGTGGACAGGCGCGCGCGGCCGAGTTGGTCTACGGCATCGCCCGGCTGTATGGCCAGGCCTGGTGCAGCAATGTGAATGCCCAGCACCACCTTGCCGGTGCCTAGGCCCTGCACGCTCAGTGCATCGTCAATCTCGGTGGTTTGCGAATCGTCGATGCTGAAAGCCTGCACGGGTGCCACCGGCAAATCATCGCCAATGGCGGGTGCCGCAACGGCGGGGAAGCCCGTGCCCTTGGGGAAGTTCTCCAGCAAAAAGCGCTTCCAGTGGAACAAATAGGGCGAGGCGATAGCCCCCGCCTTTTGCAGCAACTCCAAGGGCGCAATGTGGGTGGCACGCGAGGCCTCGACCACGGCCTTGTACTCAGGCGCGTTTTTGTCGGGCTTGAACAAAATTTTGTAGAGCTGCTCTTGGATGGGCTGGGGGCAGACGCCCGCAGCCAACTCACCCGCCCACTGTGCAATTTGCAGGACTAACTGTTTCTTTTTCTCAATAGCAGCCAGCGCCTGCGCAATGATTTCGGCAGGCGCCTTTTTGAAGCGCCCTTTGCCTGCGCGGCGGAAGTAGTGGGGGTTTTCAAACAGCCGGAACAGCATGGCCGCCTGCTCGGACAGCGGCGCGCTGACCGAGAAATAGTCGCGCGCCAAGTCGGCAAAGGCGAATTCTCCCTCGGGGGCAAACTCCCAGGCCAACTCCAACTCAATGGATTGGCTAAGGGCCTGCGCCTGGGCCACAAATTCGGCAGGGGTCGGCTTCTCAAACTTCAGCAGCGCGTTGGCGGCCTTCACTTTGATGCGCTTGCCACTGTCGAGCTCCACTTGGGACGAGGCATCAGCCTCCGAGAGCACCCTGCCGGCCATGAACTTTCCGGCTTCTTCAAACAATAAAAACATGGGCCGGATTGTCCCACGCGGCCCAGACCGCTAGCCGGGGCTGGATAATTGAGGGCTTATGGCGCAACAATTCGGTTCTATTTCTCTGCGGCGGCGCATAGCGCCCTGGTTCGCCGGCTTTGACGGCCCCTTGGCCTTTGCTGTGTTCATGCTGGCCTGCGCGGGCATGCTCACCATGTACTCCGTGGGTTTTGACCACGGCGCGCGCTTTCAAGACCATGGGCGCAACATGCTGATTGCCGGTGCCATCATGTTCGTGGTGGCCCAGATCCCGCCGCAGCGGCTCATGGCGGCGGCAGTGCCCTTGTACGTCTTGGGGGTGGGTCTGCTGATTGCTGTAGCGATCTTTGGCGTCACCAAAAAGGGCGCGCGTCGCTGGTTGAACGTCGGCATCACCCAAATCCAGCCCAGCGAAATCCTCAAGATTGCCATGCCGCTGATGTTGGCCTGGTGGTTCCAAAAACGCGAGGGCCAACTGCGGCCACTGGACTTTTTTGCGGCCGCAGTGTTGCTGGCATTGCCGGTCGGTTTGATCATGAAGCAACCCGATTTGGGGACTTCTTTGCTGGTACTCATTACCGGGGTGTCCGTCATTTTTTTCGCGGGTATGAGCTGGAAGTTGGTAATTCCCCCGGTCTTGTTGGGCATTATTGGCATCACCCTGGTGGTCTGGTTTGAGCCGCAACTGTGTGCCGACGGCGTGCGCTGGCCGGTGTTGCACGACTACCAGCAGCAACGTATTTGCACTCTGCTGGACCCCACGCGCGACCCGTTGGGCAAAGGTTTTCACATCATCCAGGGCATGATTGCCATTGGCTCCGGGGGCATCACGGGTATGGGCTATATGCAGGGCACCCAGACGCACCTGGAGTTCATTCCTGAGCGCACCACCGATTTCATTTTTGCCGCGTTTTCCGAGGAGTTCGGCCTGATCGGCAATGTCTTGCTCGTCGTTGCTTTCATCTTCCTCATATTGCGTGGCCTGCTCATTGCGCTAGAGGCCCCCACGCTGTTTTCGCGCCTGCTGGCCGGCAGCGTCACCATGATTTTCTTTGCGTATGCCTTTGTCAACATGGGTATGGTGAGCGGCATCTTGCCCGTGGTGGGCGTGCCGCTGCCGTTCATCAGTTATGGTGGCACGGCGATGGTGACGCTGGGGCTGGCCTTGGGGATCTTGATGTCGATTGCCAACTCGAAGCGGCTGGTGCAATCCTAGAAATATGTGCCATTTTGCAAGCGAACGCCAAGCGCGAGGCGAGGGTGCAGCGCAGGGTACGGGCGACTTTAAAAAGCGAAGCGTATGAGCCTGTAGCCTGCGCTGCGCCCTCGCCGTCCCGAAGCGCAAAAGCCGCACCAAAACGCGACAAGAGCCAAACGCCTAAAATGGTTTCATGATCTCCCGCGAACCCACCATCGAACGCTTAAGCGTTGCCAAATCCCTGCTCCTCACGCCCTTCGGGCTGGACGAGCGCCACCTTGCCAAAGCTTTGAACGAAATCAAGGCGCACCAGGTGGATGAGGCGGACCTCTACTTTCAGTACACCCGCTCCGAGGGCTGGAGCCTGGAAGAGGGCATTGTCAAAACTGGCTCTTTCAGCATTGACCAAGGCGTCGGTGTGAGAGCTGTCAGCGGCGAAAAAACAGCCTTTGCCTACTCAGACGATATTTCTGAAGCCAGTTTGCTCGATGCCGCCCGGACTGTACGCACCATTTCGGCGGCGGCCCAGGGAAAGCGTACGCGGGTAGCTACTAAAAAGATAGCATCTAGCCGTAGCCTTTACCCCGGCGTGGACCCTATCAGCACGCTCGACAGCACCACCAAGGTGGCGTTGTTGGGTAAGGTCGAGCGCCTGGCCCGTGCCAAAGACCCGCGCGTGGCCCAGGTGATGGCCGGCCTGGCGAGTGAATACGACGTAGTGCTGGTGGCGCGCGCCGATGGCACGCTGGCGGCAGACGTGCGCCCCTTGGTGCGCTTGAGCGTGACGGTGATTGCCGAGCAAAAGGGCCGACGTGAAGTGGGCTCTAGCGGCGGTGGCGGTCGCTTTGGCCTGGCGTACTTCAGTGATGCGCAGATCGAGCAATACGTGAACGAAGCCGTGCACGCCGCACTCACCAACCTGGAAGCTCGCCCGGCACCTGCAGGTGAAATGACGGTGGTGCTGGGTTCGGGTTGGCCCGGCATCCTGTTGCATGAGGCGATTGGCCATGGGCTGGAGGGCGATTTCAACCGCAAAGGTAGCAGTGCTTTCAGTGGCCGTATTGGTCAGCGTGTGGCGGCTAAGGGCGTGACCGTGTTGGATGATGGCACGATCGCGGATCGCCGCGGCTCGCTGAATGTGGACGACGAGGGCAACACCACGCAAAAGACCGTGCTCATTGAAGACGGTATCTTGAAGGGCTACATCCAGGACAGCATGAATGCGCGTCTCACTGGGGTGGCACCCACTGGGAATGGCCGACGCGAAAGCTACGCCAACGTGCCGATGCCGCGCATGACCAACACCTATATGTTGGGGGGCGACAAAGAGCCTGAAGAAATCGTCAAGAGCATCAAAAAGGGCCTGTACGCGGTGAACTTTGGCGGCGGGCAGGTGGACATTACCAGCGGCAAGTTTGTCTTCTCGGCTTCGGAAGCCTACTGGGTTGAAAACGGCAAGATTTTGTACCCTGTGAAGGGCGCCACCATTGTGGGCAACGGCCCCGATGCACTAACCCGAGTGAGTTTGATTGGCAATGACATGAAGCTCGATAGCGGCGTTGGCACGTGTGGCAAAGAAGGCCAGAGCGTGCCGGTCGGCGTTGGCCAGCCCACGCTGCGCATTGACGGGCTTACCGTGGGCGGCACCGCTTGAGCGGCTAAAGCCCAAGCGGCAAATCGCGTGCGATGGTGACGGACCATGACTACGACTAGCCTGGCCCCGTTATCGAGCCCACGCACCTTTGGGCAGTACAGCGAGATACTGCGTGCGGCGGTCGCCGACGAAGAATCGCTGCAAATGGGAGAGGGTCTGCAGAGGCTCTCTGACCAGATAGAGGCCGTGACGGAAGCGTGGAGCCTGCCCCACGCTGATGCCAGTTGGCTGGCGCCACATTTTTTGGCTCTCCTTGATACCCTGCGCGATCACCATGCCATGGTGCTCGACCTCAACCGCGACTGGGATCGTTTTCTAGAATTCAAAGCCCATTTGGCGGCACTCAACCAGCTTCGCGCGCAACTAGCGCAGTGGGCGCTGCTGGTCAGCGTGCCCGGCGCACAGGCTCCTTTGCAGTCGGATTTTGATGTCAGTGCTTGGCGTTTATTGGGCGCAGGCGCGCTGTTGTTGGACGTCTACGAGCACGCCAGTGGGCGCGTTGGCACCCAGGTGGATGCGCAAAGCAGTGCTTGGTCGCGCCTGGTGGCGTGGTTCCGACATGGCCACTGATACCCCTCAGACCCGACTTGAACATCAACTGTGCTAAAGTCATTTCATGTATTTGGCACAGTTTTTCTTTAGCTATTTTTGGTTCTCAAGCGCTTTCGGCGGTAGAGAGATCTGAACGTACTTAAAGAAAACGTCCTAAATCTTCCAAAAACCGCCGGCTCCCGGCGGTTTTTTTTTGCGACGCGTTTTTCGTTTTTTCGTTTTTTTGTTCTGGAGTTTTTTATGTCAACCCACGCCACCTCTGCCCAATCGTCTTCTGCAACGGATGCCTGGTATCCCCACGCGTCCCGCCCCGCAGACCGCACCAGCCAGACCGACGACGAACGCATTCAAAACATCACCGTGTTACCACCTCCAGAACATCTCATCCGTTTCTTTCCAATTCAGGGCACGCCTATAGAGGCGCTGATCGGTGACACCAGAAAGCGCATCCACAACATCATGGCCCAACAGGACGATCGCCTGTTGGTGATCATTGGGCCATGCTCCATTCATGACCCTGTTGCCGCCGTCGAGTACGCGCGCCGCTTGAAAGAGCAGCGTTTGAAGTACGCCGACACGCTGGAAATCGTGATGCGGGTGTATTTTGAAAAGCCACGGACTACTGTGGGCTGGAAGGGCCTGATCAATGACCCCTACTTGGATGAAAGTTTCCGCATCGACGAGGGCTTGCGCATTGCCCGCCAGTTGCTGATCGAGATCAATCGCCTGGGTCTGCCTGCTGGCAGTGAATTTTTGGACGTGATCTCGCCCCAGTACCTGGGCGACCTGATTGCCTGGGGCGCCATTGGCGCACGCACCACGGAGAGCCAGGTACACCGCGAGCTGGCCTCGGGGCTGTCCGCACCCATTGGTTTCAAAAACGGCACCGACGGCAACATCAAGATTGCGACGGACGCGATTCAGGCCGCTGCGGGCGGGCACCACTTTTTATCGGTGCACAAAAACGGCCAGGTGGCCATTGTGCAAACCAATGGCAACAAAGATTGCCACGTGATTTTGCGCGGGGGCAAAGCGCCCAACTATGACCAAGACAGCGTCGCCAGCGCCTGCGCAGAACTTGCTAAGGCCAAACTACCGGCCACGCTGATGGTCGATTGCAGCCACGCGAACAGCAGCAAGCAGCACGAAAAGCAGGTGGAAGTGGCGCGCGACATTGCCAGGCAAATTGCGGCCGGTTCGCGCAGTATTTTTGGTGTGATGGTGGAGAGCCACTTGAACGCGGGTGCGCAGAAGTTCACGCCAGGGCAGGACGATGCCAGCGCGCTGGTGTATGGCAAGAGCATTACTGACGCCTGCTTGGGCTGGGACCAATCGCTGGAGTCGCTGGATGTTTTGTCGGCTGCGGTGAAGACACGGCGCACGCGCAGTTAAGTTTTTGGGGCCTTGCGTGCGGTGCACCGTCGGGTTTAGGGGGCGGGCGGTTGTAAATAGCTGCTCACCCACGCCGTGGCTTCGTCCAAGGTGTCAAAGATCTGAAATGGGCGGCCAATATCTTGATAAATGCGGCGGTAATGGGTGGCCATGATGCGGCCACCCTCGATCTCGGGGCCCACCACAAAGGCAGTTGCTGCTGGCACCATATTGTTGGGCTTGGGTGAGGCCATGAGGGCTGCGTAGCGCGCAATGGCTTCCGGGCTGGTCATAGCACTACCGACTAAGGTGCAGATACTGGCCCAAGCGCCTTGGGGCCGGGCTGCGAGCAAAAAATCGCGCTGTGCAATAGCCAGCAGATCAATCAGCTCTGCATTGAACGGTCCGGTGGCGCGGTAATGAATCACAGGGCCGTCCTGCCAGATGTCGACCACTCCGTGGGCGTGGAACTGATTGACCTGAAGGTCGGCAGTACTGCGTTTCGGAGAGGGGGTGTTGGACATGTATGGGGCCAGGGCTAAAGCGAACAATCTACCTGACCTATCTTACTGACTTGGCCAGTTTTTGCTTGCTGCTGCGCAGCAAGTCCCGTCTCCACCTAGTTTTGCAGGGCGTGCATGAGCTTGCCGTGTATGCCGCCGAACCCACCATTGCTCATGCACAGGATATGGTCACCTGGCCGCACGTGGGACATCACTTGCGCAACGAGGGCATTGATGTCATCTGAAACCTGCGCCTTGGCGCCCATACTGCTGAGCGCCGCCCGCGCATCCCAGTCCAGCCCGCCGCTATGGCAAAACGCCAGATCGGCTTCTTCTAGGCTCCAAGGTAACTGCGCCTTCATGGCACCGAGTTTCATGGTGTTGGAGCGCGGCTCAAACACCGCGAGGATGCGTTCTTTGCCGACCTTGCGCCGCAGGCCATTCACGGTGGTGCGAATGGCCGTAGGGTGGTGGGCGAAGTCGTCGTAGAGGGTGACGACCGTCTGCGTGGTCCCCGCACCAGCGTGTGCGGGATAGGGCACGCGAGCGCGTACCTCCATGCGCCGCTTTACATTTTCAAACTGGCCCAGCGCCTGTGCCGCAGCGCCGGGTGCCACGCCGACATGCTCTGCCGCTGCAATGGCGGCCAGCGCGTTGAGCTGGTTGTGCACCCCAGCCAGCGCCCACTGCACACGTCCCACGACCTGCCCTTGGCGCAACACATCAAACGCGTGGGGCTCGCCCAAGGCACTGAAATCGCTGACCGCCGTGCCAAAGCTGCTGACCTCGCTCCAACAGCCTTGGTGCAAAACTCGGGTCAGACTCTCTTCGAGTCCATTGACGACAACGCGGCCCGACGACGCAATGGTGCGCACCAGGTGGTGGAATTGGCGCTCTATGGCGGCTAAGTCGTCAAAAATGTCGGCGTGGTCGAACTCCAGGTTGTTCAAAACTGCTGTGCGTGGCCGGTAGTGCACAAACTTGCTGCGCTTATCGAAGAATGCGGTGTCGTATTCGTCGGCTTCTATGACGAAGAGCGGGCGGCACTGTGGCAACGGGCCCTGCGCGGGTAGAGGTGGAGACTGCAAAGCGGTCGGGGCCAACGGATGCAATGGAGCAGGGCCGGTTGCCACACTGCCGCCCAGGCGCGCCGACACTCCAAAATTCAGCGGTACACCGCCCACCAGAAAGCCTGGCTGCAAGCCTGCGCACTCCAGAATCCAGGCCAGCATGGCTGTTGTGGTGGTTTTGCCATGGGTCCCGGCAACGGCCAGCACGTGGCGGCCTTGTAAAACATGCTCCGCCAGCCACTGCGGGCCACTGGTGTAGGGTGCGCCGGCATCCAAAATCGCTTCCATCAACGGATATTTAGGGCTGCCGTTGGGCTGGCGGGCGCGGCTGACGACATTGCCAATGACAAACATGTCGGGCTGTAGCGCCATTTGGTCGGCGCCAAATCCCTCGATCAAATCGATCCCCAGCGCACGCAGTTGGTCGCTCATGGGTGGGTAAACACCGGCATCGCAGCCGGTGACGCGGTGGCCAGCTTCGCGCGCCAACGCTGCCAGGCCGCCCATGAAGGTTCCGCAGATACCGAGAATGTGAATGTGCATGGCTGCATTCTAAGGGGGCACTTTACAGCGTTCCCTTTGAGAATTTAGAGTCTTTTAGCACTCCGCCCCGGGTGTTTATTAGCTTGTTTGCTATCAAAACAGGAGCAAATTCATTGACCGTAAGTCCATGCACAATGGCCTTATGGATTCAATCAAAGAGGAAATTGCTGCGGTGGCTGCGCGTATGGTCGTGGAAGAGGGGTTGGAGTACGGCGGCGCGAAGCGCCGTGCCGTGAAGCAACTGGGGTTGCCAGAGCGCACGGCCTTGCCCGATAACGGCCAGCTCGAAGCCCATGTGGAGGACTACATTGCGCTGTTTTGTGCCGACACCCAGCCGCAGGAACTGCGCGCGCTGCGCAGACTGGGCTTGCAGTGGATGGACCGACTGTCCGCCTATCGCCCGTATATCGGTGGTGCGGTGTGGCACGGTACCGCCACACGCCGCTCGGATGTTTACCTGCAACTTTTTTGCGATGACCCCAAAGCCGCGGAGATCGGCCTGATTGACCTGGGTGTGCGCTACCAACCCAGTTCTGTGACGGGGTTTACGGGCGATACCGTGGAGGCCCTGAGTATTCAGGCGCGCAGTCCCGAACTGAACGAAGTGGTGGGCGTCCATTTGTTGGTCTATGACTTTGACGACTTGCGCGGTGCGCTGAAACCCGATGCCCGCGGTCGAAGTCCGCGGGGCGACGCTGCAGCCCTGCGCGCTTTGTTGCATGATTCAGGCCCATGACTGCACCGCAATTACCCATTGATTCCCCCGTTGAGCGCGACGCATCCGGCGTTAGCCGTCGAATGCTTCTTGGCGGGGCGGGTGCTGTAGCCGCCTTGGCAGGCCTAGGATTTGCGGCGTGGCGCCAGCCCGGTATCGCCGCGCCCGGCACTGTATCCGGCGAGTTGGCGCCGCCTGGCTTTTGGCAAACCCAGTGGCCAACCCCGCACGGAACAGATCTTTCCATGGCCAGCTTGCAGGGCAAGCCCCTGTTATTGAACTTTTGGGCCACATGGTGTCCGCCGTGTGTTGAGGAATTGCCGCTATTGGAGACCTTCTACCTGCAAAATAAGGCGAGTGGGTGGCAAGTGCTTGGGCTGGCCGTCGACAAACTACAACCCGTGCAGGCTTTTTTGCGTAAACAACCACTGAGTTTTCCGGTGGGCATGGCGGGTTTTGCAGGCACCGAACTCACCCGTTCTATGGGAAATCTGACAGGATCGCTGCCGTTTAGCGTGGTGTTCGGGGCGGATGGCTCTATCTTGCACCGCAAAATGGGGCGGGTCAGCGTTGAGGATCTTGCGGTTTGGACTGGTTTAAAATAGACCAGCACGCTACCAAGCTGCAACCTGCTTTCTCCCACTTCAGCCCTCGGCGTTCGCTGAGTTGCTCAAATATTTAGCTGGAGTTAGCTAAAAATAAATAAATTTACTGTCATTTCGGGAATTTTGTTGTAAATTCGCCGCTTGCCAAATGGCCGTTGTTGGAGACCCCATGGATTTACGTAAATTGAAAACCCTGATTGATCTGGTGTCCGAGTCGAATGTCTCGGAGTTGGAAATTACCGAGGCAGAAGGCAAGGTCCGCATCGTCAAAGGCGGCGGCGCAATGGTGCAGAGTTACGCACACGCGCCTGTCTACGCGAACATGCCCACAGCAGCTCCCATGCCAACCGATGTGGCGACGCCCCCTGTAGTGGCACCAGCACCTACCGGACATACCGTCAAGTCCCCGATGGTGGGCACTTTCTACCGCTCGTCGTCCCCAGGCGCCAAAGCGTTTGTCGAAGTAGGGGACGCCATCAAAGAAGGTGACACCATTTGCATTATTGAAGCCATGAAGATCCTTAATGAGATCGAGGCCGATAAGAGCGGCACTATTTCTAAGATTCTGTGTGACAACGGCCAAGCCGTCGAATACGGGCAACCTCTGTTCATCATCGAATAAGGCCTGCGCCCGATACCCATGTTCAAAAAAATTCTGGTCGCCAACCGTGGCGAAATTGCTCTGCGGATTCAGCGCGCCTGCCGAGAGCTGGGCGTGAAGGCCGTGATGGTTTACTCCGAAGCGGATCGGGAGGCGAAGTATGTGCGCTTGGCCGAAGAAGCGGTATGTATCGGACCCGCCCCGTCCAATTTGAGTTACCTGAATATGCCGGCGATTATTTCGGCGGCTGAGGTGACGGACGCCGAAGCCATTCACCCAGGCTATGGCTTCCTGAGCGAAAACGCTGATTTCGCCGAGCGTGTAGAGAAAAGCGGCTTTCAGTTCATCGGCCCGACGCCGGAATCCATCCGCATCATGGGCGACAAAGTGTCAGCCAAGCAGGCGATGATCAAAGCAGGCGTGCCTTGTGTTCCGGGCTCTGAAGGCGAATTGCCCGATGATCCGGTGCAAATCCGACGCATCGCCAAGGCCGTAGGCTACCCGGTCATTATCAAAGCCGCAGGCGGCGGCGGTGGGCGCGGCATGCGTGTGGTGCACACCGAAGCCGCACTCGTCAATGCTGTGGCGATGACCAAAGCTGAGGCCGGCGCCGCTTTTGGCAACCCTGCGGTGTACATGGAGAAATTTCTCCAAAACCCCCGCCACATCGAAATCCAAATTTTGGCGGATAAGCACAAGAATGCGGTCTATCTGGGTGAGCGGGACTGCTCCATGCAGCGGCGCCACCAAAAGATCCTAGAAGAAGCACCTGCGCCCGGCATCAACCGCAAGTTGATCGAGCGCATTGGTGAACGCTGTGTAGCGGCATGCAAAAAAATAGGCTACCGGGGTGCGGGCACCTTTGAATTCTTGTACGAAGACGGCGAGTTTTATTTCATCGAGATGAACACCCGCGTGCAGGTGGAGCACCCGGTGACTGAGATGGTGACGGGTGTTGATATCGTCAAGACCCAGATCATGGTGGCTGCCGGAGAGAAGTTGCCTTTCACCCAGCGTGACATTGTGATTCGGGGCCACGCCATCGAATGCCGCGTGAATGCGGAAGATCCGTACAAATTTGTGCCCTCGCCAGGCCGTATCACCATGTGGCACGCGCCGGGTGGTCCAGGTGTGCGTGTCGATTCGCACATCTACACCAACTACTTTGTGCCTCCCAATTACGACTCTATGGTCGGCAAAATCATCGTCCACGGGGACACCCGGGAGCAAGCCATGGCGCGTATGCGTACCGCGCTGGCTGAGACCGTGGTCGAAGGCATCAACACCAATATTCCCTTGCACCGCGAGCTGATGGTGGATGCCAAGTTTATGGATGGTGGAACCAATATCCACTACCTGGAGCACTGGCTGGAACAGCACAAACGTTAGGCTTTACGATGTTTGAACTGATGCTGATGTGCCCGCAAGACCGGGTCGAATCCTTGAGCGACGCGCTGGATGCGCTAGATGCTTTAAGCGTCAGCGTAGAAGACGCGGATGCCCAAACCGATGCCGAGGTGGCCCTGTTTGGCGAGCCGGGCATGCCGGCGCCTAAAGATGGCTGGCAGCGTTCACGTATCACTGCACTGTTCGCTGATCAGGTGAAGGCTGAGGAAGCGTCTGGGCTGCTACAAGCGCAAGACTTCTTTGGTGGCTGCCAGGTGCTGGGACTGGCAGAACTGCAGGACCAAGACTGGGTGCGTTTGACGCAGTCCCAGTTTGCGCCCGTAGAAATCACCCCTGAGTTCTGGATTGTGCCGACCTGGCACGAGCCGCCTGCCCAAGCGCGCCAGATCATTCGGCTGGACCCCGGTCTGGCCTTTGGCACAGGGACGCACCCCACCACACGCATGTGTTTGCGTTGGATTGCAGCCCACCCTGGGTTTGCCAGGGTTTTGGACTACGGCTGTGGCTCTGGTATCTTGGCGATTGGCGCAGCCAAATTTGGCGCGACTACTGTAGATGCAGTGGACATCGACATGGCCGCAGTGGAATCGACGTTGTTGAACGCTGCAGCCAACCAAGTGCAGTTGCAGTCGGGCCTGCCCGATCGGGCGCAAGGCACTTACAACCTGGTTTTGGCCAATATTCTTGCTACGCCTCTGAAGGTGTTAGCACCCCTTCTGCGGTCCTATGTCGCGCCTGAAGGCCACCTGGTGCTGGCCGGCATTTTGGAGCGGCAGGCGGATGAGCTGAAGGAGGCGTACGCGCCCTATTGCGCTTTGCAGGTTACGGACCAGGAAGATGGCTGGATTTTGATGACCGCCACGCCCTGAGAGCCGCGCGCGTCGACCCTACAATGGCGCCACCATGAGTTTGATCACCCGATGTCCTGCCTGCACCACTCTTTTCAAGGTGGTCCCAGACCAGCTTCGTGTATCAGAGGGTTGGGTGCGGTGCGGCCAGTGTGACGAAGTTTTTGATGCTACTGCGCATTTGCAGGGTGATGCTGCAGCGCAATTCACGGCAAGGCCGCCGACACCAGCCCTAAGTCAAACAGTCTCAGATCAGCCGACTGAAGACACCAATGGTGTTGCGCAAGCTCCTACCGGCGAGGGTGCGGAACCCGCAATGCAGCCCAGCCCGCAGCAGGAGAACGGGCAAGAACAGGAACAAGAGCTGGCGTCCCGATTGGACTGGCCCGAAGAACCCCTCGGTGCACATTACGATGCCTTGATGGACGTACGTCCGGGTGCTACGTTCGAGCCGGATACGGCATTGCATTTGGATCTACCAGGTGAGTCGCCGCCAGAGCGCATATTGGACGCGCCACAGACCTCAGAACCCAATGCATGGTCAGACCCAGAGATGGAAGTGGCGCCCCAGTCGTGCTCTAGCCCGCAGCAGCCAGAGGCGCAAGCGATCTTTGTCGAACCCAACGCCTTACCAGAGCTGGCGCAGGTGCCGGCTCCCACCTTTATGCGTACAGCGCGCACGGCGCAGCATCCTTGGATGCGCAGGGGCCTCATTGCCATGGCGCTTATGCTGGTCAGTGGATTGGTAGCGCAGGTGATTTGGCGTGAACGCGACCGGCTGGCAGCTAGCGTGCCAGACCTGCGCCCTACGTTGTCCGCAATGTGTACAGCATTGGATTGCCAGATCAACCCGTTCAAGAACATTGATACGGTAGTAATCGACAGTTCATCGTTCGTGAAAATTCGTGGTGATGTGTACCGACTGAATGTCACTCTGAAGAATATCGCTCCGATCGAGGTCGCAGCTCCAGCAGTTGAGTTGACGTTGACCGATCTGCAGGAGCAGCCGATGGTCCGGCATGTACTTAGCGCTGCTGAACTGGGCGCACAGCAGGGCACTTTGGCGGCGGGTGGAGAGCTCACGACCACCGTGCCTATTCAATTGAAGGTGACCGGTATCACGGACCGAGTCAGCGGCTACCGTCTTCTGGCCTTCTATCCTTAATGTAGGGTGGGTTTTGGCCAAAAAAAAGCCCGGGCTTTGCAGCACCGGGCTTTGGTAGCCTAACTCGTCAAGCGTTAAGGCTTGCTGGCGGTTGGGAAAGGCCACGCAGCCTGAGGGTTTAGCGTGGTCTGAGCCGCAGGGGCAGAAGCTTTGGCGGCAGCGGGTGCTTTCGCGGCTTTCTTCGCAGCCGGCTTTTTGGCTGCCTTTTTAGCTGCTGGCTTTTTCGCTGCAGGTGCAGCCTTCTTGGCTACCGCAGCCTTCTTGGCAGGCGCCTTTTTAGCGGCCGCTTTTTTGGCTGGCGCTTTTTTAGCGGCTGCTTTTTTGGCGGGCGCTGCTTTTTTAGCGGGTGCAGCTTTCTTGGCAGCTACCTTTTTGGCTGGTGCCGCTTTTTTAGCGGGTGCAGCTTTCTTGGCGGCTACTTTTTTGGCGGGTGCCGCTTTTTTAGCAGGTGCAGCTTTCTTGGCAGCTACCTTTTTGGCTGGTGCCGCTTTTTTAGCGGGTGCAGCTTTCTTGGCGGCTACTTTTTTAGCTGGTGCCGCTTTTTTAGCGGGTGCAGCTTTCTTCGCGGGGGCGGCCTTTTTTGCGACCGGTTTTTTTGCAGTTGCCATTTGAATTTTCTCCTTGATCAATTAACAAAGAGCACTTTTTGCAAGTTGGAGCGCAAAAAGCGATTCATGCTGTTGGGCAGTTTCCCAGCAGCATGAACGGGGTGACACCCAACCAGCGCACCATCTTTGCAGTGCTGTTGGTTGGATGAAATTGGGGGTGCCATGGAAGTGAATCAGTCCCAGGACAGGGCGCCACCGGATTGGTATTCGATAACGCGGGTTTCAAAGAAATTACGTTCCTTTTTCAGATCGATCATCTCGCTCATCCAGGGGAACGGATTCTCTTCGTTGGGGAACAGCGTCTCCAGGCCGATTTGGGTTGCCCGGCGATTAGCGATGTAGCGCAAATAGCCTTTGAACATGGATGCATTCATACCTAACACGCCGCGGGGCATCGTGTCTTCGGCATAGCGGTACTCCAACTCAACAGCGCGCTCAAACAAGCCTTTAATTTCAAGTTTGAATTCGGCAGTCCAGAGGTTTGGATTCTCGAGTTTGAGTTGATTGATCAGGTCTATACCAAAATTGCAATGCATAGACTCATCACGCAAGATGTACTGATACTGCTCTGCAGCGCCAGTCATCTTGTTCTGGCGTCCCAGCGCGAGAATTTGCGTGAAGCCTACATAAAAGAACAGACCCTCCATCAAGCAGGCGAAGACGATCAAAGACTTCAATAGTGTCTGATCAGTCTCGTGCGTGCCGGTATGGAAGTGCGGGTCACTGATCGCGTCAATGAAAGGAATCAGAAACTGATCCTTCTCACGGATGGACTGAACTTCGTTATAAGCATTGAAGATTTCGCTCTCGTCCAAGCCCAAGGATTCGACAATGTATTGGTAGGCGTGGGTGTGAATAGCTTCTTCAAAGGCCTGGCGCAATAAAAACTGGCGGCATTCAGGCGCAGTGATATGGCGGTAAGTGCCCAACACAATATTGTTGGCGGCGAGCGAGTCAGCAGTTACAAAGAATCCTAAATTGCGTTTAACAATGCGGCGCTCGTCTTCAGTCAGTCCATTGGGGTCTTTCCACAAGGCAATGTCGCGGGTCATGTTGACCTCTTGCGGCATCCAGTGGTTGGCACAGGTAGCCAAATACTTTTCCCACGCCCATTTGTATTTGAACGGCACCAACTGGTTCACGTCGGTTTGACCGTTAATGATGCGCTTATCAGCCGCACGCATTCGCTGATAAGGGGCGGTAGCTTTTTCAGCGGCCTCTGCGACAAAATGGGTGGCAGCTGAAATGGTCTGCAGATTGGCATCAGACGTACGAGGCACAGACGCTGCTGCGTAGCGCGCCGCTGAAAAATCAGCAGTCGGCATATCGTTTGAATTCGTCTGCAGTGAGGGCTTGACTTCTTCGTCCCAGGTCAACATAAATATTTCCAATCAATGAATTATGAGAGCAGTGAAATGAAAAGCAAAGGACTCCAGCATTTCACTAGCTTGATGTGTTGCGCTGCTACATCGCAACGCACGCGAAGGCGCCCATGTGATCACTGGCATGACTCACATGTCGGATCATCGACACCACAGAATTTGATATCGGTAGCTGCGTTACTCGACATTTCCATTTGCATTTGCGCAGCCGCTGCGGCGGCCTCTAAAGCACTGGAGCTGCGAATGCTGCTCTTGGCGTCGTTGCCCGACGCCACGGCATTCATTCGACCTGCAGTGACGGTCGATTTCTCTGCATGGGTTGCCGACATGGTGCGCAGGTAGTAAGTCGTCTTCAGGCCGCGCAGCCAAGCGAGCTTGTAGGTCTCGTCCAGCTTCTTGCCGGACGCGCCCGCCATGTAAATGTTGAGCGACTGGGCTTGATCAATCCATTTTTGACGACGAGATGCCGCCTCTACGAGCCACTGGGTTTCCACTTCAAATGCCGTGGCATACAACTGCTTGATTTCAGCAGGGACACGGTCGATGGGGCTCAATGAACCGTCGAAATGTTTCAGGTCCATCACCATCACGTCGTCCCACAGGTTTAGGCGTTTAAGGTCGCGTACCAGGTAGCTGTTGATGACGGTAAATTCACCCGACAAATTAGATTTAACGGAGAGATTGCCGAAGCAAGGCTCAATAGAAGCATCCACCCCAATAATGTTGGAGATGGTGGCGGTAGGCGCAATCGCAACGCAGTTGGAATTACGCATACCGTCCTTGGCAATCTTGTTGCGCAGGGTGTTCCAGTCGAGGGTGGTTGAGCGATCCACTTCCACGTAGCCGCCGCGGGCTTTGGCCAACAGGTCAAGCGTATCCAAGGGGAGAATACCTTGATCCCACAAAGAGCCACGGTAGCTGGAGTAGGTGCCGCGCTCGCGGGCGAGCTCTGTGGAGGCCCAATAGGCGTAATAGCTGACCGCTTCCATGGATTGATCGGCAAACTCAATCGCTGCTTGGCTGGCGTAGGGGATACGCAGTTCATAGAGACTGTCTTGGAAGCCCATCAGACCCAAACCAACCGGACGGTGACGCAGGTTCGAGTCACGGGCTTTCTTGACTGCGTAATAGTTGATGTCGATGACGTTATCCAACATGCGCATGGCGGTGGTGATCGTACGTTGCAGTTTGGCATGGTCCAGAACTTTGCCGCTATCGCCGTCTTTCAAATGCTGCTGCAAGTTTACGGAGCCAAGGTTGCACACCGCAGTTTCTGTGTCTGAGGTGTTGAGGGTGATCTCGGTACACAAGTTACTGGAGTGCACTACACCAGCGTGCTGCTGGGGGGACCGCACGTTACAAGCGTCCTTGAAGGTGATCCAAGGGTGGCCGGTTTCAAACAGCATGGTGAGCATCTTGCGCCAGAGGTCTGCAGCCTGCAGTGTGCGAGCGGGCTTGATCTCTCCGCGGGCAGCCTTCTCTTCATAGGCTACGTAGGCTGTTTCAAATGCGATGCCGAACAGATCATGGAGGTCTGGCACATTAGAGGGCGAGAACAGGGTCCAGGTGCCTTTCTCCATTACCCGACGCATAAACAAGTCTGGAATCCAGTTGGCCGTGTTCATGTCGTGCGTACGTCGGCGATCATCGCCGGTGTTCTTGCGCAACTCCAGAAATTCTTCAATGTCTAGGTGCCATGTTTCTAGGTAGGTACACACAGCACCTTTGCGCTTGCCACCTTGGTTCACCGCCACCGCCGTGTCGTTCACGACCTTCAGGAAGGGAACCACACCTTGGGATTCGCCATTCGTGCCTTTGATGCGAGAACCCAGGGCGCGGACCCGGGTCCAGTCGTTGCCCAGGCCGCCGGCAAACTTAGACAACAAGGCATTTTCTTTGATGGATTCGTAGATGCCGTCGAGGTCGTCAGGCACCGTGGTCAGATAACAGCTCGACAACTGTGAACGCAATGTGCCGCTGTTGAACAAGGTGGGCGTGCTGGACATGAAGTCAAAGCTGGACAGAACCTCGTAGAACTCGATGGCGCGAGCTTCACGATCAATCTCGTTCAAGGACAAGCCCATGGCTACGCGCATGAAGAATGCTTGGGGAAGTTCAATGCGTTGTTTGCCTACGTGCAAGAAGTAGCGGTCATACAGGGTCTGAATACCCAAGTAGTCGAACTGCATGTCGCGCTCGGGCTTGAGTGCGGCCCCGAGGCGCTTCAAGTCGAACTGCAGTAGCTTTTCGTCTAGCAGTTCGTTGTCAACGCCGCGCTTAATGAAGCCAGGGAAATACTCTATATAAGCAGCGCCCATATCGGCCTGCGCCACATCACGGCCCAGCACTTCACGCGAAATGGTGTGGAACAACAGACGCGCCGTTGCGTACGTGTAATCCGGGTCTTTTTCGATCAGGGTGCGGGCGGCCAGAATGGACGCTTTGTAGACTTCGTCTAAAGGAACGCCGTCATAAAGGTTTCGCATGGTCTCGGCAAGAATGGGTTCGGCTTTTACGTCGGCACCCAGTCCGGAGCAGGCAGTTTCAATACGGGCGCGCAACTGGTCCAAATTTAATGCTACGCGTTGTCCAGCTTCGATGACATGTAGCGTGGGGGCTGCTGGCGCGACTTCAGCCACTTGTTTGGCGCGCTCTTGTGTACGGCGTTCGCGGTACAGCACGTAGGCGCGCGCAATTTCATGGTGACCGCCACGCATCAAGCCAAGCTCTACTTGGTCTTGTACGTCTTCGATATGGAATGTACCGCCACCAGGGCGCGAGCGCATCAGTGCGCGGATTACTTGCTGCGTCAATCCATCAACCATTTCCCGAACGCTAGCAGACGCTGCACCTTGGGTACCGTGGACAGCCAAAAAGGCCTTCATCATCGCTACGGCTATCTTGTTGGGCTCGAAGGGGACCACTCCACCATTGCGGCGAATGATCTGGTAGTGCGCCAAGACATTGACGCTGCTCGATTCAGCGGCCTTAGCGGTATGGGTCGCAAGGACTCCGCCGCTGACAGATGTGGGTAATTGGGAGACAGATTGCATGGTTTCCTCGTCTAAAACAGTTTTATTTTTGGGGTTCGGTGGTCATGCTCAAGCGGCATGCCACAGGTATTCTTGGCGGTAGTCGTTTGAAGCAGCACACACTATATCTGGTGTGTGGGGTGTCTACAAGCCACTACCGGTAGTGTAATTGGCTTGCTGGTGGCGTTTGGCGTTGAAGGGATTGATCCTACACTTCGGCGGCTTTGCCGGACTGCGAATAGTGCCCAAAGGCGACACGGCGCTGGGGCGCATAACGATTGAGTTTGTACCGGCAAAACCAGCACTGATGCCGGTTTCGGAGCGATTTGCCTTGACGGCCCGCATGACGCCTAATGTTTGCCACATTGAATTGGACTGCACTTACCCGGTCGATAACTTGCAGAATTTTTTCGACCCTCGCGAAATAATTAGTATTTTTTTGTGGGCGTTGGAAAACACCGCGACGGCAACGCCAATGAACGTTGCAAAAGCGCCCAGTCCATGCCAGTGCCGGGGTCGGTTTTGCGTCCTGGGGCAACATGCTCATGTCCGGCTACATGGGCTATGGCATAGCGATCCGTCACCGCACCCATCAATGCCTGTAAGGTTTCGTATTGAGCGGCTTCGAAGCACTCGCCTTCCACGCCTTCAAACTCAATACCAATGGAGTCGTCATTGCAGTTGTCTCGGCCCCGGTAGTGCGACGCGCCCGCATGCCAGGCGCGATCGTCGCAGCTTACGAATTGCCAAAGCTCGCCTTGGCGTCGAATAAAGAAGTGCGAGGACACCTGCATGCCGCGGATAGATGCAAAGTAAGGATGTGCATCCCAGTCCAGTTGGTTGGTGAATAGCAATTGCACTTCATTGCCGCCATAGTGGCCCGGCGGCAGGCTTATCGAATGCAGTACTACAAGATCCGTGTCAGCCCCCTTTGGTCGTGGCCCAAAATTGGGCGACGGTAGCTGCCGCGCAAATCGATACCAACCGCTTTCCCATTGGGCGCTCATGGTGTTGGCCTAATCATCAGTGCCTTCATCCTTGGAGGCGGGCGCATCAATTTTCAATCGGGCGATACGGTAGCGAATCTGTCGCAAGCTCAAACCTAGTCGATGGGCGGCCACTGTGCGGTTGAATCCAGTTTCCTTGAGCGTGTGGATCAAAATCTCCCGCTCTTGATGGTCCAAGTGGCTTTGCAAATCACTAGGAATGGCACCAGGGCTCCCCGCTGCCACTTGCGCAACTGCTACCGCTGCGGCTACAGGCGCCACCACTGCGGGTGTCGGAACCACAAACCGTGGGCTGTCCAAATGAAGTTCATCGCCATCACACAAGGCTACTGCGCGGTGCAGCAGGTTCTCTAGTTCACGTACATTGCCCATCAGTGGCTGGGCGCTCAGTTGAATCAAGGCTTGTTGCGACAGGGGTGGTACGGCCAAGCCTGATTCATCCGCGATGCGGGTCAGCAGTGCCTTGCATAAGGCCGGCAAGTCTTCGCAGCGATCGCGCAGCGGTGCGATCGTGATGTCAATAACGTTCAGACGGTAGAACAAATCTTGGCGGAATCGGCCTTGCTGGACCTCCAGAGGAAGATTTTTGTGGGTTGCGCTGATGATGCGCACATCCACCGTCTCTTCGTGGTTGGAGCCTAGCGGCCGCACACACCGTTCTTGGATGGCGCGCAGCAGTTTGGACTGCATGGCCAGCGGCAGGTCGCCAATTTCATCTAAAAACAAGGTGCCGCCTTTGGCCGCTTGAAAGAACCCTTCGCGGTCTTGCGTGGCGCCGGTGTAGGAGCCCTTCTTGGCACCAAAAAACTCCGCCTCCAGCAAACTCTCCGGGATGGCACTGCAATTGACCGCGACCCATGGGCCTTGGGCGCGGTGGCTGTTGGCATGCAAGGCGCTGGCGACTAACTCTTTACCCGTCCCGGACTCGCCCAGTACCAATACGGGCGCCATACTGCGCGCAACTTTGACGATGCGTTCCTTGACACTGCGCATGACGGCGGAGTCGCCAGCCAACTTGGCCAGGGCAGCCGAGCCCTCATGCGTACGCGGGAGCTTGCGGTTGGATATTGTGCCGGACGGCAGGGACGACGATACAGCGGGTGTTGGCGGGAGCGATGTAGCAGCGTCTTGGGTGGCCGACGCAATCACAGTACGAAATTGCTTGAGATCCACGGGCTTGGTCAAGTAGTCAAACGCCCCCGCCTTGAGCGACTCAACCGCATTGTCTGCCGAACCATAGGCTGTAATCACAATGCAGCGCTCGGCCCGTTGGCGCGCCCGTATCCCCGCGATGATCTCCAAACCCATGCCATCGGGCAAGCGCATGTCGGTAATTACCACGCCAAAGCTCTGGCTCTCCAGCAATTGCCATGCCTCAGCTACAGTGCCTGCGGTATCTACCCGGTAGCCTTCACGCAGCAAAGTCAACTCATACAAGGTGCGCAGGTCAGGCTCGTCATCAATGACAAGAATGTGGGGCGGTGAGGAAGCCGTGGAGGAGACCATACAGGCACTAATTATGCGAGTGGTTGTGGAATCTGCGTGACGGCTAATTGCAGTGTCACCACAAATTCATTGCCGTCCACTGTTTGCTGCGCCACATTACGGGCGCTGCGCTGGTAGGTGATAGACGCACCATGGCGGTCACACAGTTCGCGGCAGATATACAGGCCCAAGCCACTAGAGCGGCTCTCAGACGAGAAGAAAGGCTCAAACAAGTGACGCTCCACCGACTGCTCCATCGGGGCGCCGTCGCTCCAGACATGGACGCTCACCTGCTGCATGTCTGCGGCCCGGCAATGCACCTGGATAGCGCCAGGCCTAGAGGTTGCGTAACGCGCTGCGTTGTCCAGCAAATTGACCATTACGCGGCGCAGGTGGTCGTTGTCGAAGCGCACAAGATCTTCTTGTGCTCGGTGCTCGCATTGCAAGCGCCCCGTGCAGTAGTTTTGCAACGCCCAGTCCTGGCAAATTTGTTCCACATTCGCCGTCAGGCGTACATGGGGTGCCAGCCCGAACGCGTCTGGTGGATTGATCCGCGCGACGTTCAAGATGTCGTCGACAATTTTTTCTAGGCGCTTGGTGTTGTGGCCCACCATTTGGGTGAGTCTCTGATGGTGCGGATCGGTTAAATCTTCTTCCAGTAGCGCATTGGCTTGGGCGATGGCGGCCAACGGATTGCGTATTTCATGCGCCACGGCCGTAGACATGCGGCCCATGCTGGCCAGCTTCTCTGTGCGCATGCGGGCTTCCAGTTCGCGTTGGTCTTGTAAAAAAAGAACACAGAGGCTGGCCGCGCCCATGTCTTGTGGCGCAGCAAGTCGGGTCCGGGCGCGCATGCGCCGGTCGCCCCGGTGGGCATGGCGAATACTCACATCTGCCTCCTGAGGCCGCCCTGTGCCAATGCTCAGGCGGGTGATATTCAGTAGCGGCTCCCATGCCAACTCATCCTTCAAATTAAAGAGGTGCTCGGTTTGTGCTTCGGAGAGGCCCAGGAGCTGTCTTGCCGCTGGGTTGGCGCCCCGCACCGTGCCTCGGTCGTCCACAATCATCACCCCGTCGGGTAGTGATTCAATCACCAACTCGTTGACCTGTTGCTGGATGCGCACGGCCATCTGGCTCACATGAGCCCGCTGTCCTTCGCTGGCCAGGCGGGTGGACAGTTGGCTCGCCAACAACGCAATCGCAAAATAACCCACACCACTCAAAGCGGCCTGCACGTAGTAAGCCGTCGCATCAATTTGGTTTCCCAGGTAGCCCCACAGCGTGCCGGTTAGCAGCAACACGGTGACGCCCGCCGCGGTACCCAGGGCCAGACGCAAACTGCCCAAAACCGAGGCCAGCAAGATCGGCAGCGCAAACAGTGGCGTGTAGTTGATGTTGCTTCCCTGCAGGTGCTGCAAGATCAGAATAGCCACCACATCGGCGCCGACCAAACCTAACCAGCGCCGATTGAACGACCCACCCAGTGGCCGGGGGCGGGCAACCAGCCTGGTGACGATGGTGATAGCAAAATAGACGGCGCTAATGACCACCAGCTCAAAGTGGTAGCCAGTACCCGTGGCGTACAGCGCACCCTGCAGCACCACAAGCACAAGCCCCAACGCCAAGCGCGACGCCATGAAGGCATGCCACAGCCGCACAAACTCTGGCGAGTCTTCGGGCGTGCTAGGCGCAGCAGGAAGGACAGTGTTGCCGAACCAGGTCTGGTCCGTAGGGTTGGCGGGCATTCAGGTCTCAGCTAAAGCGCGATGTTCAGCGCTGCAATAGGGGCCTTTGGCGCCGGCTACGGTGTCGGAGTGTGCCAAGTGCACTTGGCAGTAGCCACACTGAACCATGTCTTGTGGGCCTGCGCTAGCCCGGGGTGCCGGATGCACTTTGCGTTGTCGCTGCGCGATGTCTGCCCGCCGTGTAGACCGCCAATGCCAAATAAAAATGACCACAACGGCCAACAGCAACAGGTATTTCACGCGCCGCGCCTCAGAATAACTTCCAACACAAAGCGTGAGCCGACATAGGCCAAAAGCAGTAGCGCTGAGCCGCCGTACAGAATGTTGATGGCGCGTCGCCCGCGCCAGCCGAAGGCACGACGGCCAATGATCAGTACGGCAAACGTCAGCCACGCCAGAATAGAAAAAACGGCCTTGTGATCCCAATGCAAGGCATGCCCGTACACCGACTCACTGAACCCGATACCCATGAGCAAAGTCATGCTGAGCAAGACAAAGCCCAAATGCACCAATCGGAATGTCAGACGCTCCAGCGTCAGCAGCGGCAGGCCGCTGTGGGGGTCTTCGGCCAAGCGGATGCGCCCCTCAGCGCGGGTCATAAACCAGGCGTGTACAGCCGCGGTACCGAATAGGCCATAGCTGGCCACGCCAAAGGCGAGATGCAAAGGCAGCCATACAGACGCCGTAGTGGACAAGGGTGCCCCCGGAAAAGCCACGGCCAGCAACACGGCACCTGAGCCCACTGCGCACAGTGCCCAGCGCGTTTGGAGCTGGGGAAACAGTTGACTCTCTACCGCATATACAGCGGCGACCAACCAGGCGGTAACCGACAAGGCGGTGGCAAATCCGAAGCGCGGTTGCTCGCTCAGCAGACTCAAAACCAGCACAGCGGCATGTGTCACCCAGGCAATAGCGACCCAGGTGCGTGCAGCGCGCTGGCTTAAATTACGGGCGCGCAGGGCTGGCAGCGCGTAAGCAATGGCGGCCAAAACCGGCAGTATCAGGTTGACAGGGGACGCACTGGCTAAAATCATGGGTACAGTTTAGCGTTTTGCACCCTGCTGGCCCCAGCCAGCCTTCACTACAGGTTCCGACCTTCGGAATACTCTCTATGGCGTCCGCTCTTTCCGACAAACTTTCCCGCGTCATCAAAGACCTGCGGGGCCAGTCCCGCATCACTGAGACCAATGTGACGGACATGCTGCGCGAGGTGCGCATGGCCCTCTTGGAGGCCGACGTGGCCTTGCCCGTGGTGCGCGACTTCATTGCCCGCGTCAAAGACAAAGCCCTGGGCCAAGAAGTGCTGGGCTCGTTGCAGCCCGGCCAGGTGCTGGTCAGCATCGTCAACAAAGAGCTGGCGGCAACCATGGGCGAGGGGGTGAGTGACATCAACCTGGCCGCCCAGCCACCAGCCGTCATTTTGATGGCGGGTCTGCAAGGCGCTGGTAAAACTACCACTACCGGCAAGCTGGCTAAGCATTTGATTGAGAAGCGCAAGAAGAAAGTGCTGACGGTGTCGGGTGACGTGTACCGCCCGGCGGCCATTGAGCAGCTCAAGACCGTGACCGCCCAGGCCGGTGCCGAGTGGTTCCCCAGCACACCTGACCAAAAGCCGGTCGACATTGGCCGCGCTGCGCTGGACTACGCTAAAAAGCATTTCTTTGATGTGCTGCTGGTGGATACCGCCGGCCGCTTGGCGATTGATGAAGCGCTGATGCTGGAAATCAAAGAGCTGCACGCCGCGCTCAACCCGGTTGAAACCTTGTTTGTGGTGGACGCCATGCAGGGCCAGGATGCGGTCAACACCGCCAAGGCCTTCAAAGACACCCTGCCGCTGACCGGCATTATTTTGACCAAGCTGGACGGTGACTCACGCGGCGGTGCGGCATTGTCAGTGCGCCAAATCACCGGTGCGCCCATCAAGTTTGCCGGCACCAGTGAGAAGCTCGACGGCCTGGAGGTATTTGACGCCGAACGGCATGCCGGGCGCGTGCTGGGCATGGGCGACATCGTGGCCCTGGTGGAGCAGGTTACGGCCGGGGTGGATATTGAGGCAGCGCAGAAGCTGGCCGCGAAGGTCAAAAGTGGAGCGGGCTTTGATCTCAACGACTTCTTGTCGCAAATCCAACAAATGAAAAAAATGGGTGGTCTGGCCAGCATCATGGACAAGCTGCCCTCGGCCATGTCGGCCAAGGCCGGTCAGGTGGACATGGACCGTGCTGAGAAAGATATCAAGCGCAAGGAAGGCATCATCCAGAGCATGACGCCGCTGGAGCGCCGCAAGCCCGACATCATCAAGGCCACGCGCAAGCGCCGCATTGCTGCGGGTGCCGGGGTGCACGTGCAAGAGGTCAACCGCATGCTCAAAGAATTTGAGCAGATGCAAAGCATGATGAAAAAAATGAGCGGCAGCGGCATGATGAAAATGATGAAACGCATGGGCGGCATGAAGGGCATGCCGAAGATGCCGTTTTAGGGCTCCGTCCGGCGTATTTAATCATTAGTTTGCTATCAATTCAGGAGTAATCAGCGACTCGCCTGGCAGGGATATGTTCGGCCGACGGCCGCCACGTTCAGAGTTGCATGGCTGTGGTTGACGTTGAGCCCGAGCCCGAGCCCGAGCCCGAGCCCGAAACTAAGCGCGTTGCCCCGGAATCGCGCTGAGCAACTTGCGGGTGTAGGGGTGCTGCGGATTGCGGTAGAGCTCGTCGGCGTTGCCATATTCGACCATCTCGCCGCGGTGCATCACCAGCACCTCGTCCGCAATGTATTTGACGACCGACAGGTCGTGCGAAATGAACAGGTAGCTCAGTCCAAACTCTTCTTGCAACTCCTGCAATAGATTCAGCACCTGCGCCTGCACCGACACATCCAGCGCCGACACCGACTCATCACACACCAAGATTTCTGGCTTCATGGTCAGGGCGCGGGCGATGCTGATGCGCTGCCGTTGGCCCCCCGAGAACTCGTGCGGATATTTGTGAAACGCACCCTCGGGCATATCCACCCGCTTTAGCAAGGCCTGCGCCATGGCAACCCGCTCTGCGTCGTTGGCGCCAATGCCGTGGATGCGCATAGGTTCAAGCAGAATGTCGCCGACAGTGAAGCGCGGGTTCAGGCTGGCATACGGGTTCTGAAAAATGATTTGCAGACGCCGTTTGTAGGGCTGAAATTCCTGATCGGTCAGACCCATCAGGTTTTTGCCCTCAAACATGACCTCACCGCCCTCGCAGGAATTGAGGCGCAACAGGGTTTTGCCAAGCGTAGTTTTGCCGGAACCCGATTCGCCAACGATACCCAGCGTCTTGCCTTTGGCTAGTTTGAACGATACGGCCTTCACAGCGTCTACGTCGCGGTGGCCAAAAAGGCCGTGGCGCATGCGGAACTTCTTCGACAAGCTCTTGACTTCCAGCACGATGGGGTCAGTCGGGCTGACGCCGCGGGACCGCTCCCCTTTGGGTAGATCGTTTTCACGGCCTTGTAAAAAGTCCTCGACCACCGGCAAGCGCATCGGGCGATAGTTGATGGTCGGGCGGCAGGCCAGCAGGGCACGGGTGTAAGGGTCCGCCGGCGCGCTGTAAATCTGGGCGGCCGGGCCTTGTTCTTTAATTTCGCCGCGGTACATCACCACCACGCGGTCGGCGATCTCGCGCACCAGCTCCAGGTCGTGGGTGATAAACAGCACGCTCATGCCGTGGGATTCACGCAACTTGAGCAAGAGTTCAATGATTTGCTTCTGGATGGTCACATCCAGCGCCGTTGTCGGCTCATCCGCAATCAGGAGCTTGGGCTTGCAGGCAATCGCCATGGCAATCATCACCCGCTGTTGCTGGCCGCCCGACATTTGGTGGGGAAAGCTGTGGATGCGGCTCTCGGGGTCAGGAATACCCACTTCGCGCAGCAGCTCAATCGCCCGCAACCGCGCGTCGCGGCGCGACATAGGGGTGTGCAGACGCAGAATTTCAACGATCTGATCGCCCACGGCGTACACCGGGTTGAGCGACGTCATCGCATCCTGGAAGATCATCGAAATGTCTTTGCCGCACAGTTGGCGGCGTTCGTGCTCACCCATCTTGAGCAGGTCACGGCCTTCAAATACCAGTCGGCTGCGGGCGTCGATTTCGGTGTTGGCGCGGGGCAGCAAATCCATGATCGCCATGGCAGAGACCGATTTGCCCGAGCCGGATTCGCCCACCAGTGCCACCACACTGTTCCTCGGGATATTGAGGCTCACGCCTTTGAGTGCTTCGAAACGCTCGTTCTGACCCAAGCGAAAGGTCACGCGCAGCGCGTCGATTTCCAGCAGATTGTCTGAATGCATGGTTGTGGTTTCTTGGTTCATCGACGGCTGGCTTTTGGATCGAGGGCGTCGCGCAGCAGATCGGTGAAAAGACCGAACGCCACCACGAAGGTCGACATGACGATGGCGACGGTGGCGAGTTGCCACCACTTGCCCAGGACGAGCTCCACCATCACTTCGTTGATCATCACGCCCCAGGAGATTGCATGGGTCGGTACGCCGAAGCCCAGAAAGGACAGCACCACCTCGGCCTTGATGAAGTCAATGACGAGTTGGGACAATTGCACCAGCGTCAGGTGGCTGACGTTGGGCAGTATGTGGCCAAACATCATGCGCATGTGGCTGGCACCAATGGCATTGGCGGCCTCTACATACTCGCGGCTGCGCTGCTTGATGTATTCGGCACGCACCAGCCGGTAAACCCCGGTCCAGCCCGTGAGACCCAACACCACAATGACCGTGGCGATGCCTTTGGTATTGAGTGCCCCTGAAATCGCCAGCACCAGCAAAAAGTACGGCACTGCCGTGAAGATGCTGTAGAACCATTCCAGGAGGTCGCCAATGGCGCCACCAAAATAGCCACCGATAGCGCCCAGCGCGGTGCCAATGATGACCGCCAGCAGAGCGGCCAGCACGCCCACCGTCATGGAGACCTCACCGCCCTTGATCACCTTGGCCAGTACATCGCGGCCCCACTTGTCGCCGCCCAGGGGCAGCGACCATTCCAGGGGCGCCTGGGTGGATTCGTAGGGCTTGGCACCCGCATCGATCTGGTCGTAGTAGGGCGCCAATGGATCAATGGCGCGTGATTCTGCATCGATGGCGATAGCGACGTTGCCCTTGGCGCTGTTGGCACCTTGTGGGTTGTCTGCCGTGGCCATAAAGCTCGGATTGGCGTAAGAAACGCCCACCTCACGCCCCCAATCGTTAGCCACCCAGCCCAGTTTGGACGCAAGTGCCAGCCCAAAATACAGCAGCAAAATTGCGATGCAAATTTTGGCCATTGGGTTGTCCCATAGGCGCTTACCGGCGGCCTGCCAAAAGCCTTTGGATTGATTTTGCTTGGTCATAGCGCCTCCTTATTTGAACTCGACGCGGGGGTCGAGGCGCTTGTACAAAAGGTCGACCAGTAAATTGGCGACCATGGTGATCATGGCGGTGTAGACGGTGATGGCCTTGATCACCGGGAAGTCGTTGTTCGAGACCGCCGAGACGATTTCGCTGCCCAAGCCCGGAATGGAGAATACTTTTTCAATCAGGAAAGAGCCGACCAAAAGACCTGGCAATTGCATACCGACGTTGGTGACGATGGGAACCAGCGCATTGCGCAACACATGCACCAGCATCACGCGGTGCTCGCCCGCACCTTTGGCGCGCGCGGTGCGCACGTAGTCTTGGTTGGTTTCTTCGACTACAAACGAGCGGTACAAGCGCAGGCTTGGCGCTACCGACACCAGCAAAATCAATAACACGGGCAGGGGGGCGTAGCGCGCCAGGTTGGTCATCAAATCCCCCGGTGCCCAGCCGCTAACCGGGAACCAACCCAGCGTGCGGCCCAACACAAACTGCCCGACCACCACGTACAGCAGCAGACTGATCGACATGGCAGCGGTACAGATCGCCACCACGCTGCGGTCGGTGAGCGAGCCGCGGCTGTAGGCCACCCACATGGCCAGCGCGATGGAAATCACGGCGTCCAGTATCCATACCGGCAGCATGATGGTCAGGGTGACCGGGGCGCGCTGCAGCAAGAGGCTGGTGACGGGCTCGTTGGTGCTCCAGCTACGACCGTAGTCAAAGGTCACTACCTGCTGCAAGAAAATCCCCAATTGCACCCACCAAGGCTCTGACAGCCCCAGTGACTGGCGAATGGTGTCGATTTTTTCCTGGTTGGCAAACTTGCCGGCCAAGACGGTGCTGGGGTCGGCCCCGAACACATGAAAAATCACAAAGACCAGCAAAATGACGCCCAACAACGTGGGAATCATTTGCCAGAGGCGGCGGAATAAATAAGCCATAGGATCGGTCTCGCTGGGGGTCAGTGCGGCTGGGTGCCTAGGACCGCCGCGCGCTTGTCGAGGTCGATGTCCATGTACATGAAATGGGCGAATTGGTCGGGGTGGGGCCGGTAGCCCATCACCCACGGGTGCGCCAGGTAAGTAAACGCGGTGTGGAACTCGTAGGTCCAGGGCGCGTAGGCGGCCGCCAGGCGGCTCATTTGGCGCAACTTGCTGTCACGCTCTGGGGACGCGCTCATGCTGGCGATCTCGCGGTACAGCACATCAAACGCCTCTAGTTTGAAGCGCGCGTTATTTGCTGGGCCGACGTTTGGGCCGTAGAGCAATTGCATGAAGTTCTCGGCATCCGGGTAGTCCGCACTCCATACAAATACCGACTGTTGGTACTTGCCATTGTTGCGCGCACTCAGCAGGTCGGGAAACTGCACTTTTTTGACCCCGCAGCGAATCTTCAGGGTGGCCCACGTTTTTTGGACCAGCTCTTCGTCGTCGCGCGAATCCGCACCTATCGATGTCAAATATTCAATGGTGAGCGGCTTGCAGCCAGGTGCCTCACGCCAGCCATCGCCGTCGCAGTCTTTGTAGCCAAATATGTCCAGCAAGGCATTCGCTTTGGCCGGGCTGTAGGCTCCCAGATTGTTCGTGAATTTCGGGTCGTGGCCAATCACGGGCGGTGGAATGGGCGAATGGGCCTCCACCGCCTGGCCGTTCTTCAGAATCCAGATATTTTTGGCGGTGTTGAAGGCCATGCCAAAGGCGCGGCGCAGCGCCACCTTCTCCGGCGTGTAGCCGCCTACCACCGGGTCATCCATATTGAAGAGTTTGACCTGAATGGACGGTGATACCTCACGGTAATACTGCCAACCGCGTTGGGCGTACTTGGGCGCGAGTTGGTTACCAGGCGCCACGGTAGATGCGTAGTTCACACCGATTTCCGCGCCAATATCCAGGCCACCATCGTCAAACGACAGCCAGGCAGATTGGGGCGTTTCAATGATGCGAATGTCGATCACGCCGATGCGCGGAAAGGTCTTGCCTTGCATCTCCTTCAACGCAGCGGCATCCATGCCGGTGGCGCCCGGCTCGGGGGTATAGGTCTCGCCGCGGAACGTCGGGTTGGCCTCCAGCACGATGCGGTTGCGCCGCTGCCACGAGCGCAATTGGTAGGGGCCAGTGCCCACCGGGTGGGCCTCGGCATCTTCGCCGTATTTCTCCATCACCTCACGCGCCACTGCGCTGGCCGGGGGTGCCGCCAGGATGTAGGGCATGTTGAAGTCGGGGTTCATGAGCTTGATTTGCAGCGTGTATTTGTCCAGCGCCTTCAGGCCTTCAATCGGCTGGTCGTAATCAAACTTGCTGGTTTTGGTGCCTGCCTCGATCTTGGGATCCAGGCCAATGACCTTGCCTTTGAGCAAAAAGTCCCAGGGCGCACCCCGGTTGTTGGTATCCACCAAACGCTGCAGGGAGTACACGTAATCCTGGGCCACGAGTTCCCGCTTTTTACCGCCAAAGGCCGGGTCGTCGGCAAAATAGATGCCCGGCTTGAGCTTGATGGTGAAGGTTTTGCCGTCGGGTGACATGTCTGGCAGCGCGGCGGCCGTCTTGGGGCGCAGTTTCATGGGCCGGGCCAGGTAGTCGTAGTCGTACAGCGCCTCAAAAATCTGCAGCGCGACCGTACCCGAATAGTGGTCCGAGTACTTGGCTGGATCGAATGCCGATTCAGCCGCCCGGAAGTAGTAGCGCAGCGTTTTGTTCATATCAGCGCCAGGGGCCGCTAAGGCCGGACGTGCGGCCAACAAGACCAGGCCCGATGCGAGCAAGCCCATAAGCTTCAAGCCGTGAAGTTTCATTGTTAAATTTGTCCCCATGATTTGAAATCGCAAAACCCGTTGGCCACTGGCCTGTCACCAAAATCCGCTGGCTATCAATGCCACGGCGTTACCAACTGCCATACGCAAGCCGCCCGGAAGTGGTGGCAGCCCCGATCCCAGGAATCGTCAGCAGCCGCAGGATTCTATGTGCTTCACTGCTGCTACCCGCCGATCGGCGGTGTGATCAATTCAAGGCGGTCAGGCCACAAGCGGCCCAAAAACGGCTTCAAAACAGCTTCAAAACTTAAAAAATTTGCCAATTCAGGCTGTGGCCCGCGTTTTCATTGACTAGTTAGCTATCAATTAAGGAGCATTCAAAAGGGTGGGCGCTACCGCAACAGCCAGGGCTGAGTCAAGCCCCGGGCCGGGTGTGGCTGGCGCGGTGGCGCAAGTGGCTTGCGCCGCGCAAGGCTTCATGCTTGGTCGTGCGGCCCGCCATGCGCTTGCGCCACATGCGAAATGAGGAGGCCTTCATGGTGCTCCGCATCAGGTCGATGACGGCTGATTCGTTCAGCCCGAACTGGGCCTCGATAGCTTCAAAGGCGGTGCGGTCTTCCCAGGCCATTTCCACCACACGGGAGATATCGGACTCCGTCAGCATGGGCTTGGCTCGGTTCGGGATATTTTTCATACTGCTGCGTTCTGCTGTGGTTGGGGTTTGCGGGGTGGCTTGCTATTACGGGTGTCAAGGGCATCAGTGATGCGCGTCTTTTTCCACCACTCCGAGAAGCTGCGGCAATACCGATCCACCGGGGTGAACAACTGCGGTGCGGCATGCGGCCCCGCAATGCAGTGGGGGTTGAGGCCCTGCAGCGCGGCCCGCACGGCCTCCAGTGCGGCGTCAATGTGTGGATCAGGCTGCCAGTGCACGGACTTGGCGCCTTGCAAAGCGTGGGCGAGCTGCGCCTCGCTGCCCCACCACAACGGCTGGCTGGCCGTGGCGTGTTGCGACAGCCCTTGGGTCACAAAATCCCACCGCCGTTGGCTCCAGGGATGCTGGCTATGGCAGGTGTCGATACCTACTCCCATGTGCACAACGTCATCGGCCAGCGCAGTGGGGCCAGCGCCCAACGACCAGGGGTGGTGCAGCCAGATGGCGCGTCCGGTCAGGTGCTGCGCGGTGCCTGCGTCGGGCGTACGCCAAGCGCCCGCTGTTGCTGTGTCTGAGGTGCATTCAAGGGGCGACCGAACCTGCGCTAGCATCGCCATCCCCGCGCCTGCCCTGCGAGCGTCCAGGGGCGAGATGGTGGGCTCCTGTTGGCGCGCCAGGTCGTCCATGGTCTCGTAGGATACGTCGATGGCGCTACCCGGGCTGTGCCAGGGGGCGGGCGCGTACTTGGCCACGTTATCGGCGTTGAACAAATACGGCTTGCTGCTGCCCGTGCCCGCCACCCACTGCCAGCTCAGGTGGTTGCTGGCGTGGTCGCCATCCAGCAGGTGGCCCAGCATCCAGTCTGCGCCCGCGCGCCAATGCACTTTGCGCACGTGCACCAGGTAGCTGGCCAGCCACATGCGGGCGTGGTTGTGCACGTAGCCTTCTGAATAGAGTTCAGTGACCGCTAAATCGATGGCGGGTATGCCTGTGCGGGCTTGCAAAATATCCTGCGGCACCTCGGGCAGGTAGGCGTCGTCGGGCAGCAGCCCGGCGTGGATCGATTGGTCAATGCCATCACCCAAGTGATCCCACACATGCCGGTAGTAGGCGCGCCAGCCCAGCTCAAACACCAGCTTGTGCTGCAGGGGCAAACGGTGGCGCGCGTCCAGGGTGGTGTAGACCTCGGCCAGGCTCAAGATACCGTGGGTCAAGTAGGGCGAGAGGTGGGTGACCGCGCCGCCCAGCGCATTGCGGGTGCGGGCGTAGTCGTCGGGGCGCACCTGGTCTAGGTACTGCTGTGCGGCTTGGGTGGTGGGTTCAAAGCTGTGCATGTCGAAGCTGTGTATGTCAAAGCTCTGCATGGTGAGGCGACGAAGCGTCTAGCCGTTGCCGGGCTTGGGCCTGGGTTTGGATGGCCGCACGGGCCGGGGCATCCAAGCGGGCCAGGTTTTTGAGCTGCATGGCCATGCGTGGGTTTTTCTTGAGCAGCGGCTCGTGCCGGATTAAGAAATCCCAGTACAAGGTGGTGTACGGGCAGGCCGTGTCGCCCGTAGATTGCGCCGGGTCGTAGCGGCAGCCTTTGCAGTGGTTGCTCATGCGCTGGATGTATTTGCCGCTGGCCACATAGGGCTTGCTGGCCATCAGGCCGCCATCGCCAAACTGACCCATACCCAGGGTGTTGGGCAGCTCCACCCACTCCACCGCATCCACATACACGCTCAGATACCACTGGTGCACCGCCTGCGGCTTCACACCCAACAGCAGGGCGTACAGACCAGTCACCATCAGGCGCTGAATATGGTGGGCGTAGCCATGCTCCAGCGTCTGGCTAATGGCGTCTTTCAGGCAGGCCATGTCGGTGTCGCCGGTCCAGTAAAAGGCGGGCAACTCCGCCTGGGCATTCAGGGCATTGCGCTCCAGGTAGTCGGGCATTTGTGTCCAGTAAATGCCGCGCACATACTCGCGCCAGCCCAAGATTTGCCGGATAAAACCTTCCACTCCCGCCAGCGGGGCGGCGCCCGTGCGGTAGGCCTGCTCGGCCGCCTGCACCACTTCACGCGGGTTCAATAGCTTCAGGTTCAGGGCACAGCTCAATTGCGAGTGGTACAGCCAGGGCTCACCCTCCCACAGCGCGTCTTCAAATTGCCCAAACAAGGGCAGGCGGTGGGTAATAAAGTCTTGCAGCGCCAGCAGGGCCTGCGCCCGCGTGACCGGCCAGCCAAACGATGTGAGCTGGCCCGGGTGCTGGGCAAAGCGGGTGTTCACCAACGCTATGACTTCGGTGGTGGTGGCGTCTGGCGCAAAGCGCAGCGGCTGCTTCAGGTTTTGCGGACCCGCCTTGCCAAAGGATTCGCGGTTGTCCGCATCAAAATTCCACTGCCCACCCAGTGGCGTCTTGCGGTCGTCTTCCAGCAAGATTTGGTGTTGCACGCGCAGGGCGCGGTACCAGTATTCCAGCCGCAGTTGCTTGCGGCCCTCGGCATACGCAGCAAACTCCCGCACGGTGCTGAAAAAGTGCGTGTCGTCGCGCAGGTCCAGAGGTATACCCGCGTCACGCGCTACGCTGCGCAGGGCCTGCAACACCCGCCAGTCGCCTGGGGCGGTCATCACCAGTTGGGCGGGCCGGTGTTGGTCTATGGCCTGACGCAGCGCGGTGGCCAGCGTGCCAGGGTTGGCGGTGTCGTCCAGCCGGGTGTAGTGCAGCGGGAAGCCTTTGGCGGTGAGGGTCTCCGCAAAATGTCGCATGGCGCTTAAAAACACGGCAATGCGCTGTTTGGCGGACCACACATGGGCCGACTCTTCAGCCACCTCCGCCATCCACACCGCGTCTTGTGTGGGGTCAAAGTCGGCCAGGGCGCTGGAATTTTCGTCGAGCTGGTCGCCCAGCACGATGACTAGATTGCGCAGTGGTCTTTCAGCGGTGGATTTAGTTGGCATGGGGTGCTTTGGTGTTTTTTTGGGCGCGGCAAGCATCCGAGCAGTACAACACCGACTCCCAGTTTTTGGCCCAGGCTTTGCGCCAGGTCATGGTGCGCCCGCACACGGCGCACAGCTTGGAGGGCAGAGATTGTTTGTTGCCTTTGAATGCAGATTTCATGGGTTTAAGAAAACAAATCGATTTGGGGGGAAGGCTCGGCAATGGTTTTGCGTTTAATGCTGCGACTTTTAGGCATCGTGGTGTTGGGCAAGCCGCTTTTGCGCGAGCCGTGTTTGGCCAGCACCTGGCCGGCTTCGGTGCGTGCCTCATCTTGCTGGCGCAGGCCATACAGTCGGTCTTTGGCGGATTTGACGGCGGTCTTTTCATTGACGATGGGGGCCGGGTAATTCTGGCCAATCAGGCAGCCCGCCATGCGTTGCACGCTAATGTCCATGGCCCAGGGCGTGGCAAGGTAGGGCAGGGGTACGCGGGCCAGCTCAGGCACCCAGCGGCGGATAAAGTGGCCTTCGGGGTCTTGGTCTTGCGCCTGCTTGGTGGGCGAGTACATGCGCAGTGTGTTGATGCCGGTGGTGCCGCTCTGCATTTGCATCTGGCTCCAATGGATACCGGGCTCAAAGTCTAAAAACTGCCGTGCCAAAAATAGGCCCGGTTCGCGCCAATGCAACCACAGGTGGTAGCTGGCAAAGCTCACCAGCATGGCGCGCATACGAAAGTTCAGCCAGCCCGTGGCGCGTAGCGATCGCATGCAGGCATCGACCATGGGGTAGCCGGTGCGCCCTTCGCACCAGGCGGCAAAGTGGTCGTCATTAAATTCATTTTCCCGCAGGCCATCGTACACGCGGGCAAAGTTGTTCCATTCAATGCCCGGCTCGCTCTCCAGCTTTTGCATGAAGTGGCAGTGCCAGCGCAAGCGCCCGGCAAAGCCGCGCAGTGCATAGGCCATGGCGCGCTCCGGGGTGCCGGCAATGACCACCTCGGTGGCCTGGTGCACCGTGCGTAACGACAGCGTACCGAAGGCCAAATGCGGGCTCAGGCGGCTGCAGCCGGCTTCGGCCGTGAGCGGGCTGGAGAGGGACTTGCGGTAGTCATAGCCGCGCTCTTGCACAAAGCTTTTAAGCGTGCTGCGCGCGGCGCGTTCGCCTGCGGCTTGCAAAGTTTTTCCGTGTGCGGCAAGCCCTAGGCCCTGCAGGGTGGGCAGGTCGGCTTGGTCCAGCGCCGTGGCGGCTTGAAATCGGCCGCTGAGTAGTTGCAAAGGCGCATCCATGCGTTGCTGCCAGCGCCCCGCCCAACCGCTGCGGCTGCGCAGACCGCGTATCACCCCGGTCTGGGTGAATTCCTGCCAAGTGATGCCCTGTCCCCGGCACCAGGCAGCGACCTGTTTGTCCCGCGTGTAGGACCAGCCGGGGCCAGTCTCCTCGTGGCTGAGCACATGGGTAAACGGCAGCTCTTGGTGCAACTGCGCTAGCACCGGCACGGCGGAGCCCACGCGCACCAAAAGTGGCAAACCCCGCAGTGCCAAGGCGACGCGCAACTCGGTGAGGCATTGCAGTGCAAAGTCCACGTGGCTGGGGTCGCACTCCGGGCTCTGCAGCCACTCGGGCTCCAATATGAAGAGCGCCAGTGCATCGGTGTGGGCCAGCGCCGCCACCAACGGCGCATGGTCATGCACGCGCAGGTCGCGCTTGAACCAGACCAGGGCACGGGTAGACAGCATGGGCCGCACTCTAGCAAGCCTGGCGTTTTGTCGCTGGCGTAGTGTTTTGGTGGCGCTACGCTCCGGCTGTGGTGTGTGCCTATTCTTTAAATACAGCCCGTCTGCTACTCAAGCTTTGGACGGTGGGCAAAGTGGTTCGCTCCAGCAGGCGACAATCCAACTGCCATGCGCCAAGCACCATTGCCACCACCACCTTCCCCTTGGGTTCTGCGCCTGGGTTTTGCCGGATTGATTCCGTTTGTGCTGGGCTGCGTTCTGGTTTGGCAAGCCGATTCCCATGTAGCGCCCTGGGCTACGTTAGCGCTGGCCGGCTACGCCGCCACCATCGCCAGTTTTCTAGGGGGCATCCACTGGGGGTTGGCTATGCGGGGCGGGCCCAATACGAACCTATTTCCCTACGTTTGGGGCGTAGTGCCAAGCGTGGTGGCCTGGGCGGCCGTCATTCTGCCGCTGTCAGCGGGGTTGTGGGTGTTGGGTTGTCTGCTGGTGGCTTGTTACGCGGTGGACCACAAGCTGTACCCGCACTATGCGCTACAGCGCTGGCTGCCACTGCGCTTGCGTTTAACACTGGTGGCGGTTTTGAGTTGCTGGTTGGGCGCCTGGGGTGCTCGGGGCGCCAACTGAAAATCAATCGGCCGCAATCTCTTTGAGTTGCTTGACGCGCAGAAACTCGGGCATTTGCAGGGTTTTGCGATCCCACTTCTCCAACACGAGAACCTGGTCCATGCAGTCTTGCAACTGGCTGTGCGTGGCCACGGCGGTTTCAGCGATGGTGCGGTGCACGGTGTGATCGTTGTCTGGATTTTGCAGACAGTTCATTTGGTAGCGGTACAGATCACGCACCTTGCGTATGGTGTCGGCCACCTGTGCGGGGCAGGCGCACATATAAATCAAACCTTCTGCAATGATTTGACCCAACTCTGCATCTGAAAAACGTTCTTCGTACACCATATCTTTTCTACTTTCTGCTGTAAGTTGCGCGAAAATATAGCAAATTTTGTCCTGTAAAAAGTCGGGTGATTTGTACCCATTTTTCTATAGACAGTATGCGCCACTCTGCGTTCAAGCTAACCGCCCCGACAAAGCTTTAGCCTGTAACGGCCTCCTGCGTTACGACCTCACCCCGCAGGGTGTAGCTGCGCGTCTCGGTAATCCGCACGTCTACCAGTTGCCCCACCAGGCGTGGCTGCCCGGCAAAGTTCACCACGCGGTTGCACTCAGTGCGGCCCATCAGCTCGCCGCCGTCGCGCTTGCTGGCACCCTCCACCAAAATGCGCTGCACCGTGCCCAGGCGGCTTTCGCTGATGGATTTGATGTTGGCGTTGATCGACGCTTGCAGCAGGTGCAGGCGGCGCAGCTTCTCGTCGTGTGGTGTGTCGTCGGCCAGGTTGGCGGCGGGGGTGCCTGGGCGGGGGCTGAAAATGAAGCTGAAGCTATTGTCGAAGTGCACATCGTCGATCAGCTTCATCATCTTGTTGAAGTCGTCTTCGGTCTCGCCCGGGAAGCCGACGATGAAGTCACTGCTCATGGCCATATCGGGGCGTATGGCGCGCAGCTTGCGCACCGTGCTCTTGTATTCCATAGCCGTGTAGCCGCGCTTCATGGCCATCAAAATCTTGTCGCTGCCGTGCTGCACCGGCAGGTGCAAGTGGCTCACCAACTTGGGTAGCTTGTCGTACGCGGCAATGAGGCTGGGCGTGAATTCATTGGGGTGGCTGGTGGTAAAGCGCAGGCGCTCAATGCCGGGAATATCGGACACGTATTCCAGCAGGGTGGCAAAATCGGCCATTTCCGCCGTGGTACCCATGGTGTGCCGCCAGGCGTTCACGTTTTGGCCCAGCAGCGTGACTTCTTTCACGCCCTGGTCGGCCAGACCCGCTACTTCCACCAAGATGTCTTCAAACGGACGGTTGATCTCGGTGCCACGGGTATACGGCACCACGCAGTAGCTGCAGTATTTGTTGCAGCCTTCCATGATGGACACAAAGGCCGAGGCACCGTCCACCTTGGCGGGTGGCAGGTGGTCAAACTTTTCGATCTCGGGGAAGCTGATGTCTACCTGGGGCTTGTCCAGCGCCTTGCGGGCATTCAGCAGCTCCGGTAGGCGGTGCAGCGTTTGCGGGCCAAACACCACGTCCACATAGGGCGCACGTTTGATGATTGCGTCGCCCTCTTGGCTGGCCACACAGCCGCCCACGCCAATCTGCACGCCCTTGGCCTTGAGGTGCTTGATGCGGCCCAGATCACTAAACACCTTCTCTTGCGCCTTCTCGCGCACCGAGCAGGTGTTGAACAGAATCAGGTCGGCCTCTTCCACGTCTTGCGTAGGCTCGTAGCCCTGGGCGGCGCGCAGCACGTCTTTCATCTTGTCCGAGTCGTACTCGTTCATCTGGCAGCCAAAGGTTTTGATAAAGACTTTTTTGGACATGGTCAATCCTGAATCGATTTGAAAATTGCTATGCTTTTAGGAGCTTCTAGGCCAATAAATACCCGGGCCACAGCACTAAAACACTAAAAATTGGAGAGAAAAAGCACTCTGGTACCCGTTGGGAGCTCAGGCAGCGCCTACAGGGCAGTCGGTGAACTCAGCGTTGGCCCGGTGCCCGTTGGCGGGCTTCGGCTTCGGTCAGAACCCACACGTCGTGGATGTAGCCATTGGGTTCGCGAACATAGTTCACCAGCATGGCTTGGCCCACCATGGCGCCCGACATCACCAGCATATTGTTGGTGCCCCGGATGCGCGCACCTGGAGATAGGCGGTCGGGTCTGCCGTTCATCAGCACTTCGGGCGGCTGCGTCACGGTCAAAACCCCGCGCACGGCGTTGGGCGGAAAAGGGCGGGCGGCCGCTTGGGCTGACAGACCCACATGGGTTAGCGCCAGCACAGCCATCAGTACGGCTGGGGCACCCCATCGCAACAGGCGGGTGGTTGTAAATGGCTTCGTCGCAGAGAGGCAGCGGTTCATGGTGTATGTCCAGAGGCTGTAAAGGAGGGGTGGATTTTATGCCGATTACCCCACGCGCAAGAAAAAACCCACGCGCCTTGCGGTGCGTGGGTTTTCGATTCTGGTGGTCGTAGGTGGATTTGAACCACCGACATCAGCATTATGAATGCTGCGCTCTAACCAACTGAGCTATACGACCGAAGCGCATGATTATAGCCAGTTTTTGCTGGGTTCTGAATTTTCGGCCTTGGTGCCAGCCCTAGCGGTGGGTGAAGTTGGCGGGGCGCTTGCTCACAAAAGCGTCCATACCTTCTTTCTGGTCGTCGGTGGCAAACAGGGCGTGGAACATACGGCGTTCAAACGTAATGCCATCGGCCAAGCTGCCTTCAAAGCTGCGATTTACCGCTTCTTTGGCCGCCATGGTGGCCACCTGCGAAAAGCTGCAAATCATCAGCGCTGCGCCCAGGGCCTCGTCCATCAGTTTATCCAGCGGTACCACGCGGCTGACCAAGCCCGCGCGCTCGGCCTCTACGGCGTCCATCATCCGACCCGTCAGCGCCAAATCCATGGCCTTGGACTTGCCCACGGCACGCGGCAAGCGCTGGGTACCCCCCGCGCCAGGAATAATGCCTAGCTTGATTTCGGGCTGGCCAAACTTGGCGTTGTCTGCGGCAATGATGAAGTCGCACATCATCGCCAATTCGCAGCCACCACCCAACGCGAATCCGCTCACTGCGGCAATCACCGGCTTGCGCACGCTGCGAATAGTTTCCCAATTGCGGGTGATGAAGTCGCCCTTGTAAGCATCGGCAAAGCTGAATTTGGCCATGGCGGTGATGTCGGCCCCGGCAGCAAAGGCTTTTTCGCTGCCGGTGATTACCATGCAACCAATGGCCGAGTTGGCATCGAAGGCTTTGAGGGCGTGGCCCAGTTCGTCCATCAGTTGGTCGTTCAGCGCGTTCAGCGCCTTGGGGCGGTTCAGCGTGATGATGGCGACTTTGTCACCTTCCAGACGGGTCGTGATGCATTCGTAGTCCATGATGGTCTCCTCACAGTTTTTCTAAAAAATCTTGGTGCGCTTGGCTGTGCACTATAGCTAAGCGAGCTTGCATATGACTGAATCCGTGGCCGAATCGTCCGTTCTGTATTCCGAGCAAGGCCCCGTGGCCCTGATCACCTTGAATCGGCCCCAAGCCTTGAACAGTTTTACCCGCCAAATGCACCGCGATTTGTGGGCGGCGATGGACCGCGCGGAGGCCAACCGAGCCGTGCGCGCCATAGTGTTCACTGGCGCCGGGCGGGGCTTTTGTGCCGGCGCGGATTTGCATGTGAAAGAGCTGGGGCCGGGTGCCAGCGCCGCCTTACGCCCCGACCCCGGTGTGTCCATCGATGAATCTTTCAACCCCACTGCGCGGCGCCTGCAAAACCTGCGCATACCCACCGTGGTGGCCGTGAACGGTGTGGCGGCGGGCGCGGGTGCCTCTTTTGTACTGGCCTGCGATATTGCGATTGCCGCACCTCAGGCCAGTTTCATTCAGGCCTTCAGCAAAGTGGGTTTGGTACCCGATGCCGGCAGCACCTGGTTTTTAGCGCAACGCTTAGGGCTGGCACGGGCTAGCGCTTTGGCAATGACGGGCGACAAACTGCCAGCAGTACAAGCGAAAGAGTGGGGCTTGATTTGGGAGGTGGCCGACGACTGCTTGGCCGCTGCGATGGCCATGGCACAGCAGTTAGCTGCGATGCCGACCTTGGCCCTGGTGGCTACCCGGCACCTGCTGCGCGATAGCCATACGCGCACGCTGAATCAGCAACTCGACGCGGAGCGTGACGCGCAGTCTGCCATGGGAAAAACCGAAGACTATGTGGAGGGTGTGCTGGCGTTTCGTGAGAAACGCGCAGCACAGTTTCAGGGCCGCTAGAGCACGCGGCCCCGCGGCTTAGGCAGTGCCTGCGAGCCAAGTAGACACGGACTTGGGATCTTTGATGGACATGCGCACCGTGGTTGAGGTGCTGGGAACCACGAGCGGCAAACGCAGCAGGCGTTTGTCCCGCGAGACCAGTGCAAAAACAGCTTTTTGTTTGCCGAGCAACAGGGGTAGGTCGTCAACTTTATTCAGCCGCCAGGCCTGGGCATTGCCCTTATCCGTCCACTCCACGCCCAGCCACTCATCACCGCTGCAGAAGCCCGCCTTTTCAGTCGCACCCCCACGCAAGACAACTTTGATGGTCACGCAGCCCTGCCCTTCTGCTACCCGCACGCCCAGTTTTTGTGCCATTTGGGCAGGGTCGTCGTGCAGGTCGATGCCGTGCTGGCTGAGCAATTTGCGCAAGGGCAATTCGCGGGTGCTGTGAATCCAGGCTGCAATTTCCTTGGCAAACGAGCGCCCCCCCAGTGCCTGCAAAACGGCGGCAAAGTCGGCCTCTGACATAGGGCCGCCCTGGCAACGCGCCCACAGTCCGCGCATCACATCGTCCAGCGTGGTTTTGCCTTCAGCCCGCAGGGTCAGGTCAAAGCACAGCGCCACCAAAGCCCCCTTGGTGTAGTAGCTGATGGTGGCGTTGGGCGTGTTTTCGTCTTGGCGGTAGTACTTCACCCAGGCATCAAAACTGGCCTGCGCCACCGTCTGCACCAGGCGCCCGGGTGCTTGGTCGACTTGGTTAAACGTCTTGGTCAAAAGTTTGACATAGGTCGTGTCATCCATCAGCCCCGCACGGCGCAGCAGCAGGTCGTCGTAGTAGCTGGTAAAGCCCTCAAAGAACCACAACAACTTGGTGTAGTTTTCTTGGGTGTAGTCGTAGGTGGCAAGCTCCGCAGGGCGCAGGCGCTTCACATTCCAGGTGTGAAAGTACTCGTGGCTGATGAGCCCCAGAAGCGTCGTGTAACCCTCACTGGTCTTGGCTTCGCCCATTCGAGGTAAGTCCCTGCGGGTGGCTATCAGCGCGGTGGAATTGCGATGCTCTAGGCCACCGTAACCATCATCCACGGCGTTGAGCATGAACACATAGTTTTGGAATGGTGGTTTCTTGTCACCGTGCCAAAAACGGATTTCGGCTTCGCAGATTTTCTTGGTGTCGGCCAGCAAGCGGGCACCGTCAAATGACGGCAGGGCGCCGGACACCACAAACCGATGCGGCACACCACAGACTGTGAAGCTACCGCTCCAGAAGGTCCCCATTTCTACCGGACAGTCCACCAGCGCGTCGTAGTTTTCGGCGCGGTAGCTACCAAAACCGTTTTTATTGGTCTTAACAGGGGCTAGGCCCGTAGCTACTGACCAACTGCTGGTGGCCTTGTGCGCAACCAGATCCAATGTGTGGGGCAGGGTGTCTTGCCCTGCCACCCGCAAGCACAGGCTGGTGCCGTTGAAGAAACCACGTTGCGCATCGAGCCAAGCAGTGCGCACCGAATTGTCCAGAGCGTAGACCTCGTACCTGAGCACCACATCTTGGCCGGGTTTACACACCAGTTGCCATCGGTGCTTATCCAGTTGTTCGATGGCCAGAGCCTTGCCCGCCTGTTGGGCTGTCAGGTTCTGCAAGTGCTTGGCAAATTCACGTACCAAATAGCTGCCCGGTATCCAGACCGGCAGAGCCACTTCTTGACGTGCAGCCGGGTTTTGAATGGTCAGCGTGACTGCGAAGCGGTGGCTATGCAGGTCGGCGATTTCAATGCGGTAGTGCGGCCCTTGGGCAGCGGCAGACACTTTAACCTTTGGCATCGTTCAGGAGCTTTTCTACTTGTTTGGAGTCGACTGCGCCAGGGACACGGGAGCCGTCTACAAAGATGAGTGTCGGGGTGCCTGTGATCTTGAAGTTTCTGCCCAATTCAACATTGCGAGTAATCGCGGCAGCATCACATGAGGCGGGCGCTTGCGGCGGAAGTTGATCGCGAACCATGTAGTCTTGCCAGGCTTTAGCCGGATCTTTCGCACACCAAATGGCACGCGATTTGTCGCCAGAATCAGGCCCCAGAATGGGATAGAGGAACATGTGAACGGTCACGTTATTGACGTTTTGGAGGTCGCGTTCAAAGCGCTTGCAATAACCACAATTAGGGTCTTCAAAAACCACTAACTGACGTTTTCCGTTGCCACGCACGATGGTGAATGCATCTTTAAACGGTAGCGCATCAAATTTAACTGCGGTGAGTTTGTCAATGCGCTCCTGCGTCAGGTCTTTGCGTGTCCTAGTGTCGATCAGCGCGCCCTGGATTAGGTAATTGCCTTGGGCATCTGTATAGAGGATGTCACTGCCATTGACGCGGATTTCGAACAATCCGGGTATGCCAGTTTTTCTGACCTCATCAATACCATTTTTGAGCTGTGGGTAGCGGTCGCCCAGATTCTTGCGCAGCACGTCCTCGCGCGCGTGAACCGTCAGTGCCAAAAGGCCCAGGCAGGTCATCATCAGTGTTTTGGTAATCAGTTGCATAGTCTCTTTTCTTCAGTCCTTCAATCCGGCCTTGCCAGTCGCGCCCATTGCACGACCCGCTACCCAATGTTTTATCGGCCCGCTTTGGTCAAAGCGGTTCATGCCCCAATTGCGCAAGGCCTGAAGCGCCGGATGGGCCCGGGTTAATACCTGCTGCAAGGCATCGTTGGCCTGGCCCATTAATGCAAATTCGGCTTTGCGAGCCCGCTCATATTGACGTAACAGTTTTGGGTCTCCCACGCTGCGCCAATACGGACGCGTTGTCAGCACGTGCACAAGCTCGGCCACATCAGCCAAGCCAAGATTTAAGCCTTGGCCGGCGAGAGGATGCACCGTGTGTGCTGCATCTCCCGCCAAGACCCACGCGCCTTGCGGCCCGGTTCCGCTCCAGCGCTGCGCTTGTGTGTGTTGCAGCGGCCAACACGCACGCGCACCGTGTAGTGCAGGCGTGCCCAACGCGCCTTGACTGCCTTCCTCCAAGCTTGCACAAAATTCGGCTTCCGGCATGCCCAGCAAACTCTTTGCACGCTCTGATGAGACTGACCACACAACCGCAAACAAGTTCCCTGCTTCACCCTCTAAAGGCAAAAACGCCAAGATTTCACCTTGCTTGAACCATTGGCGCGCCGTCTGGGCGTGGGGGACGCTCGTGTTTACACGGCAGGCGATCGCCGATTGGTGGTACGGCGTTGCGTCTGTGGCCACACCCCATTCGGCTAGGGTGGCGGTGGCCTTTCCCTCGCACACCACAGTCAGCGCTGCTACCTGGGGTTCAGTCACCAATTCAATCAGGGGCTGGAAGCTCACAGCCTGTGCGAGTTGGCTCTCGACTGTGGGAACATCCACGATCCAGCTCAGTGCCTCGCAGCCCTGTTGCGCTGCTGTAAAAAGCACTTTCCCGCCGTCGTCTCCCATGACCTGCATTGCCACAACTGGTGTAATGTGCGGGGCGGATGGCCAGCAGCGTATCGATTCCAACACGCTGCGCGAGGCCAGGTTGAGGGCATAGGCCCGAACGTCCAGTGGCAGCGCCTGCGCAGGCGCCGTCGGACCAGGGGTGGGCAGCACCAACGCGACCCGCAGCTGTTTTGCTGCCAAGTGCAGGGCCAATGTGCGCCCAACGATGCCGCCACCGCGAATGCATATATCAAAGGTTTTCGCCATCGTCTGATTGTAGGAGCCAGCCCTTGGCCCCGCCTGCTAGAGGGTGTCCGGATTCAAGCTAGGGACTACTGGATGGGTGGGCGGTGCTTCCAAAAAACGTATTGGGCGCCTGGTGCGCGGCGACATGTCTTGGAGTAAGCCACCCAACTCCTCCATCACACGCTCAGGCGCAACCGGGTTGTGGTGCAGCAGCACGCAGGCCACTTGAAATTGCAGGGTGACTTCCGGCTCCAGTCCCGGAATGGGTATCAGACCCGACGCAATCAGTTGCACCATGCGCTGGTTCAGTGCGTCCTTGTCGGCTACGCCTTCCAGCAAAAGCGCGAACTTGCTGGTGTCGACTCGCCCGGCGGGGTCCACATCGCGCAGTACACGCTGCAATTTGATGACAGCGCGCAGCAGGCACTGCTCGGCGGTGGTGTCGCCATAGGCTTGGCGGATATGGTCGTGGTTGATGACGCTGATCAACACCACAGCCACGGGCTCGCCGTCGTCCACCACTCGGGTAAAAGCGGCATCGTACTGTTTCATGAAAGCTTGGCGCGTTAATAACCCGGTCAACGCGTCCTGATTGGGTAGGTGGTTGGCGCGAACAACCAGTTCTTTGCGGTCATGCGTTGCACGGCTCAAGGCATACAACAACAATGGCACCGCCACTGCGATGGCTAGCGATGTCAGGTAACGGAACTCCCACCACATCGGCACCAGGCCCCAAGACTCGGCAATTAGGCGCATGACGGCCAAAAACTGCAAAACGTACGAGAGAAACAACACGCGCCCGATGGTGGAGCGAAAGCGCCAGCTCAACTGCGATCCGATGAGACCGACGATGGCACCCAAAAAGGTGACAGAGGTGATGATGAGGTGGGCGGCGGCGCGGTCCAGCAATACCAAGCTCAGCGTAGACGCGATGGACAACCAGCCGGCAGAGACCAGCAGCATGTCGTACCGGCGATGCCGGGTAGAAATGGCGTAAAGGTCACGCAAAAAAAGTAGCGCCAGACCCATAGTGATCGGTGGTAACGCGGTATGGGCGTAGCTGGACCAGAACAGCGTATCTGGCCAGAATAAGGCTCCTGTCACGCCGTTGAGCGCTGCAATGGTGATGGCAATCGAGAGGCCGTAAGCGCTGGCAAGCATATCGGCCCGATTGCGGTGTTCGACATAGCGGATCAACGACAACAGGCTAATACTCAATAAGGACCCCAATATCAGGCCCAGTGCAGCGAATTCTCCCAAGCGCTGACTTTCCCGTTGCAAGCTCGGGGCCAGGCGCAACGGCACATTCAACCGTTTGAAGTTGCGGATCTGTAAATAAATATCTTGGTCGGTACCGGGGGCAAGCGCGATGTCAAATTCTGGGTACAGGCTGTGCTTGCTCCACTGCGCCTGGGGCAAGCTATTCCCCGCGGACTGGATGAACCAATGCCCAGCACCATCGGGTTGATACAGCGTGACCGAGTCAATAAAAGGCAAGGGGATGTTCAACGTCCAAGCTTGCGAGGACCCGACAAATTGACGCAGCCTTAACTTTACCCATAACGTGTTGCCGTCATGCAAGTCGTTTTGAGCGTCGGGGCTCGCTATGTTGAATTTTTCTGCGCTGGCGGCGGCTTCGTTGATAGTGGCCAATCGAGCAGGTTCGAGCCAAACCGACAAAGGAAGTACAACGTCAAAAGCCGGTGCGTAGTCCGCCAGAACAGTGGCCGGCGTCTTGTCCGCTGCCATGCAAAAACCCATTCCAAGGCATGCGAAGCTCAGGAGCAGTCGGGCAAATAAAGTGGTTCGCATGGACTGGTGCCCGCAAATAAGCGTAAGTAGTTGTAAGTTGTCAAAGTATTTTAGGCGCGCACTGCGCTTCGCTTTGCACAGTGTTTACCCGCCTTGCCGCGGCACAATTAGCGGCAGAAGATGCTGCATTGTGCGCTTGCATACAGACTTGCTGACTCAGGCAACCCATGGCTGCAAAATTGCTGCGTTAATGCCAGTGAAATATCACCGTGGTGGACCCACTGATGTACCAGCATGCCTACATCAGCGTTCCTATGGGTCAGTGGCCATTACGCCGGTCGGTGCATTTTGAAAAGCTGGTCAGGCCCCACGGTGAAGTAGTCAGCAGGCCCACCGCCACGCAGCACAATCTCGGCTGCCGCAGTATTGAATACCCCATCATTGAGCAAGTGCGGTGCAATATGAATGGCAACCACCTCGCCAAACACCATCCAGGTAGGTACTGCCTCACCGTCTGCACCTTTGAGTTGCAGCACTTGCGTGCAACGGCACTCGAATGTGACAGGACTTTCAGCGACCCGTGGTACCGCGACTACCTGGGACGCTAGCGGCGTGAGTCCCGCCAGCGCGAACTCGCTTACCTCCGGCCCCACGGCGGCACATGAACGGTTCATGGCTTCTGCTAGTGGCCGCGTCACCAAATTCCAGACAAATTCTCCAGTCGCTTCAATGTTACGAACGGTGTCTTTGTAACCAATGCTTGAAAATCCAATGATGGGTGGCGTGTAGTTAAACGCGTTGAAGAAGCTGTATGGGGCGAGGTTTAAGTTACCTGTTGCGCTCTGCGTGGAAATCCAGCCGATGGGCCGCGGACCCACGATGGCATTGAACGGGTCATGTTTCAGGCCATGGCCAAGTTTAGGTTGATAGGAGTGGGGGGAACGGGACATGGGGTACCTCAATGTGACCGTATTTTGCCCCGACAGTCGATTAAAGGGAGTTGCCCTCGCACTTGACCAGGCGCGCGGAACTACCGACGTGCAATGCTGGCATCAACCTCGAGCTGCACCCGAGCGGATCTTGCGGGAGTTTGCGGTCCATCGCGGCGCGTGTGATCAGCCAGGAATTGGTGATCGTTACAATTGGTGCAGCTAAAACCCGGCAAAACGACGACGAATCGTGGTGCTTTTTGCGGGGTAGTCTCCCGCTTTCCCCGTGTGTATAAGTTGGCTGTGTCCGCAGCAGCTCAGGCATGCCGACGATGTTCGCATGGGACGCGATGGTGCGTAAGGGTTGATTCCAAAGGAAAAATATGAGTTTGAAGTGTGGCATCGTGGGCTTGCCCAACGTCGGTAAATCGACTTTGTTTAACGCGCTGACCAAGGCGGGTATTGCGGCAGAGAACTACCCCTTCTGCACTATTGAGCCCAATGTGGGCATCGTCGAAGTACCGGACCAGCGCATGGCCCAGTTGGCCACCATCGTCAAGCCCGAGCGCATCGTGCCTGCTGTGGTCGAGTTCGTGGACATTGCCGGCCTTGTGGCCGGTGCCAGCACGGGCGAAGGCTTGGGCAATAAGTTCTTGGCCCACATCCGGGAGACCGATGCCATCGTCAATGTCGTGCGTTGCTTTGAAGACGACAACGTGATTCACGTGGCTGGCAAGGTCGATCCCATCTCCGATATCGAAGTAATTCAGACCGAACTCTGTCTGGCCGATTTGGCAGCGGTTGAGAAGGCGCTGCACCGCGTCACCAAGACCGCAAGGTCTGGGGATAAAGAATCTATCAAGCTGGTGGCCATTTTAGAAAAGTGCCAGGCTGCTTTGAATGAAGCCAAGCCGGTGCGCGCGCTGGACTTCACCAAGGAAGAGCAGCCGCTGTTGCAGCAGTTTTTTCTGATCACCGCCAAGCCGGCCATGTTTGTCGCCAATGTGGCGGAAGACGGTTTCACCAATAACGCGATGCTGGACCGACTGACCGCCTTTGCCACAGCGCAAAAGGCGCCGGTGGTGGCTATTTGCGCCAAGATGGAAGCCGAGATGTCGGAAATGGACGACGAAGACCGCCAGATGTTTCTGGAGGAACTGGGCCAGACCGAGCCTGGCCTGAACCGCCTGATTCGGGCTGCTTACACACTGCTGGGCCTACAAACTTACTTCACTGCTGGCGTCAAAGAAGTGCGCGCCTGGACCATCCATGTCGGTGACACCGGGCCACAAGCCGCAGGTGTGATTCACACAGATTTCGAGAAGGGCTACATCCGCGCGCAAACCATTGCCTTTGACGATTACATCGCCTTCAAAGGCGAGCAGGGCGCCAAAGACGCGGGCAAGATGCGTGCAGAAGGCAAGGAGTACGTCGTCAAGGACGGTGACGTCATGAATTTCCTGTTCAGTTCCTGACACAACGGCCGTGGGCGACGTTTTCTCCTGGGCGATCGTTGGCCCTGGGCGCATAGCGCAGCGTTTTGCGCAGGCAGTGCAGGCGCTACCCCAAGCCCAATTGGTGCGGGTGGTCGGACGCGACCCACAGCGCGCCCAAGACTTTGCCAACGCCTGGCGCCAAGCCGATCAAGAGCCCATCACTGCGACTGGTGATTTGCTGGCCCTCTTGGCGGACCCCCGGGTTGATGCGGTCTACATCGCCACCCCCCACTCCGAGCATGCAACTGTGTTGGCACAGTGTCTTGCGGCCGGCAAGCCCGTGTTGTGCGAGAAGCCTTTGGTACCTAATGTGGCCCAGGCCCAGCCGCTGGCGGCGCTGGCCCGTAGCCAGCGCGTCTTTTGGATGGAGGCCATGTGGACACGGTTTTTGCCGGCCTACACCCAGGTTCGCGAATGGCTGGTCGGCGGTGCCATTGGGCGGGTGCGATCCATTGCTTCGAGCTTTTGCGTGCCCGCGCCGTTTGATCCCGCCAACCGCATGTTTGCGCCGGCGCTGGCGGGCGGAGCCTTGTTAGACATCGGAATTTACAACCTCAGTATGACCCGCTGGGTCTTGCAAACGGCGCTGGGCCATTGCCCCACACTGCACGACTTGCATTTACATGGCGTGTTGGCACCTACGGGGGTGGACCAACGCATCAGTGCACACATGGTGTTTGCTGGTGACGTAACGGTGCGCTGGGCTTGTGGATTGGATGCCTACGCCGTCAATAGTTTGGAAATCGTGGGCGAAGCGGGCAGTATCCTGGTGCCCCAAGAATTTTGGCAGGCGCAGTGCGCGAGCCTGCAGCGTCCCGGCGAGGCGCCCATAACCGTCCATACGCCATTTATGGTGAATGGATTTGAGGGCGAAATCGAAGAGGCGATGCGCTGCATTCGCGCGGGACTGATAGAGAGCCCATACATGCCGCACCAAGAGACTTTGGACACTCTGGCGTGGATGGATCAAATCCGCGCTCGCTTGGGTGTTCGCTATCCGTTCGAGTCAAGCGCGGCAGTCACGGAATAAAGTGGTCCCAAACGCCCAGCAGCGCAGTGGTCATCAGAAGGTAACGCGCAAATTTACCGACGGCCATGTAGGCCACGCAGGGCCAAAACGGTAGTCGCAGCCAGCCAGCCACTGCGCATAAAGGGTCTCCCACCAAGGGTAACCACGCTAACAAACAGGCTTTGGGCCCGAGCTTTTGCAGCCAGTCCAACACCCGCGCGTGGTGGCTTGAGTGGCTGTATTTGTCCGCCACCTGGTGTGCGCCGTAGCCCATCCACCAAGTCACCGCACCGCCCAGCGTGTTGCCCGCAGTTGCCACCCACACCACGGGCCAGAAGGCGCTGGGATTTAGATGCACCAGACCCAATACCACCGGCTCCGAACCCAGGGGGAGCAAAGTAGCGGAGATAAATGACACCAAAAAAACCGCGCCCAGGCTGTACTCTGGCAACGCAAGCAGTTGTAGAAGGGGGGTGATCCATGCGTCCATGTGTGGGGCAGTATAGGCAGGTAGCAAAAGTGCCGCAGGTGTCGAGCTTTGTAGTTTTTTCGGTTGCTGTGCTGCAACATTAAAATTTCAATTGCTGAAATTTTGGGCAGGTAGAATGGCGATCGGCCCCGCAACCTGTGGGGCCAATGTCGTTTGCCTACCCCCACTTTCCACTTTTAAGTCCATGCACATCGGTCAGTTCGCTTTGGCGAATCATCTGTTTGTCGCGCCCATGGCGGGGGTGACCGATCGGCCATTTCGGCAGCTCTGCAAGCAACTGGGTGCGGGCTATGCGGTGAGCGAAATGGTGACCTCACGCCGTGATCTGTGGGACACGCTCAAGACCTCGCGCCGCGCCAACCATGCGGGCGAGCCTGGCCCGATCGCCGTGCAAATTGCAGGTACCGACGCGCAAATGATGGCTGACGCCGCGCTCTACAACATCGACCGCGGCGCGCAGATCATTGATATCAATATGGGCTGCCCCGCCAAAAAAGTGTGCAACAAGTGGGCTGGGTCGGCGCTCATGCAAAACGAGGCATTAGCCGTCGAGATTGCGCAAGCCGTGGTGATGGCCTGCAGCGCGCGCAATGTGCCGGTAACCTTGAAAATGCGCACCGGCTGGTGCCAGACGCACAAAAATGCCGTGGTGTTGGCGCGTGCCTTTGAAGCCGTGGGCGTGCAGATGCTGACCGTGCATGGCCGCACGCGCGAGCAAGGTTACAAAGGTGCCGCAGAGTACGACACGATCGCCGCCGTCAAGGCCGCTGTCAAAGTACCGGTGGTGGCCAATGGCGACATTACGACGCCGGAAAAAGCGCGTGACGTGTTGCGCGCCACGGGTGCCGACGCCATCATGATTGGTCGTGCTGCCCAGGGCCGACCATGGATATTCCGGGAGATTGGACACTACTTGGCAACTGGCGAGCACTTGGCGCCACCCTTGGTCAGTGAAGTCAAGCGCCTGCTGGTAGAGCACTTGCACGACCACTACAACCTGTACGACGAATTCATTGGCGTGCGTTCGGCGCGCAAACACATTGGCTGGTACTTGCGCGAGCTGCCCGCTGGAGAGGCCTTTCGTGCCCGTATGAACACCTTGGAGACCAGCACCGAGCAGGTGGCCGCCGTCTCCGAGTTTTTGGACAATTTAAATCAAACCATGGACCGCATACCCGCACTGGGCGAGGGCGCGGCAAGCCGAAGGGAGAACGACATGATGGAAACCACCCCATGAGTAAGCAGCTCATTGAAGAATGTGTACGCAATAGCCTAGAGGGCTATTTCCGCGACCTGCGCGGGACTGAGCCCGATGGCATGTACGACATGCTGGTGCGAGCGATGGAGCGTCCCCTACTGGAAGTGGTGATGGCCCAGGCGGACCAGAACCAGAGCCGTGCTGCGCAGTGGCTGGGTTTGAATCGCAACACCCTGCGAAAAAAACTGGTCGAACACCAGCTCATTTCTTAGCCACCCCCCCTTTGCCTGGCTTCTGCGCTACCTGTGCGTACGGGCTATCTTTTTCTTCTCGGTTTTAAACTACGCCTGCACCTATGAACGCTCCCCAAACCGCATTACTGTCCGTCTCTGACAAGACTGGCATCGTTGAACTTGCCCTGGCCCTGCATACGCAAGGTATCCAGTTGCTCTCCACCGGCGGCACCGCCAAGTTGCTGGCTGACGCAGGTCTGCCCGTGACCGAAGTGGCCGAAATGACGGGCTTTCCTGAAATGTTGGACGGCCGGGTCAAAACCCTGCACCCCCGCGTGCATGGCGGCCTGTTGGCGCGACGCGACTTCCCCGCGCACATGGCGGCGCTGGCGGCGCACCAGATCAACACCATCGATTATTTGGTGGTTAACCTGTACCCGTTTGAATCCACCGTGGCCAAGGTGGGCTGCACGCTGGAAGACGCGATTGAGAACATTGACATCGGTGGCCCGGCCATGGTGCGCAGCGCTGCCAAGAACTGGAAAGACGTAGCGGTGTTGACCGACGCCTCGCAGTACGCTGTGGTTATTGCCGAGTTGAAGGCGGCCGGCGCGGTGTCTGACAAGACCAAATTGGGCTTGGCGATTGCCGCGTTCAACCGTATCAGTCAGTATGACGGCGCGATCAGCGATTACCTGTCGGCCATTCAGATGGGTGAGACAGTCCCTGTGGGGGATGCTGCGCCCACGCTGGACCTGTTCCCTGGCCAGAGCAATGGTCGTTTTATCAAGGTGCAAGACCTGCGCTACGGTGAAAACAGCCACCAGCAGGCCGCGCTGTACCGCGACCTGCTGCCTGCGCCTGGCTCGCTCGTCACCGCCAAGCAATTGCAGGGCAAAGAACTCTCTTACAACAACATCGCTGATGCCGATGCGGCGTGGGAATGCGTGAAGAGTTTTGCCACGCCAGCCTGCGTGATCGTTAAACACGCTAACCCGTGTGGCGTAGCCATAGGCGTTAACGCGCTAGAGGCCTACAGCAAAGCGTTCCAGACCGACCCCACGTCGGCCTTTGGCGGCATCATCGCCTTGAACACCGAGTTAGATGAGGCCGGCGCGCTGCAAATCGCCAAACAGTTTGTCGAAGTGCTGATGGCTCCCAGCTTCACGCCTGCGGCGCTGGAAGTGTTCAAGACCAAAGTCAATGTGCGCATCCTGCAAATCGACCTTCCCCAAGGCGGCGCGAGCGATTGGGACAACGGCCGCAACACGATGGACATGAAGCGCATCGGCTCCGGCATCTTGCTGCAGACCGCCGATAACCATGAACTGGGCTTAAGCGACCTGAAAGTGGTAACCGCCAAGCAACCCACGGCCGAAGAACTCAACGATCTGCTGTTTGCCTGGAAGGTGGCCAAGTATGTCAAGTCCAACGCCATCGTCTTTTGTAAAGGTGGCATGACCATGGGTGTCGGCGCCGGGCAAATGAGCCGCCTGGACTCTGCGCGCATCGCCAGCATCAAGGCGGGTCATGCCAAGTTGTCGTTGGCTAAAACTGTCGTCGCCAGCGACGCCTTTTTCCCTTTCCGTGACGGCCTGGACGTGGTGGTCGACGCGGGCGCCACCTGCATCATTCAGCCCGGTGGTTCGATGCGCGACGATGAAGTGGTTGCCGCCGCCAACGAGCGCGGCGTCGCCATGGTGTTCAGCGGCGTTCGTCACTTCAGGCATTGAGTCGTTCTTGCTGCCTGCGCGCTGCCAAGCCACCCCCAGGTGGCTTTTTTAATGCCAAATCGGGCCGGAGCCCGGGTGTAATATAGACAAGTAGCTATGTAATTGATAGCGATTGCCTTGACCGCGTCTGCGCCGGGCGGGCGATTTCAATGCCCGTCTGACCACCGACCTTATTGGTCCAGTAACCGATCCAGCTCAGCCGCCATGCCGCGGGCAAAGGACTCTCCTTTGGATTTGGTAATCGCATCCACCATCGGCTGGCGCAGCTTGCGCAGGTCGTCTAGCGAGCTGGCCAGCGCGACCTTTTGCTGAAAGCCTACGGCTGCAAACAGGCCCATTAAGTCCTTGGCGGTCTGGTTCATGAAATTACCGGCCTGGATGAACTTTTCTGCATGGGTGATCAGCACGGGCGCAGATTCGACGACCGGCGCACGGCGCTCCACCGCGATAGGGGCGCTGTCGGCCAGCGGCTGACCAGCCATGCGTATATCTACCGGAACAACCAGTTCTAAGTCGATGAGCTTTTGAAAGTGCTCGCGCGTGATGGCCAGGCCAGCGACGCGCTCAATCAGCTCCAGGGCGGGCGTCTTGCCATCTACGAGCAGCAGCAGACTGCGGCAACGCTGGTCGATCAAGTCACTGCGCGTTTTGACTTCAAGGCGGCCTTTGTCGGTTTTGCAAAAAATAGCGGGTGCATGCATATGGTCTCCCCTTAGCGGTGTCGGCACAGTATGTCCCAATTTCTTCGGACATGCATCTGTAGGACGCTGGCACGGCACCCAGTAGCTCCCGATGGGATAACCCGTTCGGCGGACGTTTGGTACGCACCACCTGACGACATTTGTTGGCTCCGGATGGGCCGACTGTGTGGGCGGCATAGCGCGCAGCGGCCAGCCCTGAATGCGGTGGCGCTGCTTGGAAAGACCATTGCTTTTAGATAGGCGCGTGTTGACCTGGCAACCCAGAGTGCAGTGCAAAGGGATAATCGCTGCATGAAACAGCACATCCAATTCAGTTTGCAAGAAGCCCACGCAGCCCTGACGGCCTTGCTGGCAAATCCGGCAGGTTTAGCCTCCGTAGAGCAGGCGGCCCAACTTCTCATTGCCACCTTCGAGGCCAAAGGCCGCGTGTACGCTTGTGGCAACGGCGGCTCCATGTGCGACGCCATGCACTTTGCCGAAGAGCTGACGGGCCGCTACCGCAAAGACCGCGCTGCCCTGGGCGCCACGGCGATCAGCGATGCCGGCCACCTGACCTGTGTCGGTAACGACCACGGCTATGACAACGTGTTTTCCCGCTACATCGAGGGGCACGGGCGCGCCGGGGATTGCCTGGTGGCCCTGAGCACCAGCGGCACCAGCAAAAATATCATCCGCGCCGCCGAAGTCGCAAAAAGCCTAGGCATGAAGGTGATCATCTTGAGCGGAAGGCGTAGCGAAAAGTTGGAGCCCTTGAGCGACGTCTACGTGTGCACCCCGGGCGGCACTTACGCGGACCGGGTGCAGGAATTGCATATCAAAGTGCTGCACATCCTCATAGAGTTAATCGAGCGGCATTTCTTCCCCGAAAACTATCTGGAATAGGCGTTTTCAGGATAAAAAGTACCGCTGGCCGGCGAATCTATTGATTGGCTAGCTATTAAAACTATAGCAAATTAAAAACGTCAACCGCCGCTGATACGGTGTCAGCGATGTCCGCGTCGGTGTGCGCTGCACTCATGAAACCAGCCTCGTACAGAGCTGGGGCAAAGTAGACGCCACGGTCCAGCATGCCGTGAAAAAAAGCGTTAAAGCGCTTTTGGTCTGTGGTCATGACCCGGGCGTAGTTCTGGGGCAATTCGTTGAAGAAAAAGAAGCCAAACATGCCGCCCTCGGAATCACCGCAAAAAGGCAAACCGGCTTGGTGAGCGGCCTCCGTCAAGCCATGGACCAAGGCCTGCGTTTTTCGGTGCAGACCTTCGTAAAAGCCGGGCTTGCCAATTTCGTGCAAGGTCGCCAGCCCGCAGGCGGTGGCAACAGGATTGCCCGACAAAGTGCCTGCTTGGTAGACCGTGCCCAGCGGGGCCAGGTGTTCCATGACGGCGCGCTTGCCGCCAAATGCCGCTAGGGGCATACCGCCGCCAATGACCTTGCCCATGACGGTCATATCGGGTGCGAAGCCAGGAATGTCGCGCGCGTAGACCTCTTGGGCGCTGCCCGGTGCCACGCGGAAACCGGTCATCACTTCGTCGAAGATGAACAGCGCACCGTACTGGGTGCAGAGCTCACTGCAGCGCTTAACAAACGGCACGCTGGCCCGCACGAAGTTCATGTTGCCGGCAATCGGCTCAATCATCACGCAAGCCATCTCCTTGCCGTGCAGGGCAAAGGCCTCTTCGAGCTGTTGCAGGTTGTTGTACTCCAGCACCAAAGTGTGTTGCACGACCTCAGGCGGCACCCCAGCGCTGGTGGGGTTGCCAAACGTGGCCAGGCCCGAGCCCGCCTTGACCAGCAGCGCATCAGCATGCCCGTGGTAGCAGCCTTCAAATTTCAAAATCTTGCTGCGGCCTGTGGCACCGCGGGCCAGGCGAATGGCGCTCATGCCAGCTTCCGTGCCGCTGCTGACCAGACGCACCATGTCCATGCTGGGAATCAAGGCGAGAATGGCCTCGGCCAACTCTACTTCCCGCTCGGTCGGTGCGCCGAAGGAGAAGCCTTCGAGAATCGCTTTTTGCACGGCCTCTACCACTGCTGGGTGGCCATGGCCCAAGATCATTGGGCCCCAAGAGCCGATGTAGTCGGTGTAGCGCTTGTTGTTGGCATCCCAGAAATAGGCACCTTGGGCCCGGGACACAAATCGCGGCGTACCTCCCACCGCCTTGAAGGCGCGCACGGGCGAGTTAACGCCCCCCGGTATGACTTTGGCGGCGCGTTGGAAAAGCTGCTGGTTGCGATCGAGGCTAGATTCAGTGGCGAGTGTCATTGGGAGAAATTTCGAAATTGGATTCTTCGGGAGCATCGTCATCCGTTTCCGGGTGGGCCCAAAATAAGCGATCGGGAATGACATTGCCCATGCCAGGGCGAAAGCCCGCCTCCAGGCAGCGGTCGAGGTAGCTCAGGGCTTCCGTAGTGGCCTCGGCCAATTCAGTGCCGCTGGCAATCAGCGCGGCTAAAGCCGCGGACAAGGTGTCGCCCGCGCCCGTGAAGGTGGCTTCAAAACGTTCAAACTTCTCGCTGCACATGATCAGGGTGGGCGTGCATAGCGTGTTTTCAATGAACTGGTCGGGCAACGGGATTCCGGTAACCAAGGTGTAGGGCACACCGAAGGCATTGGCGGCTACGGCAAGGTCCCGGGCGCTGGGACTGCGCTCCGATGACCAGTCTGGCAGCAACCAGCGCGACAAGGTACTGTGGTTGCCAACCAACACAGTGGTTTGCGGCAACAGCAGTTCGTTGAACGCGTCCAGATACAAATCAATTTTATCTTCCTGCCACCAGGACAGATCGGGCATGTAGGCCACTAAAGGCACATCCGAATAGTCGGACGCCAGTTCAGCAATGGCACTTAAGTTCTCTGGCGTACCGACAAAACCGACTTTGAACACCTGTACCGGCACGTCTTCCAAAATGATCTGGGCCTGTTCAGTCACGGCTTCATCATCCAGAGGGAAAAAGTCATGGATTTCGGTCGTATCCCGCGCGTAAACGCCAGTCGTAACCGGCATCGCATGCGCTCCGACGGACGCGATGGCGAACAAGTCTGCCGCTGTGCCTCCAGCGCCGCTGGGGTCATTGGCGTTGAAACACATGACGCAGCCAGTCGGGCCGTCGTCTTCGTCGGGGGTGTCTTCAAAAGGGGGGGGATTTGATGCCAGCATAGGGGCCCATCTTAGGGTTTGTCATCAGACACAATGGCGTACATTCAGCCACCGCGCAGTGTTTTGTGTTCTGTGCATCTATACAATCATTGCATTCTATTCGAAGGCCCTTTAAGCTGTGACTGATACTAAGACTTGGATGTGTTTGATTTGTGGGTGGATCTACGACGAGACCGCTGGCGCCCCAGACCACGGAATTCCAGCCGGAACTGTTTGGCTGGATGTGCCCATGAACTGGACTTGTCCAGAATGCGGTGCCCGTAAAGAAGATTTTGAAATGGTTCAAATTTAAGAGCATCCCTACGGTCAGCTTGATGACCTGTAAATGCCAGCACCTGATGGGGAGCAACAACTTTTGAGCACCACTGCACCGACCTTTAAAGTACTAGTCGTCGACGACAGCAACACGATCCGCCGAAGTGCCGAGATATTTCTCAAGCAAGGTGGGCATGAGGTTTTGCTGGCGGAAGATGGCTTTGATGCGCTGGCCAAAGTAAACGACTTTCAGCCCGATATCGTGTTTTGTGACATTTTGATGCCCCGCTTAGACGGGTACCAGACGTGCGCAATTATCAAACGCAACTCGAAATTTTCAAGCGTCCCGATTGTCATGCTGTCGTCCAAAGACGGCGTGTTTGACAAGGCGCGCGGCCGCATGGTGGGTGCCCAAGACTACCTGACCAAGCCTTTTACCAAAGACCAACTGTTGCAGGCTGTGCAGCAGTTCGGCGCAGTTACGCAAGGAGCTAAGTGATGGCAATAACAAAAGTACTGATCGTTGACGATTCCAAAACCGAAACCATGTTCATGACTGAGCTGCTGCAAAGCAATGGTTTCTCGGTGCGCTCCGCTGAAAACGCGGATGAGGCTTTCAAGCGCCTGGCCGAGGACAAGCCGGATTTGATCCTGATGGACGTGGTTATGCCTGGTCAGAACGGCTTTCAATTGACCCGTGCGGTCAACCGGACGCCGGAGTACTCGGATATTCCGATCATCATCTGCACCAGCAAAAATCTTGAGACTGACCGGGTGTGGGGGATGCGCCAAGGCGCCAAGGACTACATCACCAAACCCGTGGACAGCGTCGAACTGTTCGCAAAGATCAAAGCTCTGGGCTGATCTGTAACGTCCATGGCAAATCGCGAAGCCCTACGAGAACTACAGACCCGACTCGCCAGTCGCCTTCAGGCCGCACGTACCGAAGGTGTTTCCGTGGCTTGGCTTGCGGTCAGTGCCGCTGGCATTAATTATTTGTTGCCCTTGGGCCAGTCGGGCGAGATTTATCCATCTTCGAATGTTCAGGTCGTACCGTACGCGCGCAACTGGTTTCGGGGTGTTTTGAATATTCGCGGCGGCCTCTACGGGGTGGTGGATATGGCGGCCTTTTTGGTAGCGGATACGGACCAGGCGAGGGCAGCATCTACGTCCTCAGAGGCCAGCGTGGTGACCTTGAATCCGGCATTGGAAGTTAACTGTGCGCTACAAGTCGAAGCACTGTTAGGGCTGCGCGGTGCCGAGGCTTTTGCATCCTCTCAACCACCAGAGGCCAGTGCGCCTGCTTATTTCGGCAACCGTTTCATTGATACCGCCGGCGTCCATTGGCAAGAAATCAACCTGCGAACCCTTTCCCAGACTCCCCAGTTTTTGAGCATTAGCGCTTAGTTCACCCGTAAGGCAACACCATGTCCATCGTAGATCAAATAAAGAACCTGTTTAACAAGAAGCCCTCCGAGTCGGAGCTGGATTCCAGGCTCAGCTTGGGTATGCCGGATGGGGCTCTGGACATGCCGGGCAGCGAGACATTGCAGTCCACCGTTGGTCAAATGCAGTTAGATGAGCCGAAATCTGCGATGCAGCCGATGCAGGCGTCTGAGCCTGTGGTTGAGCCCAAAGCAGTACGGGGGGATTTGGTTAGTTTGCCGTTGCTGGGTGCGCGAACGGTGGCAGAGCATCAGCGGCTGTTGTTTATTTTTCTAGCGGCAGCATTGTTGGTCTTGGCGGCGGTTACCGTGTACGCGCTGAATCGGTCTGACCGTGTCGCGCAGCAGCTCGGAGCGACCGGTCAGGCGCTGATGCAATCGCAGCGTTTGGCCAAGTCGGTTTCTCAGGCTTTGGTGGGTAGCGCCCAGGCTTTTCCTGACGTGTCGGACAGTGCTGGCGTTTTGGGACGGACAACCAAGGGGCTGCAAGTTGGAGATGACGAGTTGAACGTGTCTGCCGTGGGCGATGCCTACCAAAAAGAACTTGAGTTGGTGATGCCGTTGGTGGAGCGTGCAGAAAAGAATGCGAAAACGGTGATGGGTCAGCAAAAGATCTTGACGCAGATCGGTGCGTCTTTGCGCCTGATCAATCGCCAGTCGTCAGACTTGCTGGAAATCGCGGAAACCATCTCTTCTTTGAAGTTGCAACAAAACGCGCCTGCGGTTGAAATCTCGGCAGTGGGCCAGTTGGTGATGTTGACCCAGCGTATTGGCAAGTCGTCTAACGAGTTTTTGACCGCAGAAGGCGTAAGCCCTGAAGCCGTGTTTTTATTGGGGAAAGACTTGAACACGTTCAAGGAAATCTCTCAGGGTCTGTTGTCGGGAAGTTCTGAGTTGCGCCTGTCTGCAGCCAAAGACCCCGCGGTGCGCGAGCAACTGCAAGCCTTGATCCAGATGTACGAAGAAACCCGCGTCCAAGCGGGCGCCATTTTGGGCAACTTGCAGGGCTTGGTCTCTGCGCGCGAAGCCCAAGGCGCCATTATTGGAGACAGCGAGCCGTTGCGCCGTGGGCTCGAAGAGTTGCAAACAGGCTTGGTGGCCAAAACGGGTATTGGTGCAGCGGCATTTATTTTGCTGATTCTGGCGGCTGCTTTTGCAGTCGTATCTGCGGTTGGGTTGTCCTATGTACAACTGCAAGACAGTCGCAAGCGCCAGACTGCGGCGGAAGACCAGCGACTGGAAGCTGAGCGTCAGGAGCAAGAAGCTAAGCGTGTCAACGACGCCAACCAGGCCGCTATTTTGCGTTTGATGAATGAACTTCAAACAGTGGCCGAGGGAGATTTGACTCAAGAGGCGACCGTGACCGAGGACATTACCGGCGCGATCGCCGACTCGGTGAACTACACGGTAGAGGAATTGCGTTCTTTGGTATCTAACGTGCAAAGTACGGCCGCACGTGTTGCGCAAACAACCGCAGACGTAGACGCAACATCTACCGAACTGCTGGCAGCGTCCAATGAGCAACTCCACGAAATTCGCGAAACAGGTAAATCGGTTGTGGATATGGCGGGTCGAATTAACGCTGTGTCCGCGCAAGCGCAAGAATCGGCTACGGTTGCGCGCCAGTCTCTGCAAGCTGCAGAGACGGGCTTGCAAGCTGTGCAAAACGCGATCGGCGGTATGAACTCGATTCGTGACCAGATTCAAGAAACTTCCAAGCGCATCAAGCGCCTGGGTGAATCTTCTCAGGAGATTGGCGAAATTACCGAGCTGATCTCGGACATTACTGAACAGACGAACGTCTTGGCCCTGAACGCTGCCATTCAGGCGGCCTCGGCGGGTGACGCTGGTCGCGGCTTCTCGGTGGTTGCGGAGGAGGTTCAACGGCTAGCGGAGCGATCCGCAGATGCGACTCGTCAGATCTCGGCGTTGGTTAAAGCGATTCAGACCGATACCCAGGACGCTATTGGTGCGATGGAGCGTTCCACGCAGGGTGTGGTCGAAGGAGCGAAGCTGTCCGATAGCGCCGGTACGGCACTGACTGAAATTGACCGGGTGTCACGGCGCGTGGCGGAGCTGATTGAAGATATTTCGCGCTCTGCGTCACACGAGGCCGGTTTGGCCAATGTGGTGGCAGACAATATTCAACACATTTTTGCGGTGACCGAGCAGACCGGAGAGGGCACGCGTGCAACCGCGAACCAAGTGCGTGAATTGTCTCGTATGGCGGAAGAGTTGCGCCAGTCTGTATCCCGATTCAAGATTGCTTGAGCACCCCCCCCTTGCCCCATAACGCGTGATCCTCAGGAGAGCCCGAACCCATGTCATCGAACCCTGCCGGTCCTGGCGACAATGAACTCCCCTTGAGCGATCTTGGGCCTTTGGCCTGGGTTTTAGACGAGCTGCGTAAATCGTTGGATGGTGCAACGAAAGCGCTACGCCGATTTGTACGGGATGCCGATTTGGCTCGCGGCTCTGATCTCACAGAGCTGGACGCAAGTCACTTGCGTATTGCGCGTCAGCAATTGCACCAAGCGGTAGGAGCACTGGAGATGGTCGGGCTGGGTGCACCTGCCAAACTGCTACGCGCTATGGAGGCGCTGGCACAAAAGTTTGTGCAGAGACCCGAGTTGTGCAGCGACGATGCCGCGGCCAAAGTGGAGCGCGCCAGCTTCGCGTTGACGGAATATCTGGAAGGCGTTCTCAAAGGAAAGAGCGCGTCCTCTGTTGCGCTTTTTCCGCAGTACCGGGCTGTGATGGACTTGGTCGGAGCGGAGCGGGTTCATCCAGCCGACTTGTGGGCACCGGAATGGCGTTGGCTTACGTTGCAAGCGCCCGCGGGCGCGGTGGCAACCGACTACGCACCAGCCATCAGAGCAAAGATGGACCAAGCGGTTCTGAAGATCGTCAAGGCGGGCACACCTGCCGCCGCACGCCAAATGGCCAGCCTGTGTGCTGGCCTATCTGCTGGTCAGAACAGCCGGGACCCTAAGACTTTCTGGGCCATCGCGAGCGCTTTTTTTGAGGCGCTGGCTCTTGAGTTGGTCCCGAGCGACGTGTACTCCAAGCGCACCGCGTCGCGCATCTTGCAGCAGTACGCCATCTTGGCTAAAGGCGGTCCTGATGTGTCCGAGCGTTTGGCGCAAGATCTCGCGTTTTATTGTTCCATCGCTGTACCGACTGGCGCAGAGCCAGCGCCCGCGTTGGAGGGCATGCGCGAAGCCTATGGGTTCACGAGTACCAAGGCGGTCAACTACGAGGTAGAGCAATTCGGACGATTTGATCCCGCTATGCTTGTGTTGGCACGCAAGCGCATTGCCTCGGCAGCGGAGACTTGGTCGGCGCTGGCTGGTGGTGACGCGAATCGATTGAAGATTGCAGCCGAGCAGTTCGCTGCTTTGGCAGACTCTGTTGTCAAGCTGCACCCGGAGTGTGGCGATATGTCGCGCGCTCTTTTGCGGGCCATTGATGTCACCGTTCAAACCGGTGGTGCGCCGACCCCCGCTGTGGGTATGGAGGTGGCAACCGCGGTTCTGTATCTCGAAGCCGCTTACGAAGATCTCGATCCTACAGAATCCGATATGGCAGACCGTAGCGCCCGCTTGGCGCAACGCCTGGAGCGCGTCAGCATTGGCGGTGAGCCCGAGCCGCTAGAGGGTTGGATGGAGGATTTATATCGCCGGGTGAGCGACCGACAAACCATGGGCAGTGTGGTCGATGAATTGCGCACCAGCTTGGGCGAAGTCGAAACCGCACTGGACAAGTTTTTCCGCAACCCAAAAGATAAAGCACCGTTGCAAGAGGTGCCGAGCCAGTTAGCGCAGATGCGTGGGGTTTTCTCTGTTCTAGGGCTTGATCAGCCGTCCCTTGCCGCCCTACGCATGCGCGCGAGTGTGGAGCAGTTTTTGGTGGATGACATTGACGAAGCCAGTGCCCGATCCGGCATATTCGACAAGCTGGGAAATAGCCTGGGTGCGATGGGTTTTCTCATCGACATGCTGAGCTATCAGCGCACGTTAGCCAAAAAATTGTTTGTCTACGATGAAGATTTGGGCGAATTTAAGCCACTGATGGGCCGTGAACGTTCAGACCTGCCACTGCTCGCGCCGGAGCCTTTGTCGGTGGAAATACCAACGCCCGTAGTTTCATCGTTTGAGTCTACGCAGGCCGTGCTAGTGGAAGACCTGCCGAACATTGAATTGGTAGCCAGCGCACCCCAGCCCGTCAAGCCTCCGGCTGTAGTTGCACTTGCCGATGATGCGGACGATGACAGCGAGTTGCTGGATATTTTCTTGGATGAGGCCCGAGAGGTTGTGCAAACAGGAACGTCTGCCATTCAGGCGTTGGCGCTAGACCCCTCAAATCTTGCAGACCAGACTACGCTGCGTCGAGCGTTTCACACGCTTAAGGGCAGCTCCCGTATGGTGGGCCTGAATGAGTTTGGAGAGGCCGCCTGGTCATTTGAGCAACTCATGAATACTTGGTTGGCAGAGCAACGCGCTGCTACCGCCGAATTGTTGCGTGCAACGTCGGCTGCCATGGCTGCGTTCGATCGCTGGGTCGAAGACATTGGAGCCAGTGCCGATGTGGCATGGAATGCGGCTGATTTCCGCAAGTCGTCGGATAGCTTGCGTCTGGAGGGTCAGTGGATTCCTCTGAACACCCCAATAGCTATTGCCTCACCACACACAGAAGCCGCAGTGGACTCGGTTGTAAATGCCCCTACAGAGCAACCCGACTTGCAAATTCCGTCTGCAACGGACGATTTGGACATCATGCTTCCAGCGGAGTCGCTGCCACCTGAGCCTCTGGTTGAAGCGGACGCCTTAGTTGTTACAGCCGATTCACTAGGACTGGAATTTCCCGACTTACACGAAAAAGCCAAAGCGATTGTTGAGTCCGAACCACCGACCCGTGATTGGGAAGAGGCGTCAGCGTACCCTGAGTTTGCATCAACGCAAACAGCCAGCTTCGATATGGATTTTGCGGCGACGGAGATACCGCCGCAGCGATTGGTGGGCGCGAAGCCCGATGCAGATGAAGTTTTGGTTGACTTTGACTTTTCAGAGGTAGGTTCCACCGCAGAGCCGCTATCAGCGGCGCCGACTGATCTCGAAACTTCAGAGATAACGACAGAAGTAGAAGTTCTCAGCGACGCGCATGCAGAGATCCCTGTGGTGTCGATGGCGTCAGAGTCTGAAGAGTCTTTCAAAGTGATTGGGCCACTGCGCCTGAGCATTCCTTTGTACAACGTGTACCTGAACGAGGCCGACGAATGGTCGCGTCGTTTGCAAGTTGAGCTTAGCGAATGGGCTCTGGAGTTGCATGAACCACTTCCCGATTCTCTGGTGTCTTTGGCGCATTCCCTGATTGGCAGTTCTGCGACCGTTGGCTTTACTGCGCTGTCTGAACTGTCACGCGCCTTGGAACAGGCCTTACAACACGTGCAGTTACATGGTCGCGGTACCGAAGAGCATGCACAGGTGTTCAGTGACACCGCCGAAGACATTCGGCGCCTGTTGCACCAGTTCGCTGCTGGATTTCTGAAGGACGCCGACGATAGCGTGATGGCACGCTTGCAGACTATCATCACTACAGAATTCCCAGCGCCCACCATGGAAGCACCCATGGAGGTGATGGACGTCTTGCCCGAACCACTGCCGGACCTTGAGTCAGAGCCTGTTGTGGACGCTGCTCAGCCCGCCGATGAAATCGAGCAGCTCTTGGAGCTGTTGCAAGCGCCAACGCTCCCGGTTGCGCCTGCGCAGCCAGAGGCCGCAATGGTAGTTGCGCCACGGCCTGTAGATGCCGGGATCAAAGTGCCTGTCGCAGCTGCTCCGTTGCATATTGCCGATGCCAATGACGACGATATCGACGCTATTGACAGCTTGGACGAGGATCTCTTCCCGATTTTTGAGGAAGAGGGCACTGAACTGATGCCCCAACTGGGCGCAGCGCTGCGTCAGTGGGTGGCGACACCAGACAATTTAGGTGCCCGCAACGAAGCGTTGCGTGTGCTGCACACCCTCAAAGGGAGTGCGCGTTTGGCGGGCGCCATGCGCTTGGGTGAAATGACCCACCGCATGGAGTCTGCGATTGAGTACATCGGATCAGAATCTCTACAAGCCGTTCAGTTAGAGCCTTTGTTGACTCGCTTTGACGCTTTGCAAGCAGCCTTTGCCAACCTCGGGGCAGAACCCGAAGTGCTTGCGCAGGGTTCAGCCCCAGTAACCCTCGTTGTCAGTGCCCCTGTGGCTCCCACTGCCGCTTCGCTGACCGCTGTGGTCTCCCCCACCGGTAATAACGTAACCCAACTCAAGCGTTTGATCCCCTTGCCGGCGGCATCGGTTATGGCCCCTGCCAAAGCCGTGTCGAACCAGTCTGTGCGCGTACGTTCGCAGCTGCTTGACCGTTTGGTCAATCAAGCGGGCGAAGTCATGATTACCCGCTCTCGTATGGATGCCCGTCTGACTCAACTCAAGGCATCTTTGGGTGAGTTGGGCGGTAATTTGGATCGACTACGCCAACAGCTGCGCGACGTGGAATTGCAAGCTGAATCGCAGATGCAATCCCGGTTGGCCCAAACCAAAGACACGGCACAAGCCTTTGATCCGTTGGAGTTTGATCGCTTTACCCGCGTTCAGGAACTGACCCGCATGATGGCTGAGTCAGTGAATGACGTTGCTACCGTGCAGCGCAATCTGCAACGGTCAGTGGAAGGTTCGGAAGACGACCTAATAGCACAAGGACGGCAGGCACGTGAATTACAACGCGATCTGTTACGCACCAGAATGGTCGAGTTCGAAGCTATTTCCGAGCGTTTGTACGGCGTCGTTCGCCAAGCATCCAAAGACGCTGGCAAGGCGGTGAAGCTTGACATCGTGGGTGGTTCGATTGAGATGGATCGCGGCGTGCTGGATCGGATGACGCCTGCGTTTGAGCACATGTTACGCAATGCAGTAGCCCATGGCATTGAGAGCGCTGAGGCACGCGCGTCCCGCGGAAAGCCGGCTGCGGGGACAATTACCATCCAAGTAAATCAAGAGAGTAACGACGTGTCAGTCGCATTTAGCGACGATGGCGGTGGATTGCACCTGGACAAGATTCGGGCCAAGGCTGTTGCCAACGGAGTGATGAAGCAAAACGACAGTCTTTCAGACGCTGAGGCTGCCAATTTAATCTTTATGCCAGGTTTTTCGACTGCCGAGCACATCACTGAATTATCTGGCCGTGGTGTCGGTATGGACGTGGTACGCGCGGAGGTTTCTGCTGTCGGTGGTCGTATTGAAACTTCCACCAGTGAAGGTCAAGGTACAACATTCAAATTGGTGTTGCCTTTGACCACCGCGGTGACGCAGGTGGTTATGTTGCGCATGGGAGAGTTCACCATCGGTGTGCCGTCGAATCTGATGGAAACAGTGCTGCGTGCGCCTGCGGCCAGCCTGGAGCAGGCCTATGAACGTGACGGCTTTGAGTTTCAAGGGCAGCTGTTGCCATTCTTTTGGGCGGGCGCCTTGTTGCAGGTGTCAGCACGTAGCCATGAGATGAAGACCCGCACCTTGCCGGTGGCTGTGTTGCGAAGTGCCGGTCAGCGTCTTGCGTTACACATTGATGAAGTGCTTGGTAACCGAGAGGTTGTGGTGAAAAATCTGGGCCCACAATTGGCCCGCTTGCCAGGGTTGGCAGGAGTTTCCGTTTTGGCATCTGGAGCTGTGGTGTTGATTTACAACCCTGTGGCTTTGGCTACGGTCTACGGCGAACAAGCCCGCCAGCTGAACCGTGCTGCACCCAGTGCGGACGCCAGCGATACTGGCGTCAAGGTAACTGCGGCCGATGCAGAGCTGCCATTGGTCTTGGTGGTCGACGATTCCATTACGGTGCGCCGTGTGACACAACGCTTGCTTAAACGCGAAGGCTACCGAGTAGCCCTGGCTGCCGACGGTTTGCAAGCCTTAGAAAAATTGCAAGAAGAAAAACCCGCTGTGGTCCTGTCGGATATCGAGATGCCGCGCATGGATGGTTTTGACTTGGCAAGGAACATCCGGGGCGATGTGCGGTTACGTGATTTGCCCATCATTATGATTACGTCCCGCATTGCTGAAAAGCACCGCGAGCATGCAAAACAATTGGGTGTCGACCACTACCTGGGTAAACCGTATTCCGAGGACGAGTTGATGGGGTTGGTCCGCAGTTACTGCCCTCTACCTCAAAACGCCTAGCTGGTCTTGCGCACGACGCTGTAGCGTTCCAGTGTTGCGGCTCGGGCTGCGGCGTGATCCACGATCGGGTGCGGGTAGTTTTTTCCGAGTTCAACGCCGGCAGCTACCAGTGCCACGGGTTTGGCCATCCACGGGGCGTGAATAGACTTTGCGTCTAGCTGCGCCAGCTGCGGGAGGTAGCGACGTATAAACTTACCCTCGGTATCGAACTTTTCACTCTGGGTTACCGGATTGAAAATACGGAAATAAGGCTGCGCATCGCAGCCGCTGGAACTCACCCACTGCCAGCCACCATTGTTAGCAGAGAGATCAAAGTCGTTCAGCTTCTCAGCAAAATACCGCTCACCCCAGCGCCAATCGATTCCCAAATGTTTGACCAAAAAACTCCCTGCCACCATACGCAGGCGGTTGTGCATGTAGCCAGTCTGGTTGATCTGTGCCATGGCGGCATCGACAATTGGGTAGCCGGTCTCGCCCTTGCACCAAGCATCAAATAAGCGTTCCGCTTTTTCGCCGCTCTCCCACACGATAGAGTCGTAGTCAGGCTTGAATGCGCGTTCGCTCACCTGCGGGAAGTTGGCCAGAATTTGAAAGTAGAAATCTCGCCAGGCCAATTCGGCGAGCCATACGGAGGCCCCAGTGCTGCCCAGCCGCTTGGCATTGCAAGCCAATGCAACCAGCTCTCGTATTGAGACCGTGCCAAATCGCAGGTGTACACCCAAGTAGCTGGGCCCTTTGACACTGGGGAAATTGCGGGTTGCGTCGTACCGGTCAATCCGCGTTATGAAATCCACCAGCAAGGCGTCAGCACCGCTCGCCCCGGGCCGAATACCCAGTGTGAAGAGATTTGTGGGCTCGAACCCTAATTGCTGCAAACTGGGCGGCGCAATGGCGTGGTGGCTTGGTCGGCTGCATAGCGCTGCAGGCTGTACCTCTACGCTCTGCGATACGGGGGGTGTCGATTCCAGCTTGGCCAGCCAACTGCGCAAATAAGGTGAGAAAACCCCGTATGGCTTTGCAGTTTGTGTCAGCAACTCGCGCTCTTCAAAAATGACGTGATCTTTTAGGAGTTCCAGCCGTACGCCTTGCGTCCCCAGCGCCTTGCGGATGGTGTCGTCACGGTCACGGGCGCTGGGCTCGTAGTCACGCGCTGCAAAAACCGCAGTAACGCCCAACTCGAACACCAATTTCGGTAGCACTATATCCGCAGCTCCATGCAGGCAGATGAGGCCAGCCCCCTCGAGGCCAGCCCGCGCTCGCAAGACTGCATCCAGTTCGACCACGCTGGCTTGAATGAACTCTACACGCCGGTCCGTCCGCGGTAAGTTGTTCAAGATACGGGTATCAAATACAAACGCGCAGTAGACCGTCTCGCAGCGCTGCAGTGCGGCATTCAGCGCTGCGTTGTCGGTTGCGCGCAGATCGCGGCGGAACCAAACCAAACCTTTTTTGAATTCTTTGCCCATAGCACCTGTTATTGCAACCGTTAAAATACACGTATGTTCGCCGATACAGCATCCATCAATTTGACCAACCACTTTTTGATTGCCATGCCAGGACTTGACGATGCCATATTTTCTAAAAGTGTGGTCTTTGTCTGTGAACATAGCCCACGTGGCGCCTTGGGTTTGGTCATCAATAAGCCCGCCGACATGCGCATGGACGCATTGTTTGACAAAGTGGAACTCGCGCTCAAGCGTTTGGACCTCTTAGACCGCCCTGTATTCCAAGGCGGGCCCGTTCAGACCGAGCGCGGTTTTGTTTTGCACGAAGCGGTACGCGCCGAGGGACAAGACCCTGGGCAATCGTTGTATGCGTCCACCATGATCATTCCCGGTGGTTTAGAGATGACAACCTCCAGAGACGTATTGGAGGCACTGTCGTCAGGATCGGGGCCATCGCGTGTTCTGGTGTCTTTGGGCTGCGCCGCTTGGGGCGAGGGTCAGTTGGAAACGGAACTGGGTGAAAACAGTTGGCTAACGGTAGATGCTGACCTGACAATTATTTTTGATACCCCGTCTGAGCAACGCTATGACAAGGCCCTGGCTTTGTTGGGATTGCAGTCTTGGATGTTGTCCACCCAGGCGGGTCACGCGTGAGTGAGTCCCACGCAGCAGCACCGGCCGTAGCTGCGCATTTCGCTACTTTTTTGGCTTTTGATTTTGGTACCAAGCGCACGGGTGTAGCTGTGGGTACGCGCATGATGCGCACCGCCCAACCCTTGGGCAGCATCCAGGCACAGGGTGACGCCAAGTTTGCATTGATCGCCAAACGCATCGCCGAATGGCAACCGGATGCGCTGGTGGTCGGGGTGCCTTTTCACCCCGATGGGGCCAGCCACGAAAATACCGACCGCGCGCGTAAATTTGCCAGGCAATTGCACGGGCGCTATGGCCTGAAAGTTTTTGAAGTGGATGAGCGTTACAGCACCACGGAAGCGCTGGCCAGTGGCGCGTCGGATGCCGACGCCGCCTCGGCCTGCATCATCTTGGAACAGTTTTTTAGGAGTTGGGTGTGAGCACACAGGCATTAGATGCAGAGGCCCTCTACCAAACGCTGCTGGGCGGAGTGCGGGCCCTGTGCCTGCCATCCACAAGGCTGGTCGGCATCGCCTCCGGGGGCGTTTGGTTGGCGGAGCGTTTGCATGCTGACTTGGGTTTGCAGGGCAACGTCGGGGTGATTTCTTCGGTGATGCACCGTGACGATTTTGCCCAGCGCGGTTTGTCGGGCAGCGGCCAAACCAGCCTGTCTTTTGACGTGAACGGGGCCGATATTGTGCTGGTAGACGATGTGCTCTTTACCGGCCGAACCTTGCGCGCGGTTATCAATGAGTTGTACGACTACGGCCGTCCAGCCCGGGTGCGGCTGGCGGTGTTGGTGGACCGTGGTGGGCGTGAGCTGCCGATGCAGGCTGATTTTGTCGCTACTGTGGTGTCTTTGGGTGCGCAAGAATCACTGGCTTTGGCGCGTGACGCGGCAGGTCGACTTCGTTTAGATCTGGAGGGAGCATGAGCATGTTGTACAAGCGCAATCCCCAACTTAACAAACATGGTGAGTTGATCCATTTGCTGTCGATTGAGGGTCTGTCTAAAAGCACCCTCACGCACATTTTGGATACCGCGACCAACTTCGTTTCGGTTAACGACCGCGAGGTGAAGAAGGTGCCGCTGCTGCGCGGCAAAAGTGTTTTCAATCTATTTTTTGAAAACTCCACCCGAACCCGCACCACGTTTGAGATTGCTGCCACTCGCCTGAGTGCGGATGTCATCAACCTGGACATCGCCCGCTCCAGCGCTTCCAAGGGCGAATCTTTGCTCGACACCATTGCCAACTTAAGCGCAATGGCGGCCGACATGTTTGTGGTGCGGCATAGCGAGTCCGGCGCGCCTTATTTGATCGCCCAGCATGTGGCACCGCACGTGCATGTCATCAACGCCGGGGATGGTCGCCATGCCCACCCCACGCAGGGTCTGCTGGACATGTTCACCATCCGGCACTTCAAAAAAGACTTCAGCAACTTGACGGTGGCCATCGTCGGCGACGTGCTGCACTCGCGCGTGGCGCGCTCTGACATCCATGCCCTCACGACGCTGGGCTGCGCCGAGGTGCGTGTCGTGGGGCCGAAGACCATCGTGCCATCGGACATGGCGCAAATGGGTGTCCGGGTGTGCCATACGCTGGAAGAAGGCATCCGGGGTTGCGATGTCATCATCATGCTGCGCCTGCAAAACGAACGCATGAGTGGCGCTTTGCTACCGTCGAGCCACGAGTTTTTCAAGAGCTTTGGGCTCACCCCGGAAAAGCTCCAACTGGCGAAGCCCGATGCGATCGTCATGCATCCGGGGCCTATCAACCGCGGTGTGGAAATTGATTCTGCGGTGGTGGATGGTCAGCAAAGTGTGGTGTTGCCGCAGGTGACCTTTGGTATCGCTGTACGCATGGCGGTCATGAGTATTGTGGCCGGCAACGAAGCCTGAAGCATAGGAACGAGTATGAAAATTCTGATCCAAGGTGGGCGCGTGATAGATCCAGCCACTGGCCTGAATGCCCTGGCGGACGTGGCCATCGGTGGCGGAAAAATTCTATCGGTCGGTAGTGTGCCTGCTGACTTCAAGCCCAACGCCACAGTGAACGCCAGCGGCTGCGTGGTGTGCCCGGGTTTAGTGGACTTGTCGGTGCGCTTGCGTGAGCCGGGCTATGAGCACGAAGGCATGTTGGCCTCAGAGTTGGCGGCTGCGGTAGCGGGGGGCATCACCAGCGTGGTGTGCCCTCCCGACACGGACCCGGTGCTGGATGAAACGGGTTTGGTGGAGATGCTGCGTTACCGCTCTGAACGCATCGCCCAGGCACGGGTTTTGCCCTTGGGTGCCTTGACCAAAAACTTGCAGGGTGAGGTGCTGACAGAGATGCTGCAATTGACCCAGGCCGGTTGCGTAGGCTTCAGCCAGGCCGAAGTGCCCCTGGTTAACACCCAGGTGTTGCAGCGCGCGCTGCAATACGCCAGCACCTTTGGCTACGCGGTGTGGTTGCGCCCCCAAGATTACTATTTGGGCCAAGGCGTGGCCGCCAGCGGCCCTTTGGCCACGCGCATGGGCTTGAGTGGGGTGCCGGTGGCGGCAGAGACCATTGCGCTACACACTATTTTTGAACTGGTGCGCGCTACCAGCGCACGGGTGCATCTGTGCCGCATCAGCAGTGCAGCGGGTGTCGCGTTGATCCGCGACGCAAAATCCCAGGGCTTGCCGATCACGTGTGATGTGAGTATCAACTCCTTGCACCTCACGGATATGGATATTGGTTTCTTTGACAGCCGCATGCGACTGAACCCGCCGTTGCGCCAACAGCGCGATCGCGACGCGCTGCGTGCCGGCTTGGTAGACGGAACCATTGACGCCCTGGTGTCTGACCACACCCCCGTGGATGCGGATGCCAAGGTACTGCCGTTTGCCGAATGCGAACCTGGCGCTACTGGCCTGGAGCTGCTGCTTAGCCTGATGCTGAAATGGTCGCAAGACATGGGTGTCCCGCTGGACGCTGCGTTGGCAACCGTCACCCACCGGGCTGCAGCCGTACTGGGTGACAAGTCGGTTGCTGGCATGGGCATGCTGCAGGTGAACGCAAGTGCAGATGTGTGTGTTTTCGACCCGGCCGCTTACTGGGAGGTCAAGCCCAGCGCATTGCGCAGCCAGGGCAAACATACGCCCTTCGGTGGCCTAGAGCTGCCCGGCGTGGTGCGCGCCACCATTGCGGCGGGTCGGCTGGCTTACCAAGCATGAGGGTATTGCGCACAGCTTGGCGACTGTGCCGGGTGATCGCCCATTTGGCCTCAGGCTTGTGGATTATTCACCGCGTCTTTCCTGCGCTGACTCCGCCGCAGCGTGATGCCCAAGTTCAGGCCTGGGCCGTCACCATGCTCGACCGCTTGTCCATGCGTCTGGTGGTGCGCGGCGGTCCGATTAGTGGTCCGGTGCTTCTGGCTGCCAATCACACCTCATGGGCTGACATAGTCGTTATGCACGCCGCGCGGCATTGCCGTTTCATCTCCAAATCCGACGTCAAACACTGGCCCTTTGTTGGAACCCTGGCTACTGCGGCCGGTACGTTGTACATTTCCCGCGAGTCCCCGCGAGACGCTATGCGCGTGGTTCACCACATGGTCGAATGCCTGCACGCGGGCGATGTACTGGCGGTTTTTCCAGAGGGCACCACAGGCGATGGATTGACCTTGTTGCCCTTCCACGGTAACTTGTTACAAGCTGCCATCACGGCACGGGCTCCAGTGCAACCTGTGGCATTGTCTTTTAGAGACGCTACCAGTGGGGAGCGCAGCCTGGCCCCGTGCTATGTGGGTGACGACACGCTGGTGCAATCGCTCTGGCGCACGCTGGGTGCAGAGTCGCTGGTCGCAGTGGTGGAGTTTGGCGAACCCCAAGACGCTGCGGGCCGCGACCGCAGGCATTGGGCGGCAGACCTGCGCACGGCTATTGGCGCATTGCGCGCCTGAGCGACAGTTGTTCAGCCTTCGCGCTGAAACGTCACCACGTGGTCTACTTGCGCCTTGATGCCGATCCACTCACCAACTTTGTGATCGTGGTGGCTGGGTACATGGGCCAACACGACCTGGCCACTGGCCAAGCGTAGGGTGTACAAAAACTCCGAGCCCCGAAAGGCCTTGCGCACAATCTCTGCCTTGGTCGGTGCATCGTCGTCGTGCACGATGTCATCGGCCCGTAGCAATACATCGCATTGCCCGCCTTCAAAGGCAGAGGGCAGGGGGCATTCCGCCACATCACACAAGTCACCCAGCGGGGTCTGAACCACTATTCGTCCCGCGTTTTCCAGGATGGTGGCCGGTGCAAAAACACCGTGGCCAATAAAGTCGGCCACAAAGCGCGTTGCGGGGCGGTGGTACAAGGTGTAAGCATCGTCCCATTGGTGAAGTGTGCCTTGGTCCATCACGCCGATGGTGTCGCCAATGGCAAAGGCTTCCATCTGGTCGTGGGTCACAAACAGGGCCGTGGCACCGGCCGATTTCAAAATAGCCCGGACCTCCAGCGCCAACCGCTCACGCAAATCGACATCCAGGTTGGAAAACGGTTCGTCCAGCAGCAGCAACTGCGGACTGGGGGCGAGCGCTCGGGCCAAGGCCACGCGCTGTTGTTGCCCGCCCGATAGCTCGTGTGGAAAACTCCGCTCTGCGCCTGCCAGTCCCACCAGTTCCAACACCTCGATAACGCGCGCCTTGCGCTGAGAAGCAGGAAGGTGCTGAATCCCAAACGCTATATTGCGCTCGACGTTCATGTGTGGGAACAGCGCATAGTCCTGAAACACCATGCCTATGCGCCGCTGCTCGGCAGGCACATGGGTTTGCGGCGCGCTCACCACGGTTTTGGACAGGGTAATCTGCCCGCCGCTGGCCGGCTCCAGCCCCGCCACGGCGCGCAGCAGGGTGGTTTTCCCGCAACCCGAGGGACCAATCAGCACGCCAATATCACCCGCGCGCAAACTCAGCGACACGCTGTGTACGGCAGGCTGTGTTGAACCAGGGTACTCAACCCGCAGTTGGGATACTTCCAAAAACATATGGCGAATTGTAGATGCCTACAATTCTCATTTAGATTTCCTATAGTTTTACAGTAGCGTACGCTTTATCCTCTTGGCTGTAGCCGACTGGCCGTCCTTTTTCGTTCCAACGCGCACAGCCCAGTAAACCCGCGATTTCCCAAACTATCCCATGCGTTTGCACTTGTCCCCTTACTTCTTGCGTTGGTCGCTGCCGCTGTTGGTTGTTGCCATGATGCTGCCGGTGGTAGCCATCTTGGCATCCTGGTGGCTGGGCGCATCTGGCGGTGATTCCCTGGCGCTACTGCGCGAGATGGGACGCACCGTATTGCCCGATTACGTACTCACCACACTACAGCTTTGCGTGCTGGTCGCCGTAGGTGTGGTGGTCGTGGGATTGAGTTCGGCCATTGCCGTCACCTTATTTGACTTCCCTGGTCGGCAATGGCTCGAATGGGCTCTGCTGCTGCCTCTGGCCATGCCCGCCTATGTGATTGCCTACGCCTATACAGACTTTTTGCAGTTCAGCGGCCCGCTACAAACCAGCCTGCGCAACTACGCCCAATTGCAGGGGCGTGTGTTTCCGGAAATTCGTAACGTGGCTGGCGCGGCCTGGGTGTTCACCTTTGCGTTGTACCCCTATGTGTATTTGCTGGCCCGCACGGCCCTGGGTGAGCGCGCCAGTCACCTGCTGGAGGCTGCCCGGTTGATGGGTGCGCCCCTGGGGCGCCGTTTGCGCGAAGTTGCCTTACCGCTGGCCCGGCCTGCAGTGGCTGCGGGTGTGGCGCTGGCCCTGATGGAGACGCTGGCTGACTTCGGTGTGTCCAGCTATTTCGGTGTGCAGACCTTTACGGCTGGCATATACAAAGCCTGGCTGGCGATGGATAACCGCCTGGCGGCGGCGCAGCTGGCCACGCTGCTTCTGGTGTTGGTGGCTGTGTTGCTGAAGCTGGAGCACCGGGCCCAGGCCGGACTGCGCTTCAGTGCCAAAGGTGCCCGCCCCAACAACCAGGATGCTGCAGTGTTGCGTCTACGCGGCAAGGCGCTGTGGTTGGCCTGGGCGGTGTGCGTTACGCCGGTGCTGATGGGGTTTGTGCTGCCTGTCGTGTTCATGTTGCGGCCGCTGCTGTTGGACAACAACGCCATTGTCTGGCCCCGGTTCCTGGAATGGGCGCTCAATAGCGTGCGCTTGGGGTTGGTAACTAGCGCTTTGGCCGTGGTGGTGGCCTTGGCGCTGGCTTTTCATGTACGCACCAGTGCGCATTGGAGCGCTCGCTGGGCGGTACAGCTCACGGGGCTGGGCTATGCCATTCCGGGGGCGGTGGTAGTGGTGGGACTGCTGTTGCCCGTGGGTTGGATACAGGCTTGGCAGCCGCAATGGCAGGTGGGTTATTGGGTCACTGCCACGGCATTTGGTGTGGTCTGGGCCTACCTCGTGCGTTTTACCTCGGTGGCTTTGCAGTCCATTCAGAGCGGCTACAGCCGCGTCCCCCAGAGCCTGGACGAGTCCGCCCGCATGTTGGGCGTCAGCCACAGTCGATTGTTGCGACAGGTGCATTGGCCGCTGCTGCGCCGCTCGGTGGCGGTTGCGGCCCTGTTGGTGTTTGTGGATGTCATGAAAGAGCTGCCAGTAACGCTGGTGTTGCGGCCGTTTAATAGCGACACGCTGGCGGTGGTGGCCTACCAATTGGCGCGGGATGAGCGTCTGGGCGAGGCAGCGCTGCCGTGTTTGGCGTTGGTGTTGGTGGGTTTGCTGCCGGTGATACTTCTGAGCCGCACGCTGCGGACTAAGGGCTGACGCGATTTTGCTATCTATTTGATAGCGCTGTCGCTATATTTTATCCGGGCCCCAGGCACTTTTCACTAAAAAATAGGCTCTGATGGTGCCCTCGACAGGAATCGAACCTGTATCTGCCCCTTAGGAGGGGGCCGTTCTATCCATTGAACTACGAAGACAGCGCCGCGATTGTGCCTTAATCACTTGAGGACAGAGCGGAAGATCTATCCCGCAAACTTGATTAGTTGGGGGCAGAGCTGAAGATCTGTACCGCAAAAATATTACTTAGTCAAATGCCGCATCGCCTCTTCCAGGCCCTTCAGGGTCAGCGGGTACATGCGGTTGCCCATGATATGCTGGATGACGCTGATGCTTTGGCGGTACTGCCACACGCCCTGGGGCTCGGGGTTGATCCAGGCGAACTTGGGGAAGGCGTGTATCAGGCGCTGCAGCCATTCGGCACCGGCCTCAGGGTTGTTGTATTCCACACTGCCGCCCGGCTGCAAGATCTCATACGGGCTCATCGTCGCATCGCCCACAAAGATCAGTTTGTAGTCCTTGTTGTACTTGCGGATGATGTCCCAGGTATCAAACTTCTCGGCAAAGCGGCGGCGGTTGTTCTTCCACATGAAGTCGTAGACGCAGTTGTGGAAGTAATAAAACTCCAAGTGCTTGAACTCGGTCTTGGTGGCGCTGAATAATTCTTCCACCCGCTGAATGTGGTCGTCCATGGTACCGCCCACGTCCATCAGCAGTAACACCTTCACATTGTTGTGCCGCTCGGGCCGCATCTTGATATCGAGGTAGCCCGCGTTGGCTGCCGTCTTGCTGATGGTCTCGTCCAGGTCCAACTCTTCTTCATGGCCCTCACGGGCAAACTTGCGCAGGCGGCGCAGCGCCACTTTGATATTGCGCGTACCCAACTCCTGGCTGTCGTCGTAGTCTTTGTAGGCGCGCTGGTCCCACACCTTGACGGCACTGCGGTTGCGGCTCTTGTCCTGGCCGATCCGAATACCTTGGGGGTTTTGGCCGTAGGCACCAAAGGGCGATGTGCCACCCGTGCCTATCCATTTGCTGCCGCCCTCGTGGCGCTCTTTTTGCTCTTCCAGGCGCTTCTTGAGCGTCTCCATAAGCTCATCCCAGCCCATTTTTTGCAGCTTGGCTTGCTCTTCAGGTGTCAGGAATTTTTCCAAATTCTTGCGCAGCCAGTCGGCTGGAATTTCTTTAGTGAAGTCAGACACCATCTCTACGCCCTTGAAATAGGCGGCAAAGGCGCGGTCGAATTTGTCGTAATGCTTCTCGTCTTTGACCAGCGCCGTGCGGCTCAGGTAGTAGAAGTCATCGATGGCGTAGCCCGAGGATTCGTCGTCCAGCACGGCCACCTTGGGGCCGACCACACCTTTTTGCAAAGCCTCTAGCAGCGTCAAATACTCTTTGACGGACACCGGCAGCTTGGCCGCCCGCAGGGTGTAAAAAAAGTCGAGCAACATGGCAATTCCTTGGCCTAATGATTCAAGCGCGTGGTTTGTCCAACTGGTACAGCAATTGGGCCTTGACCTCGGGCCACTCGCCACTGCGCAGGCTGTACATGACGGTGTCGCGGATGGTGCCGTCGCGCCGCAGGGCATGGCCGCGGATGACGCCATCCTTTTTAGCACCCAGGCGCTCGATGGCGGCTTGGGATGCAAAGTTGAAGTTGTCGGTCCGCCAGCCCACGACATGGCAGCCTAAGGCCTCAAAGGCATGTGTCAACAGTAGCAGTTTGGTTGTCGTGTTGACATGGGTGCGTTGGCTGCTCAGGCCGTACCAGGTGTAGCCAATCTCCAGCCGCTTCACGGCTGGCAAGATGTCGTGATAGCTCGTGGTACCGAGCACAGTGTGGGTTGCCTCATCCAGCACGCAGAAGGCAAAGCGCGTGCCGGCTTCACGCATGGCCAGCGCATCGTCAATGTAGGTGTGGGTATGTGCTGGCTCGGGTACTGAAGTGACGCGGATCTTCCATAGCTCACCATCGCAAGCAGCTAAGCGCAGGCCCGCTTCGTGCTCCAGCGTTAGCGGCACCAGTTGGACGCCGCGCGCCGACAAAGCCACGGGGGCTACGAAAACCATACGCTATTAATCCTCGGAGCGATCGGATTCGCTTTTGGACTTTCTGTGTCGCCAGCGCCGTGCCAGTTGCAAGCCGAACCCGCCGCCCAGGCCCACCAGCACAATGCCGCCCAAACTAGCGTTGTTGTAGCCGGGGGCAAAAACGTCCAGGCCCAACAGGCGCCCGGCCCAAAAGCCTAACAGTGCACCGCCGACAAAGCCGATAGCGTCGGACACGCCTTCAAGTAGGAGTTTTTGGGTCATGTGCGTGCTACTTAGCGGTTGTTGCGTTGCATGAACATGAGCTTTTCAAACAAGCTCACGTCCTGCTCGTTCTTGAGCAGGGCACCCACCAGAGGTGGCACACCCATTTTGTCGTCTTTGCCATGCAAGGCTTCTGCCGGAATGTCTTCGGCCAATAGGAGCTTCAGCCAGTCCAGCAGTTCGCTGGTGGACGGCTTTTTCTTTAGCCCAGGCAACCCCCGCACCTCAAAAAAGGTTTTCATGGCCGCGCTGACGAGTTCTTTCTTCAGACCGGGGAAGTGCACGTCCACGATGCTTTGCATGGTAGTAGCGTCAGGAAACTTGATGTAGTGAAAGAAGCAGCGACGTAAAAATGCGTCCGGCAGCTCTTTTTCGTTGTTGGACGTGATAAACACCAAAGGCCGGTGTCTGGCTTTGATCAACTGACGGGTTTCGTAGCAATAAAATTCCATGCGATCGATTTCGCGCAGCAAGTCGTTGGGAAACTCAATATCCGCCTTGTCGATCTCGTCGATCAGCAATGCCACCGGATGGTCGGAGGTAAAGGCTTGCCACAAAACGCCTTTGATGATGTAGTTGTGAATGTCCTTGACGCGCTCGCCACCGTCAATGTCGGACAACTGTGAGTCACGCAAACGACTCACCGCGTCGTATTCGTACAAACCTTGCTGGGCCTTGGTGGTGGATTTGATGTGCCACTGCAACAGGGGTAGCCCGAGCGCTTGGGCCACTTCCTCGGCCAGCATTGTCTTACCGGTGCCGGGCTCGCCCTTGACCAGCAGCGGACGTTGCAGCGTAATAGCTGCGTTGACTGACAGCATCAAGTCCTGGGTGGCAACGTAATTTTTGGTTCCGTGGAATTTCATGGTTTGGGGCTTGCGGAGCTAAATAAAACCGGCCCGGGGCTTGGGCCGCTGAAGTGCAGCGTCGTCGATATAATGACTGAGTCGATTTATACCAATCACTGTCGGATTGTCTGCGCAAAATGAACAAACTGTTGTTGTCTCTGTCTGTCCTGCTCGTCGCTTCTGTGACAGTATTTTCTGCCCATGCTGAAGAGGTTAAGGGTGATGCCAAAGCCGGACAAAAGAAAAATGCCATGTGCATTGGCTGCCATGGCATTGTGGGCTACCAAGCCAGTTTCCCTGAAATACACAAAGTCCCGATGATCGCGGGCCAGGGCGCTGGCTACATCATCGCGTCCTTAAACGCGTATAAAAAGGGTGAACGCAAGCACCCCACTATGCGCGGCGTGGCTGAAACATTGACAGACCAAGACATGGCGGATTTGGCTGCGTTCTACTCCACCAGCGGCGTGGTAGCGGACAGCGCCCCGTTGGGTAAAGCAGCCGACGGTTCCGTCAAGGCCATGGAACTGATTACCAAAGGCGCCTGCGCCTCCTGCCACGGCGACAGCTTTAGCAAGCCTATCGCCCCCAGCTACCCCAAGATTGCCGGGCAGCACAGCGACTACCTGTATGTAGCCTTGAAATCCTACAAGGCGGAAAACAACCCCAAGGTAGGCCGTGGCAATGCAATCATGGGCGGCGTAGCCAAGCAGTACACGAACGCAGAACTGAAAGTGATTGCCAACTACCTGGGTGGTTTGCCCTCAGAGCTGAAGACGGTGCCGGAAAACCGATTCCGCTAGGCGGTGATCCCGCTCTCCCACTAAAAGCCGCGATTTAGCGGCTTTTTTTTGTTCAGTCGCGGGTGGCATGCCTTTGGATACAGGCGATGTAGGTATTGCCATCGGGTGGGCGACCCGACTGTTGGCTTTCCCAGAGCATTTGCCCCAGGCACTCCATCGCCTCATGGTGCGCTTGGTGCAGGGAATTGCGCTTGTGGGTGAGTAGTTCTACCGCCTGGCGAATGCCACGAGGCTGGTCAATACTGCACTGCTCGCTGATCGACAGGTGCATAGACAGGTGCAAAAAGGGGTTGGTTTGACCGTCTTTGACCTCACCCATGCTGCGCAGGGCCTGGGCTTCGTCGGCAAAGTCGGCAGCGTATTCGGGGTGCTCATCCATCCATTGGGATGCTATTGTTTCAATAGCTTCCATGGCAGTGTTTGCGCGGGCCTTGGCGTATACAGAGCAAAAAAACCGCCGAACATCGGCTTGCGAGGGGTTAAACATCGTGTGAGATTAACACGGCGCTTGAGCCCCCGCCGGTCGCCCGGCGGGGTGTGACTACAGCCGTTTGATGCCGCGAAGGTAGCCGATCAGCACACCATCCGCGTACAACGCGCCCTCCGGGGCGCCGGCTTCGGCATAGAACTCCAAGTGGCCCACTGGCGCGTGGCGGGCGTTGCTGGCCTCTTTTGTCGCCAGTCGGCGCGCCAGCCGGATTAAAACGCGGCTGACAGTGCGCAGCAAGGACGCTGTTGCGTAGCGCAAGCGATGCTCCGGTGCGTGCTCCGGTGGGTGATAGCTCCAAGGCAAACTTTTTATCATGATAATTTCTCCTTGCCCCAGCCGGAGGATTGCTCAACTTCGGGGGCGTGTTTGGTAAGTGTTGATGTCAGTCATTCGGTACGCGGGCGGTTGCCGGGGTTATTGATGGATACCCGGCTGTGCCGGGCGAGACCTTGGTTAGGATTTCGCTGGCAACAGCCCCTGGCTGGGCGCCATCAGAAATGGTGGGACGTCTGTTGCCAGTGCCAACCGTTGGTTGAAAAGAGGTGTCTCGTTTGAAGATCAAGACTTATTGCTTGCGTTCAAACTTACCTTAATGATAAACAAACTATTATCTTGAGCAATAGTTTGTAACAAAAATAGCTGGCGGCTACCTTTTCTGTTTCAGTGGCGCCACACTGGCTTGGGTACGCAGCCACAAGGCGTGGGCGTCGTCCACAGGGGCCGTGGGCATAGAGACCCCTGAACGCCCCGCTGGCGAGGAGGGCGCCTTGGTTTTGGGTGGCAGGGCGGCCGGGGCTGCTGGCGGAGTGAGTACTTCGCCCAACAGATCTAGCAAGCGAGTACGGGCACGCTGGGGGTGGCGCCGGTAATAGGTCAGCACCAGCCCGACGATAAAGCGCTCATCGTCGTCCTGCGGTCCTGGGCTGTCGTGGTGCACGCCGGTGGTGGCTTGTGTGGTGTCAGGGGTTGCATTGGCAGCGCTATGGAGCTGGTCCATCCAGCCATTGGGCTTGTGGCACAGCTGCTCGAATTGGCGCGCCAGGCGTTCGCCAATCTGGCGTGAGCGGCCCTTGATTTGGCTCCAGTAGCTGGGCTGCAGTTGCAGTTTCAGGGCAAACCGCCCCTCTAGGCCCCGCAGCGTGGCGGCGTCGGGGTGCTTGACCGTGTGGTTGACGAATTCATCAAACAGCGCCATCGCGTTTTGAAAACGAATCTGGGCTAGATCTGGCGTACTGGGCATGCAGCGATGATAAACCCGCCTTTACCAAGTGAATCAGCGATTGACAGGCGCAGTGGGCGGCCCTGCGTCAGGGGATGAAGCGCAACGCGTAGTCGTTTGCAAAACTTCTGCAAGCGTCCACCATTGCGCTGCGCTGCAACACCAAGGCGCGTTCGGAGCTGCAAGCGAAATGCTGCTCTTGGGCCGCAAAGGCCCGTAAGCGCTGGGCCACCGCCCAAATATCCACGTCGGATGCCGCGTGAATGGGCCGCAGTGCCGGGCGTCGCGAATCTTCTTTGTAGCGCAACCGACGGGCGGCGTAGTTGGCCCAGGCCTTGCCGCGCGAGATGTGGCGCACCAGAGGGCGGTCGGCAACCAGGGGCTCAAACGGGCGGCCAATCGTCGCCATCCAGTCTTGCCACTTGAATTCATTGAAGCGGTGGGCCAGGATGCACGGCGCCCAGGGCACCCCCAGGGCATCGGCGCAGATGCCGCCGTGCAGAGACTCGGCCAGCACCCGCGAGCAGCGTCGCAAGTCTTCCACCACTTGGCTGGGACATTGGCGGGGGTTGATGACCACGATGTCAGCCAGCGCGCCGACGCGGTGCCAGTCAAAGTTGTCCCAGGTTCGGAAGTGCGGGATCAGGCCCACCGGCCCCGAGAGTTTCTGGACCCTGCGCTCAAGCAGGTCGGGCCACAGCAAAGCGGCGTCGCCCAGCGCATGCGCGCTGGAGAGGCCAAAGGCCTTGGCCGTGAGTGGGCCGCGAACCCAGCGGAACTCCCAGCGTTTGTCCAGATGGGCGCAACGCTGCTCTCCCAAGCCTGAGCCCAGAACCACCTTTTTGCCACCCTGGGTGTGGCGGCCGTCCAGTAGGGTTCCGATGCCGAAAACAGTGACTTCGGAGGCTAGGCGGTGAAGGTCAGGAAATATGCGGGGCCACAACAGGGTGTTGAGGTCATCACCGAAGTTTCCACCGGCTACAGGACAGTATTTGAGTGGCATGGGGGCAGTGTCAAAGCTCCACTGCGCTGCCTAGTGTCTGTCGTGTGAACCACGCGTAAAGCAGGCCGGCCGGGTGAGGGGGCTACCACGGCCTGCAAAATTTTTAGCTCGAACCTAGTGCCTCGGACTACGGGTGCGGCTGTGCGGCAGGGGATGAGGGTTGCACTGCGCTTTTGGCCATCGCGTCGCGTTCGCGGGCCATCTGCTCTTCAAATTGCTGGCGGCCTTGTTTCACCACAGAAATCAGCTTGGCGCTGTCTTTGTAATGCGGGTGCAGTTGCTCAAACAGCTCTAAATTGTGCTGACGAAACCGGTTGGTCGTTTGTAGGGCTTGTTCGGGCGACTGGCCCAGCACCTCGAGTACGCTGCGCGCGCTGGCCAGGCTGGACTCGAACATTTCGCGTTGTACCAACATGACGCCCCGGTCCCGCAGTTGGTTCCAGTGCGTCACATCGCGGGCCCGCGCCACGATTTGCAACGTCGGGTAATGCGCTTTGAGCATGTCCACTATCGCCAAGCTGTGCGCTACGTTGTCCACCGACACCACCACCAGTTTGGCCTTGGCGACGCCCGCGGTGCGCAGCAGGTCCAGCCGCGTGGCATCGCCATAAAACACGCGGTAGCCAAAGCGGCGGGCCGCCTCAATCATTTCGGCGTCGTGGTCCAGTACGGTGCATTGGTAACCCTGAGCTAGCAGCACGCGGGCCATGATTTGTCCGTAGCGGCCCATACCCAAAATGATGACCGGTGCGTCCTGGGGCTCTGAGATTTCTTCCATTACCGGCACCCCGCAGTGCGCGTAGCGCGGCAGCAGCCACCGGTCTATGGCCACGAGTACGAGCGGGCTGACCAACATGGAGATGGCAACTGCGCCCACTAACAAAGACGCTGTTTCAGTAGAAAAAACACGGGCCCCGGCTGCCGCTTGAAACACCACAAAGGCAAACTCACCGCCTTGGGCTAGTAACAACACGAATATAGGACGCTCTTGGAATGGCAACCCGATGCGCCGCGCCAGCAGAAAAATGACACCGGCTTTGACCGCCAAAAACCCGACCACGATCGCTACCATTTGCAGCGGAAACCGAGCCAGCACGCCAAAGTCAATGCCCATACCCACGGCAATGAAGAACAACCCCAGCAGCAGGCCTTTGAAAGGCTCGATGTTGGTCTCTAGCTCGCGGCGGTATTCGCTCTCGGCCAGCAGCACACCGGCCAAAAAAGCGCCCAAGGCCATTGATAGCCCCACCAGTTGCATCAGCCCCGCTATGCCGACGACGAGCAAGAGAGAGGCGGCGGTGAAGATTTCTGGCGTCTTGCTGCGCGCAATCCAGCGAAAAATGGGCCGGATAGCGATACGCCCGCCCAGCACAATGCCGCCGATAACTGCTATTATTTTGATAGCTTCAATAGCAGTGTTTACCCGGGCTCCAGCCGTATTTTCCTCCAAATTTTGGCCCAGAAGCGGCAAAAGGGCCAAAATCGGGATTGCAGCAATATCCTGAAACAACAAGATAGAAAAGCCCGCCTGACCGCTGCCAGTGGACATCAGATTGCGCTCTTTCATGACCTGCAGCGCAATGGCGGTGGACGACAGTGCCAAGCCCATACCGGCCACCAGCGCTGTCTTCCAGTCGTAGCCAGCCGCCATGCCCACCAGCGAAAGCGCGGCAGCACACCCAAGCACCTGCGCACTACCGCCACCAAAAATGGGACGGCGCAGGCTCCACAAGCGCTTGGGCTCCAATTCCAGGCCGACCAAAAACAGCATCAGCACTACGCCAAATTCGGCAAAGTGGAGGATATCTTCCACATTGGTCACCAGGCCCAGGCCCCAGGGGCCAATAGCAATGCCCGCGGCCAAGTAGCCAATGATGGAGCCCAGGCCGAGCGCCTGGCTCAGTGGTACCGCCACCACAGCGGCGCTCAGGTAAATGAAGGTGTTGATCAACCAGGTGGGGGCGTGTGTTTCCATGGCGCTAACATAGCAAATTCCAGACGCCCGGGGTTACATTGCCCTGAAGGCGTCGCACACGGAGGTGTTTCATGCCGGTTGTTGTGGTGGCAAATCCAAAAGGTGGGGTCGGCAAGTCCACGCTGGCCACAAATATTGCGGGCTACTTTGCCGCACAGGGGCGTGCAGTTATGTTGGGCGATGCCGATCGCCAGCAGTCCTCGCGTTTGTGGTTGGGTCTGCGCCCAGCCGTGGCGCGCAGCATCAGCACCTGGGAGATCAGCCGCGACACATTGGCCAAGCCTCCCAAAGGCACGACCCATGTGGTGCTGGACACCCCTGGCGGCCTGCACGGCGCGCGCCTGAACGACGTGCTAAAAATTGCTGACAAGGTCATCATTCCGCTGCAGCCCAGCATCTTTGATATTTTTGCCACCCGGGCTTTTCTGGACCAGTTGGCGGCACACAAACATGCTGGCCGCATCAAAGTGGGCTTGGTCGGCATGCGGGTGGATGCGCGCACCATTGCCAGTGACAAGCTGCATGAGTTTGTGGACCAGCTCGGCGTACCCGTGTTGGGCTATTTGCGGGACACGCAAAACTATGTCCATCTGGCAGCGCGGGGGCTTACCTTGTTTGATGTGGCACCCAGCCGGGTTGAGAAAGACTTGGCGCAGTGGGAGAGTATTTGTAAGTGGTTGGACAACTAGAGGCTCGCGTGGCCCGGAGCGTGGGCGGCTGCACGTTCTGCTTCGTGTCCCCCGCCCGCTTTGCGGGCTCCTCCTTTACCTGCGCAGAACACGCAGCCGCCCAAGCTCCTGCATTGCGCGCGGCAGTTTTTGTCGCTAGGTTTACAGCACTTGGCAGCCCCTACGCTTAAAGTGCCCGCATGAAAACATTCCAAACTTTGGCCGAAGTGGCCGCGCTGGTGGGTCAGGACGTTGCACAGAGCGACTGGATCACCATCACCCAAGAGCAGGTCAACCTGTTTGCCCAGGCCACAGGTGATCACCAATGGATCCACGTGGACGTGGAGCGGGCGAAGGCGGGTCCGTTTGGCGCACCGATTGCCCACGGTTTCTTGACCTTGTCGTTGCTACCGCGCTTCTTTGAATCCGCGCTGCACGTTGTGCAAACCCGCATGGGCGTGAATTACGGACTGAACAAAGTACGCTTTACATCACCCGTGCCGGTCGGTAGCCGTTTGCGCGCAAGTATGAAGCTGCTGGCCTGCGATCCGATTGAAAACAGCGGTATGCAAATGACTTGGCAGGTGGCTGTGGAGCGCGAAGGCGTGCCCAAGCCAGTGTGCATTGCCGAGTCTATTGCGCGCTCTTATCCGTGAGTGCGGATAGCCGGCGTGCCGCGCAGCAGCTACAAGCGGCGACCCTGTATGACCTGGAACAGGACCATGATCACGGCGATCACCAGCAAGGCGTGAATAAGTCCCCCTGCGGTGAACGAAGTAACCAAGCCCAGCAGCCACAAGACCAGCAGAACAACAGCAATCGTGTAAAGCATGATGTAGTCTCCCCAATGTAATTTCGGTAGGGGGAGCGTATGCACCGTCCGGCTGGTCGTCTGTGCGCAAAACGACATAGGACATTGCGGAAAAATTGTCTGCGTCAGCAGCACACCGCGCAAGCCGTGCAGTCCCCGTTCTCACTGTGGACGCCGCCGCTAGTTGCTCGGTACAAGCGGCGCGGCGGCGTGAAAGCCGTTTTGCCGCCAAGCCTCAAACACAGTGACCGCCACTGCATTGCTCAAGTTCAGGCTGCGCTGGCCCGCAAGCATCGGCAGCTTCAGACCCTGCGCCAGTGGAAAAGACGCGCGTACCGCGTCCGACAGACCTTTGGTTTCTGAGCCGAACACCAACCAGTCACCCGGCTGAAACGCCACTTGGTGCACTGCACCCGTGCCCCGTGTGGTGAGGGCGAACATGCGCTCTGGCGTTGGGGCCTCGTTGGCCAGAAAAGCGGTCCAATTCGCGTGTTTGCGCAGCGTCGCGTACTCGTGGTAGTCGAGGCCAGCGCGCCGCATGTGCTTGTCATCCATAGAGAACCCCAGCGGCTCAACCAGGTGCAGCGTGCAGCCCGTATTCGCTGCCAAGCGGATGACATTGCCCGTATTCGGGGGGATTTCAGGCTCAACCAGAACGATATTAAACATGGGCCCTATTGTCGCGTGAGGTTTCGCCGTAGGGCCGCCCCAAGGCGAAACGCGCCCCCTCGGGGGGGCAGCGACCCGCGCAGCGGTGGAGCGTGGGGGCAATCACTCTGTGCGGGCAAACACCAAAGCGGTGATCCGCGCTGCACCTGCGTGGCGTAATACTTTTGCAGCGGCTGCCAGCGAGGCACCGCTGGTCATGACATCATCCACGAGCACCACACTTTGGCCCTGCACCTGATCGACTTTCAATGGGTCCACCGCAAACGCGTCGCGCACGCTGGCCAAGCGCTCGCTGCGCGGCAAACTACTTTGGGGCGGTGTGTCCCTGATCCGCAGCAGCAAGCCAGACCGCGTCTTATCAGCGTCCAGAGCCTGCGCCAGTATCTGCGCCTGGTTGTAGCCGCGCCACTGCAGGCGCCGGTCTGACAAGGGCAGGGGAATGAGCAGGTCGGCCTGGTCCAGCGCGGGCTCAACCCAGGGCGCGCTGCGCATCAGCAGTGCAAAACTGCGCGCCCAGGCGGGGTATTTCTGGAATTTGAAAGCCACCACTAAGTCCGTCCACGGGTAAGCGTAAGGCACTGCGGCCAGGCATTGGTCAAACAGTGGCGGTGCTTGCAGGCAAGCGCCGCACTGGCTTGCCGTGCCCGTCAAGGGCAGGGCACACGTCCGACAACGGCTCTGGGGCTGGGCAAATTGGTCCACGCAGGCGCTGCAGACAGCCTGAGACGGCCAGCTGCCGCACACGGCGCATTGACTCGGCAAGTGGGTAAGTAGCCCTTGCAACGTGTGGCGAAACATCGTGCCAATATACTCGCGTCGCTCTAACCTAGCGCTTGCGCCCCATGCCTACCGACCGCCCCCCCTCCCTCGACCCCATTGCTGCATCTCGCTGGTCAGCGCAGGTGTCGTCGCCCTCAGCCTGGCTGCACGAGGAAGTGGCCCGCCGTATGGAAGACAGACTGCAGTGGATGACGCTTCAACCGAGAAACTGGCTGCACTGGGAGCCCCTGCGCGGTGGCATCCAGGTTCAAGCGCTGTTGCAGCGTCGCTACCCAAAATCACAATGTTTTGTAGTGTCGGCCCGGGCGAAATCTACCCAGTTAGCTATTAAAACAATAGCAAAACCGTGGTGGCACTTCAAGCGCTGGCTCCAACCGCAGGTGCAAGTTGGGCTACCGCCAGAGCCAGTGCAAATGCTGTGGGCGAACATGGCCCTGCACATGGCGCCTGACCCGCAGGCGCTGATTGCCCACTGGCACAGCTTGGTGGCGGCGGACGGATTTTTGATGTTTTCTTGCCTGGGCCCGGACACTTTGATTCAGTTGCGGCGGGTGTACGCCCAACAAGGCTGGCCGCCGCCCACGCACGATTTCACCGACATGCACGACTGGGGCGACATGCTCGTTGCGGCTGGATTTGCCGAGCCGGTGATGGACATGGAACGTATCACCCTGAGCTATTCCAGTGCGCAAGCCCTGCGGGATGAGTTACGCCAATTAGGGCGCAACCTTCACGTTGCCCGATTTGCGGGTCTGCGTGGGCGTGGCTGGCTCAGGCGTTGGTCGGATGCTGTGCAGGCGGGACTCGCCTCGCCAAGCGAGTCCGGTCGCCTCACCATTACCTTCGAGGTGGTGTACGGGCACGCCTTCAAGCCCCAACGTCGCCTCGCGGTGGCACCGCAAACCGCTATTTCGTTGGACGAAATGCGCTCGGCTTTGCGTCAGCCGCGCACGGGCCCGGGTTGACCGAGCGGCTGGCACCGGCAATGTCCTACACAGCCCACGGGGTCGGTCTGCTGGGCTACAATTGGTAGCTAGAAAAATCAAGGCATCCCCCTTGATAGCGAACCCGGCGCTTAGGAGCCGGGCACTGCAGGCGAAACGCATGACAAATCTGGTTTTCCGGTTTGCGACCGTGCAAGGTCGCAACATCCAGTGGTTTTTACGGCGTAATTGCTCGGTTACCCCCGCGCAGCTGATGACGGTTTACCTCTCGCTGTGTCTGTTATCTCTGGGGATCTCTGGTTTTTTTTGGGCACAAGGTGCCACTTTGGTGATGCCGTTCGCTTTTTTGGAAATGTTTGCCTTGGGCGTCGCGTTTTTGGTGTACGCCCGGCACGCGACTGACGGCGAGCGGATTGTTCTCCAAGACGGGCGCTTGCTGGTGGAGTTGGAATGTGGCGGCAAGCTCGAGCGCTCCGAATTCTGGGGCAATTGGGTTCGCGTCGAGCCAGGGGCTTATGACAAATCGCTGATAGAGCTGACTGGCCAGGGTAAGACTGTGCGAGTGGGTCGCTACGTTCGGCCTGAGTTGCGCCCCGCTTTGGCGCGCGAAATCCGCCTGGCCTTGCGGATGACTTAATGTAAGTTTAGTTGGGTTGTCTGTTAGTAAGATTCGTAAATTTTTGGTTTTTTTGGGGCATTCGAAAGTGAACATGATGAAGCGCATTTTCAACACGTTGGCCGCGCTGCTGCTTGCAGCCGGGGCTTGGTTGGGTTCCGTGGTCGCAACCGTGGCCCATGCTGCGGTTAATCCAGGCGATTTGCCGGGCGGGCCTAGCGTCCATCAATTGAATTTGACAACCGGTGTGACCGCGATTGCCCGCGAGCAACACTGGCTCAACTGGTTCATGATGATTGTGTGTACGACGGTGTTTGTCATCGTATTTGCGGTCATGTTTTATTCCATCTGGAAACACCGCAAGTCGGTCGGTCACAAGGCGGCCAATTTCCACGAGAGCGTAGCGGTGGAAATTGCCTGGACCTTGGCGCCGTTCATTATTGTGGTGGTGATGGGCTTGATGGCCACGAAGACGGTCGTCGCCATGAAAGACACCACTAACGCCGACTTGACCATTAAAGCCACGGGTATGCAGTGGAAATGGGGTTACGACTACATCAAGGGCGAAGGCGAGGGCATTGCCTTCCTGTCAACACTGGACTCTGAGCAGCGCGAAATGTCCAACAACGGCGGGCCCAAAAAAGGTGAGGTCATCAACAATTATTTGTTGAAGGTTGACTTTCCGCTGGTGGTTCCCGTGGACAAAAAAGTCCGCATTATCACTACTGCCAACGATGTGATTCACGCTTTCATGGTTCCAGCTTTTGGGATCAAGCAAGACGCTATTCCCGGCTTTGTGCGGGACACTTGGTTCCGCGCCGAGAAGATTGGTGACTATTACGGCCAGTGTGCCGAGCTGTGCGGCAAGGAGCACGCTTACATGCCCATCCATGTGAAGGTGGTTTCCGCCGAAGACTACAGCGCTTGGGTGGCTGGCGAGCAGAAAAAACTAGCAGCCAAGGCAGATGACCCTAGCAAGGTCTGGACGTTGGATGACATCACTAAGCGCGGCGAGAAGGTTTATGCCCAGAATTGCGCGGCCTGCCACCAAGCTAATGGCAAAGGCGCTGGGGCTATCAAAGCGCTGGACGGTTCTGCTGTGGTTTTGGATACAGACCACGCCAAACAAATCGCAATTCTGCTCAACGGTCAAAACAACGGTGCTATGCCAGCCTGGAGGGCACTGAGCGACACCGACATCGCGGCGGTCATCAGCTACACCAAAAACAATTGGACCAATAAGACCGGTCAAGTAGTTCAGCCCGCAGAAGTTTTGGCATTGCGCAAATAAGCACCGCGTGAGCGCGGATAGACAGATTTTTGAGAATTGAGAAGGACACCAAAATGAGCGCCGTTTTAGACCATCACGATCACGCCCATGACGACCACCACCATGCCCCTGTGGGGTGGCGTAGGTGGGTTTTCGCCACGAACCACAAGGACATCGGTACGCTGTATTTGTTGTTCAGTTTCACGATGTTGATGGTCGGCGGCGTGTTGGCGCTGCTAATCCGTGCTGAGCTGTTCCAGCCTGGCCTGCAACTGGTGAATCCTGAGTTATTTAACTCACTGACCACCATGCACGGGCTGATCATGGTTTTCGGGGCGATCATGCCGGGCTTTGTCGGGTTCGCAAATTGGATGATCCCGCTACAAATCGGCGCATCCGACATGGCTTTTGCCCGCATGAATAATTTCAGTTTCTGGTTGATGATTCCTGCAGCACTCATGCTGGTGAGCTCATTTTTCATGCCAGGTGGGGCACCTGCTGCGGGCTGGACTTTGTACGCACCCTTGAGTCTGCAGATGGGTCCTTCGATGGACGCAGGTATTTTTGCACTGCACATCTTGGGTGCGTCATCGATCATGGGTTCGATCAACATCATTGTCACTATCCTCAACATGCGTGCTCCTGGTATGACGCTGATGAAGATGCCGATGTTTTGCTGGACTTGGCTGATCACGGCCTACCTGTTGATTGCGGTGATGCCGGTGTTGGCAGGTGCGATCACCATGACGCTGACCGATCGGCACTTTGGAACCAATTTTTTCAACCCTGCAGGTGGTGGTGACCCGGTGATGTACCAGCACATCTTCTGGTTCTTCGGACATCCAGAGGTCTACATCATGATTTTGCCGGCGTTTGGTATCGTGAGCCAGATCATTCCCGCCTTCGCGCGCAAGCGTTTGTTTGGGTATGCCTCCATGGTGTACGCAACTTCGTCCATCGCGATTCTGTCCTTCATCGTATGGGCGCACCACATGTTTACGACCGGTATGCCTGTGACTGGTCAGTTGTTTTTCATGTACGCCACCATGTTAATTGCAGTGCCAACTGCTGTGAAGATCTTCAATTGGATCGCCACCATGTGGCAAGGCTCCATGACTTTTGAGACCCCGATGCTATTTGCGGTGGGTTTCATCTTTGTGTTCACTATGGGTGGCTTCACGGGTTTGATACTGGCAATGGCGCCCATCGATATTCAGTTGCAAGATACGTATTACGTGGTGGCTCACTTCCACTACGTGTTGGTTGCAGGTTCGTTGTATGCCATGTTCGCTGGAGCTTACTATTGGCTTCCGAAGTGGACTGGTGTGATGTACAACGAGTCGCGCGGCAAGATCCATTTCTGGTGGTCGCTCATTTCCTTTAATGTCACATTCTTCCCGATGCACTTCTTGGGACTTGCCGGCATGCCACGGCGTTATGCCGACTATCCGATGCAGTTCGCTGATTTCAACGCAGTGGCTTCGGTGGGCGGATTCTTGTTCGGTTTCGCCCAGGTTTACTTCTTTGTTTTCGTTGTCCTGCCGTGCATGATGGGCAAGGGCGAGAAGGCCAGCCAAAAGCCGTGGGAGGGTGCAGAGGGCCTGGAGTGGGAAGTGCCATCACCAGCGCCGTTCCACACCTTTGAAAATCCGCCCAAGTTGGACATCACCGCGACTAAGGTAATCGGTTAATTGCCGCAGAATCCTATGACCCCTGAACAAAAGAAAGCCAACTCCAAAATGGGCCTGATCTTGGCGTCTGTTGCCTTGGTATTTTTTGTGGGTTTCATGGTTCGCATGGCCCTTTTTTCTGGCAAGTGATGCAACTCAAGCGTGAAAACAGCCGAATGGTGGGCAAGCTGGCCGTAGTGACGGTCGCTATGTTCGGATTCGGATACGCGTTGGTACCCATTTATAGAGCGATATGTGAGATGACGGGGATCAATGTACTCGCCTTGGGTGAACAGGTGATAACTGGTCAGCGGGCTACTTTGCCTGCCAACAGTCAGGTGGACACAAGTCGGACGATCACCATCGAGTTTGATGCAAACAGCCGAGGTCCGTGGGATTTCAAGCCGGCGCAGCGTTCGGTGCAGGTGCACCCTGGTGAGTTGACGACCGTGATGTACGAGTTTCAGAATACCCAGAATCGGCGTATGTCCGCCCAGGCGATCCCTAGTTACGCGCCACAGCAGGCTCAGCCGCACTTCAATAAATTGGAGTGCTTTTGTTTCAACCAGTACACACTGGAGCCGGGCGAGAAAAAGTCCTGGCCAGTAGCTTTTGTGATTGACCCAAAGCTGTCCAAGGATGTGACGACGATTACCTTGTCCTATACGTTCTTTGAGGTGGGTGGCAAGACGCCATCAGCACCGGTAGCTGCCCTCGCCAATACCGGTGGTAAGCTGGCCTTATGAGCGACCAAACGCCTCAGGTCGCGACTTCGGGTAAGCACTTTTTACGCAGCGTCAGCCTGGTAGCGTGGTCGTTTCTAGGCGTTCGTAGCAACAAGGGTTACCAGCAAGATTTGGCGCGGGTTAACCCTTTGCATGTGGTTTTTGTGGGCCTGGTGGGGGTATTGGTTTTGGTCGGATGCCTAATTGCTTTAGTCAATTGGATAGTAGTGAAATAGGTCCCCGGTTTGCTGGGCAAGAATGATTTGAGTTTGGAAGGAATGGAGCTGAAATGAGTTCAACAACACACGGCACAACCCCGTATTACTTTGTCCCGGGGCCCTCGCGCCATCCTGTAATGGCCGCGCTTGGGCTGTTCTTTGTTATCTTGGGTGCGGGCCAGTGGGTCAATGGTGCCCAGTGGGGCATGTATTCCCTGGCGTTTGGCATGTTGTTCTGGCTGACTGTCTTGTACCAATGGTTTGGCGATGCGATCACCGAGAGCGAAGGCGGACAGTACGGGCGCAAAGTTGACTTGTCCTTTCGCTGGAGCATGAGTTGGTTTATTTTCTCGGAAGTGATGTTCTTTGGCGCCTTCTTCTCTGCCTTATGGTGGGCCCGGTCGCACTCTGTGCCCGCCCTGGGCAGCCTAGAAAATGCCCTGTTGTGGCCCGATTTCAAAGCGGTTTGGCCTAGCATTGCGGCAGGTGCAACTGCCTCTCCTGCTGGCATTGTGGAGCCCTTCGAGACCGTCGGTCCGTTCTGGTTGCCCACAATCAACACGGCGCTGCTGCTGACCTCGGGAGTCACGCTGACCATTGCCCACCACGCGTTAGTTGCTGGTAACCGAATCAAGACTATCGGTTTCATGTGGCTCACGGTGTTGTTAGGGGTGATATTTTTGAGCGTGCAAGGCTACGAGTATTACCACCTCTACACGGAGTTGAATCTGAAGCTCACCTCAGGTGTGTATGGCTCTACGTTTTACATGTTGACAGGCTTCCACGGCTTCCATGTGTTTGTGGGCATGTTGATGCTCTTGTTTATTACCTTGCGTTTGCAAAAAGGTCATTTCACGCCGGAGCGCCATTTCGGTTTTGAAGGCGCTGCGTGGTACTGGCATTTCGTGGATGTGGTTTGGCTAGGCCTGTATGTCTTGGTGTACTGGCTGTAGCGCTGCACTTGTGGCATACAAAAAGGCACCGCTTGCGGTGCCTTTTTGATTAGGCCGTCATGGCTGCCGGGATCTGTCTGTTAACGGCCCTGAGGCAGACCTGTTGGTTGTATGTAACCTAGTTTCCAAGCCACCAAAATGCACACGAATAACAGCACTGAGAGCCCAACACGCATAGCAAGGGCGTTGGCCATGCGCCTAGATTTTGCTTCGGCACTGTTGCCGCCACGCAGCATGAAAAATAGTGCCGCCGCCAGGCTTCCCAAGATGGCCACAAAGGCCAGAGCAACAAGGTAGTTCATGCACAGGATTATCGGGTGAATCCCCGTTTTAAGCAGATCGCAGTCACATTGGCCGCGTTGGCAACTATCGGACTGACCTTGTCCTTGGGGCAGTGGCAGTTGCGTCGTGCCGCAGAAAAAATGGCATTGCAGTCGGCGATTGAAAGCCAGGGCAGTAAATCTGCGTTGGATGCAGTTGCGCTGCGACAAACGTCGGATCCACTCGCCTTGGTGCACCAGCCAACCAGACTGCGCGGGAGCTGGGTGACCGACGCTACCGTGTTTTTGGACAATCGACAAATGAACGCCAGAGTCGGGTTCTTCGTATTGACGCCTATGTTGCTGGAAGGCGGAGGCGCCGTGCTAGTGCAGCGAGGCTGGGTGCCGCGTAATTTTGAAAAGCGCACCGAGTTGCCCGCAGTGCACACGCCGCAAGGCCTGGTGGATATTGCGGGCCGCATAGCCCCGCCGCCCTCCAAACTTTATGAGCCGGGCACCGCTGCCACAGGCACAATCCGGCAGAATCTTGACATGGACCAATTCCGACGTGAGACGGGCCTGCCATTGATGCCTGTGACCGTATTGCAAACGGGGGTGACTGGTGACGGATTGCAGCGCGAATGGCCCGTCATCAACGTAGGCGTTGATAAGCACTATGGATACGCCTTTCAATGGTTCGCCATCGCCGTTCTGGTGGTCGCCCTGACACTCTGGTTCCAATTTATTCGACCGTATTACCAACGCTCGCAAGAGCCTCAAGACCATGTCTAGCGCAACTCCTACAGATCACCCGTCTTCTGCAACTGCTACCCAAGATCACATCTTGGGCATGACTGTTCATTCCATGCCTGAACCCAGACACATTGACCAGGACAGCGAGAGCCGCACGCGCACAGGCCGCTGGAAGATGATTGCTGTGATGCTGGTTTGTGCTGTGCCGGTGATCGCCTCGTATTTCACCTATTACGTTGTGCGCCCAGATGGCCGACGTAATTTCGGGGACCTGATTGATCCGCAACGCCCACTGCCCGACATGCTGGCATACAGCCTGCAGGGGCAGGCGGTCAATTTGCAAACGCTCAGGGGTCAGTGGTTGTTGGTCAGCACAGCCTCGGCTGCTTGTGATGCGTTGTGTTCGCGTCATCTGTACTTGCAGCGCCAGTTGCGTGAAGGTCTTGGCAAAAACAAGGACCGCCTGGACTGGGTGTGGCTGGTATCGGACAGCGCGCCCGTGCCCGATCTGTTGATGCCGGCGTTGAAAGAGGCCACGGTGTTGCGCCTACCTGCAGCGCAGTTGGCACAGTGGTTGGCTCCACAACAGGGCCGTGAATTGGGAGACCATATCTACTTGGTTGACCCTATGGGAAATTGGATGATGCGGTTTCCCCCGCAGACCGACGCCGCTAACGCAGCAAAGATGAAGCGCGACTTGGAGCGCTTGTTGCGCGCAGCAGATTCGTGGGACACGGCAGGGCGCTAGGCCCCTCTTGTAGCGCACCAAATCCACACTGTTTTTCCATGCACTCCACTTTGTACGACCTGTCGCCCCTGTTGCGTCTGCTGATGGTGGGCGCTGCCTTGGCCGTTTTGCCACTTTTATGGGTGGGACTGCGTAATCGCAATGCCAGTGTGGCGCAGCGGTTGCGCGCCCTGACTTGGGTAACGCTATTTTTGACCTTTGATCTCGTCATGTTTGGCGCTTTTACGCGGCTCACGGACAGTGGTTTGGGTTGCCCGGATTGGCCGGGCTGCTACGGCAATGCGTCGCCAATAGGCGCGCACGCAGAAATTACGGCTGCACAAACTGCCATGCCCACTGGCCCGGTGACGCACGACAAAGCCTGGATAGAAATGCTGCACAGATACTGGGCCAGCAGCGTTGGTGGTTTGATTCTGGTGCTGGCAGGCACTGGTTGGTGGCTCAGCTCTGGCGCGCGTAAAGTCCTGCACAAAGCCCCTAATCCTTGGTGGGTCACGACCACTCTGGTGTGGGTCTGCGTTCAAGGCGCCTTTGGGGCCTTGACCGTTACCATGAAGCTTTTTCCTGCGATCGTCAGCCTACACCTGTTGGGTGGGTATGTACTGCTGGCGTTGCTCACTGTGCAGGCAGTGCAATGGAGTCACATTAGCCAGGGCACAAAATCGATCGCAGTCGGCCGCGGCTTGCGTATCGGCATCGCGCTGGCTCTGGGCGTGCTGACGCTACAGGCCGCTTCCGGTGCATGGGTCAGTACCAACTACGCGGTACTGGCCTGCACCGAATTCCCGCAATGCCAAGGCCAGTGGTGGCCCGATATGGCGTTCTCCCAGGGCTTTGAGCTGTGGCGTGCGCTGGGCATGTCGGCCAACGGCGCGCCGATTCCGTTTACCGCATTGACCGCCATTCACGTGGTGCATCGGCTGTTGGCGTTGGTCACCGCCGTGACGCTAATCGGCCTGTGTGCTGCGCTGTGGCAGCATGTTGCTTTGAAGGTTTTATCGCGCGCCCTGCTGGGTATACTGGCTTTGCAAATTGTCACCGGTGTGAGTAATGCGGTGCTGGGGTGGCCGCTGCTTGCGGCCGTGTTGCACACCGGCGGCGCTGGGGCTTTGGTGGTGGTGCTAGTTGCACTGCTCGCCCGCACTGTTAGCAACGACGAGGCAATCTCCAACCGAAAAACAACGCCATGACTGCCTCTACCTCGCCACCCTCAGTGTTTCTCCAGTTCCATGCGCTGACCAAACCGCGTGTTATCCAACTGATTGTGTTTTGTGCCTTGATTGGCATGGTGCTAGCTGTACCAGGGGTACCCGATGCAAAGCAGGTAGCCCTGGCAGCGCTGGCCTGCCTGGGTATCTACCTGGTGGCCGGAGCGGCTGCGGCGTTTAACTGCATTGTGGAAAAGCGCATCGATGCCAAAATGAAACGTACTGCCTGGCGCCCTACCGCGCGCGGCGAGCTTACCAACACACAGACTCTAGTCTTTGCGGCGGTGCTTGGCATGGGAGGATCGGCGATTTTGTACCTGTGGGTGAATCCGTTGACCATGTGGCTGACGTTCGCCACATTCGTGGGCTATGCCATCGTTTACACCGTAATCCTTAAGCCACTCACGCCGCAAAACATTGTGATTGGCGGTGCCTCGGGCGCGATGCCGCCACTGCTGGGCTGGGCGGCCATGACAGGTGAGGTGGGACCAGAGGCCATCATCCTGTTTCTCATTATCTTTTTGTGGACGCCCCCGCACTTTTGGGCGCTAGCACTGTACCGGGTCGAGGATTACCGCAAGTCTGGCCTGCCCATGCTGCCAGTCACGCACGGCAGTGAGTTCACACGCCTGCAAATCCTGCTGTACACCTTCATCTTGGCGGCAGCCTGCATGCTGCCCTTCATGTACGGCATGAGTGGTTGGCTCTACCTGGTGGTCGCCGTTGTCTTGAGCTTCGGTTTTTGCAGCTATGCGTGGCGGCTGCGTGCCAACTATTCAGATCAACTGGCACGGGAGACTTTCCGGTTCTCGCTGATTCACTTGAGTGTGCTGTTTGCCGCGCTACTTATTGACCACTACGTGGTTTGAAGGACCGACCATGTTTCGAATGAGTGCTATTAAATCAATAGCGTATATAGCAATGTTTGCGTGGGCCGCAGGCTTATTGGGTGCTTGTTCTGAGCAAAAGACAGCATTTGCATCCATCGATGTGACCGGTGCCGACTATGCCAAAGACTTTGAGCTGACCGACCACAATGGACAAGTTCGCCACCTGTCCGATTTCAAGGGCAAAGTGGTGGTCATGTTTTTTGGTTATACGCAGTGCCCGGATGTGTGCCCAACCACCATGGCCGAGTTGGCTGAAGTGAAAAAGCTGTTGGGCCAAGATGGAGATCGGTTGCAAGGCCTGTTCGTGACGGTAGATCCGGCCCGCGATACGCCCGAAGTCCTCAAAGGCTATATGACCAACTTTGATCCGAGCTTTTTGGCGCTCAGCACTTCTGACGACAACTTAGCCCGGCTCGCCAAAGACTTCAAGGTTTATTACAAAAAAGTGGATGGCAGCACCCCCACCAGCTACACCATGGACCATTCTGCGGGCAGCTACGTTTACGACACCCAAGGCCAATTGCGTCTTTTTACCCGCTACGGCACCGGGCCCCAGGTGCTGGCAGCGGACATTGCGCAACTCCTTAGAAAGTAGCTGAGCCCACTATTACCGCGGGAGCCCTCGTTTTTATTGCTTTGATTGCTATAAAAATATGAGCACTCATCGGAGATCAGTGGTGCAAACCAGCGAAGCAGGGCAAGAAAAAGCCCCTGTGGTGTAAGCCAGTAGGGGCTGATAGACAAAGGCAGTTGGTGCTCAGGCGTATTCGGCCAGGGCAGTCTTCATCTTCTTCATGGCCGCGGTTTCAATCTGGCGGATTCGCTCGGCGCTGACGCCGTATTCGGCAGCCAAGTCGTGCAGCGTCATGCCACCCGAACTGTCGTCATTCACTTTAAGCCAACGCTCTTCGACAATACGGCGGCTGCGCGGGTCCAGTGCGTCCAGTGCGGCGGCAATGCCATCCGTGGCTAACACGTCGCGCTGGTGGGCCTCAATCATGGCAATCGGTTCATGGCTGGTGTCAGTCAAGTAGGCGATTGGGCCGAAAGCGTCTTCGCCATCGTCTGAAGGGCTCGGGTCTAGCAGTACGTCGCCGCCGGATAACCGGGTCTCCATTTCCAGCACTTCTTCGGGCTTGACCTTCAGCTCACGGGCCATAGTAGCCACTTGTTGAGGGCTGAGGGTTTCGCGGTGGGTCTCCAGGTCAGCTGCGGCGTCTTCGCCCTTGAAGCGTTGCTTCATGGAGCGCAGGTTGAAAAACAGCTTGCGCTGCGCCTTGGTGGTAGCCACCTTGACCATGCGCCAGTTCTTCAAGATGTACTCGTGGATTTCGGCCTTGATCCAGTGCAGTGCGTAGCTCACCAGACGCACGCCCTGGTCAGGATCAAAGCGCTTCACAGCCTTCATCAAGCCCACGTTCCCTTCCTGGATCAGGTCGCCGTGGGGCAATCCGTAGCCCAGATACTGGCGCGCCACCGACACAACCAAGCGCAGGTGCGACAGAACCAGCTTACCTGCGGCTTCTAGGTCGTTGTCAGCCTTAAATTTGCGTGCAAAAGCCTGTTCTTCTTCCAGCGTGAGCATGGGCAAGCGGTTAGCAGCCGAAATATAGGCATCGAGATTGCCCAAGGACGGTACAGCGGCCCACGGGTTGGCCAAGGTCATTGCGGGTGCGACGTTGCCGATGGAATAAGACATGGAGGGACTCCTTGTGTTCATGGGCTCTATATTAGCACTCTGCCGGGACGAGTGCTAATCCTTAATGACTATCTGGTTTTTAGTGTTGAGGGGAGCGTGCCGGCCTAAGTGCAGTATCCAGACCCCGCTCTTATGCCCCAGACTGGCTAAACTGGGCCGCGTGAGCACCATCAACGAACAAGCCAAACTGGCCGGAGCGCTCATGCAGTCCCGCCAGACTTTATTGCCCAAGCGCTTGCTCGCGCCGGGGCCGGATGCCGACCAGGCGCAAATGCTGCTGGATGCCGCCGCGTCCGCGCCCGACCATGGGCAATTGCTGCCCTGGCGCTTTGTACTCGTGCCCGAAGTCGCGCGCGCGCGCTTGGGTCAAGTGTTTGCGGATGCTTTGGTGCAGCGCGACGCGAGTGCCACCCCCGAGCAAATAGCCCAGGCGCATGAGAAGGCCCACCGGGCCCCCTTCCTAATGTTGGTGATTGTGGACGGCGCCTGCGGGGACCCAGCGATTGACTTGCACGAGCGGATTGTCTCGGCGGGCTGCGCAGTACAAAACGTTTTGCTGATGGCCACTGCCCTGGGTTTTGGGTCGGCATTGACCAGCGGCAAGGCCCTGAAATCTCAGATCTTGCGGGAATGCTTTCGCCTGGGCCCCCAAGAGCACCCGCTTTGCTTTGTGAACGTGGGCACCGCGCGCGAGGCTAAGAATGCCCGCGAGCGCCCCGTGTCGGCTGATTATGTAAGTATGCTGCCCGTGTTCCAATAGGGCGATGAATCCCGACGCACACAAACTCTGGCATGCCCCGCAGTGGGCCTTTGCCATTCTGCTGGCCCTTTTGGGCATGCTGGGCCCGTTCTCTATCGACACCTATTTGCCGGCTTTTGCAGGCATTGCGCAGTCGTTGGCGGCATCACCCATCCAAATGCAGCAAACCCTGTCGGCCTACCTCTTTGGCTTTGCCTTCATGAGTCTCTTTCACGGGGCTTTTTCAGACAGCTTTGGTCGCCGCCCGGTGGTGCTATGGGGGTTGGCGGCTTTTACGGTAGCGTCTATAGGTTGCGCGCTGTCGCAGAGCATCGGGCAGCTGATTTTTTTCCGCGCCGTGCAGGGCTTGTCCACGGGAGCTGGCATTGTGGTGTCCCGTGCCGTCATTCGCGACATGTACCCGCCGTCGCAGGCCCAAAAGGTCATGAGTCAAGTCACTATCTTTTTTGGCGTAGCCCCAGCCATTGCGCCCATGATTGGCGGTTGGTTGCTGATTCATTCCAATTGGCACACTATTTTTTGGTTCTTGGCGGTGATCGGGGTGTTGCTGTGGGTGGCCATTTACCGGCTCTTGCCCGAAACACTCCATATAGATCAGCGCCAGAGCTTCGAGGTCAAAAACCTGATGGCGGGCTACTGGAAGCTCGGCTCTGACCCGCGTTTTATCTTGTTAGCTTTGGCCAGCGGCGTGCCCTTCAACGGAATGTTTTTGTACATTCTCAGTGCGCCGGTGTTTTTGGGCGAGCATCTGCAACTGTTGCCGCAACAATTTTTCTGGTGTTTTCTCATGACCATTGGCGGCATCATGGCAGGTGCCATGGTCAGTGGTCGCCTGGCGGGCAAGATTGCACCCAAGAAGCAAATCCGCCATGGCTTCGTCATCATGTTACTCATTGGCGTGACCAACCTGGTAGCCAATATCCTTTTTACCGCCCATGTGAGCTGGGCCTTGTGGCCTTTGGGCATCTTCTCGTTTGGTTGGGCGCTCATGGTGCCGGTGGTGACCCTTTTGGTCTTAGACCTGCACCCCGAGCGCCGGGGCATGGCCTCGTCCTTACAAATGTTTGTGGGCGCTACTGCCAACGGTATCGTGGCCGGTGTGATATCCCCTATGGTGATGCATTCCACGGTGGCGCTGGCAGCCGCATCGCTAACCATGATGTGTTTGGGACTGGTGTCTTGGATCTACATCCGTCGGCGCTGGCCTGAAACGGGCCAGGTCGTTGCACCGTCCTAAATAGAGATGCGACCGGCGACCACTTACGACTAAGATGTGCACACGCCGCCGTTTAGAGCGGCCGTCTGGAATCAAGGAACTTATTGTGATCAGATTGAGACATGGGTTGTTGGTTGTTTTCTGTTCGGCCCTGCTGGTTTGCCACGGTGGCGTGGCTGCACAGCAAGACGCGATGGAGCGCATAGACGTTTTGCGCACCTTGTCTGAAAAGGACAATGCGGAAGCGCTCAAGCAGATGCTTGCCCAAGAGCAATTGTTCATGCTGTCCAGCTCGTACGAAGTGCAGCGGGAGTACCTGAGCACTTTGATTACGGTGCAGGCCGATGCCGCCCGTATCGATGCCGCCAACGCGGCTATCGCAAAGCTGCTTGAGCTCGCCAAGGCGCAAAAGGACGATATCGGCCAGGTGATGGCGGGCGCCAGAAATGCGTCAATGATGTCTTTATCGGGAAAAACCGAAGCCGCTATTGTCCAATTGACGGCTCTGGAACCCATTGCCATGCGCTTGAGTCATCCAGCCACCCAGTGGCAGTTTTATCTGGCTTTGGGTAACGCCCAACTGCGTTCCAGCAAATTCGAATTGGCGTTGGCCAGCGCGTTCAAAAGCATGGAGTACGCCAAGGCGCGGTCCCACCAGTCCAAAGCCTCGGAACTGCGCTCGCTCAATTTGTTGAGCAATATCTATTTGGATATGCAAAACTCTGAAAAAGCGTTGGCGGTTATTGACGATGCGCTGGTACTGGCCAAAGAGATTGGGGCTGTGAAAATGCAGGGCACCTTGTACTTGAATCAAGGTGCCAACGCAACTAACCTGGGCCGTCTGGCGGCGGCGGTCGATTCGTACCAGAAGTCATTGAAGATCGGCCAGGAGTCCGGACTTGTGGGCTTGCAAGGCACCTCGCTCAATAACATCGCTGATAACTACCTCATCCGCAAGGACTACCCCAAGGCCGAAGCCCTGGCGCGGCGCGCTATGGTGAAGTACCAAGAGGCCGGGGAGTTAAGTGGTGTGGCCACCGCACAGTGCAATGTCGGTTTTGCCTTGATGGGTCAGGGCCGTATTAAAGAGGGTGTCGCTGAGGTGCAAGCCGCCCTCAAGTTTATGCATGACTCTGGTGCGCGCACGGACGAAGAGGGGATCCTGGCAGAGTTTGCCAGCATGTATGAGCAAGCTGGCATGTACCGCGAAGCGGTAGAGACAATCCGCATCCAGCAAAAACTCTCCAAGGAATTGTTCCGGGCAGATCGGGAGAAGTCAGTGGCCACACTGCAAGAGCAGTTCGATAAGGTCCAGCGCGAAAAGCAAATCGAACTCCTGGCCCGTGAAAATAGCCTCAAGGACGCTGAAATCAGTAACCGCCGTTTGCAGCAGATCGTTACGGTCTTGGGTGCAGCAGTGACTGTCATGGCCGGTGTCTTCATGTTTATGCTGTACCGCAGAGTACGCAAAGCCAACCAGAAGCTGTACGAGGCCAATAAGCAACTAGAGTTTCATTCGGTGCGGGACCCGCTCACCGGCTTGTACAACCGCCGCTCGTTTTTAGAACTGATGAAGCAGCGCGCACCCACGTCCGGTAGTGGCCGACGGGAAGACGCCAACACCGATGGACTGATGATTCTGGACATTGACCATTTCAAACATATCAATGACACGCTGGGGCACGCCGGTGGCGATACCGTGCTGGTGGAGATTTCCAGACGCTTGCGCAGTACCGTGCGCGATTCGGACATGGTGATGCGCTGGGGCGGCGAGGAGTTCTTGGTCTATTCCCCCAAAGCCAATGCCCAGCACTTAAAGCATTTGGCGCACCGCTTGCTCAAAGCCATTGGTGAGACGCCCATTGAAGTCAATGGTCATGCGTTGCAAGTCACCGTGACAGGTGGCTTTTTGTCGTTGCCGTTCTCGGGCCTGACGGAGGAAGAGTGCAACTGGGAAAAGGCCATGCAGATTGCGGATATGGCGCTCTATTTGGGTAAGGTGAATGGACGCAACCGCGCCTATGGACTCAACCGCCTGCTCGTGCCTTTTCAAGAGGCTATGCCAGTGCTTGAGCGTGACATCTCCGCCGCCCTGAAAGCCAACATGGTGGAGCTGGTGGAGGTGGTAGGCCCGCAAGTCCCAGTGGCTGCGGACTAGGGCCTGGCGATTGTGTAAAAGCTTGGCCGCATGACGCCTTTGCCCATGCGGCCAAAAGACATAGTTTTGGGCCTCTTGGTGATTGGGGTCTGGGGTATGAATTTTGCTGTAATCAAGGTGGGTGTTGCAGGGGTTCCACCGCTGATGTTGGGCGCTTTGCGCTTCATGTTGGCGGCGTTTCCGGCGTTGCTATTTGTGCGCCCACCCAAAGTGCCACTGCGCTTGTATCTCATTTACGGCTTGGCTATCTCTGTCGGTCAGTTCGCCTTTTTGTTCTCTGCCATACATGTCGGTATGCCCACTGGGTTGGCGTCTTTGGTGCTGCAATCGCAAGCCTTTTTTACCATGCTGTTTGCGGCTTTGTGGCTCAAAGAGCGCTGGCATGCGAACCAATTGGCGGGCTTGTTGCTGGCGGCCGGTGGCCTGATACTGATTGGCAGTGCGCATGGCGTGTCGATGCCCTTGTTGGGTTTTTTACTCACTGTGGCGGCTGCGGTGATGTGGGCGTGCGGCAATATTGTGACCCGCGCTGTGGGGCGCTATGGCCCGATGAACCAGTTTGCTTTTGTAGTGTGGGCCAGCCTCGTACCGCCACTACCCTTTTGGGCACTGTCCTATGCGCTGGAGGGGCCAACGGCCATATCCACGGCCTGGTCAGGTCTGGGCTGGCAAGCCATGGCGGCCCTGGCGTATTTGGCGGGCGCCGCCACGCTGTTTGGCTACGGGATCTGGACGCACTTGCTAGCACGCTACCCTGCCAATCGGGTGGCTCCTTTTACGTTGCTGGTGCCCCTGGTCGGCTTGACAACGGGGTGGTTGGTGTTTGGAGAGGCCTTGCAGCCCGTGCACTTCGCGGGTGGCGCGCTGCTCATGGCAGGTTTACTGGTGAATGTGTTTGGTGCGCCGTTGTTTAGCCGCTGGATGGAGCCACCGTCACTCTGACATCAAGGGATGTTTAGGGTGCACAGGTGGCGGTTTGGGTAAGGAATAACCCCTCACCAGAATCGAGTTTGGTGCTACAGTATTCATTAATTACTGAGTTTTCAGAAAATACTGAAAATTAAGGAAAAATAGAAACCATGAACCTACCACCCCTCACACAGCGTTTTGTACTCCACTTCGGCGAGATGGGCAGCCGTTGGGGCATCAACCGCACGGTGGGCCAGATTTACGCGCTCTTGTACGTGTCGGCCAAGCCACTGAATGCCGACGAGGTGGGCGAGGCGCTGGGCTTTTCCCGCTCCAACGTGAGCATGGGGCTCAAGGAATTGCAGTCGTGGAATCTGGTGAAGCTGATTCACCAGCCCAATGACCGGCGCGAGTACTTTCAGGCACCCGAGGATGTGTGGGCCATCTTCCGTACCCTGGCCGCCGAGCGGCGCAAGCGCGAGATTGATCCGACCTTAAGCATGCTGCGCGACGCGCTGATGGAGCAGCCCAGCGTGGCCGAAGACATCCATGCCCAAGAGCGCATGAAGCAGATGCACAGCTTCATTGAAATGATGACCGACTGGCTGGACGATGTGCAAAAAATGGATTCCGAGACCCTGGCCAGCCTGATGAAGATGGGGTCTCAGGTGCAAAAGCTGTTGGAGATGAAAGACCGGGTCAAGCAGGTCTTTACCGGCGGCAAGCGCTCCACCGACCCGTTACCGCAGTTGCAGATCACACCCCAAGAAGGAGTCGACCATGGACAGCTTTGATCCCGTTGTTCTGGCGCGCGTGCAGTTCGCCGCCAATATGACGTTTCACATTCTTTTTCCCACCATCAGTATTGCCATGGGCTGGGTGCTGCTGTTCTTCAAAACACGCTTTATCGCCACGGGCCAGGCGCACTGGATGGATGCTTACCAGTTTTGGGTGAAAGTGTTTGCGCTGACGTTTGCGTTGGGCGTGGTCAGCGGTATCACCATGAGTTTTCAATTTGGCACCAATTGGCCGGGCTTTATGAACACCGTGGGCAATGTAGCCGGGCCGCTGTTGGCCTATGAAGTGCTGACGGCGTTCTTTTTGGAAGCGACCATGCTGGGCATCATGCTGTTTGGTCGTGGGCGGGTGAGTGAGCGGGTGCACACCACCGCCACGTTTTTGGTGGCGTTTGGTACCACCATGTCGGCCTTCTGGATTCTGGCGCTTAACTCCTGGATGCACACGCCTGCTGGCTTTGAGATGATCGATGGCAAAGCGCATGTGACCAGTTGGCTCGAGGTCATTTTCAACCCGTCTTTCCCCTACCGCCTGACGCACATGCTGATTGCCTCGGGTTTAACGGTCGCCTTTTTGTTAGCGGGCTTGAGTGCTTACCGTTGGCTCAAAGGTGATAGGGGTAAGGCGGTACAGGCCTCGTTGCGCACCGGACTGTATGTGGCGGCAGCGCTGATTCCGCTGCAGATCGTGGTGGGCGACTTGCATGGCCTCAACACCTTGCACCATCAGCCCGCCAAGATAGCGGCGATGGAGGGCATTTGGGAAACGCAGAAGGGCGCCCCTGCCGTGTTGTTTGCCATTCCAGACAAAGCCACGCAGAGCAATAAGTATGAGATTGCGATTCCCAAACTCGCATCCTTTTATCTGACGCATGACATCAATGGTGAGGTCAAAGGCATCAAGGAATTTGGTGACAAACATCCACCTGTGGCACCGGTCTTTTTCGCTTTTCGCATCATGGTGGGGGTCGGGATGCTGATGCTGGCGGTGAGCTGGCTGAGTGTGTGGCAAATGCGCCGCGCAGGCCGCGCTAACCCTGGCCATGGCGTACCCCAGACCTGGCTGCTGCGCGTGCTGGTGGCCATGACATTTTCTGGCTGGGTGGCGTTGATTGCCGGCTGGTATGTGACCGAGATCGGTCGCCAGCCCTGGCTGGTGCAGGGCGTACTGACCGCAGCACAGGCCGCATCCCAAGTCCCGTCGGGCACTATTTTGTTCACCTTGGTGCTGTACCTCGTCTTGTATGCAGTGTTGCTCACGGCGTATATCAGCGTAGTCTTCTATTTGGCCAGAAAGGCCGGCACGACAGACGACATTCCAGATACCTTGGGCGTGGCCAATGCCAAGCCGCAGGGGAATGTAAATACAGGAGTACTCGGCCATGTCTGAAATTGCCACCCCATTGCAGAGCGCCTTGATTTTTCCGGACTTGACCCAGCCCGCAGGCTGGTTACCGTTGGTCTTTGCGGTGGTGATGGCGCTGGCCATGCTGGCTTATGTGATTTTGGATGGCTACGACTTGGGCGTGGGTGTGCTCTTGCGCCGCGCCGATGACATCGATCAAAAAGACACCATGATCGCCAGTATTGGCCCCTTTTGGGACGCGAACGAAACCTGGCTGGTGCTGGGTGTGGGCGTGTTGCTGGTGGCTTTTCCGATGGCACACGGAGTCATATTGGGGGCGTTGTATTTGCCAGTAGCGTTGATGCTGATAGCCCTGACTTTGCGCGGTGTGGCTTTTGACTTTCGGGTCAAGGCGCGCGACAAGCACAAGCCGCTGTGGGACCGCGCGTTCTATGTGGGCTCCTTACTCGCAGCTTGGTCGCAGGGCTTCATGCTGGGGGGCTTGATCACCGGCTTTGATGCGCGCTGGGAAAGCCAAGTGTTTAACGCGCTGATCGGCTTGTGTCTGGTGGCTGCCTATTGCCTGTTGGGCGCTGGCTGGCTGATCATGAAAACTGAAGGCGTGTTGCAACTCAAGGCCGTGCGCTGGGCGCAGGGCAGCTTGTGGCTTACGGCGGCGGGCGTGGCCGCCATATCGTTGGCCACACCTTGGATTAGCCAGCGTATTTTTGACAAGTGGTTCAGCTTTCCCAACATCGTGTTGTTGTTGCCCATTCCGGTCGTCACGATCGCTTTGTTTGTGGTGATGGCACGCAGCCTCAAGCGCTTGCCCGTACGCCTGGCAAAAGGCAATCAATACGGCGCGGCAGTGCCGTTTTCGTGCACCGTGGGTGTGTTCTTGTTGGCCTTTTATGGGCTGGCCTACAGCTTGTTCCCGTGGCTGGTGGTGGACAAGCTCACCGTCTGGCAAGCCGCCAGTTCGCCCGAGGCTTTGATGGTGATTTTTTACGGCACCGTGGTGGTGCTGCCGGTAATCATTGGCTACACGGTGTTTGCGTACCGCGTGTTCTGGGGCAAGAGCACGGCATTGAAGTATTGAGGGCATGCACTGCACTCAGCACGGAATGATCCTCACCTGCGGCCAGCGCTCAGCGTAGCGCTTTTGCGCCACCCGCTGCCGGTAGGTGGCAATACTCACGCGGGCCGGGTTGCGCTGCACGACGCACGCAAAGAGATCGTTCAATCCATGCGGGGCAATGATTGAAATAGTCCCATCGGCCTGCAGGCACACGCCCACCGCTGTGGCGTATTCGGGCCAGGTGGCTACGGATTCCTGTAGCGAGTGCAGTGGCGCAACCGGGTGGCCAAAATAGCTTTCAAACCACAGGTGCACCGCCGCCTGGTTGGTAACTTCCCAGGGCACATCCGGCCGGTAGTGGGCCAGCGTACGCTGGAGTTCAGCATCGCGCGCCGTACCGAGTTGTGTCGCATCAAAATACGCCACATCCACATCGGTTAAATGGGAGGGTGAATGTTTGCCATGCAAGTCATCCCACACCAGATTACGAATGGCCCCAGCGCCGATGCACCAGGCGGGCAGGCCTAAGGCGCGTACCGTGTGCAGAGCGTCCATCAGCCAAGGTGAGGACTGGACCAAGGCAATCAGCCGGGTGGTGTTGTCGGTATGGGATTCTGCCTGCATGGTGCTCGGTATTGTCGGTGGGATACTTTGGCGCACGCCTGACAGCCTACACGCCTACACGCCTCAACCCGCTTGGAAAAAATATGCCCGCTACCCAAATATCTGTAAGCCTTGCCGGTCAAGTGGCAGGCAAGCAATTGCTGCTGCCCTCGGGCCAAGAGGGCACCACTTTTGCACATATTCAAGATTGGTTGACCGCCCAACTCACGGCCAAGAAGAAAGTCAAAGACATCAGCAAGCTGGTGCTGGTCAAGGGCATCAAGCAATGGGCGGCCTACGAGGAAAAGACCGGTGCCAAGACGGTGCTGACGGTTTTTAAGATCACTTAGCGGCGGCTGCGCTCACCTGGCCAGGGCGGCTGGACAGGGCCGAATCTTTGGCGGGTTTTGACGGCCTTGACTTGCCAGTCAGGGCTTTTTGCATAATACTGTACGCAACAACAGTATTAAACCGAAAGCCCCGCTGTGTCTAGCTATCCCGCTCGCGTGTCCTTGCTTCCTGGGGCGTCTGAACTCCATGCTGACGTCTGGCACGCCCATACGTTGGCGGCACCCGTGGCCCAGGTGGTGGCCACCGGGCAGGCGCTTTTGGACGCCCAGTTGCCCGGTGGCGGCTGGCCGGTGGGCGCGCTGACGGAGCTGCTGCAGGCCAACGGCGTGCACGCTGAATGGCAGCTATTGGCTCCGGCGCTGGCGCACTGCGGCACGGCGGCGGTGGTGCTGGTGGGGCCGCCCCACATGCCCTTTGGCCCGGCGCTGGCGGCGCGCGGCGTGGCCAGCCAGCGCCTGGTATGGGTGCAAACCACCGTGGCTGCCCAGCGCCTGTGGGCCACCGAGCAGGCCCTGCGCTGCGCGGGTGTGGATGCGGTGCTGGCCTGGCTGCCCCAGGCGCGGGCCGATCAACTCCGTCGCCTGCAAATGGCCGCGGCCGAATACCACCGCCTGCTGTTTGTGATGCGCCCGGCCAATGCCCAGCACGAATCGTCTCCTGCGGCCCTGCGCCTGCGGGTAGAGCCTATGGTGGTGCCAGCAGCGGTATCCAAGGGGGTATCCACCGCGCAATCGCCAGCCAGTGTGGCGGTGCAGGTCGATAGCCTGCACGTGCACCTGCTCAAGCGCCGCGGGCCGCCGCTGAGCCAGGCCCTGCAAGTGGGCGCTTGCCCTGCGGCGCTGGCGCTCTGGCTGGCGGCTGAGCAGGGCTACGCGCCGCGTGCGGCCTCTGCTACTACATCAGCAACCCAAAGTGCAGCATTCCACTCCAAACCAGCGAGCGCCTATGTTCTGGATCGCGTTGCAGCCTGAGCCCCCGCCTTCGGCACCGCAGGACGATGGCTTGGCCGACCCCCACACCGCCCTGGCCTGGTGGGCGCTGCAGTTCACGCCCCTGGTGGCGCGGGTAGACGACGCACTGGTGCTGGAGATCTCTGGCAGCGAACGCCTGTTTGGCGGCCGAAAAGCCCTGGTAGAGCGTATTTATGTATCAAATAAGCCTGTGGCCCGCGTATTTATTGCGAGAGGCGCTACATCTTTGATAGCGCTTGGGCGTTTGTGGAGCGCCCAGCCCCAATGCCCGCCTGGCGATTTGCCGCTCCAGGCCCTGGCCGCGGCGCGGCCCCATGCGCCCACGCTGATGCGCCTGGGCTGCCGCACTTGGGGCCAGGTGCGCGCGCTGCCCCGGGGCGGGCTGGTGCGCCGCTTTGGCGATGATTTGCTGACTGCGCTGGACCGCGCCTACGGCCAGGCCCCTGAGGTCTATCCCTGGCTGGTGTTGCCCGAGGAATTTGACGCGCCGCTGGAGCTGCTGGCCAGCGTGGAATCCGCTCCCGCCCTGCTGTTTGGTGCCAGCCGCCTGCTGGCGCAGTTGCGTGTGTGGCTGCAGTTGCGCCAGCGCGGCGTGCTGGCCCTGGAGCTGCTGTGGGAGCTGGACGCGCGCCGCTCTAACGCGCTGCATATCGACGCCCACCACCGTGGCGGGCAAGACCACACAGGCCGCCTGGTGCTGCGCACTGCCCAGCCCACACAAGACATGGCGCACCTGCAGCGCCTGATGGGCGAGCAACTGGCCCGCGTTAGCCTGCCCGCGCCCGTGCTGCACCTGCGCCTGCGCAGTCTGCAAACCCAGGCCCTGGCGGGCGAGACCCAGAGCCTGCTGCCCGAAGACCAGCGCCAGGGCGACAGCCTGCACCAGTTGCTGGAGCGCCTGAGTGCCCGCCTGGGGCCAGAGCATGTGCTGGGCACGCGCCCCGTGGCCGACCACCGGCCCGAACGCATGCAGCACTGGGCCCCGGCGCTGCAAAGCCCGGTGGCAGCTGCCTGCAAGCCACAGATACGCAGCAGTATTGCTATTAAATCAGGAGCATCAAAGTCAATAAAAACGCCGGCTACAGCCTTAAATCATGCTGAAATTTTGCCCCAGGCCGGTTTTTACCCCTCTTGGCTGCTGAAGGCTCCCCAGCGCCTGGTAGTGCAGCAAGGCCAGCCGCAGCACCTGGGCGCCTTGCAGTTGTTGGCCGGCCCCCAGCGCCTTGAAGCCGGCTGGCATGAGCCTCAAGCCCATTGGGCACAGCGCGACTATTTTGTGGCCCGCAGCGCCGTGGCTGGGCTGGTGTGGATTTACCGCGAGCGCCTGGCCGGGCCGGGCGGGCAGGGCACAGCGCACTGGTATCTGCATGGCGTATTTGCCTGAGCTGGCAGGGCCACCCCGGGGCTGGGGCTGTGGTGTTGTTGTTAACACGAAGCCTGCAATACGAAACCGAGCGGTAACTCGGGACGGGGGGGTGATCTGCTAAGGTGCCTACAAGATGAAATTTACCCCCCTAGACGCCCGCACCCAGATGACCGCCAGCCAGGTGGTCTACCAGATATTCCCTGAGCGATTCGCCATCGGAGGCGGCCAGACCAGTGCCCAAAAGCTGCAAGACCCTGCCTACAACCTGCCCGGTGTGGTCAAGCACGATTGGGACGCGACGCAGTTCCCGCCCCTGCTGTCCAACCACTTTTGCGGTGGTGACCTCGATGGCATCACCGACCACCTGGATTACCTCACCGATCTGGGCATCACCAACGTCTACCTCACGCCTATTTTCTCGGCCCCCAGCAACCACAAGTACGACTCGGCTGATTTCTTCAAAATCGACGCCATGTTTGGCGGCGAAGCAGCCCTGCAGCGTCTGATTGATGCGCTGCATGCGCGCGACATGACCCTCACGCTGGATGCGGTGCTCAACCACGTGTCCAACACCCACCCCTGGTTTCTGGCTGCCCAGGCCGGTGACCCAGACAAGCAAGGCTGGTTCACCCTGCGGGACGACGGTTCGTACGAATGCTGGCAGGGCCACGCCATGCTGCCGGAGCTCAATCTGTCGAATCCTGCCGTGCGCGATGTGATGTACCGCCGCACCGACAGCATGGTCCAGCACTGGCTGGCCCAGGGCGTGGACCACTGGCGCTTTGATGTGGCGCAAGACGTCGGCATCGCCGTGGCCAGCGAGATGGCCAATATTGTCGGCGCACGCTTTCCACAGGCGGGTTTGCTCGGCGAGCTCAATGGCTTTTCAGGTAGCTGGTTTGATGGTGCCCAGGAGGGCAAGCCCGGCTACCAGGGCATGATGAATTACTGGTACCGCACCGCCACGCTGGCCTGGCTGGCCGGTGAGATTGACGCCGTGCAGCTCAACAGCGCCGTGCGTGATGCCCGTGAGGGCTATGGCCTCAAGGGCCTGCTGTGCTCCTGGAACCTGCTCTCCAGCCACGACACGCCGCGCTTGGGCACCGCGGTGAGCGACCCGGTGCGCGCCAAGCTAGCCTGGCTGATGCAATGCACCTTGCCCGGTATTCCGCTCATTTACTACGGTGAAGAAAACGGCATGCTGGGCGGGCCAGACCCCGAGTGCCGCCGCCCCATGGTCTGGAACCAAAACCACTGGAACCACGACCAGCGCGCCTGGCTCAAGCAACTCATTGCGGTGCGCCAAGCCAGCGCTGCGCTGAAGTACGGCGACATCATCGTGCTGGGCGACCGCCTGCCTGGCAATGCGCTGGTGTTTTTGCGCGCTACAGGTGTGCCTGGCGAAGAGGCATTGGTCGTTGTGAATGGGTCAGAGGCACCGCTGCAAGTGCGCCTGATGCTGCCGTATTCGCATTGGTATGACGGCGTACCCCTCAAAGACGCGCTGGGTAACGCACCGGATGCACTGGTGCAGGCCGGCAGCGTGATGCTGGATATCGCACCCTTGTCGGGTGCGGTGTATTTGCCGCACAACCCCTACAGCAACTACCACTTCTTCAAGCCGCGTAACTCGGGTGAAGTGGGGGTGGTGACGGTTCCGCCGGGACGGAGCTGACCGGCCCCGCAATAGCCACTTAGGCTGGCTTCGAAATTTCCGACAGTGCTTCGCCTGCAACGTCGATATCCGAACTCTCGACCGTGAAATCGCCCAACGCGACAATGCCCACCAACCGCTTGTCTGAATTCACAATGGGCAGTCGCCGAATCTGATGCTTGCTCATAATCTCCGCTGCCTTGTCGATGGAATCGTCCTCGAAAGTCCAGAAGATTCCTGGCGACATCACGTCGCGCACCTTGGTGTTCGCGTCTTTGCCTTGGGCAACAGCACGTATCACGATGTCACGGTCGGATAGGGCGCCGATCATGCGGTCGTTTTCGCCCACCGGCATCATTCCATAGCCACCTTTTCCCATCATTACCGCTGCCTCTTGGATCGTTTGATCCGCGCCGATGACCTGGACATCCTTGCTCATCAGTGCTTTGACTTGTTTCATATTTTTTCCTGGGAATGACGCGCGACGCATTACGCCGCGCTGGTTGCTAAATACTGATTAATCTTTCAGATCGGCCGGAACTTTGCCGCCGTTGGCCGCAAGCTTGTTCATCACCTGGCGGTGCAGCCAAATGTTCATCGATGCAGAGTCGTTCGTGTCGCCAGCGAAGTGCAGCTCCTTTGCCAATTCCTTGCGAGACTCGAAGCTGCTGTCCAGACTGAGCAGTTTGAGCAGATCAACGATCGAGGTTCTCCAATTCAGCTTCTGGCTACTCTGGTTCGCCATACTGGCTAGGACCGCTTCGACATCGACCTGCGCTATGGCTGTGCCGGCTGCGGCACCTGTTGAGGCAGGTGCCGCAGCAGTTGAATCGGGTGCAGGCGCGGCCTGCGAAGAAGGAAAAATTTTGCTGAATATTGTGCTCAGAATGCCCATGGTGTATTCCAGTGATGTGGTTGATAGAAACTGACGATTGACGGTCGCAGGGTGAGGTCTGCGCAGTTGCGATTGCTGCGTTCCATGACGGCACGTTCGACGTGCGTTGGATGGTCTGCAACTCGGTGCGAGACTACAGAATCATGGGCATTCGCTCTGTGTGATGACGTACACAGCCAGCCAGGCCAGGGGGCGTAAGCGCCCTCAACAACGTGTGTGTGCTAACGCACTGAATCCAGTTTTCTCTGGTGCGATATTTGCTAGCCGGTTGCCGGACTCAAATTCCCCAGGAGACAACAATGAGAGTATTCACTAAAAAAATGTTGGCGTTGGTCGTCTTGGCAGCCTCAGCGCATGCCAGTGCACAGGTCACTTTTTATGAAAATGAGGGCTTTCAAGGGCGAGCCTTCACCACGCAAGGCAAAGTCCCCAGCTTTGCGCGATTTGGTTTCAATGAACGCGCTTCCTCCGCCACGGTAGCCACTGAGCGGTGGGAGGTTTGTGAAGACGTCAGCTACCGTGGCCGCTGTGTGGTACTGCGTCCCGGGCAGTACCCGACGCTGGCTGCGATGGGCCTGAAGGACAGTATTTCATCCGTGCGCGCCATCAGCCCGAGCCAGCGCATCGAGGAGCGCCGTTATGCGCCCAAACCCGCCGCTGCGCAAATTACCTTTTACGAGGACGAACGTTTTGGCGGGCGTTCGTTCACGACCGACACTTTGGTAGAGAACTTCCGCGATCGGGATTTCAACGATCGGGTTTCATCGATAGTTGTTACCGGTCCCGATCAGTGGGAGGCTTGCGAAGATATTCGCTTCAGCGGCAGTTGCGTCACCTTGCGCCCGGGCCGCTATCCGTCGATGCGCGATACCGGATTGAACGATAGGATTTCGTCGGTGCGCAACACCGCCACCAAAGCACCGGCCCCCGCTCCGGCGCAAATCACATTCTTCGACCAAGAAGGCTTCACCGGCCGTTCTGTTACGACTGACAAGGCCCTAGACGACCTGTCAAGAAGCGGTTTGAATGATCGCGCAGCGTCGGCGGTAGTGGTGGGTGAAGGACGTTGGGAAGTCTGCGACGATGCCCGCTTTGACGGACGCTGCATGGTGTTGCGCCCGGGCCAGTACCCATCGCTGGCAGCCATGAACATGAATGACCGCATCACCTCCGTGCGAGAGGTGGGTCGAGATGTACGCATTGATGACCAACGCTTTGCACCGGTTCCCCTGGCTGCACCTGACTTCCGTCCACGCCGCAACGAGCGTCTCTTTGAGGTGGATGTGACTTCAGTTAAAGCGGTGGTTGGTACACCGGAGAAACGCTGCTGGGTTGAGCGCGAGCAAGTACCCCAGGAAGAGACCAAAGCCAACGTTCCCGGCGCCATAGTGGGCGCTTTGCTGGGCGGTATTTTGGGCCATCAGGTGGGGGGTGGAACTGGCAAAGATATTGCCACTGCGGGCGGCGTCATTGCAGGCGCGGTGATTGGTTCTAAAGTGGCCAATAAGGCCAACCCACCCAAGCCTACGACCCAAGATGTGCAGCGCTGTGAATCCGTACCGAGCCAAGCCCGAACCCAGTACTGGGATGTGACTTACGCTTTCAGGGGTAAGGAGCACCGCATCCAAATGACAACGCCACCGGGGCCAAGGATTACCGTCAATGAGCAGGGCGAGCCGCGCAATTGAGCGGTTTGCAAGGCCGTAGTGGTGGCATATCCCGCAGTGATAGCGATATCGCTAGCGACATGACCGCGACTATGGGCCTTGAGTTGTATCGCGATGTAAGTGCCGTCAACTCGGTGCACCGCCCTACCGTTGAATACTCAGTTGCAACGAATTCATCGTTTCAACATACTTCTTTCCACAGGACCTTACATGAACAAATTACTTGCCTCCTTGCTCGCCACACTGTTTGTTAGCGCCGCATTTGCACAAGCACCGGCTGCAGTCGTAGCACCAGCAACACCCGCAGTGGTGAAAGCAGAGGTCAAAGCTGACAAGGCCAATGTTGCGGCCACAAAAGCTGAAGCCAAGGTGGAGATGAAAGCCGACGCCAAGGTCGAAAAGGCCGAAGTAAAGGCGGGTGAAACAAAGGCCGAGGCCCACAAGCACGCAAACAAGGTCAAGACCGCAGCGCATGCAAAAACAGCAAAGGCCAAGCCTGAAGCCCATGGCGAAGCGGTGAAAGCCGAAGCCAATGCGAACGTGAAGGCAGATGCCAAAAGCGACAAGGCCCATGCGAATGCAGATGCCAAAGTCGAAAAAGTAAAGGTTGAGGCAGCGGGTGACAAGGCCGTGGCCAAGATCGAAACCAAAACCGTCAAAGCCGAAGGCAAAGCCGATGTGAAGGCCGCTACCGGCAAGTAAGTCAACCACGCGGTTGCAAATAAAAAAGACAGGCTATGCCTGTCTTTTTTTTGTCGTTGGATTCGTCTGTTGGACCTTAGCCCAGCTCTGCTACGCCGATAGCAATTAACCCAAATGCAGCGCGTTCAGCTCCCCAATTCGCGCTTCACCCGCCAGCCCAATGCGGCCCTCGGCTACCAGGGCGCGCACCGCTTCCATATCAGGGGCCAAGCTGCGGTCCACCATCATCGCGGGGGACACCGAGCGCACCAATTGCAAGATGCCTTCCAATACCGCTGAGCTTTTCAAGGGGCGCAAAAATTCAATGCCTTGCGCAGCGGCCAGCAGCTCGATGGCGACGATGTATTCGGTGTTGCGCAGCATGTGCTGCAAGCGCCGCGCGGCAAACGTGGCCATTGACACGTGGTCTTCTTGATTGGCAGAGGTGGGCAGGCTGTCCACGCTGGCGGGGTGGGCCAGTGATTTGTTTTCAGAGGCTAACGAGGCGGCTGTGACGTGCACGATCATGAAGCCGGAGTTCAGGCCCGGCTCGGGTGTCAAAAAGGCGGGCAGGCGCGAGGTCACGGTGTCCACCAGCATGGCTACGCGGCGTTCGCTGATGGCACCGATTTCGGCAATCACCACGGCCAACGCGTCGGCCACCAGGGCGACCGGCTCGGCGTGAAAATTCCCCCCGGAAACTAGCTCCCCCCCAAAGTGGCCTGCGGCATCTGCATCCAGCGACGCAAACACCAGCGGGTTGTCGGTGACGGCATTGGCCTCGCGCACCAGCACTTGGGCGGCGTAGCGCATTTGATCCAGGCAGGCGCCCATCACCTGGGGCTGGCAGCGCAGGCAGTAGGGGTCTTGCACGCGGTCATCGCCCTCCAGGTGCGATTTGCGAATCTCGCTGCCTGCGGTCAACCCCCGGTAGGCCGCAGCGCAGTCGATCTGGCCGGGCTGGCCACGTACCGCGTGGATGCGGGCGTCAAACGGGCCGTCGCTGCCGCGTGCGGCGTCTAGTGTGACTGCGCCAGCAATCACGGCCGCTTCAAACAATCGCTCGGTGGCCAAGAGGGCGTCGATGGCCAGGGCATTGGACACCTGCGTGCCGTTGATCAAGGCTAGGCCTTCTTTGGCCGATAGGCGAATCGGCTCCAGGCCCGTTTGCTGCAGGGCCTGCAAGGCGGGCATGCGTGTGCCCTGGAAGAACACTTCGCCCTCACCAATCAGCGGTAGGCACAGGTGCGACAGCGGTGCCAAATCACCCGATGCGCCGACCGAACCTTGGCAGGGAATGACGGGCGTAATTCCCAGGTTGTAAAACGCGAACAGGCGGTCGATGACCAACTGGCGAATGCCCGAGTAGCCGCGCGCCAGGCTGGCGGCTTTGGTCAGCAAAATCAAGCGCACCACAGGCTCGCCCATGGGCTCGCCCACCCCCACGGCATGCGAGCGCAGCAGGTTCAGTTGCAGGGTCGCTAGGTCAGTTTGGGCGATACGCGTATTGGCGAGCTTGCCAAAGCCGGTGTTGACGCCATACACCGCGTCGCCCCCTTGGGCGGCTTGGTGCACCAGGGCTGCGCTGGCGGCGATGCCGGGCAGGGCGCTGGGGTCTAGCGACACCTGCGTGTGCGTGCTGTGCAGTTGGCGCAGGTGCGCCAACGTGATGTGGCCAGGGGTAATGATCATGGTCATATCAGGCGGGGTTCATCATGGGTAGGTTGAGGTGGTTGTCGCGGGCAGACTTCTTGGCGATCTCGTAGCCTGCATCGGCATGGCGCATCACGCCGGTGGCCGGGTCGTTAAACAGCACGCGGCCTAATTTCTCCGAGGCTTCATCCGTGCCATCGGCCACGATGACCACGCCGCTGTGCTGCGAGTAGCCCATGCCCACACCGCCGCCGTGGTGCAGGCTGACCCAGGTGGCACCGCTGGCGGTGTTCAGCAACGCGTTGAGCAGCGGCCAGTCGCTGACGGCGTCGCTGCCGTCCAGCATGGCTTCGGTCTCGCGGTTAGGCGATGCGACCGAACCGCTGTCCAGGTGGTCGCGGCCAATGACGATAGGGCCACTCAGTTCACCGCTTTTCACCATGGCGTTGAAGGCTATGCCGGCCAAGTGGCGCTCGCCCAGGCCGATCCAGCAAATGCGTGCGGGCAGGCCCTGAAAGGCTATGCGCTCCTCGGCCATGTCCAGCCAGCGGTGCAAATGTTTGTTCTCGGGGAAGAGTTCTTTCATCTTCGCGTCGGTCTTCTTAATGTCCTCGGGGTCACCACTCAAAGCCACCCAGCGGAAGGGCCCCACGCCCTTGCAGAACAGCGGACGAATGTAGGCGGGCACAAAGCCGGGGTAGTCAAATGCATTGGCCACGCCAAAGTCTTTGGCCACCTGGCGCAGGTTGTTACCGTAGTCCACGGTCGGGATGCCCATGGCATGAAAGTCCAGCATGGCCTGTACGTGCACGGCGCAAGACTCGCCTGCGGCCTGCGTCAGGGTGGCATGTTGGGCCGGGTCTTGTTGCGCGGCCTGCCATTGCGCTACGCTCCAGCCTGCGGGCTGGTAACCGTTGATGAGGTCATGGGCCGAGGTCTGGTCGGTCACGATGTCGGGGCGGGCCCGTTGGGCTTGTGTGCCGCCGGCCTTCACGCGGCGCACCAGCTCGGGCAGCAGTTCGGCTGCATTGCCGCACAACGCAATCGACACGGCTTTCTTTTCGGCGGTGTACCTGGCAATACGTGCCAGTGCGTCGTCCAAATCATTGGCTTGCTCATCGACATAGCGGGTGCGCAGGCGGAAGTCGATGCGGCTTTGTTGGCATTCAATATTGAGCGAGCAAGCTCCGGCAAACGTAGCGGCCAAGGGTTGCGCGCCCCCCATGCCACCCAACCCTGCCGTTAGCACCCAGCGGCCACACAAGTCGCCATTGAAATGTTGTCGTCCGGCCTCTACAAAAGTTTCATACGTGCCCTGCACGATGCCTTGGGTGCCGATGTAAATCCAGCTACCTGCGGTCATCTGGCCGTACATCATCAGGCCCTTGCGGTCGAGTGCGTTGAAGTGCTCCCACGTGGCCCACTGCGGTACCAGGTTGGAATTGGCAATCAGCACGCGCGGTGCGCCCGCATGGGTGCGAAACACGCCCACCGGCTTGCCGGATTGCACCAGCAAGGTTTCATCCGGCTGCAGCTTGCGCAGGCTATCCAGGATGGCTTCGAATGCGGGCCAGTTACGCGCCGCTTTGCCAATGCCGCCGTAGACCACCAGGGCGTCGGGGTTCTCGGCCACCTCCAGGTCCAGGTTGTTTTGCAGCATGCGGTAGGCGGCTTCGATTTGCCAGTTGGCACAGCTTAATGTGCTGCCACGCGGTGCGCGCACCGGGCGGGCAACTGCGTTGGAAAATTGGCTTATGGGGGGCGTAGTTGGAGTGGTAGACATGAATGCCAATTCCTCAAAGTTTTCAAAAATATGTTTGCATCGTACTTGTCTATACAAGTACTGTCAATGCAGTTAAACTGTGGTCATGAGCAATAGCCACTTACCTGCCTACGGCCAAGTCAAGGCCTTCATTCAAGAGCACATTAGCTCCGGTGCCTGGAAGCCGGGCGACCCGGTCCCCAGCGAAGCCACGCTGATGAAGCAGTTCGGCGTGAGCCGCATGACGGCTAACCGTGCGCTGCGCGAATTGATGGATGAGGGTCTGGTTCACCGGGTGCAGGGCGTGGGTAGTTTTGTGGCCGAGCTGCACCGTATTTCCTCCACCATCCGCATCCGCGATATTCAAGAAGAAGTGACCGAGCGCGGCCATGTGCACACCTGCCGCGTGGTGTGCTCTGAGGTAACGAAGGCGACGCCTGAGTTGGCGCAGATGCTGGGCCTGCGTGCAGGTGCCAAGGTGTTCCATACCGTGCTGGTGCATCTGGAAAACGGTGTGCCTATCCAATGGGAAGACCGCTATGTAAACCCCGCCGCCGCGCCCGACTATTTGAAGGCCGACTGGGCTAGCACCACGCCCACACACTACCTGCTGACCCACGCGCCACTGACGCAAGCCAGCTATTCCATAGAGGCCTGTGTACCCACGCCGGAGCAGGCACTGGGGTTGGAAATTGCTACGTCAGAGGCTTGTTTGGCGATGGTGCGACGCACGGTGAGTGGTGCCCACGTTGCAAGCCTGGCGCGGCTGATTTATCCGGGATCGCGTTACCGTTTTGCGGGGGAGTTTCAATCGTGAACGTGAATGCAGGCTGGCATACCGTGTCTTTGGCCGACGTAGCTGCCACCCCGTGGCGCAACGGCGGTGGTGTCACGCGCGAGTTGCTAGCGTGGCCATCTCAAGACGATTGGCAATGGCGCATGTCGGTGGCTGAAGTGGAGGCCAGTGGACCGTTCTCGCGCTTTGAAGGCGTGCAGCGCTGGTTTGCAGTTTTGCAGGGTGCGGGTGTGGTCTTGGATATAGACGGCGAGCGGCACACACTTAGCGCAGACAGCGCCCCTCTGGTGTTTGACGGGGCAGGTGCTACCAATTGCCAACTGCTCAACGGACCAACACAGGACTTCAACCTCATGGTGCGGGAGGGCGGAGCGAGGGCGGCAGCACGTTCTGCTTCGTGTCCCCCGCCCGCTTTGCGGGCTCCTCCTTTACCTACGCAGAACGCACTGCCGCCCTCGCTCCTCAGTGGCGATCGTGCTGGGGAAACGCGGATGCTGCGCATCACTAAGTCCACAAACATCAACGTAGATGCTCCTAAATTCATAGCTGTATGGTCAATAAATACCCGGGCCACAGCCCGATTTGACCAAGAATTTATCGAAATACCACCCCAAACGCTGGCTTGGTGCCTACTGCCCTGCGCTGCCGAGATCACGCTAGAAACCAATGGCGCCCTTTGGATGGAGATACCCACATGAGCCTGGAACTATGAGCTTGCAACTCTGGACGCATTGCCGTGCTGCAACCCTGCAGGCTGGCGCACCCGAGCCCTATGGCTTGATGGACGATGCCGCTTTGGTGGTGCAGGGCGAGCACCTGGTATGGGTCGGCCCTGTGTCTGCATTGCCTGCTGACTTGCGCACGCGTTGCACGGTGCAGCATGACGCGGGTGGTGCGCTCATCACCCCTGGCCTGATCGATTGCCACACCCATTTGGTTTACGGTGGGGACCGTGCCCACGAGTTTGAACTGCGTTTGCACGGTGCCAGCTACGAGGATATTGCCAAAGCGGGAGGGGGCATTGCGTCCACCGTGCGCGCTACCCGGGCCGCCAGTGCTGCGGAGCTGGAACACAGCAGCGCCAAGCGTTTGCGGGCGCTAGTAGATGAGGGTGTGACCACCATTGAGATCAAATCAGGCTACGGCCTGGCCTTGGACCAAGAGCGCAAGTGTTTGAGCGTGGCGCGTGGCCTGGCGCAAACGCATCCCATCGATATACGTACCACCTTCTTGGGTGCCCATGCTGTGCCACGCGAATTCGCGGGTCGCACCGATGACTATGTGGACGCGGTGCTGCAGATGCTGCCAGTGCTGCATGCCGAGGGCTTGGTGGATGCAGTGGATGGATTTTGCGAACGCATTGCGTTTAGCACGGCGCAGATGGAGCGCATATTCCAGGCCGCGCAGGCTCTGGGCGTGCGCGTAAAACTGCACGCGGAGCAACTTTGTGACAGTGGCGGTGCCGTAATGGCCGCGCGCTACCAAGCCCTGAGTTGCGACCATTTGGAGTGGCTAAGCCCCGCAGGCGCACGCGCTATGGCCTCCAGTGGCAGTGTGGCCGTCCTGCTACCTGGCGCGTTTTACTTTTTACGCGAAACCCGGGTACCGCCGATTGAGTTGCTGCGAGAACATGGCGTGCCGATGGCCGTGTCCACCGACTGCAACCCCGGCAGCTCGCCCTGCACGTCTTTGTTGCTGATGTTGAACATGGCGTGTACGCTTTTTCGCCTAACACCCGAAGAGGCCCTGGCAGGCGTTACCCGGCACGCCGCTACCGCGCTGGGGTTGGCAGACCGGGGTGTGTTGGCTGCGGGTAAGCGCGCTGACTTTGTGTTGTGGGATGTGCAGCATCCAGCGCAACTTTGTTACGCCCTGGGTGCCAATCCGCGCCTTCACACTGTTTTCAAAGGTCAGCCGGTATGAGCCCCACGATGTCACCTATTCCCGCTCCCGCCGCCACTCCGGCTATGCCGCCAGTGTTCCAGTTGCAACAAGGCACCGTGCCCTTACTCGTCAGCATGCCGCACATCGGCACCCACATCCCCGCCGACCTACAAGCCTGTTTTGTACCCCAGGCCCTGCAGGTCGAAGACACCGACTGGCACCTGGACCAGCTCTACAACTTCTTGGGCGACCTGGGTGCCAGCGTGCTGGTGCCCAGCACCTCGCGTTATGTCATTGACCTGAACCGCCCCCCCGACGACGCACCCATGTACCCCGGTGGCTCAAACACCGAGCTGTGCCCCACGCACTTTTTCAGCGGCGAGCCGCTGTACCAAGCAGGTGCCGAGCCCACCGCGCAAGAGCGCCTGCGCCGCCGCGCCACCTACTGGCAGCCTTACCACGACGCACTGGCCGCTGAGCTCGCACGCTTGAAGGCCTTGCACGGCTACGCCTTGTTGTGGGACGCGCACAGCATCCGCTCGCACATCCCCTGGCTGTTTGAAGGCCGCCTGCCCGACTTGAGTATTGGCACCGCCAGCGGTGCGAGCGCCGACGCCGCCATTAAGGACGCCGTGATGCAAGCCTGCGCCCGCTACCCGCAAGTCAGTAGCGTGGCCAATGGCCGCTTCAAAGGCGGCTACATCACCCGCCACTATGGTCAGCCCGCAAACCACATCCACGCCATCCAGCTAGAGATGTGCCAAAGCCTGTATATGCAAGAGCTAGCCCCGTTTGCGTATGACCCAGAAAAGGCTGCCCAGATTCAGCCAGTTTTAAAGGAAATGGTCTGCAGCGCCCTTGGGATTTGCGGGAGCAGCTATGAAAAGTGAAGCAAACATCTTCTTCGCCAGTCAAGCCTGGGTGCAAGGCGCTTGGGCCTACGACGTACTGCTGGAGGTGGACGCCAGTGGCCACTGGAGCAAAGTGCAGCCCAACACTACTGCAGACCTGCGAACTGGCGCGAAGGTCTTAGAGGGCCCCGTTCTACCCGGAGTCGTCAACGCCCACAGCCACGCCTTCCAACGCGCCATAGCCGGCCTCACCGAGCGCCGCACCACCGAAGGAGCGTGGGCGCTTGGGGGCTCTGCGCAGGTAAAGGAGGAGCCCGCAAAGCGGGCGGGGGACACGGAGCAGAGCCTCCAAGCGCCCACGCTCCTGACCACCAGCGACAACTTCTGGTCTTGGCGCGAAAAAATGTACAGCGTAGCCAACCGCATCCGCCCCGAGCAGTTGGAGGCAATAGCCACCCAGCTCTACCAAGAGCTACTGCAAGGCGGCTACACCCAAGTCTGCGAATTCCACTACCTCCACAACGACCCGAGCGGCACGCCCTACGCCGACCCCTCTGAGATGTCCCTGGCCCTGGTACGGGCCGCCCAAGCCACCGGCATCGGCCTCACCCTGCTGCCCACGCTTTACATGCGCTCGGGCTTCACCACTACCGGCCTGCGCGACGACCAACGCCGCTTTGCCTCCACACCCGAATCCATCGCCCGCATCGTCGAATCGGTACAACGCCAAACTGCAAACGACCCCCGCATCAACGTCGGTGTGGCTTTGCATTCGCTGCGCGCCGTGGCCCCCGCCGCGCTGAACGAACTGGCCCATTACGCGCAGACCCATAAGCTGCCAGTTCACATCCACATTGCCGAGCAAACCCAAGAGGTCGACGACTGCCTGGCCCACGCCGGCCAGCGGCCGATTGAATGGCTGCTGAACCACGCAGCGGTGGATACACACTGGAACCTGGTGCATGCCACCCACACCACACCCCAAGAGCTGGCAGGCATTCAAAAGGTCGGTGCCAGCATCGTCATCTGCCCCAGCACCGAAGCCAATTTGGGCGATGGCGTGTTTGACCTGCCGGGCTACGCGGCAGTGCAGGGCGCATGGTCGATAGGCTCTGACAGCCACGTCACCCGTGCGTGGACAGAAGAGTTGCGGCTGTTGGAATACGCGCAGCGCCTGGCACTGCGCCAACGCAATATTGCCTCGCAATCTATGGGGTTTGAAAGTACTGCCGCCGCTATGCTGCAAGGGGCGATTGCGGGCGGCACGGCGGCCAGTGGCTGTGCTTTGGGTGGTCTGGTCGTTGGGCAACGCGCGGATTTTGTGACATTGCAGCAAGACGCCTCTGCGTTGTTAGGCCTGCCACGTGACTACGTGTTGGACGCGTTGGTTTTCTCTAGCCCCGCTGCAGCCATAGAGCAGATTTATGTAGCTGGCCAAGCCGTGCGTTCACACGTTCACGTGCGCAACTTCGCCGGGGTGATGCAAGCCCTGTGGGCTTGAAGTAGCAACACGTTGGCCCGTGTCAGCAGGCTGGCGTAGCAAGCCCAAGGCCAACCAGGATTGCAGCCATTGGCCCAATTGCTGGGGGTCAGTCAAATGGTTTGACTCCACCATCTGCGTGGCTGTTTGGTCGATAGATCCACCGTCCTGAAGGCGCTGTAGGAAGTCAGCTTCAGCAGCCTGCAGCGATTGAAAGTGCGGCTGCAAACCGTGCCGCCAGACTGCCAGCGCGCTAGCCTGTGAGGGCTGCACTTCGGGCACCTCTGCATCCTTGTCAATAGCTTGCCAGATCTGCACCACATTGGTGGTGATGGGGCGCAACAGCAGGCTGGGGTGCAAAGGTGCGGGCTGGCTGAGCCAATCGGGCGCATGGTCTGCGGTGGTTTGCTGCGCAGACTCCGCGTTCAGGGCTGCAACATTCGGCCCGTCAAAGCGGGTGCGCAAATCCCAATCGAGTTGGGCTAGTTCCTGCAGTTCTGGATTGCTCGGGTAGCGACTACCCAAAAAGGCAGGTAACTCTGCACCGTAGCGCCCCAAAGACCGGGTCATGGGCGGGTGGCTCACCGCGAACAAAGCCGCGTCTTCCTCAAAAGTTTCCGAGCCCATGAAAAGATGGGTTTTGGCAAAGCTGTCCGCCAACACCTCCACCAGGCGCGCACGGTAGGCGTGGTGGTAGATCCCAAGGCGTTGTGGTGCATCTACTCCAGCTTGCACACGTACCAGCGCATCGGCAGGCGCTGCCGGCTCCGCAGCGGTTGTCTGCCGGTCCAGAATAAAGTCACCGATGCGTTGCTGCAGCAGCGCAAGGTTCAGAGGCAATAGTGTCGCGCTGTCGGTGGGCTGGGCCTGACTACCCGGTGTATCCCCCTCTATGCCATGTCGATCAACCGCCGTGCGTGCGGTGTATGGCGTGGCGTCATGCTTCACGCTGTGCACTGCAATCTCGCGCGCCAGGGCTAGCTCATCCAGCAAGGTCTGCAAAGCGGGGATGTCGTCATCGCGCTCAATCATGGTGGCCACCGCGCCAAAACGCTGGCAGGCATGCGCGTACAAATCCCACACGCTTTGGGCGACAGGGTGGTCGTGTGTATCCACGATGTAATTGCCGTGGTCGGCATGCCCCGCCAGGTGGATTTGTTGTACCCGCTCGCGGGGCAGCGCGTTCACATATTCCCGGGGATCAAAGCGGTGGTTGACGCTGCTCACGAAGATGTTGTTGATGTCGACCAGCAGCAGGCAGTCGGCCTCTTGCGCGATGTACGACAAAAACTGCCATTCGCTGCAGGCACTGCTTTGAAAGTCGATGTAGCTTGACACGTTTTCCAGCACCAAGCGGCGTTGCAAAATATCTTGCGCTTGGCGGACTTGTGCAATGACATGCCGCGCAGCTTCGTCGGTATACGGCAAGGGGTACAGGTCGTGCAGTTGCTCGGGGCCTGGGCCAATCCAGCACAGGTGGTCAGACACCCACAGGGGTTCAATGCGATCGGCCAGTGCCTTTACGCGATTCACATACGGCAGATCAAGCCCCCTCGCAACGCCTATAGACATGGCAACGCCGTGCATGGCCATGGGGTAATCGCGGCGAATGGTGTCCAACATTACCAGCGGCTTGCCACCCTCCACCAAGAAGTTATCGGTGATGATTTCTAGCCAGTCGAGCGGCTGCCTGCGTGCCAAAAAATCTGCATAGTGGGGGGTGCGTAAGCCCAAGCCGAATCCAGCGCAGGCGGTAGTGGGCGTCGTAGTCATAGGGTAGGGCAGCAGCAAGTCACCAAGGTGTTAAAACAACAACGGGCCTGATGGTCGTCAAGCCCGCGCACTGTCGATGTGAGGATGCACGCGCATCCTCGGAAGTTTATGACTTCAGGTCAGCAATAGTGCCCTTAGCGGCCAGGCACTCACCTGCAGTCTTGGCTTTGAAACCGTGGCCCTTGCATGCATTTTGACCTTTGCACGCGTGCTCAGCAGTTTTGCAATCGCTGTTGCCCTTGCACTCATGCACGTTGTAGCAATGCACTTTGTCAGCAGCGGCAATAGCGGTGCCGGTCGAGCCCTTAGGCGCGTCAGCGGCAAAGCTGGTTGCCGACAGTGCCAGCAGGGCTGCAGTCAGAGCGAAAGACGTGGTGGATTTGATGGAAGCAGATGTCATGAAAATCTCCGGTTGAAAATGAAAACTAAGGTGGACTGACTTAGGCCGCGCTTGCAGAGTTATGTGCTTTGTTGCGGTCTAATGCTTAGTCCGAAATATCCAATGGTTTGGTTACAGCCGACTGAAAATATTTGTATCCAGCAGATCTCAGTGTTGGCGCAATGCGCGTTGCACCCATCCATCCAGGGCTAACTTTCCAGGGCCAAAAATAGCAATACCTGCCAGCAACGCACCCCAAAGAATATGCTGCTGTAGCGCTGCAGGAGCGATATCCGCCAAAGACAAAACGGCAACGGTATTGACCACTGAAAGACCCAAGGCAGCCGCGCGCGTACCCAGACCCAGCACCAGCAGTATTGGTAGCACCAGCTCTCCGCCAGTGCCCATCACGGCAGCCAACGTGGGTGGTAGCAGAGGCACTTTGTACTCATCCATGAACAAGGCCAGGGTTGTGTCCCAATCGCGGATTTTGGTCAAGCCTGATGAGAAAAAAATGTTACCCACATAGAGGCGTGCGGCCAACGTGGCAATGGGTTGCAGCCCATCAAGGGCCGTTGCGCTTGCGCTAGTTACGCGGTCAAGGCTTCGCAGTGCGTTATTCATAGGCATGGTGAAAGCTTCCTGGTGGATAAGTGTTTTTGCATGCCCTTCAGTTCGGGTGGTCTGTGGTGTTAGTTACAAGCTGGGGCACAATCCGCTGAATTTTTCTCACAGCCCGTAACCAAATCGCGCGCACTTACGAATATCCATGGAACGCTCATTTGTCCCTGATGCCAAGCTGGCCCGACTGCAAGCAGGTGAAGACCGCTTGCGTGGCCTGCTGTTGCAAGGCTTAGCGGGTGAGACCAAGGCATACCAGACTTTCCTGGAGGCCACGGGTGCTCACCTCAGGGCGTTTTACCGACGGCGATTGGCGTCGTTACCCGATGAAATTGAGGACCTCGTGCAAGAAACCTTGTTGGCGCTGCACAACCAGCGCCACACTTACCAGACCGACCGGCCTTTGACGGCGTGGGTGCATGCGATCGCCCGTTACAAGCTGATCGATCTGCTGCGGGCTCGGGGGTCGCACGAGGCACTGAACGAGCCGCTGGAGGATGAACTGCAGGTGTTTGCTGCCAGTGATACGGATGCGTCCGATGCGCGGCGTGATTTGGGTCGCTTATTGGCGCAATTGCCCGACAACCAGCGCCTGCCCATCGTTCACATGAAGCTTGAAGGCCTGTCCGTTTTGGAGACGTGCAAAGTGACGGGTATGTCTGAATCTGCGGTGAAGGTGGGCGTGCACCGCGGCATGAAGGCCCTGGCGGCGCTGATAGGAGTGAAGTTATGAGAACAGATGACTTGATAGCCATGCTGGCCACCGGAGCAACACCGGTGCAGGCGAACACCGGCCGGCAACGATTTCATACGGCCTTGCTGCTGGGAGGTTTGGGCGGTCTGTTGGTGATGTTGGTGGGCTTTGGTTTGCGCCCTGACCTGGGCGTAGCCATGCTCTTGCCGATGTTCTGGATGAAGCTGACTTTCCCGCTGACGGTGGGCCTGGCGGCCCTGCTGTTGACGTGGCGCTTGTCGCACCCCGGCGTGCCGATTGGGCGGGCTTGGGTGGGCCTGGCCGTGCCTTGGTTTATCGTCACGGCTTTGGCCGCCATAGTGCTGTGGAAGACTGCCCCAGAGGCCAGGCAGCCCCTGCTGATGGGCGCGACCTGGTCGACTTGTGTGGCCAATATTGCGCTGATTTCTGTGCCTAGCTTTGTGGGTGTGTTCTGGGCCATGCGTGGTCTTGCGCCTACCCAGCCTGCACTGGCCGGGGCTTGCGGTGGTTTGCTATCAGCGGCAATGGGTGCCTTGGTGTATGCATTGCACTGCCCGGAGATGGACGCCCCTTTTCTGGCCCTTTGGTATGTCCTGGGCCTGCTGCTTCCCACTGCTGTGGGTGCATTACTCGGGCCCAAGTTGTTGCGTTGGTAGGGTATTGGCGTCAGGGCCTTTGAATTCAAGGGGGGTTATGAATATACTGTATTTAAATACAGCTATATGCCAAGCCCCACGCCCTCAATCGCTTACGCCGAACTGCATGCGCTGAGCAACTTCAGTTTTCAGCGCAGTGCCTCTCAGCCCGAAGAACTGGTGCGGCGCGCCCACGCCCTGGGCTACCGCGCGTTGGCCATCACCGACGAATGTTCGGTGGCCGGCTTGGTTCGGGCACATCAGGCCGCCCGTGCGCTGAATTTTCAATTGCTTTTAGGGGCGGAATTTCGATTGCAAGACGCTGGCCTGCAGGGCCTGACGGTGGTGGTGTTGGCGCACAACCTGCAAGGCTGGGGCAACCTGTGTGAATTCATCACCGCAGCCCGTAGGGCAGCACCCAAGGGGCAGTACCTCGTGGGGTGGCGCAGCCCCCAGGCCCATGCGCTATGGCGCACGCTGCAGCACTGCGAGGTGGTGTTGAGTTTTTCGGCTGCTATCAAAATAGAAGCAGCTTTCGCAGTATCTACCCGGGCTCGGAGCCTATTTGGCACCCATTGTTGGCTGGGGGTGACCTGCAGGCTGGCTGCGGGCGACGCCTTGCAAGTCCACCGTTTGCAGCAGTTGTCCCACCTCAGCGGATTGCCCCTGGTGGCGCTGGGCGATGTGCGCATGCACCTGCGCTCGCGCAAGCCCTTGCTGGACGCGCTGACGGCCGTGCACCAAGGCCTGCCGGTGGCGCAGTGCGGCTTTGCGCTGCAGGCCAATGCGGAGGCGCATTTGCGCACACGCCAGCGCTTGGCCCAGTTGCTGCCCCCACAGTGGTTGGCCCATACCGTGACCATTGCCGCGCGTTGCACCTTTAGCTTGGACGAACTGCGTTACCACTACCCGCTAGAGGCCGTGTTGCCCGGCCAAACACCCGCGCAAACCCTGCGCCAATACACCGAAGCCGGTGCCCTGGAGCGCTACCCGGCGGGCATGCCGCCAGATATCCGGGTGCGGGTCGAGCATGAGCTGGCGCTGATTGCCGAGCTGCATTTTGAGATGTACTTCCTCACGGTGCACGACATCGTGCGTTTTGCCCGCAGCCAGGCTATCTTGTGCCAGGGACGGGGTTCGGCGGCCAACTCAGTGGTCTGCTATTGCCTGCACATCACCGAGGCCAATCCGGCCGAGACCTCGCTGTTGTTTGAGCGCTTTATCAGCCGCGAGCGGCGCGAGCCGCCCGACATTGATGTGGACTTTGAGCACCAGCGCCGTGAAGAGGTCATCCAATACATCTACGCCAAGTACGGGCGCGAGCGCGCTGCCCTTGCCGCCACGGTGATCAGCTACCGGCCCCGCAGCGCCCTGCGCGATATGGGCCGCGCGCTGGCCATTCCCGAAGCTCTGATTGAGGCCCTGGGCAAGGAGCATCCGGGCATGTACAGCCGCGAGGTGTTGGCCGAGCGCTTGCAAGACGCCATCGCGCGGGTGGGGCCGGGCTTTGTGCCGCCGCCAGTGCGCGACTTGCAGCTCTGGATCAGCTTGAGCATTGAGCTGCAAGGCTTTGCGCGCCACCTGAGCCAGCACGTGGGCGGCTTTGTGCTGACCCAGGGGCCGCTCACCCGCCTGGTACCGGTAGAAAACGCCGCCATGCCAGAGCGCTCCATCATCCAATGGGACAAAGACGATTTGAGCGCCGTGGGCTTGATGAAGGTGGACGTATTGGCGCTGGGTATGTTGAGCGCCATCCGCCGTTGCCTGGCGCTGGTGGGGCAGGTGCGTGGCAAACCCATGCGTATGCAAGATGTGCCGCGGGAAGACGGTGCCACCTACGACATGATTTGCAAAGCCGACACGGTGGGCGTGTTCCAAATAGAAAGCCGTGCCCAGATGAGCATGCTGCCGCGCTTGAAACCCCGCACCTACTACGACCTGGTGGTGGAAGTGGCCATCGTGCGGCCCGGGCCCATTCAGGGCGGCATGGTGCACCCGTATTTGAAGGCGCGCCAAGACCCTGAAAGGGCCCGCTCGCCGTATCCAGCGCTACAAAAGGCCCTGGAGCGCACCCACGGCATCCCTATTTTTCAAGAGCAAGTGATGCAGATTGCGGTGCTAGCCGCGGGCTTCACACCGGGCGAGGCCGATGCCCTGCGCCGCTCTATGGCTGCCTGGAAGCGCCACGGCAATGTCAGCCAGTACCACGACCGCTTCATCCGTGGCATGGTCGAGCGGGACTACCCGCTCGATTTTGCTGAGGCTATCTTCAAGCAGATGGAGGGCTTTGGCGAATACGGATTTCCCGAGAGCCATGCGGCCAGCTTTGCCATCTTGGTCTATATCAGTTGCTACCTCAAGTGGCACGAGCCCGCCTGCTTTTTGGCGGCTTTGCTCAACAGCCAGCCACTAGGTTTTTATGGCCCGGCTCAGTTGGTCCAAGATGCGCAGCGCCATGGGGTGCCGGTGCGCGCTGTCGATGTGGCGCACAGCGATTGGGACTGCACGCTAGAGGCCAATGACCAAAGCGCAGATCAACAACGTATTGATATTCAAACGCAGCCCGCCGTGCGCTTGGGGTTGCGCCTGGTCAGCGGCCTGCGCGCCACGGTGGCCCAGCGCATCTGCACGGCACGAGCCCACGCCCCCTTTAGCAGCACGCAAGACCTGGCTTTGCGCTGTGCCCTGGATGCTGGTGATCTCAAAGCCCTGGCCAGTGCCGATGCCTTGCAGTCCCAGAGTGGCCATCGGCGTCAGCAGGTCTGGGATGCATCGGCCCTGCAGCGCGCACCGGTGCTATGGCAGGGCGTGCCGGTAGATGAAGAGGCGTTGCTACTGCCAGCGGCATCTGAGGGCGAGGAGGTGACGTTTGACTATGCGGCACTCGGGCTTACGTTGCGCGCCCACCCCTTGCAGCTCTTGCGTGGGCAGCTATCAAAAACGAAGTTACTGACAGCGGCCCAGATGCGCGACTACCCCAGCGGCCGCCTGGTGCGGGCCTGCGGCATCGTCACCATGCGCCAGCGGCCGCAAACCGCCAAGGGCGTGGTATTTATCACCCTGGAGGATGAAACGGGCAGCGTCAATGTGATCGTTTGGCGCGCGGTGAAAGAGCGTTTTCGCCAAGCGGTTTACCAGTCGCGCCTGATGGCGGTGTATGGCGTGTGGCAGCGTGACGAAGACAGTGGCGGTGAGGTGCGCCACGTGGTGGCCAGCCGCCTGGTAGACCTGACGCACCTGCTGGGCACGCTGGCTACTACCAGCCGCGATTTTCATTGAAAATTCAAGAAGCAAAAACAGGTTCAGCGTTACTATGAAGCCTTCAACACTATGACTGACAGCATCAAGCATGCAAAAACTGGGGCGCTATGACCTGATACGAGTCCTTGGCAAAGGTGCCATGGGGCTGGTCTACGAGGGCCGTGACCCCCACCTAGACCGGCGTGTGGCCATCAAGACCATCAAGGTGGACAACCTGACGGATGAAGAAGCCGCTGACTACGAGGTCCGCTTTCTCACCGAAGCCCGCTCTGTGGCGCGTCTGCACCACCCCCACATCGTCACGGTTTTTGATTCCGACCGCGACATTGATGTGGCCTTTTTGGTGATGGAGTTCATTGAGGGCGAAGACCTTAAACGGCATCTGGATCGTGGCGATGTGTACACGCTGGCGCAAACCCTGGCATTGATGGGCGACTTGCTTTCAGCCTTGGACTACGCCCACCGCCAGGGCGTTGTGCACCGTGACATCAAGCCTGCTAATTTGCTGATAGAGCCCAGTGGACGCCTCAAACTGATGGACTTTGGTGTGGCGCGTATGCAGGATTCTGCCGACGCTACCCGCACCCAGGGCAGCATGGTGGGCACGCTCAAATACATGTCGCCCGAGCAGGTGCAGGGCCGCCCCATTGATGCACGATCAGACCTGTTTGCGGGGGGTGTGGTCTTGTACCAGTTGCTCACCAGCAAGCGCCCTTTTGACGGCGTCAGTGATTTCGATGTGATTCAAAACATCAGCAACCATCCGCCTGTGTTGCCATCGCTCATCACGCCCGGCTTGCCACCCGCGCTAGACGCCGTGGTCATGAAGGCCCTGGAGAAGTCGCGCGACGACCGGTATGCCACCGCCCAAGACTTCCACACAGCCTTGTTGTCTGCAGTGCAAGCGGTCACCGATCAAACGATTGCGCCCCTAGCCCGGCCCGCCACCCGGCGCAATGCTTCCGCCAGTCAAGGCAGCGGTCAGCCTTCATTCGCAACCACCTCGGAGGACTCTTCAGCCTCTGCATCCACCGCCGCTTCGGTGGTCACACAAGAGGTGGAGCTGGTGTACTGGAAAGACATCAAAGATTCGTCTGAGGTGGAGGATTTCGAGGAGTTTTTACGTAAGTTCCCCCACGGTATTTACGCAGATCTGGCGCGCCGAAAGCTCAAGCGCTTGGGAACTTTCAGCAACGACACCCCGAGCGAAAGTAGCTATGACGGTACGGTGGTGATGCCGCGTGGCGACGCGGCAACTCGCCAAGATGATGCAACTGTGCCGATAGCTTCCGAACAGCCAGAGTCAGAGCGCCAGCAGTCCCGTACCGGCGTGAAACGCGGCACCGTTGCAGCGTTCGCTGGGGTGGCGATTGTGGTGCTGGCGGCTGTCACTTTTTTTGCGGCGAGATCGCCGTCATCTCAGCCCACGCTGGCAGACATCGCGCCCCAAGCTGCTGCCGGCCAGCCCTTGGCGTCCGCATCGGCGGATGTCTCGGCAGCTATGGCTTCTGCACCCACGGTTGTGGCCGTGGCGCCCGTGCCCGCACCGGCTGCCAGTAGCGTGAAGCCTGCTCTTACGCCCACCCCAAGCCCGGGGCTAGCCAAAGCCCCGGTGCCAGCCCAACCTGCCAAGCCCAAGTTGTTAGCGGCACCCGACGATGCCGAGCCCAAGCCGTCGCCACCCAAGCCCGTATCTGCCAAGTCCACCCAGGCCCCCGCCTTGGACGACCCACGTACGACCTGCGAGGGACGCTGGTTCATTAGCTACCAGATATGTATGTCCCAAGAGTGTTCGCGGCCAGAGTTGTCGAAATTGCCCATTTGCCTAGAGCGGCGCGCCCAAGAGCGCAGCAACCTCGAGCGCGTCAACGGAAACTGATCGCGGCCAGTGGGCGCGGCGCCTGGGGTGCGCCTCCGAGCGGGGGCGATTATCATGGGCTTCCCCGACTCTGTATTTGCTGATGCACCCGGCCACTCCCGTCGCTACTGTCTGCGCCAACCGACACCGGCTTAGCCCGTATTGGCGGATTATGCTCATCGTTCTGGTGTGGTGCAGTCTGGCTTGGTGCTGGCCGTTGCAGGCGCTGAGCCAGCCGACTGTCAGCCCAGGTGCGGATGCGACTTTCCCGGTGTTTTCCGTCTCCCATGCCAGTCCTGGCCGTTTGGATACGGGCCCACGCATGGGGGTGCTGGTAGATGCCAGCAGCAATCTCAACGTTGACGCGGTGCGCCGCTCTCAGGACCAGTGGCGCAGCATTGACCGTCGTTCGCCCAACTTCGGTTTTACACCGCATGCGCATTGGTTTCGTTTCCAGTTGGTTCACACGGGTACGGAGCTGTTGCACCGCTACATTGAGATGCCCATCTCGTTCATGGACCATGTCCAGCTTTACCACTATGTAGGGGGGCAACTGGTACAAGAGTACGACACCGGCGACGAGCAGCCCTTTGCCAATCGCCCTGTCAATCACCAGAATTTTATTTTTCCGGTCAGTTTGCAGCCGGGCGAAAACCAGATTTATGTTCGCCTGCAAAGCGCTGGCACGATTGAGGCGCCGCTGCGTATCTGGGAGCCTGCAGCCTTTCAGGAAGCCAACCAGCGTGAGAAGCTGGCCCAGGGCATGGTGATTGGCACGCTATTGGTGATGGTGCTGTACAACCTGTTTGTGTACTTTGGCACGCGCGATGTGAATTACCTGTATTACATCGCTTTCGTGTTGAGTTACTTGTTTTTTCAGTACTCGCTGACAGGCTACACCTATGCGTATGTGTGGCCCAAATGGGTGTGGTGGAACAGCGTAAGTATCTCGTTTTTCATTTGCACGACCGAGCTGACGGTGGCTTTGTTTTGTTATAACTTTTTGCGCATTAAAGGTTATTCAAGCTGGATTCGCCATGTGTTGCGGGCGCTGATTTGGGGCAGTGGCCTTGTGGCGCTGCTGTCTCTGGTGTTGCCCTACCAAATTGCTATCCGTATCGGTACGGGGTTGGCCATCCCGACAGCGGCTTTTTGCCTGGGTTTGGGGTATTGGCGGTGGTGGCAGGGTGACAGTTTTGCCCGCCTCTTTTGTGTGGCCTGGAGCTCAGCCTTGGTCGGTGTGATGGTGCTTACCGCAGGTAAGTTTGGCATCGTCCCGTCCAACTTCTGGACCGAGAACGCCGGACAAATCGGCATCCTGGGTTTGGTGCTGCTGCTGTCGCTTACGCTGGTAGACCGCATCAACCATGACCGCTCCGAGCGCCTGCGTGCCCAGGCAGCCGCCCTGGAGCACGAACGCAGTGCCAGAGCCTCACAAGCCGCTTTGGTGGTGGCCACCGAAGACGCCAACCGCAAGCTGGAGCAGCGCGTTCAGGAGCGCACGCTCGACTTGAACGCCACGCTTGAGCAACTGCAGCAGGCAAATGCCCAGTTGCAACGCCTATCTGTCACCGATGGCTTGACCCAGATCAGCAACCGGACCTGTTTTGACGCTGCGTTGGCAGATGAGTTCAAGCGTGCCGTGCGCCATAAAACCTATCTCAGCTTGATGCTTATTGATGTGGATCACTTTAAGCAGGTGAATGACACCTGGGGCCACCTGGCGGGTGATGCCAGTTTGCAGGCGCTGGCCCGGCTGTTGCAGCCCCGCGTACAACGCGTGGGTGATATGTTGGCGCGCTATGGGGGCGAGGAGTTCGTGGTGATGCTGGGCGATAGCAGACCGACGGATGCGTGGGCGATGGCGGAGAGTTTTCGGGCCGCTATTGAGCAACTGCAGGTCGAACATCAGGGCCAGATCTTGCGCTTTACCGCCAGTATTGGCATTGTCACCACCGTTCCTACCAGCGGCAGCAAGCCACTTGATTTGTTGGCAGCGGCAGACAAAGCCTTGTATGAGGCCAAGCAGAACGGCCGCAACCGGGTGTGTTTGGGCACCGTTTGACAGTGCTTTATGCCCTGGTCCGGCGCATCTATTGATAGTTATGCTATCAAAAATGTAGCATATAGAAAGATAGAAATTAGCCGAACGCCGTGCGATCACTGAGTGCGGCCAGCGCGGCATCGGTCCGTGCGGAACCGAGGCCGGCGATGGTCCGAAAGGGCACGCCCATGCGCTGAAGCTCCTCCACGATTTTCGCGTGGATAGGCGTTTGCACATGCACACCATCACGCTGCAAACCGTCGGCAATCCAGGGTAGGTCGGGCTGGAGCACCAGGGTGTGGGCATAGCGGGCGTGCAGCTGCCGCGCCCTTGGATATAAGGTGAGGTCGCTAAACAGCAGGTCACTGTAGATGGCCGTTAACAGCGGTGCTGTGTCGCAAAAGACAGAACCCATGCCTTGGCGGCGCGCGTCGTCCAGCGCCGTTTGCTCATCTATGGCCTGTTGCTCCAAGATGCTGGCTTGTTCGCTTTGCCGCGGTGTGCGCCCTTGCGCATCACAAAACAAGCGCAGGCGTTCGGGCACCCACAGTCCAGTGCGCGCGCCAGCCAGATGCTGCGCCAGCGTAGTCTTGCCGGTGCACTCGGCGCCAATAATGCAAATAAGTCGCGGCTCAAGGGGCAACATGCGGGTCCAAGCGCCGTTGCCAGCCGATCCAGCCCCAGACCGCCAGGCCGAGGAATATGACGTACAAGACCGCTGTTAGCGCCAAACCCTTGTGGGCAAACAGCGCCACGCTGGCCAGGTTGACGATGATCCAAGTGGGCCAGTTGGCGATGTATTTGCGCCCCAGCAGGTAGGTGCCGACCAGGCTTCCCGCAGTGACAAAGCCGTCGGCCCAGACCACATCCGAGTCGGTAATGCTGTGCAACACGGCACTGCACGATAGCCACAACAGCGCCCAGGCAAGTACAACCCCGCGCAGTGCATTCGGCGTGAGGCGGGCAATCTTGAGCGGAGCAAGACCATCGTCGTTCTGCCCGCGCAGCCATTGCGACCAACCCCACCCCGCCGTTAAAGCAAAGCACACATTGACCGCTGCTTCGCCATACAGCTTGCTGGTGTAGAACAACCACGCGTACAGGCCACTGGCGATGAACGTCAGCGGCCAGCCCCAATGGATTTCAAACACGTTGCACGCGATGTTGGCCAGCGCCAGTACAAACGCGATGACCTCCAGCCAAGTCACGGGGGTGTCCAGCAGGGTGAACGCAGTTTCCAGCATGGTGGTGCCGTGGGTTTACAGGCTGACCACCACGCCGAAACGCACGGTGCGGGGTGTAGACGGGAACAAATAAACACCGCCCCAGGACTGAGTCGGTGCCTCGCGCCAGTAGGTGCGATCCGTCAGGTTTTGAATGCCCAGCTGCCAGCTTACGGCCTTGCCGGCAATGCGGTGCGCATACACGACGCCCGCGTCTAGCTGCGACGCCCCAGGTAGGGTCACGCTGCCGTCTGCTGTGGCGGTCTTGCCACTTTCATACGTCAACAGGGCGTTAACGGACAAGCCCGACAAGCCCGAGAAACTTGCCAGCTTGTAATCGGCAAACACCGAGGCCTTGAGCTTGGGGACATTGGTGACAGGCTTGTCCACCAGTGTGGGGTTCAGGGCCGTGGTGAAGCGGGCATCCAGTGCGCTCAGGCTGGCTTGCACAGCCAACTGCGTGTTGACCTTGCCCTGTAATGCGATTTCCAGGCCCTGGTGGCGGGCTGTCTTGCCGCCCACCACGCGGGTTGGCAGCATGGGGCCTGCCCTGTCATCGGCGTAGGGCTTCTCGATAGAAAACACGGCTGTTGAGAGGGTGTAGCGTGGGTGAATGAGCCACCTCCATCCCAGCTCCACCTGCTCGCTCTTAAGGGCGGGTAGCGTCTCACCCGCGTTTGAAAACCTGTTGGTGCGGTTGGGCACCGCTTCTAGTTCCAGCCCTTGTGCCCACGATGCATAGAGGTTGTGGCTGGCATTCGGCTGCCAGGAGGCCGCCAGCCAGGGCGTCGTAAGCGTCTGGTGGATGGCAACCGCGCGCGAGCCATTGCTGCGGGCGCTGCTGCGCGATAGGGTTGTGGTGCGCAGGCCGGCAACGGTTTGCACGTTTGGCGTCCAGTCGGTCACCAAGGTCGCGAATCCATCCACAGCGCGTTGGCGGCTATTGGTGTTGAGGTCCGTCAAACTTGGGTCAGCAGGCAAATTAACCGGCGCATAAATATTGGTGCTGCCCACATAGTTGTAGGCCTGCAGTGGCGGCAAGTCGTCGTGGTTGCCACGGCCACTCAGCCCCAGCGTCAGGCGGTGGTTCAGGCCCAGAGCGTTCAGGCTGCGGCTAGCCTGCGCCTCCCAGCCCCACGACGTGCGCTGTTCGCCCTCACTGCGGTAGTCGTAAACGTCCACATCGCCATTGGCGCACAGGCCGGGGTACACATACGTGGCCGCGTTGCTGCAGCCATCGGGAAAGGCAACGCGGTCGTTGATCACGCTGCGCTGGGCCGCCACCGAGGCCTGCGCCGTCCAATCGGCATCGAGACGGGTCTTAAGGCCCACTTGCACCACTGTGGTGGTGGCCTCAAACGGCAAAGACCAAGATTGGTGGTTCAGGTTCAGGCGCGGGTCAATGCGCGCGGGCAGCGTGTCGCCCACGCCATCGCCATTGGTGTCCAGCAAGCCCAGGCCGGGCACCGACGGTTGGCGCTTGCGGTGGTACTCCAAATCGACTGAAACGCTGGTGTCGGGCGTGATCCCGCCGCCCAATGCCAGGCTGGCAAATTCACGTTGGCCGCTGGCTTGGTTGAAATGCGGCTGCAGGCCTTCGGCTGCCACATTGAAGCGCACGCCCACCGGGCCCCACAGGCCATTGCTATCCAAATGCACCTTGGCGCCGCCGTTGCTGTCGGTGCTGAGATGCACGGTGTCAAAGTTGTCGGGCACTGGAGTTTTGGTCACAAAATTCACCAGCCCGCCGGGCGATGAAACGCCCGACTGCAAGCCCGCTACACCTTTAAGTACTTCAATGCGCTCTTTGTTCTCTAGCGCGATGGGCGTGTAGTTGGAAATGGCCAAACCGTTACGCCGGTAATTGCTCAACGGGTCAATTAAAAACCCGCGGATGGACATGTTCTCGATGTAACCCGTGGTGTTGTAGCTGTCGGCCAAAGAGGCATCGAGCTTGATCGCTTGCGACAGTGTGCTGGTGCCGGTAGCCGCCAAGATGTCGGCACCCAGCACTGTCACGCTCTGGGGCGTCTTAAAAAGCGCCAAACCCAAGCCCCCGACATCGGCATAGTCAGCGTCCAGCACCGGCGCGGCCTTGCTCGTAACGGTGACGTTGGACAGCGCGGTTGGGCTTTGTTGCGCCTGCGCTGGGGGGCTGAGTAACAGCGCGAATGCAGACGCCAATACAGAGGCAGACGCCAATGTAGATGATGATGCCGATGCGACGGGCGTCAATGTGAAGCGGAAGGCCATCGAAGTTTCCTGTGTCGACGGCAGGGGCGTGCAGCAAAACCCATAAGCGCCGAGCGCGCCTTGGCATTCTCATCACGCTTCCCTGCGCAAGTATTATCTTGATCAAGTTCCAGGGTGTTATCTCAGCCGGGCATCTTGCGACAACCAGCACCCCTAGCGTTTACAAGCTGACTTATCGTCAGCCGATGGCGCTATTGTAAAAGGGGTCCACCGCTATGATGGTCAGTCCTCTTTTTTCCTGTTTTTCAACGCCGCCTATGTACAACCCCGGTCATTTTGTGGAGAGTCGCCTTGAGGTGTTACACGCCCTGGTGCGCGCGCACCCGTTGGCGACCTTGATAACCCTGTCCAACGGTGGTTTGGTAGCCAACCACATTCCTATGCTCTTGCGCCACGATGGCAGCCCATTTGGAACGCTTGTGGGGCATGTAGCCCGCGCAAACATTGTGTGGAGTGCTACAGATTTCATAGTACCTGCCTTGGTGTGTTTTCAGGGACCACAGGCCTATATCAGCCCATCGCTCTACGCCACCAAGCCAGAGCATGGCAAGGTGGTGCCCACTTGGAACTATGTGGTGGTGCAGGCCAGTGGCCCGTTAACCATCCACGACGACCCGGTGTGGGTGCGCGCCCAGGTGACCGAGCTGACGCAGCAGCAAGAGGCTACACGCGAAGCGCCCTGGGCGGTGGACGATGCGCCCAGGGACTACACCGACACCATGCTGCGCGCCTTGGTGGGTATTTCGATACCCATCACCACCTTGACGGGTAAGTGGAAGGTGAGCCAGAACCAGCCCGCTGCCAACCAGGCCAGCGTGGTGCAGGGCTTGGCCCAGTCGCCGCACGGCGAAGGCCATGCCATGGCGCTGCTGGTGCAACAGGCCGCTCAGGCTGCCCAGTCCAATCGGGCAGGGTTGGCGGCCAAGACGCCCTAAGGCGTCTCTAGGGCACCACCAGGGCGGCGCGCAAAGCGACCTTGCCCGCGAGCATGGGTCGGGTCTGTCGGCCCCCAGGGCCAGCCACCAAACTCGGTGCGGCGGTAGTCGGCAAAAGCCTGTTGCACCTCAGCGGCGGTGTTCATCACAAACGGTCCGTACTGCGCCACCGGCTCGCCAATCGGGCGGCCTTGCAGTACCAGTAGCTCTGCGTCCTGCGCGCCATTGACCAGGGTGCAGGCTTGGTCAGCACGCACTTCTACGGCGGATTGCACAGCAACGCTGGTGCCATCCACCATGATCTGGCTACCCGCAAAAAAATACAACTGGCGGCGGGTGCTGGCGTGTTGGGCAGGGGGCAGGGTCCACTGCGCACCCGCCGCCATTTTTACCGTGCAAATGCCCAATTCGCTGTGGGGCTCACTGGCCCACGAATTGGGCGGCGGCGTCAGGCTTGCGGCCTGACCCCAATCTCCGGCAATGCACACGACCTCAGTCAGCTTGGCGTTGGCATCGGTGTGTGTGACGTGCGGAATGTTTTCATGCCAGAACATCGTGAAATGTGGCTCCGTCATCTTGCTTTTGGCGGGCAGGTTTAGCCAGATTTGAAACAGCTCGGCGGGGTTGGGGGCATCGGTGTGCACGAGTGGAAACATCTCACAGTGCACGATGCCTTTGCCTGCCGTCAGCCATTGCACATCGCCACCGCGAAAGCGGGCGGTAGCGCCCAAAGAATCCGAGTGGTCGATGAGCCCCTGGCGGGCAATGGTGACGGTTTCAAACCCCCGGTGCGGGTGCGCCGGGAAGCCCGGCACGGTGCTGCCGTGGTACATGCTCCAGCCGTCTTTGCCGGCAAAGTCCTGGCCTATCTGGCGCCCGGCCAGCGACGCATCGGGGCCCATCAGCGCGTTGCCGCGGGGGTAGGCGTGGTTGTGGTGTACGCAGAATAAAAAGGGGTCCAAGGTCGGCCAGGGTGGGCCGCCCAAGGGCTGCACGTTGAGAATAATCGAGGATGCCATGGCCAGAACCAAAGGATGAAAGACACCTGATTGTCATTGTCCACCACGAAATTTGCTGGCGGGCCAGGTTGAGCCCCCAGCGCACACTAAGATACCGGCGATGTTGGCATCCAAAGCGTTTCGGTGTGTTCTTGTTCTGGTCTTGAGTGCGCTGGCCCTGGCCGCGGGCCACTGGCGTCGGGCGGCGGCTGATGCCAAGCAGGTGACTACGCAGCCACAGGGCGTGTGGCCCGCCCGCGAAGCGCCAGTGTCTGACCACTGGACGCTAGAGGCGCGTGGCAGCCTGCCCATGCCGCCCGACACGCTGGCTGCACACGCCAGTAACTTGGTCGCCATGCCCCCCAACCATCCGGCGGCGCTCACGGCCTTTTGGTTTGCCGGGGACCGAGAGAGCGCCCCCAATGTACAAATTGCAGCCTCCCAATGGAGCCGCGCCGACCAGCAGTGGACGCCCGCGCGCTTTGTCGTTAATCGCCATGCCATGGCCGCGCAACTGGGCTACGGCCTGCGCCGATTGGGTAACCCCGTCGCGTGGCTGGATACTGAGGGCCGCATGCACCTGTTTGTGGTGGCGACCGGCTTGGGCGGCTGGGCTGCATCGCGCATTCTGCAATTGCGCCAGACCGATCCTGCATCGGATGCGTTGACGTTTGAGCCGGTACGAATGTTGCCCTTGTCATGGCTCTGGAACACCAGTTATTTGGTACGCAATCCACCCGTCATGCTTTCGGATGGCGGCATGGTGCTGCCCGTGCACTTTGAGCTGGGCCTCAAGCACGCCAGCGCACTGCGCTTCAGCGCACAGGGTGACTTTGTCGGCATGGTGCGCATCTCGGCCCAGTGGGATCGCTTGCAGCCCAGCTTGGTGATGCAGTCCCCCACCGACTGGCTGGCGCTGATGCGGGTGCAGCGCCCGCAGGGCCAGATAGCCGTGGCGCGAACCACCGATGCCGGTGTGCATTGGGTCGATATGCCCGACTTGCATTTGGACAATCCAGACTCGGCAGTGGCGGGGCTGGGACTACGGCCAGAGCGCATGGTGCTGGCATTTAACCCCTCGGCACAGGGGCGCACCACCTTGCAACTCGATCAATCTTCGAATGGCGCAGATTGGTCTGTGGCGGCGGTGTTGGGCCAAGGGGAGGGCCTGGCTGAGTTTTCTTACCCAGCTATGACCTGGGTGGAGGGAAAGCTGTGGGTGTCTTACACAGTAGACCGCAAGCACATTGAGTGGCAGCGCTTTTCTGCCGCGCCTGTCAGTGCGGGAGCCAAACCATGATGCAGGGCTTGCTTTCGACGGACAGCGCTGCAGCGTCGTTGCCGTCCTTGTTTCTGATGCAAGCCTGGCAGAGCTTCGGTTGGGCTGTGGTCGCGGCGGCAATAACGATGTGGTTGCTTCGGCGTTGGGCTGCAAGTCAACCGTTCTCCACGTGGGGTGCAGGGCTTGTGGCAGCATGGGTCGCTGTACCAGGGGTGTGGGGCGGACACCATTGGCTGGGGCTGGCCTTCCAGGCGCCCAGCATTACGACAGTGTTGGTGTGTGGAGTATGTATCGGGCGGTATGCCGTGCAACGCTACTCGCAAGTGAGCATTCCGGCGTTCAGATCAACTCAGGCGCGCTTTGTGATGTGGCTGGGCGTAGTCTGTGGATGGATCTTGCTGCTTGATACGTTGGGAGTGTTTCCATTTAGCCTGTACAACTGGGGATTTTGTGCGCTAGCCCCTGCTCTGGCGTTGTGTGTGCTTGCGCTGCCTTGGGTCTTGGCGGGGCGGCGTTGGCCCGACGGCGAAGCAGGGATGTGTCTCGGCGCTGTGGGTCTATTTGTCACACTGCAATTGCCCACCGGTAACCTCTTGGACGCCTTGCTCGACCCGTGGCTTTGGGTCGCTTTGCATGTTGTCTTGGTTCCATCCGGCAAGCGCCAAACGTAAAAAAACCTGTACGGCTTACACCGTACAGGTTTTCTTCGAATCCGGCAGGCACACGGCCCGCTGCGGTCGAATTAGAACGTGTAGATCACGCCCAGAGCGTAGGTGTTCTTGGATTCAGAAGCTGTAGGACCGAACTTGTCAGCATTACCGTAGTCAAAGTAAGCGTAAGTTCCCTTGAAGATTTCCTTGTTCACGAACAGTTCTGTAGCCATACGCTGGGTGTCATTGTTCTTCGTGAAAATTCCACCGACATTGAAACCAGCGATTGGAGCGGTCACGCCGATGGTAGCGCCTTTGGCACCCACGCCGCCGTCAGCGTAACCCAACATGATCTTGGCTACGCCGAGGTCGTAGCTACCAGCCACTGCGTTGAAGTCAGCACCGGCTTCGAATCGCTTCGACTCACCGGTGTAGGCCACAGCCAATGGGCCAGCGGTGTAAGTCACGCCGATAGCGAAGCTGTCTTTAGCACCCAGTGGGCCTGGAACGGTGTCACCCTTCAACTGCATGCCAGCTTGAATTTTCAAACCACCCAGGTCGTTGGAGATGTACTGCAAAGAACGCTCACGACGGCCGCCAGGGCCGGCTGCGCCGAAAAATGTACCAGCGCCAGAAACGCCTTGGGCGGAAGCAGCGTTTGCAGCACCGTTGAAGTCAAAACCGATCATGGTTTGGAAAGCGACAGAGTCTTGCTTACCGACGCGCACTTCACCCAAAGAACCAGAGAAACCGGCCCATGCTTGGCGGTTGAACGTAGGAGCTGGGATGTCACCGTTGCTGGTGATGCCGTTGGTTTCCAATTGGAAATTGGCTTTCACGCCAGGAGCTACTACGGTTGTACCCTTGAAGCCGATACGTGTTGTGGAGTTGCCTTGAGAGCTGCCATCGTCGCCACCAGTGTGAATCTGGGCATTCTTTTCACCCAGGTATTCGTTTTGGCCGACGCTCATATCGATCAAACCATAAATGGTGACTTGAGCCTGGGCTGCACCAGCCAAGCCGAGGAGAGCTGCAACTGCGAGAACTTTTTTCATAGGTTACTTTCATAGGTTAGGGTTAACACTGACGCGGATTGTATAGAAATCGGCCGAATTTTCACGTAAAGGTCACGTAAAAGTGGCATAACTGCAACGGTTTCCCGCTGCAATTTTGGATTTTGGTGCTGAGATTGCACTGTATCAGTGCGTCTTTAGCCGCAAGAGCCACTCTTCGCGGAACAACCATTGGTCCGGATACCAGAGGTTGTCTGGTGTAATTTCGCCGGATTTGTGCCTGCTTTTGACATGCCAGCGTTTGTCAAGCAATTCACATGCCGGTAAGCAACTGGGCGCGTCTTGTGCGCGTTCTTGTAGCCAGACGACGGCGTCGAACGCATGCAATAGGTGGTCCAAGCGCTGGTCGGCAGGTAGATCGGGTCGCCAAGCTCCCGTATTCCGGCCTTCCGCATCGTAGGGGGTGAACTTTGCACCTGGCAGGACGAATTGATATCGTTCGAACTGACCCGTGAAGCCATTGGGAACAGCCACACGACGGCCCAGGGTGGCTTGCACTGCGGCTGCGGAGTAGCCTGCTGACGGCTCACCCAGAGGGGCAACCATGACGCTAAAACTGGCGTAAACAGCCAGTACTGAACACAAGGTAGCCGATTTACACCAATTTTTTGATATGAATCCCAGCGTGACCGACGTAAAACCTGCGCCGAGCGCTATCATAATAGTAGCAATCTGTGCGTCGCTGGCAATTTGCAAGTTGCCCATGACCCAGCCAATGCGCGCCAACATGACGAGCACGGGAATGCAAATGAGCAGGGTGATGTAGAACCAGGAGCGGGCAATGCGCTCCCAGGCCAACGCCATGACGATGGCCAGCGCTGGCATGGCCGGTATGACATAACGCGCAGAGCGTTGGCTGGGCAGGGTAAACACGACGAGCCAAACCAACAGCCAAGCACCCAACACAGCTTGGTGTGGGGAGATAACGGTGTAGGTGGTGCGCTTCCATGCTTGGGGGGCGAAGGCCCACGCCAGTCCGAGCGCGATGAAAAAAAGCAGCCCCGCATTTTCAGGGTAAGCCAGCAATTGGGTCCACATGGGGTAAGCGCCAAACAAGGCCGCATGCCAATAGCCCATGCTGCCCGACATCTTGCCCGCGTTTTCAGCCACGATGAACTCTTGCCATACAGCGCCAGGGTCTGGGTCCAACGCAAACCAGAGTGCAAAAATTCCGAGGCCCACGAATACACTCCAGCCCAGCCCCGCGGTCACGCGGAACGCTTGGCGCCAATCCCAGCGGTCGGCACTGAGTAAAACAGCGCACCAAGTGGCAGCTGCTGCGGGTGCGATGAGCGCAAAGGACTTGTAGGCTGCCCCCAGGCCAAAAGCGATACCAAAGAGTGTGTACGTGGCGGCTCCCAGCCACTGCGCGGGGGCTACGGACGTGGTCGGGGCGCTAAGGCGGTTCCACAGGACCCACCACATGGGCAGTGCTAACCAGAAGGTTTCGGGTGCCGAGGTTAGATACACCCGGCCATAGCGGAAGGTGGAAAAATACAAGAGAAATAACACCGCCGCCAGGCAGGCGGTGCGCCCCCGACCGCTGATCTTGAAGGTAAACAGTGCAAGCAAGGCCGTGGTGGCAAACGTGTAAGCAATGCTGGGGAGTCGTAAAACCCACAGGCTCCAGGATTCTCCCCACTGTCCGGCCACCATCGCTTGCCAAAACAACAGCGGCGGCTTGGTGTTACGGGTGTCGATGATCTCGGACTGTAGCGGCAGCCAATGGCCGGTTTCAGCGGTCATGCGAGCAATGTGAATGTAGACCATCTCATCGCCATTGGTGGGTGCATAAAAGCTGCCCAGTCCGTAGAAATAAGTAGCCACTACCAGGCTGAGTAGGATGAGCCAGCCCGTCTCGGCGCGTAACATGCGGGGCCGAAGTGGCATGGTGGGTGCTGCGCTCAGTGGCGCTTGAATGTCCACTTGTCGTTGGCCAGAAAGTTAGTCACGCTAGCTGCCAGAATGGCCAAAACGTTGGCAAGGCGGTAATCCATATGGCTCGACAGCAGTAGCGTCAGCGTGTATTGCAAGCCACTGCCAAATCCAGAAGCCGTTGCATATTGACCAAATTCCTTGGCCACCAGTCTGAAGCTTAAATGGCCGTGTTCGGAGGATTCCAGCGCTTTGACCCTGTCAGACCAAGTCCATAGGCGGTTCCAGGTGAAGTTGTTGACCGTGGACAGAACGATGGCCAATGCCAAGGAAGCGTAGGGCTTGCTACCGGTCGGCTCAATGGCACTGAAAAGGTACTCGTGGCCCAAGTGAAGAACCACCAAGTTGACCACCGTGCCGCTGGCACCCACGATGCCAAACTTGATGTATCGGTAGCGCTCCAGCAACCTCAACGCCAACAGCACAGTGCGCTGCAATCGTGTCGAAGAGCTCATGGGGCCGTGGCCCGGGTTGCGACGCGCAAAAAGGCCAGTGCCTGATCTAGCACGGGGTCGGGTGCAATGCGCTTGAGGCATTGGTTATCACCATCGCAAAAGGTGAGGCGGTGGTTGTAGGCGGTGAGGCAAGGTGAGCAGGCAATACCGCTTTCCAAAATGACGGTGCGTTTGCCCAGCGGGCCGTAAAGTTTGCCAGTTTCGGGGCCGAAAAACACCATGGTTTGGATGGGGGTGACGGTTGCAAAATGGCTGGGCCCACCGTCATTGGTGATGAGCAGGCTGCTGGCATGCATCAGCATGAGCAGTTCTCGGATGCTCTTGGTATACCCCGTCAAGTCAATACAGGTATCGCTGCTCACCAATATTTTGAGGTCGCGCGCAAGCTCCGCGTCGTCTTTCAAGCCAATCAGTCCCACGGCATAGCCGGCAAGGCATAGACCTTGCACCACGCGTGCGTAGTAACTGGCAGGCCAAGCGCGTTCGGGCAGGATGCCGCCACCGGCATACACCAGAACCAAAGTGCGCGCTTTGACGACCGGGTGGTCAGCTTCGACCTTGGCCCGGTAGGTGGCTAATTCGTCAGCCGAGAAGGGCACTGACAGTTCAGGCTCTGCAGGGATCTCGCGGATGGGGCCCGCGCGATTACGCGGCATGCCTTCGGGCGACTGCAGTGCATCCACCAGCGATAAAAATTGCTTGCTGATGTGTTGGTAGGGGTTATAGGGAATGCCGTGGTTGATAAAACTGCCCCGGTACAAGCCTTCTTGCGTGTGCGGGGTGAAGCCCACGCGCACCGGCGCTCCCGTGCTGAACGACAGCAGGGCGCTTACCCGGGAAAACAATTCGCAGTCGATGACGGCATCCAGACCCAATTGACGCATCGTCACGCTGATCTTTAGGATGTCAGTGATCAGCGAGCCACCCGAGCTGTCGTCCAGCGTGTGCATGTATTCAGGTTCGGTCAGCGAGAGTAGCTTGGAGACCTCTTGGTTTTTCTTGAGTTGCAGGATGTGGATGGCCGCGCCAGGGTACTGGCGACGTAAGGCGGCAAACATCGGCCCAGCCAGCACAATGCTGCCCATCTCAGAGAGCAAGATGACTAGAATATTTTTCGGCTTCGCCGGGATGCGCGCTGGCGGCGCGCTCATCGAGGTGAGCTTCACCCAGCCAGACACCGCGCCGCACAGCAACTGGCCGACCCAGCGGTCAATGAAGCGTTGTGTCTGGAGTTTCACTTGAGACCGGCTGCAGCGCGGAGGATCTGGGCCTTGTCGGTGCGCTCCCACGTAAATTCTGGCTCTTCCCGGCCGAAGTGGCCGTAGGCCGCAGTCTTTTCATAAATCGGTCGCAGCAGGTCCAGCATTTGGATGATGCCTTTAGGGCGCAAGTCGAAATACTCGTTCACCAGCGCTGCAATTTTGTCGTCCGATATGACACCCGTACCTTCGGTGTAAACGGTCACGTTCATGGGTTTGGCCACGCCAATTGCATAGGCCACCTGAATCTGGCATTGCTTAGCCAAGCCTGCAGCGACGATGTTTTTGGCCACGTAGCGCGCGGCGTAAGCGGCTGAGCGATCAACCTTTGTAGGGTCTTTGCCAGAGAACGCGCCACCACCATGAGGGCAGGCGCCGCCGTAGGTGTCAACGATGATTTTGCGGCCCGTGAGACCGCAATCTCCTTGTGGGCCACCCACGACAAAACGGCCTGTCGGGTTCACGAGGTAACGGGTGTCTTTGAGCCATTCGGCGGGTAATACCGGCTTGATGATTTCCTCAATGACGGCATCAATGAACTCTTGCTTCATGGTTGCGCCGTTACTCATCTCCGGACTGTGCTGGCTGGACAGCACCACGGTGTCGATGCTGTGGGGCTTGCCATCGACATAGCGCATGGTGACTTGGCTTTTGGCATCGGGGCGCAAATAAGGCATGCGACCGTCTTTGCGCAATTGGGCTTGGCGCTCGACCAGGCGGTGGGCGTAATAGATGGGTGCAGGCATTAGCTCCGGCGTTTCGTCGCAAGCGTAGCCAAACATCAGGCCCTGGTCACCTGCACCGGTGTTCAAGTGGTCGTCAGAGGCATGGTCCACGCCCTGGGCGATGTCGTTGGATTGCTTGTCATAGGCCACCAACACGGCGCAGCCTTTGTAGTCAATCCCGTATTCTGTGTTGTCGTAACCAATTCGCTTGATGGTGTCGCGGGCTACTTGGATGTAATCCACATGGGCGTTGGTGGTGATTTCGCCTGCCAGCACTACCAAGCCAGTGTTACACAGCGTTTCAGCGGCGACGCGGGACTTTGGGTCTTGTTGAAAGATTGCGTCCAGAATCGCATCGGAGATTTGGTCTGCCACCTTGTCTGGGTGGCCTTCAGAAACGGACTCGGAGGTAAAGAGAAAATCGTTCGCCATATCGGAATACTCCAAAAAAACATCAAGTCGCGTTGCTTGGGCTTTGGACCGTCGGCGAACGCTTTAGCAGATTTGTCAAAATTGACAAGGCACAATGGCGACCTTTACAACGGTCACCCTTGTGCGGGTCGCCCTGCAAGTAGTTCTGTAACTCAGCGACAGCGAGAATTTTAGCCCAGTCATGCGCCTGCTTTTTAAAGTGTTGTCTTTCCTGCCGTTGGTGGTTTTGCACGCGCTGGGCTGGTGTATGGGCTGGATGATGTTTGGGTTTTCGCCGGTTTACCGAAAGCGTTTACTTGCACATAGCGCTCTAGCGGGCGTGTCACGTAAAGACCAATGGCGTTCTGTGGGGGCTGCTGGCGCGCTTGTGGCGGAACTTCCGAGCCTGTGGGTGGCCTCGACATTTCATGTTTCGTGGGAAGGTCGCGCGTCCATCGAGCAGGCACTACAACTTAACAAGGGCATTCTGTTTTTAACGCCTCACCTCGGCTCGTTTGAGGCGGCCGCGCGGGCATATGCCACGGAGTTCGGTGTTAGGGGTCATCCTATGACCGTTTTGTTCCGCCCCCCGCGCCAAGCCTGGTTGCGCGGGTTAGTGGCATCGAGCCGTGCACGTCCGGGTCTCAAGACCGCGCCCACCACCTTGGCTGGGGTCAAGCAGCTGGCGAGGGCCCTGAAATCTGGTGAATGCGTAGGCCTTTTGCCCGACCAAGTGCCGCCGAAAGGTTTGGGCGAGTTGTCTCCTTTTTTCGGCAGGGATGCCTACACCATGACGCTGGCGGTTCGGCTAGCGCAACAGACCGGTGCAACCGTGCTGATTGCGTGGGGAGAGCGCCTCCCCTGGGGGCGGGGGTATCGCATTCACGTGCAACGCATGGAGCAGGCGTGGTCAACTGAACTGGCCATAGCAGTACGGCAGATGAATGCGGCCATGGAGTCGTTAGTTCTGCGGGCTCCACACCAGTACTTGTGGGGCTATGCCCGCTATAAAGCACCGAGCGATGCGCCGGTTTGACTATCGCCAGCACCTATGTTCACGCGATTTGTATTGAAACTCTTGGAGCAGCTAGGACGCCTGCCATTGCCTTGGCTGCGTGGTTTGGGTACTGTCCTAGGGGCGTTACTGTACGTGGCTGTTGGATCGCGCAGACGGGTCGTTTGGATCAATCTGCACCTGTGTTTCCCTGACTGGACGCGCCAACAAATTCGTGCATGCGCGATTCAGACGTTTATGCATTTCGCCCAAACTTGGCTCGACCGAGGATGGCTGTGGCATGGTGACCCCGCAGTGACGCGTCGCCGTATCCGCTTAACAGGTGTCCTTGAGGAATTAAATGGCGATGGCCCGGTAGTGATATTTGCGCCACATTTTGTAGCACTCGACGCAGGTTGGACGGCGGTCACGCAGCAAATCAATAGAAAGTTCAACACCATTTACACCGATCAAGCGAACAAGGATTCAGACGCCTGGATCTTGAAGGGTCGCACGCGTTTTGGTGCGCCGGGATTGTTCGGCCGCGCCGAAGGCGTTAAAAGCATTGTTGCGGGACTGAAGCGGGGCGAGCCGCTCTATCTGTTACCGGATATGAATTTTGGGCCGCACGAATCAGTGTGGGTGCCTTTTTACGGCGTCCCAGCAGCCACTGTTCCCTCGTTGGCGCGTTTTGCCAAATTGACCCGGGCCAAGGTAGTGCCGGTACTGTCGCGCGTGACACCTGAGGGCTACACCGTAGAAGTATTAGCCGCGTGGCAAGGTTTTCCAACTGCGGACGCCACAGCAGATACAGCGCTGATGAACGCCCGTTTGCAGACCTACATTGATACGATGCCAAGCCAATACTATTGGGTCCACAAGCGATTCAAAGACCAACCCCCAGGCGTCACGCCACCTTATTAAGTTGGGGTTGGACGCACAGCGCCTAGGCGGGAATTTCTGGCGTGGATGCTGGAGCAGTAGCGCCGTTTGGATGCGCCCATTTCCACAAAAGTTGTGCGACTTCGTCAATACCCTTGCGCTTGGTTGCAGAAAAGAGCATCACCTCGCCTCCCCCTGCTTGTAACTTGGTAATGGACAAAATCTTGGTCGCCTCCACACGAGTCAGTTTGTCAGATTTCGTCAAGATGATGAGAAACTTCAAACCCGCTTGAACCCGCGGTCGAATGATGTCCAGAAGGATTTCATCTAACTCCGTCAGCCCGTGGCGCGGGTCACACATCAACACAATTCCCATCAAGTTCTCTCGGGTAATTAGGTAGTTGGCCATGACTTGCTGCCACCGAATTTTGTCGGCCTTGGGGACAGCGGCGTAGCCGTAGCCGGGCAAATCCGTCAAAACTGCATCTGTGATGCCTTGTTTGCCCAAACTGAAAAGGTTGATGTGCTGAGTACGACCTGGCTTTTTGGAAGCGAATGCCAGCTGCTTTTGTTGCGTCAGGGTGTTGATGCAGGTCGATTTCCCTGCATTGGAGCGACCTACAAAAGCGATCTCTGGGACGTCCAAAGCCGGCAAAAAGTGCAATTGGGGAGCTGTCGTCAGAAATTTGGCGGTATGTAGCCAGCCCAGCGCAACCGCGGCAGGCGATTTTTCGCCGCCTTGTCCCGGTATGGCGGGGCCTTTGGTCAAATTTGGGTTTGTGGTTGTAGTCATGTGTAGAAGTGTGAAACCCGAAGCTGCATTGTAGAATGGTGTTGTTTTGCTAAACAGACACAACACTCCTATGAAGTTGATCGCCCAATTACTCTGCGCCACAGCCTTGCTGGCCTCTTTGACTGCTGCCTATTCCAACACAGCGACGCCTGCAGCTGGGAAACCTGCGAAACCTGATTTGGTCAAGGGTGAGGCATCTTACGGTGCGGTTTGCGTCGCCTGCCATGGCGCAGACGGAAACTCTGGAACGCCGGCATATCCTAAGTTAGCACAGCAACATCCGGAATACTTGGTAAAGCAATTGCAGGAGTACAAGTCTGGCAAGCGCAATAACGCCATCATGAAGGGATTCGCGTCCGCCTTGTCTGATGAGGACATGAAGAACATCGCTTATTGGGTGGCGACCAAACAAGCCAAGCCAGGCTTCGCTAAAGAAAAAGAGTTGGTTAGTTTGGGTGAGCGGATTTACCGAGGTGGTATTGCGGACCGGCAGGTACCCGCTTGCGCAGGTTGCCACAGCCCCAATGGAGCTGGAATTCCGTCACAATATCCACGCCTATCTGGCCAGCACGCTGAATATGCTTCAACGCAACTGGTTGCTTTTCGCGATGGCGTTCGCAAGAACAGCTTACAAATGAATCAGATAGCTGCCAAGATGAATGACCGTGAGATTAAGGCAGTCTCAGATTACATAGCGGGTTTGCGTTAATTTTTGTAGCCTAGCCCGGTTCCTGGGGGAACCAAGCCGCAAAATTCGATCCTAACGGGTGGTCTCATCGAACGATGGACTGCCCTTTTTTTTGACTTCCCTTAAGTTCTTGCATGACAGTTTCGACCGACGGTATAGAGCTCAGTGTGGGCTCACGCATGGTGAGGGCGGCTGTGGAGCTGTTGTCGTCCATGCGGTTTTCCATTTCATTGCTGACGTTAATCTGTATTGCTTCAGTGATTGGCACAGTATTGAAGCAACACGAGCCTGTAAACAATTATGTAAACCAGTTCGGCCCCTTTTGGACTGACGTGTTCAGGGGTCTGAGTCTGCACACGGTCTACGGAGCTTGGTGGTTTTTGCTGATCCTGGCTTTCTTGGTAACTAGTACTTCCCTGTGCATTGCCCGCAAAACACCGAAGATTTTGGTGGATTTGAAGTCGTACAAAGAAAACTTGGCTGAACGTAGTTTGAAGGCCTTTGGCCATCGAGCGCAAGCACATTTGGAATCGACCCCAGAGCTTCAAGCTCAGCGCATCGGCGGGCTGTTGGTGGGTGCGGGATGGAAAGTCAAGCTACAAAAACGCGATAGGCCAGAGGGCGTAGGCTGGATGCTGGCGGCGAAGACGGGAGCCGCGAACAAAATAGGATATATCGCGGCACACAGCGCTATAGTTTTGATTTGCTTGGGTGGCTTGCTGGATGGAGATTTGATCGTACGAGCGCAAATGCTTTGGAGCGGTAAACAAGCCTTTAGCGGCGGTGGCTTAATCTCTGACGTGCCACTAAAACATCGCTTAAGCGAGAGTAATCCCACCTTTCGGGGCAATGTGTTGGTGGCTGAGGGTGCGCAGTCTAACGCAGCAATTCTCAACCAATCCGATGGCATCCTCGTACAGGAACTTCCCTTTTCAATTGAGTTAAAAAAATTCATAGTGGAGTACTACTCGACGGGTATGCCCAAGCTATTTGCCAGCGATATCGTGATTCACGACAGAGAGACTGGGGAAAAGATTCCTGCTCGGGTTGAGGTTAACCATCCTGCGAGCCATCGGGGAATTGAAATTTATCAATCTAGTTTTGAGGACGGTGGTTCTAAGGTGCGTTTACGTGCGTTGCCGATATACCCAAATGTTGGGGCGTTTGATCTTGATGGTGCTATCGGCGAAAGCTCGCGTCTCACTCCAGCGCAGTCGGGCAACCCTGAGGGGCTTTCGATCGAATACACGGGATTGAGGGTTATAAACGTAGAGAATTTCGCGAATTCTGGCCCTGCGTCTGGCACGGATGTGCGGGCGGTGAATTTGCAACAATCCTTCGACGCTACGATGGGTGCTGCGAATAAATCTAAAGTGGGTAAAGATTTACGCAATGTGGGGCCGAGTGTGAGTTACAAGCTGCGTGATTCGGCTGGACAAGCGCGCGAGTACAACAATTACATGATCCCAGTCGACATGGGTGAGGGGGTTCCTCTGTATTTGCTAGGTGTTCGTGACACCCCATCCCAATCTTTCAAGTATTTACGCATACCCGCTGGAGTTGATGGCTCCATGGATGACTTTTTCCGTCTGCAAAAAGCGCTGTTGAACCCGGATGCGCGAAACATTGCAATCAAACGCTACACCACCAAAGCCATTGACCCGTCCCGGACAGAGCTTTCCGAACAGTTGACGGCGTCTGCCTCGCGGGCATTGGCGCTCTTTGCAGGTTCAGAGCTGGCGGGCGTTACCCAAATTGGGGGACTGCAAGCGATTGCTGACTTTATTGAAAAAAATGTGCCACAGGCTGAGCGCAACAAGGCGGGTGAAGTACTCGTCCGGATATTGAATGGGGTGCTCTTTGAGTTGGCGCAATGGAGCCGAGAGCAAGCCAGTTTGAAACCACTTGGAACAGACGAAAGCTCGCAAGCTTTTATGACTCAGTCCGTTTTGGCGCTCAGTGAAACACCTTTGTACCCTGCACCTTTTGTAATGCAGCTCATGGACTTTACACAAGTTCAGGCCAGCGTATTTCAAGTGGCGCGGGCGCCAGGTAAGTTGGTTGTGTACCTTGGGTGCGCATTATTAATCTTAGGGATATTTGCGATGCTCTACGTAAGAGAGCGTCGGTTGTGGGTATGGTTAACCCCGCTTGGCATGCCAGAGCAATCCGGTGTGCAGGCAACCATGGCCTTATCGACCAACCGTAAGACTATGGATGGTGATTTTGAGTTTGTCAGGCTGAAGTCCAGCCTTTTGGGTTTGAAGGAGTAGCGGTATGAATACAGTGGTGCAAGGCGTGCAGTCAGGCCTCAATACGACAGTTCTTAGCGAAGGATATTTCGACAAACGCAATCTGCTCGACTGGTTGTTCGCCGCCGCAGTTTTGTTGGGCGGGCTTTATACCCTCTGGCTTTATGGCGGTGCTATGGACGGCTACGAAAAAGGTATTTTGCTGGCAGCGATGCCCGCTACAGTTGCATTGGGATGGTTTTGGCGGCCGTTACGCTCGCTAATGGCGGTGGTCGCCGCGCTATCTCTGCTGGCTGTCTGGTCCTATCAAGGCAACTTGGCACGTGCAGAAACCGTCTTTTGGTTGAAGTATTTCTTCTCCAGCCAGTCTGCCATTATGTGGATGAGCTTGCTGTTTTTCATGGCAACCTGCTTTTACTGGGTGGGTATGTTCGCCAAGAATAGCGGCGACGTTATGGAAGTCGTGGCGTCACGGTTGGTATGGACCGCCGTCACCATGGCCTTGGTGGGTACTATGGTCCGCTGGTACGAAAGCTATTTGCTAGGTTCTGACATTGGGCACATACCCGTGAGTAACCTGTATGAAGTGTTCATTTTGTTTTGCTGGATGACCGCTGGCTTCTACCTCTATTTTGAAGCGCAATACAAAACCCGATCGATGGGGGCTTTTGTCATGCTGGTTGTAAGCGCAGCGGTGGGCTTCTTGCTTTGGTACACATTGGTTCGCGACGCGCACGAAATTCAACCACTCGTGCCCGCCTTGAAGAGTTGGTGGATGAAGCTGCATGTACCTGCGAATTTTATTGGATATGGAACGTTTGCCTTGGCTGCGATGGTCGCTTTTGCCTACCTCATTAAGCAAAACTCTACAGAGTCGCGCTGGTACAAACTTGCACCACTTTGGCTCCTAGGCATCGTGCTGTGTTTTGAGCCCATCGTATTTCGAAAGTCCGCTGCACAGGGTATTAGCGATTATTGGGCGGTGTATTTTGGAGTTTCTGCCTTGATTGTGGGCGGTATTCTGTTGGGGCGGCGTCAAATTGGAGCCAGGCTACCGTCGTTCGAAGTCTTGGACGATGTGATGTACAAGTCCATCGCAGTCGGATTTGCCTTTTTCACCATCGCTACGGTTTTAGGCGCTCTTTGGGCCGCAGAGGCTTGGGGCGGGTATTGGAGCTGGGATCCAAAAGAAACGTGGGCGCTGATAGTTTGGTTGAACTATGCTGCTTGGTTGCACATGCGTCTGATGAAGGGTTTGCGGGGGACTGTCGCCGCATGGTGGGCTTTGGTGGGCTTAGGTGTCACCACCTTCGCGTTCATAGGCGTCAACATGTTCTTAAGTGGGTTGCATAGTTATGGCACCCTGTGAGTCGTCTGTAAGAATTGGCCGGTCTCTCCGACCAACCCCTAACCAGGAGAACCTATGTTGATCAAATCACGTGCGGATGGCTTTACCCCCCCCCCTGCCAGCGAAATTACCGATCTGTCTGTTTACGAAAGCCGCAGGCAATTGTTAAAGCATTTTGCGATGGGCGCTACTGGGCTGGGAATGGCTAGCTGGGCTGATAGACACGCGTTTGCGCAAGGGGCAGCGTGGGGCACCCGTCCAGGCAAGCTCTCGGCATTGTCGGGTAATGCATCGAAAATCAGCGGGGCGGCTGTGGCTGACAAGGCAACTCCATACAAGGACGCCAGCACTTACAACAACTTTTACGAGTTTGGGACCGATAAAAGCGACCCGGCGGCGAACGCCCGTACCCTCAAAACGACACCATGGTCTGTCGAGATCGAAGGTTTGGTCAAGAAACCAGGTAAATGGTCGCTAGAGGACTTGCTTAAGCTGAGCCCGATGGAGGAGCGCATTTATCGACTGCGTTGTGTCGAGGGCTGGTCTATGGTGATCCCGTGGGTCGGCTATTCGTTGGCGGATTTGATTCGTAAGGTTGAGCCGCTAGGTAGTGCCAAGTTCGTCGAATTTGTAACGCTGGCAGACCCAAAAACTATGCCTTTTGTTGGCTCGCGCGTTTTGGACTGGCCGTATGTCGAAGGACTGCGATTGGACGAGGCCATGCATCCTTTGACCCTTCTCTCCTTCGGTATGTACGGCGAGGTATTGCCAAATCAGAGTGGCGCTCCGGTGCGCCTGGTAGTACCTTGGAAATATGGTTTCAAGAGTGGCAAGAGCATTGTCAAGATTCGCTTCACTGAAAAACAGCCAGGGACAGCGTGGAATAAAGCTGCTGCCAACGAATATGGGTTCTATTCGAACGTCAATCCAAACGTGGACCACCCTCGGTGGAGTCAAGGCACAGAACGACGGATCGGTGAGGATGGCCTGTTTGCCAAAAAGCGCAAAACTTTGATATTCAACGGATACGAAGCGCAAGTGGGCCAGCTGTACGCTGGTATGGACTTGAAGAAATTTTATTGATCTGCCGCGGATGCGTCGTATCAATGCCGCGTTGAAACACCCACTGGCCAAGCCAGGTGTTTTTGCTCTGGGTTTATTCCCTCTGCTCTGGCTGATTTATGCAGCGGTGTTTGATCAGTTAGGCGCCAACCCAGCGGAAGCTTTAGTGCGTGCTACCGGGGATTGGACGCTGCGCATGTTGTGTGTTGTCTTGGCGATCACGCCAATACGTGTCACGGCTGGCCTGCAAAATTTGGCCAGCTACCGCCGCATGACAGGCTTATTCGTGTATTTCTACGCGGTCTTACATTTGTCGTCTTATGCATGGTTTGACATGGGCTTTGACCTTGCAGATATCTCGGCTGACATCGTCAAGCGCCCCTTCATTCTTGTAGGATTCTCGGCCGTCGTGTCACTTACACCGTTGGCTGCTACTTCGTTCAACCGTGCAATCCGATGGATGGGTGCTAAACGATGGCAACAACTGCACAGGCTTGTGTATGTGGTCGCTATTCTGGCAATCATTCACTTTTTTTGGATGCGCGCGGGCAAAAATAATTTTGCGGAGGTAGGAGTTTACGCCGCCATACTTGGAGCGTTATTGGGCTGGAGAGTTTTACGGCATTACAGAGCCCGGCAAACACGTGCGGTATAGCACTCCAAGTTACAGAACGCAGTGGCGGTTCCCATCGGCTAAAAGTTCTGGAGGTGTCAATTGGTGCGTATCAGCAGATTGGCTTTTGAGGGTATGTAAAGGCTTCCAGTTTGCCCGCACCCCGTCAAGCTGTAGACCACAGTTAACAACAGTAACGCCGTAAGTTTTACTTGCTTTTTTTTTAACATATTAAATTGTAATGACAGATTCCGAGTTTCTTGACGTTGCGGAGGGCGCTCTTCAGGCTATCGAAGCATCATGCGATCGTATCAACGAAGGTAGCAACGCAGATATTGACAACCAACGCACTGGAGGCATGGTGACACTTACCTTTGAAAATGGCTCGCAAATCATTGTCAACCTGCAAAAGCCCTTGCATGAAATATGGATGGCCGCCAAGAGCGGCGGCTACCATTACTCTTGGATCCACAACAAGTGGCAGGACACCAAAGGTCAGGGCGAACTTTTTTCCGCGTTGTCACGCGACGCGTCACTGCAAGCGGGTCAGTCTGTGGTCTTCAGTTCTGCTAGTTCTTGAAAAGATCCAGTATCTTGCGCTTTTCTTCAGGCGCTGGTAATGGTTCAGCTCCTGGTTCCACTTTGTCTTGTAAGTCCAGACCGGACACGCCCGACCCCTTACCAAACTCATCGTAATACCACTCTGCACCGATGTGCACGACACCCTCGGGAGCTACAGATTCCTGCACTGGAACATTTCGCAGCGCTGTTTCCATAAAACTTATCCAGACTGGCAGACTGAGCCCACCGCCCGTCTCACGATCGCCGAGCTTTCGAGGTGTGTCATAGCCTATCCAAGTGACTGCCGTCAACGTCGGGTGATATCCGGCAAACCAGGCGTCCATTGAGTCATTGGTAGTACCCGTCTTGCCGTATACGTCCGGGCGCTTGAGCGTGGCTTGTGCTCTTGCGGCAGTTCCAGATCGAGTGACCTCTTGTAACAAGCTTGTCATTATGAAAGCATTTCTGGGTTCAATCGCACGTTGTGCCCTGTCCAGCGTTGGTTTTATGGCGTCCACTAGCACTCTTCCGCGTTGCTCCGTTACTTTAGACACTAGCCACGGATTCACTCTGTAACCACCGTTCGCAAAAACTGAGTAGGCCGTTGCCATTTGCAGCGGTGTAACAGAGCCCGCACCCAACGCCATCGTGAGGTAAGCGGGGTGCTTTTCAGGGTCAAAGCCAAAACGCGAAATCCACTCTTGCGCGTACAAGGGGCCAATGGATCTAAGTATTTGTATCGAAATCATGTTCTTTGACTTTGCCAACCCCCTGCGCAAAGTCATTGGGCCCTCGAAGGTGCCGTCATAGTTCTTGGGTTCCCAGGGTTGGCCACCCGTAACGCCTGCATCAAAGAAAAGAGGCGCGTCATTGATGACGGTAGACGGTGTAAAACCTTTCTCTAGTGCTGCTGAATAAATGAACGGTTTAAAGCTGGAGCCTGGTTGTCGCCATGCTTGCGTCACGTGGTTAAATTTGTTCTTTGCAAAGTCGAATCCTCCGACCAATGCAGCAATGGCTCCGTCCCGAGGATCAATGGCGACAAAAGCACCTTCCACTTCCGGCAACTGGGTAATCTCCCACGTGCCTTTGGTGGTCTTTGCCGCGCGAATGATGGCGCCCTTGCGAATCTTGATGTTTGGCGGGGCCTTTTCTGACAGCCCAGATTGGGCTGGCTTCAGTCCGTCACCAGTAATAGCAATGATTTCCCCGTTCTGTCGGGTTGCCTTTATGTGTTTGGCATCAACCTCGAGAACCAGGGCCGACACGACGTCGCCATTGTCCGGGTGTTCATCCAGAGCATCAATGATGGCGTCCTCCAGCTCTTGCGCGTTGGCCGGGAGGTTCACAAATTTTTCCGGACCTCGGTAGACTTGGCGCCGCTCAAAATCCATAATTCCTTTGCGTAGCGCCTTATAAGCAGCGTCTTGGTCAGCCGAGCGAAGCGTAGTTTGTACGTCCAGTCCCCGGGTGTAGGTTTCATCACCGTACTGGGCGTACATCAGTTGGCGGACCATTTCCGTGGCATATTCGGCGTGTATTTGCTGGTTGTTGGCGCCGGTCTTTATTTTGAGTTCGAACGCTTTAGCAGCCTCCGCCTCTTTGTCGGAAATAAAGCCGTTTTCCAACATACGATCAATGATGTGCAACTGTCGAATTCTTGCGCGCTTAGGATTACTGATAGGGTTGTAAGCCGAGGGGGCTTTTGGAAGGCCCGCAAGCATTGCGGCCTCCGCGATATTTATATCCTTCAACGGTTTACCGTAATAAGCGTCTGACGCTGCAGCAAAACCGTACGCGCGATTGCCCAGAAAAATCTGATTCATATAAATCTCGAGAATCTGATCTTTTGTAAGCAAATGTTCCAGTTTAAAAGTTAACAAAATCTCGTATATTTTTCTGGTGAACGTCTTTTCTGAGCTGAGGTACACGTTGCGTGCAACCTGCATCGTAATAGTGGAAGCGCCTTGGCTTTTAACCTTACCAACATTAGCCAAACCCGCGCGAACAACACCCACATAATCCACGCCACCGTGTTGATAAAAGCGCGAGTCTTCAATAGCGAGTACTGCGTTGGTCATCACCTTGGGAATTTCCGAGATGGGGGTCAGATTTCTATGCTCTTCACCAAACTCTGCCAGCAAATCGCCCTCCAGTGAAAAGACGCGTAGGGGAAGCTTGGGGCGGTAATCCGATAAATCGGATATGTCCGGGAGGTTTGGGTAAGCCACCGCGAGTGCCAGCCCGATAGCCGCTGCAAGTGCAAATGCACCAGCCAGAAGCAGGCCCAGAAGTTGAATGGCCAGTCGAATCAGCCAGTGCAGTTCTGCGAATTGCTGTAAAGCTTTTTTCATTTCCAAGGGCATGGTCATAAGTGTGCGTTTGTCGGTTGCAGCGGATTGTAAAAGCGAGTGGTTCGGGTCAGTTTGTCTGCCGATGCTGATTGTCAATGCAGACGGGCGTAAGCAGTGAAGCGCCAGATCGAGCCGAACAAAACACTACTAAACGTCTGCTTTTGGCAACGCTCAGGAATATCGAAAATTGAAAAAACCTTTGCGGGACAACATGCTTACTGATAGCATTCAAGTGATTTCTTAAGTCTGGCTGGCCTTTTGCCGGTCTGTTTCAGGGGACAGTTTTGATCGATTTGGGGTCGTTATTCAGTCGGCAACCCGCACCTATGCTCGGGTTAGATATCAGCTCCTCCAGCGTCAAGCTGGTAGAACTGGGCCGCGACAAGGCCGGAAATCTGGTGCTGGAGCGGTGTGCGATCGAACCGCTCGAGCGTGGCTGGATTTCTGACGGCAACATAGAGAAATTTGACGAGGTCGCTGAGGCAGTTCGAAGGCTGGTGAAGAAGAGCGGTTCTAAGACGAAGAATGTCGCTATGGCGCTGCCACCGTCCGCGGTAATTACCAAGAAAATCATTTTGCCTGGTGGAATGAATGATCAGGAACTCGAGCAGCAGGTCGAAGCCGAAGCGAATCAGTACATCCCGTTTCCGCTAGACGAAGTAAGCCTAGATTTTTGTGTAATTGGACCAAGTACCACTTCCGCCGGCGATATTGAGGTTCTGATTGCAGCGTCTCGCCGTGAAAAAGTTCAAGATATTCAAGGTTTGGCAGAAGCTGCCGGCCTCAAGCCAGTCGTGGTGGATGTGGAGTCGTATGCGTCGCGACTCGCTGCGGGTCGGCTAATCGAAAATTTGCCTAACAAAGGTGCAGGGCTCATCGTCGCTTTGTTTGAGGTTGGGGCTCTCACCACGAGTATGCAGGTGTTGAGGGACGAGGAAGTTTTATACGATCGTGACCAGGCTTTTGGTGGTGCGCAATTGACGCAACTGATTGTTCGTCAATATGGGTTCTCGCAGGAGGAGGCAGAAAGCAAGAAGCGTAGTGGCGAACTTCCAGATGACTATGAGGCAGCAGTGCTAAAACCCTTCATTGAAACCATGGTTCAAGAGTTAGGTCGAGCGTTGCAGTTTTTCTTTACCAGCACTCCCCACAACAAGGTTGACCATATTATGTTGGCGGGGGGGTCTGCGGCCCTTCCTGGCCTAACCGCAGCGGTTACACAACACACCGCATTTCCTTGCAGCTTATTGAATCCCTTTGATGGTATGGAAATTGGTAGTGGCGTCAGATTGAAACGAATGACACGCGAGGCACCATCTTATTTGACCTCATGTGGCTTAGCATTGCGGAGGTTTTCGCAGTGATATTAATTAATCTACTTCCCCATCGAGAAGCAGCTCGTAAGCGGCGCAAAGAAGTTTTCAGTATATCGATCGGCGTCGCAGCGTTAATGGGTGGAATCATTGCCAGCGCTATATTCCTTTGGTACCAGGGATCAATATCGTCGCAGCAAGATAATAATAATTTGTTGGGCGCGGAAATTAAGAAATTAGAAGCTCAAATTAAAGACATCGACGGGCTTGAGAAAGAGATCGCAGCACTAAGAGCGCGGCAGCAGGCGGTTGAAGACTTACAGTCAGACCGCAATTTGCCAGTGCACTTGTTGACTGAAATTGTGAATCAATTACCAGATGGCGTCTATATTTCAAAGCTGGTTCAATTAGACCAGATGGTGACGCTAAATGGAACTGCGCAGTCCAACGAACGTGTCGCTGAGTTATTTAGAAATTTAGCCGTGAACACTCCGTGGTTTACAAAACCCGAATTAGTTGAAATCGTCGCTGGCGTAGTAACCATACCGCCTAAAGAACAAAAGAGAGTGTCTAACTTCGTCATTAAGGTGCGTTTGGTGCGCGCAACTGAAGCGGAAAAGGCAATTGCTAAAGAGCTGGGCACTTCAGCACCCCAGTCAGTGGCTTCCGCAGCGTCGGGTACCGGTAAATAATCTCGGTAACATGTATATGACTAAAAATAAAGTTGCAAAGATTGATTTCAAAGAAATACAGCGGCGAATAGTAGCTCAATTTAGCAATTTGGATCCGAAAGATCCATCTCTATGGCCTTCTGTTCCCCGGTACTCCCTATTTGTGGCGACATCGGTCACGGTGGTTGTTGCACTTTGGTTCTTTTGGTTGAGCGGCTCACAGGATATCCTCGTTCAGGAGCAGGAAAAAGAAGTCAAATTAAGAGAAGACTACAAAACCAAACTTGCCAAGGCAGTCAATCTAGACGCACTTAAGAAGCAAAGAGAGCAAGTGCAACAATACGTTACGCAATTGGAAAAACAGCTTCCTAGCAAAGCTGAAATGGATGCCCTGTTGTCAGATATTAATCAAGCTGGCCTTGGTAGAAGTTTGCAGTTCGATTTATTTCGTCCTGGCCAGATCGCTGTGAAGCAATACTATGCTGAACTCCCCATCGCTATAAAAGTGACTGGTAAGTACCACGATATCGGGTCGTTCGCATCAGATATTGCCAATCTGTCTCGGATTGTTACGCTAAATAATCTTTCAATATCTCCACGGCAAGACAATACTTTGGCATTGGAAACTACAGCAAAAACATTTCGCTATTTGGATTCGGATGAGCAGGCAGCTCAAAGCAAGCCAGTAGCTGCTGGGGCAAAGAAATGAGAAGCGGATTGATACTCATCGGTTGTGTTGTCTGTAATTTGATTGCAGGTTGCACTGGGTCGAGTCAAGACGAAGTTCGGCAATGGATGGTTGATGAGAGAAATCAAACGCGTCCCAAAGTTACTCCGATACCTGCGCCCAAGCAATTTAAGCCCGAGGCGTACGCCAGCGCGGCTGAGGTAGAGCCGTTTAGTAACCAAAAATTGACTCAAGCGCTTAAACGTGATTCGACTCAAGCAGCTTCAAACGCGGGCCTTGTGGCACCAGAACTGCTGCGCCGCAAGGAGCCATTGGAAGCGTTTCCCGTTGACACAATGTCTTTGGTGGGAAGTATCGTTAAAGCTGGACAACCGATTGCTTTGCTCAAAGTCGACAGTTTGTTGTACCAAGTCAAGCTGGGCAACCACATTGGACAGAATTATGGGCGAATCGTAAAAATCACTGAAACGGAAGTCGTATACCGCGAAATTGTGCAGGATGCAGTGGGCGAGTGGATAGAACGCACCGCAACTCTTCAGTTGCAAGAGAGGGCCAAATGAAAATTACAAACTGTCTGGATGTACAAAAAATGTTTAATCGAATCATCCTATCTGCGCTGCTTATTTTCGTGCCGACTGTGTCGTTTGCGCAGACCGCGATTGAGTCGGTAACCGGAACCGTGCAAGGCGGTGTTGAGGTTGTGAGAATCGATCTGTCAAAAGCTTTGACCGCCCTACCGACTGGTTTCGCAATCCAGTCTCCAGCTCGGATTGCATTGGACTTCCCCGGTGTATCTAACGCCATGGGCCGTAGTACTGTTGAAGTTAATCAAGGCAATTTGAAGTCCGTCGTTGTCGTACAGGCAGCGGATCGTACGCGTGTGGTACTGAATTTGAAGCAAGCGGCGGCCTATAAAGCAGAGATCCAAGGTAAATCTCTATTAGTTGCGCTTGAGCCCGCCGTTAGTGCAGTCGCCGCGCCAGCCTCCCCTGTGATATTTGCGGAGAATAAGAGCCGAGACTCAGCGCCACTGCGCGATTTGGATTTTCGTCGCACATCGGATGGTTCAGGTCGAGTTATTGTTACGCTGCCTAATAATCAGGTGGGTGTGGACATTCGGCAGCAGGGCCAGACTCTGGTCGTAGAGTTTATGAAATCCACACTGCCCGAGGGTTTGCGTCGGCGGTTAGATGTCGCTGACTTTGGTACGCCGATCAAGTCGGTCACTACCACTCAGGCCGGTGAGCGAGTCCGCATGGTCATTGAGCCAACTGGCTTGTGGGAACACAGCGCTTATCAAAGTGATGAACAATTTGTGGTTGAGGTTAAAGAGATCAAAGTCGATCCGCGTAAGCTGACGCAAGGTATTGGGTATAACGGGCAGAAATTATCCCTTAACTTTCAAAACATTGAAGTCCGGTCGCTGCTGCAGGTTATTGCGGATTTTACGAATTTCAATATTGTGACCTCGGACTCTGTGTCAGGCTCTGTCACCTTAAGGTTACAAGACGTGCCTTGGGATCAGGCACTGGATATTATTTTGCAAGCGAAGGGGCTTGGTCTGCGTAAATCTGGAAATGTGTTGTGGGTTGCCCCGAAAGACGAGATTGCAGCGAAAGAGAAACTGGACTTGGAATCTGTGGCTGCCGTTCAAGGTTTAGAGCCGGTCAGAACGCAGTCTTTTCAGATTAATTATGCAAAGGCAGCTGAAATAGCAGTTCAGCTTACTGCTGGTGGTAGCGGCAGTACAAGTGCGCGCATTTTAAGCTCGCGCGGTAGCGTCATTGCGGAGCCTAGAACTAATCAACTTTTCGTTACTGACATCCCTAGCAAGTTGGAGCAAGTACAGCAACTGATTGGTAAGCTTGACATCGCAGTACGTCAGGTATTGATCGAGGCACGTATTGTTGAAGCGACCGATACATTTGGTAAATCATTGGGGGTTAAGTTGGGCGGGACGGATCTGCGCGCGCAGAAGGGCGGAGACGGTGGATACCAGCTCAATGGCAACGATCGCATTGCGTTTGGTACCAGTTATGGAAACGCTGTAGCGACAAGCGGCGCAGGCGGTACTGTTGACACGTCTGGATCATTCGTGAATTTACCTGCCGTGGGCCAGGGGGGTTATAACCCTGCCAGCTTTGCACTGTCTATATTTAATGCGGGAGCAAACCGATTCTTGAATTTAGAAATTTCTGCGTTGGAGGCTGATGGCAAAGGTAAGGTTGTGTCGAGCCCGCGGGTTGTTACCGCCGATCAGGTTAAGGCGTTGATTGAGCAAGGTACAGAGCTGCCGTACCAAGTCGCGTCTGCCAGTGGTGCAACATCTATTGCGTTCCGCAAGGCGAATTTAAAATTAGAAGTAACTCCACAAATTACGCCAGAAGGAAACATTATTCTTGATCTGGATGTAACAAAAGACACTGTGGGTCAGTCAACCGCTGCGGGGTTTGCTATCAATACAAAGCACGTAAAGACACAGGTTTTGGTTGAAAATGGCGGAACTGTTGTGATTGGTGGAATTTTCGAGGAAATCACCAGCGACAACGAGACAAAGGTTCCTTTCCTAGGGGACCTGCCTGGTTTGGGCTACTTATTCAAAACTAAGGGCAAGATCTCCAACAAGCAGGAAATGTTAATTTTCATAACGCCAAAGATGATTTCGGACCGGCTTGGCGCTCGCTAAGTAAATTGCACAGATATACAGAGTAAAAACTATGCGCCTACTAAACATTTATTGGTCACTTACCCTGGCAGCTACTCTTGCAGCCTGCGGAGGCGGTGGCGGCAATGCAAGTGCTCCTAGTGGAGCTACAGACGGTTCAACTGCCGCTGGCACCACATTGGGAACGCGTTTGACCGCGACTCTGCAAAACACCATGGGTGCCGCAGTCCAGTCTATTCCCGTTTCTGGCGGAGGCCAAGTGGTTGTGACCCTGTCTGATTCTTCTGGCGCAGCGTTGGCGAATCAAACTGTTAAATTGTCGGAAGTGACGACCGCACTCGCTAGTTTTCCGAATGGAGCTTCGGCGACGACCGATAGCCGGGGCGTAGCGATTGTTAGAGTCAACCGACGGTCGGAGTTCAAGTTCGGAATTGGCATCCTCACTGTCCAATTTGACCCCCCATCTTGTAGCACCGCAAACGGTAACAATTGCTTGGCGGCCTCAACGGGAGCTCTGGATTTTCGCGCAAGCCCTCCTGCGTTTAAGTTGGAGTTGCTAGATTCCAATTCGGTTCTGACAAACACCATTGGTACATCTGGTACGACGCAAGTTCGCGCAACTTTGAAGTTTGAAGACGGCACTGTGGTCAGTCAGAAGCGCGTGGACATTGCGGGAGATCTCACCAAAGTCAGTTTTCCAGAAGGAAATTCCCGGTTGACGGAACAAGGTATCGCTCTGGTGAAGATCGCCAGGGCAACGCCCAATGTCAACGGGGCAGGCACATTGACGGCCTCTGCGACTATTTCTGGGGCCGATTCGGCTGGAGTCGTCGATTCAACCGTCGTTACAGGCACGCTTGATTACAATTTGGGCGTCGTGTCGAGCAGCGATAAGTTAACGTTAACCAATCTTGACGTGGGCGTCACTTCGATACCCGCTTACGGCACACGTCAAATCTCAGCACAAGTTAATTTGGGTGGCGTCCCCGCATCTACCCCTGTGGTAGTCACCTTCGGTGCAAATTGTGGCCAGGTTCTGCCCTCATCGATTACCACCAACAGTACAGGTATGGCGACTGTGAGTTACACGGCCACCGATGCTGCTGGCGTCACGCCGAGTAGCCTGGGTTGCAGTGGCAAAACAGTAGAAATTACAGCCAGCGCTGTCGGTGCGGATGCTATTCGCAAGTCTTTGCCGGTGTTGATTGCCCCTGCTACTAATTTGGCGTTTGTCGTGCCTGCGGATCCGACAAAAATGCGAATCTATTTGGAGGGATCTGGCGGCGCGACCCAGGCTACTGTCCAGTTCCTCTTGTCTAATGCCGTCGGTGAAGCGCTGCCTTCGCAGGATGTATTGTTAACGCTCAAGACGACTAACGCCGGAATTCCGAAGGCCACTTTCGGTGTCAAAGGAAACACCGCTGCGGTGACATTAACCACTGACGCCAGCGGGAAAGTCTCTGTGCCGGTGTTCGCGGGAACAGTGCCTACAAGCGTTTTGGTCAATGCAGCTTTGGTCAGTAATCCTGCAATACAGACCAACTCATCTATATTGGCGATTGCATCCGGGCGCCCAACCCAGTCCAGCCTGAGCCTGGCCCTCGGAAAGTTTGCCATTCGCGGTTTCAACGTCGATGGTGAAGAAACTACGGTGACCTTAGCAATGGCAGATCGTCAGGGCAATCCGGTACCTGATGGGACTGCAGTCAATTTCACTTCCGAGAGTGGTGTCATGATCAATCCGATTTGCACAACCGGAGCGGTCCCAGGTGATTCCCGGTGCGCTGTCAAGTTCCGTTCACAAGGAAGTCGTCCAGTGGATGGTCGCGTTTCCATACTAGCCTACACCGCAGGCGAAGAAGACTTCGTGGATGCCAATGGCAACAACGTGTACGACTGTGGAGAGTCTTTTACGGACTTAGGAACTGCCTACCGGGATAGAACATCGACAAGTGCTGGTTATCCAACGGGGGGCGCTAACGTTACTGGTGAAGTGCCCCGGAGTGCAGCGGCATCCAGTTGCGGCACTGGCGTGACCCCATCAGCATCATCTGGTGACGGTGTTTGGGGTACTGCCGACGTTCGTCAACAAGCCGTTCTTGTTCTGTCTACAGACAAAATGCAAATTACCAACCCTGTTTGGACGACATCAACGTCTGCTGCGTTTGGAACCGTCACCACAAGTTTGGAGGTACTACTGTCTGACTTGAACAATAACAGTGTGCCGACGGGCTCTACGATCGCGGCAACTGCGATTGATACGACTTCGACAACGCCCAAGGCGGCCTCACCATCGACAGAAATTGGTGCCTGCACTTTGGTCGGAGTTTCCAATGACTCTGTACCGAACTCCCTAAATCCACTGCAATTAGGCGTTTTCTTGAGCAACTGCACCACTGGTGATCAGGTGCGAATTTCGGTTACGACGACTTATTCTGTCCAGTCCTTCACTTTGTCTGTACCGTAGCCTTTGCTCGCCTTAATCGGACTCCCAGGCTCAGGTAAATCCACGGTCGGCCGCCAGCTCGCTCGGCGGCTGCAACTTCCCTTTTATGACTCCGATCGGGTCATAGAAGAGCGCATAGGTTGCGCTATCAAAGACTTCTTTGCTCGCGAGGGTGAGGAGCGCTTTCGAGACATCGAGGAATCAGTTATTGGCGATCTTTCCCAGCACAGCCGTGCGGTGATCTCAACTGGCGGAGGTGCAGTGCTTCGTCCTGGAAACCGCCAACATCTGCGCGCTGGTGGGCACGTCGTATACCTCAAGTCGGTGCCGGAAGAGCTGGCCCGGCGTCTCAAGCACGACAAGAATCGACCGCTATTGCAAGTGGAAGATCCGCTAACCCGCCTGCGAGAATTATTTGCACTGCGGGATCCGCTGTACCGTGAAACCGCGCACTTCACCATCGAAACGGGTCGCCCCTCGGTTGCGACACTGGTCAACATGATCGTGATGCAATTGGAACTCGCAGGCGTCGTCCCTTCCCATCCTTAAGCTACGCATCCCCTAAACTCTGGGGTATGCAATTACCGCTTATTTCTCAAAGGGTCAACATTGACCTCGGTGACCGTAGCTATCCCATATGGGTTGGCACATCACTTCTCGAAAATTCTGCAACATTTTCTAATCTGCCGAAGGCGTCGGCCGCTTTGGTGGTCACCAACACGACGGTTGCACCGCTGTACGCAGCCCGCTTGGTGGCTAGCCTGAAGGTCCAGTATGGGCAAGTACACACCGTTACGTTACCGGACGGTGAGGAGTACAAGACGTGGCAGACATTGAACCTGATTTTTGATGCACTGCTGGCGCACCATTGCGACCGCAAGACGGTGCTTTTCGCGCTGGGTGGCGGTGTGGTGGGTGACATGACAGGGTTTGCTGCTGCCAGCTATATGCGGGGCGTGCCGTTCGTGCAGGTGCCCACCACTTTGCTGGCCCAAGTGGATTCATCGGTTGGGGGTAAAACGGGTATCAACCATCCGATGGGCAAGAACATGGTGGGCGCGTTCTACCAGCCGCAGTTAGTAGTGTGTGATCTGAGCACCCTGACCACGCTGCCCCCACGTGAACTGAGTGCTGGTCTGGCCGAAGTAATCAAGTACGGGCCTATTGCCGACCTTGCATTCTTGGACTGGATTGAAGCCAATATGGATGCTTTGATACAGCGTGATCCGGGCGCGTTGGCCCATGCTATTGAGCGCAGTTGTGAAATCAAAGCCTGGGTTGTTGGGCAGGATGAGCGTGAGTCTGGTTTGCGGGCAATCCTTAATTTTGGCCATACGTTTGGCCATGCGATTGAAGCGGGCTTGGGTTACGGCGCTTGGCTGCACGGCGAGGCGGTGGGCTGTGGGATGGTGATGGCGGCACGGCTGTCGGTGGCCCTGGGCCTGATCGATACCGCCTATCTACACCGACTGCAGCAGCTGATTGCTAAAGCTGGCCTGCCAGTCAAGGCCCCAATCCTGCACGCCGAAGACAACGCTGGGCGCTACCTTGAGTTGATGCGCGTGGACAAAAAAGCCGAGGCTGGCGAGATACGCTTTATCGTGATCGACGGCCATGGTCAGGCCAGCCTACGAACGGCGCCGGACGATGTAGTGCGTCAAGTCATCGATGCGAGTTGTATTTGAATTGCTATCAAATATATAGCTTCTTTCTTAATAAATACGCCGGCCACAGCCCGATTTGACTATAAATGCAGCTTGCGATCTATGCTTGTACCCAGATGCAGTCGCGTGGCCGCCGGCTGGCGGAGCCCGATGCGCCCACCCGCACGCCCTATCAGCGTGACCGCGACCGGATAGTTCATTCCACGGCCTTTCGGCGTCTGGTTTACAAGACCCAGGTTTTCTTGAACCACGAGGGCGATCTGTTCCGAACGCGCCTGACCCATTCGCTCGAAGTCGCGCAGTTGGGCCGCTCCGTTGCGCGAGCTCTGCGTTTGGACGAAGACTTGGTGGAGGCCATCGCCCTGGCCCACGACCTGGGCCACACGCCCTTCGGACACGCCGGTCAAGATGCCCTGAACGATTGCATGGCGCCCTTTGGTGGATTCGAGCACAACCTGCAAAGTTTGCGTGTGGTGGACCAGTTGGAAGAACGTTACCCGGAGTTTGATGGGCTGAACCTGACCTTTGAAAGCCGTGAGGGCATTCTCAAACACTGCCCGGTGGCTTATGCCCAGCTGCTGGAGCGAGCCGAGCCAGGAGGGGTAGGGCACCGCTTTTTGCAGCGCACGCAGCCCAGCCTGGAGGCGCAGTTGTGCAATCTTGCCGATGAGATCGCTTACAACGCCCATGACATCGATGATGGACTGCGCTCTGGGCTGATCACGATGGAGCAGCTTCAGCAGGTACCGTTGTTTGTGCGATTCCAGCGCGAGGCGGTGCATGCTTTTCCGGCGCTGGCAGAGCCTGTGAATCAACGCCGCTGGGTGTACGACGTGATTCGTCGCATGCTCAGCGCGCAGGTCTATGACGTGATTCAGACCAGCTCGGCGGCCATTGCAACATTGAGTCCCCAAAGCGTGAACGACGTACGCAACGCTGCGCCACTGATCGGCTTTAGCGACGCTATGCGGCACGACTCATCGGTTCTCAAGCGATTTTTGTTTCAGAACCTTTACCGTCACCCGCAAGTCATGCAAACCACGGGCCAAGCGAAGCGTGTTGTCGCAGATTTGTTTGCGAGGTATATGCACGATCCGGCATTGCTATCGGCAGGATTTTCGGGCCGCGACCACGCCAGCGCGGGCGACTCCAGCAGCCGCCGCGCACGCGTAGTAGCAGACTACATTGCCGGCATGACCGACCGTTTTGCGTCGCGTGAGCATGAGCGTCTTACCGGGCAGCGCCTCCTTGCCTAGTGGCATCGGTCACTCTGCGCCGGTAAAATATTCTCCTCCACCAACGGACACACTGGGACACCGTGAGCTTTCTGAATCAATTGAAGTCGCAGGCCAACGCGCTACAGACGCAGCAGACCCACGACAAGTCCATGCTGGAGGTGAATACCCAAAAGACCGAGCTTGCCTGCAAGACCGTGTGGCATTACCTCAGCGAGCTGGCCAAGCACTTGAACGTGCTGGTGCCGCTGGGCCCTGAGTTTGCACTGGAGAAAAAAGCCCGCTGGCCAGCCATGAAGCTGACTGCCTTCCGGGTGGACTCGCGCAAAAAAATGCTGCGAGACCGCGAGGTGGTGGAGACCATCTCCATGGGGTGGGATATTGTGCCGCGCGAAGGCCCGCCGACGACCGCATCGGTGAGCGTCAACTTCCCCCCCGAGCTGGAACGCGTGGAAAAGCGGCTTTGGTACGGTGGTGTGAAATTTGAGCGCAAAGATATTCGGCACCCCGAGAAAAACACGCTCAAAGAAATCTGCTTTGCATATGTGACCCAGGCGCGCGGCTACGTAACCATCACCCCGGACCACGACAACGCCCGCCTGGAGTTTCGCTTGGCTAATACCGACGGCTTTGCCATCAAAACCATCACGTGGGCCACTGAAGATATGCAAGGCGAGCTGCTGGACGAGTTGGCCAAACATATTGTTGCCCAGCCCAGCCGCTTTGCCGAGTTCGCACTCTGATGCGCTCGGATGCGCAGGTCATCGCACTGACCACCCGCTGGCTGGAGTGCGCCGTCATCGGGCTGAACTTATGCCCTTTCGCTAAAAGCGTGCACGTCAAGGGGCAGATTCGCTACGCTGTGACCCGTGCCACAGGCTATCCAGATCTGCTTGAAGCCCTAAAATTAGAGCTAAACAGCCTGCTGGCCCGCGAATCTATTGATGTAGACACTACACTTTTGATAGCGCCAGAGGTTTTTCCGGAGTTTGTCGAGTTCAACGATTTTTTGTCCGAGGCCGACCGCCTGCTGCGCCGCATGAACTTGGATGGCGTTTTTCAAATCGCCAGTTTCCATCCGCAGTTTCAGTTTGCGGGCACAGACGCGGGCGACCTGAGCAATTACACCAACCGCGCGCCATTTCCGATCGTGCACCTGTTGCGCGAGGCTAGTATCGACCGGGCGGTGGCCGCATTCCCCGAGCCCGACACTATTTTTCAGAAGAATATAGAAACACTGCAGGGACTGGGAATTGCTGGCTGGAACGCGCTGGGCCTGCAGTGCCCTGACGCCGCAGGCCCTAAAGGCGACCATGGCAAGATCGCGCCATGAAACATGCCAAAAGCCCAGCGCCAGCCAAGTCGCCAGCCCCATCGCCATTGGCCGAGGAAATCCGCCCGGGCCAGTCTATTGAGCTCCTCAAGGAGCTCCACATCCTCACGCGCGAGGGCAAACTCAACCAAGACTCCCGGCGCAAACTCAAGCAGGTCTACCACCTGGTGCAGTTCATTGAAAAGCTGCTGAACGAATTGCCGCGGCCCATTAGTGGCACCCTGACGTTGGCCGACCACGGTGCGGGCAAATCCTACTTGGGTTTCATTTTGTACGACCTGTATTTCAGGGCGCTAGAGCACAGCCACATTTACGGTGTGGAGACACGCCCTGAGCTAGTGGACAAGTCCCGCGAGTTGGCGATCCGGCTGGGTTTTGGGCGCATGTCCTTCCTGAACCTCAGCGTCGCAGATTCGGCTGATTCCCAAGCCATGCCTGCGCACATTGACGTGGTCACGGCCCTGCATGCGTGCGACACGGCCACCGACGATGCTATTGCTTTCGGTCTGCAAAAGGGTGTCCAGGCCATGGTGCTGGTTCCCTGCTGCCAAGCCGAAATTGCGCGCTGCTTGAATGTGAACAAAGCGCTGTCGCTTAAGCGCACGCCGCTGGCAGAGCTTTGGCGCCACCCCTTGCACACCCGCGAAATTGGCAGCCAGATTACGAACGTACTGCGCTGCTTGTACCTGGAGGCACACGGCTACCAGGTCACCGTGACCGAGCTGGTGGGCTGGGAACACAGCATGAAGAATGAACTCATTTTGGCCAAGTTCACGGGTCGCCCCAAGCCCGGGTCCGCCGATCGCCTTCGGGCGTTGCTGCAAGAGTTTGGTTTGAGCGAGCTGCTCAACACGCGCTTTACCTTGCCGCATGACAACGGAGTGGTGACCTGATACGTTCAAGGTACTGGAGCTAAACAGCCCTTTGTTTTATGGAGTTCGCAATGCAACGATTTTTGAGTTTTGGCCTATCCACCGTTCTGGTGGTTACTTTGGCAGCCTGTGCCAGCAGCAATCCCGATGTGATTTCCCGCAGCGATGCGCAGCGCATGTCCCAGATCCAGGATGGGACCGTGCTGACTGTGCGCTCCGTGGTGGTGGATGGCAGCCAGTCTGGTATCGGCGCAGCCGTGGGCGGAGTGGCGGGTGCCGTGGGTGGTGCCAGCGCAAGTGGCGTCAACCGGGAGGCGCAAGTGCTGGGCTTGCTGGTGGGCGTGGCAGGGGCCGCTGCGGGCAACGCCATTGAGCGCATGAGCACCCGCGAAGACGCTTTAGAAATCATCGTCCAACTCAAGTCCGGTGACCGCCGTGCCATTGTGCAAGCCAAGGGCGCTGAAATCTTCACCCCCGGTGATCCCGTGATCATCGTCACGACCGGAAGCAAAGTGCGCGTCGCCAAGGCTCCGCCCATCGTCCGCTAACTAGGCGACTGCCCCCCCAAAAAGCCGATGCATTGCGCATCGGCTTCTTTATTTCATAATTGGGGGTCAGATCCCGTTTATGAAATTCTATCTGCATCAGAAATTCTTGAAAGTCAGACCATGGCCCGTCAACCGCGTTTGAGTCTTGCAGGCTACCCGCACCACATCATCCAGCGCGGTAACAACCGCCAGGTGATTTTTATGGACATTGCAGATCGTGAGTTTTTTCTAGAATTACTCGCGGTGCATTCCAAGCAGTTCGGCGTAGCAATTCACAGTTATGTGCTCATGGATAACCACGTGCACCTACTGGCGACGCCAGATGTTGCCGAGGCATTGCCGGGCATGATGCAAGCCGTCGGGCGCCGATACGTACGCTATTTCAATGATCGGCACCACCGCACTGGCACGCTGTGGGATGGGCGCTACAAGTCCACGCTAGTGCAGTCAGAGTCCTATCTGCTCACCTGCATGGCCTACCTCGATTTGAACCCGGTGCGTGCAGGTATGGTGGCGCAAGCGTCTGACTACCCATGGTCCAGTTTCGGTCACTACACCGGGCGGCGGCAAGACAAATTGATCACTCCGCACCCGTTGGCTTGGGAGCTGGGAAACACCCCGTTTGCCCGCGAGGCCGCCTATGCGGCGCTGGTGCAGGGCGGGCTTGCACACCACCAGCAATCTGCCATTACAGATTCTGCGCTTTACGGCTGGGCTCTGGGTGATGCGGAATTTGTCGCGCACTTGCAAAAGAAAACTCCGAGACGTCTGGTGAAGGGGCGCGCCGGACGTCCAAAATTAACGAAAAAAGTAGTCGAATAGTGCCACTGACCCGCAGTTCTATTGATTTTAGTGCTATACATTTTGATATGTCCCCAAATTAATTGTATGGAAATTTAGCGTAATTTAAATAGGATCTGACCCCAATTAAAGTTATTGGCAAGTTTGTTGCATTGCAGTATTCTTTGGGTCTACCCCAATTTTCAGGAGAGCGCCATGACGACGGCAGCCGAAATCAAACACCTTGTCGACCACGGTCTGTATTCCAACGCGCATGAGCACGATGCTTGCGGCGTGGGTTTCGTGGCCCATATTCGGGGCGAGAAGAGTCACTCGATTGTCAAAAACGCGTTGAAGATCTTGGAAAACCTCGACCACCGGGGTGCGGTGGGGGCGGACAAGCTCATGGGGGACGGTGCGGGTATCTTGATTCAATTACCTGATGCGTTGTACCGCGAAGAAATGGCGGCCCAGGGTGTGACCTTGCCGCCACCGGGCGAGTACGGCGTCGGCATGATTTTCTTGCCCAAGGAGCACGCCTCTCGCCTGGCCTGCGAGCAAGAGATGGAGCGCGCTATCAAGGCTGAAGGCCAGGTGCTTTTGGGCTGGCGCGATGTGCCGGTCAATCGCGACATGCCGATGTCTCCCACCGTGCGCGAGAAAGAGCCGATTCAGCGCCAAGTGTTCATTGGCCGCGGCCAAGATGTCATCGTGCAGGACGCGTTAGAGCGCAAGCTGTACGTGATCCGCAAGACCGCGAGTGCCGCGATTCAAAACCTGCAGCTCAAGCACAGCAAGGAATACTACGTGCCCAGCATGAGCAGCCGCACCATGGTCTACAAAGGCCTGTTGCTGGCTAACCAAGTAGGCGTGTATTTCAAGGACCTGGAGGATGAGCGCTGCGTCTCCGCGCTGGGCTTAGTGCACCAGCGTTTCTCCACCAACACTTTCCCGGAATGGCCGCTGGCCCACCCGTATCGCTATGTGGCGCACAACGGTGAGATCAACACCGTCAAGGGCAACTACAACTGGATGAAGGCGCGCGAAGGCGTGATGTCCTCGCCCGTGTTGGCCGATGACTTGCAAAAGCTGTATCCCATCAGCTTTGCGGGCCAATCCGACACCGCCACCTTTGACAACTGTTTGGAACTGTTGACCATGGCCGGCTACCCGCTGAGCCAAGCGGTGATGATGATGATCCCAGAGCCTTGGGAGCAACACACCACCATGGACGCGCGCCGCAAGGCCTTCTACGAATACCACGCCGCAATGATGGAGCCTTGGGACGGCCCGGCCTCCATCGTGTTCACCGACGGTCGCCAGATCGGCGCCACACTGGACCGCAATGGCCTGCGCCCTTCGCGCTATTGCATCACTGACGACGACCTGGTCATCATGGGTTCCGAGTCGGGTGTGTTGCCCGTGCCCGAGAACAAGATCGTTCGTAAATGGCGCCTGCAGCCCGGCAAAATGTTTCTCATCGATCTGGAACAAGGTCGCATGATTGACGACGAGGAACTCAAAGCCAATCTGGCTAACAGCAAGCCCTATAAGCAGTGGATTGAAAACCTGCGTATCAAGTTGGATGACGTGAGCTTTTCCGAGCGCCGAGTCGATGTGTCCATGGCCAAAGTCGTGGCGGGCGTTGAGCCCAAACGCATGACGGACAAGGTGAGCTTGTTAGATCGCCAACAGGCCTTTGGCTTCACCCAAGAAGACTTGAAGTTCCTAATCGCCCCGATGGCCACCGCCGGTGAAGAGGCGATTGGCTCCATGGGTAACGACAGCCCGCTGGCGGTTTTGAGCGACAAAAACAAGCCGCTTTACAACTACTTCAAGCAGTTGTTCGCGCAGGTGACCAATCCGCCCATCGACCCCATCCGCGAAGCCATCGTGATGTCCTTGGTGTCCTTTATTGGCCCCAAGCCCAATTTGTTGGACATCAACCAGGTCAACCCGCCCATGCGCCTAGAGGTCAGCCAGCCGGTGCTGAACTTTGCCGATATGGCCAAACTGCGCGATATCGAGCAGCACACCCAAGGTAAGTTTCGCAGCTATACGCTCGACATCACCTATCCTTTTGCCTGGGGCCACGAAGGCGTGGAAGCCAAGCTGGCATCGCTGTGCGCGGAAGCTGTGGACGCCATCAAAGGTGGTAAGAATATTCTCATCATCAGCGATCGTGGGCTGACAGCCACCCAGGTTGCGATTCCTGCGCTGCTAGCCTTGAGTGCCATTCACCAGCATTTGGTGAGCGAAGGCTTGCGTACCACCGCTGGCTTGGTGGTGGAAACTGGAACCGCCCGTGAAGTGCACCATTTCGCGGTGCTAGCGGGCTACGGCGCAGAGGCCGTACACCCCTACTTGGCCTTGGAAACCTTGGCTAACATTCACAAGGATTTACCGGGGGACCTCAGCGCCGACAAGGCCATCTACAACTACGTGAAGGCCGTCGGCAAGGGCCTGTCGAAGATCATGTCCAAGATGGGCGTATCGACCTACATGAGCTACTGCGGCGCGCAGTTGTTTGAAGCCATTGGCCTGTCCACCGAGACGGTGAATAAATACTTCACGGGCACGCCCAGCCGTGTGGAGGGTATCGGTGTCTTCGAGATTGCCGAAGAATCCATCCGCATGCACAAGGCAGCCTTTAGTGAAGACCCGGTGTTGGCCAACGCGCTAGAGACCGGCGGCGAGTACGCCTGGCGCGTGCGTGGCGAGGACCACATGTGGACGCCCGATGCAATTGCCAAGTTGCAGCACAGCACACGTTCTAACAACTGGAACACCTACAAAGAGTACGCGCAGCTCATCAATGACCAAAGCAAGCGTCACCTGACGTTACGCGGCCTGTTTGAGTTCAAGATTGACCCTGCCAAGGCGATCCCCGTGGACGAGGTGGAAAGCGCCAAGGAAATCGTCAAGCGCTTTGCCACGGGCGCCATGTCATTGGGCTCCATCAGCACCGAGGCCCACGCCACGCTGGCGATCGCTATGAACCGCATTGGCGGTAAGAGCAATACAGGTGAGGGCGGGGAAGACCCTGCACGCTACCGCCAAGAGCTCAAAGGCATCCCAATTAAGCAGGGCCAGACCATGGCCGACATCATCGGACACGATGTGGTCGAGGTAGACATTCCTCTGCTGCCGACCGACTCGCTGCGTTCGCGCATCAAGCAGGTCGCTTCCGGTCGCTTCGGTGTTACTGCTGAATACCTGTCGAGCGCCGATCAGATCCAGATCAAGATGGCCCAAGGTGCCAAACCTGGAGAGGGCGGTCAGTTGCCCGGTGGCAAGGTGTCAGATTACATTGGCCGCCTGCGGCACTCCGTGCCAGGCGTGGGCTTGATCTCTCCGCCACCGCACCACGACATCTACTCTATTGAAGACTTGGCGCAGTTGATCCACGACCTGAAAAACGTGGCCCCCCATTCCGGCATCAGCGTCAAGCTAGTCGCTGAAATCGGCGTGGGCACCATTGCTGCCGGTGTGGCCAAATGCAAGGCCGACCACGTAGTGATTGCCGGGCACGATGGCGGCACGGGCGCGTCGCCCTGGTCGTCAATCAAGCATTGCGGCAGCCCTTGGGAAATTGGTCTGGCTGAAACGCAGCAAACCTTGGTGTTGAATCGCTTGCGCAGCCGCATCCGCGTGCAGGCCGATGGCCAAATGAAGACCGGACGTGACGTGGCGATTGGTGCACTGTTGGGCGCTGACGAGTTTGGCTTTGCCACGGCGCCGCTTGTGGTGGAGGGCTGCATCATGATGCGCAAATGCCACCTCAACACCTGCCCGGTCGGCGTAGCCACGCAAGACCCTACGCTGCGTAAAAAATTCTCCGGCAAGCCCGAGCATGTCGTCAACTACTTCTTCTTTATCGCCGAAGAAGTACGCCAGATCATGGCCCAACTGGGCATCCGAAAGTTCGACGATTTGATTGGCCGCTCTGACCTGCTCGACACCCGCAAGGGCATTGAACACTGGAAGGCCCAGGGTCTGGATTTCAGCCGCCTCTTCGCGCTGCCGCAAGTGCCAGTCGACGTACCTCGCTTCCAAACCCTGACCCAAGACCATGGCCTAGAGAAAGCTTTGGACAATGTGCTGATCGCCAAGAGCCGCGCAGCCATCGACAAGGGTGAAAAAGTGCAATTCATGGAAGCTGCGCGCAACGTAAACCGTTCCGTGGGTGCCATGCTTTCAGGTGCAGTCACCAAGGTGCACCCGGAAGGCTTGCCAGACAACACCATTCACATTCAGCTCGAAGGCACGGGAGGCCAGTCTTTTGGTGCGTTCTTGTGCAGGGGTATCACGCTGTATCTGATTGGTGACGCCAATGACTACACCGGCAAAGGGCTTTCCGGCGGGCGGGTGGTGGTGCGTCCCAGCATCGACTTCCGGGGCGCAGCGATCAACAACACCATCGTGGGTAATACCGTGATGTACGGGGCTACTGCAGGGGAAGCCTTTTTCAGTGGGGTGGGCGGTGAGCGTTTCGCAGTGCGTTTGTCGGGTGCTACGGCGGTGGTTGAAGGCACGGGCGACCATGGTTGCGAATACATGACAGGCGGTACTGTGGCTGTGCTGGGCAAGACGGGCCGTAACTTTGCCGCCGGCATGAGCGGTGGAATTGCGTACGTGTATGACGAGGACGGCCAATTCGACACCCGCTGCAACACGGCTATGGTCTCCATGGAAAAAGTGCTGTCCACCAAAGAGCAAGAGGCCCAGATCGACAAAGCGTTGTGGCACCACGGCCAAAGCGACGAGACGCAGCTCAAGAAACTGCTGGAAGAGCACAACCGCTGGACCGGCAGCAAGCGCGCCCGCGATTTGCTGGACCAGTGGGATACCGCCCGCACCAAGTTCGTGAAGGTCTTCCCACTGGAGTACAAACGTGCTCTGGGAGAGATTCATGCGAGAAAAGTGGCTGCGGCCGGCGTCGAATCTATGCAAGTCGCTCCTAAAAAGATAGCAAGCGACAAGCAGGAGACTGCGAAAAACCAAGCCGTGGCTGCCAAATAAGGGTGCGACGGAAGTGGTGTATGGCATCGAAACATGCTGGGTTGCGCAGTCTGCCCCGCAAAGCTTAATCAGTTGAGGACAGCACCAAAGGGCTGTCCCGCAAGGGGAAAAAAATGGGAAAAATTACGGGATTCATGGAGATTGAGCGCATCGAGGAAGGCTACAAACCGGTTGCCGAGCGTCTCAAGAATTACAAAGAGTTTGTGGTGGGGCTGGACGATGCGCAGGCGAACAAGCAAGCCGCGCGTTGCATGGACTGCGGCACGCCGTTTTGCAACAACGGCTGCCCCGTCAACAACATCATTCCCGACTTCAATGACCTGGTTTTCCGCGGCGACTGGAAGCTGGCGATCGATACCCTGCACAGCACCAACAATTTTCCCGAGTTCACAGGGCGCATTTGCCCAGCCCCCTGCGAGGCAGCTTGCACGTTGAACGTGAACGACGAAGCCGTGGGCATCAAGTCGATAGAGCACGCCATCATTGACCGCGCCTGGCACGAAGGCTGGGTCAAGCCCCAGCCAGCCAAGATTAAGACTGGAAAGAAAGTTGCCGTTGTGGGGTCAGGCCCTGCGGGAATGGCAGCCGCCCAGCAGTTGGCCCGTGCGGGTCACGATGTCACGTTGTTTGAGAAGAATGACCGCATTGGTGGGCTGCTGCGCTACGGAATTCCCGACTTCAAGATGGAAAAAACCCACATCGACCGCCGCGTCGAGCAGTTGGTGGCCGAGGGTGTCACCCTGCGCACGAGCGTGTTGATTGGTGAAATGCCCAAATCTGGCGGTGCTTCCAAGGTGACCAATTGGGCCAAGGAGACCATTTCTGCCGCGCAATTGCAGGAAGATTTTGACGCGGTCATGCTCACAGGGGGCGCTGAGCAATCGCGCGATTTGCCAGTTCCCGGCCGTGATCTGGAGGGTATTCATTTCGCTATGGAATTTCTTCCGCAGCAAAACAAGGTCAACGCGGGTGACAAGCTCAAGGGCCAGTTGCGTGCGGATGGAAAGCACGTCATCGTCATTGGTGGTGGCGACACGGGTTCCGACTGCGTGGGTACCAGCAACCGCCATGGCGCTGCCAGTGTGACGCAATTTGAGGTCATGCCCGAGCCACCGTTGGAAGAAAATCGCCCCATGACTTGGCCCTATTGGCCATTGAAGCTGCGCACCAGCTCCAGCCACGAAGAGGGATGCGAGCGGGTGTTTTCCATTTCCACCAAAGAATTTATGGGTGAAAAAGGCAAAGTCACAGGACTCAAGACCGTGCAGGTCGAGTTCAAGGATGGCAAATTGGTCGATGTGCCGGGTTCCGAGCAGGTGCTCAAAGCCGATCTGGTACTGCTGGCCATGGGCTTTGTAAACCCCGTAGCCACCGTGTTGGATGCGTTTGGCATCGACAAAGACAGTCGTGGCAACGCTCGCGCCACCACTGAATTTACCGGAGGCTACGCCACCAACGTGCCCAAGGTGTTTGCTGCTGGCGACATACGTCGCGGCCAGAGCTTGGTCGTCTGGGCTATCCGTGAAGGTCGTCAGGCAGCCCGTGCGGTCGACGAATTCTTGATGGGATCCAGCGAGTTGCCGCGCTGAGCCATGACTTCGCGGGCAATTTTGTCGCACTAAGGGTTTTCCAGAATCCTTTATGATCGGCTCGCCGGGCACCGTCCGGCTTTCCTATTTATGGCGCCAAACATCCCTTCATCGCTCGTTGAACTGCGTAACCTGACCTTTGGGTACGGCGAGCGCGTGATTTTGAATGACGTTTCATTGGCGGTGCCACGTGGAAAAGTCACGGCACTGATGGGCGCCTCCGGTGGTGGCAAGACCACCGTTCTTCGCCTAATTGGCGGCCAGAATCGCGCGCAGTCTGGGCAAATGCTGTTTGATGGCAGCGACGTTACAACCATGAACCAAGAGCAGGTCTACCAGGCACGTCGTCGCATGGGAATGCTGTTTCAGTTTGGGGCGCTGTTTGCCGATTTGAATGTGTACGACAACGTCGCTTTCCCCCTGCGGGAGCACACTGACCTGCCGGAACACCTGATTCGCGATGTAGTGCTGATGAAGCTCAACGCGGTTGGCCTGCGGGGCGCCTGGGATTTGATGCCCAGTGAAGTCTCCGGCGGTATGGCGCGGCGCGTGGCTTTAGCACGGGCGATTGCCCTGGACCCTGAGCTTGTGATGTACGACGAGCCTTTTTCTGGTTTGGACCCCATCTCTTTGGGGACCGCCGCACATTTAATCAGGCAATTGAATGACACCATGGGTTTGACCAGTATTTTTGTATCCCATGAGTTAGAGCAAACCTTTGCCATTGCCGACCACATCATCATTCTGGCCAATGGACGCGTGGCAACCCAGGGCACGCCAGACGAGGTCCGGCAAAGTTCCGATCCGCTGGTTTACCAGTACGTGAATGCGCAATCGGATGGCCCAGTGAAGTTCCACTACCCCGGCACATCCGTTGCTGATGACTTTGGCTTGGACTGTGTTGCCGAGTCTGCCCGAATAGGAGTTGCCGCATGAGTTGGTTGCGTCCCGCCGATGTCGGATTTTCTACGCGTAAGTTGCTCGCTGATTTAGGTTTCGGGGCCCGCTTGTTTTTACGTTTGTTGGCGTCATTGGGTTCCAGTGTTCGTCGTTTTGGTTTGGTACGTGACCAGATTCATTTTTTGGGTAATTATTCCCTGTCGATCATTGCCGTCTCAGGCCTGTTCGTCGGTTTTGTGTTCGGATTGCAGGGTTACTACACTTTGCAACGCTACGGATCGTCCGAAGCGTTGGGCTTGCTGGTGACACTCAGCATGGTGCGTGAATTGGGTCCTGTCGTCACAGCGTTGCTATTCGCAGGGCGTGCCGGTACCTCACTTACCGCCGAGATTGGCCTGATGAAAGCGGGTGAGCAAATTAGCGTGATGGAGATGATGGCTGTGGATCCGATCCAGCGCATACTGGCACCGCGCTTTTGGGGGGGTGTCATTGCCATGCCTCTGCTGGCTGCCGTGTTCAGCGCCATGGGCGTCATTGGCGGCTGGGCTGTCGGTGTGCTGATGATTGGCGTGGATGCGGGTTCGTTCTGGAGCCAGATTCAAGGCGGTGTCGACGTTTGGAAAGATGTCGGAAACGGCGTACTGAAGAGTGTGGTTTTTGGCTTCGCAGTCACTTTCGTGGCGCTGCTTCAGGGTTACCTGGCTCAGCCCACGCCTGAGGGGGTTGCTAGCGCCACCACCCGTACTGTAGTGATGGCGTCGCTGACAGTTTTAGGTTTGGATTTCATCCTGACCGCCATGATGTTTACTATTTGAGGTGTGTATGCAGCGGTCAAAAAATGATGTTTGGGTGGGGTTATTTGTTTTGCTTGGGGTTGCAGCAGTCTTGTTTCTTGCGTTGCAAGCTGCCAACCTCTTGTCCTTGAGTTTTCAGCAAAACTACGTGGTGTCGGCAAAATTCGACAACATCGGCGGGCTCAAGCCCAAGGCTGCAGTGCGCAGCGGCGGAGTGCTGGTAGGCCGTGTCGCTTCTATCACTTTCGACGATAAGTCTTTCCAAGCCAAGGTCACCCTGGCATTGGAGAGTCGTTATGCTTTCCCTAAAGATAGCTCATTGAAGATTTTGACCAGTGGGCTTTTAGGTGAGCAGTACATCGGTATTGAGCCGGGTGCCGAAGCCGTCAATCTTGCTGCGGGGGATGTAGTTTCTTCTACACAGTCAGCCGTCGTGTTGGAGAACCTGATCAGTCAATTTTTATACAGCCAGGCGGCCGATGCCAGCTCGGCTGATAAAGGCAAAAAATGATGGCGGCTGCAACATCCCTGCAGCCTGTGCGTTGGCACAGCCTGGCCCGTTGGAGCCTGTTGGTATCTATAGTCTTCTTGCAGGCCTGCGCCACCGTTGCCTACCCGGATCGGCGCGATCCCCTAGAGTCGTTTAACCGCAGCGTTTTCGGATTCAATGATCGCCTAGACACCGCGCTGGTCAAGCCCGTGGCAACGGTGTACCGCGATGTCACACCTGACTGGTTCCGAACCGGGGTGGGTAACTTTTTTAATAATATCGAAGACGTCTGGTCCACCGCGAATAACCTCTTGCAAGGTCGTGGTGCTGACGCGGCGGATAGCGCCAAGCGCGTTGCGGTGAACACGACCGTCGGTTTGCTGGGCGCTTTCGATGTTGCAAGCCGCATCGACATCGACAAGCATCCGGCTAACTTCGGTCTTACGCTGGGGCGTTGGGGAGTCGGCACCGGCCCCTACTTGGTGCTTCCGCTATTGGGCCCCAGTACCTTGCGCGATTTGGCCGGTATGCCGGTCGACCGTCAGGGTAACCTGATAACCTACGTGCAGGACGAAGGCACAAGAACTGGCGCAACGGCCTTGAATTTGATTAATTTGCGTGCCACCTATTTAGAGGCCGGTAATGTTGTGGACGGCGCAGCCTTGGACAAATACAGTTTTGTGCGCGATGCCTACTTGCAGCGCTTGCGTAACAAGGTGTACGACGGCAATCCACCTGAAGAAGCAGAGGATCCGCCAACGTCAGCGTCCGAGCCCAAGTGAAACGAGCTTGCTTGGTGTCGGCCTGTAGGGCGAGCCAAGCGTTATGTGTAAGTCGTTCAATAATTTTGGAAGAGGTTTCTATGAAACGTAGTTTTTTGCGCCAGTGTTTGGCTTTGGTGGTTGTTGCAAGCACTGTTTTGGGCATGCAAGTTGTACATGCCGCTGACGAGGCGCCGGATGCTCTGATCAAGCGCTTGTCCTCGGACGTTCTCGATGCCATCAAAAGCGACAAGAGCATTCGCTCCGGTGACTTGGCCAAGGTCATTGCGCTGGTGGACAGCCGTGTGATGCCCAATGTGGACTTCCAGCGCATGACTGCATCTGCCGTTGGCCCCGCATGGCGTCAGGCCACCCCAGAGCAACAAAAACGCCTGCAAGAGGAATTCAAGACTTTGCTAGTGCGCAGCTACGCTGGTGCTCTGGGCCAAGTGTCAGACCAAGCGATTTCCATCAAGCCTATGCGCTCTGCGCCAGAGGACAAGGAAGTCATGGTACGCACTGAGATCAAGGGCAAGGGCGAGCCCATCCAGTTGGACTACCGCCTGGAAAAGACGCCTGGCCAAGGTGCCGGTTGGAAAATTTTCAACATTAACGTGCTGGGAGTTTGGTTGGTAGAGACTTACAAGACCCAGTTCGCGCAAGAGATCAATGCCAAGGGTTTGGACGGCTTGATCGGCTCGTTGACTGAGCGCAACAAGGCCAACGCCAAGAAGGCCTGACATGCTGAGTTTGCCAGCCGAGTTGACCCATACCCAGGCCAACGCCTGCCTGGCGCAATTGAAGGCGGGAGTGGCTGCGCAGTCTGGGGTGGCCGTTGCGCTCAATGCGGAGCTGCTGCAGCGCTTTGATTCCTCTGCGTTGGCGGTGCTGTTGGAGTTTCAACGTGCTTGCGCCTTGTTGGGTAAAACTGTGGTTGTGCAAGGGCTGCCCCGGCAACTGCTCGCGCTGGCCACCCTGTACGGAATTGAAGGGCTGCTACACAGCGCCTGACCGCCTGTCCGCCCGCACCCGTGTGGCCGCATAAAATAGCGGTATTCCATGACCGCTATCTCTTTTCACTCCGTCTCAAAAGCCTATTCCTCCAGCAAGGGCCCCAAGGGTTCGACCTTTTTGGCTCTCGATGGTGTCAGTTTGGATATCGAGGAGGGCGAATTCTTTGGCTTGCTCGGGCCCAATGGTGCAGGTAAAACCACCATGATCAGCGTGCTGGCTGGGCTGACCCGCCCGACCGGCGGCACTGTCAGCGTGCTGGGCAGTGATGTGCAACGCGACTTTGCTGCTGCTCGACGCAAGCTCGGCGTGGTGCCCCAAGAGTTGGTCTTCGATCCCTTTTTTAATGTGCGCGAAATGCTGCGTATCCAGTCGGGCTATTTCGGTGTCAAAAACAACGATGCTTGGATCGACGAGCTGCTCGACAGCCTGGGCCTGACGGATAAAGCCGAGGCCAATATGCGACAGCTCTCGGGCGGCATGAAGCGCCGCGTGCTGGTCGCGCAGGCCTTGGTACATAAGCCGCCCGTGATCGTGCTGGACGAGCCCACTGCGGGTGTGGATGTCGAGCTGCGCCAAACCTTGTGGGCCTTCATCGCCAAGCTTAACAAGCAAGGTCACACCGTACTGCTAACCACCCATTACCTGGAAGAGGCGGAAGCCCTGTGTGGCCGCATTGCCATGCTGAAAACCGGCCGCATCGTGGCGCTCGACAAGACCAGCGAACTGCTCAAAGCCGCGTCCAGCAATGTGCTGCGCTTCAAGATTGATGGTGAGCTGCCAGCCGCTCTGGCACAGGGTGCGCGTGTCACCGGGAGAGTCGTACAGTTCCCGGCGCATGACGCGCTAGAGGTTGAAAAATACCTAGCTGCAGTGCGCGAAGCTGGCTTGTTAGCGCATGACGTTGAAATTCGCAAAGCTGATCTCGAAGATGTGTTCCTGGATGTGATGACACAGCACAAGGATTCTGTGCATAGCGCGGGGGCAAAGCTATGAACGGCTGGCAAACCCTGCTCTACAAAGAGATTTGGCGCTTCTGGAAAGTGGCGTTTCAGACCATCGCCGGCCCGGTGTTGACGGCGATGCTGTACCTGCTCATCTTCGGCCACGCGCTGGAGTCGCACGTGAAGGTTTACGGCACCGTCAGTTACACCGCATTTTTGGTGCCGGGGCTTGCCATGATGAGCCTGCTGCAAAACGCGTTTGCCAACAGCTCGTCATCGCTCATCATGAGCAAGGTGATGGGCAACTTGGTATTCTTGTTGCTGACACCTTTGTCTTATTTGCATTGGTTTGTGGCCTACGTGGGCGCATCGGTGGTACGGGGCTTGGTGGTGGGTTTGTGCGTACTTGCGGTGTCGGCACCGTTCACTAGCATCAGCTTTGTTGCGCCACTGTGGATCGTGGTTTTTGCCGTTATGGGTGCAGCGCTCATGGGCACGCTGGGTCTTATCGCAGGCCTATGGGCCGAGAAATTTGACCAACTGGCCGCCTTCCAGAATTTCGTCGTGATGCCCATGACCTTTTTGAGCGGCGTGTTCTATTCCATCCATTCCTTGCCCGCTTTTTGGCAGAGGGTCAGCCACTTTAATCCGTTTTTTTACATGATTGATGGCTTCCGTTTTGGCTTCTTTGGCGTGAGCGATGTGTCGCCTTGGCTCAGCCTGAGCGTGGTGGGTGCCACACTGGCAGTAGTCAGTGGCATAGCGCTGCACCTGCTGCGCATCGGCTACAAGATTCGTAGCTAATTTTTGATCGTACCGACATGACCGCAGAACAACTTCAAGCCCTTATCTCCGCAGGTTTGCCCTGCCAGCAATGCGATTTAGAGGGCGATGGCCGCCACTGGTATGCCACCATTGTGTCCAGCGCCTTTGAAGGCAAGCGCCTGATTCAGCGGCACCAGCAGGTCTATGCCACGCTGGGCACCCGCATGCAGACCGACGAGGTGCATGCGCTGTCGATGAAGACTTTTACCCCCGCAGAATGGGCCGCCAAGTCGGCCTGACCTGCGCAAGAAACACCCAGAATTCAGGAAAAACATGGATAAATTAATCGTTCGCGGCGGCCGCACTTTGCAAGGTGAAGTGCTGATCTCGGGAGCCAAAAATGCAGCCCTGCCCGAGCTGTGCGCTACGCTTCTGAGCGCCGAGCCGGTCACCTTGCGCAATGTGCCGCGCTTGCAAGACGTGTCCACCATGCTCAAGCTCATTCGCAATATGGGTGTGCAGGTCGACCAGCAGCCCGATGGCACTGTATTGGTGAACGCAGGGACACTGAACAACCCCGAAGCACCCTATGAGTTGGTGAAAACCATGCGCGCTTCGGTATTGGCGCTGGGCCCATTGTTGGCGCGCTTTGGCCATGCCAAGGTGTCCTTGCCCGGCGGCTGTGCTATTGGTTCACGCCCGGTAGACCAGCACTTAAAGGGTTTAGCGGCCATGGGAGCCGACATCGTGGTGGAGCATGGTTACATGGTCGCCAAGTTGGCCACTGGCCTGAAGCGACTCAAGGGTGCGCGCATCACCACCGACATGGTGACCGTGACTGGAACCGAAAATTTCCTGATGGCCGCGGCGCTGGCGGATGGCGAAACCATCCTGGAGAACGCTGCCCAGGAGCCTGAGATTCCTGATTTGGCAGAGATGCTCATCAAGATGGGCGCGAAGATTGAAGGCCATGGTTCTAGCCGTATCCGAATTCAAGGCGTCGAGGCCCTGTATGGCGCCAACCACCAGGTGGTAGCCGATCGTATTGAGGCCGGTACGTTTTTGTGTGCCGTGGCGGCGACCGGCGGCGATGTCGTGCTCAAGCATGGCCGTGCCGACCATTTGGATGCCGTGATTGAAAAGCTGCGCGAGGCCGGTGCGACGGTGACCGCGGTTGAGGGCGGTATTCGCGTGCAGTCCAGCGGCCGCCTCAAAGCGCAGAGCTTTCGCACCACTGAATACCCGGGCTTCCCAACCGACATGCAGGCCCAGTTCATGGCGCTCAATTGCATATCTCATGGCCACAGCAAGGTCACCGAGACTATTTTTGAAAACCGTTTCATGCACGTGAATGAGCTGGTGCGTCTGGGTGCCAACATCCAGATCGACGGCAAGATTTCCGTCATCGAAGGTATCGAGCGCCTGTCGGGTGCCACGGTGATGGCCACCGACCTGCGCGCCTCTGCCAGCCTGGTGATCGCCGGCCTTGTGGCCGAGGGTGAAACGGTGGTCGATCGCATTTACCACCTAGACCGCGGCTACGACCAGATGGAAGCCAAGCTGCGCGGCATTGGTGCGGACATTGAGCGCGTCAAATAATGACCCCTATGATCACCCTCGCGCTCTCCAAAGGCCGCATTTTTGAAGAAACGCTGCCGCTACTGAAGGCAGCAGGTATCGAGGTGCTGGACGATCCCGAGAAGTCGCGCAAGCTGATTCTGGATACCAACCTGCCCCATGTGCGGGTGCTGGTGGTGCGCGCCACCGATGTGCCCACCTATGTGCAATACGGCGGTGCCGATTTGGGCATTACCGGCAAAGACACACTGCTGGAGCACGGCAGCCAGGGCCTGTACCAACCATTGGATTTGCAAATTGCCAAGTGCCGCATCAGCGTGGCCGCCCGGGCCGACTTTGATTACGCCTCCGCTGTTAAACAAGGCTCGCGCCTGAAGGTGGCCACCAAGTACGTGGCGATTGCGCGCGATTTTTTTGCCACCAAGGGCGTACACGTCGATCTGATCAAGCTCTACGGCAGCATGGAGCTGGCGCCGCTGGTGGGTATGGCCGATGCCATCGTCGATTTGGTATCCACCGGCAATACGCTGCGTGCCAACAACTTGATCGAAGTGGAGCACATCATGGACATCAGCTCGCGCCTGGTGGTGAACCAGGCGGCACTCAAGCTCAAACGCGAACCCCTGCGCCGCATCATTGACGCCTTTGCACTCGCCACTGGCGCACCCACTTAACAATAGTTTTGCTATGAATTTAGTAGCTGCTCCCGCATATTTATCCACGGCCAGCGCCCAATTTGAGTCTGAATTCAAAGCCCGCCTGCATTGGGCCGCCGATACGGATGCCGCCATAGAATCCCGCGTCGCCGACATATTGGCGGACGTGCAACAACGTGGTGACGCCGCCGTGCTGGAGTACACCGCCCGCCTTGACGGCTTAACCGTCGAGAGCATGGCGGCCTTGGAGTTGACGCAGGCCGAACTGAAGGCCGCATTCGAGGCCATCCCAGCCCCGCAACGCGAGGCGCTGCAAGCTGCAGCGCGCCGGGTGCGCAGCTACCACGAGGCACAGAAGCAAGCGTCGGGGGAAAGCTGGAGCTACCGCGATGAGGATGGCACGCTGCTGGGTCAAAAAGTGACACCGTTAGATCGCGTGGGTATTTACGTGCCCGGCGGCAAAGCGGCTTATCCGTCCAGCGTGCTGATGAACGCCATCCCGGCCCATGTGGCGGGCGTCGGCGAGATCATCATGGTGGTACCGACTCCCAAAGGGGAAAAAAATTTACTGGTGCTGGCCGCTGCCTATGTGGCCGGCGTCACCCGCGCCTTCACCATCGGCGGCGCACAGGCCGTGGCTGCGCTGGCCTACGGCACGCAGACCCTACCCGCGGTGCACAAGATCACCGGCCCGGGCAATGCCTATGTAGCCGCGGCCAAGCGCCGCGTGTTTGGTACCGTGGGTATCGACATGATTGCTGGCCCCAGCGAAATCTTGGTGCTGGCCGACGGCAGCACGCCGCCCGACTGGGTGGCCATGGACTTGTTCAGCCAAGCCGAACACGACGAGTTGGCCCAAAGCATCTTGCTATGCCCCGATGCAGCTTACATCGCCCAGGTGCAAGAGAGCATCAACCGCCTGCTGCCTGAAATGCCCCGCGCTGCCATCATTGCCAAAAGCCTGACCGACCGCGGGGCGTTGATTCTGACCCGCAGTATGGAAGAGGCTTGTGAGATCAGCAACCGCATTGCCCCCGAGCATTTGGAAGTAAGCAGCCGCGATCCGCACCAGTGGGAGCCCTTGCTCAAGCACGCGGGCGCCATATTTTTGGGTGCCTTTACCAGCGAATCCTTGGGCGACTACTGCGCAGGCCCCAACCACGTGCTGCCCACCAGTGGCACCGCGCGTTTCAGCAGCCCACTGGGTGTGTATGACTTTCAGAAGCGCAGCAGCCTGATCGAGGTGAGCGAGCAGGGCGCACAGACGCTGGGCCAGATTGCCAGCGTGCTGGCGCATGGCGAGGGTCTGCAGGCCCACGCCCGCGCAGCCGAGATGCGACTCAAGTAATACGCGACAACCAGCAGCCGTTGGCAATCGGCGTAAGAATGGCGGCTTAAGGACGACCAAGTGCTATGCCTACCCTGTTTTTTACCTTTCCATTGCTGCGCACCCTCTCGGTTGCTTTGGCCGGCGCACTGCTGTTTACCTCTGGTTCTGCCATGAGCCTGCGCGAAATGCGCGCGCTTGAAAAATCGAATCCAAAGCAGGGCGAGAACTACGTCAACTACTATCTTGTGGGTGCGATGGAAGGCGTACTCGAAGCCCACAATCTGGCGGTGCGCAACGGCGCCAAGCCCAGCATATGCATGAACGGCCGCCGCCTGGAACCCCACATGGCGCGCACCTTGTTTGATACGGAACTCAAACGCAATGCTGGCGTGTACGAGGCCGATATGACCGTACAACTCGTGATGAGCAATGCGCTGACTGCGGTATATACCTGTTAGGGGCCGCGTACTCAGTCGCCCATTCTGGCCTACAGCGCGACCTCAAGCCGATAGCCCAGGCCCCGCACCGTGTGGATCAGGGGCACTGCGTTTCCGTCATCGATCTTGGCGCGCAGCCGGCGAATGTAGACGTCCACCACATTGGTCAGCGGGTCTTCGCTAGCCCCCCACACATTGGACAAAATACGCTCCCGGCTGAACAAGCGGCCGGGCGCGCTCATCATCAGCTCCAGCAGAGCCAGTTCTCTGGCCGTGAGTGTCAAGGCCAAGCCCCCACGACTCGCTTGCATGCGCTCACGGTCAAATACCAGGTCGGCCACTTGCAGCCGATTGATGTTGCTGCGCGTGAGCTCACGGCCACGCCGCACCAGTGACTCCAGTCGGGCCAACAACTCCTCAAAGTCAAACGGCTTGGCCAGGTAGTCATCGGCTCCCAGCCGCAAGCCGGCCACCCGGTCTTCCACCGCACCCAAAGCCGACAACATCAAAATGGGCAGGCTCACGCCCTCGGCGCGCAGGGTCTGGCAGATCTCCAGCCCGTTCATACCCGGCAACATCAGGTCCAGAATCAACACACCGGGCTGTTGCCCAGGCTCACTGCTGACGCGTGCCGCCTGCCGCCCCATGGCAAGCCCCTCGGGCCCGGTGCTGGCCAGCTCTATGTGGTACCCCTCGGCGCGCAGCCCCCGAGAAAGAAAGTCGGCGATACGCGGATCATCTTCAATGATGTAGATGTTCATTGCGCGCCAGCTCCAGAGCCTGACGCGTTGGCCAACGGCAGACTCAGCACGGCCCGGGTGCCTGACGCGTCGCTGTGCAACTGCAGTTGCCCGCCGTGCGCCTGGGCCAGCGAACGCGCGATAGACAAGCCCAGTCCACTGCCATCTTGGCTGTGGCTGCGCGCGGCGGCACCGCGAAAGTGGCGGTCAAACACCCGACCTAAATCGTGTGCCGAGATACCTATGCCCTGGTCGCTAACCGAAAGCTGTACCGCCACGCGCTCACCGGCTGGGTCCAGCTCGGTTTCGATGCGCAACTGCACCTTCCCACCGGGATAGGAATAACGCGTGGCATTGTCCAGCAGCACGCCCAGCAGTTGGCGCAACCGCAGGGGGTCGCCCGCCACCAGATGCGCCCCAGTACGCTCCGGGGCGGGCCCCAGCAACACGCCTTGGCGCTCGGCCAGGGCACTGGCCCTCGCCAAAACATCGCCCGCCAGCTCATCCATGTCAACCTGCTCGCGTACCAGCGACACCGACTCGATATCGCTACGCGCCATGGCCAGCAAATCATCAATCACCGCCCCTAACTGGCGCGCGGTAGCGACGATGCGCGAAAGCGCATCCCGGTACTCTGCGGCGGGCTTGTCCACACCACGCAGGGTGATTTCAGCCTCACCGCGAATGACGGTGGTGGGGGTGCGAAGCTCGTGGCTGATATCGGCAAAAAGCCGCCGTCGCTGGGCATCTACCTGGCGCAAGGAGGCCAGTGCATCGGCCAACTCGGCGGTGCGGGATGCCACCAAGTCTTCGAGCTGCTGGCGCTGGGCGGACTCCCGCTCGCGGTGCTCCTCCAGCTCGGCGGCCAAGGCATTCACGCTGCGCGCCACCTCGGCAAATTCATCTTGCCCCACCAGCGGAATGCGGTGGCCCAGATGCCCGGCCTGCAAAGCCTGCGCGCCGTCGCTGAGCTGCTGCAGTGGGTAACGCAAGGCGCGCCCGAAATACAGCGCAGCCGCCAGGGTGGCAGCGGCCAACAGCGCCGCAGCCCCCAGCCACAACCAGCGCACCCACGAGAGAATGGCGTCGGTCGCAGCGCGTTCGCGTTGCACTGCAGCCGCTTCGCGGGCGATGTTCTCGGCTATGAGCATGCGCATTTCGCTGCCATCGGACAGGTCAAACCACCGCGAGATGGCTTCCCGACCTTGGGGGGCGTTCGACCCCGAAACTTGGAGCTGCGCATCAGCAACCGCTCGGCCCAGGGCGACCACACTTTTCTCCAGGACCATCAGGGTGTCGCGACGGCGCACGTGCTCCTCGCGGGCCTCACCGCTACCGTCTAGCTCAATGGCTTGCGCCGTCAGCACCTTAAGCCGTTGCAGCGTCCCTTGCATGGCGGACTGCAATTCCGTGCGCGCACCGTCATCGACCTTGACGCCAAGCTGCATCTGCGCCGCCCAGGTGCGCAAGCGCTGCTTTTGGGCGGACAACTGGATGAACCCGGTGGAAATATCGCTGGCCACACGCCCGCGCAAAACCTGGCGCTCACTGACCGCCAGCGAAGCCGCCGCCAGCAACGCCGCCAACACCACCAAGGTTGCAAAGACGGCAAGAACAATCGTGAGGCGGCGGCGAAACATGGTCAGATTGTCGCGGATAGGGCCTAGGACCGGAGCGCGTTCATCTGCCGTTCATGTGCGCGTCAGCCTGCGCTCATGCAGCGTTCAGCCAGGCTTAAACCCAGCGGGCTCCAATACACAGGTGGCAGCAATTCATCCCCGCAACGTGCGGTTCAACCCCCAGCTATCTATTTGGAGCCAGTTTATGAAATCTTTCCTCACCGTTGGTATCAGCGCCCTCATTCTGGGGGCCGTAACCGCCGCGCACGCACACACAGTCGTGGTCAACAAAGCGATCAGCGAACCTGAAGTGCAGTCCGCGCAGTTAGCCTGGTGCAAGGCTCTCGTGGATATCAGCGCCACCTACACCAGCAGTGGCCAGCCAGCCGCCAAGGCACTGGCTGAAAAAGTCATTGACGCCGCCTACGGCTACCAACTGGGTGCGGTGCTGTTCAAGCCGACACTTACCGTGAACCCGCAAACGTTTCGCACCACACGGGCTGGCGCGTTGTCTTACTTTGTCGGGGGCGACCCATCCTTTGCCAAAGACACTGGCTTTGCACTCAAGGGCTGGACCAAATGTGAGGTAGCTAACGCGGGGATATTCATCGTTGGGGATAGCGCCACCACCATGGGCAAGGTCAACTTCACGGGCAAAGACGGCAAGATCACCAGCGTCGACAAAACGTGGAGCTTCGTCAAAGACGATGCTGGCAAACTCCGTATCGTGGTGCACCACTCGTCCTTGGAATTCGCAGGTAGCTAACGTAACCCAGGGGCTGCGTCTGGCTACGCCTCGCTGCATAGCCAAACTTGGTGCGACAACTTACCTGACGCACTGTAAAAGTGAAGACCCACTTGGCTAGTCGTTCGCGAGTGGCCCTTGACATGCCACTGGCGCGTCGCGGCCAATAGCTGCAATGTATTGTCCGAAATGGCTGCAAAATTTACACGAACTTCGTGCAGCACGAATTTCGTGTAAACTTGTTTGCAATGAAGAACGTCACCATCACCGTCGAAGATACCACCCTGGAATGGGTGCGGATAGAGGCCGCCAAGCGCAACACCAGCGTGTCGCGCCTGGTGGGCGAGATGTTGACGGACAAAATGCAGTTTGACGATGCGTACGTCCGCGCCCAGCGCGAGTGGGTGGCAGATACCTCTTCGTTCAGCTCGGATAGCAAAGCCTACCCAGCGCGGGACGCCAACCATGGCTAATTTGCTTAGTGTGAAGGCCCCTGTGGTGTTTGTGGATACCAACGTCCTACTGGCTGCCGACGACGCTCACACCCCCATCCAGCAGACCCAAGTACGCGCCTGGCTTCAGGCGCTGTGGCAGCGGCGCTGCGGGCGCGTGAGCACCCAGGTGCTCAATGCCTATTACGTCAGTGCCACCCAGCATTTCGGCATGCCACAAGGCGATGCGCGCGCTAAGCTGCGGCGCTTGCAGCTTTGGAAGCCGTGGCAAATTGACCACCAGACCGTAGAAACCGCCTGGGGCGTTGAGGCCCGCTTTGGTCTGGCCTATTGGGACGCGCTGATCGTGGCCGCCGCAGCCCAAAGCGGTGCCAGCTATGTGCTTTCCTTAGACCTGCAACACCAGCAGCAAATTGACGGCATCACTATCCTCAACCCTTTGCGCACCGCGCCCGCCGACCTGGCGCTGGCGGACTGAGCGTTTTCAGCCTTGTTTATGAGCCATTTATGAGCAGTACCCCCGTATCCACGAGTCCCCCCCCAGATCTCACCGCTGACGTTGCCGTTGACCCCAACGTGCAGACCCTGATCGCCCGGCGTATTCGCCAGGATGTGCAGTCCATGCACGCCTATGCCATTCAAGGCAGTACAGGCATGGTCAAGCTGGATGCGATGGAAAACCCGCACCGCCTGCCGCCTGCCCTGCAAGCCGAGCTGGGCGCGCGCCTGGGCGCGCTGGCACTGAATCGCTACCCGGATGGCCGCGTCAACGACCTGCGCCGTGCGCTGGCGGCCCACGCCGATATGCCGCAGGGCTTTGACATCATGTTGGGCAACGGCTCCGATGAGCTGATTTCGCTTTTGGCCATGGCCTGCGATGTGCCGGTGCGAGCAGGGCAGCCTAAGCCCGCCGTGTTGGCCCCCGTACCCGGCTTTGTGATGTACGCCATGAGCGCAGCGCTGCAGGGGCTGGACTTTATTGGCGTGCCGCTGACGCCCAGCTTTGCGCTGGATGTGCCGTCGATGGTGCACCGTATTGCCGACCAAAAACCGGCCGTCGTCTATCTGGCTTACCCCAACAACCCTACCGCCAACTTGTGGGACGCGGGTGACATGGCCCAGGTAATTTCCGCCGCGCGTGCGGCCGGCAGCATCGTCGCCATTGACGAGGCTTACCAGCCGTTTTCCAGCCGCACCTACCTGGATGTGATTCGCGCGAACCCGGCCGACCACAGCCATGTGCTGCTGATGCGCACCATGAGCAAGTTCGGCCTGGCCGGTGTGCGCATTGGTTACATGATGGGCCCTGCGGCGCTGGTGCAGCAGGTGGATAAGCTGCGCCCGCCTTACAACATCAGTGTGTTGAACTACGAGTGCGCGCTGTTTGCGCTGGCCCACCAAGACGTTTTTGCCGACCAGGCGGCAGATATTCGCGCCCAGCGCGCGCGCCTGCTGGCCACACTGGGTGCCACGCCAGGGCTCACCGTGTTTGAGAGTGATGCCAACATGATCCTGGTGCGCATCAACGTGCGCGGGGAGGGTGAAGCTGAGAGTGGCGGCGCCGACCGCGCGCAAAAAGTCTTTGACGGCATGAAAAGCCGTGGTGTTCTGGTCAAGAACGTTTCTAAAATGCACCCATTGCTGGCCCATTGTTTGCGTCTCACCGTAGGCACCGAGTACGAAAACAGCCAAATGATTGCGGCTTTACAGGAATCCTTATGAGCAACACGCCCAACACCGAAGCCACCCCCACCAACGTCAGCGCCGATGACCGTATCGCGGAGGTATCTCGCAACACCGCCGAGACCAAGATTCGCGTTCGGGTCAATTTGGATGGTACCGGCAAAGCCCATCTGTCCACCGGCATTGGTTTCTTTGACCACATGCTGGACCAGATCGCCCGCCACGGCTTGATCGACTTGGACATTCAGGCAGAGGGCGATTTGCATATTGATGGCCACCACACGGTGGAAGACGTGGGCATTACGCTGGGCCAAGCGTTCCATAAGGCCGTGGGCGACAAAAAAGGTATCCGCCGCTACGGCCACGCCTATGTGCCGCTGGACGAAGCACTCAGCCGCGTCGTCATTGACTTCTCAGGCCGCCCCGGCTTGGTGATGGATGTGCCTTTCAAAAGCGGCATGATTGGCGCGTTCGATACGCAACTCACCCATGAGTTTTTTCAGGGCTTCGTGAACCACGCCTTTGTGACCTTGCACATTGACAACCTCAAGGGCGAAAACGCCCACCACCAGGCCGAGACCGTGTTCAAGGCGTTTGCGCGGGCTTTGCGCTTTGCCGTAGAGCGCGATCCGCGTGCGCTGGGAACCATTCCCTCCACCAAGGGAAGTTTGTAGGTGTGCCGCCCTAACGCCAGTTTTATAGTCAAAATGGCCTCTGGCCCGGGTAAACGCTGACGTTTTAGCTATTAATTTTGTAGCAATTGACTTACAACATGAAGAAAATCGCAGTCGTCGATTACGGCATGGGCAACCTCCGCTCGGTCACGCAGGCGGTGGTGCATGCGGCGGCGGGTTCGGGGGTCGAGGTTGTCTGGGCGCGCACCCCACAAGAGGTGATGGACGCCGAGCGCGTGGTCTTGCCAGGGCAGGGCGGTATGCGCGACTGCATGCGTGAGCTGCACGACTCGGGCATGGTTGACGCCGTGATGCACGCTGCTGCCCACAAACCCCTCATGGGCGTGTGCGTGGGCATGCAAATGCTGCTGGACCACAGCGCCGAGCTCGACACGCCTTGCCTGGGCCTGATTCCCGGCAAGGTGGTCAAGTTTGAGTTGGCGGGCCAGCTGCAAGGGGATGGCAGCCGTTTCAAAGTACCGCAAATGGGCTGGAACCAGGTCTGGCAGCCGCGCGGACCAGACGGCAAGGCCCATGCGGTGTGGGGCCAGGTGCCGGATGGCAGTTACTTCTACTTTGTGCACAGTTACTACGCCCAACCGTCTGATGCGCGCCACAGCGCAGGCCTTACAGACTACGGACAACGGTTTTCTTCAGCGATAGCGCGCGATAATATTTTTGCGACGCAATTTCACCCTGAAAAAAGTTCTGAGCACGGCTTGGCCCTCTACCGCAATTTCCTGCACTGGAATCCTTAGCGTTCCCCATGCCGCCTGTTCGCGTCCTTTCCCGTTTCCCCCTCCCTCCCACTACTGAAGCACCATGCTTTTAATTCCTGCGATCGATCTCAAAGACGGCCACTGCGTACGCCTCAAACAAGGCGATATGGACCAATCCACCACCTTCGGCGAAGACCCTGCAGTCATGGCCCGGCGCTGGGTGGACCAAGGGGCGCGGCGTTTGCACCTGGTGGATCTGAATGGCGCCTTTGCCGGACATCCTAAAAACGAGATGGCGATTCGCAAAATCCTCAAGGAAGTGGGCAACGAAATTGATGTGCAACTGGGGGGCGGTATTCGCGATCTGGACACGATCGAGCGCTACTTAGATGCGGGCCTGCGCTACGTCATCATCGGCACGGCGGCAGTCAAAAACCCTGGTTTCTTGCAAGACGCCTGCACTGCTTTTGGCGGCCACATCATCGTCGGCCTGGACGCACGCGACGGCAAGGTCGCCACCGACGGCTGGAGCAAGCTGACCCGCCACGACGTGATTGATCTGGGCAAGAAATTTGAAGACTATGGTGTCGAGGGCATCATTTACACCGACATCGGCCGGGACGGCATGCTTTCGGGCATCAACATCGAAGCCACCGTCAAGCTGGCCCAGGCGCTCACTATTCCCGTCATCGCATCCGGCGGCTTGTCTAACATGGCCGACATCGAAGCCCTGTGCGAGGTCGAGAGCGATGGGGTGCAGGGCGTGATTTGCGGGCGGGCGATTTACAGCGGCGATCTGGACTTTGCCAAGGCGCAAGAGCGGGCGGATGAGCTCAATGGGTGAGCGTGTTTTGCCGCCGGGCCACCCCAAGGCAAAATGCGATTCCCAAGTGGGGCAGGGTGCCCCACCTAGTGAGCGACCGTGGGGGCAATCATGCTAGCCAAACGCATCATTCCTTGCCTGGACGTAACCGGCGGTCGTGTCGTCAAAGGCGTCAACTTTGTTGAACTGCGTGACGCGGGTGACCCCGTCGAGATTGCCGCCCGTTACAACGACCAGGGGGCGGACGAACTCACCTTTTTGGACATCACCGCCACCAGCGACGGGCGCGACCTGATCCTGCACATCATTGAAGCCGTGGCCTCGCAGGTGTTCATTCCCCTGACCGTGGGCGGAGGCGTGCGGGTGGTAGAGGACGTGCGGCGTTTGTTGAATGCAGGTGCCGACAAGGTCAGTTTTAACTCTGCCGCCATTGCCAACCCGCAGGTCATTGAGGACGCGTCGCTGAAGTACGGCGCCCAATGCATCGTGGTGGCCATAGACGCCAAACGCCGCTCTGCGGCAGACGCCCAGCGCTTGGTTGATGGAAAAGCCATTGGCCCCGGCTGGGATGTGTTCAGCCACGGTGGCCGTAAAAACACGGGCCTAGATGCCGTGGCGTGGGCCACCGAAATGGCGCGGCGTGGCGCGGGCGAGATTTTGCTCACCAGCATGGACCGCGATGGCACCAAGAGCGGTTTTGACCTGGCGCTGACCCGCGCGGTGGCCGATGCGATCTCGGTGCCTGTCATAGCTTCTGGCGGCGTCGGCAATTTGGACCACTTGGCCGACGGCGTGCAACAGGGGGGCGCAGATGCGGTGCTGGCGGCCAGCATTTTCCACTATGGTGAGTACACCGTGGGTCAGGCCAAAGCGCGCATGGCTGAACGCGGAATTCCTGTCAGAATCTAAGTGTTTTAGGCCGCCGGCCCGGACAAACAATGGGTTCTTAGCTATCAATTAAATAGCAAAAAATCTACCAAACAACTGGTAAATAACTGCCAAAATTCAGGCTCATGCAAACTACCTCTCCCCTGCCTGCGGGCTGGCTCAAACATATCCGCTGGGACTCTAAAGGCCTGATACCCGTTATTGCGCAAGAGCAGGGCACGAATGACGTGCTGATGTTCGCCTGGATGAACCGCGAGGCCTTGCAAAAGACAGCCGAGTTGGGCCGTGCGGTGTACTTCAGCCGTTCGCGCGACAAGCTTTGGTACAAGGGCGAAGAGTCGGGCCATGTGCAAACCGTGCACGAAATCCGCATGGATTGCGACAGTGATGTCATCTTGCTCAAGGTGACCCAACTCGGCCATGAGCCCGGGATTGCTTGCCATACGGGCCGTCATAGCTGTTTTTTCAGTGTTTTGAAGGATGGTGTCTGGCAAACTGTTGATCCGGTCTTGAAAAACCCGGACTCCATCTACAAATAGCAGTCCTCGGGACAGACCCTCAGCCCTGTCCTCAATCCATCAGCCCTATGTCCCTATCCCAAGATTCCCTGGCCCATCTCGCCGCCGTCATTGAAAGCCGCAAGGTGGCCAACGGTGGGGACCCAGACGCCAGTTATGTGGCCCGCCTACTGCACAAGGGCCCCGAGGCTTTTCTCAAAAAGATTGGCGAGGAAGCGACCGAAGTGGTGATGGCTGCCAAGGACGCGGACCACGGCGGAGACGTTAAAAAAATCGTGTACGAAGTGGCGGACCTGTGGTTTCACAGCATGGTGGCCCTGGCCCACTATGGCTTGGCGCCCGCCGACGTGATTGCCGAGTTGGAGCGCCGGTTGGGCACCAGTGGCCTTGAAGAAAAGGCCCTACGCAAAGCCGTCGCCCGCGATGCGGAATCCGAGTAAATCAGCAAAGGAATTTTATGGGACAAGATTTCATAACCCCCGCCGGACCAGAGGCGGTCAGCGCCGAGCGGCTGCAGTCGCTCAATACGGTTGGCACTATCAGTTATGTGCTGCACCTGATTGTTGCAATTGGCGCGATAGTGCCCGGAGGCCAATGGGGGCCAGGGCTTTTGATCGTTGCGCTGATTTTGGACCTTGCCAAACGTGAGAGCGCTGAGGGTACCTGGCACGCTTCGCACTTCCGCTGGCGGATTCGCAGTGTGTTGATTGCGGGCCTGCTGTACTTGGTGACGGCGCCACTATGGGTGCTTTTGGTGGTCCCCGGCTGGATCGCTTGGACGGTGATTTCCCTTTGGTTTTTGTACCGCATTGTTGTTGGATTTGTGGCGATGAATCAGGGGCGTGAGGTGGCCGCATGAGTGGGCCTACGCCAGCGCAGCACGATCCAAACTGCATTTTTTGTAAAATTGTCGCCAAGCAAATCCCGTCCAAAGCGGTGTTTGAGGACGAGCAGGTCTATGCTTTTCATGACATAAATCCTTGGGCACCCGTGCATTTTTTGCTGATACCCAAAGCCCACATCGCCAGCATGGCCCATGTTGGTCCCGAGCACGCAGCACTGATGGGGCATATGATGACGCTCGTGCCGAAGCTCGCGCGCGAACAAGGCTGCAATCCCTACCCCGAGGGCGGCTACCGGCTGTTGTCCAATACGGGGGCAGAAGGTGGCCAGGAAGTGCATCATTTGCACTTCCATGTCCTCGGTGGCCCGCGGCCGTGGTTGCGCGGGTGAGATAGCAGCCCCCGCGCTGCGCTGTTAGACGGGTCGCGGCTTCCGCATGGGGGCCAATTTTCCCCGGGGCGGCCCTGCGAAAAATTGCCGTCACACACGCCGACTAGAATTCACACATCGTTAGGAGTAAATCATGGGTTCATTTTCCATTTGGCATTGGTTGATCGTTTTGTTAATCGTGGTTATGGTGTTTGGCACTAAGAAACTGCGCAATATGGGCTCCGATTTGGGTGGGGCTGTCAAGGGCTTCAAGGATGGCGTGCGTGATGGCTCCGCGCCTGCAGACGAGAAGGCTGCTGCGCCAGCGCAAGTTTCTACAACAGCCGCGCCAGAAAAAACCACGATTGACGTGGAAGCCAAGCAAAAGAGCTAATAGAGCTCCGTACTAGATTCATCGTAGCCCCGCGTGATTGATCTTGGAATATCCAAAATCGCGATCATTGGCGCTGTAGCCTTGATCGTGATTGGCCCTGAGCGGCTGCCTGGCGTAGCCCGCACATTGGGCACTTTGTTGGGCAAGGCCCAGCGTTATATGGCGGATGTGAAGGCTGAAGTCAAACGCTCCATCGAACTCGACGAGTTGAAGAAAATTCGCGACAGCGTCGAGGGCGCCGCGCGCGATGTAGAGAACTCTATCCAGACGCACGCCAGTGATTTTGAGAAATCCTGGGGTGACGCTACCGGCGTGGCCAGTTTGCCCGCCGTAGATGAGCCCTTGCAGTACAAACACCCGCGCAAGCATTGGCGGGTCAAGCAAGGCGCCATGCCGCAGTGGTACAAAGCCCGTGCGGGTGTGCGTACGAAAGCACTCTCAGGTGCCGCCCGCGTGGCGCGCTTCAGGCCCAAACGTATCCAATGAACTAGCCGTGTCGGCACGCAAACTACCCACCCATGGCAAACGATAACGACGAACTAGCTGGCACAGAACAGCCTTTTGTGCAGCATTTGGTGGAGTTGCGTGATCGGTTGATCAAGGCCGCGGCAGGCATTGCTTTCATGGCCATAGTGCTTGCCATCTTCCCGGGACCGGCGGCTTTGTATGACTTGCTGGCCGCGCCGCTGGTCGCCACGTTGCCGAAGGGCACGAACATGATCGCCACGTCGGTGATTTCGCCTTTTCTGGTTCCACTGAAGATATTGATGATGACGGCATTTTTGGCTGCGCTGCCGGTGGTCTTGTGGCAGGTGTGGGCCTTTGTGGCTCCGGGTCTGTACTCCCACGAAAAGAAGCTGGTATTGCCTTTGGTGGTCTCGAGCACCTTGCTGTTCTTCATCGGCGTGGCGTTTTGCTACTTCTTCGTCTTTGGGCAGGTATTCAAATTCATCCAGGGCTTTGCACCTAAAAGCATCACCGCGTCACCCGACATTGAGGCCTACCTCGACTTTGTTCTGTCCATGTTCTTGGCTTTTGGCATGGCGTTTGAAGTCCCGATCGTGGTGATCGTAGTGGCTCGTATGGGTTTGGTCAGTATTGAGAAACTGAAATCGTTCCGCAGTTACTTTATTGTCCTGGCCTTTGTGATTGCCGCCATCGTCACCCCGCCTGATGTCGTGTCCCAACTCGCGCTGGCCATCCCCATGTGTATCCTCTATGAGGTCGGTATTTGGGCTGCACAAGCTTTTATTCGCCACACCCAACCGCCTGATGAGGGCGCAGCGGCAACGGCGCCCTAGCCCCTGCCCTAATTGACGCGCGGCTTAGGTCGCACGCCCGGCGTTACATCGACGTTAACGGCCTGGTTTTTGCGTTCCAGGGAAAACTGTGTGGCCGAACCCGGCTTCAGAGCTGAAACCGAGGCCAACAATTGCGGCACGCTCGCTACGGGTTTGCCGGCAATTGCGACGATCACATCTCCGGGCTTGATACCGGCCTTGGCCGCAGGGCCATTTTGCAAGACCCCTGTGATGATGACGCCCACTTTGGTTTTCACTTCAAAGGTTTCAGCCAGTTCTGCGGACAGATCGTTGGGTTCCACGCCAATCCAACCCCGAGTGACTTGGCCATCCTTAACAATCCCTTCCAGCACTTGTTTTGCGGTAGATACCGGAATGGCAAAACCAATACCCATGCTGCCACCGGAGCGCGAGTAAATGGCAGTGTTAATGCCCAGGAGATTGCCCTTGGTATCTACCAGCGCACCACCGGAGTTACCGGGGTTGATGGCGGCATCGGTTTGAATGAAGTTTTCAAAAGTGTTAATGCCCAGCTGGTTGCGCCCCAGTGCGCTAATAATTCCGGAGGTCACGGTCTGCCCCACGCCGAAGGGATTGCCAATAGCGAGCACTTGGTCACCCACCTGCAAATCGTCGGAGTTGCCCAGCACAATGACCGGTAGGCGGTCCAGATCGATTTTGACGATCGCGAGATCAGTGTCAGGGTCGGTTCCTATGACTTTTGCGCGGGTACTGCGGCTGTCGTTGAGAAAAACTTCAATTTCGTCAGCGCCTTCCACCACGTGGTTGTTGGTAAGGATGTAGCCGCTGCTGCTGACGATCACACCACTACCCATGCCGCCTTGGGGCTCGTTACCCTGGTCACCGTAAAAAAAGCGGAACCATGGGTCACCCGCATGCGGGTTCTTGCCTGCAGTCTTACTGGTAGTGATGCTGACTACGGCCGCCGATGCCCTCTGGGCGGCGCCGCGGAAACTGCCGGCCGGCACCTCACCAGCCGGTGCCAGCGGTGCTTGTATGAGCGCAACCGCGCCAGCGACCGATGGTGAGTGACCGAGCCATTGGGGCTTTAAGGTCGCCACTACAAAATAAGCTGCAAGTAATACAGTTGAGGTTTGAGAGAACAGAAGCCAGAGTCTTTTCATAGGTTTTCCAAAGCGATGCACCCGCAGTTGGGGGCGATCCATCCAAATTGTAGGCCGCCAGACAGCACCGCCATGTTTTCGCCCCGAGAATCCTCACACGCGTTGCCCGATTGGACCGATCTGCATGCCGCACACACAAGTAATACAAATTCATCCCCTGGCACCGACCAAACCCAAAGAAGGCGCGCCTTGCAATGGTTGTGGAATATGTTGCCTGGCAGCGCCTTGTCCATTGGGTATGTTGCTGTCGGGGGCGCGTAGTGGCCCTTGTAGGGCATTGCGCTGGCAGGATGACCACGACCGCTACGTTTGTGGCGCTATCGTGGATTCATGGGGCGTACTACCGCGCTGGCTGCATTGGACGCGGCGGGCCGCATCGCACTTCTTGCCCTGGCTGGCCCATCGTTGGATTGCTGCAGGCAAGGGCTGCGACAGCAGCTTAGCGCCGCAGGGCCCACCATCGGCGACAATGAAACTACCGTAAAGACTCCCCCCTCCATTTTCGACGATGCTCTGCCCATGATTGAACGCGACGCCTTGCAACAGGTTTTCAATGGCTTGCTTCAGCCAGAGCGCTTCAAAGACTACGGGCCCAATGGTTTGCAGGTGGAGGGGCGGCGTGACATACACAAAATCGTGTCTGGTGTTACAGCCAGCCTGGCGCTGATTGAAGCGGCCATTGCGGACGGCGCCGATGCTATCGTGGTGCACCATGGTTTATTTTGGCGTGGGCAGGATGGCTGCGTCACAGGCTGGATGCGTCAGCGCCTCGCCGCTTTGCTAGCTCACAACATTAATCTCTGGGCCTACCATTTGCCCTTAGACGCGCACCCAGAGTTGGGCAACAACGCGCAACTGGGCCTGCGACTTGGCTTACAGGTGCAAGGCCACTTCGGAGAGCAGCAACTGGCTTGCTGGGGCTCTCCCGTGGCGCCAATGACCTTTCCCAGTCCCGAACATTTGGCTGTGCATATTGCGCGTATTTTGGGGCGCCCACCCATACTGGTCGCACCGATCAACAACAGGCCGGTGCAGCGTATTGGTTGGTGCACCGGCGGCGCACAGGGCTATTTCGAGGCTGCCATCGCCGCGGGCGTGGACGCCTACGTCACGGGGGAAATATCGGAGCCTCAGGCCCATTACGCTCGGGAGTGTGGAGTTGCCTATTTGGCATGCGGACACCATGCCACGGAACGCTATGGCGTTCAGGCGATAGCGCACCATGTGGCTCAGCAGTGTGGCTTGGCGCACGTGTTTATCGACATCGATAATCCCGCCTGAAGCGCGCGCCATTCATGACTGCCCCCAAAACCTCGTTGCTCACGCCCTTAGCCATCACTATGGGCGATGGCGCAGGAATTGGTCCGGAAATTATTGCGAAATCGTTCCAGACGCAGCCCGTGGATTTGCAGGCTTGCTTTGTAGTGGGGGATGTGGCCCACATGCAAAGAGCCAGTCAACTCGTTGCCACGAAGGGCCAAAAGGCACTGCGAATTGCACAGATTGACCGTCCGTCGGACGCGGTGCTGGCTCCCCCTGGATGCATCCCAGTCCTGCAGCCGCAACCAGGTCCGGGACTGGCAACCTGGGGGCAAATCAGTGCATCTGCCGGCGCATTTGCGGGCGCGTGTGTGCTGTGGGCTGCACGATCCGTGTTGCGGGGGGATGCCTGTGCCGTGGTCACCGCGCCGCTGCACAAAGAGGCTCTGTTTGCTGCTGGGCCGCCCTACAGCCGATTCCCAGGGCATACCGAGCTTTTGCAAGAAGAGGCAGCCCGATACTGCAATAAAGCCGTTGCAGAAATGCCTGTGCGCATGATGTTGGCGAATGCAGAGTTGCGCACCGTGTTGGTCAGTATCCATATGTCATTGCGCGATGCGCTGGATGCGGTGACTTTTGAAAATATTACAAAAACCCTGGAGATCACCCACCATGCCTTGACGGGTTTGTTGGGCCGCGTTCCACGCATTGCCGTGGCTGGTCTGAATCCGCATGCTGGAGAGGGTGGGTTATTTGGACGTGAGGAGATTGCCGTTATTCATCCCGCAATTGTCTGGGCTTGCAAGCAGGGTTGGGATGTTAAAGGCCCGTTTGCCCCCGACACGATTTTTATGCGAGCACGGCAAAAAGCAGGACAACAATCCGAATTCGACGTGGTCGTGGCGATGTACCACGATCAGGGTTTGATTCCCGTGAAGTATCTCGGAGTGGAGGACGGCGTCAATATGACCCTAGGGCTGCCATTTGTGCGCACCAGCCCGGACCATGGCACAGCCTTTGATATTGCTGGAACCGGGTGCGCAAACCCGCAGAGTCTTTTACAAGCGATTCGTGCTGCAAGGGCATGGCCTGGGCTTTGAATGACATCATCCCTGTCAGCTACAATCGGCAACGCCCCTAGTACCGCTGTTCATTGAGGATTCTCATGAGTGAAACCCTTGTCGACACCCCAAAGATCGACTCCAGTAAAAGAACCTGGATCATTACATCCGCCTGTGCCGGCGCCGTTGGCGTTGCAGCTACCGCAGTTCCTTTTGTCAGCACTTTCCAGCCATCCGAGCGGGCGAAAGCTGCCGGCGCTGCCGTTGAGGTAGACATTAGTGGTCTCAAGCCCGGTGAAAAGATTACCGTAGAGTGGCGAGGCAAGCCGGTTTGGGTGGTTCGCCGCACGCCCGAGCAACTGGCCGATTTATCGAAATTGACTGGTGAGCTGGCGGATCCCGATTCCAAGCGCAAGCCCGAAGAACTGACTCCAGAGTACGCGCGCAACGAGGCTCGTTCAATCAAGCCAGAGTATTTTGTGGCTGTTGGCATTTGTACCCATTTGGGCTGCTCGCCGTCGGATAAATTTCAGACCGGTGCGCAGGCTTCCGTGCCGGACGACTGGAAGGGTGGATTCCTTTGCCCGTGCCATGGTTCTACCTTTGACATGGCCGGCCGTGTCTTTAAGAACAAGCCTGCGCCGGACAACCTTGAAATACCAATGCATATGTACCTGTCTGACAGCAAGCTGCTGATCGGCGAAGACAAGAAAGCCTGAGGATTAAGAATATGGCTGAATTCAAGGAAATCTCCCCAAACGCCTCCGTTGGCGAAAAAGTCACCAACTGGTTCGAAAACCGCGTACCCACGGCTTTCGACGCCTACAAAGTCCACATGTCGGAGTATTACGCTCCCAAGAACTTCAATTTTTGGTATGTTTTCGGCGCGCTGGCAATGCTGGTGCTGGTTATCCAGATCGTGACCGGTATTTTTCTGGTCATGCACTACAAGCCTGATGCAAGCCTAGCTTTTGCTTCGGTGGAATACATCATGCGTGATGTGCCGTGGGGCTGGCTGATTCGCTATATGCACTCGACGGGCGCTTCCGCGTTTTTCGTGGTGATCTATTTGCATATGTTTCGCGGCCTCATATACGGCAGCTACCGTAAGCCGCGTGAACTAGTTTGGGTTTTCGGTTGTGCCATATTTTTGTGCCTGATGGCGGAGGCATTCATGGGCTATCTGTTGCCGTGGGGCCAGATGAGCTATTGGGGTGCGCAGGTGATTGTGAATTTGTTTGCGGCGATCCCTTTCGTGGGGCCAGATTTGGCATTGCTGATCCGTGGTGACTACGTGGTGGGCGATGCTACGCTGAACCGCTTCTTTGCATTTCACGTAATAGCAGTCCCGTTGGTCCTGCTGGGCTTAGTGGTTGCGCACTTGTTGGCGTTGCACGATGTGGGCTCCAATAACCCGGACGGTGTTGAAATCAAAGGCCCGAACGCGCCCCGCGATGCGGCCGGCCACCCCTTGGACGGTGTTCCGTTCCACCCGTACTACACGGTTCACGATATTTTTGCGGTCAGCGTTTTCTTAATGGTGTTCACCGCCATCATCTTTTTCGCCCCTGAGTTCGGTGGTTATTTCTTGGAGTACAACAACTTCATTCCTGCCGATCCGCTGAAAACGCCACTGCACATCGCCCCTGTTTGGTATTTCACACCGTTCTACTCCATGCTGCGTGCTATCACTGGTGAAATGATGTATGCGCTGATTGCTTGCGTGGTGGGTGGTGCAGCGCTGGGTATATTTAAGTTCAAAATGCCCATGATTTTCAAGGGTGCGATTGTGGTTGTTGCCGCTGGTGTTGTGGCTGCCATGTTGAGCATCGATGCGAAGTTTTGGGGCGTGGTTGCCATGGGTGGCGCGGTGATCATTTTGTTCTTCTTGCCTTGGCTGGACTACAGCCCGGTGAAGTCGATTCGCTACCGCCCTGATTGGCACAAATACCTCTACGGTATCTTTGTGATTAATTTTGTGGTCTTGGCTTATCTTGGGGTTCAGCCTCCGTCCGCCATCGGCGAGCGGGTATCGCAGGTGGGTACATTGTTCTACTTTGGTTTCTTCATACTGATGCCTTGGTGGAGCAGGCTGGGGGATCCCAAGCCGGTGCCTGCCCGAGTCAACTTTGCTGCCCACTGAGCCGGAGATAGAGATGAAAAAATGGATAGTTTCTGTAATGCTGGCAATGGGGCTGGTGTCGGGTGTTCAAGCCAGTAGCGGGGGTGTCGTGTGGGACAAGGCGCCAAACAAGAGCAACGATCTTGCATCCTTGCAAAACGGTGCTAAGTTCTTCGTCAATTACTGTCTGAACTGTCACTCCGCAGCCTTCATGCGCTTCAACCGTTTAAAAGACATTGGACTGACCGATCAGCAGATCAAGGACAACCTGTTATTCACCACCGAAAAGGTGGGTGAAACAATGAAGGCGGCAATCGACCCGCGCCAAGCCAAAGATTGGTTTGGTGGTAACCCGCCTGATCTGACGGTTATCGCGCGGTCGCGCTCTGCCGCTGGGCAAGGTACCGGTGCCGACTATTTGTACACCTATTTACGCACCTATTACCCCGATGAGACCAAGGCTACTGGGTGGAACAATTTGGCTTATCCCAACGTGGGTATGCCTCACGTTCTGTGGGAGTTGCAGGGCAAGCGCGAACCCGTGTACAAGACGGTGGAGCAGCACGGTCATGAGGAGCATGTGTTCACAGGCAATTGGAAGCAGATCACAGCGGGTACTATGACGCCTCTGCAGTACGACCAGGCTATTGGTGACTTAGTCGGATATTTGCAGTGGATGGCAGAGCCTTCACAAAATACGCGTGTGCGCGTAGGCGTATGGGTCCTGCTGTTCCTGTGCATCATGACCATATTCGCTTGGCGCTTGAATGCGGCGTTCTGGAAAGACGTCAAGTAAAGCGCGATAAAACGGAGGGTTATCTATACGCTTTCGGGCATTGGGTAACCGGTTCAGAGTGGGCTCGCATTAGCAGCCCACTCTTTTTAATTTTTAGGAGTCTCTAGCCATGATGGTGCTGTATTCAGGAACAACCTGCCCTTTCTCTCACCGCTGCCGGTTTGTTTTGTTTGAGAAAGGCATGGACTTTGAGATCCGTGACGTCGACTTGTATAACAAGCCCGAAGACATCAATGTCATGAACCCCTATGGGCAGGTGCCCATTTTGGTGGAGCGCGACTTGATTCTGTACGAATCTAACATCATCAATGAATATATTGATGAGCGTTTTCCTCACCCGCAACTCATGCCCGGCGACCCAGTCGACCGAGCCCGTGTACGTTTGTTTCTGTTGAATTTCGAGAAAGAATTATTCGTCCATGTTTCTACGCTAGAGGCCCGTTTATCCAAAGGTAATGAAAAGACGCTGGAGAAGGCACGTGCGCACATTCGTGATCGCTTGACACAGCTGGCCCCCGTGTTTCTGAAAAATAAGTACATGCTGGGCGAAAACTTTTCGATGCTTGACGTCGCCATCGCACCATTGCTCTGGCGTCTTGACTACTACGGGATCGATTTGAGCAAGAATGCAGCGCCGTTGTTGAAATATGCCGAGCGTATTTTTTCGCGCCCTGCATATATCGAAGCGCTGACACCTTCCGAAAAGGTCATGCGTAAGTAATTCGCCGCACGCCGTCTATGATCGAAGCCAAAGATTCCAACTCCACCCGCCCGTATCTTATACGCGCACTGTATGAATGGTGCACGGACAATGGTTACACCCCTTTCGTTGCTGTGCTGGTGGGTGACAACGTACGCGTCCCCATGGAGTTTGTGAAGGATGGCGAGATCGTGTTGAACATCAGTTTTGATGCCACCAGTGCCCTGCAGTTAGGCAACGAGTACATCGAGTTCAAGGGGCGCTTCGGCGGTGTGGCCCGAGATATTGTGATTCCAGTGGACCGTGTCTTGGCGATATATGCCCGAGAGAATGGGCAAGGCATGGCTTTCCCTATGTTGGCGACCACGGCATCTGTAGACGATGGTGCTGTATTGGGCAAGCGAACCACGACCGTTACGTCAGTTGCTCCAGTGGTAGCTACAAGTACCGTTGAGGATGATTCTCCCAGCCCCAAACCTCCAGCAGGGGGCCGACCTGCGCTGACACGCATAAAATAGACTTTGTAGTCTCACGGGGCAAAATTGCTACTACTATCGAGTAGAATTCGAGACGTGCCGCTTTAGCTCAGTTGGTAGAGCAACCGCCTTGTAAGCGGTAGGTCGTCAGTTCGAATCCGACAAGCGGCACCATAATTTAAGAAGCCTTTTGAGTCCCAGACCCAAAAGGTTTTTTTTTGCCCCGCTGTGTCCAGTTTTTATATTCCAACGGACCGAGCTCTAGCGTGACCCTCCATAAGTCTGCCCTTCCTCAGCACCAGCCTCTGGCCGAGCGCTTGCGGCCACGTAGCTTGGCGCAAGTGATTGGGCAACAACACCTCTTGGGTGCCGGCATGGCGCTTCGTCTGGCCTTTGAGTCGGGACAACCCCACAGTTGCATTCTCTGGGGACCGCCCGGTGTAGGCAAAACGACCATCGCTCGTCTGATGGCGGATGCCTTTGATGCACAGTTCATCACCATCAGCGCGGTACTTGGGGGAGTTAAAGACATCCGCGAGGCCGTGGATATGGCTACGACATTGCGGGACGGCTTAGAACAGCGCCGCACTATTGTGTTTGTGGACGAGGTCCATCGCTTTAACAAAAGCCAACAAGATGCCTTTTTGCCTCATGTTGAAAGCGGGCTATTCACATTCATAGGCGCTACCACCGAGAACCCCTCGTTCGAGGTCAATTCAGCGCTGTTATCCAGGGCGGCAGTCTATGTATTGAAGCCTCTGCAGGACGTCGATTTAAGGAAAATAGTGCTGCTAGCCCGGACGGAACAAGCGCTACCTGCTATTGAAAATATAGCGATTGAAAGGCTTGTTGCCTATGCTGATGGTGACGCCAGGAGGCTTCTCAACACTTTGGAAAATTTGGGTGTTGCTGCACGCCAAGAGCAACAAACCGAGATAACGGATGCGTGGCTAATGCAGGTTCTCGGTGAGCGCATGCGGCGCTACGACAAAGGCGGTGATCAGTTTTTTGACAGCATCAGTGCATTGCACAAATCAGTTCGCGGCTCGGACCCGGACGCAGCACTGTACTGGCTAGTTCGCATGCTCGATGGTGGCGCGGAGCCCAAATATATGGCCCGCCGGCTAATCAGAATGGCCAGTGAAGATATCGGCTTAGCGGATCCTCGCGCCCTGCGCCTAGCCTTGGATGCGGCAGACGTGTACGAACGATTAGGTTCTCCAGAGGGAGAACTGGCCTTGGCAGAGTGCGTGGTCTATTTGGCCGTAGCGCCAAAATCTAATGCTGTCTACACAGCGTTCAATGCTGCCCGTGCCCTGGTCAAGCAAGATGGCTCACGCCCTGTGCCCATGCATTTGCGCAACGCACCTACGCGGCTTATGAAGGAATTGGACTTTGGAAAGAACTACCGCTACGCGCATGATGAAGTGGGTGGATTCGCCGCCGGCGAGAGCTACTGGCCCGAAGGTATGCATCCACACGGTTTCTACCAGCCCGTAGATCGGGGCCTAGAAATCCGAATTGCAGAAAGAATGCGGCAATTGCGTGTCTTGAATGCGGTAGCAGCGCCAGTCGCCCAAGACCCAGACTCTGCGGTTTAGTGCAAGGGTAAACACCCTGCAGTTACGGTACGTGTCACCGTAAGTGCGGTTTCGCGTTCGGTACAATTCCGGATGGTTGCGCATGGCTTGGACCAGATTGGCGGGGATCTTGCATAGTGGGCTTGACCGAATGTTCCAGTCAACTCTTTCACCGATAGAAGCTGGCGCCATCACTGACACAAAAATCGGAGAAGCACCATGGATATTTTGATACAGCAGATCATTAACGGTCTGGTGTTGGGCAGTATGTACGCCCTCATTGCGTTGGGTTACACCATGGTCTACGGGATCATCAACCTTATCAACTTTGCCCATGGTGAAGTCATGATGGTGGGGGCACTCACCAGTTGGAGCATCATCGGGCTAATGCAAGAAGCCATGCCTGGTACGCCCGGGTTCGTCATTTTGATACTGGCCCTGATCATTGCGTGTGTGGTGGCTGCGACGCTCAATTTTGTAATAGAAAAAGTAGCTTACCGGCCCTTGCGCAACAGCCCCAAGCTTGCACCGCTGATAACTGCCATCGGTATGTCCATTCTCTTGCAGACGCTGGCCATGATCATTTGGAAGCCTAACTACAAGTCTTACCCCACCTTGCTCCCCAATACGCCTATTGATATCGCTGGAGCGGTGATAACACCCACACAAGTCATGATTTTGGGCGTTACCGCAACATCGCTTGCCGTGTTGATGTGGCTGGTGAATTACACCAAGCTTGGCCGCGCAATGCGTGCCACCGCCGAGAATCCACGGGTGGCCGGCCTGATGGGCGTGAGGCCCGATGTCGTAATTTCTGCGACATTCATCATCGGGGCGGTGTTGGCAGCTATAGCAGGTGTCATGTACGCCTCTAACTACGGCACTGCGCAACACGCCATGGGCTTCCTTCCAGGGCTCAAGGCCTTTACGGCCGCAGTCTTTGGCGGAATCGGAAATCTGGCTGGCGCGGTAGTCGGCGCGATTTTGCTAGGCCTGATTGAATCGATTGGCGCGGGCTACATTGGCGCGCTCACTGGCGGCGTCTTGGGAAGCCATTACTCCGATATTTTCGCCTTTATTGTTTTAATAGTCGTGTTGACGTTGCGCCCCTCCGGATTGCTGGGTGAGCGTGTGGCAGATCGCGCTTGAGGACAAACCTACTATGAAATCACAACACCGACTTCTCGCTATGCTGGTGGCCGCTGCCGGCTTGCTGATACTTCCATTGCTGTTGCAAAGCTTCGGCAATGCGTGGGTGCGAATTGCAGATATGGCACTTTTATTTGTGCTTCTGTCCTTGGGGCTCAACATTGTTGTGGGTTACGCAGGCTTGCTGGACTTGGGTTATGTGGCGTTCTTTGCCATTGGTGCTTACATGTTTGGCCTGATGGCGTCGCCCCACCTGACGCAGACCTTCCCGTTTATTGCACAAATGTTCCCCAATGGCATGCACACACCGCTGTGGGTCGTCATACCACTGGCAGCGGCGTTAGCGGGTGTGTTCGGCATTTTGCTCGGTGCTCCCACACTGCGGTTGCGCGGTGACTATCTGGCCATCGTGACTTTGGGCTTTGGAGAGATCATCCGTGTGTTTTTGAACAATCTGGACCATCCTGTCAATATTACCAACGGCCCCAAGGGCATCAACCAGATTGACTCTTTGCATTTTTTCGGCCTGGACTTAGGTAAGAAGCTCAACCTTTTTGGGTTTGAGTTGCCTTCTGTCACGCTCTACTACTACCTGTTTTTAGCACTGGTTGTCATTAGTGTGATCATTTGCCATCGTCTAGAGTTATCCCGTGTCGGGCGTGCTTGGATGGCAATTCGTGAAGACGAAATAGCAGCCAAAGCCATGGGTATCAACACACGCAATATGAAGCTCCTGGCCTTCGGTATGGGCGCTACATTTGGGGGCGTGTCTGGGGCTATGTTTGCGGCTTTCCAAGGCTTCATTTCACCCGAGTCTTTCAGTCTCATGGAGTCGGTAATGATCGTCGCTATGGTCGTGTTGGGTGGCGTCGGACATCTGCCAGGTGTCATTCTGGGTGCGGTCTTGTTGTCGGCTTTGCCAGAGGTTTTGCGCTATGTTGCCAGCCCCTTGCAGGCCATGACGGGCGGGAGGTTGGACGCTTCCATCTTGCGTCAGTTGCTGATCGCGCTTGCGATGATTAGTGTCATGTTGTTGCGTCCGCGTGGTCTGTGGCCCTCGCCTGAGCACGGCAAGTCTTTGTCGAACGCAAAAACCTGAACCTAGCCGGGCTGAATGGAATTCTTATGACAGATACAGTACTCAATGTTTCCGGTGTGTCCAAGCGGTTTGGTGGTTTGCAAGCCCTCAGTGATGTCGGTATCAAAATCGAGCGCGGTCAGGTCTATGGCCTCATTGGTCCCAATGGCGCCGGTAAGACCACGTTTTTCAACGTATTGACAGGTTTATATACGCCCGACAGCGGTATATTCGAGTTGGCGGGTAAGCCCTACCAACCCACTGCGGTGCACGCTGTCGCCAAGGCGGGCATCGCCCGTACTTTTCAAAATATCCGATTATTTTCGGAAATGACGGCCCTGGAAAACGTGATGGTAGGGCGCCACATTCGCACCCACTCGGGTTTATTTGGTGCCATCTTTCGCACGCCAGGCTTCAAGGCAGAAGAAGCGGCCATTGCCAAGCGCGCACAAGAGTTATTGGACTACGTGGGCATAGGTGAGCTCGCTGGCTTCAAAGCGCGCACCCTGAGTTATGGCGACCAGCGCCGCTTGGAGATCGCCCGCGCTTTGGCTACCGACCCCCAGCTGATTGCGCTGGACGAGCCTGCGGCTGGCATGAACGCTACCGAGAAAGTTGTGCTGCGTACATTGATTGACCGCATTCGTAAAGACAACCGGACAATTTTGTTGATCGAACACGACGTGAAACTGGTGATGGGCTTGTGCGACCGGGTAACGGTGCTGGACTATGGCAAACAAATTGCCGAAGGCACGCCAGCCGATGTGCAAAAGAATGAAAAAGTGATTGAGGCCTATCTGGGCACGAGCGGACACTAAGGAAGCAACATGACAAGCAAGACTCTGCTCAAAGTGAGCAACCTCAAGGTGTCGTATGGCGGTATCCAGGCGGTCAAAGGCGTTGATTTCGAAGTGCGTGAAGGCGAGCTGGTATCGCTGATTGGTTCTAACGGTGCCGGTAAGACGACGACCATGAAGGCCATCACCGGTAGTCTGCCAATCAATGCCGGCGATATTGAATACTTGGGCAAGAGTATCAAGGGACAGGGCCCGTGGGACCTCGTGAAGCAAGGCCTGGCCATGGTGCCGGAGGGTCGCGGTGTTTTTACGCGCATGACCATCCTCGAGAACCTTCAAATGGGTGCGTACATTCGCACCGACAAAGACGGTATCGCCGCAGATATCGATAAAGTATTTACGATTTTCCCCCGCTTGAAAGAGCGCCGTGACCAGTTGGCGGGGACTATGTCCGGGGGCGAACAGCAGATGTTGGCCATGGGCCGTGCGCTAATGAGCCGCCCTAAAGTTCTGTTGCTGGACGAACCCTCCATGGGCTTGTCGCCCATCATGGTGGACAAGATTTTCGAAGTGGTCAAAGACGTGTACGCCCAAGGCGTTACGGTGCTGCTGGTGGAGCAAAACGCTAGCCGCGCACTGTCAATTGCGAACCGTGGCTACGTCATGGAGTCCGGTATTGTCACGATGACGGGTAACGCCAAAGAGATGCTTAATGACCCCAAGGTGCGCGCAGCTTACTTGGGCGAATAAGACCTTTGTGGAGGTCGTAAGCCTCGGTATTTTTGCCTGGCATCTCACCGCTCCGCATCGTGAACGTCTACGTTCTGATTCTGCTGCTGGTAACTCTGGTTTGGGGCGCTACCTTTCCAGTTTTAAAACTAGCTACGGCACAACTGTCAGGACTGGAGGTATCTGCGCTGCGATTTCTAATTGCAGCAGTTTTGATGCTGCCTTTTGCCCTACGGGCATCTAGGCAAGCCTGGCGCGACGGGGGTGTCCTGGGTGTCATTGTTCTTCTGTCTTATGTGGGACAAGCCTATGGCCTGGAACATATTACATCCAACCGCAGCGCGTTTTTGACCAGCCTCAATGTCTTGATGGTGCCGTTGCTTGGAATCGCGTGGGGCGTACGTCCCAGTTGGCTGGTGTTGGGGGCGGCATGCCTGGCTTGTGCCGGAATTGGTCTGATGTCTTGGGAAGGAGGCGCACACCTGTGGGCGGACGCCGCTACGGTCTTGGGCGCACTGGCCTACGCTTTGGATGTCATCATCCTGTCGCGCTGGGCAGGGCGCCACACTGCGAGCCAACTGGCCGCGACCCAAATCGTCTGGATGGCAATCTTGGGCACCGCGTGGATGCTATTTAGCGCATCAGGCACGACCCGTATGGCAAGCTTGTCAGCTCGCTTGGACTTGGGTGTTGTTGCCGGGCTGATCTACTTGGGCTACGTTGCCACTGCAGGTATGTTGTTCCTGCAAGCGATCGCCCAGCGCCATGTCAGTGCCGACAAAGCGGCGCTGGTATATGCCTTGGAGCCCGTGTTTGCGGCTTTTTTTGCTTGGGCGGTGCTGGGCGAGGTTCTGGGTATACAGGCCGCCCTGGGCGGCGCCATGGTGGTCCTTGCCGTGATCCTCAGTGAGTGGCCTATGGTTAAGCACGCAACCGGAGCGAGTGTACGGGCGTGAGCGCTTGGTGACTACGGGTGGGCTTTGTCGGCCTCGGATGTGAACGCGTCCGCAAAAAACTCATCAGGGTCCAGCCGGCATAGATTCACGAAATCTGTGTGTGCAGACTCCACCACGATGGGTGCTCCGCAGGCGTACACCTGGTGAGCACTGAGATCTGGAAAGTCCAGCATCACTGCTTGGTGCACGAATCCACTGCGTCCGGCCCAGCCATCCTCAGCAAGCGCACCGGATACAACGGGAACATAAGTCAGTTGGGGCATGGCTGCCAATTGGTGGGTAATCCAGCTGTCCATATACAAATCGCTGGGCCTACGTCCTCCCCAATACAGAGTCACCCGGCGTTGTATTCCTTGGTGCTGCATGTATTCGAGTAACGCTTTTACAGGCGCAAACCCCGTACCGGAAGCCAACAGAATGATAGGCTTGCTGGAGTCTTCTCGGAGAAAAAATGAACCATAGGGACCCTCTATGCGAAGGATTTCTTTTTCCTTCATCACCCCAAACACATGATCTGTGAATTTTCCGCCGGGCATGTGCCGAACGTGTAACTCCACGCCAGGGCCATTGTGCGGAGCATTCGCCATGGAATAACTGCGTCGTGCACCGTCGCGCAAAAGGAATTCCACATACTGTCCAGCGCGGTAGGTGAAGGTGTCATTGGCCGGAAGCTGCAGCTGTATCACCATCACATCGTCAGAGGCCTTATGCAAACTGCTGACCCTGACAGGCATTTTTTTAATGGGCAGCGCACCGGCCTCAGTAACTTGGCGCGACTCCAGCACTAAATCCGATTCCGGGGTCGCGCAGCACGTCAGAATCAGGCCGGCGGCTTCCTCCTCGGGGCTCAAGGCCTTGCTTTGGTGATTACCGTGGTGCACGGAGCCGCTGAGCATTTTGCATTTGCACGAGCCACACGCCCCATCTTTACATCCATAGGGCAGGCCTATGGCTTGGCGGATTCCCGCCAGCAATACAGTTTCTGTACTGTCTACAGAGAAACTGCGCCCGCTGGGTTGGACCGTGACAGAAAAGGTGGCGTCGGCATGGGCAGCAGCGGTCATACGTTTTTAAGTATCCTTGGGGCTTTGTATTCACAGGCTGCTGATTTTGCCCTCAATCCAAAGCCCACTGGGCGCACTGCCTTCTCGTTTTCGTCGGCATCGCATTTTGATCATCGGTTGTGGTGATGTCGGTGGGCGTGTGGTCCGCCAATTGGCAGGTAGAGTGCGTGTAATGGCGTTGACCTCAAACCCTGAACGGTGTGTAGAGTTGCGTGCTATGGGTGTCATGCCATTGGTTGGCAATTTGGATGTGGCTGCTAGTTTGCGGCGACTGGCAGGGTTGGCGCAGCGGGTCGTTCACCTTGCCCCACCTCACAGTGCGGGGCAGGGTGATATGCGCACGCAGGCACTGTTGCAAGCCTTGCGTTTGCGTAATGGCCCCAGCACGCTGGTCTATGGGTCCACGAGTGGGGTGTACGGCGACTGCGGTGGCGCCATAGTTGCAGAGACCCGATCTCTGCATGCCCAAACAGACCGTGGCGCACGCAGGGTAGACGCAGAAGCTCGGGTGCGACATTGGGGGCGCGCCAGCTTGGCCCGAGCCTGTGTCTTGCGTATTCCTGGTATTTACGCGCTTGACCGAGAGGGTGGTACGCCCCGCGCGCGCTTGCTCAAAGGCTTGCCTGTGCTACAAGCTGAGCAAGACGTCTATACCAACCACATCCACGCTGACGATCTTGCGCGTGCTTGCGTGCGGGCGCTGTGGCTGGGTCGCGCCCAAAGAACTTACAACGTGTGTGACGACAGCGCACTCAAAATGGGCGATTATTTTGATCTGGCCGCTGACCTTTATGGCATTGCTCGCCCGCCGCGTATCAGCCGGCAAGACGCCGCATTTGCACTGTCGCCCATGCAGCTGAGCTTTATGCGCGAATCGCGCCGGCTTGACAACAGCCGCATGAAGCGCGAACTGCGTTTGGCGCTGCGTTTCCCAGACGTTCGATTGGGGTTGGCGTAAAGCAGCCGTTAACCCGCTTTTTCGCGGGTGTGCCGTTCGACAGGCGGGTACACGCGTACTAGCACTTGCCACGCAATCCAGCTGCACAGTAGGGTGATAGGGCAGGCCCACAGTACATCGCTGAGCCAGTGGGCAACGTCGGCCATCCGGGCAAAGCCGATGAGCAAACCTGCTGTGATACCTATCCCCGCCCATAGCACGCGTCGCCTGGGCTGCAGCAACATCAAACTGGCGAGGAAGAAGCCGCAGGCTACGTGACCGCTGACAAATGAACAGTTGTTGTCACATTGGTCGGTAATGACGGCGGCGCGGGTGAATTGCTGGCTGCCGCCGAACTGCTGCACTTGGTAGGGGCGCGCACGCTGCCAGTTGTCCTTAAACACCAGATTCACCACCAGGCCAGGGCCCAGCGTGCCGGCCAATACCAGAAAGGCCAACTGCATGCGCCAGCGTTTGCCATACGGGGACAGACTCGTGAAAAGCCATCCCGCCGCTGCAGCGACGACCATGAAGCGAAACACGCTAGGGGTATATGCATTGATCCACACCACCCAGGGCCATTGCCCAGCGTCAAGCACCATGCCAGGGCCAACAAAGAGTCCCGCAGCTGCAATGTCTATAGCAGGCCATACAGTGGGTACCAGTGCCAGCAATACAAAGCTCGCCAAAATAGCCCAAAAAATTGCAGGAGTGCGGCTTTTGGCGAGGAAATGAGGTGTCTGAGACAGCATGGTGGAAATGGGTCAAATTGCGAAGCGCAATGCAGCATGCCATTGGCGCAAAGAAAAAGCCAGACAACACAAGATTGTCTGGCTTTTAAAGTGGTGCCCGGGGCCGGAATCGAACCGGCACGCCTTGCGGCGCGGGATTTTGAGTCCCGTGCGTCTACCAATTCCACCACCCGGGCGACGCAAATACGTAAGCCTTGAATTATGGCACATTTACGGATATGACCTATCCAACTATCGAAGACGCTATCGGAAAAACGCCCTTGGTGGCACTGCAACGTATCGGAGCGGCTGACAACACGGCACGCCACACGGTGGTGCTGGGCAAGCTTGAGGGCAATAACCCGGCTGGCTCTGTGAAAGACCGCCCAGCGCTGTCCATGATTCAACGAGCCCAAGAGCGGGGTGACATTCGCCCTGGCGACACCCTGCTGGAGGCCACCTCGGGTAACACCGGCATCGCGCTGGCAATGGCGGCAGCGATCAAGGGCTACCGCATGGTGCTCATCATGCCGGAGGACCTGTCTATTGAGCGCGTGCAAACCATGAAAGCCTTTGGTGCGGAGCTGATTCTCACGCCCAAAAGTGGCGGCATGGAATACGCCCGCGATCTGGCCGAACAGATGCAGCGCGACGGCAAAGGGACCGTGTTGGACCAGTTTGCCAACCAGGACAATCCGCGTATCCATTACGAGACCACCGGGCCTGAAATATGGGAACAAACCCAAGGGCAGGTCACGCACTTCGTTAGTGCCATGGGCACCACCGGCACGATCACGGGAGTGTCTCGATTTTTGAAAGAAAAGAATCCCGCGATTCGCATCATCGGTGCGCAACCCTCCGAAGGTTCGCGGATTCCTGGTATTCGCAAATGGCCCGAGGCCTACCTGCCCAAAATCTACGACCCGCGCAACGTCGATGAGCTGGTCTACGTAAGCCAAGCGGATGCCGAGGACATGTGCCGGCGCATGGCGCGAGAAGAGGGCATATTCGCGGGCGTCTCGGCGGCAGGGGCGTGCTGGGTGGCCCAAGAAATTGCCAAGCGCGAATCCAACGCCACCGTCGTCTTCATTGTGTGTGACCGCGGGGATCGTTACCTGTCTACTGGAGTCTTTCCAGCATGAGTGCGTTGTTCAAGTTTTGCCCCCAGTGCGCCATGCCGCTGGCATTGATTGCCAAAGAGGAAGACGGTGGCGAGAAAGTGCGGCTGCGCTGCACTGCTTGCGATTTCACGCATTGGAACAACCCGACCCCGGTGTTGGCAGCCGTCGTTGAATACGATGGGAAAATTTTGCTGGCGCGCAATGCCGCGTGGCCCGGCAAAATGTACGCCTTGATCACCGGCTTTATGGAGGCCGGGGAAACGCCCCAGGAGGGCATTGCAAGGGAGATTGCCGAAGAGACCAGCTTGGTTACAGAATCACTCGACCTGATTGGGGTGTATGACTTCCAGCGCATGAACCAGATCATCATTGCGTACCACGCAGTTTGCCATGGTGAAGTGCATTTATCGCCTGAGTTGGTGGACTACCGCTTGTACGCACCCGATGATGTCAAATGCTGGCCGGCAGGCACGGGCTATGCATTGGCGGACTGGTTGAAATCCCGTGGCTATACGCCCAGTTTTATCGAGTTTCCCAAGCGGGATTGAACCCGTGCATGAAGTGTGCTTGGCCAGTGGCTTCAGACACTGCCGCCTACAATGAAGACCAAAGGATTTGACATGCTTAACGTGCTAATTGACCGAGAACTGGACACCCGTGGCTTGAATTGCCCTTTGCCTATTTTGAAAGCCAAAAAGGCGCTTGCCGACATGGTCAGCGGCCAGACACTTAAAGTGGTGTCCACCGACGCTGGATCTACGCGGGACTTCCAGGCCTTTGCCAAGCAAACTGGTAATGAATTGATTCACCAAGAAACGCTGGGTGATGCGTTCATTCACGTGATGCGGCGCAGGTAGATTGCCCCCACGCTCCGCCGCTGCGCGGGTCGCTGCCCCCCGAGGGGGCTGAACTTGCTCGGGGCGGCCCTTCGCGGCGTTCGTTGCCCCCACGCTCCGCCGCTGCGTGGGTTGCATTTCTAGCTTAGGCGAGCCAACTGCTCCCGCACCTTCTGTAGCGTGGCTGCAAAGTCGGCCACACGCTTGCGCTCTTGTTCCAGCACAGCGGCGGGTGCTTTGGCGACAAAGGCTTCGTTGCCGAGCTTGACGTTGGCTTTGGCTATCTGGTCTTCCAGGCGGGCTACTTCCTTGGCCAGGCGAATCTTCTCGGCAGCGATGTCCACTTCCACAAACAGACACACGCGGGCTTCACCCACTACGGCCACGGGGGCCGTTTGCGCCGCAGCTTGCCAGCTCGCTTCGTCGCTAAACACCTTGACTTCACTCAACTTGGCCAGGGCTTGCAGTACGGCCGCAGAAGACTTCAGGAATTCACTTTCAGCAGGTGTCTGCGCCACCACATAGAGCGGCAGGCGGGTCGCAGGCGACACATTCATCTCGCCGCGCAGGTTGCGGCAGGCATCCACCAAAGTTTTGAGTTTGACGACATGCGCAATGGCACTTTCGTCGATGCGTTCGGGCTGACTGACCGGGTAGGCGGCCACCGCGACAGAGGCTCCTGCCTGACCTGGCGTATCTGCGTTTGCCGGGAACCGGCCCGCCACGGGCGCGACCTTTTGCCACAACTCCTCGGTAATAAAGGGGGTGATGGGGTGGGCCAGGCGCAGTATGGTTTCCAGGGTGCGGATCAGCGTACGGCGCGTAGCGCGCTGTTGAGCTGGCATGCCGGTGTTGATTTGCACTTTGGCAATTTCCAGGTACCAGTCGCAGAACTCGTTCCACACAAAGTCATAAATCGTGTTGGCTACATTGTCCAGGCGGTATTCCGCAAAACCTTTGGCCACATCGGCCTCGGCTTTTTGCAGCAGCGACACGATCCAGCGGTCGGCCTGGCTGAATTCCAGGTAGCCGTGGGCCGGGCCGCCCACGGCACATTCGGCCTTGGTGTGTTCTTTCAAGCCGCAGTCGTTGCCTTCGCAGTTCATCAGCACAAAGCGCGTGGCGTTCCACAGCTTGTTGCAAAAGTTGCGGTAGCCCTCACAGCGCTTGCTATCGAAATTGATACTGCGGCCCAGCGATGCGAGTGCTGCAAAGGTGAAGCGCAGTGCATCGGCACCGTAGGCGGGGATGCCTTCGGGGAATTCTTTTTCGGTGTTTTTGCGCACCTGGGGTGCGGTCTCGGGCTTGCGCAGGCCGGTGGTGCGCTTGTCCAGCAGCGGTGCTAATTCGATACCGTCAATCAAGTCCACCGGGTCCAGCACATTGCCCTCGGACTTGCTCATTTTCTTGCCCTGCGAATCCTTTACCAGGCCGTGGATGTAGACGTGCTTGAACGGGACCTTGCCGGTGAAGTGCGTGGTCATCATGATCATGCGGGCGACCCAGAAGAAGATGATGTCGTAGCCGGTGACCAGGACGCTGGATGGGAGATACAGGTCGTAATCTGACACGTCGGATGCAGCGCCAGCGGCCGCGCCGTGCTCGGCCTTGCTCACGCGTGCTTCGCCCGCAATATCGCTGCGCCCAAGCCCGGCACGCCCGCTGGCTTCCATCGCATCGGGCCAACCCATGGTGCTAAACGGGACCAGTGCGCTGGAGTACCAAGTATCTAAAACGTCCTCATCGCGGCGCAGTTTTTTACCGGGTGCCTTCGCTTGCGCCTCGGCTTCATCGCGCGCAACGATCACATGGCCGTCTTCGTCATACCAGGCCGGAATCTGGTGCCCCCACCAGAGCTGGCGGCTGATGCACCAGTCTTGGATGTTGTTCATCCACTGGTTGTAGGTGTTGATCCAGTTCTCGGGCACAAACTGCACTTGGCCGCTGTGGACTGCATCGATGGCCTTCTGGGCGATGCTGCGCTTGTCGAAGTCGTCTGAATTTTTCGACGGGCCGCCCCTAGAAAAATTAGCCCCCTCGGGGGGCAGCGAACCACTCGCAGAGGGGAGCGTGGGGGCCTTATTCACCGCCACAAACCATTGGTCGGTCAGCATGGGCTCGACGACTTGACCAGTGCGCGTGCAAATCGGCACCATGTTTTTGTGCGGCACCGCTTTTTGAAGAAAACCTTGCTCTTCCAGATCCTTCAACACGGCTTTACGGCAGACGTAGCGGTCCATGCCTTGGTAGGCGGCAGGGCCGTTCTCGTTGATCTTGGCGTCCAGCGTGAAGATGGTGATCAGCGGCAGGCCGTGTCGCTGCGAACACGCGTAGTCGTTGAAATCGTGTGCGCCGGTGATCTTGACGCAGCCGCTGCCAAATGCGCGGTCCACAAAATCGTCTGCAATGATGGGAATCTGGCGATTGCACAGGGGCAGATCCACCATCTTGCCTATCAGGTGTTGGTAGCGTTCATCGTCGGGGTGCACGCACAGCGCGCCGTCGGCCAGCATGGTCTCGGGGCGGGTGGTGGCAATGTGCATGCCGCGCAAGGGCGTGCCGTCGGCGGCAGTTTGTGGGCCATCGCTGAAAGGGTATTCGATGTGCCACATAAAGCTGTTGCGCTCTTCGTTCTCCACCTCCAGGTCACTCACCGCGCTTTGCAGCACCGGGTCCCAATTCACCAGGCGCTTGCCGCGGTAGATCAAGCCTTGCTCGTACAACTGCACAAAGGTCTCGGTCACGGTTTTGGACAATTTGTCGTCCATCGTGAAGTATTCGCGGCTCCAGTCCACGGTGTCGCCCATGCGGCGCATTTGCGTGGTGATGGTGTTACCCGATTTCTCTTTCCACTCCCAGACCTTCTTCAAAAACTCGGGTCGGCCCAGGTCGTGGCGGCTGACGCCTTGGTCCTGCAGTTGGCGCTCCACCACGATTTGGGTGGCAATGCCGGCGTGGTCGGTGCCCGGAATCCAGGCGGTGTTGAAGCCCGCCATGCGGTGGTAGCGGGTCAGGCTGTCCATGATGGTCTGGTTGAAGGCGTGGCCCATATGCAGGGTGCCCGTGACATTGGGCGGCGGCAACTGAATGGCGAACGCCGGGGCGCCCACCTGCGGCGCCTGGGTGCCACGGTAGCCCGCAATGCCGTAGCCGCGCTTCTCCCATTCGGGGCCCCAGTGCGCTTCCAGCGCTACGGGCTCGAAGGACTTGGAGAGGGATTGCAAACCGGGCTGCTCCAGGGCAGCGGGGATGGCAGGGGTGGCGGGGGTGGCGTGGTCAGACATGGGAGGTTCTCTTGTGAGCGACCCACGATTTTACCGGTGCGACCCGAGGAAAATGCCGGTGGCAGTGCAGCCAGTGCTGTGCTTTCACGATAATGGCACATGCTTTTTTTGCTTTCCCCCGCCAAATCCCTCGACTACGACACCCCGCTGCAAGGCCAAGCCCACACGCCGCCGCTGTTTGTGAAGCACAGCAAAGCGCTGATCGACGTGCTGCGCGGCTACACGCCGCCGCAAATCTCCGAGCTCATGGACCTCAGTGATGGCTTGGCGCAGTTGAATGTGGGCCGTTACCAGGCCTGGTCGTCACGCGCCACACCCAAAAACGCCCGCCAAGCTGCACTGGCCTTTGATGGCGATGTGTACGGTGGCTTGGATGCCAAGGCTTTGAGCGCCGATGACCTGGCCTGGGCCCAAGAACACGTCTGCATCTTGAGTGGCCTGTATGGCGTGCTGCGGCCGCTGGACCTGATGCAGCCCTATCGTCTGGAGATGGGCACCCGCCTACCCACGGCGCAGGGCAAAGACCTGTACCAGTTCTGGGGCAGCCAGATTGCGGACTACCTCAACACCCGGCTGCGCAGTGACATTAGCCCGGTGGTGGTGAACCTGGCTTCGCAAGAGTATTTCAAGGCGGTAGACACCAAGGCCCTGAAGGCCGGCGTGGTGGAATGTGTGTTCCAGGAATACAAGGGTGGCCAGTACAAGGTGGTGAGCTTTTTTGCCAAGCGCGCGCGGGGCCTGATGGCGCGTTACGCCACCACCCACCGCCTGAGCACACCCGAGCAATTGCGTGCCTTTGATGTGGAAGGCTATGCCTGGACAGCGGCAGAGTCTAGTCCGGTGCGCCTGGTGTTCCGTCGCAAAGCCTAAAACTGGCCCTGGGGCCTCAAAACGTCATTTTTTTTAACCAAATCGGGCTCTGGCCCGGACAAAACCTGCTTAGGCTGCTATGAAAATCAGAGCAAACGGAATTGATATCGAAATTGAAGACAGCGCCAACGGACGCCCCGCATCGGCTAGCCAGCCGGTGGTGTTGCTGATCATGGGGCTGGGCATGCAACTGGTGGCCTGGCCGCCGCAGATGGTGCAGGCCTTGGTGGATGCGGGCTTTCGGGTCATTCGCATGGACAACCGGGATGTGGGCCTGAGCCAGCACTTTGACCACCTGGGCAAGCCCAACCTGCTGTGGGCTAGCCTGAAATACAAGATGGGCATGACCGTGAAGCCGCCCTACACGGTGGCCGACATGGCCCAAGACGCGTTGGGCGTGCTGGACGCCCTGAAAATCAAATACGCCCACATTGTTGGGGTGAGCATGGGTGGCATGATTGCCCAGCGCGTGGCCATTGCCGCACCTAAGCGGGTGCTGAGCCTGACCAGCATCATGAGCAGCAGCGGGGCGCGTGGCCTGCCCCAAGCCAAACCCGAGGTGGTGCGCGCCATGCTCAAGCGCCCGGGCAAGAGCCCAGCGGCGGTGCTGGACCACTTTGTCAAAGTGTTCAAGATCATTGGCAGCCCTGCTTATCCGATACCTGAGGCCCAGATGCGCGAGCGTATTGCGCTGGGCGTGCGGCGCAGTTTTCACCCGGCAGGTACGTTGCGCCAGATGATGGCCATCGTGTCGGATGCGGACCGTGCCGCGCAGCTAGCGGCCGTGACGTGCCGTACGCTGGTAGTGCATGGCGATGCAGACCCCTTGGTGCCCCTGGGCAACGGCCAGGACACGGCCCAGCGCATTGCCGGTGCGCGCCTGCACACCATTGCCGGCATGGGTCACGACCTGCCCGACGAGCCGGTGCGCCAAATACTGGCCACCATGATCCCCCACATGCAGGGTGTGCAAAGCACCCACGGCGCAGCCGCGTGAACTCGCCCGAGCAATCCCAACTGGGCAGGGCCAGCGCCTACATAGACCAGTACGACGCTAGCCTGCTGTTCCCCATCCCACGGGCGGCCAAGCGCCTGGAGATTGGACTACCCGGGGCGGTGCCGTTTTTGGGCGCGGACATGTGGACGGCGTTTGAGCTGAGCTGGTTGAACCTGCGCGGCAAACCCCAGGTGGCGCTGGCGCACTTCACCATTCCGTGCGAGACGCTGAATATCGTGGAGAGTAAATCGTTCAAGCTGTACCTCAACAGCTTCAACAACACACGCTTTGCCGATGTCCAGGCCGTGAAAGACCGGCTGCGAGCCGACATCAGCGAAGCGGTGTGGCGCAGTGCCGACGCCAATTCTGCCACCACCGTCCTCGCATCGGTAGGCGTCACTATGGTGGGTATGGACACCTTTGATACCGAGCCCGTGCAAGAGCTCGATGGCCTGAGCCTGGACCGTCTGGACATGGATTTTGAGCACTACACGCCCGCGCCCGAACTGCTAAGCGCCACGCGCGATGAAGCGCCTGTGTCGGAAGTGTTTGTCAGCAATCTGCTCAAAAGTAATTGCCTGGTCACCGGGCAGCCCGACTGGGCTAGCGTGCAGATCAGCTACACCGGCGACCAGATTGACCAAGCCGGTCTGCTGCAATACATCGTGAGTTTTCGCAACCACAACGAGTTTCATGAGCAGTGTGTGGAGCGCATCTTTATGGATGTCTGGACCCGCTGCAAGCCCACTCGGCTGACGGTATACGCCCGCTACACGCGCCGCGGGGGCTTGGATATCAACCCGTTTCGCACCAGCCACCCGCAGGCGCTGCCGCGCAATATCAGGACAGCGCGGCAGTAACGGGCGAGGAGGGGGTCTGCAGGGCTGCCGCCGGGCCCGGGCGGCCGTAGTAGTAGCCCTGGAAAGCATCGCAGCCAATGCCAGACAAAAACTCGGCCTGGGCTGCGGTTTCTACGCCTTCGGCAATTACCGTGAGGCCCAGGCTGTGGCCCAGGGCCACCACCGTGCGGGCAATCACGGCGTCGCTGGCGTCGGTCAGCACATCGTGCACAAACGATTGGTCGATCTTCAACTGGTCCAGCGGCAGCCGCTTCAGGTACGTCAACGACGAATAGCCGGTGCCAAAGTCGTCCAGCGAGAACCCCACCCCAGAGCCCTTGATGGTGTGCATTTTTTCAATGATGTCATCCACATCATTGACCAGCATGCTCTCGGTGAGCTCTAGCTTCAGGCGGTGCGGGTTGGCGCCTGTTTTTTCCAGCGCCAACAACACTTGCTGTACGAAGTCGGGCTGTGCAAACTGTGAGGCGCTCACATTGACCGACAACGTCCAGCGCGCGGTGGACGGCTGCACGGACCACACTACCAACTGTGCACAGGCCGTCTCCAGCACCCATTGCCCTAGCGGAACAATCAGCCCCGTGGTCTCTGCCAACGCAATGAACTGCCCCGGCGGCACCATCCCCCGGCGGTGGTGCTTCCAGCGCACCAGTGCTTCATTACCAACTGTGATGCCTTGGCCATTGACTTGCGGCTGGTAGTGCAGCACAAATTCCTGCGCGTCCAAGCCCCGGCGCAAGTCGCGCTCTAGCTCGGTTTGCTCATCGATGGCGGCCTGGGTGATAGGGTCGAAGAATCGTACGGTGTTGCGTCCTGCGGACTTGGCCTGGTACATGGCCACGTCGGCCTTTTTCAACAGGTCGTCCACCGAATGTTCTTGCGCCATGAACACCACGATGCCTATGCTGGGCGTGCTGGTGTGACTGTGTTCACCCAGTACGTAGGGCTGCCCCAAGCTGGAAAGCACTTTCAAGGCGATCGCCTCAGCCTGCATAGCGGCTTCTTGTGCATCGCTGCTCATGGCTTCCATGAGCAGCACAAATTCATCGCCCCCCAGGCGGGCCACGCTATCGACTTCGCGCACGCAGCCCCTGAGCCGACGTGCCACTTCTTGCAACAGGATGTCGCCCATATCGTGGCCCAATGTGTCGTTGAGCTGTTTAAAGTGGTCCAGGTCCAAAAACATGACGGCTGCATGGCTGCCTTTGCGCGCTGAGGTGGCGGTGGCCTGCTTTAAGCGGTCCATCAGAAGGCGGCGGTTGGGCAGTTCAGTCAGCGGGTCATAGAAAGCCAGGCGACTTATTTCTTCTTCTTTCTTGCGGCGCTCTGTCACATCGCGCAAGATGCCGATGCCCAGATGGCGCCCCGCCGACGAGATCTTGGAAATGGACAGCGCCATGGGAAACAGCGTGCCGTCGCGGCGAATCGCTTCAAATTCCAGAGCCAGCGTCTCAGGCTCTTTGGAGCGAAAGTCGACAAATTGCTTGCGCAGTGGCCAATATTCGGTATGCCGAGCGGGCGGCGTCAACACCGAAATATCACTACCAATGACGGCCACAGCCGGGTAGCCAAACATGATGCTGGCCGCTTTATTGAACGATTGAATGGTGCCTTTGGAGTCGTAGGTGACAACGCCATCAGCCATGTTGTCCAAGATGGCTTGGGTATGCAGGGTTGATTCGCGCAGCGAGGCCTGTCCCGCCTGCAGGCGCTGTTCGGTCCTGATGTGCTCTATGGCCAGGCCCAGCATGTAAGCGCCGCGGCGCAGGCTTTGAAGCTCGTTGGGCTCCGGCATGCGCGGGGTGGTGTAGTAATTGGCAAACGTGCCCAGCACCTGCCCCTTGGCCGCGAGAATGGGTATGGACCAACAGGCGCGCAAGCCACACTGGTTCGCCAGTTCTCGGTGGTCATTCCACAGCGGATCGGTCTGAATATCAGCGACCAGAACCTCCTTGCCCGTGTAGGCAGCAGTACCGCACGAGCCCACGTTCGGACCAATCACTTCACCATCCATGGCGGCGCAGTACTCGGCTGGCAGGCTGGGGCCGGCGCCGTGGCGCAGGTGCACGCCGTCGTCATCGAGCAAGAGCACCGAACACAACATGCCAGGAAAAGCGCGCTCGTAGTTGCGGACAAAGGCATCCAGCATCTTGGGCAGCGCGACATCGCTGGTCAACATCTCTAGCAGGCCGCGCTCACCATCGACTTGAGCCTGGGCTAGCTGCTGTTGGGTTTTGTCCAGCATCACGCAAAACAGGTACTGGGCTTGGCCCGTCTCACTCAACAGGGGCTTGCGAAAGGTACGGCACCAGCGGTTGCTGCGCAGTTGGGGACTCCACAGCGCGTCTTCGTGCGAGGTGGGCTCTGGTGATGAAAACGCCTGCTGGTCCCAAGCCAGGCTGCGCGCAAGCTGCTCGGCATCCAACAGGCCTGTGCCATGGGTACCTTGCAGTTGCGCAAATGGAATTTCCAAAAGGGCTTGCGCTGACTGGTTGATGAGCACAAAGCGGCTGTCAGCGTCCTTGATGATGACTGCCGCGGGCAAAGCGTCGAGCAGCACTTGTACCTGTGCCAGTTCGAGTGCAACCTGTGGGAGCGACAAAAGCATCAAACCAGTGTAGCCGAATGTGTCGACAAATCCAGCCGGCCGTGCCAAGAGTCTTGCTACATCAATGCTATGAAAAGCATAGCTGTTAGCGCAATATTTGTCCGGGCTACTGGCCCAAATCGCTAAACCGATGCAAAGTTTTGAGCGCTGGAAAATCACCGGGACGCTTGGTTTTTGCGGCAGTTACGGCTTCCATCACATGCCGGTTGCTCCAGATCGCGCCTTGCAGCCAGCCCATTTGCTTGAGCGAGTCTTCTACCGAATGGTCGCGCGCATAGTGCAAGGCCTGCTTGGTGCCCCACTGGGCAACGGGCGGCTTGGTGGCAATCTCGGCGGCACATTGCAGGGCGGCGGCGGTGGCGGCTTCGGGGGTGTCCAGCACGGCGTTCACCAGGCCGTAGTGCAGGGCCTGGGCGGCGGGCATGCGCCGGCCGGTGTAGGCCAGCTCTTTCACCACGGCCATGGGTATCAGCTTGGGCAGGCGCTGCAGCGTGCCCACGTCGGCCACCATGCCGATGTTGATTTCCTGAATACAAAAGAACGCATCGGCGGACGCATAGCGAATGCAGCAGGCGGTCACCATGTCTACCGCGCCGCCAATGCAGCCGCCCTGAATGGCCGCGATGACCGGAATGCGCAAGTTTTCAATTTTGGTAAACGTGGCCTGCATGTCGGTCAGCGCATCAAACATGGCGGCGCGGCCTTCGGGGCTTTGGTCGTCCATCTGAATCGCCCCGGCAAAGGTGTCCAGCGCCATACCCGCGCTGAAGTGCTTGCCCGTGCTGCTGATGACCAGCGCGCGCGCCGTGCCCTGGGTATGGATTTGGGTTAGCGCCGCATCCAGCTCACGCCAAAAGGTGGGGTGCATGGTGTTCATGGCCTCGGGCTTGCTCAGTACCAAGTGGGCAATATGGCTGGATTCGGTCAGGGTGAAGCAGGTGAGGACGGGGGTGGCGTTGTGAGTAGTGTTGGGGGTGGTCATGGTTAATTACTCCTATGAGAAATGCAGGTGCATGTTAGGCCCTGCCATACCCGCAGATAACTGGGCTACCACCTGGTTTGACTGTTTTGATTTCATGCCGCATGATTGCATGATATTTGTTAGGAGTGCTTCATGCTAAAAGAAGTAGGTGCCAGCGGCCAAATCTCGTTGGGCAAAAAGTATGCAGGTCAGTTGTTTGAGCTGGACGTGCAGGCCAACGGTGACATTCTTATGCGCCCCGTCAAAGTCGTGCCAGTTCACTCCACGGTGCAAGAGCCGCAGCCCACATACCGTGTTCCCCCAGAGGCCCAGCAATTGGTTCGGGATTGGGCCGAAGAGCATGCCTCTCAAATTGACCAATACAACCAATGGGCCACGCAGAATGAACCCTACTCCCAGCGGGTGCGGCGGTGGCGCGCACAGGGCGAGGGCACGCCCTCCTGACCTAGGGCGCTGTATCGATGGCACGTTTTGACATCTTCCCCAACCCCATTGTTGAGGACCGCCCGACGTTCCCCTACATCCTCGAAATTCAGAGTGACCTGTTGTACCGCTTTGCCGAGCGCGTGTGTGTGCCCTTGGTGCGTGAGCACGCCATACCCGGCCTGACTGACAGGTTCAACCCGGCCATAGCTTTGCAGGGTGAAGTCATGCGTCTGCATCCGCTGGGTATTGCCGTTTTTTACACCAGCGAGCTACGCGCTTGTGCTGGCTCGGCGCAAGCCCAGGCACTAGACATTGAAACTGCGCTCGACATGCTCTTGCGCGGCTATTGAACTCTGATTGATTCCATGACACCCCAAGCATTCATCATCCAATGGGGCCCCGCCTGGCTGGACTCCGCCCACAAGGCGCTAGACGCGGCAGTAGCCCAGGCCTACGGCTGGAGCGACTACACCGCTGACATGCAGGATGAGGAAATTTTGAAGCGGCTGCTGGCGCTGAATTTGGAGCGCGCTGGCAATGCCAAATAGCCAAAGTGGTGTTCGCACAAAATTTGCATCACTGATAGACTTTGTCCGATGAAATCTGCACTCCAGCCCGTTCAGCACCTTGGCAAGTTTGAGCGTCTTCAACTGGTGGACGACTTGTGGGATGAATTTGCCAATGAATCGGGCCCGGAGAACCGCCCCGAGGTGTTGAGCGAACTGGAGCGTCGCGCTGCTTGGCGGTATACCCACCCGAGCCAAGGAAAGAGCCTGAGCCAGATTGCGGAGTCGCTGGGCGTGCGTTTGTGACCACGAGGGTGGTATGAGTTAGCTGGCGCGCCAATCTACGTCGAACTGAACGCTCGGTGGGCTACCATGCCCGCTATGCAAATTATTCCAAGTGCCCCCGACGCGTCTTTCCCCTCCATCGAATGGCAAGAAGCCGGCCAAACCTGCAGCGCCCGCTGGCGCTCTGAGCGTGGGGCTGCGCCCCCTAAAAAAGTGGTGCTGGCCGATGACACCATGACGGCCGATACGGCCTACCGCCTGGCCTGCGAGGGCACGGCGCTGCTGTGGCGTGGTGATTTTCAGAATGCGCGGCAAATGTTGAAGGCCATGGCTCGCCGGGCCGACGAATCGGGCAAAACCGACAAGCGCGGACGCAAGCCCAAAGTCAACCCACTGAGTGCAGCCGCTAGCAAAATAATAGCGGGTAGCCCAATAGATACCCGGGCCACAGCCGTATTGGCATCAGAATCTGCCCCTGCCACCGTCGCTTTAGTGGACCCCGCAGAGGCGGCCAAAGGCTTCCACATGCACCGCCAGGCGCAGGCGCAGCGCGCCCGGGTGCTGGGCATGGTGCTGATTCAATTTGACGCTGACTACGCCATAGCGCTGCGCCGCGCACCCGATGCGCGCGAGGCCTGCGCCGAAGGCTGGGGTTCGCCTGCGCCCGGCGCTGGTGCCGATACCGGCGCGTGTGTGGCGTCGCTGCGCGAGCTGCTGGGCCTGATCAGCGCGCACGAATGGCGCAAGAACGGCATTGAGATTGCCGCGCTGGGTGCGCCCCCCAACAACCGCATCCACCCGCACTACGGTGTGTTCTCACCGCAGCGCGGCGAATATGTCAGCTTGTTGGTGAAGATGCCACTGCCCAAAAAGGACGATCTGACGGTGTTTGACATTGGCACTGGCACCGGTGTGCTGGCCGCTGTGCTGACGCGCCGTGGTCTGACGGAGATAGTGGCGACCGACCTGGACCCGCGTGCACTGGCGTGTGCCCGAGAGAACCTGCAGCGCCTGCAGGTGGACGTAGAGCTGGTGCAAGCGGACCTTTTTCCACCACTGGAGTATGGCTTGGCCGATTTGATCGTCTGCAACCCGCCCTGGTTGCCCGCACGTCCCAGCTCACCGCTGGAGCACGCCGTGTACGACGAAGGCAGCGGCATGCTGCTGGGCTACCTGAATGGCCTGGCTGAGCACTTGACGACTGACGGTGAAGGCTGGCTGATTTTGTCGGACTTGGCGGAACACTTGGGCCTGCGCACACGCGCGGAGCTGTTGGCGGCCATCAAAGCAGCGGGTCTGCAAGTGGCCGGCCGTATGGATACCAAACCCGCGCACGCCAAAGCCACAGACGCCACCGACCCGCTGCACACTGCGCGTGCCAAAGAGGTCACCAGCTTGTGGCGGTTGAAGGTTAAGCCACCTAAATCCGATACCAAAGCCGCAGCCGTGGCGGCGGCATAGACCGCTGGGCTGGGACTGAGGCTAAAACAGTTCCCCGTTAACTGCTATCAATTCAGTAGCTAACAATCCTTTATTTACCCGGGCCAGAGGCACATTTGAGTCCGAAATAGACCCTGCAGAGACCAAATCAGCGGTTTTGGCCAGCGCCCCGACACGTACCCCCAGCAAACGCAGTTTCTTCAGCAGCGGCGCACGCTTTAGGCACTGGCCGGCCAGTTGGCGGATAGTTTTCGCATCATCGGTGTACTGTTCCACCGTCAGGTCCCGCGTCACGCCGCTAAAGTCGTCATAGCGCAACTTGATGCCAATGGTCTTACCTACGTAGCCTTTGCGCTCTAGGTCGGCGGCTACCTGCTCGCACAGGCGGGTGAACACAGCCCCCAACTCGGCGCGGTCGCGCACGGGGTGCAGGTCGCGCTCAAACGTGGTTTCGCGGCTCAGACTCACTGGCTCACTTGTCGTCACCACCGCGCGGTCGTCTTGCCCGTGGCTGGCCGCGTGCAGCCACGCGCCGGTGCGTTGGCCAAAGGTGTCCATCAGCCACTGCAAGTCGCGCTCGGCCAATTGGCCAATTGTTTCAATGCCATGGCCCTTCAGCTTCTCGTCGGCTTTGGGGCCAATGCCGTTGATCTTGCGGCAGGGCAGGGGCCAGACCAGGGTCGCTAGGTCGTCCTCGTAGACGATGGAAATGCCTTTGGGTTTATTGAACTCACTGGCCATTTTGGCCAGCAGTTTGTTGGGCGCTACGCCCACGGAGCAGGTCAAGCCGGTTTGTTCAAAAACGGCGCGTTGAATGAGCCGCGCCAGTACCCGCCCGCCTTCGCGCTGGCCACCAGGTACGTCGGTGAAATCGATGTAGACCTCGTCCACGCCCCGGTCCTCCATCAGCGGCGCTATCTCGGTGATGATGCTTTTGAACTGGCGCGAATAGCGCCGGTATTCCTCAAAATCAACCGGCAAAAGAATAGCTTGCGGGCACAGCTTGGCGGCCTTCATCAGCCCCATGGCCGAGCCCACGCCAAACTGGCGTGCGGCGTATGTGGCGGTGGTGATTACGCCGCGCCCGGTGTAGTCGGCCAGGCGGGCAAACGATTCAACGGGAATGCGGCGCAGCGCGGCACGCTGTGCGGTGGCGTCCCATTCCAGCTCGGGCGTGTCACTGGCGGCTTGTAGGCGCAGCAGCTCCAGCGCGCCAGCCACATTCGCCCGCCCGCCGCCAATCACCACCGGCAGGTCTTTGAGCTGCGGGTAGCGCAACAACTCCACCGATGCGTAAAACGCGTCCATATCCAAATGGGCAATGCGGCGGATAGGGGCCGTGGTGGGCATAGGGGCAGGTGGGGGTGGGCAAATTAACTGGTACGGCGATCGTACCGTGCCTGCCGCTCGCCAAGACCCGCGGTGACGTGTCACTACCTGCGCAAAAAAAACTGGCGTCGCAGGGCCAATCGGACTAGCATGGATCAACTTTGGCGGTTCTGCGCTAGAACAAAAATGTCGTCGTTGTTGTCATCCGAGTTTCACCATCGCCGCACAGCCCTGTGTTCGGCGGCAGTGGCCGTTTTTGGTGCCATGTTGCCACTGGCGAGCCGCCCTGCCAGCGACCGCTATGCCCCCTATCGTGGGCAAACCGTGGCGTTCAGCTTGCCTCAGCATCCCCATTACGACGCCATGCTCAAGCTGCTGCCCCAGTTCACGGCGGAAACGGGCATCAAGGTCGAGGTCGCCCGCGAGAACCTGCAGCGCATGAAGCACCTGCAAATGAACGCGCTCGCACAAGCCTCCAGCAGCCTAGATCTGGTCTGTTATGTAGTGACCTGGAAAAGCGAATACGTTCACAAAAAATTGATTGCGCCGCTGGAGCCATTCCTGAAGAACGCCGAACTGGCCGACCCCACCTTTGCGCTGGACGACATCGTGCCCAGCTACTTGGAAAATATCGGTTTGGTGGGCGGCCCCAAGGGCTACCTGCCTGGCCCAGGCGCGCGCCTGTACGGATTGCCGTACGGGGCAGAAACCTCCGTGCTGGCCTACCGCGCCGATGTGTTTGCCCAGCTTCAATTACGACCGCCGAACACGTACGCTGAACTGCGTGCCCTGCTGCAGCCGCTGCGTGCCAAAGCCGGTATGGGCGCACTCACATCGCGTGGACAAATCGGCCACAACTGCGTGCACGCCTGGCTGCTGCACCTAAACCCGTTGGGCGGCCGTGTGTTGGACGACGCCTGGCAGCCCAACTTTCAGCAGGCACCGTGGGTGGCGGCGTTGGAGTTGTTGCAGGAGATCGCGGCAACGGGCCCCCAGGGCATTGCCAACTACGCCTTCCCCGATATGTTGAATGCGTTTCTGGAGGGGCGCAGCGCCATGTACCTGGATTCCACGGCCGTGTTCGGCGCGGTGCGAACCTCCAGCCAGTCTCGCATCCAGGGCAAAGTGGCCTATGCCCTGCACCCCAAGGGTGTGCGGGCGGCCTCGCAATCGGGTGGTTTGGGGCTGGCCATTGCCCGCACCTCGGCGCGGCAAGACGCGGCTTTTTTGTTGATGCAGTGGCTTACCTCCAAGGCGCAAGACAAAGCGGTGTGTTTGCTGGGCGGCGGGCCTGGGCGCGTATCCACACTCCATGACGCCGCCGTGTTGCGCGAGTACCCCGAATACGCGGTGCTGCGCGAGCAACTGCGCTATGCCGATCCTGATTGGCGGCCCCTCATTGCGCAGTGGGATGAGATCAACACCGGGCCGTTGGGTGCGGCGGTACACCAGGGAATGACCGGTGCCAAGGCACCACGCCAGGCGCTCTTGGATATCGTGCCTCGGGTCAATGCCATCATGGCTGCGGGCGGCTATCGGTAGGGATAGGGCGAATGGGCGGCAGTGTGTTCTGCGTAGGTAAAGGAGGAGCCCGCAAAGCGGGCGGGGGACACGGAGCAGAGCACACTGCCGCCCATTCGCCCCGCTGACGCTGAATTAATACGTGCCGGGAATCAAAATACCTTTGTCCACTGTCTGAATATTGGTGTGGCCACAAAAGGCCATGGTGATGTCCAACTCTTTGTGAATGATTTGCAGTGCCTTGGTCACACCGGCCTCGCCCATGGCACCCAAGCCATAGACAAACGCGCGGCCAATCATGGTGCCCTTGGCACCCAGCGCCCAGGCTTTCAACACGTCTTGCCCGCTGCGGATGCCACCGTCCATCCACACTTCAATCTTGTCGCCCACAGCCTGCGCGATTTCGGGCAGGGCGCTGATGCTGCTGGGCGCGCCGTCTAGCTGGCGGCCACCGTGGTTGCTCACCACTATGGCATCGGCGCCGCTGGCCACGGCCAGGTGCGCATCTTCCACGTCTTGAATGCCCTTGAGGATAAGCTTGCCGCCCCACTTTTCTTTCACCCATTTCACGTCATCCCACGACAGGCGCGGGTCAAACTGCTCGTTCGTCCATGACGCCAATGACGCCATGTTGCTTACTGCCTCTACATGCCCCACCAAATTGCCAAAGGTGTGGCGGCGCGTACCCGCCATGCCAAGGCACCAGCGCGGTTTGGTCATCAAATTGAGGATGTTGGCCAGCGTGGGTTTGGGCGGCGCGGTGAGGCCGTTTTTCAGGTCCTTGTGGCGCTGGCCAATCACTTGCAAATCGAGTGTGAGGATGAGCGCACTGCAGCGCGCGGCGCGGGCGCGCTCAATCATCTTCACCATGGCGCTGCGGTCGCGCATCATGTAAAGCTGAAACCAGAAGGGCGCCGTGGTGTTCTGGGCAATGTCCTCGATGGAGCAGATGCTCATGGTGGACAGCGTGAAGGGAATGCCAAACTTTTCGGCCGCCTTGGCGGTTTTGATTTCGCCATCGGCGCTTTGCATGCCGCACAGGCCCACCGGCGCAATGGCCACCGGCATCTTGGCATCAATACCCACCATCTGGGTGGCGGTGCTGCGGTTTTCCATGTTCACCGCCACGCGCTGGCGCAGCTTGATTTTCTGAAAGTCGCTCTCGTTGGCACGGTAGGTGGACTCCGTCCACGAGCCCGAATCGGCGTAGTCGTAAAACATGCGAGGTACGCGCTTTTGGGCCAGTACGCGCAGGTCTTCGATGGTGGTGATGACGGTCATGGTGGGGGTTTAGTTCACTAAATTTAGGTATGCTGATGCCGTGCAAAAATCGCTCTAACAAACTCAGGCCCATGGTACGCCGGGGCTGAACTTACAAACCGCGGCCAGCATGAAAAGTGAATATCCGGGTTTGAAATAATTTCCGCGTGTCGCTTGTCGTGTACCGCGCTTTGGGCCTTGGCGACTAAGCGACTCCTTTTTCTGTGTTCCATAGATGTCTTCATACCTTGGCGCAAAATACTATGAAAATCACCCTTGTCGTCGCGCTGCTCTTGGGGTCACAAACCGCACTGTCTGCGCCCAATTTGAAGCTGCAAAACCTGCTGCAAGATGACCAGAGTGATCGCCTGAGCGTTCAGGGCAAGCCCTGGAAGACTCAAATTACCGAACGAGATATGGCAAGAGCGAAAGCCGTTCGCTCCGAAATCGCTGCCGGGAACCTGAAGGAGGCCAAGGATTACTACGCAGCAGCGCTCATTCTTCAACATGGACAAAAGCCAGACGACCTGAGATTGGCGAACGCACTGTCCTGGATCGCGTATGAGATGGCAGAGAACAAAGAATCTGTTCCGGCGCGTGAAGCAAGTTGGCTTTACGCGATGTCGTGGGATCGATTGATGCTTAAATTAAACAAGAAGCAGTGGTACCAAACCCAGTACGCCCGCGATCCCGTGACTTTCACCCGCGGCAGCCTGTTACCCTTTGATCCATCGGCTGCGACAAAAATGGACCTGGAAAGATTCAGTGGTCCAAGGTACTGATATTTACGCGCCACATCGGCGTAGTTTGCAACGGTTTGATTGTGAGTTGCACACCTATCTTTGCTGCTGTATTCGCTGCCGCAGGGCCATCACGTTTTAGCACATGAGATTTTGAAAAGGCTTACGGTTTTTCCAGCGATAACTGGAAAAATCGCGCTGGTCAGTCGTCAATATTTTTCCATGTCCGAGGTGATCTGCGAGCAAGACCAAAGACGCATCCGCTAGATCCATTGGCAGGCTGGCGTACTTATTCATCATGGTTGGGACTTTGGCAAGTTGATCGCGTGGAATATCCCAAACAAGGATACCCCCGACCGCAACGTCTGCCATTAACGCTTGCGCGAATCTCGTCCCCAACCGGCTGGTCAGGAGGTGCGTAGCCTCAGTCAGAACGGGCCAAGTGGTTATCCAGCCTTCGCTGACAGTTGCTGCTTTAGCGGCAGCTCTTTCATGCCACGCATCATCACCGTCCACCAGGGCATATAGGAAGCCTGTGTCCACTGCAATCACACAGGACGCTCGCCGTTTTTTGTCGCCAGGGAGTTGGCCAGGTATTTTTTGACGTTAGACGCAACATCGCTTTTGCCACTATGTCCCTTGCCAACCAACTTGGATAAATGCGGTATCTGCCGCGCACCTTGATGCACATGCTGGTAGTAAAAGTCCACACTCTCGCGCAATATCTCGCTAATTTTTTTTCCGCTATTTGCGGCAAGGTAAGTGACCTGCTCCTCAGCCACACCTTCAAATCTAGCATTGACACGCATGATGGTCTCCCTGTTGCAATTCGTGTATGTCATTGTATGACAATAGTGAAACTAGGCCGCCTCAGGGCCGCCTCAGGGCCGCCTCAGGGCCGGCGCACCACCACGGTCTGTGTTGCCCAGTATTTGCTCGTCAGCGAATCCAGCCGCACCACGCCACCGGTCGATGGCGCATGCACAAAGCGCCCGCTGCCCACGTAGATACCCGCATGGTTAGCGGTGTCGCCTTTCAAGAACACCACCAGGTCGCCCATGCGCACCTGTTCCAGGGGAACAGGCTTGCCCCAAAATTGCAGCTTGGCTGTGGTGCGTGGCGGCACCAAGCTACCGTTGGTTTGGTACACATGACCGATCAGGCCGCTGCAGTCAAAGCCGCCCTCGGGCGTGTTGCCGCCATAGCGGTAGGGCGTTCCGACCAGGTTCATGGCGTACAGCGTGACGTCTGTGGCTTGGCCGGGGGTGAGTTTGCCAACGACTTCGGGGGTGTTGATGGTGGCGGGTTTGTCAAATTCGGTTGCGCGTTGTGGCGCAGTGCCGCAGCCCGTCATCATCACCATGACCAGAATCAGCGGGTAGATGGGTGAGGGCAGGAGCATGGCGCGATTTTAGGCATGCAGTTGCCTCAGCGTTTGGCGTTGATCACCCCAGCCCCCCGCACCTCCAACTTCACCTCATCCAGCACTGTGCCCATGGAGTCCAGCAGCCGAATCACATGCCGACCTGGCCAGAGCGGCCATTGGGCGCTGCCGCCGCTGCCCAAGGGCTTGCCGTCCACCTGCCAGCGCAGGCCGTGTGCCAGCGGTTGAGAGCTTTCTAGCGCTAGGCGCTGGTGCCGGGGTGGGATGTCGGGGTCCAGCGCAATGATGGTGCCGGAGGTGGGCGCCGTGATACGCGGCGGCGTTTGCGTTTCATTTTTAGACTGATGAGCATCATTTAGGTCTGTGGCCCGCGTATTTATTGATGTAGCCGCTCTCGTTTCCATAGCAAAACGGGTCTGCTGGGTTCCGTCCAAAAACCATTCGTTACGGGCTGCTTCCAGCGCGGGGCGCGCATGTAGGGCACTGGGTGGGGTAAGTGCTTCAAACTCGACCCGGCTGGACACCACGCCGCTGGGTGGTGTCGGTGCACGGCTGGGTTCCCGGGTATGCAAAAAGTTCATCACGGCGGCCCATATCGGCGCAGCGCCAGTGGTGCCGCTCACGTCCCACATCGGCGCGCCGCTGGCGTTACCGACCCATACGCCCACCGTGTAGCGCTCAGACCAGCCCACAGCCCAGTTGTCGCGCATGTCTTTGCTGGTGCCTGTTTTCACTGCTGTCCAGTAGCGCCTCGACAGTACGCTGTCGGTGCCAAACGTGCGTGCGCGCGCCAGCGGGTCGCTCATCACATCGCCGACGATGAAGGCCGCTGCAGCGTCCAGCGCACGGGTGCTGCGCGGTGTGGGGTCAGCCAGCAGCGTACGCACCGGGCTGTACCGGCCCTGGCGGGCCAATGTGCGGTAAGCATTGGTGAGGCTGAGCAGGCTGACCTCTGCGCTGCCCAATGCCAGGCTGTAGCCATAAAAGTCACCGCTTTCTTTGAGCGGCATGCCCAAAGCGACCAGTTGTTTTTGAAACGCATCGGGCGACACCATCACTAGCGTGCGCACGGCGGGCACGTTGAGTGAGGCGCCCAACGCTGTGCGCACGGATACCCAGCCCTTAAATTGGCGGTCGTAGTTTTGCGGAATGTAGAGGCCGCCGCTGGTCTGGATTTGCGCGCTTGAGTCGTCCAGCAGCGAGGCTGCGGTGATACGTCGCTGCGCGATGGCCTGCGCATACAAGAACGGTTTGAGCGTTGAGCCTGGCTGGCGCAGCGCGGTCACGCCATCTACTTCCGCCGCGTTACTGAGTTCGCCACTAGAGCCCACCCAGGCCAGCACCTCGCCGCTGGCGTTGTCCAGCACCACCAGCGCACCGTCTTCCACGTGGCGCCCCGCCAGCTCGCGTAAGTGGGTTTGCAGAGTTTGCACGGCCATGCGCTGCAGTGGCGCGCGCAAGGTGCTGCGGATGGTTGACTTGACCATGCGGGCGGAGCTTGTCGAAGCTGTGGAGACTGGGGCTGTGCCCATTTCACGCGCTATGTCGTGCACCTGTGTTTGAACCAGCGCCTGCGCCAAGTGCGGCGCAATTCCCTCACTGGCGGCGTAGTCACGCCGCTGCAGCGCGCCCGTGGTCAACAGGTCCAGTGCGTCGCAATCATTGCTTGCCGAGCCGCGCTCCAGGCTTTGCAGCACGCTGCAAGCGCGCTGGGCCACCACGCTGGGCTTGGCATTGGGTGCGCGTACCAGGGCCGCAGCGATGGCGGCCTCGCGGTTATCCAAGCCATGCGGCGCTTTACCAAACAGCGTGCGGCTGACCGCGTCAATGCCGACCAGCTCGCCCCTGAATGGCACCAGATTTAAGTAGGCCTCGAGAATCTGGTCTTTGCGCCAGTTGCTTTCCAGCACCTGTGCCGACACGGTTTGCCCGATCTTCTGCGTCAGGCGGCGGCCCCCACTGCTGCGCCTCAGGTCCTCGTCCAGTAGTCCAGCCAGTTGCATGGTGATGGTCGAAGCCCCGCGTGTTTTGGTATTCCATAAATTGCCCCAGGCCGCTGCGGATACGGCGCGCCAGTCCACACCGCTGTGCGCGTAAAACCGCTTGTCCTCGCTGAGCACCAGAGCCGTGCGCAAGGCAGGGGATACGTCCGCCAGCGCTACCCACTGCCCTCGGCGTACGCTGGTGTTGGTTCGCAGGCGCTGCAGCACTTCGCCCTCGCGGCTCAGAATCAAGGTGTCTGACGGCTGGAAATCGGCTTTTACAGTGCTAAAAGTGGCTGCACCCCGCGTGTTTAATGACAAAGTAGCTATGAAAAGCGTAGCAAGTAAGCGGGTAAGTCGCCGGGACTGAACGCGAATTTTTGGTTGCGGGCATGCGTGCATGGAGTGTCTAGTGGTGTGGCGGCGTCACAGTTCGTAAACTCAACGCATCTCCTTGAATCTACCGCAATGCCAACAACCACTGCCTTGGAAACCCTGTGGGCCTCAGGTCGGTTACCACCTGAGGCCCTAGCACACGTACAACTCCACGGGCACGACCCGGTACTGCCGTCGTCGTTTGCTGTAGGCACCGCAGCGCAAACCAGTGTGGCCGCTGCGGCGCTAGCAGCTTGCGAGTTGGGCCATGTGCGTGGACAGCCGCGCCAAACCGTGTCGGTAGACATGGCGCATGCGGCATTGGAGTGCACGGGTTGGTTCACCGTCAACGGCTCGCAACCGCAATTGTGGGAGAAGTTCTCGGGCCTGTACCCGTGTGCCGATGGCTGGGTACGTATCCACGCCAATTTTGCCCACCACCGCGATGGTGCGCTGGCGTTGCTAGGCCTGCACGCCGATACCGCAGAAAAAGACGATGTGACCCAAGCGCTTAAAAGCTGGAGCGCTGTGGCGTTTGAAACAGCGGCGGCGGAGAGTGGCCTGGTAGTCGCCGCATTGCGCAGCTTTACACAATGGGATGCACATCCACAGGGCCAGGCGATTGCCACCCAGCCACTTTTTACGTTGGAGCGCATCGGAGATGCCGCGCCGATGCGCCTGCCAGCCATCCGTGCATCGGACCGCCCACTGACCGGTGTTCGCATCCTCGATTTGACCCGCATCATTGCGGGCCCAGTGGGCGGGCGCACGCTGGCCGCTTATGGCGCGGATGTCATGCTGGTGAACTCTCCCCACTTGCCGAATATCGACGCCATCATGGAATCTAGTCGAGGCAAACTATCGGTGCAATTGGACTTGCACGACGCGGCCCAAAAACGCATGTTGGACGCGCTAGTAGCGGGCAGCCATGTGTTTGTGCAAGGCTACCGGCCGGGCGGGCTGGTGGAGCGGGGTTTCAGCCCCGCGCGGCTCGCCACACTGCGGCCAGGCATTGTGGCTGTCTCGCTGTCGGCGTACGGTACGCAAGGGCCATGGGCCCAGCGCCGAGGTTTTGATTCACTCGTGCAAGCTGCTACTGGCTTTAACCTGGCTGAAGCGCAGGCTGCTGGCAGCGCAACGCCCCAGGCTCTGCCAGTGCAAATACTGGACTTTGCAACCGGCTTCCTGACAGCCTATGCCGCCAGCGCCGCGCTGGTGCGTCAGCAACGCGAGGGCGGTAGCTGGCACGTGCAGGTGTCGCTGGGGCAGACAGCGCATTGGTTGCGCGCACTCGGCCGCCTGGAAAACGGCTTTGCCGTACCCGAGCCAGACCGAGGGCGCTTTGTCGAGAACTCTGCCTCGGGCTATGGTGAGCTGTCGGCCATGGCCCATAGCGCCAAGTTGATGCGCACACCGGCGTTGTTTTTTCGCGCATCTATGCCGCCAGGAAGCCACGCACCCGAGTGGCCTGTTTAAACGCTAGTCGTAGCCCCACAGCGCTAGCACTTTTAGACTGAAGCACATGCACCTGGGCGACACCGGGTGCGCCGTACACTGCGCATCTTTGCTTTTTTGACCATTCACCATGTCCAACGCAGCCCCCTTGTTTCAACCCTTCAGCCTGAAGTCGCTTCAATTGCCCAACCGCATCGTCATGGCACCCATGACGCGCTCGTTCTCTCCTGGCGGCGTACCCACCGCCGAGGTTGCCGAGTACTACCGCAAGCGCGCTGCATCCGCGGTCGGTTTGATCGTGTCTGAAGGCACAGTGGTAGAGCGCCCCGCTGCGTCTAACGATCCCAATGTGCCGCGCTTTTGGGGTGATGACGCCCTGGCAGGCTGGCAAGACGTCATCAACACGGTGCATACCGCCGGTGGTGTGATGGCGCCGCAACTTTGGCACGTAGGTGCCGTGCCTAACCGACGCATTGATTGGGCTCCCCCAATGCCTTGGGACTCTCCGTCTGGCTTGTCCAAGCCGGGCAAGGAGTTCTGTGCGCCCATGGCTGACTCGGCCATTGCTGACACGATTGCGTCTTTTGCAAAGGCGGCCGGTGCGGCCAAGCGCCTGGGTTTTGATTGCATTGAATTACACGGTGCCCACGGCTATTTGATCGATCAGTTTTTCTGGGCGGGCACCAATGCGCGTACCGACCGCTATGGCGGAAGCGATTTGGTCGCCCGCGGCCGGTTTGCGGCCGATATCCTGAAGGCGGTGCGTGCTGAAGTAGGGCCTGATTTCCCGGTCATCATTCGCCTGTCGCAATGGAAGCAACAGGACTACGCCGTGCAAATGGCCCAAACGCCCGACGAAATGGCGGCCTGGTTGCAGCCCCTGGCCGACGCCGGTGCAGACATCTTCCATTGCTCGCAGCGCCGTTTTTGGGAGCCCGAGTTTGAAGGCTCTGATCTGAACTTTGCTGGCTGGGCTAAAAAGCTCACGGGTCGCCCCACCATCACCGTGGGTTCGGTGGGCTTGAGCGGGGAGTTCATTGCAGCGTTTGGTGGCGAATCGTCCAAGCCCGCGTCCCTGGATGAACTGATGCGCCGCTTTGACCGTGGTGACTTCGACCTGGTGGCCGTGGGCCGCGCCCTGATCAGCGACCCGGATTGGGCCGCCAAGGTGCGCGATGGCCGCACGGCAGAGTTGTCCGATTTCTCACCCGCAGCACTGGGTAGTTTGGTCTAGCATGCAGATTACGGTGTGTACGTAGCGCCTGAAATGTGGGCATTCGTTGACATAATGGAATGTATCCATATGTTTCTTCGGTAAGCCTGCTACGCTCATGCCACGTTGTGACTATTCAATAAGGAGATTTTTATGAAACGCTTTATCTTCGCAGCCGCTTTGTCCATCGCCGCATTCGCCCCGCAATGGGCGTCTGCCGCTGATGTGGGGGTTTCTGTGACTGTAGGCCAGCCCGGCTTTTATGGCCAGATCGACATTGGCAATGTTTCACGCCCGCCAGTGATGTACGCACAGCCCATTTGGGTGCAGCGCGGACCCGTAGAGATAGCGCCTGTTTACTTGCGCGTGCCACCCGGCCATGAAAAGAAATGGAGCAAGCACTGCGCGCGCTACAACGCCTGCGGACGCCCTGTGTACTTTGTCAGAGATGACTGGTACCGCAACACCTACGTACCTCAGTACCAAGAGCGCGGTGGGCGCTACGACGACCGCCGAGACGACGATCGTCGCGACGATGATCGTGGCTCAGGCAAAAAAGACAAAGGTGAAAAGCACGGTAAGGGCCACGGTAAGGGCAAGGACAACGATTAAGCCAGAGCCCAGCCAGAGCACCTGGTTTGTTCTTTCACACCCCCGCGTGCGTGACTTGGTTCGCGCTAGCGGGGGGTCGTTTTTTTAGGGTTTGGCGCTAGTAGGGCGCTTGGCGGACTCCATCCGTGAAAGGTCCAATCCGGTCATGGCCTGCTTCACCATCTCGATGGACAGTTGCTCGCCTTTCAATTCAACAATCAAGCCGTTCTGGAGCATCGCTGTGACCTCCGCTTGGCTCCCGTCTTTGCGGTATTCGTCACGCACACTGCGTTTGCCTGATTTGTAGACTTTCTCTACGGACGTAGCGCTCTCTTTGTCGACCGTCATATTGGCCCAGGCGGCCATTCCCGCCAAGGCACCCATTCCCCCCGCGTCAGTAATGGTCAGGTGCAACTCGTTGATGCCAGCACCGTAGATGGCGTTGGCCGATGACCCGGCCATGCCCATGGCAGCGCCACCTTGAACATCAAAGCTGGCGCGCGCCTGGCCCCCCAAGTTGTCGGGCAACCAAGTTTTCATCTCGGATGTGGGAAAGGCGGCTCCACCACCCATCGCGCCCATCATGTCGGCCATCGCTTTGCCGGCGGCCGCGGGATCGCCCGAAGCCTGGGCGGCCTCCATGCGTTTACCGGCTTCTTCCATTTTTTGCGCCGCAGCTTGTAGCTTGGCGGAGTCCAGTGTGATGGACCCCTCTGGGGTGCTGATTGACACACGACCACCGCTATCTCCCATGCCTCCCATACCTCCCATGCCACGGTGGCCTGGCCCAAACATGGCCGATACTGCGCCCACCACAATGGCAGCCAAGATTCCGCAGACGACCAACACGGCCGTGTAGCCAATAGCCTTCTCAGGCGGGCACTTCATCATCACCGGCACGCCCGTGTAGATCAAGTAGATGGTGTAGGCTGCCGCCAATAGGCCTACGACAGAGAGCGCGGGTAGCAGGGAAAAGATACCGCCTAAGAAGCCTGCGGTGCTGCCATAGGCCACTAATTTGAAAGCTGCCAACGGGTCTTTGGTGCCGCCAAAGGTGGGTGCAAGTGCATTCGCAATCAGACCCAACCCAAACACCATAGCCAAAGACAACACATAGCCGACCAGCATGTTGACCAACCCCGTGAGTACGGGCACCCGGACTGACATCCCGAAAACGCCGACGCCGATGAGCGAGGTGCCTATAAAGCCCGCCACCGCCGGGACGAGCGCCAGATAGATGAGGTAATTCTTATAGATCGAGGCGGTGTCGCTAGCCTCGGTGGCAATCGTTGGCCACGTGCCCATGGGTTTGAGCAAAATGTCCTGGATGCGTTGAACGAGATGCATAGCGCGAGCTCCTGGGTAGTACCCCGCCTTGCAGGGTTGAGAACATGTCAACAACGCGCACTATACGAAGTAACAGTGGTCTTGCCAAATTTGTGCGTCACCACACGGACCGGGATCGCGGGCAATGTTACGGTGCAGCATGGTCCGTATCGAACTCAATATTGAACTCAACTATGAAATCGACGCTTTGGGCGCAGATTTTGTTTTCAACATCCACGCTGCGCACACGACCCACCAGCGTGTTTCTGCAGAAAATCTGGTCCTCAGCCAGGCCGTCGATACCCAGATTTACACCGACCCATTCAACGGAAACCGCTACCTGCGCTTACGTGCATGGCCTGGCGCGCTCAAGGTGCAATACAGCGCGACCGTGGATGTGAACCACCATTTTTGCCAACCCGACCAGATTAGCGAAGTCCCGGTGTGCCAGTTGCCACCCGAGGTCATGGAATACATCTATCCCAGCCGCTACTGCCAGTCTGACCGCTTGCTCAAATTGGCCAACAATGAGTTCGGTCAGTTGTGGCAGGGCTATGGCCGCGTCAAGGCGATCCGTGATTGGGTGCTTGCGCGGGTTACCTTCAAGTCCAACACGTCCAATTCGAACACTGCTGCTGTTGACACGCTGATTGACCGCGTCGGTATCTGCCGTGATTTTGCGCACTTGATGATTGCGCTGTGCCGCGCACTCAACATTCCGGCGCGTTTTACGACGGGCACGGACTACGGGGCCGACCCAGCTCTGGGCCCACCCGACTTTCACGCATATGTGGAGGTTTTTGTCGGCGGTCGCTGGTACATTTTCGACCCATCGGGCACCGCCATGCCCATGGGGTTGGTACGCTTTGGTACCGGGCGCGATGCCGCTGATGTGGCCTTTGCCACCATCTTTGGTGGCGTGCAATCGCATGCACCTACTATTCGCGCCATTGCAATAGAAGACGCCAGCGTAAACGCGGTATTGCCCTGGCATCGCACCGACGCGCTATCCACTGCGCACGCCGTTACCTTGTAGCTTTTCAGACGGTCATTGTTTCGCCGCCACCACTCTTACTTTTGCGTTGGGCGACTCACCAAACATCTCTGGTGCGTACATCGCCTCCACGCGCGAGGGCGGCAAAGCGAACTCGCCCACATTGTTCAGGCGAATGGTGTACTCCATCTTCACCACACCCTTGGGCAAGTACCCGTAGTAGCTGCGGAAGGACTCGAAACTGCGTTCCTCAAACGCGGCCCAGCCATCGCCTACCTGCTTCTCTGCCTGCGTCGCGATCTCGCTGTCGCGGCCCAGACCGCTGCCCAGAATGGCAGCGCCTGCGGGTACCGGGTCGGTGATAACAGCCCACGTCATGTCGGCACTGGCGTTGACCTCGATAGTGATACGCAGCACATCCCCACGCGTGTAGCTACCAGCGGGCAAGCCTTTGTTGGCTTGCTCTACCGGGGTGATGGTCTTCTTGATCTGGTAACCGGCAAAGAACGGTGCTTTGAGCTGCACGGCCGCTAATGACTGCAACGTAAGCCAAGGCTTGCCCGCGCCCTGGTGGTTCACGCTCAGTGTGTCTCTCACCCCATCTTTATTGGCTGTGGTGCCCCACGGCAGGAACATGGTGTTGTTGCGCAGATGACCTGGGGCGGCAGGTGCGCCAAACAGAGTGGTTTGGTGTGCAGCACCCGCGGCATCCGTGGTCTTGATGCGTTCGACCTTGCTCCATTGCACGGCAGCGCTGCCCGCGCCACTGGTGGCGCTCTCCAAGCTTTTCAGGCTTGCCCGGGTGGTCCCCACTACTGGCACAGCCTCAAATTTGGCGCTGAACTTCTCCAGCGCCAAAGCTCCCCACAGGTTGGCCGTGGTGGTGTGCCACGCGCCGTTTTGCTGCCGGCTGATAAAGCCGTTGGCCAGCCGGCCCAGGTCGTCTTTCCAGGCCGGATCGTTCAGCACACTGAGTATCAGGCGCGCTGTGTTCACGTCACCGTTTTGCATCAGCCACCACCAGTAGTCGTCCTTCTCGGTGCTGAAAATCATCTTGGTGCCCTGGTAGCTAATCCGGCTACGCAAAACTTGTGTGGCTTCCGCCAAGCGCTTGTCGCGCTCAGGCACATCGGTGACACGCTTCAAGATGTTGAGCCAGTCGATCACCGCATGCGTGGGCCACTGGTGAGGTGCAATGGTGATGCTGCCCACCATGCGCCCTTGTGCTTTGCCATAGCGCGAGAGGGCTTCCAGCGCAGCGAGCTTACGCATGTCCAGGTCTTTGCGGGGGCTCCAGAAGTCGCGTTGAATACGTCCCTCTACAAAGGCGATCAAGCCGCGCTCCATGGGCGCGCGGATCTCGTCGCTCAACGCAAACGCCGGGTTGATGCTGGTCGCCTCATGCGTAGCGGCCAGCAAGTACGCGGTGAGCGTGTCACTGCCACGGTTGGCCTCGCCATCGCGTGGGGGGAAGTAGCTGGCCAAACCATCGGCATCAAGGTAGCTTGGAATTTGTGCGGCGACGCTTTGCCACAGCTTCGCATCGCGCAGGCCCACACTCTTACTGGTCTTTTGCTCCAGGCAAACGAAGGGGTAACGGGCAAACCAGTCTGTGACACCGGGCAGTCCTTCGGCCAATTTGGGTTGCAGCGACATCTTCAGACCGCCCCTTGTAACCCCGTTGTCGGGCAGAGCATCGGCCGGAGCGTTCACGTCGATAGTGAACGGTCCGTCAATCTGCACCAGCGTAGCTTGCTGCACGGTAAGTGGCACAGCCGGAAGGATGCGTTGGCGCGCCTTGAGTGCGTCGCGCGCACCGCTGAGGGTGTCCTTGGCTTCAATCTCCCACAAAATGGCTTCGTTTCGGGTAAGCGCAAGCTGTGCAGGTGCCGTCACGTTCCATGCCAGTTCGCGTGCATCGCCAGCGGGTATGTCCACAGTTTGTGTTGGTAGCTCTAGCAGTGTGGCGCGTGGCGTGACCCGCACTTTCATGGCCTGCTGGGTGGTGTTGCGCAGGGTAAGCTGTGCGAGGTATTGGTCGCCCTCACGCACCAGAGGCGGGAGGCCGCTGATGATTTGCAAATCTTGGGTGGTGCGGATGCTGGTACTGCCCGTGCCAAACAAACCAGTGGATGCATCGGCCACTGCCACAATTTTGAACGTGGTGAGTGCATCGTTCAAGGGCACTACAACCACCGCTTGGCCATTGGCATCCAGTTTTACGCTGGGGTTCCACAGCAGCAGGGTGTCCAGTAACTCACGCGCACCGCTGTGGCCGCCACCGCCACCGGGTGCCACGGCTTTGCGGCCATAGTGGCGTCGCCCAATGATTTCCATTTGCGCGGTGGAGGTCGCTACGCCCCACGATCGGCGCTGCAGCATGGCATCCAGCAGGTTCCAGCTGCCGTTGGGCATCAGTTCCAGCAACGCTTGGTCTACCGCAGCGATGGCGACTTCAGCGTGCGCTGCAGGCTGGCCGTTGGGCTGTTTCACCTGGATGATGACCTTGGCCTGGCCGCGTACCGCGTAGCTTTCCTTGTCGGCTTTCACGCTTACATCCAATTGGTGGGCACGGGTGCCGACGCGGATTTCGGCCACGCCTAAGCGGAAAGCTGGCTTGCTCAGGTCTACCAATGCAGTGGGGGCGACGTATTCACGGCCCTCGTGCCAAAAACTGGTCCACCACTCGCGCGGTGCCTTGTAGCCCCAATGGAAGAAGCTGTACCAAGGCACCTCGCGCAGACGACCGCGCAAGGCCAGTACGCTCACATACACATTGGGGCCCCAACCGTCTTGAATCTTCAGGTGGATGGTGGGGTCTTGGCCATTGAGTTGCACAACTTCGGTCTGCACAATGCCTTCGCGCTCTACCGCCACCAGGGCCGTGGCAAAGCGAAACGGCATGCGCACCTGGAACTTCGCGGTCTCGCCCGGCTGGTAGCTCTTTTTCTCGGGCAACAGGTCCATGCGGTCGGTGTTTTCGCCGCCAAACCACAGCTCGCCTTGCTTCGTGACGTAGACACTGCTGGCGGCTTGGATGCTATTGCCAGAGGTGTCTTTGGCGGTGACTACCAGTTCCAGTTCACCCGCTTCGTTGAGCGCGGTCTCGCACAGCAGTAGGCCGCGCGAATCGCTCTTGCCGCTGCACAGGCTGCCCAGCTCTTTGGTGGTGGTCTTGTTGTCGTAGGTGTAGAAGCCACCCACCATGCGCTTGCGCGTGGTGGTGGTGATGCGGGCGGTGGCTTTGACCTCCAGGGCGATACCTTCTTGCGGCTTGCCGCTCAGGTCTAGCGCCAGGGCTTGGAACTTGATCTTCTGGCTACTGGAGACCCAGCCTTCGGTCTTGATACCAGCCACTACCGCAGCCGGCCACAGGGTCTGCGTGCTGCGAATGGTCTGTACTTCGCCATTGGGGTCAGAGTAAGTGGCTTCTAGTAGCAAGTCTTGCGGCTGTGCGCTCTTGGGTAGCTTATCGATCTGGGCCTTGCCTGCGCCGTTTTTGTCGAGCGTGATGGGTAGTTTGTCTGCAACCACGCGGTTGTCTAGGCTGGCGTTGGTGTCCTCTTCGCCCTGATCACCGCCAGGGGCGTGCGCGGTATTGGGCCCGGAAAAATTGAATTCGCTGTAGTCCGCAAAGCTCAGGTATTTCTTGCGCACCAGCGCAGACACGCGAACTGGCAAATGCGCAGCGCCGCCGCCCGATACATAGTTGATCTGCACTGCCACTGGCACAGCATTGACATTGATCAAAGCTCTTTTATCCGAGGGCGTAACGCGGCCTTCCAGCACGGGCAGGCGGAACTCTTCCACCCGAAATTGCCCGGTCTGGTAGTCGCGCCCGGTGTTGCCACCGTTGAGCGTGACTTGGTACACCCCAAGCTTGGCCGCGGGCGGGATGGAAAACGTGTTCTCCGCACTTAAGCCCCCAGTGGCGGTGCTGCGCCAGCCGAGGGGCTGGATGTACTGCTGGCCGCTACCCACGTGCGTGATGCGCAGGGTGTCTGGGCGCCGCGTAGGCAGGCCAAAGCCCTGGCCGGTTTGCGTACGCAGCAGGTGTTTCATCGACACGGTTTCACCTGCGCGCAGCAGGCTGCGGTCCAAAATGGTGTGGGCTACGTCATCGGGACGCGTGTCGCGGCTGGTAGGCAAGTTAAAGCGCCAGGGCTCAATGCCGCGGTTCCAGTCGCTCCAGGTGAAGGCCATATCGTCGGTATGGCGGGCGCTGACAAAGTAGGCCTGGCCGTCGTAGTTCTCGTCGTTGCAGCCAGGTGGCTCTGGGGGCAGGCCAGTGATTTGCGCAATGCCTTGGGCATTGGTCGTGGCGATGGCCAGCTCTTTGCCCCGGCAGTCCGACACCCGTACGGAGGCACCCGCCACCGGCATGCCCTTGTCCAGCGTCGTAACCCAGGCCATCGCGTTTTCGCGCCCCAGCTTGAAATGCACGCCCAGGTTGGTTACCAAGGCCGAAGTGCGTACGTACATGGTGCGCTGCTCACCGAGCTCTTCGTCCAGCAACGACTGGCCCAGCCGCTGCGAAGCCACCTCGACGATGTGAAAACCGGGTGGCAGCGGAATGCCCACCACCTCAAACGGGCGTGGGTCGTTGTTGGCGGGCTTGGGCAGGTCCAGGGTGCTCACCCCGGCCTGGCCGCCTAGCAGCGATAGTGTTCGGCTTTGAACCCAATTTTTACCCGGACCGCTAGTGGCCTTGGGAAGCGGGCCCTTCACATCGCGCGCAGCGCGGCTGCGCGGCACGTTGTAGCTGTCATAAGCGCGCACCTTTTTGAACCACGTGATGATGTCTGCATCGCTGCTGGGTGTCAGGGTGCTTAGTTTGCCCGCCACTGCTGGATTGATGCTTTTGACGGGTAGGGCGGCTTCTACATTGCGCAGTGTCACGGGTAGCAGGGCTATGCCATTGGCCTCGGCAAAGCGCTCTACGATGCCAAACGGTGCGGCGGCAAACTTGGCCAGCGGCGGCATGGCGCCTGTGGATACTGCCAGCGGAAAGCTATCGGCATTGCGCAGGGTGCGTCCCGACGCGTCCTTAAAGTTCTTTGGCAACTGCAGCGTGAACTGCGACTGTTCCGGCAAGGGGGCTGCAAAGCGGATGCTGCTGACAACCGCATCGCCGTCTGAGCCCTCCTCAAGCGCGGGTTTGAACGTCGCTTTGCCGCCGACCAGGCGTATGCCCTCCAAATACTTGACTGGCACCGGTGCGTTGAAACTCAGCAGCATGGGGCGCAGGGGCAGGCAGGCACTCTGCGCGTTTTCACGCTCGCAGCTAAGGGAGGCGGCAAAGGGCTCGCGCACCTGAAAGTTGAAGCGCTTTTCAACGGCGTTGCGCACGCCTTCGGTTTGGCCGGCTGAAGGCGGCGTCACCACGCCCTTGCCAAACACCAACTGCACCTTGAGCGACGGCGTCAAGCGCCGGTTGCACGCCAAGGTGAGGTACTTGAGCGGGTCGTTGTCTGCCGCCAAGTTCAACCCCTGGCTGGTCAGTAGGTCGCTGCGGTCTTTGCCGGTGAGCAAGCGCACGTCGATGCGCTCGCCTAGGTCCTCCGACGCGCACCATACGTTGGCCTGTACGCTGGCCAACGTGGCGGGGCCGTTGAGTTGCAGCACGAAATATTGCTCCTCATCAATGCGGCTGCCCTGGTAGGGACGGAGCATTTGCACGAATGGGCCGCCGCTATTAAATTGATAGCTGCTGGCGCTTTGAATATGCCGGCCAGAAGGTGTTTTGATCCCTGATTTCATCTGCAAGGTGCACCGTACGCCCGGGGGGAGCTCGCTGTCGAAGTCATGGCCCCAAACCCGGTCGCTGATCCAGCGGCCGCTGCCTTTGCTTGCCGCGGCATCGCTACAGCGCAGGGTGGCGGGTGCTTCGGCCTTCGGGTCACCAAAGCTCACGACGCTTTCATCAAACTTGACCACCACTTGGCGAATCTGCACCACCTCGCCCTGGGGTGACACACTGACCACTTGCGCAGCCTGGGATGTGATGGCTAGCGTGGCCCACAGGCCGGTGACAATCTTTTGAAGTGTTGGGCCCACAGGGACTCCTTCTGGGAAGTGCGCAAGCGTAGCCGACAAATCAGCCGTGCCGCGCCCCAGGTGGCTGGCATATTGACCGTGGTGGCCCAAGGACTCAAAAAAAGTGTAAAAATTTGAATCCAGTCGAATTTAAGCGGCGTATCTAGTAGGTGCGCCATCACAATATGTTGGCGACGGCCGTCGAACGCGCCCTTTTTTCTTAGACCTTTCTGATGGGACTCCTCACGATGAAACACTTCAAAACTGCTCTTTCACTGGCCTTGGTCAGTGTGGTTAGCTTGTCCAGCGGCGTTGCCATGGCCGAAACCGGCAAACTCCTGCTGACCGGCGGTGTGAGCTCCATTGGCGGTGCGGCGGGGGGGGGGCTGACGCCCTGGGCCGTCATTGGAACCAACGCCACGGCCGGTGAAATCGGCGCCAGTGCCTTTGTGTCGCGGGCCGTCACGCAAGACTATTCGCTCAACGTGTTGGGTGCAGCGGTCGGTTACAAAGACTGGGTCGAGGTTTCGTTGGCCCGGCAAGACTTTGACGCATCGCCGGCTATCGCGCTCAACGGCATTGCCCCATTTGGCGTGCAACCCGGTCAAAAGATCAAGATGGATGTGCTGGGCCTGAAGTTCAAAGTGGCGGGTGACGCGGTGTTAGACAGCGACACGCTGATGCCCCAGATTGCGGTGGGCTTGGAGTACAAGAAGGTGGACCCCGGTTCCATTGGCTCGGTGTTGAAGTTCCTGGATGCCAAAACTGAAGACACCGACCTGTACGTGAGTGCTACCAAACTCTTTCTGGCACAGGGAATTTTGGTAAACGGCACCTTGCGCTACACCCGCGCCAACCAAAACGGCCTATTGGGCTTTGGCGCAGCGTCTCCGGGTAAAGACAAAGCGAGCTGGGTACCTGAGGTGTCGGTGGCCTACCTGCTGAGCAAAAACATAGCCATTGGTGCCGAGTACCGCGTTAAACCCAATAACTTGGAAGATTTGGGCCGCGCTGCAGGCTTGGGTGATGCCCTGGCCGAAGATGCCTGGAAGGACTTGTTCGTAGCCTGGGCGCCCAATAAGAACGCTTCGGTTACGCTGGCTTACGTAGATCTTGGCCGCATCGTGCCTGGCATCACCGGCAACCGCCAGCAAACCGGCTATTACTTATCAGCACAGTTCGCTTTTTAAGAAAGACACGATCATGACTAAACATTTGCTCTCCCCCCTGCTAGCCGCTTTGCTGGTGGTTGGCGCTACGGTGCCTACATTTGCCCAGGCCCAATCGGCAGGCGCCACTATGGCAACTGCCCCAGATGCGTCCTTGTACCTCGCGCTGGGCGAAACCGCCGGCCTCACCAAATTGACCGACGACTTTGTGAATCGCCTGAAGGTCGATGCCCGCCTGGCACCCGCCTTTAAGGAAACCAACGCCAAAAATCTCAAACTGATGTTGATGCAACAGTTTTGCAAAGTTAGCGGTGGCCCCTGTGTGTACGAGGGTGCAGACATGAAGTCGGCGCACGCCAATATGGATATCACCAAGACCGACTTCCATGCCCTGGTAGAGGTGTTGCAACAGTCCATGGATGCCAACGGCATAGCGTTCACTACGCAGAACCAGCTACTGGCGCGCTTGGCACCCATGCACCGTGATGTGATCACGGTCAAATAAGCCCACCATGCCAAGCACATTCAAAAACACGGGCCCGTCGCGCTTGGCCCGCGTCTTACCACTGGCGGTCGCCGTAGGATTTATGGGTATGGCGTGGGACATGGCCCAGGCCGCGTCCTTAACGGTGACCGTGCTAGATCGCGACGGTAAGCCCGCGCCAGACGCTGTGGTGGTGGTTACGCCATCGGTGCGGGGTGCTCCAAAGTCCCGCCCCCCCCTGACCGCGTCTATCGTGCAAGAAAAGATGCAATTCATCCCTGCCGTGACTGTTGTGGGCGTGGGTGCTGTTGTGCGTTTCTCGAATAACGATGCCTGGAACCACCATGTACGCATGTCGCTGCCGGGCTCTGCAGTGGGTGCGGTCAGCACGGCCTCCGACGGCAATGCATTGATGCTGCCTGGCAAGACCGAAGGCAAGGCCGCTAGCAGCGCAGAGCTGGTGATGGACCGTGTGGGGGCAACTGGAGCCTCTTTGCTTGGCTGCTTTATCCACGGTTCTATGCGGGGCCATATTTATGTGGCCGACTCCGCCTGGACGGTCAAGACCGGTGACTCGGGCGTGGTGACGTTTGACGATTTGCCGGAAGGCGCTGCCGTGCTCAAGGTGTGGCATTCAGCGCAAATCATCGACAAGCCGACGCAATCCATCACGATCAGCGCAACACCAGGCGCTGCGACGATGCAACTAGATGTGGTGCCGCGCCGTCGGCGCATATGATCTGTTGACAAGCTTGTTTCAGACGTAAAAAAGGGGCTTTGAGCCCCTTTTCTTTTATTGCCGGTCTGCCCTGCAAGCGCGCTGACTAGAGTACCTTCTGAATCAAGGCGCCTTTGAACAATACGGGTCCGGTAGGCCCTGTTGCGCTGGGAACACCGCCTTTGGGCTCTAGGCTGATGGCCAGCGTGGGTACTGCGTGCACATCTGCGTCAGCAGCCGCCAAGCGCAAGACTTTGTCTTGGCCCAATACCCCCAGCGAACGCGGGCCGCCAGACGGCGGCAGGGCCCACAGTTGTAGCGATCGATCACCCGCTTCTTGGTAGCCGCCCACGCGTTGCAAGATGAGCTTTTTACTTTTGGCGTCAAAGGTCACCAGCATGGAAGCAGCCGATTTGTCATCTGCCAGCACGGCGACGTATTCAATTTGTGGGGCTGCTTGCAGTTGGGCTTGCAACTGGCCAATTTGGCCGCCCAATTGGTCACGCATTTCAAAACCAGCCGCTACGGCTACTACGGTGGCGGCCGCGCCTGCTACTGTACCCAGGCGCCAAAGGGCCAGGCTTTGTAACCAGCCCACAGCGCCCTGCGCGGCATTTTTTGCTGGCGTTGCCGCTTGCGCAGCGGTACGCCGAGTGGCTTGGGCCTTGGCCTCCAACTCACCGCGCACCAGATTTTCAATGCGCGTCCACACGGTGGTGCTGGGTGCAGCCTGGGCTTGCAATTCAGTCAGGGCCGACAGGCGCGCCTGCCAGATGAGGGCGGCAGCGCGCACGGGTGCTTGCTCGCGCGCCAGTATCTCGAAGCGGCGGCGGGCGCCACCACGCAGCGTGCCTAGAGCGTAGCTGCTGGCCAGGCGTTCCAGCAGTTCGGGGTGTTTAATCAGGTTCATGGTGTGGGTCCGGTGGCGCCGGTTTTAGGCAAAGCGGGACATGCAGTTACGCAACTGGTCCAGCCCGCGGCGGATCCAGGTTTTGACGGTACCCAGCGGTATTTGAAGTTGGCTGGCCAGCTCGCTGTGGCTCATGTCACGCACATAGGCCAGGCTCACCACTTCGCGCTGTCGTTTGTCGAGCTGCACCAGGCACTGGTGCAGCGCCCAAGCTTGTTCGCTGGCCTGGGCGGTGTCGAGTGGGGTCTCGATGTCGCTCTCTAGCGTGTCAGCCAGCGTGTCGTCTAACTCCTGGGTTAGGTGGCTACGGTCGGCGGCTCGGCGACGCAGCATGTCTAGCCCGCGGCTGCGCACAATCAGCCCCAGCCACGCCATAGGGGGACTTAACGAAGCGCGGTAATCGCCTGCCGAGCGCCAGATGGTTAAAAACGACTCTTGCAAAACATCTTCCGCCCAGTCGCGATGGGTGACCACGCGAAGGGCCAGGCCATAGAGCTTGGAGCTGCATTGTTCATACAGAGCCTTGAGCGCTGCGTGGTCTTGGGCAGCAACGCGGTCTAACAGGGCGATCAGCGCGGTGTCTTGGTGTTGGGTGTTCATGGCGCCATTGTCGTGCAAGCCCGGTGTTTGGGCATTTGCGTAGGCCTGAACACGGCGCCACGACCATTTGCTATCAAAAATATAGCTGGTAGGCCAATAAATACCCGGGCTCCCCGTGTAATTGGCATACAAAAACGCCCAAAAGTGCTGGTGAGGGCACTGCAGCGGCGTTGGCATGGATATAACGGGCGTCATGCTTTAAATACGCAGCCAAGTTGCAACTGGATGTTGGTTTTACAGGTGCTCCCTCATAAACTTGTGAATGTGGTGCCCGTCGCGTGCATACAACGGCCTGCCCGCTTACGGCTGGTGCAAATACACGCAGCAGGTGCTTCGGGCGTCGCGTAGGATGCACTGCGGCGCTGCCGTTACACCATCCATTACCGAAGCAAGAGCTATGAAAAGCACATTTGTCATCGTTCTCGTTGCAGGTCTTTCTGCCATTGCCGCATGGCAGCTCAAGCCCGAGAAGGCGCAAGTGCCAATGCCGCCACCCTTGGTGAGCGTGCAAGAAATGGGCACGCTGGTGTCGCTCAAGGTTAACTATGCCAACGTGATCGAGTTCAATGAACGGGTGACGCAAGACATACCGTGGACCCAATGGGAGCTTCGATTCGGTGGAACCCGCGTGCTATTTGTCGCCAAGGGCGAATGCTTGATCGGCACCGACCTCCAACGGGCCAAGTACGAGAAATCGGTGTCAGCCGACAAGACGGCGACGCTGGTGGTGCCCCATCCTCGCGCTATCTCAGCCCGTTTGAACCATGATGCAAAGAACGGAGGCTCCTTTTTTTACGCGGTGAGCAGTAGCGGGATAGTCGCCCTGGTGCCCGGCTCACAGGAGCAGACAAAAGCCATTAACAGTGCGCTGCAAAAAGGACAGCACGCAATTGAGGCCAGTTGTGCACAACCGGCACTGCTGGACGCCGCACGCAAGAGTGCTGAGGCCGTGCTGCTACCGACCCTCTCCGCCACCGGCTGGAGGATCAACGTGGTTTGGCGCTAGCGCAAACGCTGCGGCAGCACAAAAATATCGCCCGTGCCATCGGTCCTGCCCACCTGGTCACGGTTGCCGGGGATAACGCAGGCGCCATCCGTGTAGCGCACAAATAACCCGGTAAAATTTAAGGCTACTTTGAATCCTGTGGGGCGCCTCGCGCGTATCAACTATATGAAGCTGACTGTTCAATACGCTGCCCCCCCACATGACAGGCTCGCTCCCCGGCTGTCACTGGCATTGTTGCTGTGCCTGGTGGCTGCGACGCCGGTGTTGGCTCAGTCCGTGAAGCACGGCCGCATGGTGTTTGAGTCGCAGTGCATGAAGTGCCATCGTTTGGACACAAATTTCGAAGGACCTGCGCTGCGCAATGTGGTGGGCCGCACTGCCGGCAAAGCGCCCGACTTCTATTATTCGCAAGCGCTGGAGTCTGCCACCCACGTGTGGGACGTGCCCAAGCTCAAGGCCTGGCTGACCAACCCCGAAAGTGTTGTGCCTGGCCAAGAAATGAACTTTCACCTGGATTCCGCGCGCGATCGTGAGGACGTGGTTGCATTTCTAGCCGCGCAGCGCCGTACCGCGATTCGCGCACCTGCGAGCCAAGTTTGCCAACCCGGACAGCCTGCCACCAAGGGCTGCCCAAAACCTCTGAAAGTGACCCCACCATGAAGACACGTTTTTACCTGGCCGCGTTGACTGTTGCCACCCTTAGCGCTTGTGCGACGAGCCCCATGATGCCGACCTACAGCCAGGCCCTGTTGCCCGATGCCGTGAAAGTCCCCGCTGGCCACAGCGTGGCGATGGAGACCGCCGCAGCGGGTGACATCACCTACCAGTGCCGGTCTAAAAAAGACATGGCCGACCAATTTGAGTGGGTGTTTGTCGGCCCGGCCGCGCCCCTGAAAAACCGCATGGGCGCGGTTGTAGGCAAGTACTACGGTCCCCCAGCCACGTGGGAGAGCATGGATGGCTCGAAAGTCACCGGTGCGCAAGTGGCTGTGGCTCCCAACGGCGATGGCAACATCCCGCTGCAATTGGTCAAGGCCAACCCCGCCGTAGGTGCGGGCGCTATGCAGGGTGTTAGTTACATTCAGCGCGTAGCCACGGTGGGAGGCACTGCGCCCAAGACACTCTGCGCCAAGGTGAATGAGTCTGAGAAGCAAGTGGTGCAATACAAAGCGGACTACATTTTTTACCGGGCAATGTAATTTGCTATGCATTCAATAGCAGCCCAGGCAATAAATGCGCGGGCTGCAGCCTGGTTTAACCACCAGTTGTTGGGTCTCACAACGCAATGTCCGTCTTATTACAAGCTGCTGCGGCGCGCCGGCGTTCAGGGTGCGGCCTGCGCAACCGAGCTGAACCCGCTGCGCGGGCTGACTGCCCATGACTGACAGGGCACCTCTAGCCGTGGCGGCAGGCCTGTTTGCCGCCGCCGATGGCATTCCGCGCTGCGCTTGGTGCAGCGCTACCACCACCTACCACCACTACCATGACCACGAGTGGGGCTTCCCGGTAGACGACGATCGCCGACTCTTTGAGAAGGTGTGCCTGGAGGGCTTTCAGGCGGGCTTGAGCTGGCTGACTATTTTGAACAAGCGCGAGTCGTTCCGTGCGGGTTTTGCCTATTTCGATATGGAGCAAGTGGCGCAGTTTGACCGCACCGATGTGTCACGCCTGGTGCTTGACGCCGGCATTGTGCGTCACCGTGGCAAGATTGAATCGGCCATCAATAACGCGCGGCGTGCGCTGGAGTTGCGCCAGGAGTATGGCTCTTTGGCCGCCTACTTGTGGCGCTATGAACCCCAGCCCGGAAGTCGCCCCGCCAGCGTTACGCGCCAAACCATGGACGGCATCAGCCATTCACCAGAGTCGGTTGCCTTGTCCAAAGACTTGCGCAAGCGCGGGTGGAGCTTTGTAGGCCCCACCACGATGTATGCACTGATGCAGGCCATGGGGCTGGTGAACGACCATTTGGAAGGCTGTGAGGCAAGGCTCAGAGCCGTGAATGAGCGGGAGATTTTCAAGTCCCCCGCCGCTCTGGGCACGTGATTGCGGTGGCTCAGGGCGTGTGCTTGGCGCGGCGGAGCAACTGTGCTCGCGTATGGGGTGTGTCATGCCCCGCCAAGGCCAGTGACAGGCGTGTGACCCACTGGTGCGTGTTAGCCTGTGGCGTGTGCACCGGGGTGAGTACCATCCAAGCCAGCACCAGACTTTGAAAGATCAGCCCCGTGACCTGCCGGGGCAAGGTGGCCCGCCACACAGCAGCGGCGCACACCGCAGCCCCCACAGCCAGACCCGCAATGACCTCGGAGGCCGAGTGGGCGTGTACTTGCAGGCGCGAAAAGCCTACTAAGAGGGCCAGCGCGGCACCGCAACAGAATGCTGCCCGTTGCAAGTCTTTGCGCCACCTAGACGCCAAGAGCAAAAGCAACACCGGGTACACGGATGCCGCCATCATCGCGTGGCCCGAGATACCGGTGAAATTGATGGCGCTGATGCCGATGCCCCAGCCGATAAAGGCCAGCTTGGTGGCGGTGGTGAGCGCAATTGCTATTGCCAAAGCGCCGAACCACCGCAACGCAAATGCGCGCGTGTCAGGGCACCGCAATGCAGGCCAACTGGCCAGTAGCGCTGCGGGTAATACGATCTGCATTTCCCCCAGGCGTGTGACCAGGTGCCAGAACAAGACAGACGTTTCCATGGAGGCTGGTTCAGCCCAAGCGTGTGTGGTGGCGCGCAATCTGTGCCCGCACTTGCACTGGGGCCGTGCCACCCAAGATATTGCGGGCGTTCAAAGAGCCGCGCAAGCTCAGGCACTCAAACACGTCTACCTCAATCTTGGCGTTGAACTTTTGCAGTTCCTCCAGTGGCAACTCAGACAAATCAACGCCTTTGGCAATGGCAGTTTTCACGGCGTGGGCCACGACCTCGTGTGCGTCGCGAAAGGCCAGGCCTTTTTTAACCATGTAGTCGGCCAGGTCGGTGGCAGTTGCGTAGCCCTTGCGCGCTGCGCGCTCCATGACTTCGGGCTTGACGGTGATGCCGCCCACCATCTCGGCAAAGATACGCAACGTATCCTTGAGCGTGTCCACGGTGTCGAAAAGGGGTTCCTTGTCTTCCTGGTTATCCTTGTTGTAGGCCAGGGGCTGGCCCTTCATCAGGGTAATCAGCCCCATCAGATGGCCCACCACGCGGCCAGTTTTACCGCGCGCCAGCTCGGGTACATCAGGATTTTTCTTCTGCGGCATGATGCTCGAGCCCGTGCAAAAGCGGTCTGCGATATCGATGAAGCCAAAGCTCTGGCTCATCCACAAAATAAGCTCCTCGCTCATGCGGCTGATGTGCACCATGGCGAGGCTGGCGGCTGCGGTGAACTCGATGGCGAAGTCGCGGTCACTCACGGCGTCCAGGCTGTTTTGGCAGACGTTGGGCAGACCGTGTTCATCGACCATGCCCAGTGTGGTGGCCACCCGCTCGCGGTCCAGCGGGTAGCTGGTGCCCGCCAAGGCAGCGGCGCCCAGCGGCAGGCGGTTCACGCGCTTACGCACATCCAGCATGCGCTCCGCGTCCCGCGCAAACATTTCCACATAAGCCAGCATATGGTGACCAAAACTCACCGGCTGCGCCACTTGCAGGTGGGTGAAGCCGGGCAAGATGACTTCGACGTTTTTTTCGGCAATAGTGAGCAGGGCTTTTTGCAAGTCTGTCAGCAGGCCGCCTATCAGATCAATCTCGCCGCGCAGCCACAGGCGTACGTCGGTGGCCACCTGGTCGTTGCGGCTACGTCCAGTGTGCAGGCGCTTACCCGCGTCGCCTACCAGTTGGGTCAGGCGGGCTTCGATGTTGAGGTGCACGTCTTCGAGGTCCAGCTTCCATTCAAAGCTGCCGGATTCAATCTCGCCCCAGATCTGGGCCATCCCTTTTTGGATCGCGGCATGGTCATCGGTATGGATGATGCTTTGCGCGGCCAGCATGTCGGCATGCGCCAGGCTAGCGGTAATGTCGGCCTGCCAGAGGCGTTTGTCAAAGAACACACTGGAGGTGTAGCGCTTGACCAAATCGCTCATAGGCTCAGAAAATAATGCGGACCAGGCTTGGGATTTTTTATCGAATTGGTTTTGGGACATGAGGAGCGTTTCGCAGAATGGAGTCAAAATCCGGTGGATATGAGCGATACCCCTCCATTATCGGCGTTCCAAGAGCTGTCCTCAGCGGCTGAGCCTGCCGCGGCACGACCGAGCCTGGTGTTTGATGCGTGCCATGTCGGCGTGGTGCTGCGCGCGGTGCTGTTTGTGGAAATTGTGCTGGGCGTAGGGTCGATGTACGCCGCCAACGACCTTTTGACTTGGGCCATCCACTTTTCTCTGATTACCGGGGGTGCGTTGCCGGCAACGCTGGCCTGGTTGCTGGCCGCCTGTGCGGCCAAAGCCTGGCTGGGCAAGCTTGCGCCTTGGTGGCAATACCGTGCTGCCGTGCTGTTGGGTGGGGTGTGTGGCGCCTACGGCTGCGCGGTTTTAGCGTATTCGGGCTTGATCGCAACAGCCCCCTGGATCGCCAGTTTTTTCAGCGGGGTATTGCTGTCATCGGTATTGGTGGCCGGCCTTGTTATGCGCGCCAAGGGGCGTATGCCCGCGGACACCTCGGCGCGGCTGGCCGAACTGCAATCCCGCATACGGCCCCACTTTTTGTTTAACACCCTTAACAGCGCCATTGCGCTGGTGCGCGCCGAGCCTGCCAAAGCTGAAACATTGCTCGAGGATTTGAGCGATTTATTTCGGCATGTGTTGGTGGATGCGGGCGACACTGCCAGCTTGGCCGACGAAATTGCCCTGGCCCAGCGCTACCTGGCGATCGAGCAAGTGCGCTTTGGTGACCGGCTGAAGGTGCAGTGGTCCCTTGACACAACTGCGGATATGGCTAAGTTGCCGCCCCTGTTGCTGCAGCCGCTGGTGGAGAACGCTGTGCACCACGGCGTGGAGCCCAGCGCCCATGGCGCTGAGTTACACATTAGCACCCAGCGCCGCGGCTCGGTGGTGGTGATCAAAGTGACCAATACCGTACCGGCTGGGCAGGGCAGAAAAGGGCAGGGTATTGCACTGCGCAATGTGCGCGACCGTCTGAGCCTCATGCACGATGTGCAGGGCCAGTTTCGCAGCGGGTTCAAGGATGGCAGTTACCACGTGCGCATCGAGGTTCCGCTATGACCGGGTTGCCAGCCGTGTTGCGGGTATTGGTGGTGGACGATGAATCGCTCGCGCGCAGCCGTCTGCGTACGTTGTTGAGCGATTGCAAAGCTCCGGCTGCACTGGTGGTGGCCGAGGCCGCCACGGCTGCAGAAGCCTTGGCGCTACTGCAGCGTGAGCGACTGGATGTGGCCTTGCTGGATATTCATATGCCAGGTGTGGATGGGCTGAGCCTGGCGCGCAGCTTGCAAGGCGTCGCTAACGCTCCAGCCCTGGTGTTTGTCACGGCGCATGCCGAGCACGCGTTAGAAGCATTTGAGGTAGATGCGGTGGACTATTTGACCAAGCCCGTGCGACTTGAGCGGCTGCAGGCGGCTTTGGCCAAGGTGGAGCGCTTTTTACAGACCCGCGCCTCGCCCGCCGAGGATGTGGATGGCCCAGTAGTAGTGATCCAGGAGCGCGGACGTACCGAGCGGGTCCTGCTCAGCAGAGTGATCTATTTCAAGGCCGAACTGAAGTACGTGACCGTACGCACCCTGCAGCGCAATTACATTTTGGATGGCTCGTTGAACGAGCTCGAAAGTCGCTATGGCGAACAGTTTTTGCGCGTGCACCGCAACGCGTTGATTGCCCGACGCGCCGTACGCTCCCTAGAAAAACACTATGAGCCGGAAGAAGGGGAAGGCTGGGCCGTGCGTTTACTGGGCGTGGAAGAGCCCGTGGCGGTATCGCGCCGCCAACTGGCCGCCGTAAAGGCCTTGCTTGGTCGCTAGTATCATCGCGCCTTCTATGACGTCCTGTAAGGAAACTGAATGCGTTTGACAACTTTGAGTCTGGCCCTGGTTACCGCTTTGGGTCTTTCGTTCTCTGCAATGGCCGCCGATCCGGCGTCTGCAGCGGGTTCCGCCACCCACCTGCCTGCAACCAGCGCCAAGGCGACTGTTTTTACCAGTGTTGAGGGCATCACCGAATACCGCTTGCCCAATGGCCTGCGCGTGCTGTTAGCTCCCGACGCCTCCAAGCCCACCACCACCGTCAACATCACCTACATGGTGGGTAGCCGCCATGAAAATTATGGCGAAACCGGCATGGCCCATTTGCTGGAGCATTTGGTCTTCAAGGGCACGCCCAAGCTGCCGGGTAAGACGATTGTGGAAGAGTTTGCCCGCCGCGCCATGCGCTTTAACGGCACCACGTTTTACGACCGTACTAACTACTACGAAACCTTTGCCGCCAGCGACGAGAACCTGGACTGGGCACTGAAAATGGAAGCCGACCGCATGGTCAACAGCTTCATTGCCCGCAGTGACCTGGACAGCGAAATGACGGTAGTGCGCAATGAGATGGAGGCCGGTGAAAACAACCCGGGCCGCACGCTGTGGCAAAACATGACCTCGGCTGCCTACCAGTGGCACAACTATGGCAAGAGCACCATTGGTGCCCGCACCGATGTCGAAAACGTCAAAATTGACAACCTGCAGGCGTTTTATCGCACCTACTACCAGCCTGACAATGCCACGCTGATCGTGACGGGCAAGTTTGATGCGGCCAAGACGCTGGAGCGCGTCGAGCAACACTTTGGCGGCATTGCCAAGCCCGCCCGTGCCTTGCCGCAGCTCTATACCCAAGACCCAGTGCAAGACGGTGCCCGAGAGGTGTCTGTATCGCGCGTGGGTGATAGCTACTTGATCGGATCGCTGTACCACATAGCCCCCGGTGCACATGCTGATGCCAATTACTCTGAGTTGGTCGGGTTCATTCTTGGGGATACCCCCACAGGCCGCTTGCATAAGGCGCTGGTAGATAAGAAAAAGGCGGCGGGCGTGAATGCCGATTCGCTGGCTCTGCGCGATCCCGGCTACCTGATGTTTTTTGCCAACTTGAACAAAACCCAGTCGCGTGAAGAGGCTAAAAAAGTTCTGCTGAGCGTGGTGGAAGGATTCAAGAAGGAGCCGATAACAGAGGCTGAACTCAAGCGCGCCAAGACCTCGGTGCTGAACGAATTTGAAAAGGCGTTGTCGAACCCCGTAGAGTTTGGGGTGGGGCTGTCGGAGTCCGTAGCCCAGGGCGATTGGCGCCTGTATTTCTTGCGTCGCGACCGTATTGAGAAGGCCACAGTGGCCGATGTGCAGAAGTTTGCTGAAAACTACCTGGTGGAGAGCAACCGTACGTATGGTCAGTTTTTGCCGACCGAAAAACCAGTGCGTGCCGAGCTGCCCAAGGCACCGGATCTGACCGCCCTGCTGGCCGACTACAAAGGCAAGGCTGCAGTGGCCCAGGGTGAGGTGTTTGACCCCAGCCCCGCCAATATTGACCAGCGCACCGTGCGCTTTGAATTGCCCAATGGCATGAAGGGTGCGTTGCTTGCCAAGTCCACCCGGGGCAATACCGTCAACGGACAAATCGTGTTGCGTATGGGCGATGAGCAGAGCCTGTTTGGCAAACGCGAGACCGCCCAAGTAGTCGCGCAAATGGTCTTGCGCGGTACCGCCAAGCTCAATCGCCAGCAAATTGCCGACCGACTGGAAGAACTTAAAACCAAAGTGAATGTCGGCACGGCCAACGGCAACACGCTGAGCATCGACTTTGAAACCCGGCGCGCGCAGTTGCCCGAGACGCTGGTCCTGCTGCGTGAGATTTTGCGCAGCCCCACCTTCCCAGCCGCAGAGTTTGAGCAGTTCCGTAACGAGTGGATCACGGGCACCGAAGAGAAGCGCCGACAGCCCGATGCGATTGCCCAAAACGAGTTGGCCCGTTACGACAATCCGTACAAGAAGGGTGACGTGCGCTACAACGGCAGCTTTGCCGAGCAAATTGAATCCGTGAAGGCGATCAAGCTGGGCGATTTGAAGGCATTCCACCAGAATTTTTATGGCGCTAGCAGTGGCCAAGTGTCTTTGGTGGGCGACTTTGATGTGAAGGCCACACAGGAGGCCTTGAAAACTTTGCTCGGTGATTGGAAGAGCAAGGCCAAGTACACCCGTGTGAGCAACCCGTACCGCACCACGAAAGGTACAACGCTCAGTTTTGAAACACCCGATAAAGCCAACGCCTTTTATATCGCCGGTGTGTCGTTGCCACTGAAGGACGATGCGCCCGATGCCCAGGCTGTGACCTTGGCCAACCGTGTGTTTGGTGGCGGTGGCTTGAAGAACCGTGTCATTGACCGCCTGCGCCAGAAAGATGGCATCAGCTACGGTGCAGGTTCGTTCTTGCAATTGAACCCAAATGATGCCAACAGCACCCTAGGCCTGTATGCCATTTACGCGCCGCAAAATGTGGGCAAAGTGAAAGCGGCTGTGGCAGAGGAAATTGCCCGCATAGTGAAGGACGGCATCACCGATACGGAACTGACAGATGCCAAGAGCGGAATTTTGCAAAACAACCAGATCAATCGGTCGCAAGACGGATCGTTGGCGGGGGTTTTGAATGGTCAGTTGTTCTTGGGGCGCACGATGAAGTTCATCGCTGACGGCGAAGCCAAGCTCAACGCCACCACGCTGGCAAACGTGAATGCTGCTATCACCAAGTACTTTGACGAAAGCAAACTGGTGCAGGTGTACGCTGGCGATTTCGTGGCTGCAGCAAAAAGAACCGCTGAAGCGGCTGCCAAGTAACCGGCAGCACCAAAAAAAGCCCGGCTTGCCGGGCTTTTTTTATTGATTGACGAATAAACAACGTTCAATCTGTTCCTGCAGCCCAAATCTTGATGCGCGCTAAATTTATCGCTGGCAAATATGGATGTCTGATACAGTCCGACCCAAATATATAAATGGCAATCGGCTGCGGCCGATGAATGCCAAAATTTGGGTGCTATTTCGCACCAAGGGAGGTGCCATTCCGCACCATGAATGGCTCTTACGATGCTTCCATTTTTTTGCGTGCGTGCGCCACATTTATCTTTCTTGCTGCCAATGCGTTTGCTTGCATTTCCCAAGCATTGTGGCTGGCCAGGGGCCTTGGTTGTCTTGCAGCTGTGCGCGTATTCAGCTCCATTGTGGGCCCAACAAGCGCCACAGATCACACCCCGTGACCTTCGGCCTGAAACCACGTCCCGCCTGGTGCAGAGCGTGCCGACGCCGGCCCCCCAGCAAGTTCCGCAGAATGCTGACGCCCTGTTTGTGACCCTGGCCTCGGCCACGCTAGAGGGGAGCTTTCCCGAGCTTGCTACAGGCGACAAGGCGCTTCTTGCGCCATTGACCGGCAAGCGCGTGTCGGTAGCCGATATCTACGCGGTCGGAGCTGCTATCGAAGCGCAATACAACGATGCTGGCTACCCTTTGGTGCGGGTAACCGTTCCACCGCAGCAGATCAGTGACGGGGGCACCCTGCGCATGCTGGTGGTGGATGGATTTATTGAAAAAATTGAGCTGACGGCCCTGCCGGAGCGTACCCGTGGGTACGTGGGCAAGTTGCTGCAAAGCTTGATCGGCAAGCGCCATGTTCGCGAGAAAGATCTGGAGCGTGCGCTGGTGCTGGCTGGTCGCGCGCCTGGCCTGTCGCTGCGCAGTGGGCTTCAAGCCGGGAGTGTGAATGGTGGTGTTGTGTTGGTGCTGGAGGGCTCACATACCTTCGTCAGCAGTTCTCTGTCGGCAGACAACCGTTTATCCAGTGCGCTTGGCCCGTGGCAGTCGAATCTGCAGGTTGGTTTGAATCAGCCCCTAGCCATGGGCGACCAAGCCTATGTGTACGCAGCCAGCGGTGCCGATATTGGTACCGCTTACCGCAACACAGCGCGCCGCCGTGTTTTTGGTGCTGGCCTGTCGTTTCCACTTGGCAGTCATGGAATCATGCTCAATGCCGAGTACACGGCATCCACAAGCCAGCCGCAAAGCGCGCCATTGGCTCCGGCCACGCGCAGCCGCTTTGAGAAGGTCAGCCTGCGCGTGAGCTATCCGCTGATCTTGGACCGTACGCAAGAACTGTCGCTGACAGGTGCCATAGACGGCACCGAGCAAATGGACACGCTGCCTGACTTCGCTTTTACGCTCAGCACCGAGCGCCTGCGCGCTCTGCGCCTTGGCACTACGTGGCGCGGACCGGTGTTGTCGCTCGGCCAAGCCAGCTTCGGGGCAACCTTGTCCCAGGGCATTGCAGGACTGGGGGCCACAAACCCTGGCGACGCTCTTGCTGCGGGCATCCCGCTATCACGCGTGGGCTCGCGGCCTGACTTTTCCAAGATCGAAGCGAATGGGCAATTTGACATGGCGCTACCGCAAGGGATGCAGTCAAAAACAACGGCACGCTGGCAGAAGTCGCTCAACGGCGTTTTGCCTGGCGCTGAACTGATCGGCCTTGACGGCGAGGACGCGCTGTCAAGTTTTACCTCGGGCACCATCAGTGCGGACGGCGGTTGGGTTGTACGCCAAGAGATAAGTCGGCCGTTTGTCGTAGAACAGGGCAGCACACGCGCTGGCCTATCACCGTATCTATTTGCAGCGGCTGGCTCAAGTACCAGCAACTTACAAGATGCGAAGAGCGATCGATTGATCACCGCCATTGGGGCCGGCCTTCGATCACAGTGGGGGCGAGCCAGCTTAGCCCTTGAATACGGCCAAGGCCATCTGCATTCGGCAGCCTCGATTAGCACCCAATTTTTTGCGAAAGTGCAGGTTCAATTTTGAAACGCTCCACCACTTGGTTGTACCTCATCACCTGGCCGACCATTGCCAGCTTGCCACTGCTGCCGCTGGTACTGTACGCCGCCGATTTACCCACAGGCGCCACCGTAACTGCAGGCAAGGTGAGCATCAGCACGCCTGCATCCGGCAATATGCTGCTCAAGCAAGACACCCAGCGCGCCATTATCAAGTGGAATGAGTTCAACATTGGTTCCACCAGTTCGGTTACGTTCGCTCAGCCCAATGCGTCTTCAGCCACATTAAATATTGTGACTGGGAGCAACGCGTCCTTGCTGGCCGGCAGCCTCAAAGCCAATGGTTCAATATTCCTGGTCAACGAAAACGGTATTACTGTTACCTCGACCGGCTTGGTGGATACACGAACGGGTTTCATTGCCTCGTCCTTACCGTTGGGCGAAGCCGATTTCATGGCGGGCACCTACCGCTTCAACGGACAAGGCGGCGTGGTCAGCAACCAGGGAAAAATTCGTACAGGCTTGGGCGGCACGGTTGCGCTGATCGGGCAAGCCGTCTCGAACGACGGGTTGATCGAAGCGCCCTTGGGCAAGGTGGCGCTGGGTTCCGCCCAGGCTGCCACGCTTGACATCCATGGCGACGGTTTCCTTCAGGTCATTCTGCCGACAACAGCCTTGCAGGCTAATGGCGAGGCCCTGGTGAGCAATAGCGGCACCATCATTGCTGAAGGCGGCAGCGTCATGCTCAAAGCGGCAACCGTGCGCGAGGCGCTGCGAAACGCAGTCAGCATGTCGGGCGATATCCAGGCGCGTGCAGTGTCCGGCCACAACGGTGCCGTGGTGCTGGAAGGCGGCAAAGGGGGCGAGGTGGCGGTGTCGGGCAGGATCGATGTGTCGGCCAAGGCAGTGGGTATCACGGGCGGAGTGATTGATGTGTCTGGCGACAGCGTGGTCCTTCAAGGCGCCCATCTGGATGCCAGCGCGCTGGACCAAGGCGGCCTGGTACGGGTGGGTGGCGCATTCCAGGGGGGGCGCGCACAAAAACCCGGCAGCCCGGCGGCGGCGCCATTCCTGCGCCACCCTGGTTCTGGCGGTGCCATCGGTAACGCCCGCACCACCCTGGTGGACGCGGCAAGCTCCATCAATATCAGCGCCAGCGGACCGCAGGGCAGCGGTGGTACCGCAGTGGTCTGGAGTGATTCCATCACGGACATGCTGGGTAGCATAGCGGGCGGCGGCGCACGCACGGCTGGCGCGGTGGAAATATCCTCTGCAGCCCACGTACGCGCCATCGATTTGCCCCGTATCTCACTGGGCAAGGGAGGTACGCTGTTGCTCGATCCCAAGGACATTTCGATCGAGTCCGTTGGGGTTGACCCGATCGCCAACTATGCCTACAGCGACAACCTAGGAAATGTCACCCGGCTACGTGCTTCTGATCTGACTGGCATGCTCAGCACCGGTGCTTCGGTTAGTCTGCAGGCAAGTCGAGACATCAGCTGGCTCGATAACTTTAGTTTCGTGACGCGCACTTCAAGTACGCCAGGCGGTACCCTTAATCTTTCGGCAGGCCGATCCATCACGCTGAGCGGGATCTTCGAAACGGGTGGCGGTAACTGGAATTTGGTGGCCAACGATACGGCCGCGCACGGCGTTGTGGATGCTGACCGAAGCGCCGGTTTCGCTGACATCAACCTGATAAACGCAAATTTCATCAATAGCAACGGCGCTCTTAATTTAACGCTAGCGAGTGGCACAGGTAATACCTACAGAGACGCCAGTCGCATGATGCTTCCGAAGTACAGTGGGGATAGCCTAACTGCAACCATTGCGCCGGGGGTAGATGCTCGGGTGGAGGTGTTCTATGACATCAACGTCAGCGGCGACGTGACCCTGACAGGGAATCTGAGACTAGTTAATGACGAAGTCTCAGTGACTGTCAGTGGTCGGCGAGTGAATTGGACGGATGAAAAAACGGGCGGGACGGTGCGTGGGTATGGAGATTTCAAGTTCGTCGAAAATGGCATTGTCACCCGCCTAGCAGAGCTTAGAGGCAGAAGAGGAGACGCAACACAGCTCTCCTTGGGTGACAACTTTGCCGCCAACATCCTTTCTCGCGAATATGGGGACACAAATCCGACGGTAGCACAATTAGGTACGTCGGACTGGCACAACACTGTTCTCCAACCCGGATCGCTGGCAGTCAGTGGCCCGGGCGTTACCGCCTCCGCTGGCCCGAGCAGCGTCACCCTTGAGACCACCCCGTCGGTGGCGTTCGCCACGGGCCTGACTCGCGACTATTTCATCGATCTCACCCCAGTGTCTTTCCCGATGACGATCGAGCAGCGGACTGTCTCTGTGACAACTCAGAACAGTAGCTATGTCTACGGTTCACCACGGTCAGTCGTGTCGCTGTCCAACATCGTCAATGGCGATGCGATAGTTCCCATGTCCAGTGTGAATGGCGGCACCAGTACTGCCATGCTGCCCATCGACGCCGGCTTTGGCTACGCTGCCACGCTGGCCGCCGGAAGCGCAAATTATGTGGTCAATGCGCTGAGTGGCGCTGCAGCCTCCAACTACCGGTTTGATCCTGCGGCAACTCTGTCGGGCAACATCAGCATCGATCAAAAAGCGCTGAACTATCAGATCGGCAGCGGAACACAAACCTATGGCCAGCTCAATGCGATGCCAAGCGTCCAGCTCACCGGCAAAGTGGGTAGTGACGATGTCAGTGCGGTTTCCAGCCTGACCAGCAGCGCCGGGCCTGTGACATTGACTGCGCGGACGGCGGTCGGCAGTTACCAAACGGTGGTTACCGATCTGAGTGGCACGGCCGCCGGAAACTATCGCCTTGCGACAACTGGCAACGTCAACCCCAACTACCTCGTCTCGCCCCGCCCCTTGTTTTACACCGCTGGTGACCACACCAGCGTGTACGGAACAACGGCGTTGTTTGACGGTAGTTACACCAACCTCCTGCCCGGTGACAGTCTCTCGGTCGTCAACACCCTGAACCAGAATCAACAGACATTCGCCGCTACGCCCACCCTGCCAGTGGGCATTTACGGCATTGCGCAAAATCTGTCGGGTCCATCAGCGGCGAATTATGTTGTGAGTCGGGTCGGTAATAGCGGTAGCTTGTCGGTTACGCCCAAGTCGCTGTCATACGTGGTTGGCTCTAACACGCAAGTGTTTGGCGCTGACATTGCCCTGCCGACACCCGTGCTGAGCGGCATAGTCGGAAGCGATCAGGTCGCAGCCTCGACAAGCCTGTCGCCGTTTGAAGCGCATCCGCTCAGCGCGAGTGGTAAGTTGGTGGTGGGCGGCTACGCGGTTGATATCAGCCGCAGTTTGACTGGCACCAGCAGTGGCAACTATGTACTCGGGTCTGGTGTGCAGGGCGCACTCTTTGTAGTGCCTAAACCGGTCACGTACCAGCTGGGTGCAACCTCCCAGATATACGGTACGGTGCCAGCGGCAGGCACCGCGTTAAATGGTGTTCTGGCGGGCGATACAGTTGCAGCAGACTTGTATTACTACAGCAGCGATGGTGTGGCAAGTTTCCAGGCCCGAGCGAACACTCCGGTCGGTAACTACAGCACCAGACTTGGCGTACTGTCGGGCTTCGGTTCCAGCAATTATGTGCTTGCACAGACTGGCAATACGAATGGGACGCTGTCCATTACCCCCAAAACATTGTCTTGGAATGTAAGTGACGCAGTTTCTGTATATGGCGATGCCCTGAGCAACCAAACTGCTTTGGGGCTTGTGCAAGGCGATGTGGTGCGCGCAGAGTTGGCGGCATTCGATGCGAGTGGGGCCTTGGTCAGCCGACCTGTGGTGGGGACGGGCTATACGGCGCACGTTACGGCCTTGAGCGGGCCAAGCGCGAGCAACTACCTGCTGGCTAGCTCGGGTAATCAGGCGGGCGCAGTCACCATCAGTCCTCGGGAAATCTTCCCTCTGAGCCTGGTACCTCGCAGTACCGAATACGGGACGGCGGTTGGGCTGCAGGTCTTAGGCAGTGGCCTGCTGCCAGAAGACAGAGTCGTGTTGGCCAACGTTGATATTTCGTCTAACCGCATTTACGGTGGTGATATCACTGGCTCAGCGCCTGCACAGCCGCGCAGCGCGGCAGGCGATTACACGGCCTATATCCGTTCGTTGACGAATCCTAATTACATGTTGGCTAGAAATTTCGACGTGTCGACAGTCAAAGCCTTGTACAGTATTGAAAAGAAGCATTTGGATTACAGCATCCCCGACTCAACTGCAGTTTACGGAAGCTACTTTGGGAACAACCCAGCTGTTACGTTGACCGGCCTATTGCCTGGCGACGATGTTTATGCCTTCAGCCCAGGTATCTACGACAGTGGCAGTTTGCCTGAGCGCGTACCAGTTGGAGCATACAGTTATGCCATTCCAAAGTTGAGTGGCCGCAGTTCTTACAACTACGAAATATCGTCGTCTTTTCCCGGACTTGGTTTACTCACCATATTGCCACGGCCACTGTCAATAGAGCTTGATGTGAAGGTGGCGGGGATGAGCAGCAATAGCCAGGGTTTGATGGAACAAAACTACGGCGTGCTGACTCCGACCTCCATAAATATCCAATCCAAGGTGGTCTCTGGCGTCTTGCCTGGCGACGAAGCCACTGTCGTACTAGCTTCACCAAACCTGTCTACTTCTGGCTCCGGCAAATTGCAGGTAGGGTATTACCGGTGGTCTGCAGGCGCTGTGTCTAACCCGAACTACACGGTCGGTTACTCAGACAGCTTTACGTTGGTGATAAACCCGCTCGCGGCGAATTATGTTCCCACTGCCTACTACGGCAGCTCCAACAATGTTCGCCCCAGCAGCGTGTATGGGGAGTCGGCTGGCACGGAAGTACGCAGTGCAATGCAAGGAGTGCTGCCTGGCGATAGGGTGGTTCCAGGTGCTGGTACTTTCAACAATTTCAACTCCGCTGCCGGTGATCTGGCTTTTTTATCCAATCGCGCAGATGCTGGAACCTACTTACTACAGTCCGCAGCTCCCACGGGTCTTGACAGCAAAAACTATGCATTCACCACTTCGGTCGTGCGCCCGCAATTCACCATCACACCCCGCCCGGCAGATGTGCGTATTCAAGCGACCAATTCCGTGTATGGCGATCAAGGCAAGTACGGCGCCGTGGTGTTTGGCGGTATTCTTGCAGGAGACGACATCAGTGCGGTACTTACGGGCGCCGTAGACCGCTTTAAGGATATTGGCAATTACGAAGTCAAGATCAAGGAGTTTGTAGGCTCTGATGCAGGCAACTATGCGTTCAATGTGGGCGCGCCCAATGTTTCACTGGTTGGAAAATGGACCGTGTTGCCGCGGCCCGTCACAGTCAGTGGCGACAAGAGCAGCATTGAAGTGGTTTATGGCGACGGCGACTTTCTAACGCGCATACTCAGTGTGTCCAATGTGGCAGAAAACGGTTTGCTGACAGTGGTGGCGCGCGCAGAAAAAGACAATCAGCGCTATGACTTCAATAACAACCGCATTGACGCGGGGCGGTACACCATTGTTCCGCAACTGGTAGGGCCGTTTGCATCCAACTACGTCATTGACAACGGACGCCCCGGTGAGCGCGCGCCGATCAATTTTGGAGTTTTGCAGATCAACAAGCGCCCTCTGGTAACGCAGATTGCACGCGAACTGGAGTATGGCGGCACGCCTGCACCTGTCTTGGGCAACGTGGCCACTGGCGATAACGGCAAGCTCGATGTTGCTTATAAGTACAGCAACGTGTTCTCGGACAGGGGTTTGCGTTACGGATTCCTGGATGTGGGCGGTACAAAAATCGAAGCTGTGCCTGGCAGCGCCAGCCTCTGGCGCAACTATGTGGCACCAGAATTGACCTTTTTCGATGTGGTGCCACGTACGTTGCAGTTTGACAGCCGCGTCTTCGAATACGGAAAAATTTACGAAGATGACCGGGGTAACCTGACGTCCACCATCAACCCCAACGGTATCGACCTTGGCAGGCCGACGAACTTGGTTGGCGACGACAACATTCGGGGCGTGGTGCGACCAAGCTTCGATAATTCAATTATTCAATTCAGAGGGTCGAACGATCCATCCGACCCGAAGGGCTTTGTCTTGACTGCACCGCTCGCGGTGGGCGAGAAAAGCTTTACAGGGACTGTTCGGCAGCAGCTGTCGCCTGGTGGCCCTGCTGAAATTTCGCCGTATTACCGAATTGCCGAGTCAACGCTAAAAATAAAGACCATCCAGCGGCCGGTGTATACGTCGGAGACTCAAACGCGTCAGTATGGAAATTTTGCGGTGAACTGCCCCGATGGCTGCGACCCTTACGTCAGTGGCGTAGTGCGTTTTGGTAACGTGATTGGCAACGAAGATGTCTACGCCGGTTTGTTGCTTCCGGACCCAAATAGCTTTTTTGGGCGACCAACAATCCCGGTGGATGGGAAAACCCCGGTTGGGCAGTACAAGCGCGTCAGCGTGTCGCCCTTAGCCGGCAAGGATGCAGGCAACTACATCTTGGCTGGTAGCAACACCCTACCAAACGCCATTACGCTGACGGTGCAGCCGCTATACCTTCAGTACGCAACTACCAGCGCCTTGGTCGTCGGAGAGTATGTGTTTGGCAGCTTTGGTGTCGCGACCTTGAAGGGCCCCTATGGCAACGGGCCTATCAATGGTGACGATGTAGCGCCCGTGGTGACGATGAAGGTGGGGGACACAGTGGTGCCGGGCTTGCTTCCTTTGGAGGGGGCATATGGGGTACGCCACGACTACTTTGTAACGTCGCTGACCGGTAAGGATGCCGCTAACTACAGGATTTACCCCCAAAACACATTCTTGGGAATTCCTGGGCGAAACAATCACAACATCGTCGGCTCGGTTACGCAGGTCGCGGATACATCGTTTGGTTTTGCGGATTCCAGTCCGCAGCTTTTGGTGGCAACCGTGCCGACCAAGCCGCCGGAGGTCGTAAGTCCCCCGCCCATTTTGTATAAGCCGGCCAACTTGGCGACAACCTCAGCGGTGATTGATGGCAATGCGACCAATACAAGTTTGACTTCCGGTACGGCTAGTGTTAGCGGACAGGCCTCTTCTGCCATTGATACGAGTGGTAGCACCGAGCTGGGTAACGCCCAAGGCACAGGGCAGGCCCAGGGATCTGCCAATGCAAGCTTAACGGCAGGGCCAGCCGGAGCGCAGGTAACTGGCACGCTGGCTGGAGCTGTGTCGGGCGGGGTCACTTTTGGGCCAGGCGAGGTCAGGGGTGATGTAACGGGTAGCACGTCGGTCAAGGGCAAAATTGGTCCAACAGGCATCAAGGCAGGGGCCGAAGTTGCCGTTCAGGCCAATGTGACCACGACAGTCCAGGGCGACATGGGATCGGGTGTCAACGGCAATGCCGCTCTCAACGCCGGTGCCGCAGGAGGCGCGATTACGTCGGCGGAGGCTGGATACGTCGATGGAAAAGTGGGAACAAAGGTAGAGACTCTGGCCGGTGGTGGTGTGTCGGTTGGCGGGCAGGTGGGTTTAGTTACCAACGCGGGTAGCTTAAATACCGGCGTCTCGGTCTACTCGCCAGGATTGGTCGGTGGAAAAATCGATCTCAGTGGCGGCTATTCCGGTGGATCGATCCGCATCGCGGTCAATCTCGGCGCGGCCATTGGCATTGGTGGATTGAGTGTGAAACTAGATTTTTCAATTGACGTTGCCAATATGGCTGACAAGCTCTCTGCGTTCAATGAAGATTTGAAATACATGTCGACGATGTCCGGCCCTACAGCCGCAGAGCTGGCCGAAAGTAAAGCCCAAAAGGCGATCAAGTTTGCCGGTAGCTTCGGCACTGACAAGTTGGCACGCTTGGCCTTTCTTACCACCACCAGCGAATGGAGTTCGGGTGGTAATGTGGGTGGATTCGGCGAGGCGCAGCGGGACTTCCGGGATTTTAATAATCTGAAGGCTGCCATAACGCAACTGCAGAAAGACAAAGCGAAAGCGCAAGAAACTTTATTGCGTTTGATGGAAACCGACCCCGCGGGAGCTGCAAGCTGGTTTAGTCAAAATAATTATGTAGAGGATTTTGCCAAGCGCGAATTTGATGTGAAGAGCAAGGCCTCTGCCCTGGGCATCCAGTTCACCAACACGGACGGCACCATGCGCTTCTCTAACCTATGAAAAAATTAAATTTGGCCGCAGGCCTGGCCCTAACTGCGATTGTGATGAGCGGGTCTGTATTTGCCCAAGCCCAGTTGGTGGAGCTTTCGTTTACCGGGCAGCCGGTTGGCGTGGTCAGTAACGGCACGCCTTATCACGTCACCGGCTACGGCAATGCCCGCTTCGGCATGACACCTGAGGAAGTGCAGGCGGTTATTGCTACTGATTTTCCGCAATCGTTGGCGGCGATGAAAGATGCGCTGGACCCCATAGCAGCCACGCGAGCGATTGGTATCGTGGTGGACAACCTGGCCCCCGCCCCGGGCTTAGCAACTATTACCTATGTTTTTGGGGCTGCCAGCAAGCGCCTGGTGGCAGTCAATACTTACTGGATTGCAACCGGCGTGGCGACGCGCCAACAGCAGGATCAAATGACCGCAGCAGCGAAGCAGTTGACTGCCCGCTTGCTGGCTCAAGATTGGCCTTTCATGCAAGTGTCGCGCGGCTTTGTTGTTGCGCCGGGCACCCTGGTTGTGTTTGCGGGCCAAGACGATCACGGCGCTGGCGTTGAAGTTCGCCTGGTTGGAACCCCATTCAAACTAGAAAAGCGGCGCGCCAAAAAAGGAGATGTCCCGATAGCAATCCTGCCGCCTGGCCCTGCGAAGCTGCTCTATTCAGTCGTGGCGAATGTCAAGAACCCTGACGTTGCCCAGCCGGCGCAGGCGCTACGGTAGTTTGCCGCTAAATGACGCGTCGAAGGGCTGCACAGCGGTGCTGTGCAGAACGCATTAGGCTGTCATCGAACGCCATCACCTTTGAAATGACTATTCATTAGCCGGTATTGCGCAATCCCGCCGCAATGCCGTTGATCGAAATATGAATACCGCGCTGTACGCGCTCATCGGCCTTGCCTTCGCGGTAGCGGCGCACCAGCTCCACTTGCAGGTGGTGTAACGGATCGATGTAGGGGAAACGGTGGCGAATCGAGCGCTGCAAGGCCGAATTGTTGGCCAGGCGCGTTTTCTCGCCAGTAATGGTGGCCAGCGCCTGGGCGGTCAAATGCCATTCGGCCTCAATGGCGGTAAAGATGCGCTTGCGCAAGCGCGCATCGCCCACCAGCTCGGAGTAGCGCGAGGCCAGCGCCAAATCGCTCTTGGCCATCACCATGTCCATGTTGGACAACAGGGTACGAAAGAACGGCCATTGTTTGACCATCTTTTGCAGCAGGGCGGTGCGCTCTTTGGCCTCAGTCGGGCCCGCACCATTCACAAACGCCTGCACCGCCGAGCCAAAGCCGTACCAACCCGGTAGTGTTAAGCGGCACTGGCCCCAGCTAAAGCCCCAGGGAATCGCACGCAAGTCCTCAATGCGCTGGCTGGCTTTGCGCGACGCTGGGCGCGAGCCAATGTTCAGCTCTGCAATCTCGCGAATCGGCGTGGAGCTGAAGAAGTATTCGGTGAAGCCGGGGGTCTCGTACACCAGTGCGCGATAAGCGGCCATGCTGCTGGTGGACAGTGCGGCAGCGGCCTCTAAAAAGGCTTTGGTGGCCGATTTGGTGGGTTGCAACAGCGTGGCCTCCAGCGT
>JBKJOV010000038.1:0-25435 GCA_046595515.1 Rhodoferax sp. | reverse complement strand
TTAATTTTCAGGTCAATAAGAACACAGTGAAACACCGCGACCATGGTTTGCAGATTCTATTTGCGAATGACGGGTCTCGGACGATTCTGCGAATGGCCGCAGCTGGGCAATTCGTGGGGCACCGGCGCCCAACTTGAAAGGCAACTATCGCAGCATTGCCGACTTTGGTCAGAACCTTTCCTGCCGACAATATAAATTGACTGGAATGAGCATTGATCTATGGACCAGAATAGAAGCGGATTGCTATCAAAACAGGAGCTGCTACCGCACTATCCACGGCCTGAACAACTTATTTTGGCAAAAATACGAGCCAAAACACCAGTAGCAGATTCAGCAGCACCGACAGTATCAGGCCCAGCTTCCACACCGCCGCTGGGTCACGCTGCAACAAGGGGGTGCTGCTGGGCGCGTTCAGGGGGCGCGAAGCTCCACGCTCTAGTGCCAGCAAGAACTCTTCAGCGGTCTCAAACCGCAGGCGCTGGTCGAGGGCCACGGCTTTAAGGAGCACATGGTTGAACCAAATCGGCACCTCGGGGTTGTGGCGGCTGGGCGGGGTGGGGTCGCGGTAATAACGTCCCACCTGGTAGGGCAGCACATCGCCATACGGCAGCTTGCCCGTGACCAACTGGTACAGCGTGACGCCCAGCGCAAACAAATCGCTTTGCGCGTTGGGCAACTGGGCTTCGGGCATGTCTTCGCGGCTTTGAGACAGCGCCTTGCCCACACCCGGTTTGGCCCTAAAACCCCATTGCTCCGGGTTCACATAGCTGGGCGTACCGGCGTGTAGAGCGCGCATGGCGGCTGGCTCGCGGCCGCTCAGGGCCACGCCCAGGTCCAGCACCCGCAGTACGCCGTCTTCGCCCAAGTGCAAGTTGGCAGGCTTGATGTCGCGGTGCACCACCCCTTGGCGGTGCAAGCGGCCCAGCGCCTTGAGCGCCTGCATGGCATAAGCAATAGCCACGCTGGGGTTCAGCCGCTGCTGGCGGGCGAGCAATTGCTGCAAGGTTTCGCCGCTGTGCCAGTCGTACAGAACATAAAAGGCCGTGCGTTCACGCCCGTTGGGCAACGGGTCATGCACTGCCACCAAATAGTCGGCCGCGCGCGACGTCTGCATGCGCTGGGCCAGCCAGGCCTCGTGGGCCAGCATGGCGAGCTCCTCTTGGTCATGGGCGCGGGCGGTGTTGAGGGTTTTGAGGGCGTACAACTTGCCAATGGCGAGCGTGGGGGGCAGCGCAGCACACGCAGTGGCAAGCGTGGGGGCACTACTCGCTCTTACTTGGTACAGGACATTAATGCCGTTGTCAGCCACCGTCGCCGTCACCGTCAATCCGTCCAGCGTGTCGCCCACCTTCAGACGCGGTGGAATCGGCAAGCTCTGGGCCAGGCGGTTGGCATCCGCCAAGGTGGCCTCTAGCAGGCCGCGCACGCGTACCACCATGGCCGAAACATTGTCGTTGCTGCCCTTGTCCAGCGCCTGCTCCACCAGCTTTTGGCTCGCCGCTTGGGCATCGGGCAGGGCAGCATATTCGGGTAGGCGGCGCTCAGATACTTCACCATGCACGCCGTCACTGAGCAAAACAAACACATCGCCCACTTGCACATCGCCCTGCAGGTAGTCCACCACCAAGTGGTCTTCTGCACCTACGGAGCGCAGCAATTGGTGTTTGAAATCGGGGTAGTTGACCACATGGTCTTGCGTGAGTAGCGTGGCCCTGCCATCGCGCACCAAATAGCAGCGGGTATCGCCCACATGGGCCACGGTGTACGAATGGCCCCGCAGCACCAGCGCTGTCAGCGTAGTCAAGCCCATAGCTGGCTGGCGACGCCGGTTGATACCGCACAGCCACGTGTTTTGCGCCGCAATGATGCGGTCCAGCGCCACTGTGGTGTCCCAAGTCTCGGGCGTGCCAAAGTAGTCGCGCACCAGGCTAGTCACCGTGGTTTGGGCCGCCTCACGGCCCATGCCGCCCGCGCTCACGCCATCGGCCAAGGCCACGATAGTGCCCATGTCTTCCTGTCCCGGGGCGGGCAGCATCGCAGCGCAAAAGTCTTCGTTGTGCGCTTTGCGCCCAGCTTGCGAGGTGTAGCCGATGTCGATGTCGAATGCCATGGGCGTCACCCCACCAGCATCTGCATGCTGGACTCGTAGTGCGCTGACAGTTGCTCAAACAGATCTAACAAGCGCTCACTACCATCCGCCAACTCGGTCAGCCGCGCAGCGGCCGGGGTGCCACCGTGGGCGCGTTGCGCTTGGGCCACGGCGGCCAGCATTTGCAACCAGGCAATGCCTGCGGCCTCCAGGGCCTGTGCTATGGCGGGTGTGCTCAAGGGAATGCCGTTCAAGTAGGTCAGCGCCGACTCAAACTCTTGCTGTGCCAGCAGCATGGGCGCACGCGCATCGCCCTGCCCGGCCACATAGCGCAGCGCAAACTTGGCAAAGCGTTGTGACAGCATGCGCTGACGCCCCGCCAAATTGAGCACTTGCAGCGGTACGCCTGCGCCCGACGCCTCTAAGCTCGTGGTCAGGCGCTCGGCTTGCAGCAGCAGGGCCTCTGCGCCATCGTCCACGGGATGCGTATCCGATTGCTTGAGTGCGGCCTTCAATGACGCCCAGGTGTGGGCCAATTGCGCCAACAAGTCACCATAGGTGGGTGCTGACAAATTCTTGCCTAGAAGCGCGATGTTGGCGTCTACCCTTTCTACTGACTCCTGCAACCGTGCCGCGTGGTGGGCGGGCTGGTTTCCAGCTTGCTGGAGCATATGCAGCTTGACCAGGCGCTGCGACAACATGCGCAACTGGCCCGACCGGTTCATGGCCTCCGCCAACTGGGCCGACTGAATCACATGCTGCGAGAGTTGACCCATACGCTGGTTAGAGCGCATGGCAGCCGAACGCAGGGCGATGTAGGCATCGTCATCGGAAAGCTGCTGGCTGCGCATCAGGATGCCTTTGGCCCGGTCTACGGCCTTGCGTTCTTCAAACCGGGTGGTCAGGTCGTTAAACGCTTGGCGCTGTTGCTGGGCTTTCTTAAAGCGCGCTTGGGCCAGGTGGATCAGCGGGCGCAGGCGGTTGGCACCATAGCCCTGCACCACGTACACGTGCACGCCGCACTCGGTCGATTGGGCTATGTGGCCCGCGTCGGTGTCATGGGTGAACACAATGACCGCGCATGGCACGGTTTGCGCCAGCAATTGCAGGGCTGAAAACCAGGCCGTAGAGAGCATTGGCAGGTCACAAATCACCACTTCTGGTGCGTGCAACACCACACCTTGCACCAACTTGCTGCAGTCTGCCACGGTGGCCAGCACCTCAATTCCTGCCGCTGCCAAGTCTGCAGGCAGGGTGGTAGCCGTCAGCGGGCACGAAATACACAGCAAGGCGGAAGTCATAAAGGTGAGGAATGTACGAAGGAACGAGGCAGCGTTGTAGCCATTGACACACACATACTGTGCAACCAAAGTTGCAGTGTAGAGGAGGCCGAGCGAGACCACCCATGATCTATTGGCACAGCTCTTGCATTAGCTGAACGGGGCGCAATGACGCGCTCCAACGAGATGACAGTCTGGCCGGTTGAGCGCACAACGACGTAGCGCCTCGCAGTCTGTACAACGCCAGTGCTTGCTGGTGCGCTTTTGCATGAGGCGCTGATCTCTTCTACCCCGTATTTTTGGACTGTGGCCGTGCCACATCCGCTGAATCCTTCTTCTACCTTTGGAGTGGCCACTATGAAAAAATCGAAACTGGTAATGATTGGCAACGGCATGGCCGGCGTTCGCACCATTGAAGAGTTACTCAAAGTGGCCCCCGATTTGTATGACATCACCGTCTTTGGTGCCGAGCCCCACCCCAACTACAACCGCATTTTGCTCAGCCCCGTGCTGGCTGGCGAGCAGACGCTGGACGAGATCGTGCTGAACCCGTACGAATGGTATGCAGACAACAACATCGCGCTGCACGCCGGCAAGAAAGTGGTGGAGGTAGACCGCATCAACCGCGTGGTGCGCGCGGCCGATGGCACCGAGGCTGAATACGACCGCCTGCTGCTGTGCACGGGCTCCAACCCCTTCATCTTGCCGGTACCCGGCAAAGACCTGGAGGGCGTCATTGCCTACCGCGACATTGCCGACACCAATGCCATGATTGATGCGGCTACCAAGTACAAGCATGCGGTGGTCATTGGCGGCGGCTTGCTGGGCCTGGAAGCCGCCAACGGCCTCATGCTGCGCGGCATGACCGTGACGGTGGTGCATGTGATGCCGACGCTGATGGAGCGCCAGCTAGATACGGTGGCAGGCACGCTACTGCAAAAGTCACTGCAAGAGCGCGGGCTTACGTTTTTGATGGGTGCACAAACCCAAGAGCTAGTGGGCAGCGAAGGCGTGGATGGCAAGCCAGGCCGCGTCAAGAGCATCAAGTTCAAAGACGGCACCGAGGTTCCCGCCGACCTGGTGGTGATGGCAGTGGGCATACGCCCCAACACGGCGCTGGCCGAGAGCATGCGCATCCATTGCAACAAAGGTATTGTGGTGACCGACACCATGCAAACCGTGACCGACCCGCGTATTTACAGCGTGGGTGAATGCGCCGCACACCGGGGCATTGCCTATGGCTTGGTGGCACCCTTGTTTGAGCAAGCCAAAGTGGCAGCTAACCATCTTGCAGAATTCGGCATTGGCCGCTACCAGGGCTCACTCACCTCTACCAAGCTCAAGGTCACGGGCATTGATTTGTTCAGCGCGGGTGAATTCCAGGGCGACGAAGGCACCGAGGAAATCGTCATGAGCGACCCGTTTGGTGGCGTCTACAAAAAGCTGGTGATCAAGAACGACAAGCTGGTGGGCGCCTGCATGTACGGCGATACCGTAGACGGTAGCTGGTACTTCAAGCTGCTGCGCGATGGCCGCAGTATTGCGGACATTCGCGACAAACTGATGTTTGGTGAAAGCAATATTGGCGATACGGGCCACGAGGGCCACAACAAGGCCGCCACCATGCCCGACGACGCTGAAGTGTGCGGCTGCAATGGCGTGAACAAAGGAACGATCTGCAAAGCTATCCGGGACAAAGGGCTTTTCACCATCGAAGAAGTCAAGAAGCACACCAAGGCCAGCGCATCCTGTGGCTCGTGCACTGGTCTGGTCGAGCAGATTTTGATGTTCACTGCAGGTGGCGACTACTCGGCAACCCCCAAAACCAAGGCCATGTGCGGCTGCACCGACCATGGCCACCAAGCCGTGCGCGAGGCGATTGTCAAAGAGAAATACCTGACCATTGCCCAGGTGCAAACAAACTTAGGCTGGCGCACCCCCAATGGTTGCTCTAGCTGCCGCCCCGCGCTCAACTACTACGTCACCAGCAGTTGGCCCAAAGAAGCCAAAGACGACCCGCAAAGCCGCTTCATCAACGAACGCAGCCACGCCAATATCCAAAAAGACGGCACTTACAGCGTCATCCCGCGCATGTGGGGCGGCGAGACCACAGCCGACGAGTTGCGCCGCATTGCCGACGCGGCGGACAAGTACAAGGTGCCGACCATCAAGGTCACCGGCGGCCAGCGCATCGACTTGCTAGGTGTGAAGAAGGAAGACCTGGTGGGCATCTGGAAAGACATAGGTATGCCCAGCGGCCACGCCTACGCCAAGGCCCTGCGCACGGTGAAGACCTGTGTGGGCAGCGAATGGTGCCGTATGGGCACCCAAGACAGCACGCAAATGGGCAAGGACCTGGAGCGCGCCATGTGGCGCATGTATGCACCGCACAAGGTGAAGTTTGCGGTGAGCGGCTGCCCGCGCAACTGCGCAGAGGCGGGTATCAAAGACGTGGGCATCATTGGCGTGGATAGCGGCTGGGAGATGTATGTGGCGGGCAACGGTGGTATCAAAACCGAAGTGGCGCACTTCTTGGTGAAGGTCAAAACCCCCGAAGAAGTGCTGGAGTACACCGGCGCGTTTTGCGAGCTGTACCGCCAAGAAGGCTGGTACCTGGAGCGCACCGTGCACTACGTGAACCGCGTGGGGCTGGACTATGTGAAGAAGCGCATTTTGGAAGACCACGCGGGCCGCAAGGCGCTGTGGGAGCGCCTGCAGTTTGCACTTGACGGTGAACCCGACCCTTGGTTTGACTTCCAGGAAGCAAAGGTCGATACCCGGCAATTTAGCGCCCTGAGCAGCTAATTATTGGCAAAAACATGCTCTAGCCCGGGTATTCATTGAATAACTAGCTACAAAATTTATAGCAATCAAGGATTATTGTCATGACTGAATGGACTCTCATTTGCCGCGTTGACGACATCCCTGTGCTGGGCTCGCGGCGTGTAGCCCGCACCAGCGGCCTGGATGTTGCGGTGTTTCGCAATAGCCAGGACGAGGTGTTTGCCTTGTTGGACCGTTGTCCGCACAAGGGCGGACCTTTGAGCCAGGGGATTGTGTTCGGCAACAGTGTGGCGTGTCCGCTGCACAACTGGACGATTGGGCTGTGTGATGGGCAGGCCAGTGCGCCGGATGAAGGGTGTACGCCGAAGTTCAGTGTTCGTTTAGAGGCGGGCGAGGTGTTTCTGTTGGCCAGCGAGTTGGCGGGGCATGCCACTGACCTGAGTCGGCCGATTGCGGGGCCTGCGCGGCGGGTTTCTGTGACTGGTTAGATGATTTTTCAGCGTGGCTGTGTATTTCCCCACTCTCCCCCAACCCCTCTCGCCCCGCCGGGCGAAAGGGGGGCCTAACAGCCGTATTTGGGTGCTGTGCGCCGACTACGGAATTACTGGGGTGAGGTTGCGGTACGTGTTGGCGCACTGTGGTTTCGTGCGCTGCGGTCGTAGTAAAAGGCTGAGACCGCCAGCACCCAAGCCCTCATCGCGAGGCACCCGCTCCGCGGGCGCGCGCGCAGCGCCGCGCTGTAGGCATATTACCAGCGAGCCATTGACTACGACCGCCACGCAAAAAACGCGAGCCTACCAGCACGTACCGCAACCTCCCTTCAGTAATGCCGTGGCCGGAATAAGACTATCAAATATGGCTGTTGAGCTCCCCTCTCGCCCGGCGGGGCGAGAGGGGTTGGGGGAGAGTGGGGGGAGAACGAAACAGCATCAACACGGGAAGCCCAGGATAGAAAAGTGAAAGAAACCAAATCCACCTGCCCCTACTGCGGCGTCGGCTGCGGCGTCATCATCCAAAGCACCGGCAACCAAATCACCGGCGTCCAAGGCGACCCCGACCATCCGGCCAACTACGGCCGCCTGTGCTCTAAGGGCAGCACCCTGCACCTTACCGCCAGCGCCCCGGTAACCTTGCAAACCCGCCTGCTGCAGCCCCTGCGCCGCCTGCAGCGTGGCGCAGCGCCCCAGCCCGCGTCTTGGAACGCGGCCCTACAGCACACCGCCCACAAATTCGCCCAGGTCATTCGCGACCACGGCCCCGACGCGGTGGGCTTCTACGTATCGGGGCAGTTGCTCACCGAAGACTATTACGTCTTCAATAAGCTGGCCAAGGGCCTGATTGGCACCAACAACATCGACACCAACTCACGCCTGTGCATGAGCAGCGCGGTGGTAGGTTACAAAAAAACGCTGGGTGCCGATGCGCCGCCCAACTGCTACGACGATGTCAAGTTTGCACAGACGCTTTTCATCGTCGGCTCCAACACCGCGTTCGCCCACCCGGTCTTGTTTCGCCGCATGGAGGATGCGAAGAAAAACAACCCAGCACAAAAGTGGGTGGTGGTGGATGTGCGCCGCACCGACACCGCCGAGACCGCCGATCTATTCCTGCAAATTCAGCCGGGCACCGATGTGATGCTCTTTCACGGCATGCTGCACATCATGCTGTGGGAGGGCTGGATCGACCGGGCCTACATCGACGCCCACACCGAAGGCTTTGAGGCACTCAAAGCCACCGTGCGCGACTACACGCCCGACGCGGTGGCGCAGACCTGTGGCATTCGCAAAGAAGACCTGCTAGAGGCCACGCGCCTGTTTGCGGCTGGGGGCGACGGCAGCGCCGCGCAGCACCCCGCCACACTCAGCCTGTATTGCCAGGGGCTCAACCAGTCCAGCGCGGGCACGGCCAAAAACGCCGCCCTCATCAACCTGCATTTGGCTACCGGCCAAATTGGCAAGCCCGGTGCGGGCCCCTTCTCATTGACCGGCCAGCCCAACGCCATGGGCGGGCGCGAAGTGGGTGGCCTGGCCAACCTGCTCAGCGCCCACCGCGATATGGCCAACCCTGCGCACCGGGCCGAGGTGGCAGCGCTGTGGGGTGTACCAAGTGTTCCTGACAAACCGGGCAAAACCGCCGTAGAAATGTTCCAGGCTGCCGCCGATGGCGAGATCAAGGCCCTGTGGATTGCCTGCACCAACCCCGCCCAAAGCATGCCCGACCAAGCCACCGTGCGCCGGGCGCTGGAGCGGGCCGAACTGGTGGTGGTGCAAGAAGCCTTTGCCACCACCGCCACCTGCGCCTATGCCGATATTTTGCTGCCCGCCACCACCTGGGGCGAGAAAGAGGGCACGGTCACCAACAGCGAGCGGCGCATCAGCCGGGTACGCGCGGCCGTTGCGCCGCCAGGGTTAGCTGACGATGGTCCGCGCCACGACTGGTCGATTGCCGTGGACTTTGCGCAGCGGCTAGAAAAGCTACTGGGGCACCCACCAGAAACCCTGTTCCCCTACCCCACCCCCGAATCGGTATGGAACGAACACCGCGAATCCACCCGCGGTCGCGACCTGGACATCACCGGCATGACCTATGCCCAACTTGAAGCCACACCCCTGCAGTGGCCCATGGCTGAAGGCCAAGCGCAAGGCAAAGTGCGCTTGTACGAGGACGGTATCTTCCCCACCCCCAGTGGCCGTGCGCAGTTTGCCAATGTGCAATACAAAGGTGTGGCCGAGCCACGTGATGCGCGCTATCCGTTTTCATTGACCACCGGCCGCCTGCGCGACCAATGGCATGGCATGAGCCGTACCGGCACGCTGGGCCGGCTGTTTGGCCATGTGCCCGAGCCGTCGCTGCAAATGCACCCGCAAGACATGGCCCGGCGCCTGCTCAAAGAGGGCGACTTGGTGCACGTCACCAGCAAGCGCGCCTCTATCGTGGCCCCCGTCCAAGCCAGTGGTGAAGTCGGCATGAGCCAAGCCTTTATGGCCATGCACTGGGGCGAAGAATTTATCAGTGGGCACAGCAGCACCGGCCATGCGCTGGCGGGTGTGAATGCGCTCACCACCTCCGCCTTTTGCCCTGACTCCAAGCAGCCCGAGTTCAAGCACGCCGCCATCAAGGTACTCAAGGCTGAACTGCCCTGGACGCTGCTGGCCATGGCCTGGCTTCCGCCCGACCGGGCGCTGGCCGCCCGCGTCGCACTGCAGCCGCTGATGCGCCAGTTTCCATTTGCGAGTTGTGTACCCTTTGCCAATGCCGTGCCCATGGACAGCGCCGAGGAGCGCCAAGGCGTACTGTTTCGCGCCGCTGCCGCCGACGCCGTGCCCGACGCCCTGCTCGTGCAGATTGAAGCCGCGTTGCAACTGGACGGCGTGGACGTGGTGCGCTACGCCGACGCCAAGCGCGGCCAGCGCCGCGCCATGCGCCTGGACCGCAGCGGCATCAACGCCACGCTAGAGGGCTTTTTACTGGCCGGCGACACCAGCGCCCAGGCCTGGATCAGCGCCCTGCTGCAAGAAGAGCAACCCGCCCAAAACTACGGCCGCGCCCTGCTGATACCGGGCAGCAAGCCGCCGGTACCCGTGGTGAGCAAGGGCAAGGTGGTCTGCACCTGCTTTAACGTGACGGATGCCAACATTGAAGCGCGGTTGGCGCAGTGCAGTGGCTCACCGGCTGAGCGCCTGGTAGAACTCCAAGGCGCGTTGAAATGCGGTACCAACTGCGGCTCGTGCGTGCCCCAGCTTCAAAAAATGGTACGACTGGCTCCAGTTGCCATCAGCGCCTGACGCAAAGTCATTGGCCATAGCCGACAATCACACCCATGGCTATTGGCAAATACATCAAAGAAATCGGGCGTGGCAAAGACGGTGCCCGGGCACTGAGCCGCGCGGACGCCGCCGACCTGTTCGGCCAGGTGCTGGATGGCAGCGTGACGGATCTGGAGATTGGGGCGTTTTGCCTAGCTATGCGCATCAAAGGCGAGACCGCCCACGAGATGGCCGGTTTTCTGGACGCCACCGCCCAGCGCATGGCGCTCATTCCCGCAGGCGACCGCCCCGTCATCAGCATCCCCAGCTACAACGGCGCGCGCAAGCTGCCGGTACTGACGCCCTTACTAGCCCTGCTTTTGGCGCGCGAAGGGTTGCCCGTGCTGATACACGGCACGGCCACCGAATCCAGCCGTGTTTTTACGTCAAAAGTGCTTGAAGCCCTCGATATTACTGCGAATACCGCTATCGAAAAAATAGCAAATGGCAGCGTAGCCTTTGTACCCACGGCTCTGTTGTGCCCGGGTTTGCAGCGCTTGCTGGATGTGCGCCGCGTGGTCAATCTGCGCAACCCGGCACACAGCCTGGTCAAGCTGATGAACCCCATTGCAGGCCCTAGTTTGATTGTCAGCAGCTACACCCACCCCGAGTACGCCATCTCCATGGCAGAGACCTTTACCCTGATGCAATCCAACGCCCTGCTGATTCGCGGCACCGAGGGCGAAGCCGTAGCCGACCCCCGGCGCACGCCCCGCATGCAGGCCTTCATAGGTGGCATTGCTACCGACTTACAGGTCTACCAGGCCGGTAGCCTGCCCGAGGTGCCCGAGCTACCCGAAGGCACCGATGCCCAGGCCACCGCCACGTACATCCGCCAAGTCATGGAAGGCCAGCGCGCCGTGCCGGCCCCCATCGCGCAGCAAGTGGCACACATTGTGCAACTGGTACAGCAACTGACGCAGCACCTGGTACCGCAACCCCAACCGCTTGCCGCGTAACCAAGCCACCACCATGTCCCACGATTCTTCAAGCCACCACCTTCCCCTGCACGCCAGTGGCCAAGTCTGCCTGGTGGGGGCGGGCCCCGGCGACCCGGATTTGCTCACCCTCAAGGCACTCAAAGCCATTCAGGCCGCCACCGTCGTGCTGGTGGACGATTTGGTCAACCCCGAGATCGTGGCGCTGGCCGACCCTGCTGCGCGCATCGTGTACGTGGGCAAGCGCGGTGGCTGCAAGTCCACGCCCCAGTCGTTTATCGAGCGGCTGATGATCACCGCGGCCCAGGAGGGTGAAAAGGTCGTTCGCCTCAAAGGTGGCGATCCGTTTATCTTTGGCAGGGGTGGTGAAGAGGTGGAGCACCTGGACGCGGCTGGCATTCGTGTGCAGGTTATCAACGGCATTACCTCCGGCTTGGCCGCTGTCACATCTTTGAATGTGCCCCTCACCCACCGCGAACATGCCCACGGCGTGGTGTTTGTGACCGGCCACGCCAAACCGGGTGACACGGGCACCGATTGGCGCATCCTGGGCCACACCGCGCGCCAAGCCAAACTCACCTTGGTGATTTATATGGGGGTGAGCGGCGTAGCCCAGATTCAGCATGATTTGCTCGAGGGCCTGGGAGCCGATACGCCGGTGGCCGTCATCCAAAACGCCAGCCTGCCCAGCCAGCGCCACTGTGTCTGCACCCTGGCCCACTTGCAGGCCACCATTGCCGCAGAGGGCATGGCCAGCCCCAGCGTGATTGTGGTGGGCGATGTGATGCAGGGCCTGCTGGCCGCGCAGCATGGCGGGCTGCGCAGCGCAACGGCCTGATTACTTTTCGGCTACCAGTGCAGGCTTGGTTGCAGGCCTGAGCACCATCTGTACATAGTTGTCCTGGCGCAAGTAGCGCTTGGCAGCGGCTTGCACGTCGGCGGTGGTGATGGCAGCCATATCGGCTTCGTAATTCAGCAGCTTGGCAGGCTCGGTGCCAAACAGCACGGCGTTACCCAAGTTACCCAGCCAATAGCCGTTTTCACGCAGCGACTTGCGGTGCGTAACGAGCCAGTTTTGCTTTACCTTGTCTAGATCCGCAGCATCGGGCCCGGCCTCCTGAATCTTCTGAATTTCCCCCCAGGCAGCCGCAATGACTTTGTCCACATTCTCTGGACCACATGGCAAAGTCATGGACAAGTTGTAGCTTTGGTAGGGCGCGCGCGACAAGCCACCGCCCATGCCACCGCCGTAAATCAAGGTCAGTTTTTCGCGCAGCACGTCCACGATTTTGATGTTGAGGACATCCACCAACGCGCGCACACGCAACTGCTCTTCGTCAGAATATTTGGCCGGCCCCGCAAACACCGTGGTCACCTTCGCTTTGGGTTCAGATCCAGCAAATACGTCTTTTTTGACCACCCCTGTTACCGGGCGAACATCCAGATCGACGTACTGGGTTGGCAAGTCGGGCGTAGGCAGGCTGGCCAAGTAGGTGGCCAGCAAAGGCTTGATCACGTCGGGTTTGATGCTGCCCACGAAGATAAAGGTGAGGCCTTTTGCGCTGGAGAAACGCTGTTCATAAAACCCCTGCATGCGCTTCAAATCGAGTTGCCCAAAATCCTCAGGTCGAGGCGTCAAAAACACGCGCGGGTGGCCACCATACAGGGTGGTTTGCAGGGCATCACTGAAAATTGCATCAGGCTGCGCCATGGCGTTTTTAGCCGCGTCCTGTGAGCGCGATACGAAAGACTTGAACAAGTCTTCATCACGCCGGGTGGGGCCAAACTTCAGGTGCAGCAACTGGAAGAAAGTTTCCAGATCCGCGTTACTGGACGATCCACCGAGGTTGTCCGTCACATTGCTAACGCCTGCCCCCACACCTGCCACTTTGCCTGCGAGCATCTTTTGCAGCTCCAGCGGCGTAAAGCTACCCAGCCCCATGGATGTGATCACCGTGCTGGCATAGGCCGCATTGAATTTGTCGGCCACCGATACCAAAGACTGGCCACCAAAGCGCGACGCCGCCATCTGGATCTCATCGTTCTTGAAATCCGTGGCTTTCAAAATCACCTTGACGCCGTTGGAGAGTTCCAGCTCGGTCATGTCCAGGGCCTCGTTGCGGCGCTCTGCCACGATACGCCCGGCCTTGGGCAACTGCGCCATCAGGCTGGTCGCCAGGGTCTTTTCTTGCTTGGCCAGCACCTGGGTCTTTTCTGCCTGCAATACGGTACTGAGCAGTTGCGCACGCGCTGGCGTGTTGGCATCGGCCTTATCGGTCCCGGTGTAAATCACCAACTTGGCCGCTTGCTCAGGGATGACAGACCGGGCAAAGGCGTTAATGTCAGCCACACTGATGGTGGGCAGCATCTCGCGGGCGTACAACAACTCGTTCTCGATTCCCGGAATAGCTTCCTTCGCTAGAAAGTTGCGGATGTACTCGGCGGCATACAAGCCAGAGTTGGTTTTCTCGCGCTCGGCAAAACCTTGCTCCAGCCGGCGCAGCATATTCTTCTTGCTGCGCTCCAGCTCATCCACACTGAAGCCAAACTGTCGGGCACGTTCGTTCTCTTGCACCAATGCAGCAATGGCTGGCTCGGCACCGCCACGGCCCAACAGCGCGCTGCTATTGAACAGGCGATAGCCCGGCATCATGCGAGTTAACCCACTACCACCGCCCACAAACGGTGGGTTGGCCTGCTGGGTCAGCTCCTGCATGCGTTGGCCCAGTGCCTGGCCAAAAAGATCCTGCAGATATTTCTGCCGATAGTCCGCCAGCGTGACCACGGTCTTGTCTTCCTTGAACGGGTACAGCATCTGCATCACATTGTTGGTGGCCTCTTTGTCGGTCACCACTACGGCTTCCGACTCGGCACGGACCGGCAAGCTCGGGTAAGTGCGAGGGCGTTCATTCTGCGGATTTTTGAGCTGCGAGAAGTTGGCTTCGATCAGTGCGCGTGCGTCTGCAGGCTCAATGTCACCCACCACCACCACCGCCATCAGGTTGGGCCGGTACCAGTCTTTGTAAAAGCGTTTGACGGCTTCGTATTTGGAACTTTTGATGCTGTCTTCCGTGCCAATCGGCAAGCGTTCGGCGTATTTGGAGCCGCCAAAAATTTTCGGGAACAGCACCTTATTCATGCGGTCTTGCGCGCCTTTGCCCAGGCGCAATTCCTCCAATACAATGCCGCGCTCCAAATCAATGTCGGCATCTGAAAAACTCAATCCACCGGCCCAGTCGGCCAGCACCAAAAACCCTTTTTCCACCGCCTCGCGCTTGTCGGTGGGCAGGGGCAAGATGTAGACCGTCTCATTGAAGCTGGTGTAGGCATTCAAGTCGGCGCCAAACTTCAATCCGATGGATTGCAAGTAGGAAATCAGCTCGTGTTTTTTGAAATGTGTGGAGCCATTGAAAGCCATGTGCTCCACAAAGTGCGCCATGCCACGTTGGTCATCGTCCTCCAGCACCGATCCCGCCTTCACCACCAGGCGCAACTCCAGGCGCTTTTCGGGCCGTGTGTTTTTCTGGATGTAATAGGTCAGGCCATTGGCGAGTTGCCCTTTTTGTACTTGGGGCCCCACGGGCACTGTATCGGACAGATTGAGGGCCGCGTGCGCCAAGGCACTGGCGCACAAAAGCAAACCAATGCAAGCACCGCGAACGCGGATACGGTTGTAGAACATGGATTCCCTTGAAATTTATGAACGGCGTAGCTTATCAGCGTGGTGGGAGTGCTGGGGCGCTGCGGTTAAAGTCGGGGCCGCTATGCAAAAATTTGACGTTGTGGTGATTGGGGCGGGGGCTGCGGGCTTGTTCTGCGCCTCCGTGGCGGGACAGTTGGGCCTCCGGGTGCTGGTGATCGACCACGCCGAGAAAGTGGCTGAGAAAATCCGCATCTCAGGCGGCGGGCGCTGCAATTTCACCAACACCGGCACGACGCACGCCAATTTCTTGAGCGACAACCCCCGCTTTTGCCGCTCGGCCTTGTCGCGCTACACGCCGCAGCACTTTGTGTCGCGGTTACAGCAGCACGGCATCCCGTTTCACGAAAAGCACAAAGGCCAATTATTTTGTGACCGCTCGGCCGAAGACATCATCCAAATGCTGCTGGCCGAGTGTGCCACCGGCGGCGTGACCCGCTGGCAGCCCTGTGCGGTAAAAAATGTAAGGCTTTCGGCCTCTGGCCCGGACAAACATTGCGATTCTAGCTATGAAATAGATAGCAGCAATGGCACCGTGCAATGCCGCTCAGTGGTGGTTGCCTGCGGCGGCTTGTCCATCCCCAAGATCGGCGCAACCGACCTGGGCTACCGCATCGCTAAACAATTCGACTTGCCAATGGTGACACCCCGCCCGGCCCTGGTGCCGCTGACCTTTGACGAAATGCAATGGGCACCGTTTGCGCAGCTCTCAGGCCTTTCATTACCGGTCAGTATTGAAACCGGTGGCAAATTTAACGCCCCCACGCTGGTCGCTGCGCGTACTGCGCTGCCCCCCGAGGGGGCGCATCTTGCCTTGGGGCGGCCCGGCGGCAAGCCCGACAAAGTGGCCTTCCTGGAGGACTTGCTCTTTACCCACCGGGGCCTGAGCGGCCCGGGCGTCTTGCAAATCTCCAGCTACTGGCGCGAGGGCACGCCCATCCGCTTGAACTTGGCGCCCGACACCGATGTGGCAGGCCTGCTGGCCCAAGCCAAGGCCACGTCGCGCAAGCTGATTGCCAATGAACTGGCAACCCTGGTCCCCAGCCGCCTGGCCGACACCTGGGTCGCCCAAGGCGCTGCCCTGGGCCACAACTGGGAGCGCCCGGTGATGGAGGCGTCTGACAAGGCCCTGGCAGCGTTAGCCGAGCGGCTGACGCGCTGGGAACTGACCCCCACCGGCAGCGAGGGCTACCGCAAGGCGGAGGTAACCGCCGGCGGCGTAGACACCAAAGCCCTGTCCAGCCAAACCATGGAATCCACCCAACCCGGGCTGTATTTCATTGGCGAGGTGGTGGACGTGACCGGCTGGCTGGGCGGCTACAACTTCCAATGGGCCTGGGCCAGCGGCTTTGCGTGCGCGCAGGGCTTGGCGGCTAAGTTGGCTCCGGTAGGGGCGTAGGCCAAGCACCTTTTGCCTTCCCCAGCGGGCACTCCATTGCACAGTGGCTCACCCGACTCAGTGGCGACTTAGTCTGAACACCATTTACCCACATCAACGTTGGACTTTGTAACGTAGCTGGGCGACCAGTTGTACGGGTCTAAGCGCTGGGTGGCTGAAGGCACTACGCGGTAACAGCCGTGCTTGGTGCGAACCCGCACCCCGCCTTCTGCCAAGCGCTCTTCTTTGATCTCTTCGCTGGGTGCCACTTTTTTTGCAAACTGCCGCCATTGGCGACCCGCCGCGTCTGGCGCCAACTGGGGCGGTAGCAGTCCTTTTTGAACTGCAGGGTTGGCTAGCGCCTGTTTGGACAGGGCTAAGTTCAGGGGTGCGATGGGTGCACTGGCGGCGCTGATTGGCGGCACTGGCTCTGTGCTTACCACAGCCGAATCCCGCAAAGAGGCTTGCACCACGGGCGGGGAAGCCTTGGGTGCCGCCGCTATGGGCCGTGATGTGTACGATTTTGTCGCTCTGGGCTTGGGCACCAGGCGATTGCGCACGGGCGCGCTGGGGGCGGCATCCAACGTGGGCGATTGCAATAGCACCGACACCGTATCTATGTCTGTGCGCCCAGTACTTGGCAGGGGGGATATCCAGAGCTGCAGGGCACCCATGAATGCAATATGCAGCGCCACCACACCCATACCCACCAGGGCTTTGCGCTGTTTTGTGGATGGGGTGTGCCTAAACAACGGGGGCTTTGATATTGAAAATACGGGGTGCGAAACAGCAATAGGGATCACTGCTGCGGGGCATCTACGGATAGGTACTTCACCTTCACGATGGCTTCGTTGCTCCAGCTCAGGTCTGTAATGGGAGGGAGTAGTGCTCCCGACTTCGCCCGAATAACAACGGGCTCCTTTCGAATACCCTCCACGACTTCTGCTGAGGCTGCTTTCCACCCGTATGTTGAATTAAAAAAATACGGATTTTTGCGGACTTACAAGTTCCGCTGGTGACTGAATTGAGCATTTTGACCATCATTGGCGCGTCATCACCCTCGATCGCCCATGAAACTTCACACCACAGCCGTAAATCCCCAAGCCGCTGACTTTCGCGCGTAGTTCCCGGAGACGCAATGTACGGACCAACCATCACCTCGCCAGCCTTGCGATTCGTCACTAACTCCCCATCGGCGCTTCCCACCACATCGACAGCGGGCAATTCAAACAAGCCCTGATCATCCAACGTGATAGGAATGATGGTGTCGCCGGCCTCCAAGCGAAGCTTGGTCGGCACATCCGACTTTTTCACGTCAACGACCCGAAATCGCAGCGGCGCTAAGGGAGCCAGCGCGTGATTGTCCGCAAAGGCTTTGGCGCCCCTGAGAAGCTTGGCATAACTGGCTGTCGCCGGGTTGCCCAAGCCCTGCACCAAGACGGGCGCAAATACTTCGGTGACCGGCGGGCTGGGCAGCGCGTCGTTGGCCCAGCACACATGCGCGCCTGCGAGGCACAGCACTGCAAAAAACGTGACTTTTTTGATTTTTTGAATCATGGTTCCCTTGAACTGCTAAAGGCCAGCGGACATCTTCTGGCTGAAATCGGCGAGGCGCAGTGTAGCCGCTACCCAGCGCTGTTTTTGGCAGACAAAACAAGGGCGGACTGGTGCGCATCGCGCAGCACACGTTAAAAAGCCAGTAATGAGGACCAAAAACGCTATAATCCAAGGCTATTCTGGCACTACCCCGTCGGCCAATACTAGTTAGGACGGGGAACACCGCTGAACACGCCATGTGGGGCTCGATCTCCCCCCGTAGCCTCTGGTTAGCAAATTTTTGGACAACATTACGTAATGACAACCATCCGTGTAAAAGAAAACGAGCCGTTTGATGTGGCTCTGCGTCGCTTCAAGCGCACTATCGAAAAATTGGGTTTGCTGACTGACTTGCGCGCACGCGAGTTCTATGAAAAGCCCACTGCAGAGCGCAAGCGCAAGAAGGCAGCCGCCGTCAAGCGCAACTACAAGCGCATCCGCAGCATGCAATTGCCTAAAAAGATGTTCTGATTTTTTGTGGGACAGTCCTTTAGCTCTGTCCCCAACTGATTAGAGGTCTGTATGGCCAAAAAAGCTCGCTTGGGGACGCTCCAGCGGGCTTTTTTTATTTCCCCGACCTCTCTTGCCAGCCACTTATCAGGAATTCACTAATGTCATCACTTAAAGACCAAATCACCGAAGACATGAAAACCGCCATGCGCGCCAAGGACAGCGAGCGCCTGGGCACCATCCGCCTGCTGCTGGCGGCCTGCAAACAAAAGGAAGTGGACGAGCGCGTGGTCTTGGACGACGCCATGGTGGTCGCCATCGTGGACAAGCTCATCAAGCAACGCAAAGACTCTATCGAAGCCTTCGTGAAGGCGCAGCGCCAGGAGCTGGCGGACAAAGAGGCGTCCGAGATGACCGTATTGCAGGCCTATTTGCCACAGCGTATGTCAGCGGACGAAGTGCTGGCTGAGGTGAAAGCTATTGTTGCGACGTTGGCTGCGGAGCTAGGCCGCGCTGCAGGACCTGGAGATATGGGTAAGGTGATGGGCTTGGTGAAGGCAGCGTTGGCTGGCAAAGCGGAAATGGGAACGGTTTCTGCTGCTGTTAAAACTGCTTTGGCTGGGTGAGCTTTTCTCCTGCGGGGCTTTTGTAACCCCCCCTCTCCCCCAGCCCCTCTCGCCCCCGCCGGGGCGAAAGGGGGGCTTAATGCGGACAGCCGATTTGGCTGCCTCACGCCGGCTGCTGGCTACAGCAGTGAGGTTACGGTACGGGTGGGTGAACGCTGGGCTGGTGAACCTGCGGTCGTAGGGAGCGCCAGCATACGGAGGCGCCAACTGCGGGTGCTGCGCGGCCCGCTGTGCGAGCCCAGAGAACCTCTGTCAATCACTACGACCGTAGGTTCCCCAATCGCAGAGCGCCACAAGAGACGGCAGCCTCACTGAGGTAATTCCATGACCGGAGCACAGCCACCAAATCGGCTGTCCGCCTTAGCTCCCTTTCCGCCCCGGCGGGGGTGGAAAGGGCGGGGGGATAGGGGGGGACTACAAAAGCCCCGCAGGCAAAAACCCCACCCCAACAAAACTCAACTCCCCGCCACCTTCATCCGATTCACCAAAATCGACCCCACCGTCTTGGCCCCATAGTTGTACGTATCCGCCCCCACCGCCTCAATGCCCTTGAGCATGGCTTTCATGTTCCCGGCGATGGTGATCTCGTGCACCGGGTAGGCAATGCGCCCCTTCTCCACCCAAAAGCCACTGGCCCCGCGTGAATAATCGCCGGTCACATAGTTGGTGCCCTGCCCCATCAGCTCGGTCACAAATAAGCCTGTGCCCAGCTTTTTCAGCATCGCATCCAGATCGTCCGATGCTTTTGTCAAGCGCGAGGTAAATGTCAAGTTGTGTGAGCCCCCCGCGTTACCGGTGGTCTGCATACCTAATTTACGCGCGGAGTAGCTGCTCAAAAAGTAGCCCTGCACGCGGCCCGCCTCCACCACCTGGCGGGGCTGTACGCGCACGCCTTCGTCGTCAAACGGTGAGCTGCCCTTGCCGCGCAGCACAAACGGATCTTCGTAAATATCAATGTGTTTGGGCAGCGCAATCTTGCCCAGCGAGTTGAGCAAAAACGAGCTCTTGCGGTACAACGCACCGCCACTCACGGCCTGTACAAACGCACCCAAGAGGCCCGCAGCCAGCGGCGACTCAAACAGCACCGGGCATTCCACCGTCTTGATCTTTCGGGCTCTTAGGCGGCTTAAGGCGCGCTCGGAGGCGTAGCGGCCTATCGCCTCGGGGGACGCCATTTCGTCGGGGTGGCGCATGGAGCTGTACCAGGCGTCACGCTGCATGTCATCGCCCTTGCCGGCAATGGGCGAGACCGACATGGAGTGGCGCGAGCTGGCATAGCCACCGCGAAAACCGCGCGTGTGGGCACTGAAAAAATGCGATTGCTGCGCCGAGACCGCTGCGCCTTCGCTGTTCGTGATGCGCTTGTCCACTTTCAGGGCTGCGGTTTCGCAGCGCAGGGCCAATTCGGCCGCTTTCTCACTGGTAATTGACCACGGAAAGAACAAATCCAAATCGCGCTCGCGCTCAGAAACTGGCGCGATGTCTTTGGCATCGGGCAGGCTGGCAAAAGGGTCTTCGGCAGTAAAGCGGGCGATGTCGTAGGCGGCTTGCACCGTTTGGGCGATCGCGGCTTGCGAAAAATCAGAGGTGCTGGCATTGCCGCGGCGCTGGCCCACGTACACCGTCACGCCCAGGGATTTGTCGCGGTTGCGTTCCACGTTTTCCAGTTCGCCATTGCGCACCGACACGCTCAGGCCGCAGCCCTCTGAAATGTCTGCACCGGCGTCGGTGGCTCCTAGCTTTTTAGCGTGCGACAAGGCGCTGTCTACCAGCGACTCAAAGTAATCACGGGTATAGGCGAAGCCGGTGTCGGAGGGCTTGGCAGCGGTGTTACCGGTGGTGTGTGGGGTGGCGTTGCGGCTTGCGGCAGTGCTGCCGGGGCGGGTGAGAGAAGGTTTGTTCATAGCGGAAGCTATGATACTTAGGATTATGAGTAAACTAAAAAAAGGCTATTTCGTCAAAGGTAAGTTCGTAGCTGAGGGCAGCGAACTCGACTTGGAGTTCAAGCGCGAACTCAAAGGCACCGACGAGCCCACCCGCACCGACATGAAGCGCGAAAGTACCGAGCTGCAAAAGCTCGGTGAAGACTTGCTGAATCTGCGCGCCGAATTATTTAAAAAACTGGAGCTGCCTGACAAACTGGCCGATGGCGTGGCAGAAGCCAAGCGCATCACCAACTTTGAGGGCAAACGCCGCCAAATGCAGTTCATTGGCAAGCAAATGCGGCTGTTGACACCCGAAAAGCACGCTGAAATTCGCACTGCCTTGAGTGAGCAATTCGCACCCAGCGCGGCTGAGACCCTGGTACTACACCAGGCGGAAGTCTGGCGCGACCGCTTGGTGGCGGATGATGATGCCGTGGGCCAATGGATGAACCTGAGCCCGGGCACCGACAGCCAGCAACTGCGCGCGCTGATTCGCCAAGCGCGTAAAGATGCCAAGCCCGAGAAGCCCGGCCTGGCCCCGCGCCATGGCCGCGCCTACCGCGATATTTTTCAACTGGTGCGTGAAGTGCTGCTGGCCAACGCCGATGGCAGTGCGGCGGCCATGGCGGCCCACGATGCGCACGCGGCGGACGGAGGCACGGCGTGAGCGTGAGCGACGCCGGGACGCCCCAAGGCGCGAAGGCCCCTGCGGGAGGGGTTGGGCCCAGTTTTGATGCCGTAAAAATCGGCATTTTGTCCATCAGCGACCGCGCCAGCACCGGTGTTTACGAAGACAAAGGCCTGCCTGCCCTGCAGGATTGGCTAAGCCGCGCCTTGCAAAACCCCCTGACGTTTGAAGCGCGGCTGATTCCCGACGAGCAGGCGGGCATCAGCGCCGCGCTCATCGAACTGGTGGACGCAGGCTGCAGCCTGGTGCTGACCACCGGCGGCACCGGCCCTGCCCTGCGGGATGTCACACCTGAGGCCACGCTGGCTGTGGCACACAAAGAAATGCCAGGGTTTGGCGAGCAAATGCGCCAGATCAGCTTGCGGTTTGTGCCCACCGCCATCTTGTCCCGCCAAGTGGCGGTGGTTCGGGACAAGAGCCTGATCATCAACCTGCCTGGCCAGCCCAAGGCCATTGCGGAGACGCTGGAAGGGCTGAAAGATGCGGAAGGCCAGCAAGTGGTCAACGGCATCTTTGCCGCCGTGCCCTATTGCGTGGATTTGATTGGTGGGCCGTACATGGAAACTGTCGATACGGTGTGTAAAGCGTTCAGACCCAAGAACGCTATTCGAGTCCGCTAGCGCTATCCAGACACCGGGCAAGCGAAATTGCTCGTGTCACCCGGCCTACGGCCTCCTTCTTTACCTCGCCATTTCGCTTGCCCGGCGCCTGGGTAGCGCTGGCTACTTGCCTATCAACTGGTTAATGCGCTCCGCCTCAAAGCACTCTTTGCGCGAGGCATCTTTTGGAACGCAGTCGCTATCAACCAGCTTGGCGCTGAGTTGCTCTATGGCTTTCCACAGCAAAGCGATTTGATGATCTTGGCCCGAGGCGCTGTCCACCAAACCGCGCAGGGCCTGGCTCACGGGGTCGTCTTCTTGGGTGATGCCGTAGGCGGTGAACTTGCGGTCGGGCGTGGTCACATCCGCGCTCACGCCCTCTTTGCTGGGCAAAATGCGCGCTGGTATGCCGACCGCAGTGGCCCCGGCGGGCACGGGCTTCACCACCACGGCATTGCTGCCGATCTTGGCGCCGTCGCCCACCTCAAAGCCGCCCAGCACCTTGGCCCCGGCGCTCACCACCACGTCTTTGCCCAGCGTGGGGTGGCGTTTGCTGCCCTTGTACAGGCTGGTGCCGCCCAGCGTTACGCCCTGGTAAATCGTGCAGCCGTCGCCGATCTCGGCAGTCTCGCCCACCACAGTGCCCATGGCGTGGTCAAAAAATACGCGTTCGCCGATCTTTGCGCCGGGATGGATCTCAATACCCGTCAAAAACCGGGCGATGTGGGAGACAAAGCGCCCCAGCCACAGCAGATCGTTGGTCCAGCACCAATGCGCCACGCGGTGCAGCACCACGGCGTGCAGACCCGGATAACACGTCAACACCTCCCACGTGCTGCGGGCAGCCGGGTCGCGGTCGAGGATGCATTGGATGTCGGAGCGGATGCGAGAAAACATGGCGATGAGTCTAACTGCTCAGTTTCGCCGTGGTCGCATGGCCCACCATGCCCGCGGCCCCAGTAGGCGTTTGGCTAAGTTGTGGCCCAGCGCGTTGCAGAATGGCCTTGGCAATACCGCGCAGAATGTGAATCTCCTCTTGCGTGACCTGTGCCCGGTTGAACAGGCTGTTAAGCCGAGGCATGAGTTTCTTGGGCGCGGCCGGGTCTAAAAACTCTAACGCGACCAACGCCTGCTCCAAGTGAGCCAACATACCGGTGACCTGGGCAGCGTCGGCCAGCGTGCTAGGCAATACGCCCGCAGCCAACGGTGGTTCGTTTTGCACAAAGCCACCCAAAGCTAAGCGCCACTCATAGGCCACCACCTGCAAAGCGGCGGCCAAATTGAGCGAACCGAACTGCGGGTTGCTGGGAATGCTCAAGGCTGCGTGGCAACGGTACACGTCCTCGTTGCGCATACCAAAACGCTCGCAACCGAACAAGAAACCCACCCCGGTTTGCTCTGGGGCATGTTTTTCTGATTTTTCAGCCAAATTTAGTGCCAAATCACCCTCTGGCCCGGGTATTTGTTGACTAAGTTGCTCCTTTTTTGATAGCGACGCAAAGTATTCACGGGGCGTGACGGTGGGCGGCCCGAAGTCGCGCGGCGTCATGGCGGTGGCACACAAATGGGTCATGCCATGCAGCGCGTCGTCCAGCGTATCCACGATACGGCACTTCTCCAGCACGTCCAATGCGCCACTGGCGCGCTGGATGGTTTCTTCCCGGCGCAACACATTGGCCCAACGTGGCGCCACCAGCACCAGGTCGTCAAAACCCATGGTTTTCATGGCTCGGGCGACGGCGCCCACATTGCCGGCGTGGCTGGTGTTGATCAAGATGAATCGGGTAAGCATGGCGCAGACGAGGGTAAACCAGTAAAATATTGCCTATTGTCGCCGGCTGCATCGCCAGCCGGACGCCATCTCGTTGGGGACAGAGCTAAACCTCTGTCCCACAAGTCCATTGCTCTTCCCCCAAAAATTTATGACGCCCAATCTGCACCCCATGATCAATGTGGCTGTTAAAGCCGCACGCGCCGCCGGATCCATCATCAACCGCGCCGCGCTCGACATTGAATCGGTTCGCATTTCCCAAAAGAAAGTGAACGACTATGTCACCGAAGTGGACCACGCTGCAGAGCAAGCGATCATAGAAACCCTGCTGACGGCCTACCCAGGCCACGGCATTTGGGCCGAAGAAACAGGCCGTGAACACGGCGCCAAAGACTCTGAATTCGTCTGGATCATCGATCCCCTAGACGGCACCACCAATTTCATCCACGGCCTGCCCGTGTACTGTGTGAGCATTGCATTGGCCGTCAAAGGCAAGGTCGAGCAAGCCGTGGTGTACGACCCGACACGCAACGACCTGTTTACCGCCACCAAGGGCCGCGGCGCATTCTTAAACGACCGCCGCCTGCGCGTATCCAAGCGCATCGACCTGAAGCAAGCCCTGGTGTCCACGGGATTCCCTTTCCGCCCGGGCGACAACTTCAACCAATACCTGCAGATGATGGGTGACGTGATGCAGCGCACCGCTGGCCTGCGCCGCCCGGGCTCTGCCGCGCTGGACTTGGCCTACGTGGCGGCTGGTTATACGGAAGGCTTCTTTGAAAAGGGCTTGCAGCCTTGGGATGTGGCGGCGGGCTCTTTGCTGGTGACCGAAGCCGGTGGCTTGGTAGGCAACTTCACCGGCGAAGCCGACTACCTAGAACAAGAAGAGTGCTTGGCAGGCAACCCCAAGGTCTACGGTCAACTGGTGGGCATTTTGGGCAAGTACAGCAAGTTTGCACCTGCGGGTGAGAAAGCTGCGTTGCGCCAAGCGGCGATTGCGGATGCTGCAAAGATTGCTGAAGAATCAAAGCCTGATACTGGACTTGACGCTAAGCCGGCTCCCGACGCACCGTTCTAAGCCTTAAGCCCGCAATATCCCGGGAGCTTGGGCGGCAATGCGTTCTGCGCAGGTAAAGGAGGAGCCCGCAAAGCGGGCGGGGGACACGGAGCAGAACGCATTGCCGCCCAGGCTCTTGCGAGCACAACTGCAGCTTCAACTGCAGTTACACCCGCTCCAGCACCAACGCAATCCCCTGCCCCACGCCGATGCACATGGTGCACAGCGCATAGCGCCCCCCAGTTGCGTGCAAGCGATTCACAGCAGTGGTCGCGAGCCGCGCACCTGATGCCCCCAGCGGGTGACCCAACGCAATCGCACCACCCCAGGCATTCACCCGCGGATCGTCATCTTGCAAACCCAACAGGCGCAATACGGCAATGCCTTGGGCTGCAAAGGCTTCGTTCAGCTCAATCACATCCATCTGCGCCAGTGTCAGCCCGGTCAGCGCCAGCATCTTTTGCGTAGCCGGTGCAGGGCCAATACCCATTACGCGCGGCGCCACGCCTACCGTGGCCATACCCACCACACGGGCCTTGGGCGTCAAACCCTGCATGACTGCGGTGGCTTCATCGGCCAGCAGCAGCGCACAGGCACCATCGTTCACGCCGCTGGCATTGCCCGCTGTCACCGTGCCATCGGGGCGCACCACGCCTTTGAGCTTGGCCAGTGCCTCCAGGCTGGTGGCGCGTGGGTGTTCGTCGGTGTCCACTACCACCGCGTCGCCCTTTTTTTGCGCGATATGCAC
>JBKJOV010000006.1:0-54030 GCA_046595515.1 Rhodoferax sp. | reverse complement strand
TTCCAATCACCATGTTTCAATCCACGCCCGCCATCACTGGCGGGCGATGCAGAAAACCCGCGTGCTGTGTACGCGAGAGATCCAGTTTCAATCCACGCCCGCCATCACTGGCGGGCGATGCCAAAGTTCTACAGCCGCATCGACACGTTTTTTGGGTTTCAATCCACGCCCGCCATCACTGGCGGGCGATGCGATGGAGTCGGGAATATTGCGCTTGCCGATAAGCTGTTTCAATCCACGCCCGCCATCACTGGCGGGCGATGCCACGCCGCCCTGAGCCTGTGTGTAGTGTTGCCAGGTTTCAATCCACGCCCGCCATCACTGGCGGGCGATGCCCGTATCCGTCGCCCACTCTAAACGGGCCATAGTTGTTTCAATCCACGCCCGCCATCACTGGCGGGCGATGCAAGTGTCGCTTGCCATAGGCACGGTTGTGACCATGTTTCAATCCACGCCCGCCATCACTGGCGGGCGATGCCCCAGCTAAACGCTAAAGCAGCGACCACTGGCGGGTTTCAATCCACGCCCGCCATCACTGGCGGGCGATGCGGCTCCACCCCGTTCTGAGCGGCCATCGCCACCAAGTTTCAATCCACGCCCGCCATCACTGGCGGGCGATGCCGCACCACAAACAGCGGAAAAGGAGCAAAGCAAATGTTTCAATCCACGCCCGCCATCACTGGCGGGCGATGCCAGGATCGGGAAGATTCAATACGTCGATAGGCGGGTTTCAATCCACGCCCGCCATCACTGGCGGGCGATGCGGCACGCTGGCCCATGCCTGCCGCGTCGCCTGAGCGTTTCAATCCACGCCCGCCATCACTGGCGGGCGATGCAACAGGATTGATTAAGCCAAGCGAGGTGACGCTATGTTTCAATCCACGCCCGCCATCACTGGCGGGCGATGCGTGGCGATACGGTAGCGGAGTTTGAGGCGCAAAGCGTTTCAATCCACGCCCGCCATCACTGGCGGGCGATGCTGACGGGCGGCGGCGGGTCTATTGGCGCAAGTGCGTTTCAATCCACGCCCGCCATCACTGGCGGGCGATGCCGGGAATCTTTGCGGCCGCACTAGCCGTCATCGGTGTTTCAATCCACGCCCGCCATCACTGGCGGGCGATGCTGGCAGGGTCACGGGGTCACTTTCGTAAGAGTACGTTTCAATCCACGCCCGCCATCACTGGCGGGCGATGCCGCTGGGTAATTACAAGGCTGGCAGGTCTTACCCGTTTCAATCCACGCCCGCCATCACTGGCGGGCGATGCAACAATGGGTGTAACGCCACCGGCACGCAGACTCGTTTCAATCCACGCCCGCCATCACTGGCGGGCGATGCTGCCGTGGCCAGCCGCTGGCGTCAAGGATTGGAAGTTTCAATCCACGCCCGCCATCACTGGCGGGCGATGCATGGCCAGCCCTATACATACGCCGCTGGACTGTGGTTTCAATCCACGCCCGCCATCACTGGCGGGCGATGCGCAAATGCGCATCCCTTGTGCGCACCCATAAGTTGTTTCAATCCACGCCCGCCATCACTGGCGGGCGATGCGTGGGTGCGTGATGCGCTGACAAAAGCCAAGGAGTTTCAATCCACGCCCGCCATCACTGGCGGGCGATGCGGATGGCTGCTACGCCGGTTGTCCCGCTTCCCATGTTTCAATCCACGCCCGCCATCACTGGCGGGCGATGCGGTTCGCCAAGCAGCTACAGCTTTGCATCAACGGGTTTCAATCCACGCCCGCCATCACTGGCGGGCGATGCGCCTCGCGGCTAAACCATTGACACCAATGACGTTTTTCACAATCGCGCGCGAACCCACACATCGCAGCACTGCTGCGACAAAAGAATTCAGCTTGGAAATAGGTAATGTCATTTGAGTCAACGGCTTACAGACCGCGCGAACCCTGCAGGGATATCTCAATCACTTCAGGTGCGCGGAGATTACGTTATCACAACGGCGTTGATTCACAGCACCAAAGGGCCATCAAAGTCAACGGCTTTAAAGCTGCCATGCTCCCGAACTTCAAAGCCTCGGGTTCCAGGCATTCGATAGAACCGTAAACAATCCAGCTGCGTATCGATTTCAGCCAACAGCTTACGCTCTAGGGCCTCGAATTGAGCGACATCGACTTGGCATTCAAACACCGACTGCTGAACTCGCTGACCAACCCCTTCACACGCACGCGCAACGCGACGCAAGCGACGGCGTCCCGCTTTGGTCATGGTGTTTACGTCATAACAAACCAGTACCAACATACGACAACCTATTTCGGTACGAACGGGACATACTGCGCAGAATCCTCACGGACCGCTCGCGCCAGCAAGCGAGCCTGCACCAGGGGCACCAAACCCAAAGGAAGTGATTGCGCGAGCAAAGGATGGGTCAACTCCTCGCGCTTTCTTTCCTGGTAAGCAACTACAACCGCTTTACGCGCATCGGGCTCCAACGAAACACCGCCACCTTCACGAATCAAAAAATCATCGCCGCAGATCTGTCCACGGTTAATCAGACTCATGGCTAAACGATCGGCCCAAGGGCGAAACTCCTCCATCAAATCTAGTGCCAATGCCGCCCTCCCCGGGCGCAGCGCATGCAAGAAGCCCACTTGTGGATCAAGCCCTACTGCTTCTAGCGCAGAGCGACAGTCATTCATCCACATCGCATAGAGAAAAGACAACAGGGCGTTAAAACGATCGCGTGGTGGACGACGGCTGCGACCATCCATCTGGAAGGCTGCACGTTGGTCTGGGCGCACCAGCAAATTCAAACCGCTGAAATACTGCCGGGCAGCCTCGCCCTCAATACCACGCAAAACATCCAAGTCTTGCGCCGCAGGTAATGCGCGCAAGCTGGCCGCCAAATCATCCGCACGCCGAGTAAGCAATTTAGCCTCGTCCTCTATCTTGGATTCCCGAGCGCCGCGCAACAGCACTTGGCGGGTGTTTTTGATCTTGCCCGCCACGCATGCACGCGCTATGTCCAACGTATACATTGAATCGTTGACTCTTTGAAACTGCGCTTGACGCAGTAGCACATTGCCCGCCACCGCGCCTTCCAGCCTTGCCTTAAAGCGGCCGTTGCCATCCAGCAACACTAAAGCGATGCTCTCGTCCGCCAGCCTGTGTATGAGTGGCGCTGAAAAGCCAACATGACCAAAACACACGACGGCGCACAGATGGTGCAGCGGCACGCGTAGCTTGGTTTCACGGTCTACTTCTACCCGTAGCGTGTCATTGTCCAGCCGCAAATAGGTGTCTTCCGTAGTCACATAGAGAGTGTTAAGCAGTTGCATATCAAGCGTCCGGATTGAACAACGCCACCCGTGCGGCGTGAAGATTCACGTTAGCGGCATCAGGTTGGCAGCGTTCACGCAGTGAGCAAGCTTTGCATTTGCGGGGTTGCTCAGCGGCAGGCAAAACTGCGGGCAGCCGACCCGACTGCAACATAGCGCGGATAGCCTGTGCGGTATCCACCACGGCGGCACGCAGCGCGGCGGTGATGGGCTGCACCCGCCGCCGTTTGGACGTGGCGTAAAAGATGGCGCCCTGCGCGATAGGTCGCCCCAGCATGGCCTCCAGACACAGCGCCTGGCCGGCCAGTTGCAGATCATCACAGGCGGCAATGTCCGCCGCCTTGTTACGGCTGCCATGTTTGTACTCCACCGGATAGGGCGTGCCATCTGGCGAAAACTCCACCATGTCTGCTTTGCCAACCAGTCCTAACGCGTCGTTCCACAATGGCAACGCCCGCTCTAGGCGGACGCCCTTGGCCGTCTCTACGCCAGGCTTGTCTACCCGCGCATGCACCGCCTGCCCACGCAGCGTGTGGACGTTGTCGTCAAACACCTGTTCCAAATGGATCAGTCCGCACTGGCGGGGGCAATAGTGCCAGTGCTGCAAGGCGGAGAGGGGAATTTGTTCAAGCGCAACGGGTGCCGGGTTGTCCATAACCCGCCCTGGCTTTAGGTGCGCACCAAATCACGCAGCGCCTTGGGATTGCGTTGCGCCAACGTGATGAGTGTGCGCGCTGCGCCCGACGGTTGCTTGCGCCCTTGCTCCCAGCCCTGCAAGGTGCGCACCGACACACCCAGTAATTCGGCGAACTGCGCTTGCGATAGCCCAGAATTTTGTCGCGCAGCGATGACTGGCGAATACACCACCGTGCCCTCACGCTTCTTCATCTGACGTATCGACTCCAGCAACTCGGACTCCAAGTCTCGACTGGCTTCCCAAGCGGCCAGTTGTTCGTCAGTCATCGGTTTTTTCAATGGCATCACGCATCTCCTTCAAGGTACTGGCCTTGAGCGAATCCAGCTTGCTCTTGGCATACATAAACAACAACACCAACTCACCCAGCTCATTGCGGACAAAGTACACCACCCGCACACCTCCCGACTTACCAGAGCCAGCGCGGCTCCAGCGGACTTTTCGCACGCCACCGGAGCCCTGCACCACGTCCCCCTCATTGGGGTGGATGGCGATGAACGCGGCAAAAGCGCCACGCTCATCCTCACTCCAATAGGCCGGCCAAAGTCTGGTGAAGATGGGGGTTTCGATAACAGTGAGCATAGCAGAAATATACGCCTAAGGAGTAGTTATTTTACCCATTCAAAACCCCTCTATGGTCACTGGCGCAAGACCAATCAAGTCCTCAGACAGTGCATACGTTCCGTCTGAATTTACCGTCAGACTCCGATGCACTTTTGCCGAAGAATACTGCCCCGACTTGCAATTGTGCTTCCACCAAATGACAGTCAATACTTCCATACTGCCTGCTGGCCGGGCTGATGACTCATCATTCTCAAACAACTTTGGCAGTAGCTGCTTGAGGACTTCCGCATCTGCGTCAGAGAACCCCGTCTTTTCTGCGAGCTGCGGATTCATGCTGCCGTAAAAGCGATAAATGCCGTGGTCAACCCGGTGCTTCATACCCATCGTGTCAGAACCACGCTTTCCGTCCTTCGCATCTTCGCCGTTTACGCTTTTAGTAATTTGCGTGCTGGTGATATCAATGGGCTCAACGCTGAAGGCGGATTGAACCGTGACTGGGCCACGTATGCCAATCGACACACCGGTGTCGCCTTCATCATCGCTACCGTCGTCCTTTTTCTTGCCTGCCTTTTTGTTGCTTTTGAGCGCGAATAGCTGACCAAAAGCACGCACATCAAACCATTTGGCGCAAGCCAGCATGACAGTTTTTTCGGAACCCAATTCCTTGCCCAGACCAGCCTCGGCGCGTGCCCTCAGGCTCCTGTGCTCATCTGCCTTTCGATCATCAGACTGCACGAAAATCATATTTCCATCGTCTGCTTTTCCACCTGCCACCCAGCGCTCAAGAAGGCGGTCGCGTATCTTTCGTTTAATGGATACGTCGGTCATTTCACCGAAGTTGGAATAGTCAGTACGCGGACGGTTTCCGTTGAGTGGATCACCATTTGGATTGGCATTCTTCACACGGAGAATTACGGCGAAGTCGATTTTGTTTTGCAGGGTGGTCATATTGGCTCCTTGAGTGGTTTATGCGGTGGGTGTGTCTTCAGTGCTGTCGATTGCATCGACTTTTGGCGGATTCAAATCCCGACGCTGGCAGTGATATCCGAGCAAGAATTCACCGGAAAGTTTTTTATCGTCAAGAAAATCGTCGCCAACAAAGCTACAAACGATGGTGTCGTGGAGCTTCTCCATTTCGTAAAGAAACGGCGGGCGCTTGGCACGCAGCCGCGACTTCGACGGGGCCAGAGCCAATTCAATCGTTCGCCAAGTGCTTGCGGGTCGGTCAGCAAAGCGCTGCATCAATTTGGCCGCAGTGGTGTCGCGGGTTTCTTTTCCAACATAGAGTGCACGGCCCTCTATGTGCTCGGCAACAGCCAGCAAGCGCCCATAAAGATAGTCCCGAGATGTCCGGTCTGCTTCTAATGTCATTTGATAGTCCCTTTCATAAAAATATGCTCTGAATACCGCACAGGCAATGCCGAGATTTTTTTCCCACTCCCAGTGGTCCATGCCCACGCGATTGCAGGTTCTGCGTACAACCGAATCAACAAGATCACGGGGCAGTGACTGGCCATCGACGATGCAGGGCAACAATCGTTCAATGGTGGCTCTGCGCAACTTGTAGTCGAGGCGACGACCGAAGGCCGCTTCTGCAATATCCCGTGGCGCTGGTGCCCCATCAAACCGCGAGTCTTTGCCGAAGTTTTGCAGCCAAGCAGATTTTTCGTGCCAAGATTGAAGGCGGTCCAAAAATTCGGAGCCTTTCAGTTCACGGTAAAAAGCAATTGCCATGCGCCCCGGTGTCGCCGAATCAAGTCCCATGACGATGATGTCGTCAGTGGGATTGAACTTTGCACGATACCCAGCAATTGCCTTTTTGAGTCTTAGCGCAAAAGCTTGGCCAGCATCGCCGACCTCAAGCAGTTGTTCACCCAACGTCGGCTCAGTGATTTCCTCACTATCCAGAAAGAGTGAGCGTGAGTCCTTGAAAGGATCTGGCACAGGCTTCCCAGCCACAGCCCAGGTAACAATGACTTGGTCTTCGTTCCGATACGCTTGGCGTTGGATTAGCCACCGTAATGCGTTATGCGATTTTTGGGTCACTTCATATCCGACGCCACACGCTTGCAAACCCGTATCGTCTGTGAATCTGCCCCGAAAGGTATAGCCTGAACCATCGTTGGCGCTGATGAGTTTGGCACCGTCCCCTGCATGGCGAATTCGTTTAGGGTGACTCATGGCAAGTGCTGCTTGGCCGTCACCGGTAACCATGCAGACACCCTTTAGTGTCTTTGTGCTGGCATCGTAGGCAGTCCAGGCGTTTTGCAGTGATTGATCTTCCCAAACGGCACTACACGGATTGTTAGGCTCCCAAACCTGCCAACGAATAAACGCATCGCCTTGATCTCGTGCGCCTTCCTTTGCGGTCAAAAAACGGAATATGTCTGGAACTTGCCCTTCGTTGCCCCACCGTGTCAGCAGTGTCCCATCAGTACCGAGGTGGAGTACTTTCTCGCTCACTAGATCCAGTATCAGGCGACCCTTTCGAACATATTTGAGTACAGCTCTTGCCTTCGGGTGACTAAATTCAGACTCGCACCATGCGTGCAACTGCGTCTCATACGCCCCGAAAAAACTAGGTTTCTTACCGCCATACTTTGGGTAGTCAATGGCGCAATATTGAACTTTGTCACATAGTGGATGGGGCGGCGGGGTTTTTCCAGTTCTGCCTGCCGATTTTTCAGTTGCCGGGATGACCGTCTCTACTTTCTCAATAGTCCTCGCGCTCTTGAAATTTCCATCCGTATCAATCGATACTTCGACATGAGCCTGCTGTGGGGTATGACTTACTGGCAGCAGGCGTATTTCACCAGGTGCTTCCCTCCCTTGGCATTGCTCATACGTCTCATGAAGTTTTTGAATCCAGCTCACGTCAACTCTCCAGTTCCGCAGCTTCGTCATCGACGCTGCGTAGATTGTCCGTGCCGAATTTCTTAACGCCCATTTCCCGAACGAATTTGCGAACGGTGCATTCCTCTGGTCGTACGAATCGAATGCAGCCGTCGATCATGGTCGGTCGCCAAAGGCGGGCCCGCAGTTTCATTTCGCCAGTTTCATCGGGGTAGTCGAAGCCGTGAAACATCAAACCGAAAGCAAGCTCCCCTTCACCGTCGTAAGGACTTGCCTCCGCGCCATACACACATGGCTCGACGTACCCTTGGCAGTCGCGTGTTCCCAGAAAAATGTCCTGCCTACCACCACGTTCCAACATCCGTTGGGCAATGGTGTGATGCTTTCCCTCGTTTCGATCACCCTCCAATTCGGGACGATGAGCATTCCACTCAAAATGACCACGTACTTGGTATTCGACGTCCGCCAAGAATGTGTAGATTGCCAAGGTGTTACCACCGCCATACTCCACAGGCTTGGTCCCCTTAGTCTGCGTGCGAATTCGCTTCATCACGCGCACTTCATCAATCACCCAGATGAACGTTGGTTTCCAGTAGATCGATTTGGCAATGCCCTTCAGCGCCTCGTAGGTGGGGACATGGTAGGAACACTTCTCCCCCCCTATTTTGCTGAGTGGGTCGGTAAACAACGCGTGTCGGGCGTGTACCTTGAATTCAATACTGTTGCGCCTAGCCATAAAGTACCTCCATATCGCCCTCTGGGGTTGTAGACAGTCCGAACTCATTGCTGTAGTAGCGAGAATCGGTCAAAAACAAAATTCCGGTATCTTGACGAATATCTTGCACAACACCGGATTTCTGCAACTGCGCAAGAACATTCGGGAAAACATTAACGCTGAACTGTTGCGCACGGCGGAGTAATTCAAACTCATTGTCAGGCATGTAAGAACCGCACAAGTCGGCAATCAAGTCTTTGCCAGCCTGTCCAAACGGAACAATCACCCCACGCGTCGGCGCGTCGATAGCCTTGAAGGCTCGGGCTGCGGCCATGAAGGATTGCCGCAGGTAGATGTTGGGTGCCTGACCCTTGGTTCTGCAATGCTCCGCAGTGGCGATCGTGTTGACGGTTAGCAGGTTGAGCAAGGAGTCTTGGTGCCCAATCGTTTTTTCGGAAACTGGGTAAACCATTTCGCTGGCTCTGTCAAAAAAGTAGTTTTGGTAGTACCAATTCAACGCTTGCGGCCCAATCAAATTATTTCCATACCTTTCCGGGTTGTTCTCATAGTCACTGAAAACCCGCTCGGCCTTATCGCGGCCAATACTGATATCCGGCAACATACTCAGGTTTTCATCTTGGGGATTGACGACGTGGACAAACCCCACCGCTGCCCGACCATTGCGATTGCATCGCCCTGAAGCCTGCGCAATCGAGTCCAAACCGGCCATGAAGCGGATGACAGCGCCAAAGTCAACATCCACCCCGGCCTCAATCAATTGGGTGCTAACGCATAGCGTTCTTTCGTGGCGTTCAAGACGTGTGCGCACTTCAGTCAAGATGGCTTTGCGGTGTGCGGGGCACATATTGGTGCTTAGGTGATAAACCGGAATAACTGCTTGCTGCATACAGAGCCGGTAAATTGCTTGCGCTGAATTCTTGGTATTGACGATGACCAAACAACTGTTCGCTGTTTGCGCTTCTTGTTGCGCCAGCAATGCAACCTCTTCCATCGACCAACCACCGGGTTTGCGACGATTCAAGACCTCAACACGTTTCAGGTCGTCAAACAACTTCTTCACGTCCGGCATTAGTTCGTTGCCATCAGGGATACGAATGGCGCCCTTGTGGGCATCTACCCTATTCAGCAGTGGCTGGGTAGCAGTACACAGCACAACAGTGCTGCCGCACTGCTCAACCAGAAAGTTGATGGCGTTATTGAAAAGGTGCACACAGTTGACCGGTAGGGTTTGAATTTCGTCAAAGATCAGCACAGCGTTGGCCAGTTGATGCATCCGCCGGGCACCACGAGTACCTGCGCCAAACAAGGTTTCCAAAAACTGAACGCTGGTTGTGTAAACGACGGGGGCATCCCAATTTTCCGAAAGAATTTTCCCGCGCCACGTCTGCTGCTCCTCCGTCAAATTCGAATGGTGTTCAAGCAGCACCGTGCCTGGCGCGACTCCTTGTGGTTCAAGAATGCCACGAACCACTTCTGCATTCTGATCAATGATCGACGTGAATGGGATGACGTAGACCACACGATCCATTGTGTGTTTTTGTGCATGATGCAGAGCGAAGCGCAGGCTGGCCAGGGTCTTTCCACCACCAGTTGGCACGGTCAATGTATAGATGCCTTTGGAACGCGATGCACCCTCTAGGCAATGGCGCGAAATGTCTTGACGTAAATGATCAATCGGTTGTTTTGGCTCAAAACCAGCGAGATGCTTTTCCAAACGGTCGATCAATCCGGTCCATGCGGTGTAACTACCACGCATTCTCAGCGTGGCATTTTTGGGACTCTCAAAGTCAGCCGTATCAATGCGGTCCGCGTCAATCAAACAGCTGAACAGGATGCGAACAAGGAGACCAATGTGCTGCTGTGAAACAATGTTGCTGTCCTTTTTTTCTGGGGCCTGGCGGACGACTTTGCCGATTGCTGCCCTTACTCCCCCAATCATTGATGGTTGGGCGATGAGTTCACGCATGCGCGACAAAATGACTTCATCGGCTGCGGCGCGTGCTTCCAGCAAATGAGTTCGGTCGTCCAGCTTACGCATTCGTTTGCTAAACGAGTCTTCCCCTAGGCTGTTCAAGTCAGAAGTAAGGCAATCAATCAACCCTGAGTGATGGGAGGCGATGCATAAGGCCAGGATCTGCCCAACGATCTGACCCATTTGTCCCAAGCTTGAAAATTCTTGCCAGACCAGTTGAGCCCCAGCAGTGGAATGATCCACCTTTCCCTTGAGCCCCTTTGCATCAACAAATTCCTCGTCCTCGTCGGGATTGAGTAACTCGACTGCAGATTTCAGATAGTTCTGGAACTCTTCGCTGTATTTACCTAAATCGTGCAGCAGACCTATCAATTCGCCTTGATCGGCAAGTCCGACCTTGCTTGCAAAGCCTCTAGCGAGATGTGACACACCCATCAAATGATCCGGCAACCATTGGATCGTGCCATCAGCTTCGCGGAAGTGGGCAATTGGCTTTAGTTTCATGGGATCGCTATACGTTGATGTTGAAGCTTATTTAGGCAAAGGCCCACCAAGTGAGCCACCTCCATCACTCCAATAAATATTTCCCCGCCATTGCCTTCACTTGCTCCGCCACCTGTTGCCTCAGGCCCGGCGGCCCCAGTACTTCGCAGTGCTCCCCATGCTTGAGGGTGTCCATGATCAATTCGCGGTGGTCGGCGTAGGGAATACGCAGCAGGTAGCTGCCATCCGGTTGCCATTCACCCTCTTGCTTGGGGTGCCACTGCTCATTGGCCACCCACCGGGCGCGCTCTGGCGTAAACAGCAACTGCGCCCACTGAATATGGGTGCCAGAAAAAATGCCGTAGCTGGGGGCAAACTTGGCGTGCAACTCGGCATCTGTCACTTCAATGGCCATCGTGTCTTCCAAATGCGCGTCACACATGGCATCCAGTGCGAAGCTACGCAGCTCATTGCGCAAATGACACCACGCGTCCAAATACCAATTGCCCCTGTAGTGCACTAAGCGCAGGGGTGATACTTCGCGCTGCGTGGTTTGGCCACTACCGCGTGCCCTGTAGGTGATTGCTAGGCGTTTGCGCTTGACCAGTGCCGTACCTACACGTTGAAAATAGGTGGGTTGCACCGCACGCTGAGCCAAGCCGATGATTCGGACTCTACGGCGAAGTTGTTTGGACTCCTGATCTGCGCCATCCTCCATGAGCACGTTCAGACGCTCAATCAACGGGGCCACATGAGGCGTCAATACACCACTTGCATCCAGATTACTGAGCAAATGCTGCATCGTCAAAAGCGCGTGTATTTCTGCCGATGAGAACCATAGTCCGGGCAACTGGTGCGGCCGTTCTGATGACGTACAGTCCTTCACCAACCTGTAACCGGAACCGACATCCCAGACTATGGGTGTGTGCATGCGGTCACGCATATACGCAAGATCGCGCTTTAGCGTAGATCGAGAAATCTCCATCTCCGACATGAGATCTGCGAAAGTGACAGCATTCCGCTGATGTAACAACTCACCAATTTTGTAGAAACGCTCAGTACGATCCATATACCTCCCTGGTAACTGCATTTTTTTGGTGAGAAGTATTGCTGAAAGTTACCTAGAAACCAAGCTTGGCCTGATGGCGCCCTGAAAGAAAAATGCAATACGCTATATATTTAATAGCAACAAAATGAATAAATACGCCGGGCAGCGGCGTATTTGACTATATTTTCTCTGTTCACTTGCCCCCAGCGAGCTCACCCCCATCTATGCGACCATGACTTCTGAACGCGCCAAATCCACCAACACCAAATCCCTGTCGGGCCTGCTCCCGTTCTTACTGCCCTACCGGTTGCGCATCGTGTTGGCCATCGTGTTTTTGGTTTTGGCGGCGGGCACCACGCTGGCGTTCCCAGTGGCGCTGCGCAGCCTGATCGACGCAGGATTGGTGCAGTCCGATAAGGGTGCGCAAGTAATGTCGATGCGTGAGCACTTTGGGGCATTGTTCGGTGTGGCGGTAGCGCTGGGTTTGTTTTCAGCGGCACGTTTTTATATGGTGAGCTGGCTGGGCGAACGCGTCACTGCAGACTTGCGCAACGCGGTGTACAGCCACGTACTCAAGCAAAGCCCCGAGTTTTTTGAAACTACCCAGACGGGTGAAGTGCTGTCTCGCCTGTCGGCCGACACCACCCTGGTGCAGACCGTGGTGGGCTCGTCGCTGAGCATGGGGCTGCGCAATGCAGTCATGGGCTTGGGTGCACTGGGGGTGTTGGTATGGACCAACCCAGTGGTCATGCTGCAGGTGCTGGCCGTGCTGGTGCTGATCGTGCTGCCCAGCCTGTGGTTTGGCCGCCGGGTGCGCAAGCTGTCGCGTGCCTCGCAAGACCGCATTGCAGACTCCAGCGCCATCGCAGCCGAAGTGCTGAACGCGATTCCGGTGGTACAAAGCTACACCGCCGAGGCGCGGGAGACCGAACGCTTTGTGGCCTCCACCAACAACGCTTTCAACACGGCCACCAAACGCAGTCAGATGCGTTCCGTGTTGGTCGCTTTCATCATCATTGCCACCAGCGCCGCCCTTCTGTGGGGTTTGTACCAGGGCACCCAGGCGGTCTCCGAGGGGCGTATCAGCGCTGGACACCTTGGCCAAACGGTGATCTACGTGATTATCTTGGCCAGCGCGTTTGCAGTGCTGGGTGAGGTCTACGGCGACCTGTTGCGCGCCGCCGGTGCCACCGAGCGGCTGATGGAGCTACTGGGCACGCAGTCGCCTATCACTTCGCCTCTTAATCCCACGCTAGCCCGGATGCCTACTGCCGGAAGTGCTATCAAATTTGAAGCCGTCAATTTTCGGTACCCCTCGCGCCCGCAGCAGGCAGCGCTGAGCAATTTCAGCCTGGACGTGCAACCCGGTCAGACTGTGGCCATCGTCGGCCCCAGCGGTGCCGGCAAGAGCACCGTGTTCCAACTGCTGCTGCGCTACTACGACGCGCAAAGTGGCAGCATTGCGCTGGACGGTGTGGAGACGCGCCAACAGTCGTTGGATGCGCTGCGCCAGCGCGTGGGTATCGTGCCGCAAGATGCAGTCATCTTTTCCAGCAGCGCGCTCGAAAACATCCGCTACGGCAAGCCAGACGCCACCGATGCAGAGGTGAGAGCCGCCGCGCAAGCGGCCTTTGCCCACGAGTTCATCAATGCCCTGCCCGAGGGCTACGCTACCTTTTTGGGTGAGCGCGGCGTGCGCCTTTCTGGCGGGCAGCGTCAGCGCATTGCCATTGCACGCGCCATGCTCAAGAATCCGCCCCTACTGTTGCTGGACGAAGCCACCAGCGCGCTGGACGCCGAGAGCGAGCGCATGGTGCAAGCTGCACTGGAGAGCGCGATGCGCAACCGGACCACGCTGGTCATCGCCCACCGCCTGGCTACGGTACAAAAGGCCGATCTGATAGTGGTGCTAGACCATGGCAAGCTGGTGGAGCAAGGTACGCACGCCGAGCTGGTGGCGCGTGGTGGCGTTTACGCCGGGCTGGCGGCTTTGCAGTTCAACGCCTGACCCATGGCGGCCTTGCAGTGGGGCATTAACACTGTATCGAAGGGCTAAAGCCGAGAAGCGCGGGGTTAACACGCTTGATATGTGGGCTTTAGCAACTTAGAATTTCAACCTCAACCTTTGGAGCACGCCATGGAAGTCACATCCACCCGCCCCGCTGAACCACCTAAGCCTGTGCTAGCGTCACGCCGCGCAGAAGCAGCCACAGAAGCGCGTGCAGCACAGGCACGCACCGAAGCGCAGGAACCCAAAAAAGCCAGTGAACCCAAGCCAGTAGTGAACACGCAGGGGCAGCAAACCGGCCGACTGCTCAACGTAACGGCCTAAGCAATTCAAGCACCACGGCAAGGCCATGGTTGCCATCACTGCCACCAACAGCGCCACGCCGTCACCCATGGCGGCCTTAGGCCGGGCCAAGCTGGCCCAGGCCCAGCGCGAGGCCAGCGCAGCCGAAGAAAAAGCCAGGCAGTTGCGAGCCCAAGCGAACGACGCCGAATCACAGGCGCAGGAACGCGAAGCCAATGTGGCAAAAATATCCGCAGCCAACCGCGACGTGCAAAGCGGCACCTACAACCCGCGCCAAGCGCGCACAAGCGAAGTACCGGTCAAAGTGCAAAACTTGATCGAGAGCCTGTACCGCGCGACCAGCCAGCAGCGCGCCGACGACGGCAATGCGCTGAAAACAAATGCCGGTGCGCCGCCAGTAATGAACACTCGGGGACAAGCTACGGGCCGCATCTTGAACCTCGCCGTCTAAGACTATTCATTTTTTGCATAAGGTTGAAATAACTTGGCCTTAGACAGGCCTGGCACCCCCGACTACAGTGTTGGACTTGATCAATCCCACGAGGAAACCCATGTCGAACGCTACCCACGAAGCAGCCACCGCCGCACTGGCCAGGTCCCCCACTCACCACGCACTGCCCTCTTACTTACAAGCGGATAACCTTGGCCCTTGGGGCATTTACCTGCAGCAGGTTGATCGCGTAATCCCTTACTTGGGCCACCTAGCCCGTTGGGCAGAAACACTCAAGCGCCCCAAGCGTGCCCTGATCGTGGATGTGCCTATCCAACTGGACAACGGCACGGTGGCCCACTTTGAAGGCTACCGCGTGCAGCACAACACCTCGCGCGGCCCGGGCAAAGGTGGCGTGCGCTTTCACCAAGACGTAACGCTGTCTGAAGTGATGGCCTTGTCGGCCTGGATGTCGATTAAAAACGCCGCTGTGAATGTGCCTTACGGAGGCGCCAAGGGCGGTATCCGTGTCGACCCTAAGACACTCTCGATGGGCGAACTAGAACGGATGACCCGCCGTTACACCAGCGAGATTGGCATCATCATCGGGCCGACCAAAGATATCCCGGCGCCAGACGTCAATACCAACGAACAGATCATGGCGTGGATGATGGACACCTACTCCATGAACGAAGGCGCGACCGCGACTGGCGTGGTGACCGGAAAACCGGTGGACTTGGGTGGCTCGCTAGGCCGCCGTGAGGCGACCGGACGCGGCGTATTCACTGTGGGCGCGGAGGCCGCCAACCACATTGGTTTAGATATCTCCAAGGCCCGCGTGGCCGTACAAGGTTTTGGAAATGTTGGCGGTATTGCCGGCAAGCTGTTTGCCGAGGCGGGCGCCCGCGTCGTGGCGGTGCAAGACCATGGGGGTACGATTTTTCGGGAAGCTGGTCTGGATGTGCCTGAGCTGCTAAAGCACGTGTCACGCCACGGTTCGGTAAAAGGTTTCGAGGCGGCCGAAGTCATTGGCAACGACTCATTCTGGGACGTCGAGTGCGACATCTTGATTCCTGCGGCACTGGAGCAACAGATCACGGCCGCCAACGCGGGACGCATCAAAGCACGCATGGTGATCGAGGGCGCGAACGGCCCCACCACTCCCGCGGCAGATGATATCTTGCACGACCGCAATATTCTGGTGCTGCCCGACGTGATCGCCAACGCTGGCGGCGTGACTGTGAGCTACTTTGAATGGGTGCAGGATTTCTCCAGCTTCTTCTGGAGCGAGGACGAGATCAACGCACGCCTGGTGCGCATCATGAAGGAAGCCTTTGCCGGTGTCTGGAGCATCTCCCAGGACTACAAAGTGAGTCTGCGTACGGCAACCTTCATCATCGCTTGCAAGCGCATCTTGCACGCGCGCGAGCTACGCGGCTTATACCCTTGATGGATTGATTTTCTGTGGGGCAACCCGCAGAAAATTATCTTCTACGCCGAGACCCCGGCCCTTCAGACCAATGCATCTTGGGGCCGTTGCCACTTCAATGCAGAGACCCTTTAAGGGCCTCAGGCAAGGTGTACGGCAGTATGGCGATGCCTTCGTCCAAAAGCTCCATGGCTTCGTCACGGGTACTGGTACCTCGGATGCCGCGCGCCTCTGCATCACCATAATGAATACGACGTGCCTCCTGGGCAAACTGGCTACCCACATCATCCGTACCAGCCAGCAAAGCCTTGGCTGCAACCATCAGGGCAGTCGTGAAGGTGTCTTCCGACACCAAAGCAGTGGCGGCGGGGCTTGGTAAAGGCTGGAGCTCATGCGGCCGCGTAGCGCCAAGATTAAGCCGGGGTGCACTCAATTTTTTGGTGATATGGGCGTTGCCGCAAGCCGGACACTCCACCTGACCAATGGCGGTTTGCGCCTGAAAATCCTCACCCGAACCGAACCAGCCCTCAAAGGTATGGCCATTGCCACAGTACAAATCTAGCACCTTCATAGCGCACTGTGCCATTCGAGGGCCCACGTGCCCGAGAGCACGTTTTGCATCCACAAGGCACCCGTGAGTGTTTTGGCATCGGTGACCTTGCCTTCTTGGCACCAACGCATCAGCTCGGTGGGGGTCGCCGTAATGACTTCCAAAAACTCTGTATCGTCCAGGTGCCGTTCACCCAATCGCAAATCTTTGGCAAACCAGATGTCGATGCATTCCGTGGAATAAGCAATCACCGGATGCAGCACGCCAGCACGCGCCCACTGCGCGGCGCGGTAGCCAGTCTCCTCCGCAAGCTCCCGCTGCGCGCAAACCTGAGAATCTTCACCCGGGTCCAGCTTACCGGCCGGGAACTCGATCATGACTTGCGCCACCGGGTAGCGAAACTGCCGTTCCAACACCACCCGCCAACTGCCGTCTGCGGCCTGAAACAGTGGGATGACCATCACGGCGCCGGGATGGACAAAATACTCTCGGGTAGCCGACTTTCCGTTGGGGAGGGTAACCGTGTCTCGAAAGGCGTGCAAAAACTGGCCTTTCAAAATCTCTTCACTGGCGGATTGAACTTCGATCAGATCCCGATCGGGCATGGCTGTGTGTAGCGCTCAGCGCTTGTGCTTGAACAAGTAACGGTACACAAAACCAGGGAAGGCCATCGTAATAAACGTGGCACCTGTAATGGCGTAGAACTCCCAGCCTTGAGGTGCAATTTGCCCAGCACTACTCTCGAGCAACAGCGCAACGCCTCCCACGACAAAATACATGAACACCAGTTCACCTAATCTCACACCGAGAGTTTTCGGAGTTGCCAATGTCACACAACCCAGTAGGCGCTGGCTGATAAACGGCAAGGTAGCTCCAGCGATAGCCAGAGCCCACACCAACCAGACCGATAAATTCGACGCCATGCTTGTGTAATAAACGCTAGGTGCCCAGCATTTGACGCACAGAGTCGCTACACAGCGCCATCAAACTGCCGGGGAAGATTCCCAAAATCAGGACCAAGGCGCCATTGATGGTCAGAACCACACGGACGTCGGCACCCGCGACAATGGGGCCTACGGTAATGGGCTGGTCAAAGTACATGACTTTGATCAGACGCAGGTAGTAAAAAGCGCCTACCAGCGACATCATTACCGCAAACACGGCCATACCCAGATAGAGCGCTTGACCGGATGCAATCAGCGCCTGCAGTACAGCCAGCTTGGCGTAGAAACCAACCATGGGTGGAATACCCGCCAGAGACAAAAGGCAGATCGCCATCACAGCGGCGTACAACGGACTGCGTTGATTCAAGCCTGCAAAATCAGCCGATTCCTCACTCTCAAAACCTTCGCTGGATAGCAGCATCATGATGCCGAACGTTGCCAACGTCGTTAGCACATACGCGATGACATAAAACATAGCGGAGCTGTAGGCATTGGGTGCAAACGACAGGGCATCACCCGGTACGACGCCAGACATCACGCCCAAAAGCACAAAGCCCATTTGCGAAATGGTCGAGAAGGCCAGCATGCGCTTGACGTTGGTTTGCGCAATGGCCGCAAAGTTACCGATGATGAGCGAACCCACTGACAAAACCATCAGCATTTGCTGCCAGTCAATGGCCAGGGGCAGCATACCTTCGACCAGCAGACGCATGGTGATAGCAAAGGCAGCCAACTTAGGCGCACCACCAATCATTAAGGTTATGGCAGTAGGAGCGCCTTGGTATACGTCAGGGATCCACATGTGAAAGGGAACCACACCGAGCTTGAAGGCAAGTCCCGCCACGATGAAAACCAAACCAAAGATCAATACCTGGTGGCGAATCTGTCCGGATGCAATGGCCTTGAACACCGCGTTGATGTCCAAAGATCCGGTGGCACCGTACAACATAGAAATACCGTACAACAAAAAACCAGAGGCCATTGCACCCAGCACAAAGTACTTCATGGCGGCCTCAGTCGCACTGGTATGGTCGCGGCGCAAAGCAACGAGCGCATAGCTCGACAGCGTCAAAAGCTCCAGGCCCAAATAGATGACGAGGAAGTTGTTGCCGCCAATCATGACGAACATGCCCAACAACGCAAACAAACTCAACGTGAAGAGCTCCCCCCCACGCAGCATGTCACGGTGTGATGCGTACGGACGCGCGTACACCAGGGACACCATGACGGCGAGAGTTGCGAAGCACTTCAGCCAATTGCCCATAGTGTCGCTGACCACCATATTACCGAAGCCATAGTAGGTGGCGCCATTTAAGGCGTAGTTGGCTTGAATGAATGCCACCGAGGCTAGTGTGGCAAGCGTCATCACATACGTGCGGGTACGCAAAGGCGTCTTCACCGCCAGGTCGGCCAGTGCAATCACACAGGCCATCACCATCAATACTATTTCAGGGTAAACCGTGATCCAACTGATTTTGTCAATCATCGTTTTTTCTCAATTCAGTTCGTCAGTTCAGTTTGATCATTGCAATTTAGATACTGCAACATGCTGCAGCAAATTCGCCACAGAAGCGTCCATTACATCAGTAAAGGGCTTGGGATAGACCCCCATATAAAGCACCGCAACCGCGAGGAGTGCCAGCATGATGAACTCCCGGGAGTTGATGTCTTTGAGTGCCCTCACATCCTCGTTCGCAATGGGGCCAAGGTAAACGCGCTTGAACATCCAAAGCGTGTATGCGGCACCAAAAATCAGTGCACTGGCCGCGGCAAAACCAATCCAGAAATTAAATTTGACTGCGCCCAAAATCACCATCCACTCGCCCACAAAACCCGCTGTACCCGGCAGACCGCAGTTAGCCATCGCAAAAAACAGTGCGAAGGCTGCAAACTTTGGCATGGTGTTGACGACGCCGCCGTAACTGGCAATATCACGCGAGTGAACGCGGTCGTACAACACGCCAATAGACAAAAACATCGCGCCAGACACAAAGCCGTGCGCAATCATTTGTACCAAGCCACCAGAAACACCCAGATCATTGAAGATAAAGAAGCCCAAGGTCACGAAACCCATGTGGGCTACAGATGAATACGCAACCAGCTTTTTCATGTCTTGTTGCACCATGGCGACTAAACCCACATACACAACCGCCACGAGCGACAGCGCGATCATCAACCAGGCCCACTCGTGGGCGGCATCCGGGGCGATAGGCAACGAGAAACGCAAGAAACCATAAGCACCCAGCTTCAGCATGATGGCGGCCAACACGGCAGAGCCACCGGTGGGGGCTTCTACGTGCACATCTGGCAACCAGGTATGCACGGGCCACATCGGCACTTTGACAGCAAACGCCGCAAAGAAAGCAAAGAACAGTAAGGTTTGTACCGTGGAGCCCAACGGCATGCTGTGCCACACCGCAAGGTCAAAGCTGCCACCAGATTGGGTATACAAATAAATCAGTGCAATCAACATCAGCAATGAACCCAGCAGCGTGTACAAGAAAAACTTGAAAGCTGCATAAATCTTGTTGGGCCCACCCCAGATGCCGATAATCAAATACATCGGGATCAAGGTCGCCTCAAAGAACACGTAGAACAACAGGCCATCCAACGCGCAAAACACACCGATCATCAAGCCGCTAAGGATCAAAAAGGCACCCATGTATTGGTTGACTTTGTAGGTTATGGACTCCCACGATGCAATCACAACAATTACGTTAATGAAGGCCGTCAATACTACGAACCAGAGGGAAATACCGTCTACACCCAAGTGGTAATTGACATTGAAACGCTCAATCCATGGGGCATTTTCAACAAACTGCATAGCAGCCGATGCGCTCTGAAAGCGGGTGTACAGCGGCAAGGTGACGAGCACACTGATGACAGACCCCAACAACGCAATCCAGCGCACGGCCTTAGCCTGGTCGTCACGCCCCAACGCCAACAAAATAGCCCCGAACGCAATAGGCGTCCAAATGGCCAGGCTCAACAATCCCATGTTATTTTTCTCCTACTTGAGCCAGACGAAATACGTCATGAGAACAAAAATACCCAAAATCATGACCAAGGCGTAGTGGTACAGATACCCCGACTGTGCCTTGCGTACGATGCCCGACACCCAGCCCACCAGCTTCCAGGATCCATTCACGAAGAAGCCATCAATGATGGTTTGGTCGCCAACCTTCCAAAGACCCGCGCCAAGCGAGCGGGCACCCCGAGCCAGGATGTGCTCGTTGATCCAGTCCAAGTAGTACTTGTTCTCTAGCAAGGAAAACACAGGCATGAAAGCACGCTTGATGGCAGCGGGCCATTCAGGCTTGAGTATGTAGAAAACATACGCCAGAACGACACCGGCAACCGCCAACCAAAGAGGTGGCGTTCCGATTGCGTGGGCGGCCATTTGCGGAGCGCCGTGAAAGGCACTGGCCAGCGCTTGCATGGCGGGATGCTTGGCATCGTTTACAAAAATGGCACCCTTGAAGAAGTCACCAAAGAGCATGCTTTCAATGGTGAAGTAACCAATCAAAACCGATGGAATAGCCAATAAAACCAGTGGCACCCAAACGACCCACGGCGATTCGTGGGGCTTACTGTGATCTCCCTTCGCGTGGTGATCGTCGTGGTCATGGTGCGCGTCGGGATTTTGGTCAAAGCGTTCCTTGCCATGGAACACCAGAAAGTACATACGAAATGAGTAAAACGCCGTCACAAACACGCCCGCCAGAACAGCAAAATAAGCAAACCCAGCGCCCGGCAAATGACTCTCTGCCACCGCTTCAATGATGCTGTCCTTGGAGTAAAAGCCTGAGAACAGCGGCGTTCCAATCAAGGCCAGTGAGCCCAAAAGCGAAGTAATCCAGGTGATGCGCATGTATTTGCGCACGCCACCCATCCAGCGAATATCTTGGTTGTGGTGCATGCCCATGATGACGGAGCCCGCGGCAAGAAACAGCAGTGCCTTGAAGAAAGCGTGGGTCATCAAATGGAACACAGCCACCGAATAGGCTGAGGCACCGAGTGCAACAGTCATGTACCCCAACTGCGACAAGGTCGAATACGCCACGACGCGCTTGATGTCGTTTTGAATAATACCCAGGAAGCCCATAAACAAGGCTGTTATAGCGCCGATGACCATGATGAAACTGAGCGCGGTGTCACTCAACTCAAACAGAGGCGACATACGCGCCACCATAAAAATACCAGCCGTGACCATCGTTGCGGCATGAATCAGCGCCGAGATGGGCGTTGGGCCTTCCATGGAGTCTGGCAACCAGACGTGCAGCGGAAACTGCGCAGACTTGCCCATGGCACCGATGAACAGACAAATACAAATGACAGTCACCAGCATCCAATCGGTGCCGGGAAAGGTTAACGCAGCCAATTGATCAGCCTTGGCAAATGCCTCAGCGTAATTCAGCGTACCTGAGAACGCGACAATCAAACCGATGCCCAGGATGAACCCGAAGTCCCCTACCCGATTCACCAAGAATGCTTTCATGTTGGCAAAAATGGCGGTGGGCTTGTTGTACCAAAAACCGATGAGAAGGTAAGAAACGAGCCCTACAGCTTCCCAGCCAAAGAACAACTGCAGCATGTTGTTGCTCATGACAAGCATCAACATGGCGAAAGTAAACAGGGAGATGTACGAGAAAAATCGGTTGTATCCCTCGTCCTCTTCCATGTAGCCAATGGTGTAGACGTGAACCATCAGAGAAACGAAGGTCACCACGCACATCATCATCGCGGTCAGACCATCGACCAAAAAACCAACCTCCATTTTCAAGCTACCGACCGTCATCCAGGTATACAGGGTCTCATTGAAACGCGCGCCATCCACTGCCACCGAATACAGCGTCATTGAGGACAGCACGAAAGCGATCAATACGCCAAGAATCGTCAGCGTATGGCTGGCAGTGCGGCCGATTTTGTTGCCCCCAAACTTGGTGCCCAAAACGCCGGCAAGCACCGCGCCAACCAAAGGTGCCATTGGTACGGCAAGTAATGTTGAGGCTGACAGGGTTTGACTCATCTTCTTTAACCCTTGAGCGTGTTGAGTTCATCCACGCTGATGCTGGACTTGTTGCGGAACAACAAAACCAGAATCGCAAGACCAATCGCCGATTCAGCAGCAGCAACGGTCAGAATGAAAAAGACAAAGACTTGACCTTGCATATCGTTCAGAAAATAGGAAAAGGCCACGAAGTTGGTGTTGACCGCCAGGAGCATCAATTCGATGGCCATCAACAGAACAATCAAATTGCGCCGGTTCAAAAAGATGCCGACCACGGACAACGCGAACAGCATGGCACCCAAAGAGAGAAAATGGCCGAGAGTCAAGGTCATGATGGGATTTCCGCTGAGTTGTCAGCACCTGCAGCGGGTGGCGGCGCTGCACGGGTTGCGTCCATGCGCAACACTGTCATGCGGTCTCGCGCCTTAACACGCACTTGATCGCTAGGGTGCACGTACTTACTGTCCTTGCGCTCTCGCAAAGTCAACGCCACAGCCGCAATCATTGCCACCAGCAGGATGGCTGCCGCGACTTCAAGTGGCAATATATATTGGGTGTAAATCAGCTTGCCTAACGCCAGTGTGTTGCCGCCTTGGGCAGGCACGGCTGCCATAGGCTCTGACGCCACACGGAACCCCCCCATCAGTACAGCAGCCATCTCCAAGGCAATCAATACACCGACTAGCGCAGCCAAAGGGAAATGCTTCCAGAACCCTGCGCGCAGATTCTCGACATTGATATCCATCATCATGACAACGAATAGGAAAAGCACCATCACTGCACCCACGTATACCAGGACCAGGGTGATAGATAGGAACTCAGCTTTCAGCAGCATCCAGATCAACGCTGCCTGAAAAAAAGCCAACACTAAAAATAAGGCTGCATGCACCGGGTTGCGGGCCGTAATCACCCGAAAAGCCGCGAACAACAGTAGCGCAGAAAAGGCATAAAAAAGCCCGGTCGTAACACTCATAATCAAACTCTTTCTTACGACGTTTTAGCGGTACTTGGCATCTGCTGCTTTGGCTGACGCGATTTCTTTTTCATACCGGTCACCCACCGCCAGGAGCATGTCCTTGGTGAAATACAAATCTCCGCGCTTCTCGCCGTGGTACTCCAGAATATGAGTCTCCACAATAGAGTCCACGGGACAACTCTCTTCACAAAATCCGCAAAAGATACATTTGGTCAGATCAATGTCATAGCGCGTCGTTCGACGCGACCCGTCCTCGCGAACATCGGATTCGATGGTGATGGCCATTGCAGGGCAAACCGCCTCACATAGTTTGCAGGCAATACAACGCTCCTCACCATTTTCATAACGGCGCAGAGCATGAAGCCCGCGAAAGCGCGGCGACAAAGGCGTCTTCTCTTCAGGAAATTGCACCGTGACCTTGCGCCGAAACAGATAACGCCCCGTCAACGCCATGCCCTTGAATAACTCAATCAACAAAAAACTGTAGAGAAAATCCTTGAGCGAAAAAACCGAAGGTGTGCGAGAAAAAGAATTGGTCGTCATGTTCATATCCCTCATTTCCAGATGTTGAGGGGCGTTTGCATCCACGCGCCAACGACGACAAGCCAAAACAAAGTCACTGGGATAAACACCTTCCAGCCCAAGCGCATGATTTGGTCGTAGCGAAAACGTGGGAAGGTTGCGCGGACCCAAATAAACAGGCTAACTATGGCAAAGGTTTTTAAACCCAGCCATATCCAACCCGGGATGAAGTCCAGTGCCGCTACCGGTGACAACCAGCCACCTAAAAACATCAGCGCCGCGAGTATAGAGATGAGCCACATATTGGCGTATTCCGCCAAATAAAACATCGCATACGACATGCCTGAATATTCGACCATGTGACCCGCGACGATTTCCGCCTCGCCCTCGACAACGTCAAAAGGGTGGCGATTGGTCTCTGCTAGCCCTGAAATGATGTAAACCACAAAGATCGGTAGCAGTGGCAACCAGTTCCAGGACAGGAAGCCCAAGCCCATATCAGCGAACTGACCTTTCGCTTGCACGGCAACGATCTCGGACAGGTTCATACTTGCGGAAATCATGAGCACAATAACCAGACAAAAACCCATGGCAATTTCATAGCTAATCATCTGGGCCGACGCGCGAAGCGCACCCAAAAAAGCGTACTTGGAATTAGATGCCCAACCGGCAATCACAACACCATAGACTTCCATCGAAGTAATCGCCATGACAAACAGCAGACCGGCATTGATGTTAGCCAATGCCACATCGGGCCCAAAAGGGATGACAGCCCACGCGGCCATGGCCGGCATGATGGTCAGCACAGGACCGATGAAAAACAACTCTTTACTAGCTGCAGTGGGAAGCAGCACCTCCTTCGTCAGCAATTTCAACGCGTCCGCAATAGGCTGCAACAAGCCCCATGGGCCAACACGATTGGGGCCGACACGCACCTGCATCCAGCCCAAAAATTTACGCTCCCACAAGGTCAGATACGCAACGGCTCCCATAAGAGGCAACACGACCACCATAATTTTGACCAGCGTCCAAATGACAGGCCATGCCAATTCACTCCACCAAGTGGCGGCAAACAAGCCAAGACCCAGGTTGTAGAGATAATCAATCATGCCAACGCCCTTTGATCGGCCGCCAAGGTGACCGCGGCTCTGGCGTCTGAAGTCAGTTGTAAAGCGGTAGCTCTGCGGACCAACCCATCAAGTTGATAAATTTGCGCAACGACAGGCTCTGTGGTTGCGGGCGTCAAATCAATTGCAGCTTGCGATAGGTTCCCTAAGCGGTCTGGTGCTACGTGCCCAGTGTGTGCAGCGTCTAATGCAATGTTAGCCAGTACTTCTTGCGATGACTCGAAGTCAAAACCAGGCAGACCCAACATATTGGCAAGCACCCGCAGGACTTTCCACGCCGGACGAGTCTCCAACTTGGGCTTCACCACCGCGTGGAAACTTTGGATACGACCCTCGGCATTCACGAACGTACCAGAGGTCTCGGTGAAAGGCGCAATAGGCAACAGGACATCACTGAATTCCAAATTGCACTTAAAGGGGCTGAGTGTCACCACCATGTCGCATTGCCCCAAGGTCTTGGCGGCTGCAAGCCCCGCAGCCGAGTCTGCGATCGGCTCATTGTTGAGTAACAACACGGCCTTCAAGCTGCCAGCCAGCATTTGCCCAGCGTTCAAACCCTGTTCTCCAGGTAGCGCGCCTACCAACTGCGCACCCACGGTGTTCGCTGCCTCGGTCAAATAACCAACCGATGCACCCGTGTTTTCAGCAATCCATTGGGCTATAGCCAATAGGCTGGAGGCCTTGGCGTGGTGTGCTGCAGCGTTGCCAAGCAGGATCGCTTTTCTTTCTCCACCCAGCAATGATTTGGCAATAGCCAGCGCAGACACATCGACAACCCCTGCCGCCGGGGCAGTTGTGCCCATCTGGGCAGCAACGGCCGCAGCGATATTTGCCAAAGCCTGCACCCAGTGTGCCGAGGTGGCTTCTAGCGTATGGGTAACAGGCAACGCCCAATCAGGTTTGGCTTGAACTACTGCCGACACCACGCAACCCATCCGAGCGGCCTGACGAATACGTTGTGCAAATAGCGGGTGATCTTTGCGCAGGTCTGAACCCACCACCAAAACACGCTGCAATTGCGACAAGGCCGCGATGGGCAACCCCAAGTACCTGGCCTTGACCAGATCGGTCTCGAACTCCGCGTTGCGCAGGCGGTAGTCCACGTTTTGGCTACCCAGTGCATGCACCAATCGGACAGCAAGGTGCAACTCCTCTAGGGTACTGTGGGGGCTGACAAGCGCACCAAGCGCGCCAGCACCGTGTTCAGCCTTCACCTGCTTCAGACCGTTCGCGACATACTCCAAGGCTGTCTGCCAATCCACTTCGACCCACTGACCGCCCTGCTTGAGCATGGGGACCGTCAATCGCTCGGTGCTGTTCAAAGCCTCATAGGAGTATCTATCCCGGTCCGCAATCCAGCACTCATTGACCGCTTCGTTTTCCAACGGAACCACGCGCATGACTTGATTATTTTTAACTTGGACAACCAAGTTGGCACCGGTGGAATCATGGGGACTCACCGACTTGCGGCGAGACAGTTCCCAAGTGCGCGCACTGTATCGAAACGGCTTGCTAGTCAAGGCTCCGACGGGGCAAATATCAATCATATTGCCCGACAACTCGGAATCGACACTGTTACCGACAAACGTTTCAATCTCGGCGTGCTCTCCGCGGTGAGACATTCCCAACTCCATCACACCAGCGACCTCTTGGCCGAAGCGCACACATCGTGTGCAATGAATACAGCGACTCATTTCCTCCATGGAAATTAGCGGCCCCACATCTTTGTGGAACACAACGCGCTTTTCTTCCTCGTAACGCGAAGAGGATCCTCCGTATCCCACTGCCAAATCCTGCAACTGACACTCGCCACCCTGGTCGCAAATGGGGCAATCCAGCGGGTGGTTGATAAGCAGAAACTCCATGACCGACTTCTGAGCCTTGATGGCCTTGTCGCTCTTGGTTCGGACGATCATGCCTTGCGTCACTGGTGTCGCACATGCCGGCATGGGTTTGGGCATCTTCTCAACATCCACCAAGCACATGCGGCAATTAGCGGCGATGCTCAGCTTCTTGTGATAACAAAAATGCGGAATATAAGTACCGGCCTTATCGGCGGCATGCATGATCATGCTGCCTTCAACGATGTCAACCTTCTTGCCGTCGAGTTCAATTTCAATCATTTTGCTTGCTCACTTGGCCACGGCCTCTGCCGCAGCTTCGACCGGGCAGGATTTGTGTTCAACATGGTGCACAAATTCGTGTCTGAAATGTTTGATCATCGCGCGTACTGGCATGGCCGCAGCGTCCCCGAGCGCACAAATAGTACGGCCCATAATATTTTCTGCCACGTTATCCAGTAGGTCCATATCGCTGACACGCCCATGGCCCGTTTCAATGCGGTCTACCATGCGCGACAACCAACCTGTGCCTTCACGGCACGGCGTACATTGACCACACGACTCATGCATGTAAAAGTAACTCAGTCGTTGCAGCGCTTTGACCATACAGCGGGTGTCATCCATAACGATCACCGCGCCAGAACCCAGCATAGAACCCGCCTTTGAAATCGAGTCATAGTCCATGGTGCATTCCATCATGATGGCCGCAGGCAAAACGGGCGAGGAAGATCCACCGGGAATCACCGCCTTGAGCTGGCGTCCACCGCGCACCCCACCGGCAAGTTCCAACAGCTTGGCAAATGGCGTACCCATGGGGATTTCGTAATTGCCTGGACGCTCGACATCACCGCTGATGGAATAGATCTTAGTCCCACCATTGTTAGGCTTACCGCACTCTAGATAGGCCTGACCACCGTTGCGAATGATCCACGGGACAGCTGCAAAGGTTTCAGTATTGTTAATGGTGGTCGGCTTGCCATACAACCCAAAGCTCGCTGGAAATGGCGGCTTGAAACGGGGCTGGCCTTTCTTGCCTTCCAAGGATTCCAACAGAGCGGTTTCCTCGCCGCAAATGTAGGCGCCAAACCCGTGCGCTGCATGCAACTGAAAGTTGAAGGCAGTCCCCATGATGCCGTTACCCAAGAATCCGGCTGCCCTGGCCTCTTCTAAGGCTTCTTCAAATCGATCGTAGGCAGAGAAGATTTCGCCATGGATGTAGTTGTAACCCACGCTAATACCCATGGCATACGCTGCGATAGCCATGCCTTCGATAACGATGTGCGGGTTGTACTCCAGAATGTCACGGTCCTTACAGGTGCCAGGTTCGCCTTCGTCAGAATTGCAGACCAGGTATTTTTGCCCGGGGAACTGGCGGGGCATGAAGCTCCACTTCAGGCCGGTCGGAAATCCGGCACCACCACGGCCGCGCAAGGCAGATTCTTTCACTGTAGCGATCACCTGATCCTGGGTCAGGCCTTCGCCGCCGTCCTGGGCCAATATCTTGCGCAAAGCCGCATAGCCACCGCGCTCTACATAGTCCTTAAGCCGCCAGTTGGAACCGTTGAGACCCGCATAAATCTGTGGGCTAATGTGCCGATCGTGAAAGCAGGTCTGCACCCCGGTGGCACGGAATTGCGAGAGAATTTTCTCGGCGCTCATACTTTGCCTCCTGCGATCCGCAAACCGTCGACCAACTGATCCAGCTTGTCGTTGCTCATGAAACTGCACATATGCCGGTCGTTGACCAGCATCACGGGGGAGTCGGCGCAGGCGCCCAAACACTCACTTTGTTGCAGCGTAAACAGACCATCTGCAGTCGTCTCGCCCAAACGGATGCCCAACTTCTTCTCCAGGTGGTGCAAGGCTTGTTGGCCCTCGCGTAGCTGGCAGGGCAAGTTGGTGCAGACATTGAACTTGTACGTTCCCACTGCGCGCTGGTTGTACATGTTGTAGAAAGTTGTGACCTCGTGAACAGCCATCGGCGCCATACCCAAGTAATCGGCAATGACTTTTTCACTGTCGGTACTCACATATCCAAGCTCCTGCTGCACGATAGACAAACAGGCCATTACTGCAGATTGCGCTTGGTCGGCGGGGTACTTATCTACTTCTTTGGCGAAGCGTGCCTTGGTTGCATCAGAGATCATCGATCAATCTCTCCAAAAACAATATCCATGGTGCCGATGATGGACACCGCATCAGCGATCATGTGACCGGTCGCCATTTCATTCAGGCTGGCCAAATGCGCAAAGCCTGGCGGACGAATCTTCAGCCGGTAGGGCTTGTTGGCCCCATCGCTGACGATGTAAATACCAAACTCACCCTTGGGATGCTCCACCGCCGCGTAGGCCTCCCCCGCCGGGACATGAAAGCCCTCGGTGAACAACTTGAAGTGGTGAATCAACTCTTCCATACTGGATTTCATGGATTCGCGCGACGGCGCAGCGACCTTGTGGTTGTCGGTAATCACCGGGCCTGGATTGGCCTTGAGCCAGTCAACACATTGTTTGATGATGCGATTGGACTGATTCATCTCCTCCATGCGAACCAAATAGCGATCGTAAACATCGCCGGTTTTACCCACTGGAATATCGAAATCCAAACGGTCGTATACATCGTAGGGCTGCTTCTTGCGCAAGTCCCAAGCGATACCAGACCCGCGCAACATGGGACCAGAAAAACCCAAATTGAGTGCCCGCTCAGGTGTCACGATGCCAATGTCGACCGTCCGTTGCTTCCAGATCCGGTTGTCAGTGAGTAGCGTGTGGTACTCCTCTAAACATTTAGGAAAGCGCCGAGAAAAATCGTCAATGAAATCCAGCAGGGATCCTTGACGGTTCTTATTCAGCTCCGCAACACCTTTAGCGTTACGCACCTTGCTGGCCTTGAACTGCGGCATGGTGTCTGGCAGATCACGGTACACCCCACCCGGACGGAAGTAGGCCGCATGCATACGCGCACCACTTGCGGCTTCGTACATGTCAAACAGGTCTTCGCGCTCGCGAAAGGTGTAAATCAGGATGGTGGAGCTACCGCAATCGTTACCATGCGAGCCGAGCCACATGAGGTGATTGAGCAAGCGGGTAATTTCTGAAAACATCACCCGGATGTACTGCGCACGCAAAGGCACATCGATGCCCAGTAACTTTTCAATCGCCAAGCAGTAAGCATGCTCATTGCACATCATGGACACGTAATCTAAACGATCCATGTAGGGCAAAGACTGCATATAAGTCTTGCTCTCAGCCAGCTTCTCCGTAGCACGATGCAAAAGACCAATGTGTGGATCAGCGCGCTGGATCACTTCACCATCGAGCTCCAACACCAAACGCAAAACGCCGTGTGCCGCCGGGTGCTGCGGACCAAAGTTAAGGGTGTAATTTTTTATCTCAGCCATGGAATGTCCGCTTAATGCAAGCCCCCATAGTTGTGCTCTCGAATGATGCGGGGCGTGATCTCGCGGGCTTCGATAGAAACCGGTTGGTAAATTACCCGCGCTTGCTCAGCGTCGTACCGCATCTCGACGTGCCCTGAAGTGGGAAAGTCCTTGCGAAACGGATGGCCGATAAAGCCATAGTCAGTCAGGATGCGCCGCAGGTCATTGTGTCCTTCGAACACAATGCCAAAAAGATCAAAGGCTTCACGCTCAAACCAATTGGCTGAATTCCAGATGTCTGTGACCGACTGCACCATCGGCATAGTGTCATCGACCGCGAAAACCTTCAAACGCACACGCTGGTTCAAACTTATGGATAGCAAATGACTCACAACGCAAAAACGCGGTCCGTCGTACTGCCCATCGCCATATTCGGAGTAATCAACACCGCACAAATCCATGAGTTGCTCAAATTGGCAGCCTGGCGCATCCCGCAGCGCCATAGCCGCAGCATGATAGTCACTGGCGGACACCAGCACTTTTACCTCGCCCAGCTCGATAGATGTGCGCTTAACCTTGTCACCGAGCACCGCCACAATCGCGGCCTGCGTAGCTTCAGGGGAAACAGAATATTGAGACATGGCGACCCTTCAAGCCCGCGCTATGGTTTCAGTGCGCCGAATTTTCTGCTGCAATTGCAAGATGCCGTACACCAGCGCCTCTGCAGTAGGCGGACAGCCCGGCACGTAGACGTCGACAGGCACGATTCGGTCACATCCTCGGACCACCGAGTAGCTGTAATGGTAGTAACCACCACCGTTGGCACATGAACCCATGCTGATCACCCAACGTGGCTCTGACATCTGGTCATAGACCTTGCGCAAAGCCGGTGCCATTTTGTTACAGAGGGTGCCCGCTACGATCATCAAGTCGGATTGGCGTGGGCTGGCCCGGAACACCTCCGAGCCGAAACGACTGAGGTCATATCGTGCAGCCGCGGCATGCATCATTTCGACCGCGCAACAGGCCAAGCCAAATGTCATTGGCCAAATGGACCCCGTCTTGGCCCAATTCATGACCGAGTCATAACTGGTTGTGACGAAGCCTTCTTTCAGAACACCTTCAATCATTACATTACTCCCAGTCGAGGGCGCCTTTTTTCCACATGTAGACGAAGCCGATCGTCAATACAGTCACAAACTCTAAGCCGATCAGAAACCCGAAAGTACCCAACTCTTTCAATGCAACCGCCCAAGGAAACAGAAATGCCGTTTCCAGATCAAAGAGAATGAACAAAATCGCTACCAAATAGTAGCGAACATCAAACTTCATTCGCGCATCTTCAAATGCCTCGAAGCCACATTCGTAGGGAGAATTTTTTGCTGCATCAGGCCGATTGGGCCCGAGGATGTAGCCAAGTACCTGGGGAACCACACCGACGCCAACCCCGACCAAGATAAACAAGAGTACGGGAAGATATTGATCGAGGTTCATCTGAAAATCTGATCACCGTTAATGGTTTGCACAGGCAGTCAGCCTGCACAAACAGATTGTTTGGTGCCGTCGGCGAGACTCGAACTCGCACAGCTTTCGCCACTACCACCTCAAGATAGCGTGTCTACCAATTTCACCACGACGGCGGCTTTCAGTTGTTGAATTTGCGTGAGGAACCCGGAGGTTTTTGCTCTGCCAACAGCAACTGAGTTTACCCTGAAAACCTCTTTGACCGAGGCACAAGGCTCATATATAGGTGCTTTTACTTAGCAGGAATCTGCGCGGCACCAGAGGCTACCGGAGCTGGTGCTACTGCCACTTCAGCCGCCGGTGCAACAACGCTCGCGTTTTCAAGAACACTGCCAGAACCGCTGGGCCGCAGGTTACCAAAATACGCCAAAGCCAAAGTGCAAACGAAGAACACCGTAGCCAAAATGGCTGTCGTACGCGACAAGAAATTGGCGCTGCCGCTGGCGCCAAACAAACTACCCGATCCGCCGCTACCAAAAGCGGCACCCATGTCGGCCCCCTTGCCGTGCTGCACCAAGACCAAACCGATCATGCTCAAAGCAGACAACATCTGCACAGCCAAAATAATTTTTAAAACAATGGTCATTCTCAACTCCTAGCTAAATAAATAAAACTTACGCTGCTATTGGGCAGCCGCAATGATGGACAGAAAGTCGGCGGGCTTGAGTGAGGCACCGCCCACCAAACCGCCATCAATATCAGCTTGTGACAATAAATCTGCGGCATTCGCTGCATTCATACTTCCGCCGTAAAGAATATGAACACGGTCTGCATGTGGCGTCGCCGCGCGCAGTTGCGCCCGCAAAATGGCGTGCACTTCTTGCGCCTGGGTAGGTGATGCCGTTTTACCGGTACCGATAGCCCATATCGGCTCGTAAGCCACGGCAATCTCACTGATGCAATGACCGTTGGCATGGATCACTGCAGCCAATTGGCGCTTGACGATCTGCTCAGTCTGGCCTGCCTCACGCTGGGCTAAGGTCTCGCCTACGCAAACGATGGGCGTCATACCTGCGGCCAATGCACGTTGCGCTTTGCTCGCCACGACAGAGTCGGTCTCACCGTGGTACTGGCGTCGCTCAGAATGTCCCACCAAGCAGTAGCGGACCGAAAAATCATGCAGCATTGCAGCAGAAACCTCTCCCGTGAAAGCGCCTGATTCATGCGCAGAAACATCTTGGGCACCCAGCTGCAGTGCACTACCCGCGAGAAGCGTTTGAATTTGCGCCAAGTAAGGTGCTGGGACGCACAACGCCACGCCACATCTCGCTTGCGCAGCACCAGACATGATTGCGCGCACCAAAGCTTCATTGGCAGCCCAAGAAGCATTCATTTTCCAGTTGCCGGCGATCAACTTCGCTTTCGTACCCGCGCTCATACCGCCTCCCAGATCAATACAATTTTTCCTACGTGCTGGTTCGATTCCATCAGCGCGTGCGCTCGCGCTGCACCGCTTCCGCTGGCATCACCCGCATCTACGGCCGAAAACACACTGTGCACCACCGGCTTGAACCGTCCGCACGCAATCTCGGGCCAAACATGTGCCTTGCAAGCAGCCGCTATTGCAGACTTAAAAGCCAAAGAGCGTGGCCGCAACGTAGAGCCCGTGATCGTTAGTCGTTTGCGCAACACCAAGCCAGCGTTCAGTTCACTTTGAATCCCGCCTTGCACTGCGATGATGACCAAGCGTCCATCTTCCGCCAGACACTGCACTTCCCGAGCTACGTAGGCACCGGCCACCATATCCAAGATGACATCCACGCCACGCCCGTCCGTGAGCCGCAAGGCCTCCGCCTGAAAGTCGTGGGTCTTGTAGTTGATGGCGTAATCTGCGCCCAGTGCCAGGCACGCTGCGCACTTCACATCTGATCCCGCCGTAGCGATCACCGTTGCGCCAAAGGCCTTGGCCAGTTGAATGGCGGTCACGCCAATACCGCTGCTGCCGCCCTGGATTAGCAAGACCTCCCCGGACTGCAAGCGCGCCCTGTCAAATACATTACTCCAGACTGTAAATACGGTCTCAGGCAAAGATGCAGCTTCCACATCGCTCAGTCCTGCCGGTATCGATAAGCACTGCCCTACTGGCGCCACACACAACTCAGCATACCCACCGCCAGCCACCAAAGCACACACGCGATCACCGGCTGCGAGACCTGCCGCTTGCATGGCTACCGAATCACCGTCAACGATGGTGCCGGCAACCTCAAGCCCAAGGATGTCGGATGCCCCAGCGGGTGCTGGGTAATGGCCGGCACGTTGCAAAACATCGGGACGATTGATGCCACTGGCAGCCACCCGAATCAAAACCTCACCCGCGCCAAACACTGGCGCAGGGCGATCCGCCAGACGCAATACGTCTGGAGCACCAAAGCTTGTAATTTCGATGACTTTCATGGCATTTTAGGCCGACAGCCCGCGCAAACATTGCGCAAGATGCTATCGGTTTTATAGCAACTAAACTTCTAGTTACTCGCCAGAGTGGGCAGGACGGTCCAGGAGCGCCTTCATAGACAGCTTGATCCGGCCCTTCTCATCCGTCTCCATGACCTTGACCTTGATGATCTGGCCTTCGGTGAGGTAGTCAGACACTTTTTCTACACGCTCGTGCGCAATCTGGCTGATGTGCAACAAGCCATCTTTGCCAGGCAGCAGGTTCACCAGTGCGCCGAAATCCAGAATCTTAGTGATTGGGCCTTCGTAGACCTTGCCAATTTCCACTTCAGCGGTGATCTGCTCAATACGACGCTTGGCCTCTTCAGCCTTGGCTGGATCAGCGGACGCGATGGTGATGGTGCCGTCTTCATCGATGTTGATTTGCGTGCCGGTTTCTTCGGTCAGCGCACGGATCACGGAACCACCCTTGCCGATCACGTCACGGATTTTTTCCGGGTTGATCTTCATGGTGAACAAACGCGGCGCAAAGTTGGACACTTCGGTCTTGGCTTCGGCCATAGCCTCTGTCATCTTGCCCAGAATATGCATACGTGCTTCTTTGGCCTGGGCCAACGCGACTTGCATGATCTCTTTGGTGATGCCCTGGATCTTGATGTCCATCTGCAGCGCAGTAATACCGTTGGTGGTACCGGCGACCTTGAAGTCCATATCGCCCAGGTGATCTTCGTCGCCCAAGATATCGGTCAACACCGCGAAGCGGTTGTCTTCCTTGATCAGGCCCATGGCGATACCTGCCACGTGGGCTTTCATCGGCACGCCAGCGTCCATCAGCGACAAGCAACCGCCGCAGACCGAAGCCATCGACGAGGAGCCGTTGGATTCAGTGATCTCGGACACGACACGCATGGTGTACGGGAATTCTTCTTTCGACGGCAACACGGCAACCAGTGCACGCTTAGCCAAACGGCCGTGACCGATTTCGCGGCGCTTGGGCGTGCCCACACGACCCGTTTCGCCCGTGGCGAACGGAGGCATGTTGTAGTGCAGCATGAAACGGTCTTCGTAATCGCCGCTCAGAGCGTCGATACGCTGTGCATCGCGCTCAGTGCCGAGCGTGGTGACGACCAAAGCCTGTGTTTCACCGCGGGTGAACAGGGCTGAGCCGTGGGTGCGGGGGAGCACGCTGTTGCGGATTTCAATGGCGCGCACGGTGCGGGTATCGCGGCCGTCAATGCGGGGCTCGCCTGCCAGAATCTGGCCGCGAACGATCTTGGCTTCGATATCAAACAGCAGGCCATCGACGGTCACGCCGTCAAACTCAACACCCTCGGCCTTCAGGCCAGCCTTGGTCAAGGTTGTGACTTCTCGCGTAGCTTTCGTACGCTCTTGCTTGTTGCGGATTTGGTAAGCAGCAACCAACTTGTCCTTCGCCAAGGCGTCGATCTTTGCGATCAGCGCTTCGTCTTTGGCGGGTACTTTCCAGTCCCACATCGGCTTGCCGGCTTCGCGTACCAACTCGTGGATGGCATTGATAGCGATAGCGCCTTGTTGGTGGCCATACACAATGCCCCCCAGCATGATCTCTTCAGACAACTGTTGTGCCTCAGACTCCACCATCAACACCGCGGCTTCGGTACCAGCAACCACCAAGTCCATGACGGAATCTTTGCGTTGTGTCTGACCAGGATTCAAAACATACGCGCCGTTGACATAACCCACACGGGCTGCACCGATCGGGCCATTGAAGGGAATGCCACTGATGGACAAGGCTGCGCTCACCGCAATCAGGGCGGCAATGTCAGCATCCACTTCAGGGTTCAACGATACGGTGTGGATGACCACATGCACTTCGTTGAAAAAACCTTCAGGGAACAGCGGGCGGATCGGACGATCGATCAGGCGGCTGGTCAATGTTTCGAACTCACTAGGTCGGCCTTCGCGCTTGAAGAAAGAACCGGGGATCTTGCCGGCGGCATAGCTCTTCTCGAGGTAATCCACGGTCAGGGGGAAGAAATCTTGGCCGGGCTTGCCTTCAGTCTTGGCAACTACGGTGGCCAGCACAACGGTGCCATCCATATCCAACAGCACAGCGCCGGTGGACTGGCGCGCAATCTCGCCAGTTTCCATGGTTACGGTGTTTTGACCCCATTGGAAAGTCTTTGTCACTTTTTTAAACATTGTCATCGTGGTTCTCCTGTGAATTTAAGGACTAATCTGGAAGGTGCTGGCCACCTCGCCCGAGCCCAGAGGCTGCATCCCAGAACACGATGCCATTCCAGAAAAACTCAAGCCCAAGGGGCTGAATTGCTTTGGAATGACACAGCTTCGCTCTGTTCTTGCGGACTCCGAAGTAAAAAACGCCTGAGCTAGTGACCTAACTCAGGCGTTCATCATTCTTACCTAAGATTACTTACGCAGACCCAGCTTGGCGATCAGGGCCACGTAACGGTCGTGGTCCTTCTTGTTCAGGTAGGACAGCAAGCTCTTGCGGGTGTTAACCATGCGCACCAGACCGCGGCGACCGTGGTGGTCTTTGGCGTGGGTCTTGAAGTGAGGCATGAGTTCGTTGATACGGGCGGTCAACAAAGCCACTTGAACTTCCGGGCTACCGGTGTCTGTCGGGCTACGGGCGTTGTCTTTGACAACTGAGGCTTTGATGCTGGATGCGATCATGGTATTTCCTGTTTGATTTTTCACTTGCGCCCCATGCTGGAACTGCTCGGAGCGTGCGCCTTGCCCAATGCAAAGCCTGTCGATTATAGCCCGGCGCATAGCAATGCTGGCAATTCCAGCGGGATTTGCGCGGAATATGGCCCACTGGGTGCCCGTGACATGGCTCGTTTTTTCGCGCTAAGCACGCTGGTGAAGTACTCCGGTTGGTTTGCTGCACCGGTTCTTCGCGTCGCGCAAAACCGCGGCAACTAGACCTGTATTGGCCAATTTCAAGGGCCTACGTGCAAAAAGAAACACCCCAATGTCCGACTTGAATCCGCAGGTGCAGGACACAGCTTAGGTCTATGCGGAGCTCACGGTGAGCGCCGCCAAGTGCATAAGGAACTTTCCATGTTTTACGCCACAGCAGCCCACCCCCACCTTCGTCTGCGGACACCCACCCACGCGCGTCAGTCCTTGGAGCGATTCATGCGCGAGGCGCTCGACACCAGCCGGCAACACGCTACGGGGCAAGCCGCAACCATCACCCAGGATGAGGCGACTTTTACCGTGCGCTTGGATGTGCCCGGTATTGCCAAAGACCAGCTCACGGTTGCCATTGAAGGCGCCGTGGTGCGCATCAGCAGCAAAGAGGGAGCGAGCCGCACGGTCCGCACCGCTTACGAGTTACCCCAAGAGATTGACACCACCGCCAGCGAAGCCAAACTGGAACATGGTGTACTGACGCTGACGCTCACCAAACTAGTGCCTGTAGACGAGTCCAAGGAGCTCGCTATTTTGTAAATGTTGAGAGTGGCTTGCTATGAAATAGATAGCTATTTGCCTATATTTTTAGCCGGCTACAGCAGTTTTTTATAGTGAATCGAGTGGCCAGCGCGGCTTCACGTCAAAAGCGTAAGTTGTGCTGGCAGCCTGCAGACCGCTTTGCAATCGCATGGCACCGGCCATGGCAATCATGGCGCCGTTGTCGGTGCACAAATGCAGCTCCGGGTAATGCACCCGCACGCCGCGTTTGGCGCACTCAGCGTTGAGCTGCTGACGCAGGCTGCGGTTTGCCCCCACTCCGCCGGCCACCACCAAGCGCTTGAGCCCGGTTTTCTTCAGTGCGATCAACGATTTTTTCACCAAGACTTCCACAATCGCCGCCTGTGTCGAAGCGGCCAGATCAGCCCGCTGGCTGGTTGGCAAATCCGCGAAGCCTGCGCTCGAGCCATGGTTGGCTTGGGCCTTGGGCGCGGGCACGCCACTGGCCAGCGCAGCCTCAGCCGCCACCATGCGCTGCGCCTGCACCAACACGGCAGTTTTCAGTCCGGCGAAGGAGAAATCCAGGTTATCGCTGCGCAGCAGCGGACGCGGCAACGCATAGGCTTTGCCATCCCCGCACTCTGCCATGCGGGCTAGCGCCGGTCCGCCAGGGTAGCCCAAGCCCATGAGCTTGGCGGACTTGTCAAATGCCTCTCCCGCCGCATCGTCAATAGTTTCGCCCAGCATGGTGTACCGGCCTACGGCATCCACTTGCATGAGCTGCGTGTGACCGCCTGAAACCAGCAGGGCGACGAACGGAAATTCGGGGGGGTCTTCGCTTAAAAAAGGCGACAACAAGTGGCCCTCCAAATGGTGCACGCCCAGTACGGGTTTGCCCAGTGCAGCAGCCAACGCACACGCTACGCCAGCCCCCACTAGCAGCGCACCCGCCAAGCCTGGTCCGCGAGTGTAGGTCACCACATCCACGTCGCTCAATTGCTTTTGCGCTGCCAACAGCACTTCGGTGGTCAGCGGCAATACCCTTCGGATGTGGTCACGGCTGGCCAGCTCAGGAACCACGCCGCCAAAGTCCTGGTGCATTTCAACCTGGCTGTGCAAGGCATGCGCCAGCAACCGCGGTACCCCAGCCGAGTGTGTTTGCACCAGCGCCACGCCCGTCTCATCGCACGAAGATTCAATCCCTAACACCAGCATATTGTTCAGCATAGGTTGCGAGTTTAGCGAGGCACAATGGTTGACTCCATGCCAAACGAACACTGTGCTCTTGCCCCAGACGACATTGCCAGCCTGGAACTGGCCACCTTGGATGCGGTCGCTCCGCTGGAGGTGCATGACCTGCCCGGATGGCTATTGCCCTTGGACCGCTCCACCATTGGCCGCGCGAAAAGTGCGGTACCAACGCGCCATAGCGACCTAGACCCGGCACAGCTAGCCACCATGGAAGCGCGCTACCACGCTTGGGGCATCGCAGCCGCTTTTCGTGTGGCCGACGTACCAGGCCTGAGTCGTGTCCACCAGACGCTACGCGCCATGGGCTACCAACCGGAACAACCCACGCTGGTGCAAATCAGCACCGTAGCCCAGGTGCGTGCCCTGCCAACTGCTGGTACTGCCCAAGTGCACATGCACCCGAATGCCACCTGGGCCAGCGTTTACACCGCACCGGGCTTTGACCCGGTGGACGGCGCACACCGCGTGCAAGCGCTTAGCCGCGGTGCGCATGGGGTTTTCGCCAGTGTGCAAAGTGGTGCACTGCCCCTGGCAGCCGGTACCGCCAGCCTGAGCCAGGGGTGGGCCAGCGTGCACGGCATGCGCACGGTGGCAAACGCGCGAGGCCGTGGGTTGGCATCCCAAGTGCTGGTGAGCCTGGCCGACGCGGCAGCAGCGCGCGGGTTTGAACGCATTTTTTTGCAAGTGGAGGAGGAAAACGCTGCGGCCAGGGCGTTGTATTCACGTGCAGGGTTCTCTACGGCGTGGCGGTACAACTATTGGCGTAGGCCCTGAAAAATACGCTCTTTGGCGTGTTTCTTGCATAAAGTGTGGGTATGAACTTGCCACTCCATGCCACACCGCTGCGTATCGTGGTCATCACGCCCGACTGGGTGGACAACGCCCACGATGATGGTCAGGCCCAAGACCAGGCGGATCGTTCACGTAGCCTGCGCATTGGCTTGTTGGAGAGTGGTTTTCATTTGGTAGCGTCGCTGCCCGCAGATGTGTTCTTGACCGAGCGTCTTGCCCAATTGCAACCCGACATGATCATTGTGGATGCCGAAAGCGAAGCGCGCGACGCGCTGGAGCATGTGGTGATGGCAACGCGCGGTGCGCGCCGCCCTATCGTCATGTTCACCAATGACCACGACACCGAAAACGCCCGCGCCGCAGTTGCGGCGGGTGTGTCCGCTTACGTGGTCGCTGGCCTGCAACCAGAGCGTATTCGCCCCATTTTGGACGTGGCTATGGCCCGCTTTCAACACGAACAAGCACTGCGCCAAGAGCTGGCACAAGCACAAACCGAGTTGAGCGAACTAAGCACAGAAATCAAAAACCGTAAGACGATTGACTTGGCCAAGAATCTGCTGATGCAACGCCAGCAGCTTACCGAAGACGTGGCCTATGCGCGCCTACGCAAAACGGCCATGGACAAGAACATGAAAATTGTCGATGTCGCCCAGCGCATGTTAGATGTGGCAGATCTGCTGAGCTAAACCCAGCGACTGGCGCTGGGCCCTGGGGTGCCGCTTACGCGCCCGACTTCACTACGGGTTTGACATCCGCCTGCAAAGTGTCGGGCGGCGCCACGGCATCGCGGTGACCAATGATGATGACCGTGGGCAATTGCACAACGGTCGGCTCACTGTGGCGCGTGAACCCGCCAATCACGGCCCCTGCCAACGACAGCGTCATTGCGGCGCTCAGCGCCAAAGCGTTGAATTTGAAGGGGGTCGATGTCAGTGCGTTCATGGTGAGGTCCTTTGCATTGAAAAGTGAATCAATGCCGTGAATGTAGTGAAGCACCCCGGGCTTTGCACCCCCCATGTGACGAACCGCTTGCGCGTCAGACAGTTGACCGCTTTGACGGGCTGAACGGCAGCGTGCGCCGGCAAAAACTCCCTATTTATGGCAGGGACTTTTAGCACGCCGCTACATACATTTTTAGCTACTAGCCGGCGTAAACATTAAATAGTACGCTATCAAATACGTAGCAATCATGAACTTGGCTATGGCCCCTAGCGTCGCAGGCCGCCAGAGCGGCCTGCGACAACCAAGGAACAGGTCAGGAGATGAGTTTGAGATTGAAGGCCCGTTCAGTGAACCACAGCAAGGCAATGAGCAGCGTGAGCCAAGAGCCCGCCACAAAAACGCCCTTGCGGTACAGCGCAGTGTTGCGCAGCCAGTAGGCCAGCGGCAAAAAGGCCGCCACGATGCACAACTGCCCCACTTCCACGCCCACATTGAACCCTAGCAGCGACAGCGCCAGCGCGCCGGGCGGCAAGCCCAGCTCGGTGAGCACGCTGGCAAAGCCAAAGCCATGAATCAAGCCAAAACTGAATGCCACCAGCCAGCGCCGGCGCTCCACCACGGGCCGCAAATTATTGGCCGCCGCCAGCACCACAGACGCCGCAATGGCCGATTCCACCCACCGCGACGGCAACTCTACGATTTGCAGCGTGGCCAGACTCAGCGTGATGGAATGCGCTACGGTGAATGCAGTGACCACCCACAACACCTCTGTCAGCGCCTGACGGAAGGTGCTAGCGCCTTGCCAGCGCTTGGCTTGGTAGACCAGCACGGCGGGCAACAGCAATGACAATAGGAACAAGATGTGGTCAAAGCCAATCCAGATGTGCCAAATACCCTCCACCACATACTGCCCAAACTGCCCCAAGCGTGATGCGGTGGCGGCATCCACCTTGAGCACGCCGGTATCGGGCGACAACACAGCGGTTTGCTGTGTGCCATCCAGGTCCAAATTCAGCAGGCCGCGGTGCAAGGCATCTAAGTCAAACAAGAGCCGGTAGTTGAGCAACAGCTCCCCGGTGGCCGCTGGACAACTACCCTCAAGGCGCAAGACAGCGTAAGCGCCGTCGGTGTGGTCATCAATCAGGGTTTGCGCCACAGCCAATTTGCAATCGCCGCCCCGTTGCAGGGTGAGGCGTCCCAGCGCCCACGTGGCAATGTCTTTTTCGTGAGCCTGCACCTCGCCCCAGGTAATTTCCCCGTTGCCGTCGGTATCCAGCCCAATCGCAAAGTCGATGTCGCGCAAGGCAATGTCCCACTGCCCTTGCACTGCCGCGCCTTGAATCTGTAGCACTACATAGCTGTCGCTGGCCTTGTGTGCCCAGGCGGGCGCCGCAACGGCAGCCCAAAGGACCAGCAGCAAGCCGCGCATGAAGATTTGAAAAGCCCGGTTCATGGTGCTGCCTTCGTCAATGTTGCGGCCAGGGTGCGCAGCCGGGAGTCTTCAAAGCCGCTGCGCGCCAGCCAATCCAGCACCGGCTGTGCTGCCGCAGGTGCTTTGGCTGCCAGTGCAGCTTCCAGCACGATGCGGGCATCGCGCGGTTCACGCTGCACCTGGTAATTGGCCAATGCCACTTGCAGTGCCTGCGCCACATCACCTTTGAGCTGCAGCAAAAACCGTGCTTCTTCAGCCCGGTGCGTGGTGTCGCCACGCTGGCGCGCTGCGGCAAATCGGTCCTCCAGGGCCTGGGTGTGGGCTCGGGCTTTGGGCAAGCCCAGTTGTGTCTCAGCCAGCGCCAGACGCAGCAGCAGCGTGTCAGACGCCTCCCAGGCGGCCAACGCCTTCACCACCTCGGCGGGCCGCTGTTGGTCTAGTAAAAAATCGCTCCAGGCAGCCAATAAATAGCCATCGTCCAGATTCAGTGCCAAGGCACGGCGGTAGGCCGCTTCGGCCAATACGGCTTGCCCGCGCCAGGCCTGCACCTCACCCACGCGGGTATCCAGCCACAAACGGTTCTCTGGCTCCGCACTAACCGCGTTGGCGTCTTGCAGATAACCCAGTGCCGCATCGAGGTGTCCGGTATATGCCTCCACCAGCCCCATGCAGGCGCCGCGCAGTGCCAACCGGCCCAGCGCCTTCAAAGCGTCGCACTCCACGCGGGCCGCAGGGTAATCCGCTTGGACCAAATAGATCGCGCCACGCCAAGCGTGCGCGCTGGCAAATTGGGGGTCAATTTTCAGCGCGGTGGCAAAGTTGTCCAGCGCGGGCGCAAACCCGTGCCGGTACTGCTGCAACTGCCCCCGCAAAGCCCACAGGGGTGCCGACTGCACATCACCAAACGGCTGTAGCACCGCGTCGGCATAGCCCACATAGCGCGGATCGCCGCGCGCCATCGCCAGATCAAAGTAACGTTCTGCAAGGCGGGTCGCTGGCAGCGGATCCCGTGGATTGGTCGCTGCAGCCTGGCGAACCTCGGCACGCAGGGTTGCCAGCTCGCGGGCCACCGTATCGCCAGGGCGCATGGGCAGGCGCTCTAGCACCTCTGACGCCTGGCTAGGCACCCGGGGCGCGGCATGGGCCAGGGGGCTTGTCAGACCAAAGCCCACTGCAACAGTGGCCCAAATGAGACAGATATACGGGTAATCCACCCAAGGATTTTTTTTCATATTTGCAGTAAAGTAGGCAAGACGTTCAATGTAACGTTTAACCTTAACCCAACTAGGAGTCTCGGAATATGAAAAAGCTTGTATCGGTTTTGATGGCAGCGTTTTTGGCCAGTGTTTCGGTGGGCGCGATGGCAGCTGCACACGGCGGTGCCATGAAGGACGTAGATTGCAAGATGGACGAAAAGAAAATGGATGACAAGACCAAAGCGGCTTGCAAGAAGATGATGGACGACAAGAAAGCCGGCGACATGAAGAAGGAAGAGCCGAAGAAGTAAGCGCCAAGCGCCTCTACTGCGCTCCTTTTTTGGGGCTGACAACGGGCTACGGCCCGTTTTTTTACGCCCCAACCTCACGTGCACCCGGCTCAAACCCACAAACACCAGGGCGCATGTCACCCTTTGGTGCAATGCACAAACAACGTGCCATCCTAGCTCGGTCGGTGCAGTTTTAAAGAGAAACATACTCCGCCCGGCGTATCTATTGAGATTTAAGCTATCAAATTAGGAGCGTTTTTAAAACAGATGCGCGTTAGTTGCGTTGACTATTTGCTGGCACGGTCATTGCTTCGGTATACCTGAGACCAAACTGGTCGTTTGCCACAGGCAGCCCAAAGGCGGGTTGTTAGTGGCTAATCAGGACAAAGGCGTCCCCACGGATTCGAGCGCTCTGCGCAACGCATCTTGTGTGGGCGCCTTTTTTGTTTTCTTTTTAGAAGGACTTGTGCCATGACCGATCTTTTGAAAGCCAAACTGAGCCGCCGCGCGGTGCTGCAAACCGCCGCTGTCGGTGCCATCGGTATTGACCCGGCGCTGCGCGCCGTCGTCTACGCTGCGGGTTCTGATGCGCCCGAGAAGACTGAAGTGCGGATTGGCTTCATTCCGCTTACCGACTGCGCCAGCGTGGTCATGGCCGCAGAGCTCGGGTTTGACAAAAAATATGGGGTCAAAATCATTCCCACCAAGGAAGCCAGTTGGGCCGGTGTTCGGGACAAGCTTGTCAACAGTGAATTGGACTTTGCCCACGTTTTGTATGGCCTGATTTATGGCGTGCATCTCGGGACCTCAGGCCCCAAGAAAGACATGGCTGTGTTGATGAACCTGAACAACAACGGCCAGGCCATCACACTGTCTAAAGCGCTGGCAGACAAAGGCGCGGTGGATGGCCCCTCGCTGGCCAAGCTCATGGCGAAAGAAAAGCGCGAGTACACCTTTGCCGGCACCTTCCCGACAGGCACCCACGCGATGTGGATGCACTATTGGTTGGCGTCCGCTGGCATCAACCCGATCGCAGATGCAAAACTCATCACCGTGCCACCACCGCAAATGGTAGCCAACATGCGCGTGGGCAACATGGATGGCTTTTGTGTCGGCGAACCCTGGAACCACCGCGCCATCATGGACGGTATCGGTATCACCGCGAACACCACCCAAGACATCTGGAAAGACCATCCTGAAAAAGTGCTGGGAACCACGGCAGAGTTCACTAAAAAGTACCCCAACACCACCCGTGCAGTCATGATGGCCGTGCTGGAAGCCAGCCGGTGGATTGACGCCGGACTGCAAAACAAAATGAAAATGGCCGAGGTGGTGGCACAGAAGTCCTACATCAACACCAGCGTGGACGCGATCAACCAACGCATTTTGGGGCGCTACCAAAATGGCATGGGTAAGACTTGGGACGACCCAAACCACATGAAGTTCTTTAATGACGGGGCCGTCAACTTTCCGTACCTGTCAGACGGCATGTGGTTCTTGACCCAGCACAAACGCTGGGGCTTGCTCAAAGATCACCCCGACTACCTGGCAGTGGCCAAGCAAGTCAACCAAATTGACCTCTACAAACAGGCCGCATCGGCACTCAACATACCCGTGCCAAAGGACGTGTTGCGTACCAGCAAGCTGATGGACGGTGTGGTGTGGGACGGCAAGGATCCGAAGAAATACGCCGACGGTTTCAAGATCAAAGCCTGAAAACTTGCGGGACAGACCACCAGTTCCGCCCCCAACGATTGAAAGGATTTTTATGGTCAGCGCTGTTTTTCACTCGCCCCTTTCCTCTGAGGCCGAGGCACGTGCTATCAAAATAGAAGCATCTCGGGCAGTAAACACCCGGGCCGGCAGCCAAAAACGTTCTGAAAGTACCTCCATGTCTGCCACCACAGCCCCCCAGAGCCCCGTTGCGCTGCGCACGCCGTTTGACTGGCGCGGGGCCATCATGGCGGCAATGCCTCCAGTGATGGGCTTGGGCCTGTTGGTGGGTATCTGGGCATTGGTGAGCCTGGGTACCGCCAGCAGCATCCCCAGCCCGCTGGCAACTTGGAAGCAGGCGCTGATCATTTTTGCCGATCCGTTTTACCGCAACGGTCCGAATGACCAGGGCGTGGGTTGGAACGTGCTGATGTCGCTGCAACGGGTCGCGTTGGGCTTCGGTCTGGCGGCGGCAGTTGGCATTCCGGCGGGCTTCCTGATCGGTCGCTTTGACTTTTTAGGCCGCATGTTCAATCCGCTGATCAGCCTGCTACGCCCGGTGTCTCCGCTGGCCTGGTTGCCGATTGGTTTGCTGGTGTTCAAAGGGGCTAATCCCGCCGCCATTTGGACCATCTTCATTTGCTCCATCTGGCCCATGATCATCAACACTGCCGTGGGCGTGCAGCGCGTTCCGCAAGACTACATGAACGTGGCCCGGGTACTGAATCTGTCCGAGTGGAAGATCGTCACCAAGATTTTGTTCCCCGCCGTGTTGCCCTATATGTTGACCGGCGTGCGCCTGGCTGTGGGCACTGCGTGGCTAGTCATCGTGGCCGCTGAGATGCTGACTGGTGGCGTGGGCATCGGGTTTTGGGTGTGGGATGAGTGGAACAACCTGAATGTCAAAAACATCATCATTGCGATTTTTGTCATCGGTATCGTCGGCCTGGTCCTGGAATACGCATTGATCAAGATCGCCACAGCATTCACTTTCGAGGAGGTCAAATCATGAGCAATCTCAAGTACATCGAGATCCAGAACGTTGCACAAACCTTCAAGACCAAGAAGGGACACTTCCCTGCACTGCGCGATATCAACCTCACTGTGGCCAAGGGTGAATTCGTAGCCCTCATCGGCCACAGTGGCTGCGGAAAATCGACGTTGCTCAACCTGATTGCGGGCCTGGCGGTCCCGACCGAAGGCAGCCTGATCTGCGCCAATCGCGAAATCGCAGGCCCCGGCCCCGAGCGCGCGGTCGTATTCCAAAACCATTCGCTGCTGCCGTGGCTCACCTGTTTTGAAAATGTGTACCTGGGTGTCGAGCGCGTGTTTGGCAGCCGCAACCCTGGCGCCCCGGTAGAAAGCAAAGCCCAGCTCGTAGAGCGCACCAATGCAGCCCTCGCCTTGGTAGGCCTCACGCCCGCAGCGCAAAAGCGGCCTGGCGAAATCAGTGGTGGCATGAAGCAGCGTGTCGGCATTGCCCGGGCACTGGCTATGGAACCCAAAGTGTTGCTGATGGATGAGCCCTTTGGTGCGCTGGACGCTCTCACCCGCGCCAAGCTGCAAGATGAACTCTTGGAGATCGTGGCACGCACCCACAGTACCGTGGTGATGGTGACGCACGATGTGGACGAAGCCGTACTGCTGTCCGACAAGATCGTCATGATGACCAATGGGCCATCCGCCACCATTGGCGAAGTTTTGAGTGTGGACCTGCCGCGACCACGCAACCGCGTAGCACTGGCCGACAGTGCCCAGTACCTGGGCTACCGCAAGGCCGTCATCGATTTTCTATACACGCGCCAGGCGCACGTGGAAAAGGCAGCATAGTGAAGCCGGGTGGCTTTTATGCCGCGCGGGCCGGGCTGCCAAGCCGCTAACCCGACCAGAGCGGGTCATCTTGGGTATGGGTTAGTCGCCGTTGGCATTGGCGTTGGCGTTGGCGTTGGCGTTGGCGTTGGCCGGTCATAGCGGGTAACAACCGGGTGGTCATTGCCGGTATATTGGTGCACTCTTTCATGCCCGCGCGCCCAACTATGACCACTGCCCTACTCATCATCGACATGCAAGTCGGCCTGTGCTGCGGCAAGTGGCAGGTCTTTGAATCAGACCGTGTCGTAGACCGCGTCAACCACCTCATCGCCCTGGCGCGCGACGCCTCTGTGCCAGTGGTGTTCATTCAGCATGAGGAAGCCGATGGCATCTTGATGCATGGCACCGCAGGCTGGCAACTGACACCCGAGCTACACACCGGCCCTGCGGACCTGTATGTGCGCAAGACCACGCCCAACGCATTTCACACCACCGAATTGCAAAGCATATTGCACGGCCACGGTATTCAGTCACTCATCATTTGCGGCCTGCAGACTGACTTTTGCGTAGACACCACCACGCGCCAAGCGCTGGCGCTGGGCTACCCGGTCACCCTGGTGGCAGATGCACATTCCACTCTGGATAACGGCGTGATCAGCGCTGCACAAATCATTGCGCACCACAACCAAACCCTGGCCCATATGGATAGCTTTGGTGTGCGGGTGCTCGTGTTACCCACTTCAGAAGTAAGCATTACGCCCTGATGCGAGTATCCCCATGGCATTGGGAATGGGAGGCAGCGATAGTTCAGCCCAGTCCCGAAGCGGTGGCGGACGCTTCTGCGCCCTCGACTTCCTCGCGCGCAACAATAGGACCCTTGCCGCTAAAACGGTCCAGCGCCAAGTAGATTACCGGCGTGATGTAGAGGGTCACTGCTTGCGAGAATACCAACCCACCCACGACTGCCAGGCCCAGTGGCTGCCGCAACTCGGCTCCAGCGCCAATTCCTAAAGCAATAGGCAGCGCGCCCATCAACGCTGCCAGCGTCGTCATCATGATGGGCCGAAAACGCAAGATACAGGCCTCACGGATCGCTTGCTCAGGCGTCATGCCGTGGTGCCGCTGGGCGTCCAGCGCAAAGTCGATCATCATGATGGCGTTCTTTTTCACCACGCCTATCAGCAGCAAAATACCAATCGTGGCGATGATGGTCAGTTCCTGCCCAAAAAGCATCAATGTACCCAAGGCACCCACGGCGGCCGATGGTAGGCCCGCCAAAATCGTAATCGGGTGGACATAGCTTTCGTACAACACACCCAGCAGCACATAAATCACCAACAAAGCGGAAATGATCAAGATCGCCTGGCTCGCCTGGGAACTCTTGAACACCGCTGCATCGCCGCCATACGTGGTAATGATGCTCGAAGGCAAACCAATCGCATCCCGCGCTTTGTCTATTCGCGCCGTGGCGTCACCCAGCGCCGCGCCTGGGGCCAAATTGAAGGACACGGTCACGGCTTGCAACTGCCCCACGTGGTTAATGGAGGTTGGACCCACTGTGCGCTCGACCTCAGTAAAAGCAGAAATGGGCACCAGTACGCCGGTGTTGGAGCGCACATAAATTCCGTTGATACTCGACTCATCGGCCTTAGCCTCCGGGGCCACGCCCAATATCACGGCATAGCTGTCGGTAGACAAGTAGATGGTGGACACCTGCCGCTCACCGAAGGCAGTGAAAAGAGTGCTGCGCAACGACTCTATGGACACACCCAGCGCATTGGCACGGTCACGGTCAATCTTCAGTTGCGCTTGCAGACCACGCAACTGCGCATCACTGGTCACATCGCGAAAGAGTGGGTCGCTGCGCAAATTGTCTTGCAACTTGGTGGCCCACACATTGAGCTCGTCGGCCCGCACGCTTTGCAGAATGTATTGGTACTGCGCCTTGCTGGGGCGCCCACCCAATTGAATGTTTTGCACCGGGCGCATAAACACATTGATACCCGTCACACCACGCAACTTTTTACGCAGCCCCTCCACTACGTCCTTCATTGGCAAGCGGTCTTTGCGGTCCTTCAGGTTGATGAACATGCGGCCCGTATTCTGCGCACCCCCGCCACCTACAAATGAGCCCACTGACAAGACATTGGGGTCTTCCCTAAAAATGACAGCAGCGTTCTCATGCAGGCGCAACATCTCGGTAAATGAAGTGTCCTCAGCCGCCTCCGTGCTTACTTGAATCTGCCCGATATCTTCTTGGGGGAAAAAACCCTTGGGGATGATGCTGCCCAGCCACGCGGTGCCGGCAAAGGTCAGCACAGCAATGGCCCACACCCATTTTCGGTGGGTCAGAGCGCTCTCCAACGTGCGGGTGTAGCCGCGCAACGTGGCATCGAATCCGCGCTCGAACGCGCGAATAATAAAACCGTGTTGCTCCATATGCTGGGCGTGGGGGACCTCTTGCTTCAAGAAACGGCTGGCCAGCATCGGCACCAGGGTCAGCGACACAAAGGCCGACACCACAATCGCCAAACCCACCACCACGGCGAATTCATGCAAGAGCAAACCAATGACACCCGGCATGAAGAAAATCGGAATGAATACTGCCACCAACGACGTCGAAATAGAAATGATGGTGAAACCCACTTCGCGTGAGCCGCGCAGGGCCGCTTCAAAGGGTTTTTCGCCTTTTTCGATATGCCGCATGATGTTTTCCAACATCACAATGGCATCGTCCACCACCAACCCGACCGCCAGGGTCAGGCCCAACAGCGAAATATTGTCGAGGCTGTAGTTCAAGCCCCACAACAGCGCCACGGCGCCTAACAGGGACACAGGCAACGACAGCGCCGGAATAGCGGTGGCCACAAACCTACGCAAAAACAGAAAAATCACCAGCACCACCAAGACGATGGTTCCCACCAGCGTGAGGGACACATCGTGGATCGCTTCGCGGACCGACTTCGACCGGTCGTTCACCGCCATCAGCGTGACCGATTGCGGCATCTGCGCCTGCAGCTCTGGCAACAGGGCCTTGATAGAGTCCACGACCCGCACCGTGTTCGCACCTGGCTGGCGCAGGATAGCCAGGGTGATGGAGGGCTCGCCAAACCAGTTGGCGTAGGATTTATTGGACTCCACACTGTCCGCCACCTTGGCAATATCTTTCAAACGCACCGGAACGCCCCCACGGCTCACCACGATGAGCTCCCCAAACTCGGCTGCATTACGCAACTGTTTGTTGGCCTGCAATGTCAGTAGTTGGCGCGGTCCCTCCAGTGTGCCCACTGGGGTGTTGACGTTGGCGGCGCGCAGGGCCGTGGCCACTTCATCTAACCCAATGTTGCGGGCAGCTAAAGCCTGCGGCAGTACCTGCACCCGAACCGCATAACGCTTTGCGCCAAAGATGTTCACCTGAGCAACACCCGTGATCGTGGAGAGGGTCGGCGAAATCAGGTGTTCGGCATAGTCTTGCAGCTCGCTCGGAGCCAGTGATGGCGAGCGCAAAGATATGAACAAAATGGGCGAATCGGCAGGGTTGACCTTGCGGTAGCTGGGCAACTGGGTCATGTCTTGCGGCAAAGAACGCTGGGCGCGCAACAGCGCCGCCTGCACGTCCAGCGACGCGCTGTCAATATCGCGCCCCTCCTCAAACTCCAGCGTTAATGACGTGCCACCCAGCGTGCTGGACGAGCTGATCACGGCCAAACCGGGAATCGTTTGAAACTGCTTTTCCAGCGGCAAAGCGACCGAGCTGGCCATAGTCTCTGGGCTGGCACCCGGAAGGGAAGCGGACACATTAATCACTGCCGTGTCGTAGCTGGGCAGCGCCGCCACGGGAATGCTGCGGTAAGCAATCACCCCTGCCAAAACGATGGCCGCATTGAGCAACACCGTCATCACCGGGCGGCGGATAAAAAGTTCAGACAAATTCATGGCGGGGCTTAACTGGCTGCGCTTGCGACACTGGCTGGCCGAGCCGGACCACCGGGCGGGGCTTTGTCTTTGTCACTGCCAGTGTTCTTGTCTTTCTTCTTATCACCTGAAACACTTTCACGCTCAACCATTGCGGCGTCGGGGCGTAGGTTCTGCCGGCCTTCCGTGACCACGCGTTCACCAGGCTTCACACCCGTGACTACGGATTCTTCGCCCTCTTGGGCCACCACCACGACGGAGCGGGCTGCTGCTTTGCCGCCGTCGTTGACATAAATAATGGCGCCGCGCGCGGTTTGAATGATTGACGCGGTGGGTATGACTACCGCGTCTTTCAGCGTCTCGGCTTTCAAAGCGACATTGACGAAAGCACCTGGCCACAGTGCATCGGCTTTGTTGTCAAAGCGCGCCTTCACCTTTACGGTGCCCGTGTTGCCGTCCACTGCGTTGTCTACAAATTGCAGCTTACCCACGAGCGCACCCTTGGTTTCTGGCAACTGGGCGCTCACTAAGGTGCTGCCGGCCTTCAACCCGGTCAACAAGCCTTGTAGATTGCGTTGGGGCAAACTGAACGTAACGTTGATGGGACTGAGCTGGGTCAGTGTCACCAACGCAGTGACATTGGCCTGCACCGCCGTGCCCGGTGCCAAAGAGATAGCCCCCAAGCGACCGCTGGCGGGCGCCAGCACACGGGTGTAGGACAAAGAAAGTTTAGCTGCGTCTAGGGCGGCCTTGTCCGCCGACACCGTGGCCGCCATGCCATCCACCTGAGCTTGATTGGTATCGATCGCACCCTGCGATACAAAGCCTTTGGCTACCAAATCTTTGGCCCGAGCCAGTTGGCGCTGGGCATCAGCCAGGGCAGCTTCGTTCTTGGCCATTTGGGCGCGCAATCTGGCCACGTTGGCTTCATCCGGCCGAGCATCCAACGTGAACAGCAGACTGCCCTTTTGTACGTTTTGTCCTTCTTGCACATGAGTAGCCACCACCACGCTGGTGGTTTGGGCTTTGATATCTACCGTGGCTACAGGGGTCACCGTGCCAATGGCCTGCAAATTGATATCAAAGTCACGCGTCTTGGCCACCTGTGTCACCACCGTGACAGCAGCGCCCGTGGGCGCTTTGGGCGCAGAGGCGCTTGCGGCAGGTGCAACGGCGTCTTGGTTCTTGGAACCACAGGCGGCCAACATAGCCAGCGCAGTAATTACGGTAATCGCTTTGGCTGTGGGGTGCGCAGACTGAATCATTTTGGTGCCAACTAAGAAAGCAAAAAGTGTAGCTGGCAACGGTTAACCCAGCGTAAAGACGGCGTTTTAAAAAATTATGCCCCGTCAACCCAAGCAACTATTGCATCGCAATGGGGCGCGAAACGCACTCGCACAGTGCAGGCATTAGAAATTTACCTCCACGTTGGCGAATCTGAAGGCATTCAAGCCACCCATGTTTGCCCGTTTTTTTGCACTGTTTTTGGGAGTTTTACACAGTACTCAAGGATTCGCACCATGTCGGGCTTTCGCAGTTTTTTGAAATCGGGCCATTCCCCCACGCTGTTCGCCGCGTTTTTGTACTTTGCGTTCTCGTGCTGCATTTGGGTGCTTAACGGCGCGATGGCGCCCTTTATCTCCGAAACCTTTAATCTGACGCCAGCCCAGAAGGGCTTGATGCTGTCGATTCCCATCATTGCAGGTGCGCTGATGCGCTTTCCGCTGGGTTTGCTGTCGCAGTACATCGGCCGTAAAAACGCCACGTTGGTGGAAATGGGGCTGATCGCAGTGGCCATGCTGTTCGGCTTCTTTTTCGTCAAAACTTTTAACGACCTGCTGGCCATGGGCGTGCTGTTGGGTATTGCCGGTGCCAGCTTTGGCGTGGCGCTGTCTTTGGGTTCGGGCTCTTTCCCGGCCAAACACAAGGGCCTGGCCATGGGTCTGGTCGGCGCGGGCAACGTCGGCACTGCCGTGTCGGTGCTGATAGCACCACCGTTAGCCCAGGCCTTTGGCTGGGTGGCGGTGTACGGCATGGCGGCCGTGGCCATCAGCATCCCCATGGTGGTGATGGTGGTGTTGGCCAAAGAACCCCCTGACTTGGACAAACACGCCCCGTTTAAAGAACACATTGCCTGTCTTTTTGAGAAAGACGGCTGGGCCTTCAGTCTGATTTATGCAATTACCTTTGGCGGCTTCATTGGCCTGACCACGTTTTTGCCGACCTACTACTATGACCAGTTTGGCGTCAGCAAAGTGCAGGCCGGGCAGCTCACCATGCTGGCCGCGTTTATGGGCGCGGCAGTTCGGGTATTGGGTGGTTGGATATCTGACCGCTGGGGTGGTGTGAACACGCTGCAAGTGGTGCTGATTACCGTGGCAAGCACCTTGGTGTTGTGCGGATTCTCGACCGGCTCTTTGGCAGCTACCACGCTGCTGTTAATCGTGTGTTTTGCCGCCTTGGGCGCTGGTAACGGCGCGGTGTTTCAGTTGGTGCCGTTGCGCTGGCCGATGTCTACCGCTGTGGCGGGGTCCATGATTGGTGAGATTGGCGCGCTGGGCGGCGGCTTGGTGCCCAGCGCCATGGGCCTGACCAAACAATACTCGGGCAGCTATGCTGGTGGTTTCTTTGTGTTCGCCAGCCTGTCGATTGCCATGCTGGTGATGTTGCGCGTGATGCAAATCCGCTGGACACGCACCTGGGCAGAGAAAGGTGGGCGGGCACGTAGTGCGTGAGCGGCGTAGTCCGCAAGAAGTGTTGCCGGTTCGCACAACCTGGACCAGAGCATCCTGGGCGTGAACTTTTTTTGTCATCGGCTGCTCATGGCAGTCAGCGGACATAGACTTTGGTTCGGCCTATACCTGCAACTGGCCCATACCAGTCGGTCGCCACCAGGGATAGCAGTCGTTCGCCGATTGATATGAGAGCTAACCCGTTGACCTGCTTGCGCCCTCGCTACGTTTCCTTACGCACAGACGGCCAGCCATCTTATGCCGCAGGATGCGAGCGATGAAGTCACAACCTCGTCGGAGTTGCCACCATGATTGAAATTCGCAAAGGCCAGGCGCCTGCACCGCTGTCGCGGCAAGTTTTCGGCGAACGCTACCGTGCCGGTTTCGTCGACCCGGCCTACGCGCAAGAGCAGGCCGCCATTGCACGTTTGGAAGAGATTGCCTGGTCGGCGTACGACGA
>JBKJOV010000001.1:0-63188 GCA_046595515.1 Rhodoferax sp. | reverse complement strand
TTGCGCGCCGTAGATGTTCCACTCGCCGCTGGGGTAGCGGTCCTGAATGATCTGGTGCATCAGCATCAGGGCACTGCTGACGACAGTGCCGCCGGTTTCTGTGGCGTGGAAAAAGGTCTCTTCATCCACCTCCTGGGCTTGGGTATGGTGGCGAATAAAAACAATATCGATCTTTTCGTAGTGCCGCGTCAAAAACATGTAGAGCAACACGAAGAATCGCTTGGACAGGTCTTTTCGGTCCTGATCCATAGAGCCCGACACGTCCATCAGGCAAAACATCACCGCTTTGCTGCTGGGCACGGGAATGCGCACCCGGCGGCGAAAACGCAGGTCAATAGGATCCAGAAACGGGATGCCTCGGACGCGTTTCTCTAGCGCTGCGATTTCGGCTTGGAGTGCCTCAATCTCCGCATCAGGCTCGCCATCCGGCACCGCCTGTGCACCGAGCAACCCGGCCAAAAGCACCTTTTTTTCGGCCAACAAGCGCCGTGGGCCCGTGCCCAGCGCAATACGCCGCCCCAGCGCCCCGCGCATGGAGCGCACGATGGACAGGTTGTTGGGTGTGCCGTCGTGGCTGTAACCTGCGCGGTGGGATTTCCACTCCGGGCTCTCACCAATCTGGGTGCGCACCAAATGCGGCAATGCCAAGTCTTCAAAGAAGATTTGCATGAACTCCTCTTTGCTCAAGGTGAAGACAAAATCGTCCTCCCCTTCGCCCGAATCACTGGCCTGAGAGCCGCGACCGCCGCCGCTCTGCGGGCGCGCAATCTTGTCGCCGCGCACATGGTCTTTGTTGCCAGGGTGCACCGTGTCGCGCACGCCGCCCTGGGTGTGGTGGAAAACGGGTTCGCTGATGTCTTTCTTGGGGATGGTGATGTTCTCGGCCTGCTCCATGTTGCGAATGTCGCGGCCAGAGACAGCACGGCGCACCGCGTCCTGGATCTGGTCCTTGTAGCGCCGAATAAAACGCTCGCGGTTGCCTATGGACTTGTTCTTGCCTGCGAGACGTCGGTCAATGATCTGCATGGCCATCTCAATCCCCGGTTAACTATAACGCGGCATATTCACCCCGCACTTATGAACTTTTCCGTACCCGCAAGTACCACTCGCACAACAGACGCACCTGTTTCGGGGTGTAGCCTTTTTCAACCATGCGGGTCACAAAGTCTTCGTGCTTGCGGGCCTCGTCGGCACTGGCTTTGGCATTGAAGCTGATGACCGGCAGCAACTCTTCGGTGTTGGAGAACATCTTCTTCTCAATGACCATGCGCAGCTTCTCGTAGCTGGTCCAGCTCGGGTTATGGCCCTGGTTATTGGCGCGGGCGCGCAGCACAAAGTTAACAATCTCATTGCGAAAATCTTTGGGGTTGGCAATACCTGCGGGCTTTTCGATCTTCTCCAACTCGGCATTGAGTGCCACACGGTCAAACACCTCACCGGTGTCGGTGTCGCGGTACTCGTTGTCTTGAATCCAATAGTCGGCGTAGGTCACATAGCGGTCAAAAATGTTTTGGCCGTATTCGCTGTAGCTCTCTAGGTAAGCGGTCTGAATTTCTTTGCCGATGAATTCTGCATACCGGGGTGCCAAATATTCTTTGATAAAGCCGGTGTATTTGGCTTCCAGCTCCGGCGGGAACTGCTCGCGCTCGATCTGCTGCTCCAGCACATACATCAGGTGCACCGGGTTAGCGGCCACCTCGGCACTGTCAAAGTTAAACACCTTGGACAAAATTTTGAACGCAAAGCGGGTGGAGATACCACTCATGCCTTCGTCCACACCGGCGTAATCGCGGTACTCTTGAAAGCTCTTGGCGCGGGGGTCTGTGTCTTTGAGGCTTTCGCCGTCGTAGACCTGCAGCTTGCTAAACAGGCTGGAATTCTCCGGCTCTTTTAGGCGGGTAAGCACCGCAAACTGACTCATCATCTTCAGGGTGCCAGGCGCGCACTTGGCCTGCCCCAGCGACGAGTCGCGGATCAGCTTTTCGTAAATTTTTACTTCTTCGCTCACCCGCAGGCTGTAGGGCACTTTGACGATATAGATGCGGTCCAAGAACGCTTCGTTGTTTTTGTTGTTGCGAAAAGTCTTCCACTCGCTCTCGCTGCTGTGGGCCAACACCACGCCGTCAAACGGAATCGCACCAGAACCTTCGGTGCCTTTGTAGTTGCCTTCTTGCGTGGCTGTGAGCAATGGGTGCAACACCTTGATGGGCGCTTTGAACATCTCCACAAACTCCAGCAAGCCCTGGTTGGCCAGGCACAGGCCGCCGGAGTAGCTGTAGGCGTCGGTGTCGTCCTGCGCAAAGCTTTCCAACTTGCGAATATCGACCTTACCGACCAACGCGCTGATGTCTTGGTTGTTCTCGTCGCCCGGCTCGGTCTTGGCGATGCCCATCTGCTTGAGGATGCTGGGGTAGCGTTTAACCACCTTGAACCGGCGTATGTCGCCACCGTATTCGTCCAACCGTTTCACGGCCCAGGGCGACAAAACCCGGTTCAGGTAGCGGGTAGGGATGCCGTAGTTTTCTAGCAGCACCGGCCCGTCCTCGGCCGCGTCGAACAACGACAGCGGTGTTTCGTTCACTGGGGAGTCCTTGAGGGCATAGAACGGCACCTTTTGCATTAGGTGTTTGAGCCGCTCGGCAATTGAGCTTTTGCCACCACCTACCGGGCCCAGCAAATACAAAATCTGTTTGCGTTCTTCCAAGCCTTGGGCGGCGTGGCGGAAGTAACTCACCACCTGCTCAATGGCGTCTTCCATGCCGTAAAACTCGGCAAAGGCGGGGTAGCGCTTGATGGTTTTGTTGGCAAACAGGCGCGACAGGCGCGGGTCGTTGCGGGTATCAATGAGCTCGGGCTCGCCAATGGCGGTGAGCATGCGCTCTGACGCCGTGGCATAGGCCAGCGGGTTGCGTTTGCACTCCGCCAGGTATTCGTCAATGGTGAGTTCTTCTTCGCGGCTGCGCGCATAGCGCGCCACAAAGTTGCCAATTGCATCCATAGAGCCTCCTGTTTCAATAGGGTGCCAAGAGCAACTGGTGGCACCTACATACTAGGGTCAGACAACAAACGATAAGTTCAAACGGTCAGTTCATTGGAGCACTTATCGGCCAAAATTACGACAACAACTGCAGGCTATACAACTGCCAATAACCCGCACCGCCATGCTTTGTAAGACCCGCGCTTACGGTGTAAGTTCCCGGGTCTTGTGCGTTCAACGCGCCAGGGCATGCGTATAGCTACTTTAGCCCTATTCAGACAGTTGCGCTTGCAGTTTGGCGGGGCCGCGGCTCGTAAGCGCAGGCCTGGTCGTTGTGGCGGTACGGCGGCACCTATAGCAAATGAACAGGACGGTGCGCACAAGCGGCGCGGGTTTCTATTTGTCGTTACACGACCACTAGAGTGGGGTATCAGATTTGTGTGGCCTTAAGTGCGTACACTCGCGCTCGGCTACGGCTACGAAGGCTTACCTTCGTGAGATTTATCGACTGTCACACCACCATGTCATGCAACTGAGTCCCCGCGAATTGCAAATTGTCACGCTACTGATGCAGGGCAATTCAAACAAAGAAATAGCGCAGGCCTTGGGCTTAAGCCCGCATACTGTGCGCGACTACATCAGCGCCATGCTGCAGCGTTTTGGCGTTGCGAGCCGCGCTGCTCTTGCCCTGATGTTCAGCCAGCAGCTTCAAACCCTTAGCGTGGTTCCGCCCAGGGCAGATCGGCGTGCTGGAGCCGAGCGAAGATTAACTCCGCGTGCAGCGCAATCGCGGGCAACACAACCCTAAAAATACCGTCAACCCTGCAGATGTAGGCTACATCTGTAGGGTTGTCAGGCAGGTGCGGTGCTTGAACAATTGCGCCACGCCGTACAGCCAACTAACTAATTTACGCCAACCGCGCAATATGCGGGTCACGTGCTCCTGCCGGAGGCATCTGGGCGCATGAGTCTGTTTTGGCCATAGGTTGGCGCGGCCCAAACCGCGCAGTGGATGGGGGGCGTGCGTTTGCATAGGCATGCAAAGCAGCCACCAGCTCCTGTCCGCCTTAGAAAACGTGCTGGTCGTCTGGCTGGGTGCCAGCCTGGTGCTAGACAAGCAGTTCTCAGTCGGCATGCTGATGGCCTTCATCAGTCACAAGACCACCTTTGGCCAACGCATCCATTCGCTGGTGGACAAGGCCGTAGAACTGAGCATGCTCAAAATCCAAGGCGAACGCTTGGCCGACATTGTGTTGACAGAGCCTGAAGCGCAAGCCCAAGGCTTGGCATCACCCCAAGACATGACGCTGAAGGTAACGGACTTGTGGTTTCGTTACAGCGAATCGGACGCTTGGGTGTTGCAGGGCGTGAACTTAAGCATTCAACCCGGCGAATCGGTGGCCATCGTGGGCGGCTCGGGTTGCGGCAAGACCACCCTGCTCAAACTCATGCTGGGGCTACTGCAGCCCAGCCGTGGTGAGATTACGCTGGGCGGTCTATCGCTAGACGCACTTGGCCCCGACAAATACCGTGCACTGATTGGTGCCGTCATGCAAGACGACCAGCTTCTGGCGGGCAGCCTGATGGAGAACATCAGCTTCTTTGACCCGGCCGCAGACATGCAGCGCGTAGCGGGCTGCGCCCACTTGGCGGCCATCCACGAAGACATCATGGCCATGCCCATGAACTACAACACGTTGGTGGGGGATATGGGCAGCAGCTTGTTGGGCGGGCAGAAGCAGCGCGTGCTGCTGGCCCGTGCGCTGTACAAAAAGCCGAGCCTGCTGTTTTTGAATGAGGCGACTAGCCACCTAGACACCCAACGCGAGAGCCGCATCAATGAAGCTATTCAGCAATTACCTTTGACGCGAATCATGGTGGCGCATAGCGCGGCCACGATTGCCACTGCGGGGCGGGTGGTGGAGATGGAGGGTGGAGTGGTTGTGAATGACAGCGCAAACCCAAGGATAGCAAGCGGTCGAGAGAACGATGAAGGCTGTTTTTAGAATTTTTGCCATGTTGGCAGAATCGCTGGTGGTGCCGGGGCGTATCTGGTGCCAAATTTGAAAGAGAAAATCAAATACAAGAAATGACTATGGGTGAAGTGGGACAGGTTGATGGTGGTCTTCTGCCGCTCCTGTTTTTGTTTGATGTCGCCATTTGGGCATACAACGGATACCAGCGTGGGAAAATCTAAGTAAGTTTCCACGTTTAGGTCACGGGAATATCCCATGACCTAACTCGAAAATCGTTCTAAGAATCAATCATGAAATTTTGTTTTGGCTATCCAAAAAATCAGCAACAGCTTTCCATTTCCCCCCGTGATCGCAAAAGTGATATTACGAAATTACACTTAACTGGGATGGCCGTTGGCGCGTTGATATCAGCACCGATTGGGTACTGGATATGGATGCAATTCTGGCCAACGGGGCAAATAAATCAGTTTTTAAAGGAGGGGCCAATCTACTTCATGCTGCTAATGGTAAGTATTTTTATATTGCATGAAATGTCGCATCTTCTGGCTTTTCCGGGGTTCGGATTCAGCAAAGACACATATGTTGGTTTTGACCCTAAAGGCGGGGTGCCATATGTGACTCACTTTGGACTCATCACTAGGAATCGGTTTGTCTTAGCCATACTTCTACCGATCCTCACTCTCAGTATTGCTCCACTTGTTTATGCGATACATTTTCAAGAGCACGTCAGCATCCTTGCTGGTGTTTCCATCTTGAATTTCATTGGCTCTGGGGGCGACTTAATCGTGCTGGGGTATGTACTTAAGGAAATCCCTTCAGATTGGCATTTTCAAGGTGGAAGTCATGGCCCCTTGATCAACTCAAACTCAATTCCAGTAGCAGAGATCGTAAAAGATGCAACGATCGAAACAGAAAGAACTCATTTACGCAGAAACTGGATCATTTTGGCGTCATATTTGGCGATACTTGCGTGCGTGATGTTTGGAGGATTCCTCATTGGGAGGCTCGAAAAGCTGGGAATCTTGTGACCGCTCGGTTGCTCGTCAGAAGCTCGCCTGTTCAAGACGTCTTTGCAATACGCCTCTAGATGGGCAGCGACCCGCGTAGCGGGGGAGCGGGGGGCAATTCACCGAAGTTAAGCCATCACCCCTTGTATGCCAAGCTTGGATGCGGTTTCACATGATATTTTGGACGCGGCTGATTTCGATCCGGCACAAGCCGGTGCGAATTGCCACCGAGCAAAGAGAACGCCTTTTCCAGCAAGGCTGCGATGCAACCCAGTCCCAACGCCATACGTGGCAACAGACGTTGCAAGCATGGTGCCGCATAGGCGCGGTTGCAAGTGCGCGTTCTGGCCCACAGATCAGCGTCTTGGGCGGCGCCTTGGCACACCAAAGAGGCCAAATTGTCGGCCAGCACCTTGGCGTACACGTCTACCAACAACGCATGCTGCGTCAGGCCCGAAACACTCTCCAACTTGCAGCGATGTTTGAGCCGCTTGAACGCCTCTTCAATACGCCAGCGCTGATGGTAAAGCTCAGCAAACACCGTGGCGGGGAAATCACCGATCAACAAGTTGGTTGCCAACACCCGCGTCTGCCCATATGGTGTGATGCACTTGACCAGTCTGACCTGTGGTGCAGCACCAGAGCACAAATAGTCAGCGCAATCTTGAGCATTGGGTTTGTTGAGAGTCACGACTGCATCCATCTGGTGGCTGCGTGCAAAAGAGCGCACCGCAGCCCAGCCACCGCTGGACTTCTCGCAGCGCATACAAAAGCGGATGTTCTTCTCGCTCAGGTGCGCCACCAACCAGGCCGCCGGGTAACCCCGATCGAGCAGCAGCACATCGTCTGGCCCCAAGCACGCCAGCGCCTCAAAGAGCATTTGTCGCTCAGCGCCATCGGCGCCATGCACACTGGCGTGAAGGGTGAGTTCAGCGCCCGGCAAATACAAAGTAAACAAGCGCTGATCGGCGCTTGCCAGACGTCTGGTGGTGTGACACGGCCGAACCGCTGGCATCAAAACCGACGCATCTGCCGCCACCAAGCGCAGACCATGCCAACGCGACACCAGATCTGGGCAGCAGCTTGTCTGGCGGTCAGAAGTAGCGTGTGCTGCTGGCCCGTGCGCTGTACAAAAAGCCGAGCCTGCTGTTTTTGGATGAGGCCACTAGCCACTTGGATACCCAGCGCGAGAGCTGCATCAATCAAGCCATTAAGCAATTGCCTTTGACGCGAATCATGGTGGCGCATAGCGAGGCCACGATTGCTACTGCGGGAAGGGTGGTGGAGATGGATAGTGGGATCGTGGTAAGAGGCGCCTGAACGGAGCTGAAATTAGAATTTCTGCCATGTTGGCAGAATCGCTTGTGGTGCCAGGGCGTATCTGGTGCCGAATTTGAAAGAGAAAATCATGCAGGAAATGTTGATTGAAATTACAGATGAAGAGCTGAATGCGGTCGCTGGAGCAGGCGCATTGTGAGATTATTGGGTTGATATTAAAAGGATTCATGCAGATGTCGTCTCAATCATTGTCGACGCCGCTTGTGGTTCGCGCTGCTAACATTTATTGATGTAAACGAATTCCTCGCAAATTTGCGGGGAATTCATCGCAAATTGAGTTCTAAAAATTGAAAATTACATCTACTCTATCCTGAGACTCACTTATTAAAAAAATAGCCTGGGTAACAGATGCGAAAATTCATTTCATTGAGGGTTTCTGATGGGAGGTTAACGCTATTTCGATTGACCATTACTTTTTTGTGCTCGTTCTTTGCATGGGCCTTGATCCCCATCAATGCAACGGATGGCGATAGTTTTTTATATGCGGCAGCGCTTGAAACGACGGGGCTCAGTATAAGACTAGCAATATTTGTCGGTATGGTAGCAATTATGGTGCACCCTCGGTCTATTCCAATAAAACTCATTTGGCGGCGCGATGGCATTTCACCATTTTCCTATAAACAAATTGCAAATTTAGCTGTGCTTTTTCTTGTTTTAAGACTAGGTGTAGGAGCAATTTCAGTGCTATATATGCAATTTTTCCAGCCGACAAAATTTGTCGCCGCTGTTGCTGAATTGGAGGCCAAGTCGTTCACGTCACTCTTTCCGTCTGTTGGAGACTTTGATATCCATGCATTTGCTCAAATAATATTTGCACCAATTGTTGAGGAAATAATTTATCGAGGATTCATCATGGGCTATCTCTTTTCAAAATATCGAGCCAGTGTTGCTTTGCTTATCACATCGATATTTTTTGCTGTGTTTCATGGTGCAAGCTATTTTTCCGCATTTTTGGGTGGTCTTGCTTTGGGTATTCTTTATATTAAATATGGAAGATTGTATGTTTGTATACTTGCTCATGTAGTCGGAAATATTTTGGCAGCATCAATTGAAAATCTATTTTTCGGTGAATTTGTTGTATACGATTTGACGCACTTAAATGAGCGACCGCTCGGTGTATTAGTGAGTCTGATTTCGATTTGTGTATATATCGCATTTACGTTAAATTGGTTACGTAAAGACGGTCACGCACACTGTATTTCAGCGTTTTCTATTAAAAAAAATTGTTGAATGTATGCGCAATAATTACGTAATTTATCAAGTTATTTATTGCTTGTCATTATACTTTCTCTCTGGGGTATTGTTGTTGTTCGTGGCTGCAAAGATGATCCAAGCGACTCCTCGTATTGCAGAGAAGGCTCACATTTTCACAATTAGAGATGCAATCAATCAGATAGTACATAGTAAAGTTACTTCATATATTGAGGTGTTTTCCGCTGTAGGTATTTTGTTTGCTGAAGGTATATGGTTGTTGATCATTTGTACTTCATTGTCGCTGGTAGTCATTGCTGGTTTTACATCAGAATTTTTTTTAAGGCCAAATCGTGCAATTGTTTTGGAAGCATAACGCCAGATTCAGGTCGTGGTTTGAATCTGCTTAGAGGTTTAATACTGCTTGCAGTATCTCTTGTGGCACTCTTAAGCGGTGATATGCAGGCCTATGCACACGCGCGCCCAGATATTCTTTTCTATTCAATGCTTGTTTTTTCTCTGCTTTTTTTTGTTGAGAATTTTTGTTGACGCGGCAAAGCATTTGGAGCCCAAACAAGAGTTGATTCAGAACCAACCAATCAGCAACGGCAAGCCACAAGGTTTGGTGTTTGAGCCGAGCACGATTATTGGGATGGTAGATGGACGCGCACTACAGCTACACGAAGTCGCAATACCGGGCAAGCCGTTGCTGCTGATTTACCTATCAGTCGGTTGCAAGCACTGCGAAATTCTGATACCAGATATTAATGGATTCGTTAGAGGTTTTGCTCAGGAGTTTCCAATTATCGTGATATCAAATTCCAGTGCTATTGGTTTGCGCGAACCGGCTACTGTTGTTATTGATATTGAGGAGCGATTTTTCAATCAGATTGGAGCAGTTGCAAAGCCGTTTGGGTTGGTGTTAAACGGCACCTCTTTGAAGGTCGCCTCGCCAGTAGCATATGGTCCCAACAAAATAAGGGCATTGTTTTTGTTGGTCTTGAACGCTCGTAGTGTCACAGCTTGACTACTCGAGTTGCTTAAGTTCGTAAGTATTCGGTTGGACGTCACTCGCTTCTGTAGACATAAATCAACCTCCAGTTCCTGGAGAACTTGGCAATATTTTGGTTAGGGGCAGGGCTTGGTGATGCAGACAGGTGTTGCTGGTGCGGGGTCGGCGGCAGCATCCCCCTTCACCATCGGCATGCTGTTTGCCTATATTGCCTACAAGGGCCAGTTCACGGGCCGGGTGTCGGCCCTCATTAACTACGCAGTTGAGATCAAGATGCTCAGCCTGCACTCGGAGCGGCTGGCGGATATTGCGCTGTCAGAGCCTGAGACAGATACCGTGCCGCCCAACGACCTGGCCCATTTGCAGCCGAGCATTGAGCTGCGCAACGTGAGCTTTCGGTATGGCGAGGGCGAGCCCTGGATTCTGAAAGACCTGAACCTGCGACTACCCGCAGGCCAGAGCGTGGCACTGGTAGGGCCTAGCGGCTGCGGCAAGACCACACTGCTTAAAGTCATCCTCGGGCTATTGCACCCGCAAGAGGGTGAAGTGCTTTACGGCGGTGTGCCGGTCAAGCAACTGGGTCTGCAAAACTACCGCAAGGTCATTGGCACCGTCATGCAAGAAGATGTACTGCTGGCGGGCAGCATTGCTGACAACATCAGCTTCTTCGACTTACGGCCTGAGCAAGATCGCGTACACGCTTGCGCGGCTCTGGCCGCCGTGCATGACGACATTGCCAAGATGCCCATGGGCTACCAAACGCTAGTGGGCGACATGGGCAGCAGTTTGAGCGGGGGGCAAAAGCAGCGCGTGCTGCTGGCCCGTGCCCTGTACAAAGAACCCAAGGTGCTGGCGCTGGACGAAGCCACCAGCCACTTAGACATTGCCAACGAGCGCCGGGTCACCGATGCGCTGGCCGCCATGCCCATGACCCGAATCATCGTGGCCCACCGCCCCGAGACCATAGCAGGCGCGCAGCGCGTGGTGGGGGTGGAGGCGGGTAAGGCGGTGGAGCTGCGGGGGGCTGTTGCAGAGATTGCACCGTAAACCGACAACTTAGGCAATGCAGTAAAACAGACATTACCGCCATAATAGACGTAATGTCTGTTTAATCTAGGTGGCAACATGCTGACAATGACCTCCCTCGCCGCGCAAAACCAATTTGGCACACTCATTGATGCCTCGCAGCGCCAACCCGTTGCAGTCACACGGCACGGCCGTCCGGTGGCTGTCGTTGTGTCGTATGAGGATTACCAGGCCAGCAGCCAAACTATTCCTTTTCACGTGGCTGCGCTCATCAGCGAAAGCTATCCATTGCGGGGCCAAGCGGCTGCAGACTCTATGCGCCAGCACCTTGCCAAAATGGGCAATCAAGCCGCAGCAGATGGCCTGAGTGAAGACGATGTGATGCGCTTGCTGAATGACAAATAAGCCAGCCTTCATCGTCATAGACACCAATGTTCTGATCAGTGCGGGTTTACTCCCAGAGTCCAAGTCGGCCCAAGTGCTGGCACTTGCTGTGCATCACTTTGTAATAGCCCAGAACAAAGCGACGTGGCACGAGCTGGAAACCCGCATAACGCGCCCAAAATTTGACCGCTACTTTGGCGACACGGGCCGGTTGCGGCACTTGATCAAAATTGCGCAGTCCATGCAAGTCTTTGAAGAGTCAGCCGTCGTTGCAGTCAGCCGAGACACTACTGACGACAAATTCATCGGGCTTGCCCTCGACTCGGGTGCCGCTATTCTCATCTCGGGAGACCCTGACTTGAAAGATGTGCGATCACACGGCGGTATAGAAATACTGTCGCCAGCACAGTTTTTTGAGCGCTTTAGGAGCCCTGACGTGGCTTGATGGGCAGGTCGATGGACACCGTGACTGACCTGCTCCCATAAACCGTACCAGCCATTTTTCCAAGGAGTCCATCACCCGAATCACAGTGGCCCACCGGCCCGAGACGATTGCCGGGGCGCAGCAGGTGGTGGGGGTAGATGCTGACAAGGCGGTGGAGCTGCGCAGCGTAGTAAACACTGGGTCGGTGTAAGCAAAAGGCCTTTTTCAGGTCGCTGGAGTCATTTTTAGAGCCAAAAGTGCCTGTAGCCCGGGTATTTATTGATTAAGCCGCTATCGAAACAATAGCAGTTACAACTCCTAACCTGGGTGCCCACAGCCCTCTGCAGCCAGTGCGGATAATCCAAGGTTTTGTCCACACGCATCCCCCATGCCACTTGAAACTAGTTCGGCCCCCGCTGCAGCCACACCCTTGCGGGCCTGGCTACAGCGTGGCTTCATTGTCATTGGCGCGATGTTGGCAGTGGGATTGGTTGCACTGCTGATTGCGCTCGCAGTCGTGGTGCCGCAGTTGCCCGACACCAGCACGTTGTCGGACTACAAGCCCAAGCAGCCGCTGCGCGTCTACACCGCCGAGGGGGTAGAGATAGCGGGCTTTGGCAGCGAGCGCCGTGTCTACCAGCGCATAGACCAGATCCCCAAGCTGATGAAGGACAGCCTGCTGGCCGTGGAAGACGCGCGCTTTTATTCGCACAGCGGCATCGACCCGATTGGTATTGCCCGTGCGGCGCTGGCCAACATGACCGGTGGGCGCACCCAGGGGGCCTCCACCATTACGCAGCAGGTGGCGCGCACCTTCTTTTTGAACCGCTCTAAAACCTGGGATCGCAAGTTCAAAGAGGCGCTGCTGTCTTTCAAAATCGAACGCCAGTTGAGCAAAGACCAGGTGCTAGAGCTCTACATGAACCAGATTTATCTGGGTGCACGGGCCTATGGCTTTGAGGCGGCGGCGCAGGCCTACTTTGGCAAAACGCTGGCGGCGCTAAGCCCTGCCGAATGCGCCATGCTGGCCGGGCTGCCGCAAAACCCCTACTTTGCCAACCCCATCACCAATTTCGAGCGCGCCAAGACACGCCAACTGGTGGCCCTGATGCGCATGCGCGCTGAGGGCGTCATTGACGAGGACCAGTACCAGGCCGCCAAGGCCGAGAAGCTGGTCATCCGCAAACCCCACACCGTAGAAGTGCATGCCGAATACCTGGCCGAGATGGTGCGCCAGCAGGTGTATGCGCAGTACGGCGAGCTGACCTACACCACGGGCCTGAGCGTGACCACCACGCTGCGCGCCGCGGAGCAGCAAGCCGCCTACACCGCCCTGCGCCGGACCGTGATGGAGCATGAGATGCGCCAGGCCTGGCGCGGCCCCGAGGGCAATGAAACCCTGATCGCTGATTTGGCCGATACCGATGCGGCCGTGCCCCAGGCGCTGTCGGATTACGACGACGATGACACCCTGCGCCTGGCGGTGGTGACGCGCGTATCGCCCAAGAGCGTTGGGCTGGTGCTGGCCAATGGTGAGGCGATCCAATCCGAAGGCGCAGGTTTGCGCCAGGCCAGGCCGGGGCTGTCTGACAAGGCCCCACGCGCCGTGCGTATCCAGCGCGGCGCGGTGGTGCGGGTGGTGCAGCAGGGCAAGACCTGGATGGTGACCCAGTGGCCGCAGGCCGAGGGTGCTTTGGTGGCTTTGGACCCGGCCAATGGCGACATTCGCGCTCTGGTGGGCGGCTTTGACTTTCATCGCAGCCAGTTCAACCACGCGACCCAGGGCTGGCGCCAGCCGGGCTCCAGCTACAAGCCCTTTATCTACTCGGGTGCGATTGAAAGCGGCGTGCAGCCCGAGACGCTGATCAACGACATGCCGCTGGAGAACGTGGGCGATTGGTCGCCGCAAAACGACGATGGCAGCACCGATGGCCCCATCACCCTGCGCACTGCGCTGACGCGTTCCAAGAACCTGGTGTCGATTCGCCTGGTGCAGTTGCTCGGGCCCGAGGGCGCGCGCCAGTGGGCCAGCCGCTTTGGCTTTGATATTCAGCGCCAGCCCGACAACCTGACCCAGGCCCTGGGCACCGGCTCTACCAACCCACTGCAACTGGCGGCGGCTTATGCGGTGTTGGCCAACGGTGGCATCAAGATGCCGCCGCAATTCATCCGCCGCATCGCCAATGCCAACGGCGACACCGTGTTTGAGGCCCCGGTGCAAACACTCGCAGAAGAGCAGCGCGTGGTGCCCCAGCGCAATACTTTCCTGGTGTCCAGCCTGTTGCAAGACGTGACCCGCGTTGGCACCGCCGCGCGGGCGCAGGCCACGCTCAAGCGCCCCGACCTGTATGGCAAGACGGGCACTACCGACGACGTAGTAGACGCTTGGTTTGCCGGCTTTCAGCCCAGCCTGGTGGCGGTGGTGTGGGTGGGGCATGACACGCCACGCAGCCTGGGTTCGCGTGCGTCGGGCTCTGCGCTGGCCTTGCCCGCCTGGATCGAATTCATGGCCACGGCGCTCAAGAACGTGCCGGTGGCCGCGGTGCAACCACCCAGCGGCGTAGTACGGGCCGAGGATGGCGACTGGCGCTACAGCGAGTGGGCCGAGGACGGTTTCATCCGCACGCTGGGCCTGGACGACGAAGTTATCAGCCCGGCATTGGCCGTCTACCCGGCGCCAGTGCCGGTCGTGGCACGCTAGGCCCGACCCCGCCGTGACTCAAGCTCGGCCCCCTCGGGAGCAAAGGCACTCAAAACGGGGGTAAGGCAGATAGGCGCTAAACGTGCCGGGCCGTGGGCGTGCCCCACTCCACCCGGTTGCGCCCCTGGGTCTTGGCCGCGTACAACGCAGCGTCCGCGGCAGCGTACAAGTCTTCAAAGCTGCCGGGCTGGTCCACCGCCAGTTCGCTCACCCCCGCGCTCAGCGTAACTTTCACCCATTGCGTCTGCACCTGCAGCGCATGGTGGTCCAAGCTGGCACGTAGTTTTTCGGCCACGGCCATGGCACCCGAACGCGCCGTGTGCGGCAACAGCACAATGAACTCTTCGCCACCCAAACGGGCTACCACGTCGGTGCTGCGTACCGAGTCCATCAGAAGCTGCGCAACATCCTTGAGCACCAGATCGCCAGCCGGGTGGCCATAGGTGTCGTTGATCCGTTTGAAGAAATCAATGTCGGCAATCAGGATGCTGGTCGGCGAATGCGTGCGGTGGGCCCGGGCCAATTCGGCACTGGCCTCCACGGCAAAGTGGCGGCGGTTGTACAGGCCGGTAAGAGGGTCGTGTTGCGCAAGGTGCAGTAGCTCGGCGTTGCGGGTGCTGAGTTCGCGTTGTACCAATACGGTTTTGACGTATTGCTGCCAAATAGTGAAAGAGGTCAGCAAGGCCAGCAGCGGGATGGACAAGCTGATCGCCTGAACACTGGCAAGCTGCGAGGCACTTAACCCCAAAGCGCCCACGGCATGTTGAAAATACACATACACCCCAAGAAACAGGGGCCACGCCAACACCGGACGCATCAGAGCCATGACGCTGATCATGATGGAGGTCAGCAAGAAGCTGGCAATACCTGCGCCCGCACCCACACGCACATCTGCCAGTGAGAGCGTGGCGCCAAAAAGAAGATAAGCCCCCGAAGCACACAGCAGCAGCGCATAGCTCACGCGGTTGGCGGCATTGCGGCCCCGCATATGCCAGTCAATGCCTGCCCACAACAGTGCACCCAGCACCAGAATCACAGCATGGGCGTTGGCAATGGTGTTGGCCCACGCCACCAGAGCCGGTTGCCCCACGGGCGCTTGGTACTGGCCGAACTGCCACGCAAAAAACAAATGCAAGGGCAGCAGAAACAGTATGAATTTGCGAAAACGTCGCAGTGTCTCCAAAACGGCTTCACCCTGAACCGAGCTATACGCTTGCGCGCGCCTGCGCAGGCTTGCCATCCAGCGCTTTGCCGTGTCCAACAACACCATGCTTGTCTCCTGTTGCAGCAGTGCCATGGGGCACAGCGCCACCGCTGCTTGTTTGAGGGCAGTATAGGCGGCCCATTGCTTCTGAGTGGTCCGGTTTTTGCATGCTCTGCGGGAACACCTGTGGTCATGCGCGACCGCTACACTGCAGCCCTTCAGTCTCCAGCAAGGATTTGTCATGCATCACGTGGTTTTCAATCAAAAAGGCGGCGTCGGCAAGTCCACCATCACCTGCAACCTGGCCGCCATCAGCGCCTGGCAGGGGCTGCGCACGCTGGTCATCGATTTAGATTCGCAGGGCAACTCCAGCCGCTACTTGCTGGGCCCAGACCAGCCCGAAGACCAGCCCCACGTAGCCCAGTTTTTTGAGCAAAGCCTGAAGTTCACCATTCGCGACAAAGACGCCACCGACTTTGTGGTGCCCACGCAGTGGGAAGGGCTGGATGTGATGGCCTCGAGCCCCGAGTTGGATGAGCTGCACAGCAAGCTCGAATCTCGGCACAAGATTTACAAGCTGCGTGATGCACTGGAGCAGATTTCTGAGCACTACGACCAGATCTACATCGACACGCCCCCAGCGCTTAACTTTTACACCCGCAGCGCGCTCATTGCGGCCCAGGGCTGCCTGATTCCGTTTGACTGCGACGACTTCTCGCGCCGCGCGCTGTACACGCTGCTGGACAACGTGAAAGAAATCCAGACCGACCACAACTCGCATTTGAAGGTCGAGGGCATCATCGTGAACCAGTTTCAGGCCCGCGCCAACCTGCCCCAGCGCATGGTGCAAGAGCTGATCGACGAGGGCCTGCCGGTGCTGCAGCCCTACCTGGGCGCATCGGTGCGCATTCGCGAGTCGCACGAGCAGTGCTTGCCCATGATCTTTCTGGACCCCAGCCACAAGCTCACGCAAGAGTTTGTTGCCCTGCACGACGCGCTTTTGTGAGTTTTTGGGGCCAAATAGTGCCGGAGCCCGCGTATTTATTGATAACGATGCTATGTATTTCATAGCTTTTGTGCGTTGTCTCGGTGCCTGACACGCTGCCCCACCATGAACCAAACCCTCGTCATCGGCCCCCTGGCCATTCCCTACGCTTTGCTGTTGGTGTTCGCCGTGCTGGCGTCCAGCGTGTGGGTGGGAAACCGCAGCGCGCGCAAAGCCGGTATCGCCATGGAGCCAGAGCTGTGGCAGACCCTGATCGTCGGCTTGGTCGTTGCCCGGCTTGCTTTCGCTTGGGAATTTGCCTCGGCCTACAAAGCGTCGCCGCTGGGCATGCTGGACATCCGCGATGGCGGCTGGAATGCCACCGCCGGTGTCATCGGCGCGTGGTTGTTCGCCCTGGGTTTGTACGGTCGCCGCCCGGCTTTGCGCAAGCCCATGCTGGCCGCCATGTTCACTGGTTCACTGGTGTGGCTGGTGGGGTCGGTGATGCTGGCAGTTCAAGCGAATGCGGGGCAGACGCTGCCTGCGCTGACTCTGCAGTCCCAGCAAGGCCAGGCCGTGTCGCTGGCTACCTTCAAAGGTAAACCGGTGGTGCTGAACCTCTGGGCTACGTGGTGCCCGCCGTGTGTGCGCGAGATGCCGGTGCTGCAGCAAGCCCAGGTCGATCGGCCAGACGTCCATTTCGTATTTGTGAACCAGGGTGAGTCGCCCGCCAAGGTCAACGCCTGGTTGCAGGCACGCAATCTGCGCCTGAACAATATGCTGCTGGATGAGGCGCGTATGGCGGGCGCGGCGTTTCAACAACGCGCATTGCCGATGACGCTGTTTTTTGACGCCCAAGGGCGGCTGGTGAGTACCCGCATCGGCGAGCTGTCGCCAGCCACGCTGGCCGAAAGACTGGCCGCCGCAGGCCCCTAAAAAGGGCTTGCGACGTTGAATTTAAGATCGAAACGTGCTCAAGCCGGCGGATCTATTGACGGAGACGCTATCAATTTAGTAGTGTCTTCGCTCTACCCCGCTGCAGCGCCTGCCGGTCAGCATGGCTGGGCGCAAAGTGCGTCACCAGCAAATCCATCAGCGTGGTGGCTTTGGCCGAATGGTCTGCGCCGAAGTTGCACACATACACATCCACCGTCACGGCCGCCATCTCGGGCCAGGTGTGCACGCACAGGTGCGACTCGGCTAGCAGCACGGTGGCCGTCACACCACCGGGACCACCCGCCTGTGCCGGGAAACTATGCGCCAACTGGTTGACGGCTTGCAAGCCTGCGGCCTGCACGGCCTGCGCGCAAAAACCCAGCAGCGCAGCGGCATCCGTCAGCCACAAGGCCTCGCATTGGCAGTCACTGAGATCGGCGGTGAGGTGCAGGCCTTGCATCGGGTGTGGGCGGTGGGTTGTTGTGCAGTTAGAGGCTGCAACTGTAGAGTATTTTTGGGCGTTTTCGGGCCGTCTGCGCACCCCAGTAAAATCATGGGCTAACCCCTTTCCCGCACCCCAACACCAGCCCCCACTCTCACGGAGCAGCCCCCATGGTCCCTACCAGCACAACCGACACCACGCTTTCCAGCGCCACAGCCACTACCAACACGGCCCACACTGCCAATACGGCGGACATGGCCAATGCCATTCGCGCGCTGGCCATGGACGCCGTGCAGGCCGCCAACTCGGGCCACCCCGGCGCACCCATGGGCATGGCCGACATGGCGGTTGCCTTATGGGGCCCGAGCGCCAACGGCGCGGGCCACAGCCACCTGAGCCACAACCCCACCAACCCGCAGTGGCTCAACCGCGACCGCTTTGTGCTCTCCAACGGCCACGGCTCCATGCTGATTTACGCGCTCTTGCACCTTACGGGCTACAAGCTGCCGATGGACGAGTTGAAAAACTTCCGCAAGCTGCACAGCAAAACCGCCGGCCACCCCGAAGTGGGCGTTACCCCGGGCGTAGAAACCACCACCGGCCCATTGGGCCAGGGCATTACCAACGCGGTAGGCATGGCGCTGGCCGAGAAGCTATTGGCCAGCGAATTCAACCGCAAAGACGGTGATGTGGACCACACCGTGGTGGACCATCACACCTACGCCTTCATGGGCGACGGCTGCCTGATGGAAGGCATCAGCCACGAAGCCGCCGCCCTGGCCGGTGCCTGGAAGCTGAACAAGCTGATCGCGCTGTACGACGACAACGGCATCTCGATTGACGGCCAGGTTGCGCCTTGGTTCATCGACCAAACCGCGCTGCGTTTTGTGGCCTATGGCTGGAACGTGATTGGCCCCATCGACGGCCACAACGTGGCGCTGGTGGCCAACGCCATTGCAGACGCCAAAAAGTCTGCCGACCGCCCCACGCTCATCATTTGTAAGACCCACATCGGCAAAGGCAGCCCCAACCGCGCCAACACCGCCAAGGCGCACGGCGAGCCGCTCGGTGCTGAAGAAATCAAGCTCACCCGCGAAGCGATTGGGTGGAGCCACGCGCCCTTTGTGATCCCCAAAGCGGTGTATGCCGCTTGGGATGCCAAGGCCCAAGGCAAGGCGGCTGAGGCCGCCTGGAACATCAAGTTTGCCGCCTACAAGGCCGCCTACCCCGCATTGGCCAAAGAGCTGCTGCGCCGCATGAAGGGCGACTTGCCCAAGAACTTTGTGCAGACCGCCGTGGACACCGTGATTGCGGCCCACCAAAAGGCCGACACCGTGGCCAGCCGCAAGGCCAGCCAATTGGCGTTGGAAGCCTTCACCGCCGCATTGCCCGAGATGCTGGGCGGCTCGGCCGACCTCACCGGCTCCAACCTCACCAACACCAAGAGCACGCCCAATTTGCGCTTTGACGCGATGACGGGTGCCGTGGTCAAGAACGAAAATGGCCAAGGCGGCCGCCACATCAACTACGGCGTGCGCGAATTCGGCATGGCCGCCATCATGAATGGCGTGGCCTTGCACGGCGGCTTCATTCCCTACGGTGGCACCTTCCTTACGTTCAGCGACTACAGCCGCAACGCCATCCGCATGGCCGCGCTGATGAAGCAGCGCGTAATCCACGTGTTCACCCACGACTCGATTGGCCTGGGTGAAGACGGCCCCACGCACCAGTCGGTCGAGCATGCCGCGTCCTTGCGCTTGATCCCCAATTTGGACGTGTGGCGTCCGGGCGATACGGCAGAGACCGCCGTGGCCTGGACCGTTGCGTTGCAAAACAAGACCAAGCCCACGGCGTTGCTGTTAAGCCGCCAAAACATTGCCTATGCCTGTAAGGCTGACTCTGATGCTGCGCCTGATGCGAGCGGCCTGGACGCCATCAGCAAGGGCGCGTATGTGCTGTCGGAGCCCGCCGATGTCGGCATGAAGAAAAAAGTGCAGGCCGTCATCATCGCCACCGGCTCAGAAGTGCAATTGGCACTGGAAGCCCAGCAACTGCTGGCCACGCGCAAGATCGCTACACGCGTCGTCTCTATGCCGTCCACCACCACGTTTGACTTGCAATCCGAAGACTTCAAGCGCTCGGTGCTGCCCGCTGGCGTGCCCCGCGTGGCAGTAGAAATGGGCTCCACCGGCGGCTGGTGGAAATACGGCGTGGCCGCTGTGGTGGGCTTAGACACGTATGGCGAGTCGGCCCCGGCCCCAGTGTTGTTCAAGCACTTTGGCTTCACGCCAGAAAACGTGGCTGACACCGTGCAAACCGCGCTCACCCGCAAATAACGATGGCGCGCAAGATAAGTTCAAGCCAACGACTCGTCGGCGTCTTAACTGCATTTCTGGGTCTTATTTTTATTTTTCAGGCCGAGCCAGTGTGGGCTCAAACAGAACTCGAGTTGCAGCCGCCCAGTTCGGCGCTCGCATGTTTGCAAGTTCAAGCAGGTCCGGGAGACGCCCCAACGTACCCTGCATCGGAGCTGGCTGCAAAGAGTACCGCCAAAGTTCGTGTGCGGTTGACTTTCCATTCGCCAGACTTAAAACCTACAGTCAATGTGTTATCAAATACGGGTGTTGAGGCGTTCGAGGATGCGGTTGAGGCTTTTGTGAAACGCTACCGGCTTCCTTGTTTTGTCCAAGGTAGCACCCCCCTCATAGTTGCGCAAGACTTTGACTTTGAACTGGCGGAGGGCCGTAGCGTGGTTTATAGCGAGGTGAGTGGAGTGGACCCGGCCCCGCTGGGTGACGCCTGTTTCAAACGTCCAATGATTCGGCCGCCCTATCCTGCCAGGGCGATTGCTGCGGGTGAGGGCGGCACCGTGCTCGCAGAAGCTATCTTTCGGGAAATGAATGCAGAACCACTTGTGCGTATTATTTACGACGCGCGAAGCGCGAGCCTGGCCGCAGCCGTCACAAGCCACATGAAGGACTACCGTCTTGTCTGTCCAATGCAAAGCGCCGAGCCGATAAAGGCAACGCAAGCATTTGTCTTTGCGATTTCTGCCAAAGACCGGCATGTGATACGCGACATGACATTGGTTGGTTTCTTGCGCAGCGTAGCGCCGGCTGACCTCCGCGATGGAAAATTCAATTTGAACACCATGGCCTGCCCTTTTGACATATCGGTACGCGCGCGCAAACCCCATGCAGACAACCTAGTTGCTGAGTATGGTCAGCCGAATCCGAAGCGAAAAGAGTTTTTGAATTGGCTCAAGGGCTTGACGGTACAACTCCCCGCAGAACTGGAGCCATATTTGTTTGACCAGCAGCTAAAAGTTTCTGTGCCGTGCACCAGACTAGATTTGTAGTTTTTTTTACTTTGGAGACTTCTCAATGACCATCAAAATCGGTATCAACGGCTTTGGCCGCATCGGACGCAACGTGCTGCGCTCGGCCCTGCAAAACTTCAGCGACATCGAAGTCGTTGCTATCAATGACCTGCTGGAGCCGGACTACTTGGCCTACATGCTGCAGTACGACAGCGTGCATGGACGCTTCAAGGGCGATGTGTCGGTAGACGGCAATACGCTGGTCATTAATGGCAAGAAGATCCGCCTGACCCAGGAGCGCGATCCCGCCAACCTGAAGTGGGCGGACGTCGGTGCCGATATCGTCATCGAATCCACCGGCTTGTTCCTGGACAAAGCCACCGCGCAAAAACACCTCGATGCCGGCGCCAAGAAGGTCATCTTGTCGGCCCCGTCCAAGGACGACACCCCGATGTTTGTGTTTGGTGTGAACCACGCCACCTACAAGGGCGAAGCCATCATCTCGAATGCATCGTGCACCACCAACTGCCTGGCGCCTTTGGCCAAGGTCATGCATGACAAATGGGGTATCAAGCGCGGCCTGATGACCACGGTGCACGCGGCTACTGCCACTCAAAAAACGGTAGATGGCCCTTCTAACAAAGACTGGCGCGGTGGACGCGGTATTCTGGAAAACATCATCCCCAGCAGCACCGGCGCGGCCAAGGCCGTGGGCGTGGTGATTCCTGAGTTGAACAAGAAGCTCACCGGCATGTCGTTTCGCGTGCCCACCAGCGATGTGTCGGTCGTGGACCTGACATGCGAGCTGAACAGCCCGGCCACCATGGCTGAAATTTGCGCTGAGATGAAAGCACAAAGCCAAGGTGCCCTGAAGGGCGTGTTGGGTTATACCGAAGACAAAGTGGTGGCCACCGACTTCCGTGGCGATACCCGCACCTCCATCTTTGATGCGGACGCCTCCATTGCGTTGGATGGCACCTTCGTCAAGTTGGTGAGCTGGTACGACAACGAGTGGGGCTACTCCAACAAGTGTTTGGAGATGGTGCGCGTCGTCGCCCAGTAGCCAAATCCAGTAGTCAACTTTTGCACCGCATAAAAGCGCGCCTGTGGGCGCGCTTTTTTTTGTTCCGCCCGAAAGTGGGCGAGTACTTACCCTAGGCGCAGGGCTCGTGGCACATTAAATGCGTATGACGCAGCGCAGCACCCAAACGGGTCAATTGCGTTGGAAAACCCCTATTGAATGTGGGGTTGACTGAATTTACGCTGCACACACCGTTCTCAAAAGGAGCGGTGCTCCCCTAACTTCATACACTGGATTGGATACAAATGAGATTCGAGAAAAAGCAAATTGCTATTGCATTGAGCGTGGTGTTGGCCAACGTGGCGATGGCAGGTCCTTCAAGTGGCAATGCAAGCGTTCGCGCGGCAGAAGCACACCTCAAAAACCAGGGACACCGCGTCAACGCGGCGGCAGAAGACGGTTTTGCAGCAAGCGATGCCATCGTCGATGACAACGGCGATCAGCACGTCCGTTTCGATCGCAGCCACCGCGGCCTGCCCGTGATTGGCGGCGACTTTGTGGTGCACATGGACAAGGGGGGCAATATGAAGAGTGCATCCTTGACCCAACGCAACAAACTCAATGTGGACACGACCGCGCGGGTCACGGAAGACGGCGCAATTCAATATGCGCGTGGCTTGTTTTCCGGCGTGGTGCAAGGCGCCATCACCTCCCGCTTGGTGGTGCATGCGCGTGGCGATGCCCGCCTGGCGCACGAAGTGGTGGTAACCGGTGAGACGGCTGACGGCTCCCCCAGTGAAATGCATTACTTTATTGATGCGAATACATCCCAAGTGATTGACAAATGGGACGGCATTGAAACCGCCGCCAGCGCGGGTACCGGCAAGAGTCTGACACTGGGTGTCGTGGCACTGACCACTGACAGCCAAACCTCTGGCTTTGCCATGCGTGACCCCAGCCGTGGCAACCACTACGTCACCGACATGGCCAGACGAACCAGCGGCAGCGGCACGCTGTTGACCGACGCGGACAACGTGTGGGGTAACTCCACCACATCGGACACGGCCACCGCCGCTGTCGATGTGCTGTACGGCCAGAACACGACCTGGGATTTCTACAAGACACTGGGTCGCAACGGCATTGATAACGCGGGCCGCGCGGGCTATTCCAAAGTGCATTACGGCCGTAACTACGTCAATGCCTTCTGGAGTGATGCCTGCTTCTGCATGACCTATGGCGATGGCGACGGTGTCACCTACTTGCCGCTGGTGGCCATTGACGTGGCGGGCCACGAGATGACCCACGGCGTAACGGCCAACACCGCCAAGCTGGTGTACTCGGGCGAGTCAGGTGGCCTGAACGAAGCCATGTCCGACATGATGGGTACCGCCATTGAGTACTACGCCAACAAGCCCAGCAGCAAGCCCAACTACCTGATTGGCGAGCGTATTTTCAAAGCCAGCTACCAAAATCCAGACGCCACCAAGGCACTGCGCTACATGTTCAAGCCCAGCCTGGACGGCTCCTCGCCAGATTGCTACACCAGCACCATCGGTAGCCTGGATGTGCACTACTCTTCAGGCGTTGCCAACCACTTTTTCTACCTGATGAACGAAGGCGCTGTGGTACCGGGCAACTTCCCGTCGTTGACACCCGCCTCGCTGGTGTGTAACGGTAATACAGCGCTCACCGCCATTGGCCGCGATAAGGGCGCCAAAATCATGTACCGGGCTTTGTCGGTGTACATGACCTCCAACACCAACTACGCGGGTGCGCGTGTTGCCACGCTCAACGCCGCCTCTGATTTGTATGGTGCAGCGTCGGTTGAGCGCAATGCAGTGGCCGCCGCTTGGAGCGCCGTCGGCGTGAATTAAATCCTGCCGAACTGCTGCCATCAAAAGCCTGCCAGGGTGACGCCTGGCAGGCTTTTTGCGCTAAAACTGATCGGGATTCTTGCCTTGGAACGGCGCGTAAAAGGCCTTGATCTGTGCCATGTCGGCGTCGATATCCCCGGTGGGGAAAAACATGGGCCCCAGCCCGCCCACCTTGCGGCCGTAGTCCAGGTAGGCCATCACGATGGGCACCTGTGCCCCGGTGGCAATGTAGTAAAAACCCGTCTTCCAGTAGCGGGCTTTGCTGCGCGTGCCCTCAGGGGGCACGATGAGTTGGAGCGGTCCATCGGCCGCATTCATGGCCTCAACCGAGGCAGCGACCATGTTGTTGGAGCTCTCGCGGCGCACCGGTATGCCGCCCAGCCACAACATCACGCCCCGAAAAGGCGGCCTAAAAATGGTTTCCTTTCCCATCCAGTACACATCCAATCGCAGTACGAAGGCGACCATGAGCGTGTACGGCAAATCCCAGTTGCTGGTGTGGGGCGCGGCAATCAGCACGCTCTTGGCGGCCTGTGGTGGCAGGCTGCCGTCCACCTTCCAGCCGGCAAGCCTCAAATAGACGATGGACAGCCCGCGCAGCAGGGTGTTGACAACGGGCGTGTCAAAAATAGTGGTGTGCATGGTGGGCACCGTAGGTGGGTGTCCGTCGTTGAAAGGCTTGCGCCCTGGGGTCCAGATTTCTGGTGGAATTATGGGGTATCGTGTGGGTAATTGGTCTCAAAGGCAAGTCCATAACCCTAACTCACGCACCATGAAAAAACTGTCCATCGCATCTTTGGTATTCGTGTGCGCCGCTACGCTGGCCGCGCTGCCTTCGTGGGCCGAGCCCGCCGCCCTGAAGCGGCCGTTGGCTGTATCAGGCACCACATTAGAGGGTGGCAAATTCGATGCATCGGTACTTAAGGACAAAGTCGTCATGGTCTACTACTGGTCTACCAGTTGTGCGGTGTGCCGGTCCCATCTGGCAGAGCTCAGAGCCAATTTGGCAGGCTGGAAAAACAAGCCCTTTGCCTTGGTCACGGTCAACATAGACACCGACGTAGCCCAGTGGCGTGCCTATGAAAACATCGCGTCGCAAATGCAGACCGTGCGTCCGATTTCTGTGTGGGAAGCCAAGGGTGCGTCTGGCAAGCTACCCATCACCTTGGTGGCAGATACGGCCGGCGTAGTGAAGTACCGCTACGAAGGTCGCATTGCCCCTGAGTCGTGGGACAGCGTGGCCGAATTGCTACCCTAGCCGTGCGCTGAGTGGGCCGCGTGGTCCAGGTCAGGCCGGTGTGCCGGATCGACGTGGGTCATCAAATTCAGTACACGGTGGCGCTGCATCACTGCCTGGCGCGCCGCCACTGCAATGTTGTGCCCTGCTTCCACGGTCAATTGCGCGTCTACTTCAATGTGTGCATCGACGATGACCATATCGCCCATTTTTCGCGTGCGTATGTCGTGTACGCCGGCCACGCCCGGCGTTTGTAGGAGCGTGTTGCGGATGGCCTGCACCTCTTCCTCGTTCACCGCGCGGTCCATCAGGTCGTGCAGGGCGTCCCAGCCAAAAGACCAGCCCATCTTGCCCACCATAAAGCCCACCACCAAAGCCGCCAAGGGGTCGAGCAAGGGGTAGCCGGCCAAATTGCCGATCAGGCCCAAGCCCACCACCAACGATGAGGCGGCATCCGAGCGGGCATGCCAAGCGTTGGCCACCAACAACCCCGACTTGACCGCCTTAGCCGCTGCCAGCATGTAGCGAAACAGCAGCTCTTTGGCCACCAGCGCGCCACCCGCCACCCACAATGCAAATACATGCACCGTGGCAATGGCCTCGGGCGACTGCAGCTTGTGCACGGCAGACCACGCCATGCCCAGGCCCACAGTGAGCAAAATAATACCCAGCACGAGGGATGCCGCTGTTTCAAACCGTTGGTGCCCATAGGGGTGTTCGGTGTCGGCGTCTTTGCGGCTGTGGTGGCCGGCAAACAGCACCACAAAGTCAGACACCAGGTCCGACAACGAGTGGATGGCATCGGCGATCAGCGCCTGCGATGAGGCCCACACACCCACCACCAACTGAATCGCGGACAGCACCACATTGACCGCTACGCTGACCCAGGTGGTACGCGATGCCACCGCCGCCCGATCGGCCACCGAGTGCGTAGCGTGCTCAGAGTCGTCGTCTTGGCTGTTGAACTGCATGGGGTTACCTGGAGAGATGGAGCGGTGAAAGGTGCTGAAAGGTTTTGTCGAATAGTAAAAGGACTTGCGCACTGAGGCTGCCAAAGCCGCCCATCACACGGAACCGTCGGCGGGCTAAGGCGACTCGACCCCGGGGTCGGGTGCATCCTCGGGAATGGCATAGATATGCCACACCGCAATAAACATGGCAGCCACCGTGGGCCCAACCACAAAGCCATTGATACCCAAAACTGCCATGCCGCCCAGTGTGGTGATCAACACCACGTAGTCGGGCATGCGGGTGTCTTTGCCCACCAACATCGGGCGCAGCACATTGTCCACCAGGCCTATCACCAGCACGCCCCAGGCGATGAGTGCCACGCTCTGCCACACGTCGCCTTGCATCAGCAGGTACAGCGCTACAGGCACCCACACCAGCCCGGCCCCAACTGCTGGCAGCAGCGACAAGAAGGCCATCAGCACCGCCCACAACACCGGCGCGCCAACCCCCAGAAACCAAAACGCCAAACCGCCCAACGCGCCCTGAATCCCGGCCACGAGTAAATTGCCTTTTACTGTGGCGCGAATCACGGTGGTGAATTTACGCCACAGCTCGCGTTTGTGCGCTGGCGCCAGAGGAATACCCCGGTGCAACATATCTGCCAGGGCACCACCATCACGGATCAGAAAGAACGACAAATACAACGTAATAAAGACATTGGCCACAAAGTCAAACGTGAGTTGACCCATGTTGAGCGCCTGGGCGGCAATGTACTGCGAGCCCTGGGTGAGCAGCGCAGTCACGCGGGTCTGCAGGCGGTCAAAGTTGGTCAGACCAAAGCGGTCCAGGATGGAGCCAACCCAGTCCGGTAACGCATTGAACACACCACGCAGATACAACACCGGGTTGATTTCACCGGACTGAATGCGTTGGTAAATGGCCGTGGCCTCTGCCGCCAGTGACAGGGTGATCAGCACCAACGGAAGCACCACCACCAGCAGCACCACCAGCATGGTCCACAACGCCGCGGCGGTGTGGCCCAGCTTGTAGTGGCGCATCAGGTGGTGGTGGAAGGGCGTGGCCAGCAACGAGATGATGAAGCCCCACAAGATGGCGCCAAAGAAAGGCCACAAGATCCACGCCAAGGCCACAGAAATGGTGATCAACAAGACCAGCAGCACGCGGCGGTCGGCGAGGATGGCGGCGTTGGGGTCGGTTTGGTTCATGCGGCATTGTCACCCATCGATGCGGCCCCATTCCATACCCGGCGTAGGTGTTGCACTTGCCAGCCGTGGCACACAGGCCTATGCTCAATCCACACAACCCTGTGTATCGCACCCCGCACTCAACACTTAGGAGCCCACCATGTACAAACGTATTTTGTTGGCCTATGACGGCTCGCTCAGCGGCCAAAAGGCTTTGCTCGATTGCCAAGACCTGGCCCAATGGTCGCAGGCCGAGCTGGCCCTGGTGGCCGTGTTGCCGCTGGGTATAGGCCTGGTGGCGGCTGAGGGGGGCATCTACGACAGCGGCCTCATGGAGCATGAAAAACTGGCCATGCAAGCGGTGCTGGACGATGGCTTGCAACGCCTGCAAACGGCGGGGCACCAGGCCACGGGCGTTTTGCTGACGGGGGACACGGTGGACGAAATCACCGACTATGCCAAGAAGATTGAAGCCGACCTCATTGTGGTCGGCCACCGGCACCTGGACGGCTGGGCCGCACGGTGGTGGAAGTCGTCGGTATCTAAGGCGCTAATTGCCCACGCACCTTGCAGCGTGTTGGTGGCCATTACGCACTGATTTTTCACCTTTTTTATAGTCAAATCGGGCTGTAGCCCGCGTATTCATTGACTAATCTGCTATCAAAAACAGAGCTAATGGGTTTCGACTTCTGCTTCAGCTTGTGCTTCTGCTTCAGCCGGTAGGGCATTGAGCAAATCGGCCATCGCCTGGTCCCATTCCATGGGCAGGGCCGCAGGTATGACCAAGGTGGTGATGCCACGCAATTCGGCGTGCGGCAGGTCGCGCAGCGCCAGTTTGTCCATGCGGGTTTTTTCCAGCGGGCCAGTGGCGGCTTCGTACAAAATAACGGTGTGGTCCAGCGGGTAGTCGCGCGCTAATTTGTCGACCAGCAACTGCAACCTGGCAGGCGTGGTGTCAAAGCGTTTCATGCTGAGTTCACCCGCTAAAAAAGGTTGCCACAGCACCAACAGCGCGCTCGGGTCAATCCGGCGTTGGTAGACCAGGTATTGGGTCGCCTCCATGGATTGCATACCGGTGCGGCCAGGGTCGATACCCAGGTCCGCCACCAAGCAGTCTTCGGCGGAGATACCGGGCAGCATCTCGGCGCTAAAACCTTCGGCCCGCGCAGCGGCAATGGCCATGTGGGAGATGCAGGCAAATATGCCAGGGTGTCCGTAAAAGGCCGCACACACAAATTTGCCTGCACGCACCTGCTCCAGGATGGTGTCCGACATGCGCTTGTAGGTATCGCAGCGGTTTTTGCCTTCTAAATCGCAGTCGCTGTAGTAGTCCAGCACGCAGATATATTCTTTGGAAATACTTTGCAGCCACTTGCGCGCAAAGCCATTGGGCACAGCGCCCACCACCACATCGGCGTTTTCAATGTGGCTTTGCGCCAGCGGCGTAATCTGCCCTGCCAGGCGCAGGCCGGTGCCTACGCAGACTAATCTGCCTTGCTTGCTGCGCATCGTGTTGCTTGTCCTCTTAGGGTTGGGGTGCGGGCTTGGCGGCTTCAGCAAGTTCTGGGGGTTGTGTGTCCGCGTAGCCGCCCGAGGTTTGGTACGCCGTCACGCGGTTGCGCCCGGCGTTTTTAGACACGTAGAGTGCCTTGTCGGCGGCTACCAGCGTGTCTTCAAAAGTGGTGAGTTCTTTCGGGCCTTGGGTGGCGGTGCCAAAGCTGGCCGTCAGCGTAAAGCGGTAGCCGCTGGGGCTACTGTCAATCGTGGTGATGGCACTGCGGCAGCGCTCCGCCAGGGCCAGGGCGTCTGCGGCGCTGGTGTCCGGCAGGCACAGTGCAAACTCTTCGCCACCCAGGCGGCCCAGCATCTCGCCTTTGCGCAACTGTGACTTCACCGTCTCAGTCACGGTTTTTAACACCCAATCGCCGGTGCCGTGGCCGTAGGTGTCATTGACGCGCTTGAAGAAATCCATATCAAACAGCACCAGGCTGGCCACACCGCCCTTGCGGCTAAAAATCTCTTGCGCGGTGGCGGCGAAATGGGCCCGGTTACTGATTTGTGTGAGACCGTCAATCTGGGCCGACAGGCGGAACACGTTTTTTTGCCGCAGCGTTTTGACAAAGCCCGCGCCCAAGATCACCAGCAATACCGAGCCCAGCGTCACCAGCAAAACCAGATTCTGGTTCTTGCCCAGTTGTAGCTGCTTTTCGACGTTGAGCACTTTGTTTTGTTGCTCCAGCAGCGCCATTTGATTGGCTTTGTCTTGTGATTCAAACTTGACGCGCTGGTAGGCCAAGTTCATTTGGGACTGCTCGGCCAGGACCTTCTTTTGCAATTCGAGGTGCTTGTCGTAATAGTCCATGGCACTGCTGAGTTCGCCCTGGGCACGCTTCACAGCCGCCATCGTTTCGCTGGCCTCAAGCTGCAACTCCAGGTCGTTACCGGCCAGCGCACGCGCATAGGCTTGCTCACCAAAATATTGCGCTCGGCCCAGATTTCCGGTCTTCAAATACGCCTTCGCCAGGGTTTCTTGCAGCGATGTGAGGTGACCAGAACTTTGCCCCCGGATAGCAAATTCATCCAAGAGCGGCAGGCTGGCGGCAATGCCCTGTTGGTACTGACCGACGTTGATCAGATCCACCGCCAAATTGGTTTTGACGATGAGGCTGTAGATCCAATTTTTGTTGGCATCGCAGGTTTGGATGGCAGCAGGGGCAATGGCGCGGGCGATCGCGCCTTGCCCACGCTTGAACTGCAGATCGACTTGGTCGGTCAGTCCCAGGCAACGCCCCCAGGCACTGGAGTTGTCTGGCTCAAGCGCCACGATGCGATCAGCGTAGGCCAGTGCATCGTCATACGCATGGAATGCATAGAGTAAGGAGAGGGCCCCTTGCAGTACGGCAGTTTTGTCGCGTGCCGTCGACAACTCGGGCAGTAGCAAGATGGACTGGTTCATGGCCTGCAGGGCGTCCTCATTGCGGCCCAGGGCGCGATTGCCGTCGATGAGCTCGTACAGAAATCGGCTGCGCCTTGGGGCAGACTTCACTTGCCCTATGAACTGGCTGACAAGGGCAACGCGCTCGGTGTTCTTACCCTGAAATCCCAATGACGAGGCGGAGTAGAGCTGAAACAGTTCGTACTGTTCCGCAGACAAGGAAGGGCGCAGCTCCTGCAGCGCTGCAAGTTGCTGGATGGCCTTTTCAGGGGTGGAGCTTAAAGAGCGCGAAACGTCTTTTAGCAAGGCATCGATATTGGGTTGATCGTCCGCAAATGCGCCGTGCCCCAAGCCAAAGCCCAGGACGCAGACCAAGACCCATCGGCCAAGCCAAGTACGGTTCACCGGATCACACGCTCTATTTTCCGGTGTACGGGTCTTGCGGGTATTGCGGTGGCGGCATCGCGCTGGCGTCTACGCCTGCCAGTTTTGCAACTTCGTCTGAATCGCCCGAGCGCAGTGCCGCTTGCTCTGCATCATTCAAACCAAATCCGGCCATCGCCGCGTTGGGGTCTTCTGCATGGGCGGCACCCGCAGCAGAGTCTTTGTCTAGGAGGTTCAGGTAGGCCAGCAGTTTTGACATGGAAAGAGTTTTCGCGGTAAGGACGGCCCAGGGATTGGAGCGCAGACGATTCTAATGTGCGCGTGTGACGCACATCCGTCGCATTTTTGACTGATGGAACGTCTCAGCACCTCACAGCAGCTCAGCGCTTGAACCGCGCCTGCGCCACCTCGTCAGCCACCACACTGGTCGCGCGGCCCTCCAAGTCGGCGCGGGCAAACACCTCGGCCAGCGTGTCGCCAATCTCGCGCACATGGGCTTCTACATCGGTCTCTGGTTTCTTCAGGTACTCGTAGCAGACCTTGATGATGCCGCCCGCGTTGATGACGAAATCGGGCGCGTACAGCACGCCCTTTTTACGCAGCATGTCGCCCACATCGGCAGTGGCCAACTGGTTATTGGCAGCACCGGCCACAATGCGCGCCTTCAGGCGCCCTAGCGTGTTGGGGTTGAGCGTGGCGCCCAGCGCGCAGGGGGCGTAGATGTCGGCCTCTACATCGTAAATGGCATCGGGCGCGACCACCTCGGCACCCAGCTCGGTGCGGGCGCGCTCCAGCGCGAGCTTGTCGATATCTGCCACGATGAGCTTGGCGCCGGCGGCATGCAGGCGGCGTGCGTAGTCGTAGCCCACATGGCCCAGGCCCTGCACGGCCACGGTCAGGCCGTCAAAGCTGTCGCGTTGCAGGTGGTATTTGATGGCGGCTTGCGCGCCCACAAAGCAGCCCAGCGCGGTGAAAGGCGATGGGTCGCCACTGGCACCCAGGCCTGCCACGTAACCCGTTTTCTTGGCCACATGGGCCATGTCGGCGGGGCTGGTGCCCACGTCTTCGGCGGTGATGTAGCGGCCGCCCAGGCGCTCTAGCGCTTCCCCCAATGCTTCAAACAGCGCGGGGGTTTTGTCGGCTGGGTTGCCGATGATGACGCTCTTGCCGCCGCCAATGGGCAGGCCAGCCACGGCGTTTTTGTAGGTCATGCCGCGTGAGAGGCGCAGCACATCGTTCACGGCCAGGGCTTCGCTGGCATAGTTCCACATACGGCAGCCGCCCATGGCGGGGCCGAGGCTGGTGTTGTGCACGGCAATGATGCCCTTGAGGCCCGACTTGGGCTCAGACACAAAGACGACCTGCTCGTGGTCGTCAAAATTGAGTTCGTTGAAGATGAAAGTGCTCATGCTGGAGGGCTCCGCGCAGATGGCTGGCCGGCATCCACGACGGATGGGTTCAGCGAATCCACTGTGTTTTGGGTAAAAAGCAGGTGGTGTGGGGTGCGCCTGCGGCGGGTAGCTGCAGGCGCGGTGGGTGGCCAGGGTGTGGCCGGTGGGGAGTATACGGGCGGGGTGGCGTGTGGGGTGGCCGGCCCACACGCCTTGCTATGGGGGCCTCAATGGCTCTATTTGAGTCAAATTCAGAGGCAAATCGTGCTCTGGCCCGCGTATTTATTGACTTTGTTGCTACTAAATATGTAGCAACTAGGCCTGCTGCAATTGCTGTAACCGTTGGTGCGCATCTGTTTGCGGGTCCGCAGGTAACTGGTGTTTGGCTTGCAGGTAGTGGTGGGTGAAGACATCCAGCCAGGCTTCCAGCGTTTGTGCGGCGTGGGGCTCGTGGGCCAGGTCCAGGCACAGGGCGGCCACTTCGCTGGTGCAAAAGTGATCGTCGCGGCGGGAGCGGCGCAGCGTGTAGCGCGAGATCTGGGCGGGCTCCAGGCTGAGCACGGGGAACTGGTCAAGGTAAGGGCTTTTGCGGAACATCTTACGGGCTTCGGCCCAGGTGGCGTCTAACAAAATAAACAAGGGGCGCCTGAAAGGTTTTGGCCCCCACGCTCCGCCGCTGCGCGGGTCGCTGCCCCCCGAGGGGGTTAATTCCCCTTGGGGCGGCCCGGCGGGGAATTGTGGCCCCCACGCTCCACCGCTGCGCGGGTCGCTGCCCCCCGAGGGGGCTAATTCCCCTTGGGGCGGCCCGGCGGGGAATTGGAGCCCCCACGCTTCGCCGCTGCTTGCAGCGGACGCTATTTGTTTCACCACCCGGGCGGGCTCCACAAACTCGCCGGGGAACACCACATAGGGCTGCCACTGCGGGTCGGCCAGCAGGGCCAAGAGCGCGGGGTCGACCTCGGTGCGGGCCCAGCCAAAGGCAAAGGTGTCGGGCACCACATCGGCAATCAGCCAGCCGGTGTTACTGGGCTTGAGTGGCTCAATATCGGCCATCAGCAAGCACATGCCCGCCTGCGTGGGCACGCACACGCGCAAGGCGCATATGCAATGGCTGGGTACCAGGCGGCAGCCCGGGCAGCGCTCGCCCTTGATGCCACCGCGTGCCAAGAAGGGTTTGACGCTGCGGGCCAGGCGCGTGCTGCGCAGGCGTGATACGGCGTGGGGTGGTGTAGCTTGCGGCAGAGGAACCACAGCGCGGTCAATGATGCGCCTAGCGCCGCGGCAGCGACCAGCCGACGTTTTGCTTGGTCTTGTCGTTCTCGTAATCCCAGATGGAGCCACAACGGTCGCAGCGGTAGCGGGTGACAGCCACGCTGCGTTGGCCGCGCAGCTCTTTGCGGTTGTCGCCCTGCACCAGCTCGGGGTGGCCGGGGGCCTTGCGCCAGTTGCGCTGTATGCCCCGGCAAGATTCACAGAGTGCGGCTTCGCGCGCTTCGGCGGCTATTTTGTAGTTGTCGGTCATGGACGTGTGGCGCTGAGGGCGTGTTGGTTGGCTAAAGGAGCACAGGCGGCTATTGTCGTCGTGTGCTGCCGCGCAGCCTTGCGCGGGGCGTTTAGTCTGTTAGCACCATCCCCAAAGCCTCCAGCTTTTTGGCAAACGCATCGCGGCGCTTTGCGGCCTTGGCTGCGGTCTCAACCGCCGCCCGAATGGCCACGGGCCCTTTCTTGGAAACCACTTGGATCAACCCAGCTTTGTGTGCAGCATCGGCTTGCGCGCGCCGGTAGGCAGCAATCAAGTCGGCATGGGGGGCGGAGGGATTCACAAGCACCTCTTGGTTGGAATTTACAGATCGCACTGCGGTCTTGAAGGGCGTCAGACAGCCTGGAGGTTTCTGGCAAATAGACTGAACAAACGCTCCCAGTGCCTCTCGGCCGCAGGCCGGTTGTAGATCGTCCCACGCTGCGGAAACACAAAGCCATGTTCCACACCCGCGTACCACTCAATGCGGTGCGGCGTGTTGGCCGCTTGCAATGCTGCTTGCAACAAAGCAATGTCTGCCGGTGGTGCCCACTTGTCGATCTCAGCGCAGGCGTAATAGCTTTCGCAGCGCAGCTTGGCCACCACCCGGTGCGGTGAATCAGGCGCTGCCGTTGCCATGTTGGCACCGTGAATAGACGCAATGCAACGCACGCGATCTGGGAACGCGGCGGCGGCCCACACCACAAAGGGGCCGCTCATGCAGTAGCCCACGGCACCCACGCGGCGCGCATCGGCGTGTGGCTGTGTGTCAATAAACGCCAGCATGGCCCGGGTATCGCATTCTGTGGTGGCCGCGTTGAGCGAACCCATGAGCGCAAACATATGGGTCAGCGCGGCCTCGGTGCGCTCCTTCATCATGTAGTCACGTTCGCGCCGGTAATACAGGTTGGGCAACACCACAAAATAACCCACCGCCGCCAAGCGCCGCGCCATGTCGTGCAGCTCTTCGCGCTTGCCCGGTGCGTCCATATAAAACAGCACCACCGGGTGCGGGCCGCCCTCGTCGGGGTGGACCACAAAGGTGTTCATGCTGCCGTCGGGGGTGGGGATGTCTAGGTGGTGTTCGATCACGGGTAAGGGCTCCAATTAATTAACGGGTAGTGGCGCCAGCCGTTACCTTGAGGGCAAGGGTGGGAACGACTGAATTTGTAGAGAAGGCCGTACCGTGAGCCTTGCGACACATTGAGCAGTGGCAGTTCTCTACCGGCCCCAGTGGAGTGTTGACCTCATAGCGGACTGAACCACAAAGACAGCCTCCAACAAGCGGGTTGTTCATAAAACTCAGGTGCTCTAACGCAATGTGGACAGCAAAACTTGCAGGATATTCAGGCGTCAACGGGATAAGCGGGACATTAAGACGGGTCTAAAGTGGCGCCGGCTTTGCCGCTAGGTAACTAGAAATCTGCACGAGTATAAAAAATTCGAAAAACCCTGCAGCGGCTGCCGTGGAGTTTAGCCACCCGAATCGACATCATGTATCCCCCAAATGGGGAATTTGCTGTGACCGCACCCGTTTAAAGTCGGCTATCGGGGAAGCCGCAACCGACGGCTTACTGCCAGGCCCTGACCATCACTGCGGCGTTGGTCCAAAGCCAAGGCTCTAAGTAATGCGACTTGCAACACCACCGGCTACTGCGGGTCTTGCAACCGAACACTAGACGATTGATGCAAATAGCCGTCATGGGTTCGGGTGGGGGTGCGTGTGTATTGGCACAGCGCGGTGTACCGCGGGCTGGTGTTGCATGAGGCGAGTAGGCTGCGTCTCAGTGATTCGGCTGCTACCTTGGCGACCTGGGCTGCGCGGGTTTGCGCCTAAGCTCGTCGGCATGTCCACTTTCAGATAGTTTTATGAACCGCGTTCTTGCCCACACCGGCGCCAAATATCCCATCCTCCAAGCCCCCATGGGGTGGATCGCCCGATCAGCGCTGGCCTCGGCCGTGTCCCGCGCCGGTGGCTTGGGCATCATCGAAACATCTTCGGGTGAGACTGCCAATTGCCAGGCGGAAATCATCCGCATGGCGGCTCTCGGATTGCCTTTTGGCGTCAATCTTCCCATCCGCTTTTTGCAAGACGACGCCATGCTCAAGTTCGTCTGCACCAGCGGGGTGAAGTTTGTCACCACGTCTGCGGGTAGCCCATCCAAGTTCATCGCCCCGTTGCACGATGCGGGCATCACGGTGTACCACGCGGTGCCCACCGTAGACACCGCCCTGAAGTGTGTGGACGCGGGTATCGACGGCCTGGTGGTGGAGGGCAGCGAGGGCGGCGGATTCAAGAACCCCGAGGAGGTCTCGACCCTGGTGTTGCTGCAAGCCATACGCGCCCAAGTCAACGTACCGATGATTGCCGCAGGCGGCATTTGCGATGGGCGCGGCATGGCCGCTGCGTTTGCCTGTGGGGCTGAAGGTATCCAGATGGGTACGCGCTTCGTCAGTTGCACCGAAAGCCCTGTGCACGCCAACTACAAGAACGCCATCGTGTCTGCCAAAGAGACTGGCACCTGGGTTTTGAACACCAAAGCATCGCCCTGCATTCGCGCCCTGAAGTCTGAGCGCACCCGCGTGATCCACTCCGCCGGCCTGATGCCGGCCGACACTTTCAAAGGCATTCAAGAGGTGTATTTTGGCGGCGACATGGAAGCCGCACCCGCACTGGCCGGTCAGACGGTGGGCTTGATTACCGAAGTGAAGTCTGCACAAGAGATCATTGAGCAGACCGTGGCCGAGTTCTTCGCCATTACCCAGCGCTTGGGTGCGCTGGCCAGTGCGCGCGCCTTTGGTTAGCCGCCTGCCGTGGCCATGCGCAACCTGCGCGCAGCGTCTTCGGCCCGCGCATCGTCGATCTCGCGTAGCACGGCTTGCATGTCCACATCGGCATGCTTGCGCTCAAAGTGGCCGGTGAGCACCGTCTCGTTACTCAGCAGGCCAGCCTGGTACAGGCTCCAGATCTCGGGGCCGTAGTCGGTGGCTAAAAGCGTGGGTGCAAACTGGCCAAAGAAGTCACGCAAGTTGCCCACATCGCGCAGCAGCATGCGCTGGGCGTGGTTGTTGCCCGCCGCGTCTACCGCCTGCGGCAGGTCGATGATGACGGGGAAGTTGACACCCTCGGCATCGCCTTCTACGGCGGCATGGGCAAGCAAGATATTGAACTCCGACAAATCCCCATGCACCACCCCCGCGCACAGCATGCGCACCACCTCCGCCACCAGCGTGGCGTGGTGGGCCAGCGCCTGCGCGGGCGTAAAGGCCACATCGTTCAGGCGTGGTGCGGCGTCGCCATTGGCATCTGTCACCAGCTCCATCAGCAGTACGCCATCATGAAAGTTGTAGGGCTGCGGCACACGCACGCCTGCAGCGGCCAGGCGGTACAGCGCATCGACCTCGGCGCTTTGCCAGGCGGCCTCTTGCTCTTGGCGGCCAAACTTGCTGCCCTTAGCCATGGCGCGGGCCGAGCGCGAGTTTTTGACCTTGCGGTTTTCGGTGTAGTCCACCGCTTGGCGGAAGCTGCGGTTAGTGGCCTCTTTGTAGATCTTGGCGCAGATCGTGTTGTCACCACTGCGCACCACAAACACCATGGCTTCTTTGCCGCTCATGAGCTGGCGTACCACGGTGTCGATGAGGCCCTCTTCGATGAGGGATTGGAGTCGGGGGGGAGCTTTCATGGGGGAGATTGTGCCCTGTGCTGCGCGGGATAATTGGCGCATGCTCACCTCTGAAATCATTGGCTATATGGCCGCCACACTCACCACCGCGAGTTTTGTGCCCCAGGCACTGCAAACTTTTCGCACCAAAGACGTCACCGGCATCTCGTTGGGGATGTACAGCGTTTTTACGGTGGGCATTGCGTTGTGGCTGGTGTATGGCATCTTGCTGTCAGCCTGGCCCATCGTGATTGCCAATGCCATTACGATTGTGTTGGCGGCGTCGATCTTGGTGATGAAGCTGCGCTACCGCGCGCCGTAAAGTGAGGGGCTCGCTCTGGGGCATCCGCCACAAACGCAATCGTCTGGCACGGATAGGATGGGTACTTCGTAACCCATTTCAGCCCCGTTTCATCCAGGAAAGTTTGTTATGCATAAGCCCTTGATTTCACTATTGCTGGCCAGCGCCGCGCTGTCCGCCAACGCCGAGACCCTTGGCAGCGTCAGCACCACCTTTAAGCTGCTCAGCCCCAACGACAAAGTGGTGGTGGATGTGTTTGACGACCCGGCGGTGGAGGGTGTGGCGTGCTACCTGTCGCACGCCAAAACCGGCGGCTTTGCGGGTGCGTTGGGCATTGCCGAAGACACTTCAGACGCCGCAGTGGCCTGCCGCCAGGTGGGTGCTATCAGCTTCAAGGGCAAGATAGATAAGCAAGAAGAAGTCTTCAACGCCCGCTCGTCGTTCCTGTTCAAACACGTGCGCGTGGTGCGCATGGTGGATGTGAAACGCAACACCTTGGTGTATTTGGTGTACTCCGACAAGATCATTGACGGCAGCCCCAAGAACAGCGTGACGGCGGTGGCGGTGCCGACAAGTCAGCCGATTCCTGTTAAATAAGCTGTTGTTTTAATTGCGTTTTCGGTATGAATTAGAAAAACATATTTAATACCGAAATGCAAGAACTTAGCCCTGCCATCACCCGCCAAACCATCGATGCATTTGCCGTATTTGAAGCGTTGGAATAGGCCACGGCTGAAGCCGCCCAAGTGCGTGGCGGCATGTATTAGCACGTGGGCTCCGTATCAGCGCCCGACAACAAATACCTGGTGCGCACCACGCCCGCCGGGGCCGAAACCAGCCTGGGACCGCACACGCCCGAGACGCAAGCCATCTACGACAAATTCACCCAACGCAGGCAGGCCAGTAGCGAGCGACTGGCGGGCCTGAAGGCTGCCTTGGACCAGCAGAAGCGCATGAACCGCGCCCTGCGCGTGGGCCGGGTGGACCCACTGGTGGTGGCACTGCTCAACCGCCTGGCCAGCTGCGTATGAGTCGGCCGCTGGCGTGCGGCTACGCTCGGGCCCTTTTGGGCGATCTTGGTCTGGCAGACGCTGATGATTTTTTGTCGCAGGGTGTCTCGCATGGGGTGCCGGGTCTTGATGCTGGTTAAAATCACAGTGTAGGCGCCAATGTCAAGGCCCAAGCGCCCGCAGACCTACCGGAGTCTTCTTATGAAAATTTTGCCCACCGATTTCGACGGCCAATCTATCCGCCGTGTGTTTGACGACGACACCGAGACCTGGTGGTTTTCGGTGGTGGACGTGGTGCAGGTGTTGACGCAGCAACCGGATGACCTGACTGCACGCAAGTACTGGAACCAACTCAAACGCCGCTTGGATAAAGAAGGTAGCCAACTGGTGACAAACTGTCACCAGTTGAAAATGCCAGCCGCTGATGGCAAGCAACGTCTCACCGACGTTGCCACTGCCGAAACTATTCTGCGCCTGGTGCAATCCGTCCCCAGCCCAAAGGCCGAGTCCATCAAACTTTGGCTTGCCAAAGTGGGCTACGAGCGCATGCAAGAAATGGCCGACCCTGCCCTTTCGCTCAATCGCGCCCGCGACACCTGGCAGCAGCATGGCCGCAGCGACAAATGGATACAGCAGCGCATGACGGGCCAGGAAACCCGCAACAAGTTGACTGACTATTGGCGCGAACACGACATCAAGGCGGGCCAAGAATTTGCCATCTTGACCAACATCATTCATCAGGAATGGACCGGCCTGAGCGTCAAAGACCACAAGCAAGCCAAGGGCCTGAGCAGCCACAACCTGCGCGATCACATGACCGAGGCCGAACTCATCTTCACCGCACTTGCCGAGCTATCTACCCGCCAGATCGCCGAAACGTCTGAGGCCACCGGCCTGGGTGAAAACAGAACTGCCGCCAAAGCCGGCGGCAGCATCGCCAAGCAAGCGCGCCAGCAGTTGGAAAACCAGACTGGCAAATCAGTAGTGTCGGGTGAGAACTACCTGCCAGGCGCTGTGGGCAAGAGGAAATTGAATAAAAACTAGCTGGCGAATCAAACCTGCACCCCTCCCACACACCAAACCCCCAACGGCACCGCCCACAGGTTCTCGCCAAACGGCACCACATCGCGCCCGGCGTACAGCACAATGCCGCGCTGAAAGATGGTGGGTTCGGTGGCCTGCAGATGGCGCAGGCCTTTGAAGTCTTTGCTGTCTACGGTGGCGCTGGCTTTGACTTCGATGCCGGTGATCTGGCCCAAGCGGTTTTCAAGGATGAAATCGACCTCAATGTGGTTTTGTGTGCGGTAGTGCCACAGGGTGAGGCGCTGGGCCGAGAAGGCGATGTGTTTAAGCAGCTCGGCCAGCACAAAGGTCTCTACCACCGCGCCGGGCAGGCCCGCTTTGGCGGCCAGGCTTGCAGCGGTTTCGCCCAGCAGGTGGCACAGCAGGCCGCTGTCGGGCAAGAAGACTTTGGGCGCTTTGACCAGGCGTTTGCTGGCATTGCGCTCCCACGGCGACACGCGCACCACCGAAAACAGCATTTCCAGCAGAGCAAAGTAGCGCTTGAGCGTGCTTTGCGGCAGGCCGCTGCTGCGCGACAGTTCGGCAAAGTTCAGCAGCGACGCGCTGCGGGCGGCCAGCAGTTGCAGCAGGTTGGGGATTTCGGTGAGCTGTTCGATGTGGGCCAGGTCGCGCACGTCACGCTGCAAAATACTTTGCACATAGCTGTCAAACCACGCCGCCCTGCGCCGGGGTGTGCTGCGGGTAACGGCATCGGCAAAGCCACCGGCCACCAAGCGCTCAATGAGGGTGTTGCGTTCTGTGGGGGCGGCCAGCGCTGCAAGGTCGCCGTTAAACAGGCAGTCCGCCCGGTTCAGCGTGGGGCTGCCCACCAGCTCGGCGCTGGACAGGGGCCATAACGACAGCACCTCTACCCGACCCGCCAGCGAATCGGCAATGCCGGGCAGCAGCAGCACATCGGCCGAGCCGGTGAGCAGGAAGCGGCCGGGCTGGCGGTTTCTGTCCACGGCGGCTTTGATGGCCAAGAAGAGTTCGGGTGCGCGCTGCACTTCGTCCAAAGTCACCGGGCCGCTCAGGCCATTGATGAAACCAGCGGGGTCTGACTTGGCGGCATTGAGCACCACGGCGTCGTCCAGCGTCAGGTATTGGCGAGGGGTGGCTTGCGGCAATGTGACGCCAGTTAAGGCCTGCACCAAGGTGCTTTTTCCGGTTTGGCGGACACCGTTGACCACCACCACCGGCGTATCCAGCAGGGCGTCTTCCAGCAGTGGGGTAATGTGGCGGATGAGCATGGCAGCATTTTGCTGGTTGATTTTCAACCACGTGGTGGTTGATTTACGGCTTGCTGGAACCGCGTTGCCGGGTAGCGCCACCACCGGGAACTCCAGGTCTTTGCTGACCTTCATGGTCATCACCTTGGTCGTGTTACTGGTGGGGTCAAAGTCGCCCGCGCCCAGGCGGTTTTCGACCGGCATCTTACGTTCGCCGGCCGTCATGCGTGGAACGCACGTGCCTAATGTAGGTATGAGAGTTGCCATCCCGCTGTCGCCCCCTGAGTGATGCGGATTATTGTGCTCGCATCATGCCATTCACAGTGGCAGGGGGCTTGCCAGCCGGGGTGGCTGGTGCGGGGTTTTTAGGCCATTTTCGGGCGATTTACAAGCCAAATAGGCCTCTGGCCCGCGAATTTAAAGCCTATGAAGCTATCAAATACATAGCGGCCTGAAGCGGGCGTGTGGCGTAGGCACCCTAGGGCTTGGGCGCAACTACCCTGCATTCAAAGGCGCAGCGATCCCGCGCCAAACAGTCCTACTAAGCCAATCAAGATCAAATAGATCGCCACAATGTAGTTCAGCAGCCGGGGCATCACCAAGATCAAAATTCCCGCTAGCAAAGAGATCAGGGGGGTCAGGCTTAGGTTGATATTCATGGGGTCTCCGGGCGGTTAGAAGGTACAAATGCAGGCTCGCATCATGTGGCGCTAATAGTAACGGCTGCTGTGCGGTGGCGCACACTTCTTACTCGCTACTAAGCCGCCACTGGGCCGCCGAAAAGCCGCTCAAGATCCACCACCGGCGTCCACATGCTCCAGTGCAAATAGCGGCAACGCGGCCTGCCGGCTCAGCCACACACCACCGCCCAACTCCTTAAAGTCTGCAGCCAGGCCGCGCCGGTACAGGGCTGCGGGGTGCTGGTGCAGGCTGGGGTCGGTCAGGGTTTCGTCTAGGGTGTCTTGCTCCCAGTCTTCGCGCGCTACCGCTTCCACATACAGTGCGCCGTGGCCCAAGCGCCCCAGGTTTTGCAGGGCCAGCTTCAGGTCGGGCGCGTTTAGGTAGGGCAACACGCCCTGGCAAATCACCAAGTCAAAGGGGGTGCTGGCCTGGTAGTCCACCACCGACCCGCGCGCCCAGCCAAAGCGGCCGCACAGGTACTCGCTGTACTCCACGCCCTGAAACTGCGCGTGCGGGTAGTGGCGTTTGATCACATCGCGCCACAGTCCGATGCCGCAGCCCACATCCAGCACGCGCCGCACGGGCACCCGCAGGTACTGCAAGTAGCTGCACACAAAGGCACCCAGGCGGCTAACGTGCTCGGGGTCCACCACGCTGGTTTTCTTGTCAAAGTAGTAGCGCTGGTAGTACGCCTCGTCGAACTTGTCTTTTGCTGCAGATTTCATGCCGGTTGCCTCCTGGCCCGTCGTCGGGTAGCGCAGTATCTCTCAGCCCATAGTTGGCAAGATCACCCCCCAAGACCAATGGTTACATCCAGAAGCGCTTGGCCTGCGTATAGTGATATAGGACTACGTGATAACTTTGTTAGGTATTTTGATGCTGCACTTTAGAGATTTAGGATACGAGCCGGACGATATTTCGGTGCAAGTTTCGCAGTTGCTGGTGGCCACGGCGGACTCGTCCGATGAATACATTGACGCCTCGGTGCCAGAAGTATTGAAGCTGGTGCGCGAGCGTATGAAACTAGACGTGGCATTTGTGTCTGAGTTCACCGCCAACGAGCGCATCTTGCGCTACGTGGACACCGCATCCGATTGCGCCGTTATGGCGGTAGGCGACACCACACCACTAGAAGAAGCCTGGTGCAAGCACGTGGTGGATGGGCGGCTTCCGCCCTACATTCCAGACGTCTCCCAAGACCCGGTGTCCCAACCCCTGGAGGCCGATTTGCCCGTGCGTGTTGGTACTTTCATTTGTGCACCCATCAAGCTTGAGGGCGGCGCGATCTACGGCACGCTGTGTAGCTTCAGCCAGAAGCCGCAAGAAAATGCGGACCCGGTTGATCTCAAACGAATGCAGTACATAGCGCAATTGATCGGTGAAAAAATCAAAAACAGGCGTGAAAAGCAGGCTTAACAGCCTTTACGTTTGCAATAAACCCGAGCCAAGGCCGACCTGCGTTTCGATACCGTTTTGCTGTGTCGCAGCGTCGCCGTGAAGCTGTCAGGCTCGGGTTGGATTTAGACCGCAGTGCCCGACGCCCCATCAGCGTTTCTAACCACGTTAGCGCCGCCCGTCAGCCGGGCCGATTTGGAAGGTTGCCACCACCTGTGCCAGCCGATGCGCTTGCTCACGCAGACTCTGCGTGGCAGCGGCAGATTGCTCCACCATCGCTGAGTTTTGGTGCGTTATTTGATCGAGCTCGGTGACGGTTGTAGTGACATGGCCGATTCTGTCGCTTTGTTCCGCGGAGGTTGTGAAAATCTCGTCAATGATGTTGGAAACGCGCTGCACGGAGCCCACGATTTCGGTCATGGTTTGCACCGCATCAGCCACCTGCCGGGTGCCTGAATCCACTTTTTCTACCGATATGCCAATCAGGCTTTTGATCTCCTTGGCCGCCTTGGCAGAGCGGCCCGCCAAGCTGCGCACCTCACTCGCAACCACAGCGAAGCCCCGTCCCTGCTCGCCTGAGCGCGCCGCCTCGACCGCGGCATTCAAAGCCAGGATATTGGTCTGGAAAGCGATGCCATCGATCACGCCGATGATGTCGGATATCTTGCGGGAGCTGGTGTTAATTTCTTCCATGGTGGTCACCACCTGCGAGACCACGGCACCGCCGCGGTTCGCGATTTCGGTCGCCGACGCTGCCAACTGCGTCGCCTGCTGCGCCGATTGCGCCGTGTGCTGTACCGTGCCGGCCAGTTGATCGATGGATTCTGCGGTGCGCTGTAGGGTGGCGGCAGCCTGTTCGGTACGCGCGCTCAGGTTTTGGTTGCCAGACGCGATCTCGTCGCTGGCGGATTGAATCGATTCTGAAGAATCTCGTACCGTGCGTATCGAGTGATTCAACTGCGCCGTCATAGCGCCCATGGTTCGCATCAGGTCACCTACCTCATCCGCGCGCTGGGTCGAGGCATCCACAGTCAGGTTGCCTTCTGCCACCTGATTGGCTACTGCGACGGCCCGCGCCAGCTCCGACAATACGCGCCGCAATATCAGTACGCTGCCCAGCGCGAACAGCATCAGGCCCAGTACCGTCAGCCAGGCCAACGCAGTCTGGCCCTGCCGAAACGGTGCAAATACTTCTTTGGTCGAGCGCAGCAGCAGCGTTCGCACATCGCCAGCACCTGCATCGGGCTTGATGCTATGCACCACCAGCACGTCGTCATCCAAGGGTAATTCTTTAGTATCAGCGCCAGAGGCATTGAGTAGGGCTTGCGTCTCTGGGGGCAGCGTGCTGACGGCAATGACGCTACTTGGCCCGGCATTGCCGATGATCAGCGCCAGGTCGACCCCCGAGAGCTCGCGCATCTCGTCGGCCAAGCTCTGATGGATCGGAAAACCCATCAACACCCAGCCGATCAGCTGCGGTGCCTTCATGGGAACCAAGACGAACTGGTGGGGGGTTTGCCCTAGCAAGGCGATCTGCCCACCCAATTGCTGGCGCGACAAAGGGCCTGCAATGTCGTTCAGCAGAGGTTTCAGAAGGTTGGCGTTTTGGCCCTCCCCCACAGCCTGCAATGCCAGTTGGGTGTCCAGCAGCGCCGTCACAGTGGCGCCGATACGCGCGCCGTTATTTTCAAGCGCAGATCCGATGGTGTCCAGGTCGCGTGAACTGACGGCTGCGCGAAAGCCAAAGTCAGCCGCCAAAAGCGCAGCGCCCTGCCGCAGTTTTTGGGCGTTTTGGTCCAGCAACCGAAGCCAAACCCGCTCGCCAATGTCCAAATCATTCGAGATCTGCTTGCGTGCGCTGCGGTCTATGCTTTCGCGCACAACCACCAGCACCGCAAGTTGAATCAATAGAAACAGCGACAGAGACAGCGCCACGATGCGCGCCGACAAGCCCCATCTGCGATCTCGCCACGTCAACGTCATGGCGTCGTGCCCGTCAGCTTGATGGTCTGTTCGGCACCACTGGCGCTAACCACCAGGGCCTGCTCACCCAGCGGCGCGCCAGGCGGCAGGCTGGTGTGCCAAACACGCAGGCGGTAGGTGCTGGGCGGCACATTGTCAATCACCACCCGCCCGGTTTCAGCGCTGCGCCCGAAATAGGGCGTCTCCACCACCACAATCCACCCTGCCATGTTGTCGTGGATATTGCACCCCAGCACGGCAACACCGGCCTTGTCGAACACGACCGGGCTCGCAGCGGTACCGCTGTAGAGCTTGAGTTCAAAGGTTTTGGCCGGCGAAAAAGAGTACACGTTGTGGCGCACTACATCCCTGTTGGGGAATCCCACGGGTGTTCCTAGCGGCACCACCAGTACGCGCGGGTTGAATTGCTTGGCGATTTGGGCCATCTCCATCCCATCGGCGGGGCGCACCGCAGCGCGCGCCTCGCGAGATTCCAGAAACACCACGGCATCGTTCAGAGGTTTTCCGGCAGCGTCGGTCACCTGCAGCTTGACGCTGGCAGCCATCACGGGGCTCATCGCAAAAGCCAATATCAATAAACCGTGGTTCGCAAGAGAATTTGGGGTCATAGCAGGATCCTAAAGAGTTTTGAATACACCAGCGCAACGGCCCCCTGTGGGCATGGTTCTTTATAAGAATTGAAAGCTAACCACACCGCCGCCAGTATGGCACCGAACGATAGCCCTCCACCCTGGGTGGGAGCCGCATGTTGGCCCGCTGCCACGGCCGTTAGGCCAGCAAACCGTCCCACACGAGCTTCAAACCAGTCAGTAGCATGCCCAAGTACATCAGCCGATAAAACAGCACCGGGCTGATGCGCCGCGCCCAATGCACACCAATCCACACCCCGATGGGGGCCAGTGGCAGCAGCACCAACGATGTGCTCATATTGCGCACGTCTAGCAGGCCCAGCCATGCATAGGGAATCCATTTGCACAAGTTCACCCCAAAGAAGAAAAACGCCATGGTCGCGGTGAATTTGACAGGCGACAGCTTGAGCGGGATGAGATAGGCATTGATGGGCGGGCCGCCCGCGTGCGCTACAAAGCTGGTGAACCCCGACAGCGTGGCCAGCACCGCGCCCAGCCAGGGGGGTGGCAAAGGGCTATCAGGCTGTGGTGGAAACAACAAGCGCTGGGCCAAAAACAGCAAGGTGAAGATGCCCACAAGGGTGGCGACCGTGTTTGCGTTCAGTAGCTTGAACAGCAGCGCCCCCACCCCAATACCCAGCACCCCAAACGGCAAAATAAAGCGCAAGAGGGTGCGGTCAAAGTCTTTGCGAAAGGCGGCAATGCCCAGCAGGTCCATCAGTAGCAGCACGGGCATGAGGATAGCCGCCGCCTGCGGCACAGTAACGGCCAGCGCCATCATCGGCACCGCCAGCGAGCCGAACCCCGCACCAAACCCGCTTTTGCTGATGCCCAGCAAAAGCACCGCCGGTATGGTGACGGCGTAAAAATACGGGTCGGTGATCAAGCCTTGGGTGGGCGGTGCAGGGCGCAGATTTTATTGCCGTCTGGGTCGCGCACATAGGCCAGGTACAGCTTGCCACTGGGGCCTTCGCGCCAGCCCGGCGGGTCTTCGCAAGTGGTGCCGCCGTTGGCAATGCCGGCTGCGTGGAAGGCATCTGCTTGTTCGGGAGACGGCATCGCAAACCCGATCGTGCTGCCGTTGCCATGAACGGCAGGCTCCCCATTGATGGGGGTGGTGATACCGAAGATGCCAGAAGCACTGCGGTAAAAGTAGCGGTTGTTATTGGCTGCGCCCGGGCCAATGCCCAGCGTGCCTAACAGTGCGTCATAAAACTTCCTGGACACTTCCAGATCATTCACACCGACCATTACATGACTGAACATAGCGAATTCCTTTGCGGTTTGTGGGGGAGTGGTGGGATGGTAATCTCAAGTGAAACCGATTGTTCAAACTGCCGTAAAACCCTTGCCGAGATCCCTGCAGTGCCAGACGCCATCACCATCCAGCAACCAGCCGCGCCCCCTCAGCAACTATTGGTGCTGCACCACGGCGTGGGCGGCGCGGTGTCCCCAAGCATCACTGGTACGCTGTGCAGCAAGCGGCAGCGCAGCAGCCCCAGAGCTAACAACAGGTTGGGGCCGCATCACTTGGAGCGCAAGATGAGCTCGCGCAGGCGCTGCAGCTTGGGGTACACCACGGGCACGGTGAGCATGGTGCTGGCCACTGCCATCAGCAGAAGCGCGGTGAAGGTTTCGCTGGTGATGATTTGCTTGTCCAGCAAGATGTTGGCAAAGATGATCATGATCAGTGCCTTGGTCTGCAGCAGCCAGCCGATGATGCTGGCCTCGCCCTTTTCCCACTTCAGAATTTTGCCTGCCAGGTGAATGCCCGCCAGCTTGCCGCTGACCGACGCCAGTAGCAAAACCGCTGCCGCAATAAAAACCGCCGAGCCACCCACGCCCCAATTGGTGCGCAGCCCGGTGCTCAAGAAAAACACCGGCATGATGGCAAGCAGTACATGGTGGCGCATCAGGTCCATCTTTTCCTGGTTGAACCACTTGGCGTCCATCACCGCACCCGCCAAAAACGCGCCCACCATGTAGTGCAGGCCGGCCCAGTCGGCACCAAAGCCACACACGGCGAGCCAGACCAGGCTGACATACCAACGGTCAGGCTCTTGCAGTTTCACCATCAGGCGGCGGAAAACTAGCGTCGCCAGCGTGAAGGCCAGCATGAAGCCGAGCTGGCGGCCCATGCGCTCCCAGTCCACCAAAATGACGGCCAGCACCCCCCAGATGGCAATGTCGTCCAGGCTGGCGTAACGCAAGATGCGCTGGCCCACCGGCTGGCGCAAGATCTCTAGTTTTTCCATCAGCAAGATCAAAATCGGCAGCGCCGTGACCGCACAGGCCATACCCACACCCATCACAAATTGCCACGGCATCGCTCGGGGGCCCACCCAGCCGGCATAGCCCAACATGCCCGCTGCGGCTACACACCCAAAGGCCAGCGGCATACCCAACGCCAGGCCTGCGGTGATGCTGCTTTCGCGCCGGTGTTCCCAGGCTTTTGCCAGATCCAGTTCGATGCCAGCGATCATCACAAATATCATCACCGCCCACCAGGCAATACCGTTGAGTGACTGAATGACTTGCGGGTTGAAAACAAAGCGGTAGTACTCGGGATAAACCGCCCCGAGCACCCCTGGACCCAGCAATATGCCAGTCAGGATCTGCACCACCACCAGGGGTGCGTAGTAGTCCGTCTTACCCAACCTCCAGATCAGGTAGGGGATCGTGAAGATCAGCAGCATGGCAATCAAGAAGATCTCGGTGGTGTTCATGCCAGCTTGCATCGGTGTATCTCCAGAGACTGGTGGGTATGTAATAAAGTTACATGCGGGCGCATCTTACCCGACGCGTCTGGGCGAAAATTGCGCCATTGCAGCGCACGCTGGCCACTTTTTCCCGCACATTGAGCCGCGATCTGTTTGACTGCTCAACCGCATTTGACGGCTCAACCGCTGCTAGGGCCGCGGCTGGGCAAAAGCGTACGAGCCGTCTAGCCCAGCAAATACACATTCGGGAGCTGGCGGTGCCCGTGTAGGTGGGTGTGGTGAAAACAAGTGGTGTCCAGCACGCTAATGGCATCGGGCCAAGAGGCATGCTGTTTGTGCGATATTGCAGCTTGCAACATGCGCGGCAGCATCGCTAAGGGCTGTGCATGGGGATAACCGGGGCGCGCCATGACCCGCAAGCATCAGTTCGTTACTCACGACACCCGCGCGCGCGCGGAGCGCTTGTATTTCATAGCTTGCCAAACGCTCGGATGCTGTGTGTTGCCCCGCTGCATTGGCTGCATAGCCGTTAGGCAACATGGGCGCAGCAAAGGCGCGTCGCGCCAACGCGCTCACCACTTGACCCAGCGATTTTTCCATTGTTGGGCAATGGCTTTGGCTGCAAACAAGACATCGTCTGCAATGTCCAGGGTGGTACGCATAGTGAAACGTCGTTAAGTTTGATGGCTGAGATGGCGCATCAAACATCAAACATCCAATGCAGATCAACGCAGGTGCTTGCCCGCAATGCCCGCCAGTTCAAACATCGTCACCTGTGGCTTGCCAAACACGGCCAAGAGCTTGGCGTCCGCGTTGATGCTGCGTTTGTCTTTGGCATCCTGCAGGTTGTGGGCCTTGATGTAGTCCCACAGCTTCTTCATGACCTGCGGGCGGGCCACCAGCTCGCCACCGATCACGGCGGCCAACTCGGCGCTGGGCGTTTTGCCGCTGGCAGCGGTAATTTTGCGTGGCGCCTTGGGTTTGGCCTCTTTGGCCGCTGCGCTTGCCTTTGTGCCAGCTTTCGTGGCCGTTTTGGTCGCTGCAGCCTTTTTTGCAGGTACTTTTTTGGCTGTAGCCGGCGTCTTTATTGATTTTGTCGCTATGTTTTTTGTAGCAGCAGTTTTGGCGGCGGTCTTGCGCGGTGGGAACTTGCTGGGGGCAAATTCAAAGTTCACCTTGCCCGCTTCGGCGTCCCAGGCCAGCATGGCCTTGAAGGCGCGGCGCGTGCGCATACTGACAAACTTGTCCAGCAGGTCTGTCTTGCCGGTTTCCAGCAGCTTGTGCATTTGCGTGCGTTCAATCGGCTGCTGCAGAATGATCTGGCCGGTTTTGAAATCGCAGGTGGGCGTGGGTTGCTCGTTCGTGGGCACGGATTTGCTGCACACGTAGTTTTTACCGTGCTCAAACACCCTGCCGCCAGCGGCAGCGCCTGTTCCAGCGCCGCATTTGGGGCAGGCGCCCAGCGTCTCTTGGGCCGAAAAGTCAATGATCTCGCCGCTCTCTTCGCCGGCCTTGTCGTCACCAAAGTCAAATTCGAGTTTGAAGTTTTTGACCTCCTCATCGAACTTGATGACCATTTCGGCCACAAAAGGCCAGCCGGCTTTGGAACGGAAGCCGTCCAGGGGGCCGATGTGCTTGTCGCGCAAAAATTGCTCTACCTCCGCGGGCTCAAACGTGCGCCCTGCAGGGGACTTGCCAAACGAGAAGCCGCAGCCCTCATCCGCACCTTTGGGTCCGGTGCAGGTATATCTGCGGTAGTTTTCCTTGACGATGCCGCCGCAATTCGGGCACGGCGTGGCCAGCGTGGCGTAGTCACCGGGGATGGTGTCGCGGTCGTATTCTTTGGCCTTCTTGACCATGCGCTCGGTCATGGACGCAATCTCGGCCATGAATTTTTCACGGCTGAGCTTGCCCTGTTCCATTTGCGCCAGCTTGTATTCCCATTCGCCGGTCAGTTCCGCTTTGGTGAGCTCTTGCACATCCAGGCCGCGCAACAAGGTCATCAATTGGAATGATTTGGCGGTGGGGATCAGCTCGCGGCCTTCGCGCAGCATGTATTTCTCGGCGATCAAGCCTTCAATGATGGACGAGCGCGTGGCGGGCGTACCCAGGCCTTTTTCGCCCATGGCTTCGCGCAGCTCGTCGTCGTCCACCGTCTTGCCAGCGTTTTCCATGGCGCCCAGCAAGGTGGCCTCAGAGTAGCGCGCGGGCGGCTTGGTTTTGAGGCCCTTGGGGTCGACCGGGTCGCCCTTGACTTTTTCGTTCGGCTGCACCGGCACCAGGTTCTGGCCCTTGTCGCCCTCTTTGGCGTCTTCTACCTCGGCGGCAGCTTCCTTGCCATAGATAGCCAGCCAGCCCGGCTTGACCAGCACCTTGCCTTCGGTTTTGAAGCTGTGGCCTACGGCGCTGGTAGTGCGGGTGGTGACCTGGTATTCGGCGCTGGGGAAGAAGATGGCCATGAAACGGCGCACCACCAAGTCGTAAATCTTTTGCTCGGCTTCACTCAGACCGCTGGGCGCTTGCAGCGTGGGGATGATGGCAAAGTGATCGCTTACCTTGGCGTTGTCAAACACGCGCTTGGTGGGCTTGATGTAGTTGCCATTGAGCGCCGTGAGCGCGTAGGGCGCAAGGTGCTTCATGCCGCTGTCGGCCAGCATATTGAAGGTGTCCTTGACGACCGGCAAATAGTCTTCGGGCAGGTTGCGTGAATCGGTACGCGGGTAGGTCAGAGCCTTGTGCCGCTCATACAGGCTTTGCGCAATCGACAGCGTGGTCTTGGCGCTGAAGCCAAACTTGCTGTTGGCCTCGCGCTGCAGGCTGGTCAAATCGAACAACAAGGGCGACGCCTGGGTGGTCGGCTTGCTCTCCTCCGTGACGGTGGCCTGCTGACCGCGCACGGCGTCGGCGATTGCCTGCGCTTCAGTTTGGCTCCAGACGCGGTCGGCTTTTTTCTCGGCGTCGTCGGCGTCCTTTTTGTGTGCCGGGTTAAACCACTTGGCAGCGTACTCGCCCGCCTGCGCGTGAAAGGACGCGTGGATCTCCCAGTAGTCGCGGCTGACAAATTTGCGGATCAGTTCCTCGCGCTCCACCACCACCGACAGGGTTGGCGTTTGTACCCGGCCCACGGTGGTCAAGAAGAATCCACCATCGCGGCTGTTAAACGCTGTCATGGCGCGTGTGCCGTTAATACCCACCAGCCAGTCGGCTTCACTGCGGCAACGGGCGGCATCGGCCAAGGGTTGCATTTGCGCGTTCGTGCGTAGGTTGCCAAAGCCATCGCGGATGGCTTGCGGCGTCATACTTTGGAGCCACAAGCGGCTTACCGGCTTGCCTAGGGGTTTGGCACCGCCGGCGTACTGCTCAATCAGCCGGAAGATCAGCTCCCCCTCGCGCCCCGCGTCACAGGCGTTCACAATCTTGTCTACGTCTTTGCGTTTGGCCAGCTTCACCACAGCGTTCAGACGCGTCTTGGTTTTGTCGACCGGCTTCAGGTCAAAGTGCGGCGGAATGACTGGCAGGTTGGCAAAGCTCCACTTGCCGCGCTTCACATCAAACTCTTCAGGCGCCTGAATCTCCACCAAGTGCCCGACGGCGCTGGAAACGACGTAGGTGTCGCTCTCAAAGTACTCGTCGTGCTTTTCGAACTTGCCCGCCGTGGGCGTGAGGGCCCGCACGATGTCTTGTGCTACGGAAGGCTTCTCGGCAATGACTAGCGTTTTATTCATCTGACTACAATCCAGTTCTCGCGAGCACATGCGTGCACGCGCGCTCACACACACGCAGGCACGCACATGCGCGCCCATACGATTCACCATACCAAATTTTTGAGCTGTGGCCAAAAAACCTGCCAATTCCCACTCCGCGCTCGCAGCGTCCAGCCAGCGACGCATTCAAACCCGCCGGTCGGGCGTGCACGGCCGGGGGGTATTTGCAGTGCAGGACATTGCCGAAGGCGAAACTATCCTCGAGTACGTGGGCGAAGTCATCAGTTGGCCCGAGGCGCAGCGCCGCCATCCGCACGACCCCACGGACCCCAACCACACGTTTTACTTTTCGCTGGAAGACGGCAATGTGATTGACGCCTTGTTCGGCGGCAATTCGTCCCGCTGGATCAACCACTCCTGCGACGGTAACTGCGATGCAGACGAACAAGAGGGCCGTGTGTTCATCAAGGCGTTGCGCAATATCAAGGCCGGTGAGGAGCTGAATTACGACTACGGCCTGATCATCGACGAGCCTTACACCAAAAAGCTCAAGGCGCAATACCCTTGCTGGTGCGGCGCCAAGTCCTGTCGCGGCACCTTGCTGGCAGCCAAAACCCGCAAGCGTAAGACGACTTAGGGTATGGATGGTGGCGCGCCGAATCTGCCGATGAAATGGCCGGCCGAGGCCATCTGGGAGGCGGTCGTGCCTTTGCTCCCGGGTTTTTCGGTGGAAGTATTGCCCGAAATTGATTCCACCAACACCGAACTGATGCGCCGGGCCCGCGCTGGACAGTTAGAGCCAGTCTTGCTGGTAGCAGAGCACCAGACAGCTGGCCGTGGCCGCCTGGGCCGCAGTTGGCAAAGCGCTGCTGCGGTCAACGCTGACAGCGTCCCCGCGGAAGGCCGTGGTGTGCGTCGCGGGGTCGCTTGGGGGCTGACTTTCTCATTGGGGCTGGTGCTAGAGCCGAAGGACTGGTCCGGCTTGTCACTGGCGGTGGGCCTGTCGATGGTGCAGAGCCTGCATCCCGCGTTGCAACTGAAATGGCCAAACGACCTATGGTGGCAAGGCCACAAGGTGGGCGGAATTTTGATAGAGACTGCCAGTGTGGGTAGTACGCGCTATGCCGTAATCGGTATTGGCCTCAACATTCACACGCCCACTACCAACCCTAGCGGTGACCTTTGGCGCACGCCGCCAGAGTCGCTACAGGCGCTACTGCCTGGCGTACAGGCAGTCGATGTACTGCAGCAGGTGGTGCTGCCACTGGTGAAGTGTCTGCAACGCTTTGAGGCCGAGGGTTTTGCGCCGCTGCGCGCAGAGTATCAAAAGCGCGATCTGTTAATTGATAGCGAAGTGGTGTGTAGCGATGGTGTCACCGGCGTAGCGCGGGGCGTAGATGCCAGCGGTGCATTGCTGGTGCATACTGCTGCCGGTTTGAGAAAAATTTCGAGTGCAGAAGTAAGTGTGCGACCCACGCCTTCCACGCCTCAGCCCCTTGATCGCCCCTGAATCGACCTATGTTGCGTTTGTTTGTCCTTGTTCTGATTCTGGCCAATGGCCTTTACCTGGTGTGGAGTGAAGGCTGGTTGCGCAGCCAAGGCTTTGCGCCCACGCAGCAAACCGAGCCACAGCGCATGGCGCAGCAGATCCGACCAGAGGCCGTGCGTATTTTGACGCCTGCCGAGCTCAAAAAAGTGCAAGCCCAGGTGCAGGCCGACCTGGAGCCCAAGCACTGCCTCCAGGCGGGCCCTTTTGACACCGCGCAGGTCAACGCCCTTGATCAGGCCCTAGCCGCAGCCTTGCCACCGGGGGGCTGGCAGTTTGAGTCAGTGGCTACCCCCGAGCGATGGATCATTTATATGGGGAAGTTTGCCAACACCGAAGCGCTCGAAAAGAAACGTAGCGAGCTGTCGGCTTTGAAGCTGGTGCCCCAGCCACTAACCAATCCGACGCTAGAAATTGGCTTGTCTCTGGGCGACTACGACAGCCAGGCAACGGCAACGGCCGAGCTGACTAAGCTGACACAGCGCGGTATTCGCACCGCGCGCGTCGTTTTGGAGCGCCCCGCGAGCAATGCCACGTATGTGAAGCTGCCTGCAGTCAATGACGGTATGAAGCAGCGGCTCAATGATCTCAAGCCGGCCCTGGCGGGCCACAGTCTCAAAGCCTGCGCTTAAGCCACACTTCCCGAGCCTGGAAAGCGCACCGTGAAACAGGTGCCGACAGCGTTGGGCCCCGGGTGGGTGTCGTCCAAGCTGATGGTGGCTTGGTGCTGGCGTGCAATCTCGCGCACGATGGGCAAGCCCAGCCCCGATCCATCCGCTTCGGTTCCCAGCACACGGTAAAACGGCTGGAACACCAGTTCCCGTTCCGCCGGGGCTATGCCCGTGCCGTTGTCCTCAATTTGCAACACTAGCACGTGGCTAAACGGGTCTACCAGCACGCGCGCGGTGATAACGCCGGGCCGCGCTTCGCTGGAGTGGGTGTAGTTGATAGCGTTGTCGATCAGGTTGCGGATCATTTCGGTCAGCAGGGTGGGGTTGCCATCCATCAGTACCCCATCACTGCCCGGCTGAACCCCCTCGTAGCCCATGTCGATTTGTTTGTCCATGGCGCGTGGCAGGCAGTCGCGCACGACCCCCATCGTGATCTCGGCAAGGTCGCAGGGCTGGTGGCTGATGACAGTGCCACTGCTCTCGGCACGCGCCAGTGCAAGTAGCTGGTTGACGGTGTGCGTGGCGCGAATGCTGGAGCGTCCAATCAGGCGAAGGGACTGCTTTAAATCTTCGGCATTCGCGCCCTCCCGTTGGGCCAGGTCCGCCTGCATACGCAGGCCGGCTAGGGGGGTTTTGAGTTGGTGCGCGGCATCGGCAAGAAAACGTTTTTGCGTAGCGATGGAGTCTTTCAGCCGCATGAGTAAGTCGTTGACGGACAGCACCAAGGGCGTGACTTCCAGCGGTACAGTTTCAACGTCCAAGGGGCTCAAATCATCGGGATTGCGGGCGCGAATACGTTCTTCCAGGTGGTTTAAAGGCTTGATCGCTTGCACCAGCGCCAGCCAAACCAACAGGACCGCGAGCGGCAATATGACGAACTGCGGAAGCATGACGCCTTTGACAATTTCGGTGGCAAGGAGGGAGCGCTTCTCCAGTGTTTCAGCCACCTGTACCAGGGCGGGCCGTGATCGGCCTTGCGCCTCGGGCAGGTCCAGGCGCACCCACATGTACGCGACCTTCAGGTCATTGCCCTGAAACTGTTCATTGCGAATACGCACCTCGCCCGTAGGCAAGTTTTCGTCGGCCGAGGGCTGGGGTAACTCCCGCTCACCACTGAGGTATTCACCGTTGCTGCCCAGCACCTGGTAATAAACGTTGTCGGTGTCGTCCGCACGCAGCAGCTCACGCGCAGGCAACGGCAATACAAATTGTGCGTTCCCTTTTTGCACCGTGATCAGCTGCGCTAGAGCCACCGCGTTGTGCTCTAGTGCACGGTCAAAGGGCTTGCCGGCAATGCCCTGCGCAACCAACCAAGTCAGTACCAGGCTCACCGGCCACAGCAACAACAGCGGCGTCAGCATCCAGTCCAGGATTTCCCCGAACAGACTGCGTTGTTCGCGCTGGAATATTTTCAAAGCAGGGGCGCGGGTTTAGGGCGCAATCTTTTCTAGGCAGTAGCCTAAGCCTCGCACGGTGGCGATTCGGATTGGACCCTTTTCAATTTTCTTACGCAGGCGGTGGATATACACCTCGATCGCGTTATTGCTGACCTCTTCGCCCCACTCGCACAGGCGCTCCACCAGTTGGTCCTTGCTGACCAGGCGACCGGCACGCTGCAACAGCACTTCCAGTAGACCCAATTCACGGGCCGAAAGTTCGACCATCTTGCCGTCGATGGTGGCGACGCGGCCAGCCTGGTCATACGTCAATGGGCCATGCTTGATGCTGCTGCTGGTGGCGCCCATACCGCGGCGTACCAAGGCGCGTACCCGGGCTTCGAGCTCCTGCAGGCTGAAAGGCTTGGCCATGTAATCGTCGGCACCATAGTCCAGGCCTTTGACGCGCTCATCCACGCTGTCGGCTGCAGTGAGGATCAGCACCGGCAACGAGGAGCCGCGCGCACGCAGTTTCTTGAGCACTTCTAAGCCGTGCATTTTGGGCAGGCCCAGGTCGAGAATCAGCAGGTCGAATTCGGTATTCGTCATCAGCGCTGCGTCTGCCTCGGTGCCGCTGGCCACATGGTCCACTGCCGCACCGGCACTGCGCAGGGCGCGTAACAGGCCATCGGCCAATACCTGGTCATCTTCCGCGATCAAGATCCGCATGTCTGTCTCCTGGTTGGATGTGCGCTCTGGCTGCTGCCGCCCGGAGCATTTTGTTGTGTGCTTTTTGACATTCTAGGCTGCGCCGTAGGCCTCGAGTCCCATGGCGACGACGGTTGCCACTTCGTGGCCCACGGCTTGGCGCATCTCTAACTCTGCCTGGGCTACTGATTCTTCGTAGGCGTTGAGCCATGCCAGCCCAGCGCTAGTGAAACAGATGCGCCGCGCTCGGGCATCCCGTGAATCACCCTCGCGCGTGACCATGCCCCAGGCGGTGCATTGGTTTACCAAAGCGCCCATGGCCTGTTTGCTCATGCCTGCTGCCTGCGCTAGATCGGTGAGTCGCGCGCCCTCGCGTGCCAGATGCCGGGTGATGTGGACATGCGCTGCGCCAACTTGTTGGCGCCCCGCCAGATTGGCCAGACCCAACGGTACGCCAGGGTGCTGGGCCATCAAGGCCAGTACGCGTGCGTCAAATTGCGCCAGCGCCAAGCGCAACCAGTGTCCGACGTGGGTGGTGCGAACGGTCGGCTTATTGAATGGTTGGAGCATTGCTTTAATAGTAATGCAAACTGACTAAATTAATTGTTTACGAATTTAAACAAGCTGCGATAAACTACTGTTCAAGCATCCAGCCTGTGGTTATTGCCAGACGCCAAATGCTCCCGATATGGTTTGATATTTAAGGAGATTTTCATGGACGCACCCGTTAAGAACGCAGCCAACCTCAATGGCGCTAACAGTGAAAAAGCCAAAGCCTTGCAAGTCGCTTTGGCCCAAATCGAGAAGCAATTTGGCAAGGGCACCATCATGCGCTTGGGCGAAGGTGAGGTAATTGAAGACATCCAGGTGGTGTCCACGGGCTCGCTCGGTCTGGACATTGCGCTGGGTGTGGGCGGATTGCCCCGTGGCCGTGTGGTCGAAATCTACGGCCCCGAGTCCAGTGGTAAAACCACGCTGACCCTGCAAGTCATTGCAGAGATGCAGAAAAATGGTGGCCAGTGCGCGTTTGTGGATGCCGAACATGCGTTGGATATTCAATACGCACAAAAGCTGGGCGTGAATCTACAAGACTTATTGATCAGCCAGCCCGATACCGGCGAGCAGGCTTTGGAAATCGTGGACAGTCTGGTGCGTTCTGGCGCGGTAGACCTCATCGTAGTGGACTCGGTGGCGGCGCTGACGCCCAAGGCCGAGCTTGAAGGCGAAATGGGCGACTCTCTGCCCGGTCTACAAGCCCGCCTGATGAGCCAGGCCCTGCGCAAGCTCACCGCCCACATCAAAAAGACCAACTGCATGGTCATCTTTATCAATCAGATCCGCATGAAGATTGGTGTGATGTTTGGCAGCCCCGAGACCACCACCGGCGGTAATGCGCTGAAGTTCTATGCCTCCGTGCGCCTGGACATCCGCCGCACCGGCACCATTAAAAAGGGCGACGATGCCATCGGCAACGAGACTAAGGTCAAAGTGGTCAAGAACAAGGTCGCGCCTCCGTTCAAGACGGCGGAATTTGACATTTTGTTTGGCGAGGGCATCAGCCGCCATGGCGAAATTATCGATATGGGCGTAGCCGCACATATTTTAGAAAAAGCTGGTGCTTGGTATGCCTATAACGGCGAGAAAATCGGCCAGGGTCGCGATAACGCCCGTGAGTTCTTGCGCGAAAACCCGGCACTGTCCATTGAAATTGAAAACAAGGTGCGCGCATCTTTGGGCATCCCTTTGCTGCCGGGTGCCGCAGAACCTGAAGTGAAGGCAAAATCAGGTTCAAAAAAGGCTGTGGCCCAGGCAGAATAAGCGCAACCTGCTATTAAATATATAGCATTCATGGATGTCACTCAGGAATGACCGCGCCTCCACCATCGCTTAAGGGTCGGGCCCTGCGCTTACTCAGCGGCCGGGAGTACTCGCGGGCTGAGCTGGAGCGCAAGCTCAAAGCCCATGAGGAAACACCAGGTGCGCTGGCTCTGGCGCTAGATGACTTGCAAGCCAAAGACTTCATCAACGAAGCGCGGGTGGTGGAATCGGTATTACACCGGCGCGCACCCAAACTGGGCGCCCAGCGAATTCGCCACGAGCTTCAGGCCAAAGGCCTGGAGCCTGAGGCGGTGGCTCAGGCGGTGGTGCAGCTGCGTGCCAGCGAGGTAGAGCGTGCGAGAGAGGTTTGGCGCAAGAAGTTTGGCGAACCCGCTACAGACGCGACAGCCCGCAGCAAACACATGAGATTCCTGGCCAGCCGGGGCTTTGGCGGCGAAGCTATCCGTAAAGTAGTGATGGGTGGCGACGAAGACTGAAACAAAGAAGCTGCAATGACACAACCCGGTTGAGCAGGCATGGGGGCGTACGCCGATTTCTGGTACCCCAGTATGAGGCGTATGTCCCCATCGCTGCTCAGCCAGCGCGACCAGAGGCGTTCGCGAACGACGCCCCCTAAATTCCCAACATCAACTTCAAGTTTTGTACCGCTGCCCCAGAGGCACCCTTGCCCAGGTTGTCCAAGCGCGCAACCAGCACGGCGTGGGCAAACCCATCCTTGGCGGCATCGTTGGCAAATACGCGCAATTCCATCTTGTTGGTGTTGGCCAAAGCCACTGCGTCCAGCTTCAAATCCGCCGTAGCGGGCTCTACCGTAACCCACTCGCTACCAGCGTAATGGGCCATGAGCGCAGCCTGCAAGTCGGCCGCCGTAGGTTTGCCAGGCAAGGTGTCCAAGTGCAGCGGCAACTGCACCAACATACCCTGGGCAAAATTACCCACTGACGGCACAAACAAAGGTCGACGTTGCAAGCCGGTGTAACGCATGATTTCCGGGATGTGCTTGTGCTTGAGGCCCAGGGCATATAGCTCCATGGCGGGAGCCGTGCCCGCTTCATAAGCCTCCATCATGGCGCGGCCACCGCCCGAATAGCCACTGATGGAGGGCAGGCAGACCGGAAAATCCGCGGGAATCAGTTGCGCGTCAATCAGGGGGCGTAGCAGCGCAATAGCACCCGTGGCGTAGCAGCCCGGGTTGGACACCCGGCGCGCCAAAACCACAGCTTCGCGCTGACCAGCACACAACTCTGGAAATCCATAGACCCAGCCCGGCGCGGTACGGTGGGCGGTCGAGGCATCAATGATGCGCGGGCCGGGCTGGCCGGTCTCGCGCTCCAGGGCGTCCACCATGGCAACCGATTCGAGTGCTGAGTCGTCGTGCAGGCACAAAATGACCACGTCAGCTTGGCTTAACAGTGCACGTTTGGTTGCTGGGTCTTTGCGCAGGGCTGGGTCAATGCGCAGCACCTCCACGCCGTCCATATGCTGCAGGCGATCGCGAATTTGCAGTCCGGTGGTGCCGGCTTCACCGTCAATAAAGATCTTTTTCATGGCAATAAACGGCTGGGCGGAGCCGTGGATGGAGTGTCTAACCTCAGGGAGCTGGTATCAAAACGGGGTTTAAACCGCGCCTGTCCAGTAAGGCTCGCACAAGTTTCAGGGGGCGCGGCATGATACATTGCGCACCTGATAAGCACGGTGCTGTGCTGCGCAGCCCCTACTGCCCGCCGGCAATCATTGTCCAGTTCGAAAAGCGACGTCATGAAAATTCACGAATACCAAGGCAAGGAAATCTTGCGCCAATTCGGTGTGCCGGTGCCTCGCGGCATCCCCGCCTTCACCGTTCAGGAGGCTGTGGAAGCTGCCCAAAAATTGGGCGGGCCTGTGTGGGTCGTCAAGGCGCAGATTCACGCCGGTGGTCGCGGCAAAGGCGGCGGCGTCAAGGTTGCCAAAACGATTGAAGACGTTAAGCGCATCTCCGCAGAAATTTTGGGCATGCAGCTCAAAACCCACCAAACGGGTCCGGAAGGCCAAAAAGTTCGTCGCCTCTATATTGAAGACGGCGCCGATATCAACAAAGAATACTACGTGTCCATCGTGACCGACCGTGCGACACAGAAGCTGGCCTTTATTGCCTCTAGCGAAGGCGGCATGGATATTGAAGAAGTGGCCCACGCCACCCCTGAAAAAATCATCACCGAATTCATCGATCCGCTGACTGGCTTGGGTGCCGAGCAGGCCAAGAAGATTGCTGACGCGATTGGCATGCCATCCGATTCCACAGCGCAGGCCGTGGACATCTTCCAGAAGCTCTACAAGTGCTACATGGATACCGATGCCTCGCTGGTGGAAATCAATCCGTTGAATCGTGACAGCAAGGGCAACGTGATGGCGTTGGACGCCAAGTTCAACTTCGATCCCAACGCACTGTTCCGCCACCCTGACGTGGTGGCGTACCGTGACTTGGACGAAGAAGATGCCGCAGAAGTCGAAGCCTCCAAATTTGACTTGGCCTACATTAGCCTGGACGGAAACATTGGTTGCTTGGTGAATGGTGCAGGCTTGGCCATGGCCACCATGGACACCATCAAGTTGTATGGCGCAGAGCCGGCCAACTTTCTGGACGTGGGCGGCGGTGCCACCCCCGAGAAGGTCACCGAAGCCTTCAAGATCATGCTAAAAAACCCCAAGGTCGAGGCCATCATGGTCAACATCTTTGGCGGCATCATGAAGTGCGACACCATCGCCACCGGTGTGATCACCGCCTGCAAGGCTGTGAATCTCTCCGTGCCCTTGGTCGTGCGCATGAAGGGCACCAACGAAGACCTGGGCAAGAAGATGTTGGCTGACTCCGGCCTGCCCATCATCGCCGCAGACACCATGGCCGAAGCCGCGACCAAAATCGTCGCCGCCGTCAAATAAGCCCGGAGCCAAGAACATGTCTATCTATATCAATAAAAACACCAAAGTCATCACGCAGGGCATCACCGGGAAGACCGGCCAGTTCCACACGCGCATGTGCCGTGACTACGCCAATGGCAAAGAGGCCTTCGTGGCGGGCGTGAACCCCAAGAAAGCCGGTGAAGACTTCGAAGGCATCCCGATTTTTGCCAACGTGACCGAAGCGGCAAAGGCCACCGGCGCGACAGTTTCAGTGATCTACGTGCCGCCGGCCGGCGCGGCCGCCGCGATCTGGGAAGCCGTGGAAGCCAACCTCGACCTGGCGATCTGCATCACCGAAGGCATTCCCGTGCGCGACATGCTGGAAGTGCGCAACCGCATGAAGGCCAAAGAAGCCGCCGGCGGCAAGAAAACCTTGCTGCTGGGCCCGAACTGCCCTGGCCTGATCACGCCCGAGGAGATCAAGATCGGCATCATGCCCGGCCACATCCACCGCAAGGGCCGCATTGGCGTGGTCAGCCGCTCTGGCACGCTGACCTATGAAGCTGTGGCACAACTGACCGAAATCGGCTTGGGCCAGTCCAGCGCCGTCGGCATTGGCGGTGACCCGATCAATGGCCTGAAACACATCGACGTGATGCGTGCTTTCAATGACGATCCGGACACCGACGCTGTCATCATGATTGGTGAAATCGGTGGCCCGGACGAGGCTGAAGCCGCCATGTGGTGCAAAGCCAATATGAAAAAACCCATCGTCGGCTTCATCGCCGGCGTGACGGCTCCGGCCGGCAAGCGCATGGGCCACGCCGGTGCGCTGATCTCAGGCGGCGCCGACACGGCCGACGCCAAGCTTGAAATCATGGAAGCCTGCGGCTTTACCGTGACGCGCAATCCGTCCGAAATGGCCAAACTGCTGAAGGCGCTGCTTTAGTTGACGGACTGCCAGTCTCAGTAAGCACTATTACGAACGGGGCAGCAGCCCCATTCCGGCTAAACTCAAAAAAACAAAAAAGCGCTCACGGGCGCTTTTTTCACTACATAACAGGAGATGCCATGATTTTCGGTCTGGACTTTATGTCCTCCATTTTCTGGAGCGCTTTCGGCTCCATCCTGCTGGCAAACATTGTTCTGTCGGGCGACAACGCTGTTGTGATTGCGATGGCAGCCCGAACACTGGCGCCACATCAGCGCAGCAAAGCCATTTTCTGGGGCAGTGCCGCGGCGATCATCATGCGAATCGCCCTGACGATTGTCGCGATCCAGCTACTTACCTTGCCGTATCTGAAAATAATTGGCGCGGTGCTGCTGGTTTATATCGGTGTTGACCTTCTGAAAGGTGAAGACGAAGGCGAGGACCATGGCAAGGAAATCAATGGCATGGCAGCCGCCATCCGCACCATTCTGATTGCCGACCTGGTTATGAGCCTGGACAACGTGCTCGCGGTGGCCGCCGCTGCCAAGGGCAACGTGCCGCTGCTGGTGATGGGTCTGCTGGTCAGCATTCCGCTGATCATTTTTGGCGCCACCCTTCTGACCAAGGTGATGGAGCGGTTCCCCATCATCATCACCATTGGTGCGGCGCTTCTGGGTTTCCTGGCGGGAGAGATGCTGCTGACCGACCCAGCCATCACCACGCGTTTCGGCGCGATGAGTGACCAGACCGTGACTCTGGGCGGAATCCTGGGTGCGGCTCTGGTGGTGGCGCTGGGCACCTACCTGCAAAAACGCTTGAAAAACCCAGGCACCGAAGACTGATTTGCCTGAGAAGATTCCCCACGGGGGGAAGCGCCGCAAATTGATCACCTGAGCCAGCTCGGGTCTTCTGCTATCTCGCGCCGGCTTTTCTGCCTGGCTGCCCGATAACAACAAATCCGGGAGCGCATGTGCAAAAGTCCCTTGTCCACCTTCCGCGCCTCTGTTAACGTCCCCAGTCGGGCATTTGTAACTGGGGGGTAACGCTGGCCAGTGTAAAGTGCGCAAACAACAACAACGGCATGGCGGACGCATGCGTGTAGCAAACCAGGTTTAGGGGCGGGACGTGGCCACATCATCAAGTAAACGCGGGCAATTCTGGCGGGCCGACTGGTTTGTTGGCGTTCTTGTGGTGCTGGCGGTACTGGTGTTCCACAGCGGCAGTGATTTTTTTGCCACCCTGGAGCGGCGTTATTACGACTTTGCCAGCACCAGCACCTCGCGTCAGCCCTCCGACCGCATCGCAATCATTGCCATCGACGACCAGAGCATTGCCAACATAGGTCGCTGGCCTTGGCCCCGCGATGTGCATGCCCAGCTGATTGACCAGCTGGCCGCAGCCAAAGCCAAAACGATTGCGCAC
>JBKJOV010000002.1:0-45696 GCA_046595515.1 Rhodoferax sp. | reverse complement strand
TTTTTCATGCGGGTGCAGTTCAGTTGCGTTCGCCTCACGTTTGAGGATTTGCGCGTCCAGCTCAATCTGTTTGCCGGTCCGTTAAAGATGAAGTGCACGCTGCACTCCACCGCGCAGCCCATGCGAACTGTCATCTTGGTGAGCAAAGAAGGGCACTGCCTGAATGATTTGCTGTTCCGTTGGAAGAGCGGGTTGCTGGCACTGGACATTCGGGCCATTGTGTCCAACCACCGTGAGTTTTACCAACTGGCCGCCAGCTACAACGTGCCATTTCACTACATACCCGTTAATTCTGAAACCAAGCTGCAAGCGGAAGCACGTCAGTTAGAAATCATCCAGACCGAAGGCGCAGAACTGGTGGTGCTGGCGCGTTACATGCAAATATTGAGCGACGAGCTATGCCGCAAATTGGCCGGGCGCGCCATCAATATCCACCACAGCTTCTTGCCCAGTTTCAAGGGTGCCAAGCCCTACTACCAGGCCCATGACCGTGGCGTCAAACTGATTGGTGCCACCGCCCACTACGTGACGGCCGACCTGGACGAGGGCCCGATCATTGAGCAAGATGTGGCCCGCGCAGACCACAGCAAAACCGTGGAAGACCTGACCGCGATGGGCCGCGATACCGAGAGCCAAGTACTAGCCCGCGCCGTCAAGTGGCATAGTGAGCACCGGGTGCTACTCAATGGTCACAAGACCGTGATTTTTAAGTAGGCAAGGCTTAGGCCGCTGTGGCCATTTTTTCGCCCAGACGCACTGGGCCTGCTGGCGCCCAGGCGGCATCAAACGCCACGGTGTTTTTGGGGAATAGCAAGACCACCGTAGAGCCCAACAAAAAGCGGCCCATTTCATCGCCTTGCTGGAACGTGACGGCATTGCCGTCGTAGTGCCATTCGTTGATCTGGCCGCCGCGCGGCGGGTTGACCACGCCGTGCCAGGTGGTGGCCATACTTCCCACAATCGTTGCGCCCACCAGGGTTAGCACAAAGGGGCCGTGGGCAGAGTCAAACACACACACCACCCGCTCATTGCGGGCAAACAAACCCGGCACGCCCCGCGCGGTGGTCGGGTTGACTGAAAACAAATCACCCGGCACATAAATCATGCGGCGCAGCGCGCCCGCACAGGGCATGTGGATGCGGTGGTAATCCTTGGGGCTCAGGTAGATCGTGGCAAAGTCGCCATCCTCAAACTGCGCCGCCAGCGCAGCATCGCCGCCCACCAGCGCCGTGGTGGAGTAGTGGTGGCCCTTGGCCTGAAAAATTTGGTCCTTGGCAATGCGGCCAAACTGGCTAATAGCACCATCCACAGGGCATACCCAGGGCACCGCCGCCAGCGGGCGGGCGCCCGGCTTCAAGGCCCGGGTAAAGAATTCGTTAAACGAAGCGTAGCTGGCCGGGTCTGGATTGGCGGCTTCGGCCATATTGACCTGGTATTTTTTGATGAACCAGAGAATGATGTCCGTGGTGCGCGGGCCCCATTGGGAGCCTGCCACCCAACCTGCGAATCGGGTAAGGGCCTGCTTAGGGAAAAGGTACTGCGGTAACACCGCGAGGAAATCGGACACTGCAGTTCCTTGGGAATGTGAAGGGGCGAGAATGCGGGCGGATTATAGTGAGCCCATGGCCCTTACCCGCATCCCCCCCATCCAGTGCTTGCTGACCTTTGAGGCCTTGGCACGGCTGCGCAGCGTAACCCAAGCCGCTGAGGAGCTGTGCGTGACGCCCAGCGCCGTGAGCCACCGGGTGAAGCAATTGGAGCAAATCATCGGCACCAAGTTGTTTGGCCGGGCCGATTTTTCGCTCACCACCGAGGGCAGCGAATACTTGGCCCACGTGCGCGAGGGCCTCGCCATTTTGCAAAAATTCCCCAGCTCCGCCGCCGCGCCGGGTAAGCGCAAGCTGCGCCTGGCTGTCACGCCCACATTTTCGCGCTCCATCCTGATCCCGCGCCTGCGCCAGTTTACCGATGCTTACCCGGAGATCGACCTGACGCTGCAGGTGTCGATACCCCTGCTGGACGTGGTGGCCGAAGACGCCGACCTGACCGTGCGCTTTGGCACTGGGCGCTACGCCGATGTGGAGCATGTGTGCCTGACCAAAGATGAGATCACGCCCATGGCGTCGCCCGCGTTTGTGCGGGAGCACGGCCCGTTTGAGACCGCGGCCGACTTGCAAAGCGTAGCCCTGCTGCGCAGCCCGCTAGAGCCTTGGCGCACCTGGTTTGCAGCCCATGACCTGGACTGGCCGGAGCCCACTGAGGGCTCGCAATTCAACGACATTGGCCTGCTGTGCGATGGTGCCGCAGCGGGTATGGGCGTCGGGCTAATTCGGCTGAAGCTGGGTGCGCCGTGGTTGGACAACGGTTCGCTGGTGCGCCTGTACGAACGCAATGTGCCCAGCCCCCACGCCCACTACCTGTGCTGGCGCACCGGTGCTATGGACCGCTGGGAGTGTGCTGCGTTTGCCGAGTGGCTGCGCAAGATAACGGCCTGAGTAGCGAGACCTCAGGCCGGGGCGACGACGACCTGGTTGCCGCCCTGGGTCAGGGCCTGTTCAATGGCCATGCTGGCGCGCTCCAAAATATCCAACGGTTCATCGGTAAACCGCGCCACGGCCACCCCCACGCTCAGCCGCAGTGCGCGGCCTACCGGCGGCATTTGCGCAACGGCCACACCCAAACGCGCGGCAATGCCAGCCAGTTCGGACCCCTCGGTGCCCGGCAACAGCACTGCAAAGCGGCGCGAGTCGAGTGAGGCCAGCGTGTCATAGGTGCGCGCCTGCGCCTTAAAGGCCTTGGCCACACGCCGCAGTGCATTGTCTGCAGCAACCTGGCCAAAATCACGCGCTAAAGTTTGCAGTTGATCGATATCTGCCAGCAGCAATGCCAGGCTTGTTTGGCTACGCTCTGCGCGGCGCAGCTCTTCGACCATTAGGCGCTCAAAGGTTCGCTGGTTGATCAGCCCTGTCAAAGCATCCACCGGGTGGGTTTCGGTTAAATCCGCGTTTTCGCCCTCCAGCTTGACCTGGTGCTGTTCCAGCTCCACCTGCATCTCCATGACGGTTTGGTTCAGTATTTCGAGGTCGGCATTGGCGCGGCGCAAGGCCAGTAGCTCGCCAGCTTGCCTGGCCAGCGCTTGCAGGCCCTGCTCCATGGCGGGGGTGAGCTCGCGGGCCACCCGGTCAACGACGCACACCGTACCTAAGGCTACGCCCGAGGGACTCAACAACGGCGCACCGGCGTAAAAGCGAATGCCGGGATCGCCCACCACCATGGGGTTGTGCATAAAACGCGGGTCTTGGCTTGCGTCTTGCACCTCCATGATGCGCGACGGATCACGGATGGCGTGCGCGCAAAACGCTTGGTCGCGCGGCGTTTCTTGGGGCTCCATACCCACGCGGGCCTTGAACCACTGTCGGTCTTCGGTGATCAGGGTCACCATGGCCACCGGGGTTCCGCAGATCAGGGTCGCCATCTTCACGATATCGTCGTAGGCAGGCTCCGGCTCGGTATCGACCAGGTTGTAGCTGTTTAAAACTTGAAGACGTCGGATCTCGGCCTCGGCATCTGGGTCTGAGTCTGGGTCGGGGAAATCATCCAAGCCCGCAAGCCGCGTACTTTCATACGCTTCGGCGTCTGTAGCTATACGGGCCAACGCGGTTTTTTCAGGCACGGAGGGATCGAACATGGCGCAGTTATCCAATTGAGTTGGTCATGCTACCGCAGGACGGCGGAACGCGTGTCAAGACGTTCATCGGGCGAAAAATTCACGCAGGGGATGCATTTTTGTCAACACGGCGCAGGTGGCATGTTCTACAGTCTGCACAACCCTTTACACCCACCAACATGACCACCCTAGATACTCCAGCACGCCCCCAATTGCTACAAAAAAGTGAGCTACTAAGGCAGGTTTTGTCCGGACTACAGCCCCATTTGCCTGCGCATGCGCTGCTGTACCAGGCCGAAGACACCACCCCCTACGAATGCGACGGCCTAACCGCCTACCGCCAGCGCCCGCTTTTAGTGGCCCTGCCCGAGACTGAGGCCCAGGTGGCCGCGATTCTAAAAACCTGCCACGCACTGGATGTGCCGGTGGTGGCGCGGGGTGCGGGTACCGGGCTGTCGGGCGGTGCCATGCCGCACGCCATGGGCGTAACCCTGTCGCTGGCCAAGTTCAACAAGATTGTGAAGATTGACAAGCGCAGCCGCACGGCGGTGGTGCAGTGTGGCGTGCGCAACCTGGCCATCAGCGAAGCGGCCGCACCCTACGGCCTGTACTACGCCCCGGACCCCAGCAGCCAAATTGCCTGCACCATTGGCGGCAATGTGGCCGAAAACTCGGGCGGCGTGCACTGCCTCAAATACGGCCTGACGCTGCACAACATCGTCAAGGTACGCGGCTACACCATGGAGGGTGATCCCATTGAATTTGGCAGCGACGCCCTAGACACACCGGGCTACGACCTGCTGAGCATCGTGATTGGCAGCGAAGGCATGCTGGCGGTGACCACCGAGGTCACCGTCAAGCTCATCCCCAAGCCGCTGCTGGCGCGCTGCATCATGGCCAGCTTTGACGATGTGCGCAAAGCCGGTGATGCCGTGGCCGAGGTGATTGCCGCCGGCATTATTCCGGCCGGGCTAGAGATGATGGACGGCCCGATGACGGTAGCCGTAGAAGACTTTGTGCACGCGGGCTATGACCTGGATGCTGCCGCCATTTTGCTGTGTGAAAGCGATGGCACGCCCGAAGAAGTGGAAGAAGAAATCGGCCGCATGACCGCCGTGTTGCAGCGCTGCGGCGCGACCGCCGTCACCGTGAGTCGGGACGAGGCGCAGCGCTTGAAATTCTGGAGCGGGCGTAAAAACGCATTCCCCGCCTCGGGCCGTATCAGCCCCGATTACATGTGCATGGACAGCACCATCCCGCGCAAGCGCCTGGCCGATATTTTGGAAGCCATTCAAGCCATGGAAAAGAAGTACGCGCTGCGCTGCCTGAACGTGTTTCATGCTGGCGATGGCAATCTGCACCCGTTGATTTTGTTTGATGCCGCCGACCCCGACCAACTGCACCGCTGCGAACTGTTTGGCGCCGACATTCTGGAAACCAGCGTGGCCATGGGCGGCACGGTGACCGGCGAGCACGGCGTGGGCGTGGAAAAGCTCAACAGCATGTGTGTGCAGTTTGCGCCCGAAGAAAACGCGCAGATGTTTGGCATCAAACACGCCTTTGACACCCGCGAGCTGCTCAACCCCGGCAAGGTGATACCCACCCTGCACCGCTGTGCTGAGTACGGCAAGATGCTGGTGCGCGCCGGGCAAATCAAGCACCCGGATTTGCCCCGGTTTTGAGCGATTTATCCTTGCAAATCATGGAACGAGACTCCCGATTTGCAAGGATGTTGAGCCCTTACTTGCCCCATCAACTGAGGGGATTCTCTTGACTAGCTCTACTCAAGGTCTGCGCGGCTTGGCTTGGTTGCTGGTGCTGCAGTCAGTGGGTGAGCTGCTGGCGCGGGCACTGAAGCTGCCGTTTCCCGGCCCAGTGGTGGGCATGGTCTTGCTGCTAGGCGCGCTGCGCTGGCCACTGGTGCGCGAGCCGGTAGCGGCGTGTGCCGACTATTTGCTGCAACACCTATCGCTTTTGTTTGTACCGGTGGGGGTGGGCGTGATGACGCACTTGGCCTTGGTGTCGCAGTACGGTGGGCGCATGCTGGTTGTGATTGTGTTGTCTACGTGGATTGGCCTGGGGGTGACGGCGCTGGCGCTGTTTAAGCTGACACCCGAAGGTGACGAAGCGGGCGACGAAGCGAGCGACGGTCAAGGGGATGGCGATGCCCAAGTTCGTTGAGCTGTGGGTCTACCTCTCGGCCACCCCGCTGTTTGGCCTGACGGCTACGCTGGCCACCTATGTGGTCATGCAGGCCGTGTACCTGCGCCTGAACCAGGTGCCGTGGGCCAACCCGGTGCTGTGGACGGTGGTTGCCATTGCCAGCGTATTACTGGCCACCGGTGTGCCTTACCCCACCTACTTTGCGGGCGCGCAGTTCATCCACTTTTTGCTGGGCCCCGCCGTGGTGGCCCTGGCTTGGCCGCTGTGGCAGCGCCGCCTGGAACTGCGTAAACGCTGGGGGCGCCTGCTAATCGCGGCACTGGCGGGTGGCACGGCAGCCAGCACCTCGGCACTGGCCTTGGCCTGGGCGCTGGATTTGCCGCATGAGGTCTTGTTGTCCTTGGCGCCCAAATCCGTCACTGCCCCCGTGGCCATGGGCATCGCCGAAAAGATCGGCGGCATCCCCGCCTTGTCGGCGGTGTTTGCCGTGTTGACGGGCTTGGTGGGTGCCGTCAGCGGGCGCTATTTGTTCAATGTGCTGCGCATCCCGTTCACGGTTTCCGGCTGGACTGCCCGTGGCTTTGCGCTGGGAACCGCCGCCCATGGCCTGGGCGCGGCGCGGGCGCTGCAGGTGAATGCGGATGCCGGGGCGTATGCGGGCTTGGCATTGGGGCTGCAGGTGGTGCTGGCGTCGTTGTTGATGCCGTTGGTTTTTAGGTTGTTTTAACCTCGACTGCCAGCTATCGTGAGCCGGTAGTTACTATTTTTTTGATAGCTACCCAGGCAGTAAATACCTGGGCCACGGCTTGTTTTCAATAGAAAACGGGCAGATGAGGCATGAAAAGGACTCAGATCGAGACAAAGCAGTCTTGTGATGAATCCGTCGGAAGGCTCTTTAGCTGACATCCCCCATTTGGGGGATAGACATGCCCAGGAGTCAAAGGCTACAGTTGCCCGGATGCTGGTTTGCAGCGATAGCCAACTTAAAAATCAAACGGCCGGCTTGACCACACAAAGGTCGTTTCACAAAAAAATTAGAGAGACGGCAGAGCGAACGAAGGGAGAGAGAAAATGGCATTGGGCGACTATTTCCAAGGTCCAAAACACAAGGCACACGCCGAACGGTTAGGGGCCGAACTACAGAACCATAAACGACAATCTCAAATCGACCAGCAAGCGCTGCAGGCTAGCTACGACAGCCTGGAAGCTAAGGCAAAGGAAATGGGGCTGCTGGATCTGCTGATGGTGCAAGAGAAGATTCGCAAGGAAGAATCCCGGCTGACCGGTGTACACGCCCAGGCCGCTTCAGTGCAGACTGATCTGGAAGCAAAGCACGCCCAGCTTCGGGATTTGCAGCAAAAGATTTTGGGGGCGGAGGACACCATACAGCTGGAGTCGTTTGCACTCTACGAACCCAAGTACCAATTTACGAACAGCATTGACTACAAAAATCGGCTTGATGAGATTCGAGAGGATCAGAAGACAACCGCAAGAGGGTTAAGTGCAGCGGTAGATGAATTGGACCTCCCCGCGGGTGACCTCACAAAAGCCCAGTGGAAGAAATTGCGCAAGGATGCATTGAAGCTGGCGTTGCGGTCATTCAACAGCGAGAGCGAGTATTGCATCGACAACGTCAAATTCAGCAATCTGGAGAAGATGGAAGAGCGCATTCGTCGCTCCTTCGAGACTTGCAACAAGCTACTGAACGCGACCAGTATCTTTTGGAAAGACGTTGTCTTGGAACGCAAATTGCAGGAGCTGTACCTTGGTCATGAGTACCAGGTGAAGCGTCAGGAGGAAAAGGAAGCAGCCCGGCAGGCACGAGAGGACCAACGCGAGCAGGAAAAACTTGAAAAGGAAATCCGCGATGCGCGCGCCAAGATTGATAAAGAGCGCCGACACTTCACAAGCGCTTTGCAGAAGCTGCAGCAACGCCTCAGCGTTGCTGCCGACCAAAAAGAGCGTGACGATCTGCAAACCCGAATCAATGAGATCACCCAACAGAACAGCAAGCTAGACGAGGAAGAAAAACAGCTGGACTACCGGGAGCTAAACGCTCGCGCTGGTTACGTCTACGTAATCTCCAACATCGGCGCGTTTGGCATTGACATCTACAAGATTGGCATGACGCGAAGGCTTGAACCGATGGACCGTGTGGACGAGCTGGGCGATGCATCGGTGCCATTTCGGTTCGATGTGCACGCTCTCGTTTTTTCTGATAACGCCCCTGCACTAGAAGCCAAGCTGCATTCGCACTTCGCGGCAGGTAGGCTCAACAAGGTCAATGGACGTAAGGAATTCTTCCGTGCCGACCTAAACCAGATTGAGGCCGTGATCCGGGCAAACTATGACGCAGTGGTGGAGATGGTCCATGCCGCACCAGCGGAGCAATATCGAGAGAGCATTCGGCTGGCTATGCCGGTTAAGTCCATATAGACATCAGAGCGGATTGTTTTCGATGAAAACGTAAAAAGTTTGGTCCCTAGTGCATGAGCAATGAATCTCGATTTTCCGAGATTCAAGCGCACCCGCCGCCCTCACCCCACCGCAACCCGATCCAACGCCGCAGCCAACTGCTCCACCGTCCGATCCGCGTTATGCAATTTCTCCAGCCCAAACAAGCCCACCCTGAAGGTAGAAAAGTCCGCAGGCTCATCGCACTGCAGCGGCACGCCGGCCGCGGTCTGCAAGCCCGCCGCTAAAAACTTTTTACTGTTCTGAACGCCTGGGTCTTCGGTGTAGCTCACCACCACGCCGGGGGCTTTGAAGCCATCGGCTGCAACGCTGCGGATGCCGCGGCTCTCAAACAACTCGCGCACGCGGCGGCCCAGTTCCATCTGTTCGGCGCGCACCTTTTCAAACCCATAAGCTTGCGTCTCCTGCATCACTTCGCGCAGGCGAATCAGCGCATCGGTGGGCATGGTAGCGTGGTAGGCGTGGCCGCCGCCTTCGTAGGTTTCCATGATTTGCAGCCACTTCTTCAAGTCACACGCAAAGCTAGAGCTGGTGGTGGCGTCGATGGCGGCGCGGGCGTGGGCGCTCAGCATCACCATGGCGCAGCAGGGCGAGCCGCTCCAGCCCTTTTGCGGTGCGCTGACCAGCACGTCCACACCGGTGGCTTCCATGTCTACCCACATGGCACCGCTGGCAATGCAGTCCAGCACCATCAGGCCGCCCACGGCGTGGATGGCTTCGCTCACGGCGCGCAGGTAGTCGTCGGGCAAGATCATGCCGGCAGAGGTTTCCACGTGCGGCGCAAACACCACGTCGGGCCGGTCGCGCAAGATGGTGGCCACCACGTCTTCCACCTGGCAGGGAATCCACGGCGCTTGCTTGTCGGTGCCGACGCGGCGCGCCTTGAGCACCGTAGACTGTGCGGGGATACGGCCCATGTCAAAAATTTGCGTCCAGCGGTAGCTGAACCAGCCGTTGCGGATGACCAGTACGTTTTTATCAGTGGCAAACTGGCGCGCTACAGCTTCCATGCCGAAGGTGCCACTGCCGGGCACCAGCACGGCGGATGGTGCGTGGTAGACCTCTTTCAGGATGGCAGAGATATCGCGCATCACGCCCTGAAAACGCTGCGACATGTGGTTCAGCGCGCGGTCGGTGTAGACAACCGAGAACTCCAACAATCCATCGGGGTCGATTTGGGGCAATAGTCCGGGCATAGCAGTCTCCTTTTATTTTTGATTCCACATTCTGATCAGCCCCCACGCGACTAAATGGCGCTCATGGTGGGGGCTAATGGGGGCGAAAGCACATCGTAGTCCTAATGGCTCACCACGTGTCAATCGCCAGCACGCCGCTGGGCTCCGCCACGCGCCCGGCCGCCAAACCTTGCAGCAACCAAGCACGCGTATCGGCGGGGTCAATGACGGCGTCAATCTCTAGCGTGGTGGCCATTTGGATGGCGCTGCCATTGTCGTATTGCTTGGCCAGCAGTTGGTCAAACAGGGCTTGGCGTGCGGGACCTTCGGGCACGGCTTCTAGCTCTTTCTTAAACCCTAAGCGCACCGCGCCCTCCAGCCCCATGGCACCAAACTCGCCCGTAGGCCAAGCCACAGTCGCCAGCGGCGCATGAAAGCTGCCCGCCGTCATGGCCATGGCCCCCAGTCCGTAGCCCTTGCGCAGCACCACGCTTAAAAACGGCACGCGCAAATGCGCAGCAGCAATGAACATGCGGCTGACGTGGCGCACCTGGGCCGTAGCTTCCGTTTCAGGCCCCACCATAAAACCGGGTGTGTCCACCAGGCTGACCAGGGGCAAGCCATGCGCGTTGCATAGCTGCATGAAGCGCGCACACTTGTCGGCCGCGTCCGCATCAATCGCGCCGCCCAAGTGCAGCGGGTTGTTGGCCATCAGGCCCACAGGGCGGCCGCCAATACGCGCCAGCGCAGTGTGAATGCCCGCGCCAAAGCCGGTGCGCAGCATGAGCAAGCTACCCACATCGACAATGCCGTCTAGGGCGGCGCGGGTGTCGTAGACGCGCAGCCGGTTCTCGGGCACCACATCGCGCAGGGCGCGGGCGGGTGGCGCGGTAAATTTGGTGGTGGGTCCGTGGAAGAACGACAGGTAATGGCGCGCTGCGGCCACGGCCTGCACTTCGTCATCTACCAAGATATCGATCACGCCATTGCCATGCTGCACGGGGGACGGGCCAATGGCCTCGGGCTTGAAACTACCCAGGCCGCCGCCCTCCACCATGGCTGGGCCGCCCATGCCGATATTGCTGGCGCGGGTGGCAATCACCACATCGCAGCAGCCCAGCAGCGCCGCGTTGCCGGCAAAGCAGCGCCCGGCGGCAATGCCAACCAAGGGTACTTGGCCGTTCAAGCGCGCCAGGCTAGTAAACGTTAGCAAATTCAGACCGGCAATGATGGGCATGTCCACATCACCCGGGCGGCCACCGCCGCCTTCGGCAAAGAGCACCACGGGCAATTTGTTTTGCAACGCCAGGCCCAGCATGCGGTCGGTCTTCTGGTGATTGCGCATGCCTTGGGTACCGGCCAGTACGGTGGCGTCGTAAGCCATGACCACGGTGGAGCGGCCATGCACCTGGCCGATGCCAGTGACCAGGCCATCGGCCGGCGTGTTTTGAATCAGGTCTTGCTGGGTACGGCGGCTGCGCTGGGCGGCCACGGCCAGGGCCCCGTATTCGATGAAGCTGGAAGTCTGGCGGGCGGCGTCGCTTTTCGGGTCACCCACCGCATCACTCGCTACATGACTCACTACATCACACAGGGCAGCCACGTTTTCGCGCGCCGTGCGCTGGCCCAATGCGCGGCGCTTGGCCACGGCTTCGGGGCGGGCGGCGTCTTGGGTATGGGCCAGGCGCTGGCGCAGGCGAGCCAGGTCGGCGCGTTCGGCGTGCGCAGCTTGATCACCGGATTTATCATCGCCGGGCTGAGCCTGCTCCAAAGGCTCCAAAATGGCATTGGGGGCTAAATTAATAGTCTTTTTGGCCTCTGGCCCGGGTGTTTCTTGACTTTGTTGCTCTACTTTTGATAGCAGATCGCCCACTTGCACCATCTCACCCGCTACAAAAGACAATGCGCCCAAACGCCCAGCCACCGGCGTACGCACTTCGTGCTCCATCTTCATGGCTTCCAAAATCACCAGCACATCGCCCACCGCCACGGCATCACCGGGCTGAACCAGCCAGGCCACCACTTGGGCTTGCAGGGGCGCCTTGATGTCGGTCACACAAAGCCCCGCGCAGGAAAATCTGTGTCGCGCTGTATCCAGTTGCGTGGCGAATAGGCGGTGCTGGCATCGGTTACGTGCAAGGTATAGGCATGGCGCGATTGGGCTGAGCGGTTGGGCGCGCTGTAGTGCGGCAGCAGGCCATGAAACACCACCAGCGCCCCGGCTGGCACCGGCAAGGGCACTGCACTGTCGCTGCTGGGCCAGGGCGTGGCGTCCAGCTTTTCCATAGCCACCCTATCGCCGTCTCGCACATAGCGTTCGCGCAGCGGGCCCCGGTGGCCGCCGGGTTGCACCCACAGGCAGCCGTTGTCCAGCGTGGCGTCTTCCAGCGCAAACCAAAACGTCGTCACGCTGATGGGGTCAGAGTCAAAAAAGGTGGCGTCCTGGTGCCAGCCCACTTCGCCGCCAATGCCGGGCTGTTTAAAAATGTACATGGACTGCCAGATTTGCGGCTGGCGCAGCCCCAAGTCTGCAGCCACTGCGGCTAACTCCGAGCCGCGCGAAAAGGAGTCAAACACCGGGTCGCGGTCGTGCAGGGCGTGGCCTATTTTGTTAATCGACAAGGCCTTGGCCTGGCGCAGGCTGCCATCGGGTGCGAAAGCCTCTTCTTCAAAAAAACAGCACACCTGTTGCGCTGACTTCAAAAAGTACGGGTTGGCGTTGTTGGCCGAGTCTTGGGTGCTGAAGATGGCGATAGATTCGGCGGGGTCAAACGCCTCCACAATCGCCTCGGCCCGCGCGCGCACCGCAGCTAAGTCCTGCGCTGGCTTGAAATCGGGCAAGACCAAGAAACCATCGGTGTGGTAGCGGGCAATGTGTTCGTTGCTAAGCATGGCGGGGGCGTAAAGTTGGGGGTTAAACCCAGTATAGACAGCGCAGAGAGCCGTGCAGAGGGCCGCGGCCCAAGCAGTCGTACCATGGGTGACACTTCCGTTATTTCGGCGCGCATGTGATGGGCACTGGGTGTGCACTTGGCGTCTTGCGTTTTCTTCAGGAGCAAAGCTTTGAATCTGGTTCCCTTAATCCAACTCTCGCGTGGCGGCATTGCCGAATGTCTGCACTTGGGTGCCGTAGCCGTGGCCAACCGCCAAGGCCAGATCACGGCCCAAGTGGGCGACCCGCACCTGCGCACATTCACCCGCTCCACGCTGAAGGCGCTGCAGGCTTTGCCTTTTATGCAGGCTGGCGGCGCGCAGCAGTTTGGCTACCGCAGTGAGCACATCGCCCTGCTGTGCGCCAGCCATGGGGGCGAGGATGCGCATGTGACCGTAGCGCGCGAGATGCTGGCAAAAGCCGGTGTAGGCGTGCAAAAAATGCGTTGTGGTTGCCATGTGCCATCCGTGTATGCCCAGCTAGAGACGCAGCCGCCAGCGGGCGCCGTGTTTGACGAGACGCACAATAATTGCAGCGGCAAGCATGCAGGCTTCTTGGGCTACTGCGTGCAACACGGCTTGGCGCTGGACGACTACATTGCCCCCGACCACCCGCTGCAACAGGCCGTGCGCCGCGATGTAGCCCGCGCCGTGGGCATGGACCCGCAAGACATGACACTGGGCATCGACGGCTGTTCGGCCCCCAACTACGCCATGCCGCTGTGGCGGCTGGCCTATGGCTACGCGCGCTTGGCCAGCGGCGCGCAAGATTCCGAGTTTGGCAACAGCTTCGCGCAGCTCAGTAGCGCGATGACGCAACACCCAGACCTGGTGAGCGGTACGGGCCGCAACGACTTGGCCTTCATGCAGGCGGGCCGGGGCGACTGGGTGAGCAAAGTGGGGGCGGATGGCGTGCAGGTGGTGGGCAGCAAGAGCCGGGGCGAGGCCTTTGCCATCAAGATCATTGACGCCAACAAGCCCGCGCTGTTCGCGGCCAGCGTAGAGGTCATGGAACAATTGGGCTGGCTAGACGATACACAGCGCGAAGCCCTGCGCCCCTGGCGCGCCCAGCCCATCGTTAATTTGCGGGGCATTTTGGTGGGCGAGCGCACGCCGGTATTTACCTTGCAGACACCATAAACAAAAGACCATGAACAAAAAAGTCAGCCTGATTGGCGCGCCCACGGACATTGGCGCGGGCATGCGCGGCGCCAGCATGGGCCCCGAGGCCTTGCGCGTGGCCAACATTGCCCATGTGCTGGCCAGCCATGGCCTGGAGGTACTGGACCGTGGCAACCTGATAGGCCCCAACAACCCGTGGCTACCGCCTGTGGATGGCTACCGGCATCTGCCAGAAGTGGTGGCCTGGAACCAAACCCTGCACGACGCGGTGTATGCCGAATTGAACGATGGACGCCTGCCCATCGTGCTGGGTGGCGACCATTGCTTAGGCATTGGGTCCATCAGCGCCGTGGCGCGCTACTGCCGCGATGTGGGTAAAAAACTGCGCATTGTGTGGCTGGACGCCCATGCCGACTTCAACACCAACGCGCTCACGCCCAGCGGCAATATCCACGGCATGCCCGTGGCCTGCCTGTGCGGGTACGGCCCCAAAGAATTGATAGAAATTGGTGGGCACGTGCCCGCCATCTCGCCCAAATGGATTCGCCAGATCGGCATCCGCAGTGTGGACGAAGGTGAAAAGCGCTTTGTGCACGAGCAAGACCTGGAGGTCTTTGACATGCGCTACATCGACGAGATGGGCATGCGCGCCGCCATGGAGCTGGCCTTGGCACTGATCGACACCAACACCCACTTGCATGTGAGTTTTGATGTGGACTTTTTAGACCCCGAAATTGCCCCGGGCGTGGGCACCACGGTGCGTGGTGGCCCCACCTACCGCGAAGCCCAGCTTTGTATGGAGATGATTGCCGACACGGGTAAGCTGGCGTCGCTCGACATTGTGGAACTCAACCCCGCGCTGGATGAACGCAACCGCACCGCCCTGGTCGCGGTGGATTTGGTGGAGTCGCTCTTTGGCAAGAGCACACTGATGCGGAAGTAGTTACTTAGTCTCCGTGCGGACAATGCGTCCGGGCTGGATCTGGTCAACAGCCTTGGGGTTTTCGGCCAGCCATTCCACCAGCGCGTCTACATCCACGCCCAGGCTCACTTTGTCGCGCCCTTGGCGGAACACGCTGAAGTCATCACCGCCCTCGGCCATAAAGTTGTTTACCACGACACGGTAGTCCTTGGTGTCTTGCAAAGGCTGTCCATCCAGCGTCAGGCTGGTCAGTGTGGGCGTGCCATCAGCCGCTTGGCTAAATTGAAAGCGGAAATTGTTGGATACCTGCGCAAAACGGCGTGGTACCGCGTTTCTGGGTAATTGACGCACCACCACATCACGCAGTTGGGCTCCGGTCAACGTCAGGACAATCAACTCGTTGCCAAAGGGCTGAATGGCAAACAAATCACCCATGGTGACGGGCTTGCCAGGCTCCACCGTCAGGTCAGCGCGGATGCCGCCCGAGTTGATCATGGCCACATCGGCCGCGCCGCGCTTTTTGGCGTAAGCCAGTTGCGCATCGGTGATCAGATTGCCAATCGTCGAATCACCATGGGGGGCCACCACAGCCCGCGTAGCACCCTGGGTGAGCGTCGCAATGGGGCGGTTGCGAACCAGATTGGTCAACTCTCCCGCCCGCTGCACCAAGGCCGCAAAAGCGGGGTTAGGCACGTTTGCGCCCTGCAGCACTGGGTGGTTAACTGCCTGCGCGTCCAAAACTTGGCCCGTCGCGCTGACCTTGAGTCGGCTCTCGGTAACCCAGCCGCCAAAGCTGCCAGCCTGCACCAACAGACGCCCGTTGATCTTGCAGGTGTAGGCGTTGTGGGTGTGGCCACTGATGATGATGCCGTACGCCGGGTCGAGGCGGTTGGCAATATCGGCACCGCGTCCGCGCAAGCCTTCGCAGGCGTAGCTGGGATCGTTGGCGGGGCCGTCAAACAGTGAGCCCTCGTGCATCATGGCCACCAGCAATTGGGCACCTTCTGCACGCAGTTGCGGGATGAGCGCGTTCATAGCGTCGGCTTCGTCGATAAAGCGCAAACCGCGAATAGCTTTGGCGACGATGACTTTGGGCGTGTCGCGGGTGACGGCACCCACCAAGGCGACCTTCAACCCACCCACGTCCACCATCTTGTGCGTTGGCAACACCGGTTTGCCCGTTTCAGCATCGAGCATATTGACGGCCAAATAGGGGAATTTCGCGCCCTTGAACTCAGGCCAGGCGCAGCCGGTAGGTGAACATTCGCCCTTGGTTTTGCGCAGTAGTTCGGTCAATCCTGCATCCATGTCGTGGTTGCCCAGGGCAGAGGCATCCAGGCCCATGGCACTCAGAGCGCTGAGCGTGGGCTCGTCCGCCAGCAACGACGACAACTGCGGGGACGCTCCAATCAAATCGCCACCTGCGACAAAAATGCTGTTCCGTGTTTGCGCACGCAAACCATTTAGCACCGTGGCCAGATAGGCCGCACCGCCAGCCGCCTGGGGCTTGATATCACCCGTCTTCGGATCGGGCAGCCGGGTCATTACTGGAACGGGGGACTTGGGCTGAATGTGACCATGAAAGTCGTTGATAGAAAAAATACTGAGTTCCGTGGTGGGTGTCGGCGCACTGGCGCACCCCACCAACCCCAGCGCTGCGCTCAAGCTCCAAAGCAAAGCGACGCGGCGAAGCGAAAAATGACAGACACGGAGGGGGGATCTTTGAAGGTTCATGGCAGGATTTAGTGCAATTAGCCAAGAATCATAACGACGGTGGTAGCGGCGCAACACCGACACACAACTGTAATCAGTTTGTCGCTATATTGCATATCTTTACCATTCCCCCCGAGTAATTGCACCGAGGGGGATTTTTTGCTTTAGGAGCACCCCGAATGCGCAGTCACGATTCTTTATTCTCTGGATTCCCCAGAACCGCCCTGAGTGTGGCCATCGCCATGGTTGTGGCGGCCCCAGCGTTGGCCCAAAACACGACGGCGGCCATGGGCGGCCGGGTGAGCACAGCGGACGGAAAACCCGTCGCAGGTGCAACTGTGAGCATCGTGCACCGGGAATCCGGCTCCACCAACACGCTCATTACCGATGGAGATGGGCGCTACGCCGCGCGCGGTTTGCGCGTGGGTGGTCCGTACACCATCACCGTGACCAAGGGTAGCGACAAGGACGTGCGTGACGAGATCTATCTCCAACTGGCGGAGAACCAGACGGTCGACCTGAGCTTGGGTGGAAACACACTGAATGCCGTGGTGGTGACGGGCGCAGCGAATTCCAAGTTCAGCAGTGCCTCCATGGGTTCGGGCACCAATATTGGCCGCAAAGAAATCGACGCATTTGCCTCGATCGGGCGTAATTTGCAGGACTATGCCCGCACCGATCCACGGCTCTCCCAAACCGACAAAGAACGCGGCGAAATTTCCGCAGGCGGCCAAAACAGCCGCTACAACTCCATCACCATCGACGGCGTTCGCGTCAACGACACTTTCGGGCTGGAAGCCAACAACCTGCCCACAACGAAGCAGCCGGTTTCCATTGATGCCATTCAATCGGTACAAGTCAACATCTCAAATTACGACGTGACGCAGCAGGGCTACACCGGAGCCAATATCAATGCGGTCACCAAATCGGGTACGAACGATTTGAAGGGTAGCGTGTACTACGTTTACCGCGACGAAAAAATGGGTGGTCAGCGCTACAACCGCACCAACGACACCTATTTCAGCTTTCTGCCATACAAAGAGGACACCAAGGGCTTCACCCTTGGCGGCCCGATATTGCAGGACAAGTTATTTTTCTTCGCCAGCTATGAAGAGTTGAAAAGTGGCCGCGCACAACCCGAGTTTGGCCCCGTCGGAAGCAATTTGAGTACCGTGGCAATTTCTCAATCTGCCATTGACTCCCTCAAGTCAATCTCAAAAACCAAGTATGGAATGGACGTGGGTGACACCGCTGGACCCACGGTGCTCAATGCCAAAGACTACTTGCTGAAATTGGACTGGAATATCAGCGACCAGCACCGCGCTAACGTGCGCTTTGCCCGCACCGAGCAACTAGACACCAACAACGGCAGCTTCGGCGGCTATAGCGCAACCGGCTTGCAGTTGACATCGGCTTGGTGGGATCAGCAAAAGAAAATTGACACGACGGTTGCCCAGTGGTTTGCCGACTGGACGCCCACTTTCTCCACGGAAGTCAAGGTTTCCAACCGAGACTACAACAGCGTTCCGTTGAACTACGCCAACCTGCCGGCCATGTCGCTGCAGTTCACCGGTCCGGCACCTGCCGGATCCCCTGCAGGGGTCAACACCGGCAGCCGATTCCTTAACTTTGGCACCGACCAAAACCGGCATTTCAATGTCCTGGATACCAAGACCTTCGACGGATATGTTGGCGCGACCTGGGCGCTGAACGACCACGAGCTCAAATTCGGTTCTGATCTCAGCAACAACCGGGTGTACAACGCGTTCTTCCAGAACACCAAAGGCAACTACACCTTCAGCTGCCAAAACAGCACGGTCAACTACACCTACAGCTTCGGTGCGATCAACTGTGGCACTGCAACTGCCGCTCAGATTGAGGCTGCGGTGCTGGAAAACTTCACCAAGGGGCGTCCATCCTCATACCAAGTTCAGTTACCCGTGGTTGGCGGCACCTTGGATGCGGGTATTGCGCAATGGGCTGTCCAAAACACCGGGGTGTTTTTGCAAGATACATGGACGGCGAGTAACAAGCTGACGATTACGGGCGGCGTGCGGGTAGACCGTCAATCGACCAACGACAAGCCAGCCTTCAATGCAGCCGCCGCCGCCCCCACTGTGGCAGGCAGCGTGACTGGCAACACCGTGGTGCGCAATACGGGCGGTTTTGGCTTGGACAATAGCGTCACCATCGACGGTCAGCAACTGGTTCAACCGCGTGTTGGCTTCAACTACGCTTTGGACAGCGCAGACAAAAAGAAAGCCCAAGTGCGCGGTGGCTTTGGTCTGTTCCAAGGCGCGGCAGCCAATGTTTGGCTATCCAACCCGTTCTCAAACACTGGGCTAGCGACACGCGTTATTTTGTGCAGCGGAACGGGCGCAACGGCTTGCCCAGCCTCGGGCGGCTTATTTAACCCTGATCCGAACAATCAGCCAACCAATGTCAACGGAAATCCGCCTGCCGCCAATATCGATTTCATTGAGAAAGGACTGGCGCAGCCCTCGGTTTGGAAAGCTAATTTGGCATACGACGCGGAGCTGCCGTGGGGTGGTCTGGTCATCGGTGCAGAGTGGCTAGGAACAAAGACTAAAGACGGCCTCTACTACAAGCACCTGAACCTGGGCGCCCCGACCCGTATCGGTAAAGACGGACGAGAGCTTTACTACACGCCCCAGGGCTACGTAGCAACCAACTGGTCTGCGACGGGAACTCCAAATACTGGCTCAGGTATCACTGCGAAGGCACTGAGTAACCAATCGTTCGCCAACGTTCTGCAAGCGGTCAAGACCAGTGAAGGTGGCGGCAACGCTGTTACCCTGACCCTGACCGGTCCTAAGGTTATGGGCATTGACTGGAATCTGGCTTACACCCGCACGGATGCGACCGAGGTCAGTCCTTTGACATCTTCCATTTCCAACTCCAACTTCAATGCGCGGTCAATCTTCAATCCTAATGAAGAAGTGGCATCTAACTCCGCTTACCTCACCAAGGATCGTGTGAACGCGTCCTTGAGCTGGTCCAAAGCTTTCGTCAGCAAGTACAAGACCTCCTTTGGATTGTTCTATGAAGGTCGTTCAGGAAAGCCATTTAGCTGGACCTATGCCAATGACTTGAACGGCGACGGTGTCTCGGGTAACGACCTGATGTACATCCCAAGCAAACCCGGCTCCGGCGAAGTGGTTTTTGCTGGCGATACCCCCACGAACCGCACCAACGAAGATCGCTTCTGGTCCATTGTGGAATCGCATGCCGATCTGCGGGAAGCCAAGGGAGGCACAGTCAAGCGCAACGGTAGCTTCTCTCCCATCGTGCACAACTTTGACTTGCGTATCAGCCAGGAAGTACCCGGCTTTGCGCCCAAGCACAAAGGGGTGTTCACATTTGATATCTTGAACGTCGGCAACTTGATCAATAAAGAGTACGGACGTGTTGACGAGGCTGGATTTAGCAGCGCCGGTGGTCAGCGCAGTACCTTTGTTGCCTACGGTGGTCTTGACTCCGCCGGCAAGTACGTTTACATCGTGCGCCCTGCACAAGATGCTTTGCAACTTCGCCAGATTAAAGGCGAGTCACAATGGGCCATGCAAGTGACCGCCCGTTACGAGTTCTAGTATTGATTGTGGTTTGGGTCTCCTCAAGACCCTGACTGCAAGTCAAAGCATAAAGGGGCCCCGCCAGCCATGGCGGGGCCCCTTTTTATTCTTGCGCAGTGCTACGCTAAGGTCGGGGTATCGCTTTGGCCATTCGACCCATAGTTATCGGCTACGCGACTCCCTGCAAGCCACGGTGACAGCAATAAAAAAGGGAGCCGAAGCTCCCTTTTTTATTGCTCAAAGTGTTAGACCAGGCTTTTAGCTTTGCGTCGACGGGCAATGACACCCATCACGCCAAGGCCGGCCAACAACATCGCAAATGTCTCTGGCTCTGGTACTGCTGTTACGGCAATATTGTCCAAAGCTGCACCGTAGGCGCCCGAGGTTTGGCTCGCAAAGGACAAGGTCGTTGCGGCGCTAACAGCCACGAATGATGTGCTGTACGTTGTCCAACCCATATTTGTGCTGTTCTTGCCAGCCGTGCTGAATGTATAGAGCCCGCTCGGACCAACGTTGATCGCCATACTTTTGGTAACCGGGCCACCCTGGAAATTACCGGCCAAATCGAAGGATAGTTGGTACTTTTGACCCACTACAGTAGTAATGGTCTGGTGGATCTCACCTTTTTTATTACCATTTAAGTCCAAGCTTTTGACGCCACTAGAAGCGTTCCACAAGGAACCCACCAAGTCGACGCTTTGGACGCCCACGGTCCAGCCTGTCAAGCCTTGGGTTGTAGCGTAGAAGGTAGTGAACGGGGAGGTGAGGCTGTTCGCTTCAAAGCTACCGTTCACAACTAAATTGGTGGGGGTTGCCACAGCTTGGCCCGCTGCTGCGGCCACTGCCAGGCCCATAAGAGCTGTCTTGATATTTTTCATATTAATTCCCTGGTTCTGATGGTTATTTGGAGGCTTGTCCACGGCGGCGAGCGATTGCGCCCATCAGGCCCAAGCCAGCTAGCAACAGCGCATAAGTTTCTGGCTCTGGAACAGCGGACACAGAAATGTTGTCCAAAGCGACACCACCGGCGCTGTCTTGCAAGCTGGCGAAATGCAAAGTGCTGCTGGTAGATGTAGCTACAAAAGAGAATGATTGTGTTGTCCAGCCCATGTTGCTATGGGTGTGACCCACGGAGCTAAATTGATACAGCGGCTGTTGGCTGAGTCCGACTTGCATAACCTTCACGGGGTCGGTACGGTCATCGGGGTTGGCTGCCATGTCGAACGACACCACATATTTTTGGCCCACCACAGTACCGAACGATTGGGAGATGGTTCCGTCTTGGTTTCCACTCAAATCCAGGCTGTACTTTCCGCTGGAGGGGGCCCAATAATTGTTGATCAAGTCAACACTGTCTTGACCAATAGTCCAGCCTGTCAGCCCCGAAGAACCCGCTGCAAAGGTAGTGAAAGTGCCGGTGAAAGTTGAGCTTTCAAAACCGCCATTGGTGATGAGGTTGGGGCCAGCCGCCCAGCTGACGGACGACAGAAGCGCCAACGCGGCGCCAGCTAAAAACTTTTTTGATTGCAGCATGGTATTCCCTAATGAACTGTTATGAATGTAGGAGCAGTATCTATGGCGTGCTGCGCTGCCGCAATAGTCCGTTTGGACTAATTAATTGGTGGTTATTCACAAGCCCCGGACACTCGATCGGGCCAAGCCATTCCAGATTGGTAATAAAGTTAAGAGAGCTGCCGCGCAAACAGCGACGTAAAGCGCGCGGCATTTTGCATAAAGCCCTATGAAACAGCCATTATTTTGCGCATCCATTCTGACTAGCCTGCTGCTTGGTTTTTCGGCTTACGGACAGGGATTCAAGTTCTCCGACGACGAAAGGGCGGACAAGGAACGCGAGGTGCAAAGTAAGGCGCGCGTTCAGTCCATGCTGGACACGCCTTGCAAAAGCCGCTTGAGAAATCAGAAAATTTTGGTGCTGATAGGGCAAGTGCAAAACGAGCAGATCAATGCAGCCCAGTCGGGTTTCAGTCCGCATTTCGACGCCATCAACCGTCGCTTGCAATCCGTCGGCTTAAAAACGGTGACACAAGAGCAAATACGGGCACAAATCAAGCAGGCGGAGATTGATGCTTATTTCAAGAACGACGCCGACGCCGCGCTGAGTGCGTCGCAGCGCATCTCTGCACAATTTGTGCTGCGCGGCTTGATATCTACATCCACTGGGTATAACCGTATGGTCAACGTCAACCAAGTCACGGTCAGCATGGCGTTTACGCTGGCGAGCGCGAGTGGCAAAGTGTTGTCGCAAACCAGTGCGCAAAGCGCAAGCTATGCCGGACAGGATGTTGCGGGCATGGCTTTGACACTTATCAACGAACAGGCGGACGAAGTTGTAGCGCAGCTCTACAGCGATTACTGCGCAAAGTCCGCCTCGCGGTAGTGCGTCCCCCGCAACCGTTATTATTTTCAGCAACTAAAGGAGACTTCATGCCCATCACAACGATCAATCTACGGTGGATAGCGACGCTAACCCTGGTCTGCATTGCCGTATCCACGCAGGCGCAACCTACATTCGGCAATCCCTCGCCTACGGCCGGAACCTCCACATCGGACAAAGCGAATGCTGCAGCGGATTCGGCAGCTTACAAAGAGGTGGAATACACCAATCGAAACAAAAAGGGCCCTGCGCTGGTCGTCATTCCGGGGGAAATCAAAAGCAATAACGCGTCATTTATTCAAAAATTCAGCTCTAACAACATCGCAGATTTTGGTGAGTTGGAGTTATCCGCGGCTAATTTTCCGGTTCTGGAGCGCGCTAATCTGGGCAACCTCATCCAGGAGGTTTCGCTGGCCTACAACATGGGCGACCCTGCGCTGGCGCGTAAGTCTATGCAAGTGGGCAAGCTCAAGACCACGAAGTGGATCGTCAAATTTGATATTTTGAAAGCTGAGCAAATTGCAGAAAACAAAAAGGGATTTGACGGTGGTGCTGTGGGTAGTCTGATCGGGCGCTTTGTGGGTGGCAACGCTGGCGCCGTGGCAGGCACTGTGACCGGCTCGGTGAACAACCAAGACACTTCTGGCGTATGGCTCATTGGCATGCGTTACAAAATTATGGATGCCAGTACAACCGACCAGGTTGCACAGGGATACAAGGAATTGAAGATGGAAGTTGGCGCCACGCAGAGTAGCGTGATGGGCGTCTCCAGCGGCGCCAAAGGTGGTGTCGGTCTAGACACTATGGTGCAGCGCCTGATTCAAACTGCCGTATGGGATATCGACGCAAAGCACAAATAAGCCACCGAGGGCGTAATCTCTCAGTGATAGATTTCTATCCTCAATTCCTTTTTCTCTCCAGAACATTACATGACATTGCACTTCTCTTGGTTCAATCCCAAAACCACATTTTTGCTAGCCCCCTTTGTCCTTTCAGCCTGCTTGGCGACTCCCGGAACCGGCGGCGGTGATAGTGGCGGCGCTAGCGGCAGCCTAACTCCAAATGCATCAACTGCCGCGCCGTCTTTTGGCAATCCATCACCAACCGCCGGCAGTTCAACTTCAGAGAAGGCGAATACGGCGGCCGACGCTGCGGCCTACAAGGAAATTGAATACACCAATAAGAACAAGAAAGGTCCCGCGTTGATCGTCATTCCAGGTGAGATCAAAAGCAACAACGCAACCTTTACACAAAAGTTTTCTTCAAACAATATTGCAGATTTTGGCGAACTGGAATTATCAAACGCTAACTTTCCGGTACTGGAGCGGGCAAACTTGGGAAATCTTCTAAATGAAATTTCTCTCGCTTATAACCTTGGGAATCAAGCCGCAGCACGAAAGTCGATGCAGGTAGGAAAGCTCAAGACGACGAAGTGGATCGTCAAGTTCGACATATTGAAAGTCGAACAGATTGCAGAGAACAAAGCCGGATTTGACGGCAGAGCCGTGGGCGGGCTTATTGGCCAACTCAGCGGCAGCAGAGCTGGGAGCTTGACCGGCTCGGTTGTCGGCACCGTGAATACGGGTGAAGCCACGGGCGTTTGGTTAATTGGTATGCGCTACAAAATAATGAATGCCAGTACGACGGACCAAGTCGCCCAAGGCTACAAGGAGCTGAAAATGGAGGTCGGCAATAAGCAAACCAATGTGATGGGATTCAGTCAATCGGGCAAAGGCGGTGTCGGCCTAGACACCATGGTGCAACGCCTCATACAAACTGTCGTGTGGGACATCGATTCGAAGTACAAATAGACTGACAGCGTCTCGTAACAACGCATAGGGAAGCAGCCACCATGGCGGGATTTACAAAACTCGGCAAATATTTGATCCGACGGGAATTGGGTAAAGGCGCCATGGGCGTGGTGTACGAGGGGTTTGACCCAATCATTGAACGGGTGGTGGCGATTAAAACCATCCTGCCACAGCAGCTCAATGCCGAGGAGGCCCATAGCGTTTTAGCGCGCTTTAAGCGCGAGGCACAAGCCGCGGGCCGACTCAACCACCCGCACATCGTCGGCATTTACGACTATGGCGAAGTCATAGCGGAAGATGAGCGCACCATGGTTGCGGCGTCGGTAGAAGACCAACCAGATGCGCAACGCGTAGCCTACATCGCCATGGAGTTTGTGAAAGGGCGCGAGCTGCGTGATTATTTTGAAGCCAATGAACGTTTTGCGTTATCCGACGTGCAGCGCATCATGGCGGAGATGCTGGGCGCTCTGGCCCATGCGCATGCCCACGGTGTGGTGCACCGCGACATGAAGCCTGCCAACTTGATCGTGTTGGACGATGGCACGGTGAAGGTCGCTGATTTTGGTATCGCGCGGGTCGAGAAATCAGAATTGACCCAAGCGGGTACGGTGATGGGTACGCCGTCCTACATGTCCCCCGAGCAATTCATGGGGCAAACCGTAGACGGACGTAGTGATCTTTTTTCTTGCGGCGTGATCCTCTACCAATTTTTGACCGGCGAGAAGCCGTTCACTGGCAACACAACCACCATCATGTACAAGGTGCTGCGCGAGGAGCCCTTGGCACCTTCGATGCTCAACGTGGCCTTGCCTGCGGCTTTTGATGCGGTGGTTAAAAAAGCCATGGCCAAAAATCCGGATGAGCGCTACCAGACTGCACAGGAATTTTCAGACGCGATTAAAGCCGCCGTCCATGGGCAAGGCACGGAGGCAACCGTGGTGAACGCCGCGCAAGCAGCAACCACTGCAGCCACGGCGCCTAAAACCCCAACACTTGCCACGCCCAACGCCAGCACGGTAGCTGCCCGATCAAGCACATCCCAGACCTCTGTATTCGCCCTAGCGGGCGTTGCCGCCGCGCTTGTAATCGGCGGTGCCGGGTATTGGATGCTGGGCACCAAGTCTGCCGTACCAGTTGCTGCAGCACCTGACGCTGCCACTGCAACTGCCACTGCCACGGCAAGCTTAGCCGCTACGGGCGCCTCCGCGATTCACAGCGAGCCCTCGTTAGAGCCGGGCGTCATGGTCATTAGCGCATTGGGCCTTGCCGACCCGCAAGACCCCAAGTTCAAAGGTGACGCAGTGGCGGCCCAAGCCGAGGCGCGCGACGATGCCAAGCGCCAACTCATCGAAAAAGCGCTGGCCTTGTATATCGATAAAGGTTCTTTGGACAAAAACTACGCGGTGCTGGACCAAAAGCTGTTCGCCCAATCCAGCGCTTTTATCAAAACTGTTTTGCAAGAAAGCCCGCCCATTGCGGGGCAGTCGGGTTTACTCGAATCAGAAACCCGCGCCGTGGTGAAGGTGCGGGACGTACAGAAATCGTTAAACCAATTATCCAAAGACGAGCGCATTGATTTCATCCGTAACAACGGGGACCCCAAGGTGGCGGTACAAATTGCCATCTCTGGCGCAGACAATGCGCAAGCACTGCCGCCCGCACGGTCCGCAATTGCCGAGAACGTTTTGAAAGAACGCATTCGTTCTTTTGGCTTCAAGGTCTGGTCGAGCGATGGCGAAGCGGGGGCCGTCTCAACCGCCAAACCCGCGGACTTCTCGGTCGTAGGAGAGGTCAAGGTCAAACTATTGTCTATGCGGTTGCCTACGTCTGGCTTGACTGTCAGCAAGACGGCACTGACGTCTTGGACCCTCAAAGCCATCGACAAATCCAGCGGCGAAGAGATTTACCTCAACACATTGACGCCAAGCGGCAAAAGCTGGAATACCGAGGACCTGGCCCTGGTTGAGATCGGAAAACTGGTGGGCGATGAGTTTTCCAAAAATTTCTTTTTGCAACACTTTAATTTTGGCAGCCAACGCGTGCAATTCAATGTGAACGGTCTGCCCGATGCGCAAAGTGCCAAGTCATTGCTGCGCGAATTACGCGGCTTTCGCCAAGTGCTGGATGCACAACTACTTTCAGACACCGGCAAGTACCAGTTGCAATTGGCAGAAGGAAGCGCCAGCACCATACTTCAAGATATTATTTTTAAGTCCCTCAACACCAAACTAGGTCAGACCTGTTTTTCAATGGCAGACATTACAGCTACGAATATCAATGCAAGCTTTGCTGCACCATGTTCACAAATGGCGGTGCGCAGCAAACTGGAGACAGTGGCACCGGCAGGACTGTTCGATGCGCCAGAACTGCGCGGGAAGCCTCTGCTAAAGGCTAGGCCCATGAAGGCCACCTGAGCAGCACACTGCAGCCGACACAGGGCTGTGGTGCTAAGTCCGAACTTCGAAGTAAATGGTTTCTTCCGGCAGCCCCGAGGCCGTGTGGCCCAGGGCAATGCGGCCTTTGCCACGCAGCATCATTTCTTCGCGGCGCAGCACCATTTCCGCTTCTCCCTCAAACTCCACAAAAGTACCATTGGTGCTTTGGTCCACCAAAATGAATTTATCGCGCCGGCGTTCAATGCGGGCGTGCTGCCGCGAGGCCATACGGTCAGGAACCACCAGCTGGCAGCCGGCATCACGGCCAATCACCACCGCACCATTGGCTTCCTGCAAACCTAGGTGGGTGCCCGCGTATTGCAATGCCAACGCCCCGTGGCGCGCTGATGCAGCTATCGATGGCGTCGCCATCGTCAGTTCGTCACTGGCCTGCCAAATCACCTCGCAGACCTCGACATCATCGCCCTTGCCTTTAACTGCCAACGCAGCAATGCGCCGGGTAGATGCCCGCAAGAGCGGCGACATCTGCTGCACTGCGGCCAGGGTGGTCATGATTTGCCGGCCTTTGGCCAAGCCCGCCATGCGGGCAGCGAGGTTGACGGTATCGCCGAACACATCGTTGTGCTCTTCGAGCACCGGGCCGAAATGAAACCCCACACGAATAGCGCGCTTAACGTTAGACACCACGGGTAGCGCATCAATCTTGGTCTGCATGTCCGTTGCGGCCAAGCAGCCGCTGTCGGCATGGGGCAGCACACACATGACTTCATCGCCAATGGTCTTGATAACGCGACCACCGTATTGGTCGACAACCGCGCGCATCACACCGATGCACTCGTCGATCATGGCTTTGGCCTGCACGTCTCCCAACGCGTCGTACAACTTGGTGCTACCTGCGACGTCGGCAAACAAGACCGTCAACGTCACCGGATCGGCGCAAAGCGGCGCAGAGGCGGTCTCGGCATCGGCGCCACTGAGCGGTGACAAGGCGGTCTTGAGTGCGTCAAAGGTTGCCATGTGGTTGAGTGTTGAGCGTTGTATGAGGCGGGCCTTTGCGATTCTATCTGCGGGCCAGTCACCGGGGTTACAAAGGTTTCTGGCAAACCCGTTAATCTGCCAACCTAACATTTAGACAGGAATGCACATGAGCACATTTCGCGGTTGGGCAGCACACAACAGCAGTAGCGCACTGCAGCCCCTGGAGTTTGACCCCGGCCCAATGGACGCCGAGGACGTAGAAATTGCGGTGGAGTACTGCGGCGTGTGCCACTCCGATGTCGCCATGATCGACAGCGAGTGGTTCCCCGTCAACTACCCCGTAGTTCCCGGTCATGAGGTCGTTGGCACCATTGTGGCGGTCGGGCCACAGGCCAAGGGCCGCAGCGTGGGCCAGCGCGTAGGGCTGGGTTGGCATGCCAAGAGCTGCTTGCATTGCCAATTTTGTATGGGTGGCGAGCAAAACTTGTGCGGTACGCGGCAACCCACCATCATCGGCCGCCACGGTGGGTTTGCAGACAAAGTACGAGCTCACTGGAGTTGGGCCCTGCCACTGCCCGATGGCTTGAACGCTAGCTCAGCGGGACCGCTCATGTGTGGCGGTGGTACAGCATTTTTGCCCTTCGTGATCCATGGCATCAAACCCACGGACCGCGTGGGCGTGGTTGGCATCGGCGGACTGGGGCATTTAGCGGTCAAGTTTGCCAAAGCGTGGGGCTGCGAGGTAACGGCCTTCACGTCCAGCCCCTCAAAGCGCGAAGAAGCCTTGCTGCTGGGCGCACACCGCACGGTATCGAGTGTGGACGTGAAAGAACTCAAGGCCTTCGCAGGCCAATTGGATTTTTTACTGGTGACCGCAGGGGCCAGCCTGGAATGGGATGCCCTGCTGGGTACCTTGGCGCCCAAAGGACGACTGCACATGGTTGGCGTAGTGACCGAGGCCATGAAAGTACGCACGGGTGGGCTGCTCTCGTGGCAGCGCAGTATTTCAGCCTCTCCTACGCCGTCTCCGGTGGTACTGGCTCAAATGTTGGCATTTTGTGCGCGGCACGGTATTGCACCGCAGGTAGAGCACTTCCCTATGTCCAAGGTCAACGAGGCTTTGGACCACTTGCGATCTGGCAAGGCCCGCTACCGGGTGGTGCTGGATGCCGACTTCACACCGCTGTCATAGTAAGGTCACACCAGTTTCATGTGACCTGGTCACGATGGTGTTCCTTTCAATGCACAGGGACACCATGACTACATACAACACCAACAGCGTTCGCCCGACACTCGTGGCTTGCGCCACCGCCGTCTTGATAACTGCCTGTGGAGGCGCGAATCCGGACGCACTATTGACGCTGGATGGCAAGCAACCCATCGTCGTAGCGCACCGCGGTGCGTCCGGCTATTTGCCAGAGCAAACGTACGAAGCCTATGTCAAAGCTATTGACTTGGGCGCAGACGCGATTGAGCCCGACCTGGTATCTACCAAAGACGGCATACTCATCGCCCGCCATGACCCTAACTTGGCGTACAGCACCAACGTCGCCAGCCTTGCCAAGTTCGCAGATCGCAAAAAGACCGTTACCGTGGACAGTGAAGTGCAAACGGGCTGGTTTGCCAGCGACTTCACCCTGGTTGAGATCAAAGAACTGGGCGGCACATCGACCGATGCAGAGCGCCCGCAACAGTTCAATGGTTTATACAAAATCGCCACTTTGCAGGAAATCATTGACCTTGCCAAATCCCGCTCGGTCAATGGCCGCGTAGTGGCGGTGTACCCCGAAACCAAGAACCCGACCTACCACCGCGAGCTGGGTCTGCCCCTGGAAGACAAACTCATCGCTATCGTCAAAGCCGCAGGCTGGAATAGCAAAGAAGCGCCCATCTTTGTACAGAGCTTTGAACCCGGTAGCTTGAAGTACCTAAAAGCCAACGGACTGAACACCAAGCTGATTCAATTGATCGATGCTGATGACGTAGATCTGGCCACAGGCAAGCTGACTTATGCCGCCCCCTACGACCGCCCCTTTGATTGGTTCAAGTCCGGCGACGCACGGCTCTTCAGCGCCATGGTGACGCCAGCCGGGCTGGCGGAAATCAAGACTTATGCCGACGGCATTGGTCCATGGAAGCCTTACATCATTTCCGTCAAAGGCGAGCTCGGCGCGGATGGCAAAGTCAAGGACATCAACGGCGACGCAAAGGTGAACTACGCCGATGCATCCAGCCTGCCACCCACCACCCTGATTGCCGATGCGCACAAGGCCGGCTTGCTGGTGCATGCCTACACCTTTCGCAACGAGAGCCGCCGTATTCCTGCCAACTTCAAGAATGACCCCAAAGAGGAATACAAAGCTTTCTACCGTTTAGGTATTGACGGGCTGTTCTCAGACTTTGCCGATACCGCGATTGCAGCCCGTACTGACTTTTTGAAAGAAACGGGCCGCTAGGCCCTGAAGGGCGCGCCGCCGCCCCGGGGCACTGGCCTTGGGGGGGGCGCACAAACCATGGGCAACTTCGCCCCATAAAAAAAGCGCCCTTTAGAAGGGCGCTTTTGTAGCCATCTACCCGGTCCGATTAGAACTTGTAAGCGACGCCAAAATTCATGCTGGTCACATCGCTGAAGTGGCGTGCCCACTCGGCGTTCAGTGTCACGCTCTTGGCAACCGTAACGTCTAAGCCGAGGCCGTAGCTGGAGCCGCTTTTCGAGCTGGTGTAACTGGCCGAACCGCCGGATGCTTTGAGGCTCAAGTCATTGAAACCGATCAAGCCATAGACGCTGAACATATCGCTCAAAGGCAACATGCCCTTGGCGAAAATGCCATAGTGGCTGTCCACTTTTCCGTCAACTTTGGTGCCAGAAATTACCACACTGTCGCTGGACATTGGCGCGGCTACACGGCCTTCAACTGCAAAGTTGGGGGAAATAACGTAGCCCAACTTGAAGGTTGCCGCGGTGGGCTTGATTGCAGCCACCGAGCCGGAGCCCTCAAAGTTGTACTGGGTATAGCCAACACCCGCGTACAGGCTTTGGGCCTGTGCGGAGCCGACTGCAGCAAAACCGGCGACCAGTGCCAGAGCCAAAGCGAGCGTATTTTTTTTCAATCCCATTTGATAAATCCTTAAGTTGCAATATTGCGGTCGCGATTATAGGTACGCCCAATAGGCGGCTATTGCGCTTACTCCCGCAGGGTGTATTCAGCCGCCGCAGGCCGTTTAAGGGCGGCGTGCACGGCGGCTGTACGCCCTGGTGTGCACTTTGCCCCCTGCTGAATTCCAGTCTGATAAAGTCTCCAAAACTTGGAAAGTCACTTGTATGCAACAGGTTGATTCAGCGCCCCTGGACAAGCGGGCGGCGCATTGGACTGTGAAAACGAACTACCGATTACGCGCCGGTTCGTTCGCCATCATGTTCGCCAGCGTGGCCTTGCACGGCTGGGATAAAAACTATGGCCCGCTCCTCTGGAGCCTGATTGCGCTGCAGCTGTTGGTCTACCCCCATGTTGCATTTTGGTGGGCCCGGCGGTCCCCCAACTCACAGCACGCAGAGATACGCAACCTGACGGTGGACTGCCTGTTATTTGGCCTGCTGGTGGCGGCCCTGCATTTTCCTTTGTGGATTGCATTCACGGTCTACATCGCCAGCACCCTCAATATCACCCTCAGCCGTGGTGTGGGTGGACTGATTCGCTCGCAACTGGCTTTTCTCGGTGGCGTGCTGATTGCCACGTCACTGCTGGGATGGCATGTGTCGGCCAGCACGGAGTGGCCCGCCACCATCGTGTGCCTGATTGGCAATGCGGTTTATATGATTTCTATCGGCCTAACGGCCTCCACCCGCAACCACCAGTTGCGCGACACACGGGAAACGTTGCGTAGGATTGAGCAAGACCTGAAGACGCAGCTTTCAGAAATTCAGATTCTGCAAAACAAACTGGAAGAACAAGCCACACGCGACCCACTGACAAGTCTTTACAACCGCCGCTATTTGGAATCGATCGTTGCCCGCGAGCTGGCGCGCTGCAAGCGCGAGAAGCTGCCGTTGGCGTTGATGATGATTGATGTTGATCATTTCAAAAAGGTCAATGACACCTATGGACACCCTGGCGGCGATGTAGTCCTGCAGGCCCTGGCTACCTTGCTGCAAGAAAGCGTGCGGGTCACGGACGTGGCGTGTCGCTATGGTGGTGAAGAATTTTTGCTTTTGCTACCAAGCATGTCGCCCGATATGGCCGTGGTGCGCGCCGATCAATGGCGCATGTCATTTGCCGCGCAGGTGGCCATGTCGGGTGACATGCGCATGCAGGCCACAGTATCCGTCGGTATTTCCAACTATCCCCAGGACGGCGACACGCTCGCCGAACTCACGCGCTGCGCAGACTTAGCCTTGTACCGCGCCAAGCACGAAGGTCGCAACTGCGTGGTTGAGTACCGCACTGTGTTCGATGCGGCTCAGCATTGAGCGTCTCAAAACATGATGCGCACGCTTGCCTTCAAAAGGGTCTTCTGAATTTTTTGTAGCGGGGCACACCGACCTGCTGCACCGCTACGCCCATCGCGCTGATCGCGCAGGGGGACAACGGACGGAAGGTTAGACACAATAAGTGCTATGCTTTTTATAGCTAACTCATCATTGTTTCCGCGGGGCGGACTCACTTTTGATTTGGATTTGAGTCATCTGCTGTGCTTTTGGATGTTTTCAAAAGCTAGCGATTGAGCCCTGAATCAAGGCGGTTGGCGTGGGTCTGGGATGGAAAAACTGGAGCGCATTATGGGCAACCGATGCCAAAGGCCTTGCGTCTGAGTGAATGCACTTGCCCTTAGGTTGGACCGCTCGGTTTTGATATCCCCCGACTTCGCATCCCCAAGCGCACACGACTTGCTGGACACATCGGCCATTTTGACCTTGCGTAACGATGAGGCTGGTGCCGATCGCGTCGCCGAAGTTCTGGGGCTTGCCATTAGTGGCAAGGCTAAACGCTATGGGTGCTTCATGACGCACATGGAAGTCTACTACCGGGTATGGCGGGACGAAGAGTTACGATTATTCTGCGGGTGCTTGCATGGCACAAGCGCCTCGTCGGTGACAATTCTGCTGCACACAGGTGCTGAACTTTAAATGACCGCACACTATGGAATATGCCTTCATCAGTTATTCGTTAGGCGGACTCGCGCTGGCTTTAGCTGCGCTGGCCTGGGTGGCAACTTGGCGACTGCGCCAAGTTGCGGCCAAAAACCGACGGCTCAAGAAATACCTCACTAAGCTCAAGGACGCCGAGCGCGTGCTGAGAAAGAGTGCCTTCCTGGATCCCTTGACCGGGCTCGCCAACCGACTACTGCTGATGGACCGTTTTGAGGTGGCCATGCGCCACGCGCGGCGCAGCCACAAGCAGTTTGCTGTGTTGATGCTGGACCTCAATAAGTTCAAAGCCATCAACGACACGTATGGCCATGCGGCGGGGGACCAAGTGTTGGTCACTGTGGCACAGCGCCTGGTGTCTATCGTGCGTGAATCGGACACGGTGGCACGCCTGGGTGGGGATGAGTTCGTGCTAATTGTGGAGTCCATCACCGAGCGCGTTCAACTGGAGGCACTGGGCCACAAACTGGTGGATGTGATCTCGCAAAGCCTGACCCTGGCTTCTGGCGACACCGTCAACGTGGGAGCCAGTGTGGGCTACGCCTGGTATCCGAAAGATGGCGACACCCTGCGTGACGTTTTGGAAGTGGCGGACCAGGCCATGTACACCAGCAAAACGTCGGGGCTGATGCCGCTGGCTTAACTGCCCACGGTGAGGCCATAGCCCAATGCGTTGATCTGGGCGATGGCGTCCTCCGGGTTGCTGGTATCTCCAGTGCCCCGCCGCACCACCTGCAGCACCGGGCCGAAGATTTCGACCTTTACATCGGCAATGCGGGCCACTTCAAAGGCATGGGAGTCGATCAGGTTTGCAACCGGGTTTGCTATGTTTTTAGTAGCTAAGTTGTCATTATTTTCACCGGCCTGAAGCACTTTTGACTCCGATTTGAGCTGTGTGATGTGCTTTTGGATGTTGTCGAAGGCTAGCTGGTCGATGACCGGTCCCACCGCGGTGGTGACCTCTGCGGAGTTGCCAGCGATCAGCCCAATTCGCGGTGAATGTATTTCTGGCTGTGGCGTGTTTTTCGAACCCTTTGCGTACGGCGAAACCATGGCGACCTCACATTAAGACCCGGACTGGTCGCCTGCAGAAATTCGTGGTGGCCGTGATTTGGTGTTCAAAGGACGCAAGGCCAGCCCCTCTCGCAGTTGGGCACTGCGCGCACGCTTCGATGCCGTTAGTCCAACAGGCTCCCAGCCGTCAAGTAGCTGATGACCGACGCTTCTACATACGCACGAAATTTAACAACAAATTTGTAGCGCCCGGCATTCACCGCCGGGTGCTGTGCAACAAGACCGCCACCAATTGGTCTAAGTCGACCGGTTTGTCGACATAGTCGTTCATACCGGCGGCCAGACAAGCGGTCCGGTCGGTTGCCATGGCGTTGGCGGTCATGGCGATGATGGGAAGGCCGGTCAACCCCAACTCTTGGCGAATGGCACGGGTCGCGTCATAGCCGTCCATCACCGGCATTTGCACATCCATCAGTACCGCATCAAACTGCGGCTGCGCTGCCGCCACGGCCTGAACGCCGAGTCGGCCATCACCGGCCAATGTCACGTGCGCGCCTTCTTGAGTCAGTAATTCTTGGGCGACCATTTGGTTGATTTTGTTGTCCTCTACCAGCAGTAAGCGCAGGCCCCGCAGGCGCTGCGGTTTGGCGGTCAGTTTCGAAGCAGACGGGTTCTGTCCCCGCACTGCGGTCATCTTGGCAGACAGGGCGCTTAGCACCGCATCGCGCAGCATGGAAGCATTGAAGGGTTTGACCAAAAAGCCGTCGACCAGAAAGGGTTCTGGCGCGCCACGCTGCTTGTGCGTCTCGCGGCCCTGGCTGCTCACCATGATCAGCAAAGGCGCAGTGGCTTGGCCGTCGTGCATCTGCTGAATTTGCGCGCCCGTCTGCCAGCCGTTCAGGTCCGGCATCTGGCAGTCGATCAGAGCGCACTGGTAAGGTCGATAGGGCTGGTCACTGCGTGCGCTCGCTCGCACCATAGCAATGGCGTCTGCGCCGCAGGCCGCTACATCGACCTGCCAGCCCAGAGACTGGGCGGCAGCGGCCAGCAATTGCCGGGCCAGTGGGTGGTCGTCGACGATCAGCAGGCGCAGATCGTGCACGGGCGTTGGGCTGGCTGCCGGGGCACCTGGCGCTACCGGTAGGCGAAGCTGAAAGAAAAACGTGCTGCCTTGGCCGAGCACGCTGTGCAGTTGGAGTTCGCCGCCCAGCAAGCGCACCAACTTGGCTGAGATGGAGAGCCCCAGGCCGGTGCCGCCAAAGCGGCGCGTGGTGGAGGCATCGGCCTGTGAGAAGCCGTCGAAAATGTGCGACTGGTGCTCAGGTGCAATACCTATGCCGCTGTCTTGCACGGCAAATTCCAGTAGCGCATCGGTGGCCGTGCGCTCGACCGTGCGCACGCGCAGCACCACTTCACCCCGGCTGGTGAACTTAATGGCGTTGCCGCACAAATTGATCAGCACCTGTTTCAGGCGCATGTCGTCACCGATCAGGTTGGGCGCCACGCTGGGGTCGATGTCGAACAGCACCTCCACACCTTGCGCGGCGGCATTGGCCGACACAATGACCGACAGGTCACGCAACAGGGTGTCCATGGCAAACGGGCGCGGGTCTAATTGCATCTTGCCGGCATCAACCTTGGAGAAATCGAGTATGTCGTTGAGCAAGCCGAGCAACGAGCGCGCGGCGCCCTCGGTCTTGCTGGCGTAGTCGCGCTGGCGGTCGTTCAGCTCGGTGCGCTGCAGCAGTTGCAACATACCCAGAATGCCGTTCATCGGTGTGCGAATTTCATGGCTCATATTGGCCAGAAACTGGCTCTTAATGACGTTGGCGGCCTCGGCTTTTTCCTTTGCAATCAGCAGATCGTGGGTCGCCTCGGTAACACGGTGCTCCAGACTACCCTGCAGGCTACGCAGCTCACTCAGCATGGCGTTAAAAGCCTGCCCTAGCTTGCCCACTTCGTCCGCCCCGGTATTGGTGGCAAGGCCAACTGACTGCGGATCAGCGGCAATGGTCTGTGCAACACGGGAGAACTCCAGCAGCGGATGCGTCAAGTTTTGGATGTGCTTTTTGGCCAGAAGCAAGGCTACGACGCCGCACACCAAGCCAAGAAAAAGGTAGCTGAGAAAGATTTTGCCCAACGGTGCCGCCACAGATGCGTCGAAGTCCTTGAGCTGCAAACCAAGGGGCTCGCCTGCCAGTGCAAACCGCAGCGCATGCACGGAGTCCGCATCGGTGCCCCCCGCATTGCCGCCCATGCTGAGGGTTCCCGCCAAACAAGGGGGTTGGTACAGGACACGCGGTCCCACGGAGAGTAGGTAGCACTGCGTTGCATCGACGTAGCGGGGCGAAGCCGCAAAAAATTGCGCCACGGGTACCCTGAGCACCACGGTACCCACATACGATGACGCCGGCGGAAAGAACACCGGCGCAGCAAAAACCAGCGTTTTCCCATCAGCCTCCACGCCCATACGGGGTTTGCCCATACTAAAGGCCTCGCGGGCCACTGGGTGGCCAGCGTACGCGGACAGGTCGCCGCGGCCGTTCGATGCGATCGGCGCATGGTTCAGGTCCAGCACCACCAGCTGCCCCGGTAGACCGAATGGCACCTGAAAATCCCGCAACAGCGGTTGCAGGTAGATTTCGCGCCCCGTGGAATCGACAAATGCGTTCACCACAAAACTATTGCGTGCCAGGGACTGCAGCCCTTCGGACACGGCGTCCAGCCGAGATTCGAAGTACTCTTGTAGCCGCACGGTCTGGTTGCGCATATCGGCCGCTTGAGCACCGGCCACCTGTTGGTAAATCACCGGCAACGAAGCCAATGCCAGCAACAACGTCATGAACAGCGCAAACACGACCCCGATCAAGGTGGCGCGGTTGCCGATGCTCTGCGCCAGCCAGTCGTTTAGTCGCCGACCCCACGCAAAGCGGGAGACTATCGTTTGTAACGCACTCATTTAGCAGTTTTTTCCAGCGCCCCATCTAAGGGGGAATAGCGGGCCATGAAGACGTCGCTTTCACTCAGTGCCTCGTGGCGAGTCGGCGTAAAGGGCGGCGCGTACTTCTTGATGAGCCCAGCATACGAGGGGACTTTTTCCAGCGCATTGCGAACCGCCTTGCGATCGGTGCTACCAGCTAGATCAATGGCTTTAGCCAGAATATGGGTCAGATCGTAAGCGTGGGCCACGCCCACCGGCGAGACAATAGAACGCGCACTACTGCCTCCGGCCACTGCATTCTGGGCCACGATGACCCGCGCTGCAGTCAGCGACTGTTGCCCAATAAACGTGTAGGTCTGAACGACGGAGAAATCGAGTTGGTAGAAATCTTTGCCTACCAGATCAGGTAGCTTGCCACCCGTGACACCCCAATGGCTCGCAATCGGAAGGCGCTCGGTTGGGGGAAGCTTGAGCATGACCTTGGCCAGCGTCGCAGCTTCCTCCGCATTGGCCGTCAGCAAAATCGCCTGGGCGCCCGCCGCGCGCAATTGCTGAACTTTAACGAGCATCGAATCTTCTTTGTCGTCCCAGTTAATCTATTGCGTCCCGGCAATGGCTATGCCGGGTTTGCGGGAAATGGTGTTTTCCACTGCCTTCTTGGTGCTGCGCCCCCACGACGTGTTGAGCATCAGCAGGCCAATGCGTTTGACGCGACGCTGTGTCAGATGCGCCAGCATGGCGTTGGCGGCCCAGGTGTCGGTGAGCGACAGTCGGAAAACATAGTTTGGTGAATAGGCGTTGTCGACAATTGCGTCGGCAGCGGCCCACGGGTCGAGCAAGGGCAGGCCCAATTGGTGGATCAGCGGCAAGGCCTCAAAAACCGTGACGCTGAATCGCCCGCAAAACACAGCCACCAGATCCGGCATGGCGGCAAACTCTTTGAGGTTGTTGAAGCTGCGGGCTGGCAGAGAGCCGTTGGCTTTTTCGACCAATTTGAGCGGGCGCCCGCGCAAAACGCCGCCCGCTTGGTTGATTTCGTCGATGGCAATTTGTATGCCTTGGCGAATGGCCTCTGCCGACGTGCTGCTTGCATGGCCAAACTCCCCATCCAGACCAATCAGTACCGGGCTTGCATCGGGTGCGGCTGGGGCCGCTTGAGCCGGTAGCGCGATGCACAGGCTAACGACCCAAGGGGTTGCAAGCGCTGCAATGAGTTTGCGCAATAGTGTCATGTCGTGCCCCTTCAAAGGATGGATGTTGTGGCGAAACTCGGCAAATCCGCTGTGACCCGTGCTTCTGGGGGGCGATTTGGTCACTGGCAAAGTGTAGTCAATACGGTGGCGATTCACTATCGGGTAGCACCCTAGGGCCCGGCGGGGCTCACATCGGCGGGGCTATTATTTGCAAGTCCATGCAAACAGTGGCTACTGGCTGGAGTCGCTTTTAGTGGCGCAAGAAATTACATGCGTAAACAACTCGAAGATGCCATCATCCGAAAGACCGAATGCAAGAAGGCGATGGCAGATGCGGCCAATACAAAGCAAGACGACCCCACAGACCTGAGGGCGCGTCAAGCGTTTGCAAAGGTCTCAAAGGCCTGACAAGATTACGCGGATGCGAAACTGGCGCTACGCTAGTCTCCCACACTGTGGTGCGCCTGGCCACTGACTGTCCGTGTGTTGGCCGCCCGCTCAAACGGCCGAACGGATTGGTTTTGAAAAACCTATTAATACCCATCGATGGATCAAAAAGCGCCTTGCGCGCGCTCAGATATGCGCGCGACCGCACATGTGCGGGTAGGCGATCCCGCGCAAGAGATCGTCGCCGGTGCGGCACAGCTCGGCTGCAATGCCATCGTGATGGGAACACGCGGAGTCGGTTGCGCACAAGGTCGTGCACCTGTCGATGCTGCCAGTGACCCTGGTGAAGTGAACGGCATGTGCACATCGTTCGCCCCGACGCCACAGTGGCGGACTTCACAGTGCAAGCCATGCCGGACCTTTGGCCCAGCCTGAAAAAGTCTCCCAATGAACACCCACGCATTGCCTGCCCACCACCTAGAACTGCGGGTGCACGAGTTGGCGCAACTGTTTAACTCGATGGATCCGACGCCGTTTCTCAACAAGGACAGGTATCGCGACACGGCTCGCAATTCAGCCGACTGCTTTGTGGTTTGCTAACAAGCGCTTAACCCAACAAGCCAACTGGGTTCGCCACTCCATTCGCGAAGACGAACTGGAGCGTAGTCAATGGAATGACGTGGTACAACGCGGCACCCGAGGGTGCCATAGGGATGGGCCAGAAAAATCAGGCTTGCTTGGCTTTACGCCGGCGAGCAACAACGCCAATCAGACCCAAGCCCGCCAACATCAGGGCATAGGTTTCTGGCTCAGGCACCGCAGCGGTGATGGGGTGTGGCTTACTCCAATCAAAGCCCGATTCAGAGCTGATGCTATAGCCGCTCAATACGGTGCCATTGGCAAGATGCACCTCACTGATACCACCCCAGATCGCCGATGACCCGAAGCTGCTGTAAGCACTCGAAACATCACCCGGAACAGATGCGAGTGCTTGGGTGAACGCATCCAAACTACCAACCATCTGAAATTTGGTACCAAACGCGAAAGGTATATCGAACGCGAACGTGCCCACCAAGTTGGTGACAGGGTCGGATTGGAAAACACCATTCACCGCCTGCCCACGGTTCATGTCATTGATGGTGACAGCGCCATTGCGTGATACCAGTTGCCCGGTGGTCGAAAAAACATTCGTACCGTTGATTCTCACCAACGACGAGATCGTGGAATTGCCCACTGAACCAACATTGAGTGCGCCTGAGAGTGACGTCAAATTGCCCGACAGTGTGATGAAGGCGCGGGCGAACGCCTGGCCTGTCAGGGTGCTACTGGAGATCGTGATGCCGTCAATCCAAGCGGCTGAACCGACTCCCCGCGTTTGGGCAGTGAGGCCAACATGGGGCACCGCGCCCACTGCCGCAGAGAAGGCGCTCGCACGCAACAGCCCATAGTCGGCTTCAGCGCTGCCTGACGCGGCCAAGCCGTTTGTATTGGTGTAGCTTGCCAAGCTAACAGGGCTGCCCGTTCCGTAGGTTGTGACAGAGCCGTTGCCAGATCCGTCGTTGACTACAACCGCCGAACTGGCGCTAATGGATGCAGCTAGCGCCGCCTTGTAAGGCGCTAGCAAAGACAGGCTTAAACAGGCAGTTGCGACAAGTCGCATTCCAAAGTTTCTCATTTCTCTTGTCCTTTCAAAACACAGGCCGATGCGTGGATGCGGCAAGAGATAAATGAACATGTGTACGTTATTTCTTGCAGTACAACTTTGATCGGCCCTAGGGCTGATCGCAATAGCCCGTTCGGACTAATTTTCAGGGGTCCAGCGAGCTGCCCCTTTGGACTCAGTCCTACAACACCCTCCTCAATGCTTGCCAGCCAGGCGCGCCGCATTCGCCCCCGCCGCAGTCGTGTTCACCGTCACCGTCTGCTACGCGCAGAAGCGGACCAGGTAGTGCGGGCCACTTCAAAGGCGTGGGGGGGGCGATCAGGTTCGCAACAATATTTGCTATGTTTTTAATAGCTAAGTTGTCAGCATTTCCGCCGGGCAGGAGCACTTTTGACTCTGATTTGCGCCGTGAAATGTACTTTTGGATGTTGTCGAAGGCTTGCTGGTCAAGCCTCAGGCCCAGCGCCAGCGATTTTTGAGTCCAAGTCCTTTCGGATCTCTCTGGCCGACACGAATTCTTTGCGCAGGCCCTTAGCGGTGGCTTGGGGCCAGACAGCCTGCCTCGCTGTCAGCCTAGTCGCTTTCGCCGTCAACTGTCTTGCCGCCCGGGGTGATCCGTTGATACTCCGGCGCATGCAGTCGGCGGGCAAGCGCAAAGTTTTTGCCCACGAGAGACTGCGTTCGCGCCCGCTCCAGGTCGCAGATGAACGCAGCGGTGGGAGGGAGTTGAGGGCCGGTTGTTGCCGTTGCAGAATTGGTTAGCGTGCAGTCGCGATATATGCCGTGAACCCGAGGCATTTGCTTCCAAACTCATCAAAGGCTTCCTTCCACGCTAGCGCACGGGCAAGCACCGCTGTGGCTTCTTCGGCGGGGAGCTGCGTTGCGAAGATTTGACGCCCTTGCAAGATGCCGCCTTCATAGGTTTGCCACGAGGCGGTTGACGCGCTTTCAGCCTTGAGAACACGTAGGCCGGCCGCTTGAAAAACTTGATTTGCGTCGTCCTCATGCCAGTAGTAGGCCTCGTCTGCGCCTAGGAACGTGGTGAATTGCGCGCTGGGGGAAGCCTTCCACACCAAGTCTGCGAACAGGACCAGTCCTTGCGGGTTGAGTCGGGATCGACACCATGCGAGTGCCTCGCGCGGGCTACCGATAGCATGCGACGAGCCTAGACAAATAACTGCGTCGTAATTGGCGTCGTCCAGATCCTGTGGATCAGTCTTGCGGAAGATGATTGATCCTGCAAGGCGCTCCCGCTGCGCAGATGCGTCCGCACGCTCTAAAAAAAGATCATTGATGTCGATAGCCAGGACCGACACATCGCAGCGTTTGCACAGTGCAATCGAGGCAGCGCCTGGGCCGCAACCGATATCAATGGCAGTCGCGGGCGATTTTTCGGCGACGAAGGAAATCAAGGATTCGAGCTGCGCGGCAGACAGCGGATTGGCCTGGTGCAGCGCGGTATGTGCGGCTGCGGATTGCCGCATGGCGAGTGAAAGTGTCATTGGGTGGGCGGCGTTGGAGCTAGAGTTCTTCAACAGAACCACTCTCATTGAAAAAGAAGATGTTCTCGTGTTTGAACCCCCAGTGCCCGCCAACTTCTCGGACGTGAGGCTCGAAAGTAAAGAACGGCACGTCGCGAAGTTTGCGGTGATTGTTTTCCGGTACGCAATTGCGGCGAACACGGCGCTGATGTGGGGCGACCGTTCTCTAGGTAGAACGATCTGGCGCAATCGCCCCAGCGTCCATATCGCATGGGACTCAGATCAACCGTCACGAGTCCCAACTCACCGATGGGTTCTTTGCTTGGCAGATATTCGCGACCCGAAATGGAAAGGCAACTGCGTGAACTCGCAAGTACAAATGCCGGACATGCGTAGTACCACGTCTCGGGAAAACCGAGACCGCACAGCGCGTGATAAGCGTAGTTGGCAATGGACTCTTCGGAATCGATGGCGGAAATCTTCGATGTGAGAGTAGCTAGCACCGCCTTTGCAGCATTCTGCACTTCGCGATGCGCGTTAATCAATGTAGGGTTCGGCATAGTTCAATGCTGTCGTTCAGCGGGTTAGTGCGCGCCCACACCATGGCAGACCATGTGGTACTCGTCTTGGAGCACACCGCCCACCAACAGGTAGCCACGCTCCAGGCCGTACTCGATGAAGCCAAGTTTCCTGTACAGGGAAACTGCGGCAAGACACTTGGTGTTGACGCCGAGGTTCACCTGCCGCGTGCCAAGAATAGAAACTGCGTGGCGCAGCGCACGGCCCACGACTTGGGTGCCGACACCGTTGCCGCGGGCCTCGGGGGCTACGTAAACGCCCCAGATGAAGGACTTGTGGGCCAACTTGGCCATGCTTTCTCGCTGAAGGCCCACCAGCGCGCACAGGTCTACCCCGTTAAAGGCGCCGAAAATAGCTGAATCCGGCTTTGGCTGCAGCCGCTGCGCGATATCGGCGATTGGTGTGCCGACTTCTTCCTCGTAGCTCGACGCGAAGGCATCGGGACACTCTTGGAGGCCACGCAGGCGCAAGGCCTGGAAAGCGGCGGCATCTGATGATTCAAGTCCGCGAATGTGCATGTTGTGCGGCCTAAAGTAATGTCCTGGGTAAAACTATCCGTTTCATAAGTGGGCCCTGTTAGGCAAGCGCAACACGGTCAACTCCCAAAACTTCTGAAAGTGGTGCCGGTACGGGCCTCGGGCCAAACCCACGGCAATGCAAACGAATATAGGGCATTCGTCGCCCCGCATGCGTGCGTACCGGGTCGGGCTTCTCGTTTGGCACCGATAGCAGGAGCGCCCACCGGCACAGCCCCACCCGACGGAGGGTACCTAGTCGTCGTATCCGTTGATGGTCGTGCCAACGTAGTGTTCGGTTATGCGCGGATTGCAAGTTTCGGCGGGGTAGGTCTTGACACCGACCTCGGCCCGTGCAGCTTCAAGCCAAAGCGTCTCAGGTGTTTGGTACTTGCTGCTAGGCTTGCACCATGAATACAAGACCCGTCAACACACGCGATACGTTAGCCGATTTTGACCCACGCGCCATCACGCTGCAAAGCCAAACAAAACGCGTCTACGTCAGTGGCACGGGGCCCGCCGTTATCGTGATGACTGAGATGCCCGGCATCAGCCCCCAGGTTGCCCAGTTTGCACGGTGGGTGCGTGGTGCGGGCTTCACGGTGTACATGCCCCATCTGTTTGGCGATGATGGTGGCGTGCCGACCACGCTTAATACTCTGACCACCGTAGCCCGGGCCTGTGTCAGCGCAGAGTTTCGTGCGTTTGCCAGCAATGCGTCGAGCCCGGTCACGCAGTGGCTGCGTGCGCTGGCGGCACACGCCCACGGGGCGTGCGGCGGCAAAGGCGTGGGGGCTATCGGCATGTGTTTTACCGGCAATTTCGCACTATCCATGATGCTGGAGCCATCGGTGCTGGCACCCGTTTTGGCGCAGCCCTCACTGCCGCTCCACAACGCGGCGGGCATGCACATTGCGCCCGATGAGCTTGCCAAGGTCAAGGCGCGCATGGTGGCAGAAGATTTGACTGTTTTGGCGTATCGCTTCGCGGGTGACCAGTTCTGCAAGGCGCAGCGGTTTGCGGCCTATGAGCAGGCACTGGGTGACCGCTTTTGTGCCCGGGTATTGCCGGATAGCGCTGCCAACCCCAACAGCGGTATTGCAAACCCACACAGTGTGGTGACGCGCCATCTGATTGACCAAGAGGGTGAACCCACCCGAGCCGCCCGGGACGAAATTCTGGCCTTTTTCAAACTGCGCTTGTTAAGCCAGGCTGCACGCTAGCGACTACGCCAGCGGTTGGGCTGCAAAGACCTGGGCCTTGCGCAGCTTCATTTCCAGAGTCTCGCCATCCTTGAAGTCCAAGCCGTTGAGCTGCTGGGCTGGTATCTGTGCTTCGATAAGGTAGCCACTGTCTGCGGCTGATGTATCTAGCGTGATGCGCGGGGCTTGGGGCTCCACCCCGATGTGCGCCAGAAACTTGCGGATGTTGGCGCTGAAGGTGGTGAACGCGACGATGCGCATCTGACCGCCACATATCGGAATGATCAGCGGGAATGCCTCACAAAAGCGGGTAAAAAGTGCCGCCCACAGGTAGTGCGATGGTGGGCATGGTTTGGGTTTGGGTGGCAGCTCAAGCGCCCAATACTTTGACCGCGGGTTTCCATTTCTGCGTCGTTGCTTTGCGGGCAAACCGCTTATCGTCAAAAGTTGCCACACTGGCGCAAAGCCGGTACGAGGCATGGTGCAAGGCATCTGCAAAGTCAAAACCATCGGCCAGCGCTTGCGTGGCGTTTGCTACAGCTATCCGGTCCTCCAGTTCCACATTGGGTAGCGCCAGCAAATGGCGAAGCACAGTCACAACGTCGGCAACCGGGCTCTTGTAGTAGCCGCGAAGCACCCATTCGAGTTCCAGCACCACCGATTTGCACACCTTCAATTGCTTACCGCTTTCAATCAACGCGCGGGCTAGTTGACTCTGCTGCTGAGAAGGTGCGTCCGGGCTGGCCACGTAATAGCGGGCCAGCACATTGGTATCCAGGCCGATCATGGCGCTTTGGTGGCCAAGCTGGCAGCGTCAAAGTCTGCCGCTAGGCCCGGCAATGTACTTTTAATCAAACCAAACCCACTGGCCACATCGTGCCGCACCGACGCTGCCGGGCGCAACGCGATGTGATCGCCTTCAATCTCAAACGTAACCGCCATGCCCTGCGCAAGGCCAAAATGCTGCCGAAGATCGCGCGGAATGGTCACTTGGCCTTTGCTTGTGATGGTAGTTTGCATAGTCGAATCCATAAAGTATTACACGGTAATACTAGCATGCATCGCTGATGATGTGCTGCCCACCCACTCAATGCACGCCCGCCAACAACGCCGCATTCCCCCCCGCCGCAGTCGTATTCACCGTCACCGTCTGCTCCGCACAGAAGCGGTATAGGTAGTGCGGGCCGCCCGCTTTGGGCCCGGTGCCTGAGAGGCCCTCGCCACCAAACGGCTGCACGCCCACCACTGCGCCGATCATGTTGCGGTTGATGTAGATGCTGCCCACGTCAGCGGCCAGCGCCTGGGCGCGAGCACAACTGCAGAACCAACCCAGCATGCGGGTCTATAGAATGGATCCATCGATCATCACAGAAGGGTTCCTTTGCTCGCAGACCACGTTATTTTCGATGCAGCACAGCGCGCAGCCTTGGCGGCCAGTAGCCCCGCTGCTGTAATGCTTTTTGGCTCCTATGCGAGGGGCGATGCAAATGAAGGCTCGGACCTCGATCTGCTGGTCATCGAGCAATTTGTGACAGACAAGGCGTCTGAATACCAAAAGCTGCACCGGGCTGTGGGTGCAATCGGTGTGGGGGTGGACATAGTGGTGATCTCCAGTGAAGAATTCACGCGCCGCAGCCAAGTTCCCGGCACCGTCCCGTATTGGGCGGTGAAAGAAGGCAAGTTGTTGCATGACACCCGCGCTTGAAGAAGCCCATCGCATGCTGCGCCTGGCGCGCCGTGATAGGGATACTTTTGACCTACTGCGCCCCTTGGTGCAGGCCAACCTCGCGGCACTGGGGTTTCACGCTCAACAGGCTGTCGAGAAGGCTCTCAAGTCGGTAGCGATTCTGCAAGGCATCGAGTTTCGCCGCACGCATGACCTGGCTGCCTTGGCTCAATCGATTGTGGACTCTGGCGAACTGCTACCGCTCAGCATTGACGAGTTCCGTTCTTTGAATCCCTTTGCCGTTGAATATCGGTACGACGATGAACTATCGCCTACCCTCACGCGGGACGCATTGAACACCCTGGTCGAGGTTGTGCTGGCATGGGCAGAGCGACGCATCAACCGATAGGAGTGATGCGCCTTGCCCGCGCGCGCCACTCAATGCACACCAGCCAACAACGCCGCATTCCCCCCCGCCGCAGTCGTATTCACCGTCACCGTCTGCTCCGCGCAGAAGCGGTAAAGGTAGTGCGGCCCACCGGCTTTGGGACCCGTGCCTGAGAGGCCT
>JBKJOV010000003.1:0-25978 GCA_046595515.1 Rhodoferax sp. | reverse complement strand
CGCTGAGCAATTTTGGATGGCGATGCTGACGATGTTCAATGAATCGTTCACCACCGAAATTACCCGTGAACGCGTGGAGCAGGCCCTGGGGCAAAAGTTTGCGCGGTTTTCGGATCCCACTAAAGCAATGGCCATCCTTGATAGTGGCGTTAGCTGGTATTTCAATGTCAGTCACACCAAAAGTGGCCGCCTCAGTGTAGGACTATTGAACCACACCGCAGGCGTTTTTAGCAATGGCCCACTATTGTTTTCCCCGTTTGTCGAACGCAGCCTTAGTGCCAGTGGTTGGCAAAGTTTCGCTGTGTCGATCCATGCACTTCCCCAGATAGGGTATGTGCGCAACGGCAGAGAAATGTACTTTTTGCTTGAAGGCAACAGCGTAAGAAATTTTTCGTTCGACCTGGACAGCACTAACCCATACCCCAATTGAAAGAATCGTATGACCATCGGCACAAAACTTCAAAATCTCTTGGATGCATTTGCGATCAAGGTTGGCGGGCCTTCTGACCCGCGCTACCTCACCATACTCAATGCTATCCAGTCGAGCAGCAACCTTGAGGGTTTGTTCAATGAGTATGCCGACAACGGGAAGCTAAAAAAATCGAGTTCTCACTTGGTAGAACCGGTGTATTTGTCGAGGACGGCTCCAAGATCGTTATCACCGCAGCCGCTCTAGCCGACTCCACCCGCACGCCCATCACCTGGGTCGCCACCATGCGGCACGAGCTGGAGCACATCAATAATGCCACGGACCTCAAAGCAGCTAACAATGTGTGGCTTGAGGGCGTTATGGCCGGCATTAAAAGCTGGAAAGGTAGTGCGAATCCAGGCCCACAACCCCTGACTGCGGAGGTTGCGAAAAGGGTGCAAAATAACCTAGACGACGAAGCAAAAGCCAGCCTTCGCGGCTGGAACAGCGCGGTGGATGCGGCAATGGCCGTAGGCCCGCTGGACCTAAGAAACCCCAATAGTTTTTTGCTTCTTGGCCCGCCGTGACGAGCTTTGCTGTGATTTGCGATCACGGTTTTTTCATTGATGGCACGCTGAAACGCTCATAAACCAACCGCGGGTTGGCTTTACACCAACTTCGACACCACAGAATTGAGACGAATTAACGGGCTCGGCTTGCTTTCAGTCAAAAACTATTTTTGCTGAGTGCTTGAAGCCATCTCGTTTCCCTCAAATGTGCTGTCAGTGCACCGTGTCACCGTATTCTGTGTGAAGTGCCGACCGTGCCATGTGCCACACGTTGATCAACCTAGCTGGCTGCAGCGGGTATCGTGTTGGGCTGTTGATGTAGTCAGCTGGTTGTACTAGTTGGTTGACATTGGGGACGGATTCGGTGCGCTATGCGGAGCCGAAGCTAGCTAAGCGAGCAATGATGGGGAAGATATGAGTAAGGCCAGCGAAGGAGAGCTTTGGCATGCTGCTTTTATACGTACCAATGCGATCGTCGCCCTGGGGACGGGGAATTAAGTGGCCCAGTAACTAGATTGCAGGACCAAGTGGTAGCGGGTTAGTTGACCTTTGACGAGGCGATTGCAACGCTGAAACAAATGTTCTGCATGTTGGCAACAAATAAAGTTCTATCCTTAAGCTCCGCCAAGTTGTTGATTGGGGGCGAAACTAAAACTTCAGAAAATTCCACCATTAACCTATTTGACAAATTAACCTATTAGGTTATAATTCTGTATGGAAAAAGGCACCCCACATTGCAAGCTGCCCGTCGTCAAAGCCTGTGTAGAGGCTGGGCAGGTCAGGGCCACAGCAACCGCCTACAACGGGCGCGCGTGATCTTGGCATCAACGACCTGACCGGGGTGTGTGCCGTTGTCTTGGCGCTCACTCCCGCCGACTTTTACAAGTGCATGACCACCCATGCCGATCACACGGTATGGCAGGACGTGTATCACACCAAGACAGCAAGCGGCGTTGAGGTGTACCTAAAGCTAACCGTCATTGATGACGTTTTGATCGTTTCCTTCAAGGAGCTATGACTATGAAATGCCCATGCTGCGGCGCGGCGGAACTGATCCACGACACGCGCGACATGCCCTACATTTACAAGGGCGAAACCAACACCATTCCAGCGGTGACAGGCGACTTTTGCCCTGCTTGCGGGGAAGTCGTCTTGAATCGTGAGCACGGCGACCGCTACAGTGAGTTGGTCGGTCTTTTTCAGCGGCAAGTGAATGCCGCTTACGTCGATCCAGACTACATCGCCAAGGTGCGGCGGAAGCTCGATCTTGACCAGCGGCAGGCCGCCGAACTTTTCGGCGGTGGCGTCAATGCCTTCTCGCGCTACGAGAACGGCAAGACCAAGCCGCCGCTGGCCTTGGTTAAGCTTTTCAAGCTGCTGGATCGTCACCCCGATTTGTTGGGCGAGGTCAGAACTATTTGACTTTTGTCTGAATGACCGCTATCGAAAATCCGCTACGACCGTTTTAGGTCGGCTCCCGACATGCACCCGCGCAATTTGAGCACCTGCCATAGCAGCGAAGCAGCAGCAGTCGTTCAGGCCGACACATTAGGTCCGTATCAAATCTCTAATTCCTGAAATGACGAACTCGCTGCTGCAACAATTTACCGACCGTGTCAGGGTGCAGTTCGCCAACTCGCCTGAGCCAACTGCCAACGCACTTCGAGAAATTGGTAAAGAGCTCCGCAGAATTTGCCAAACGCATCCACTCGACACGTCACAGTATCCAATGGCCGGTTTAGGGCAGGAGCTCTTGTATCCATTGGCTGTAGACGGCGCGGGCGGGCCTTCTCTGTACCTCGTCTCCGATGCTCCCGGCGTCATGAGCCCGCCGCACGAGCACCAAACCTGGGCGGTCATCGTGGGGCTTTCCGGGGTGGAAACTAACACCTTGTTCGCGCACAGCGCCCATGTGCACCGGGGTCTAGCAAAAGTGTCCGATGTTGTAGTTGGTACCGGCGATATTTTTTGCATGCGCGCCTCCGACGTGCATGCCACTTGTGTTGAGGGCGCTCAATCCTCGTACCACCTCCACGTGTATGGGCGGCCTTTGTCGCGGTTGGCCAGCTTTGCTTCCCGCTGTTACGAATTACCACCGAGCTAGCGGGGTAGCCCGGCCTGCAAACACCGCTACGTTGGGGCCAGTGCTAGGTGTTGCCATGCTTGGTACCGCCCTGTAATGGCCGGTCTTGCCGCCCACCTACAATTCCAACCTCATGCGGGCGCGCGGCCCCACAGCCTTTGCCGCCAACCAAACCTGAAGGGAAAAATAATCCAATGCAAGTCTCATCCAGCATCTTCAAAGCCTACGATATCCGCGGCATCGTGCCCAGCACAGTGACGCCCGAGGTAGCCCACGCCTTGGGCCGCGCTTTTGGCACAGTCGCCATGGCGCAGGGCGAAAAGACGGTAGCCGTGGGCCGCGATGGCCGTTTGAGCGGGCCCAGCCTGTCAGAAGCCCTGATGCAAGGCCTACAAGACGCGGGGGTTACGGTCATTGATGTGGGCATGGTCACCACCCCTATGCTGTACTTTGCGGCCAACACGCTGTGCAACAGCGGCATTCAGGTGACTGGCAGCCACAACCCCAAGGATTACAACGGCTTCAAGATGGTGCTGGGTGGCCGGGCCATTTATGGTGACGACATTCAGGCCTTGCGCAAGATCATGGAGGCCGAGAGCTGGGCGCTGCAGGCCGGTGGCCAGCGCCAAAGCGCCGATGTGTTGCCCGCCTACACCGCGCGCATTGTGGGCGACATCAAGTTGGCCCGCCCTATGAAAATTGTGGTGGACTGCGGCAATGGCGTGGCCGGTGCCTCGGCCCCCGCCATCTTCCGCGCCATTGGTTGCGAGGTGACGGAGCTGTTTAGCGAAGTGGACGGCAACTTTCCCAACCACCACCCCGACCCCAGCAAGCCCGAGAATTTGAAAGACGTGATTGCTGCGCTGAAGAATGGCGACGCTGAAATCGGTTTGGCCTTTGACGGCGATGGCGACCGTTTAGGCATCGTCACCAAAGAGGGCGTCAACATCTACCCCGACCGCCAGATGATGCTGTTTGCCCGTGATGTGCTCAGCCGCGTACCCGGTGGCACCATCGTGTTTGATGTGAAGTGCTCGCAGCGCCTGGCCCCGGCCATTGAGGCCGCAGGCGGCAAGGCACTGATGTTCAAGACTGGGCACTCGCTGATTAAGGCCAAGATGAAGGAGATTGACTCCCCGCTGGGCGGCGAGATGAGTGGCCACATCTTCTTCAAGGAGCGCTGGTTTGGCTTTGACGACGGCACCTACGCCGGCACGCGCCTCTTGGAGATCGTCAGCAAGTCGGCCGATGTATCGGCGGTGCTGAACGCCTTGCCCACCAGCTTTTCTACGCCCGAGTTGAATGTGAAATGTGCCGAAGGCGAACCACACGGCTTGGTGGATCAATTGGTGGCCAAGGCCATTGGCACCGACGGGCCGCCCCTAGGTGCCAGCGCCCCCCAGGGGGGCAGCGCATTACGCGAAGCGAAAAGCGTGGGGGCAATATTTGCATCTCCCGCAACTATCAACACCATCGACGGCTTGCGCGTCGATTGGCCCGATGGCTTTGGTCTGATTCGCGCGTCCAACACCACGCCGGTATTGGTGCTGCGTTTTGAAGGCCACACCCAGGCCGCGCTGGAGCGCATTCAAACCGCCATGCTGGCGCTGCTGCACACCGTGAAGCCCAATGCGTCGTTTGCCGAGGCTGCGCATTGAGCCTTCGGATTCTTATAGTCAAGTTATCGTCCTTGGGCGATGTGGTGCACGCCATGCCTGCCGTGCAGGACATGCTAGCTGCGCACCCAAACGCGCAGGTGGACTGGGTGGTGGAGAGCGCCTTTGTGCCTCTGGTAGCGCGCTGCAACGGCGTGCGCCGCGTTATCGCCTGCGATTTGCGCCGCTGGCGCAAGCGCCCGTTTGCCGCGCAGACACGGCAAGAGTGGGGTGTGTTTAAGGCTGCGCTGCGCCAGCACCGCTACGACCTGGTGATCGATTTGCAAGGACTCACCAAATCCGCGTGGGTGGCCTGGCTGGCCCACACCACGCCAACAGGGCGGCGCGTGGCCATGGCCAATCAGACCGATGGCTCGGGCTACGAGGCACCGACCCGTTGGGTGGCTGACCAAGCCATACGTTTGGAGCCCCATGTGCACGCCGTGCAGCGCAGCCGTTTGGTGTGCGCTGCGGCACTGGGGTATGCGCTGACTGGCCCTGCCAAGTTTGGCTTATGCGCGCAGGGTCAGGCAGTACTCCCGCCCGTGGTGTCGGGCCTGGAGGCGAACCCCTTTGTGCCGCGCAAGCCTATGGTGGCCTTGGTGCACGGCTCGTCGCGTGCAGACAAACAGTGGCCTCTGGCCTCCTGGGTAGCCCTGGGTCAGCGCCTGAACCACAGTGGTTTTTCAGTCGCGTTACCGCACGGCAATACTGCCGAGCAGGCCCTATCTGAGGCCATTGCTGCTGCCGTGGATGACGCCTGGGTCTGGCCCGCATTGCGCCTGGACGCGCTCACCGACACCATGGCGCGCTGCGCGGGTGTGGTGGGTGTGGACAGCGGTTTGAGTCATATAGCCGTGGCCCTGGGGTTGCCCCATGTGCAGATCTACAACTTTGACACCGCTTGGCGTACCGGCCCGCTGGCTGAGCGCCCCCAGGCAGATAAGCAGGTGAGTGTCTTTGGTACGCCGCAGCCAGCGCTCGATGCGGTCTGGCAGGCTTGGGAGTTGTTGGATACCCCGGTGCTGTGCCGATGATTCTGGGCCTGTATTCCACCCTGATGCGCTGGCTGCAGCCCCTGGTGCGGCGCAAACTTTTACACCGTGCCCGCAATGAGCCTGGTTACAGCGTGGCAGTACCCGAGCGCTGGGGCTCCTATACGCAGCCACCAGTCCAGCGCGGTGCGTTGATCGTTTGGGTGCATGCCGTGTCGTTGGGCGAAACGCGTGCCTGTGCCGCGTTGGTGGACCAACTGCGCTTGCTATTGCCGGGCATGCGCCTGCTGCTCACCCATGGCACGGCCACCGGCCGGGCGCAGGGCGAGAGCCTGTTGCGCCCGGGTGACGTGCAGGTATGGCAGCCCTGGGATGCGCTAGACCCGGTGCGCAGATTCCTGCAGCATTTCAAACCCACCATTGGCCTGTTGGTGGAGACCGAAGTGTGGCCCAACCTGGTGGCCCAATGCCAGGCGCAAAACATCCCCTTGTGTCTGGTCAATGCCCGCTTGAGCGAAAAATCGTGGCGCCAAGCCCAGCGGCTGGCCTGGCTGTCGCGGCCCGCCTACCAAGGTTTGCGTGCGGTGTGGGCCCAAGCGCCAGCCGATGCCGAGCGGCTCAAAGCCTTGGGGGCGCCAGTGCGCGGTGTGTTGGGCAATTTCAAGTTTGATGCCGTACCCGATGACACGCAAATGGTGTTGGGCCGTGCTTGGCACCTCACGCTCGGCCGGCCGGTCATTGCCTTGGTGGTGTCGCGCGAAGGTGAAGAGGCAAATTTTCTCGCACTTTTGAAGCAAAAACAGCTCCTGCCCGGCGCAAAATATGATGATCCCGCTACTAGTTTGATAGCAAGTGCAGTGCAGTGGATGATCGTGCCACGCCACCCCCAGCGCTTTGATGACGTGGCCGCCCTGTGTGTGGCGCAAGGTTTTACAGTACTGCGGCGCAGCCAGTGGTCGGCACATGGCCCCATTGGCCAGACGCCTGGCAGCATCTGGTTAGGTGACTCACTGGGCGAGATGGCGCTGTACTACGGTTTGTCGGATGTGGCACTGTTGGGTGGCAGCTTTGAGCCCTTGGGTGGGCAAAATTTGATCGAGGCCGCCGCATGCCAGTGCCCGGTAGTGATGGGTCCGCACACTTTTAACTTTGCCGAAGCGGCGCAACTGGCGGTAGCGGCCGGCGCGGCGTGGCAAGTGGCGGACATGCAGGCCGCGCTGGACAAGGCCTTGCAACTGGTTCACCAGCCTGCGCAGCAACGCACTGCTGCGCAGGCTGCCGGTGCACTAGCGCAGGCCCACCAGGGCGCTGCGCGCCGTACTGCACAGGCCGTGCAGGCTGTCTTGGCGGGTTTGTAAACTCCGCTGCAGGGCTTAGGGTTTGAGCAGTGCGTTGATTGGCTGCAAGTCGGTGGGGCTCAGTACACCTGCGGCCTGACGCAGACGCAGACCACCGACCAGCACGTCATAGCGCGCTTTGGCCAATTTGGCTTTGGTGTCAAACAATTGGCTCTGCGAGTTCAGCACGTCAATGTTGATGCGCACGCCTACTTGGTAGCCGAGCTTGTTGGCATCGAGCGCGCTTTGCGTCGAGGCCTCGGCCGCTTCAAAGGCTTTGACCTGTGCAGCCCCGGAGATCACACCCAGGAAAGCGGTGCGCGTACCCTGCGCCACACTGCGCTGCGCAATTTCCAGATCTGCCCGGGCCTTCTCTTCCAAGGATACCGTCTCGCGGACCCGGTTTTGTACCGAGAAACCGGCGAACAAAGGCAGGTTGAAGTTCACCCCCACCGTAGCGACATTGGTGCGCTGGTCCGCAAAACTGGTGCCCACCGTGCCATTGGCGTTGACCATGGCGTAACTGCCCACCAAGTCCACAGTGGGCTTGTGTCCAGCCTGTGCTTTTTGGGTTTCTAGGCGTGCCACGTCCAAGCCTACTTTGGCTTGCTGCACGGTGGGGTTGTTGTCTTGCGATTGCACCACCCACTGCTCCATATCTGATGCCGCCAACGTTGGCAGCGCTACGGGCAGCGCCAGGGGCTTGGGTGCAGTGTTGGGCTGGCCCACCACTTGGTCCAGGGCCAGAGACTTCACGCGCAGGTCGTTCTCGGCCACCAGCTCTTGGGCAATCACCAGGTCGTATCGGGCCTGGGCTTCACGTGCGTCAGTAATCGTGGATGTTCCCACTTCAAAGTTGCGCTTGGCCGATGACAACTGCTCAGCAACTGCAGCTTTGTTGTTTTTCACAAAGGCCAGGTTGTCGGTGGCCGCTAATACGTCAAAGTAGGTTTGGCTCACACGCACGATCAGGTCTTGCTCGGCAGCGTTGAGCTGGGACTGTGCCAGTTCTAGCTGCTTTTTGCCTTGTTCATAAGTCGCCCAGTTGGCGGGCCGGTAGAGCGGCTGGCTGGCACCCAAAGTCACGGTCTGCTGGCCAGTGGCTTGTTCAATTTTGGAGACCACTTCAGTGTTGGAGCGGTTGGCAGTGGCGGTCAGCGCGGCAGAGGGCAAAACGCCTGCTCTGGATTGGGCGGCACGGGCCCGCGTCGCGTCAGCGTTGGCTTTGGCCGACTGGAAGGTGGCATCGTAGCTGCGGGCTGCGGTGTACAAATCTACCAGGCTTTGGGCTTGTACTGCGGGGGCCATCAGGGCGGCTAACGCAGCCAGCATTGGGATGCGGGTGAACCGATTGTGGGCTTGAAAGTTTTTCATAGGGGATTGGGGCGAGGACAAAGGAGTAGGGAAGAAATCGACTTAGTAGCGGGCGATGGAGGGGTCCAACTCTGCCGACCACGCATCGATTCCGCCAGCGATATTGGCCACATGCAGGAAGCCATGGCTTTGCAAAAATGACGCGACACGCAGGCTGCGTACGCCGTGGTGGCACAGGCAGGCGATGGGTTGGTCCGGGTCAAGCTCTTGCAGTCTGGGCGGTATCAGGCCCATTGGAATGGTCAACAGCGCAAAGCCGTCGGCTTTCACACTGGCGATCTGCAATTCATGGGGCTCCCGCACGTCTAGCACCACCGGTTCGCCGTGCGCGCGTTGGGCCTGTAGCCATGGGGCCAACTGGCCGGGGCGAATTTGGTCAATCATGAAGTTTGGGCCCGCAAGGTTTCGGGCTTAGAACTGAAATCGCGATGGTTCGGGGAAGTTCAACAGACGCGGCGCCATGGTGTCCCAACTTTGCTTGCTGTGCAGTTGTGTGGGGCTGGAGCGTGTCACGATGGTGGCGCGCATGACCGGCTCATCACCCACGATGCCGCACAAACGACCGCCGACTTTCAACATGCTCAATAGCGCATCGGGCACCATGGTGACTGAGCCACTGAGCATGATCACGTCATATTGGCCGTCGGCGGCACGCAGGGTGGCTCCGTCGTCGTGGCGTACCTCAACATTGTGCACGCCAGCGTTGCGCAAGTTTTCACGCGCCGTTTGTGCCAGGTTGCCATCAATTTCCAGGGTCGTGACCCGCTGGGCTTTGTGTGCCAGCAAGGCCGCCATGTAGCCGCAACCTGTGCCAATTTCGAGCACCGTCTCGTGGGGCTGCACGGCGGCGTCTTGCAGCAGGCGGGCCTCCAGGCGCGGCGCCAGCATGCACTGGCCAAAACGCATCGCCACTTCGCTGGGCGCGCTCAGTGGGATTTCGAGGTCGGCAAACGCCAAGCCACGGTGGGCGGCGGGCGCAAAATCTTCCCGCTTCACCACAGACAGCAGGTGGAGCACGGTGGTGTCGAGTACATCCCAAGGGCGGATTTGTTGCTCGATCATGTTGAAGCGGGCTTGCTCAAAATTCATGTTCTTCTCCAGGTTTCCTAATCAATCAGTTTCGGTGTGCCGTTTTCGGCAGAAGCGGCATTATTCCCTGTGCAGGGGGCGATACGGGCCCACCATCCGACGGAATGCACAAACCATGGAGCAGGCTGTCCAAATGGTTGGATAAAAAGACGTCAGGACGCATGCGCTGCTCTGCGTCGCCCTGGCAACCAAAGGATTGCGTCCAGAGCGCCAGAAAAAGCAGGGGCGCCATCACCACGTAGACCCGTTCGTGCACATCCATCGGCTTAAATTCACCGCGGTCAATGCCACGCTGCAGCATGCGTTCGATTAACAGGTTGCCCGGGCGAATGACTTCGGCTTTGTAAAACTCTGCCAGCTCCGGGAAGTTGCCAGCCTCGCTCATCATCAGTTTGCTAATGCCAGCCGCTTTGGTCGATCCGATGCGCTCCCACCAGGAATGCATACAGAACCGCAGCATTTCAGGCGTAGTGCCCGTAAAACAGTCGAACATGGCATTCCACTCGGAAAATTTGCCAGAGATGTTTTCTCGCACAACGGCCTTGAACAGCTCTTCTTTGCTACTGAAATACAAAAATAAAGTGCCTTTGGAAACCCCTGCGCGCTTGGCGACTTCTTCGGCGCGGGTGGCGGCAAAACCCTTTTCCACGAACAATTCGAGCGCGGCTTCTAATAACTCGCCCGGACGTGCATCTTTGCGGCGTTCGCGTTTGGCGCGCACGTTGGCTGCGAGATCACAGAGGCTCATGGGGCTTGGCATTATTTACTGACTGGTAGGTTATTAATATAGCCGCCCGACCTCGTTTTGTCAATGAAAGCAGGGGCTCTTGCGACGAAGCGCCTATTTTGGAGCATGAGTGGCTGCCCGTAAGATCGGGTGGTTTGCGAAGACGCAACGGTCATGGATTGGAGACTCTTATGAACCCCGAATTTGAAACGATTACCTTGGGTGGCGGCTGCTTTTGGTGCACCGAAGCGGTGTACGTGCAGGTGCGCGGTGTGCAAGATGTGGAGTCTGGCTATAGCAATGGGCAGGTGCGCCAGCCCAGCTATGAGGCGGTATGCACCGGCAGCACCGGGCATAACGAAGTGGTGAAGCTGGTGTATGACCCGGCGGTCATTTCTACCCGTGAGGTGCTGGAGATCTTCTTTGTGATCCATGACCCCACCACCCTGAACCGCCAGGGCAACGACACCGGCACCCAATACCGCAGCGGCATTTATTTCAATAGCCCTGAACAAGAGACTGTGGCCCGCGCAGTGATAGCTGAAATGGCCGCCAGCGGCGTTTATAGCCACCCCATCGTGACCGAGGTACTGCCCCTAGACAACTACTGGCCCGCCGAGGACTATCACCAAGACTTCTTTGCCCGCAACCCGCACCAAGGCTATTGCATGGCCGTGGCCGCGCCCAAGGTGGCCAAGTTTCGCAAGACGTTTTCACGTTTGCAAAAGGCTTGAGCTTCACGCCAGCCGCCAGCATGGTCCTTGAAAGTACGCCTTGATACAAACCCGGTCGCTTCAGTTTTCGTACCCGGCCAGCCCGCCCTTGGTGTTCCCCGATATCGACGTCGCCCAGGGCGAGGTGTTGCTGCTTAGTGGTCCCTCCGGCTGCGGTAAATCGACGTGGCTGGCCCTGGTGGCCGCGCTAGTGGCGCCGGCCGGTGGGCAGGTCACGGTGGCCGGGCAGATTTTGCAAAGCCTTCAGGGCGCAGCGGCGGATGCCTGGCGCGCCCGCACGATTGGTTTTTTGCCGCAGAAGCTGCACCTGAGTGCTGCGCTCACAGTTCAGCAAAATTTGGCCATGGCCCAATGGGCGGCGGGTGTAGCCCAAGATGACGCGCGCAGTGCCGCGGCACTGCAGTCGCTGGGGGTGCAATCGCTGTCCAAGCGCTTGCCCTCGCAACTGTCAGGTGGGCAAGCCCAGCGTGTGGCGCTGGCCCGTGCGGTACTCTTGCAGCCGCGCGTGATCTTGGCAGACGAGCCCACGGCCAGCCTGGACGACGAAGCCGCTGCAGACGCCGTAGGGCTGTTGCTCAGTACCGCCCGGCAGACCGGTGCAACGCTCGTCATTGCCACCCACGACGCACGTATCGCCAAGCTCATCCCGCCTGAGAATAGTGGTCAAAAAGGCTTCCGGCACCTGAATCTATTGCGTGGACAGCTACAAAATGCATAGCAAATCTATTTTGATAAAGGGCTTCCGGTGAAAACGCTCGCATTCGCCTGGCGCTATTTGTGGGCGCGGCCATTGGGTGCTGCGCTCAATGTGTTGCTGCTGAGCCTGGGGCTGGCCTCCATCACCTTTTTGCTGCTGGTCGCACACCAGTTGGAGCGCGCTTTTGACCGAGACTTGGCCGGCATTGACGTGGTGGTGGGTGCAAAGGGAAGCCCGATGCAATTGATACTGAGCGGCGTGCTGCACCTGGATGCACCGACTGGTAACGTCCCGCTCAAAGCGGTGAACGATTTAAAGAAAAACCCCCTGGTGGCGGGCGTCATTCCCATCAGCCTGGGCGACAACCTGCAGGGCTTTCGCATTGTGGGTACTTCGGTGGACTACGTACACCACTACCAGGCCACGCTGGCGGCTGGTGCTTTGTGGACAGAACCCATGCAGGCGGTGCTGGGCGCGACCACTGCGGCCAAGCTCAAACTGGGCGTAGGCAGCAAGTTCGCGGGTGCCCACGGCCTGGGGGCCAGCGGGCACGCCCATGGCGACAGCACTTACACCGTGGTGGGGGTGTTGAACGCCAGTGGCAGTGTGCTGGACAGGCTGGTGCTGACCGACAGCGCGTCGGTGTGGAAGGTGCACGAGGACCACACTGCCTCCGATGACGAAGACCGCAAGATCATGGAGGAGGAGCGTGAGGTCACCATGGCACTTGTGCAGTACACCACGCCCATGGCGGCCATGACCTTCCCGCGCTGGGTCAATGCCAGTACCGAGATGCAAGCTGCGGCCCCGGCGCTGGAAATTACGCGCCTGCTAAAGATGTTGGGCCTGGGAACCGATGTGCTGCGCGCCTTTGCTGGCGTTCTTTTGTTGACGGCAGCCTTGAGCGTTTTTATTGCACTGTGGAGCGCGGTGCGCGAACGCAGGGGCGATTTGGCGCTATTGCGGATGCTCGGTGCCTCACCCGCCAAAGTGGCGGCGCTGTTGCTGTGCGAAGCAGTCTGGCTGGGCTTGCTGGCGGCGGGCTTGGGGCTGGTATTGGGCCAGTGTTTTGCTGCAGCCTTGGCGTGGTTTCTACAATTGGATAATTCGTTGTTGATTGGTGGCATGGTTTGGCCGCCACAGTTGGCGCTGGTGCCAGCCTTAGCCCTAGGGGTTTCGGTTGGCGCGGCTTTATTGCCCGCGCTGGGCGCTTACCGTGTCAGTGTGTTGGAACTTTTGCAATCGAGGTGAATCTATGAAAAAGCTATTTGGGTCCCTGGTGTTGTGTGCCATGGCTGCTACGGTTTCGATAGCGGCTGACAGCCATGGCGATAAACAAGTCAAAGAAGACATCGCGCGTCACCGTGCCATGGCCGCAGCCCATGAGGCTGCCGCCAAGTGCCTGGAGTCGGGCAAAAGCGAAGACATCTGCATGAAAGACTTGCAGGCCGCCTGCAAAGGCTTGGCGATTGGAAAATTTTGTGGAATGAAACATGAACACTAAAACTACGGTTGGCGTCTGGGTTGCGGTACTGGGGTTGGTCAGCGCGCCGCTGGTGGCACTGGCCCAAACTTCAGCCGCCAGTGCCGGTCAGAACACCACCGCAACGCAGCCGCTCAGTTCCCCCATTGCGGGCCTGCCGGCGGGCAGCGGCGCTGGCGTGCACAGCCCCAATAGCCCCATTGCGCCTTTACAAGAGCGGGTGGACGTGCTCGCTTGGTCGATGTTGACCGCGATCAAGACCAAGGTTGAAAAGAACCGGGTGCTGCCGGTGTTTACCGCCGACATACAGGCACTGAACAAAAAAACCCAACGCGTGCAGGGCTTCATGATGCCGCTGGAGCCCGGTGAAAAGCAGCGCCACTTCTTGCTCAGCGCAGTACCGTTGACGTGCTCATTCTGTACCGCCGGTGGGCCAGAGAGCATGGTGGAAGTGAAGACTAAAACCCCGGTGAAATACTCCACTGAGGCGGTGGTGGTGGAAGGGCAGTTTGCAGTGTTGCAAGACGACCCCTACGGCCTGTACTACCGGATGACTGACGCGGCAGCGGTGAAGTAAGTCTTGCCTTCTTTGCGTCGCTCAGCACACACGCGGGCCCCATGCGGCCAGTGGAATGGCGCACGCCTGGCGGCACCCGCTGGGGTATTGGTGCTGGTACTGGCGCTGCTGTGGGCGCAGACCCTGGGGCTTTGGCATGCCGTCGTCCATGACAACGGGCAATCTCTGACGCAAAGGCACGCTGTTGTCGAGCAAACGGACAACGCCAAAGTCGCTCAAGGCACCGGTTTTTTTGAAGTGGTATTTGGCAACCACCATGCGGGTGCTGACTGCCGACTGTTTGACCAACTCAGCCATGGTGATGCGCTTGGCAGCGTAGCCACCCTGGCGTTTTCTCTGGCCGCTCCGGCAGCGCCTGTTGTGCACGTCAGTGGACTCGCTGTCGTTCGCTGGCTAGCGCTGTTTCAAGCCCGCGCGCCGCCTTCCGCTCGTTAATTTCTGTTGGGTTGTTGCCAGCAGGGGCTTGGGTTTGGGTCGTAGGCCGCGCGGCTGCCGTTTGGGCTGGCCCCGCCTACTGCGTGGGCGCACCCTTGACTAGTACACAGCGCTTTGCCGCCCAGGCTCACGGCCCGTGCGGTGCATGGGCGTACTTTCTTTTTCCATTTTCACCGAACACTGTTATGAATTACTCTTTAACGCCATCGGCGCGTGCTGTTGCGTTGCTACTGACTTGCGGTCTGTTAGCCCTTCAAAATGCCTATGCGCAAAAGGCGCCTACCAAGCCCGCTGCCGACCAATCGATTGGCAAATTGCCGGAGGTCACTGTCACCGGTAACCCGCTGGGTGCGACAGACCAAATCGCCCCGGCCGAGGCCTACTCGGGCGATGCCCTGTTATTGCGTTCCCAGGGCACGCTGGGCGAGACGCTGGACGGCACACCCGGTGTCAGCAGCAGCTACTTTGGCCCCAATGCCAGCCGCCCCATCATCCGTGGCCAAGAGGGTGACCGCATCCGTATCCTGCAAAACAGCGGCTCCAGCGTAGACGCCTCGGGCCTGAGCCATGACCACGCCGTGCCGTCAGATCCCATATCCATGGAGCGCATTGAAGTGCTGCGCGGCCCTGGAGCTTTGCTGTACGGCGGCAGCGCGGTGGGGGGCGTTGTCAATGTGATCGACAACCGCATTGCCCGCGAGCCCCTGTTTGACAACACCGGCGGCATCAGCGGCAAGCTGCACTTGGGTGCGGCCACTGGCAACGCGGAGCGCACGGCAGCGGTGTTACTGGAAACCGGTAAAGAGCGCTTTGCGTTGCATGTGGACGCCTTCACGCGCAGTAGCGGCGATGTGGCAGTACCCGTGCTGCTGGACTGCACCAAACCCGGTGCGCCGACGCAGGCCCGTGCCATCTGCAACTCCAGTGCCACCAGCCAAGGCGGTGCGGTGGGCGGCACGGTATTTTTTGAGCAGGGCCGCATCGGGGCATCTGTCGCCAGTTACCGCTCAGACTACGGCACAGTAGCTGAAGATTCGGTCACGATTGGCATGCGCTCCGACCGCGCGGCGGTGGAGCTGGACCTGGATGACCTGAGCGGACCGAGCGGCGGATTGATTCAGAGCCTGAAGGCGCGCGCCTCCAAATCCGACTACCAGCACACCGAGTACGCCGACGGTGCGGCGGGTACGTTGTTCAAAAACAAGGGCAACGACCTGCGCCTGGTGGCGCGCCACACAAACATCGGCCCATGGGAAGGCGTGGTGGGTTTGCAGACCGACGACAACCAGTTCTCTGCCGATGGCGAAGAAGCCTTTGCGCCCTACAGCCGCACGCGTCAAACCGCGCTGTTTGCGCTGGAGGAATTACCCACGTCCTGGGGCCGCATCACCTTGGGTGCGCGCAGCGAATCGGTGGAAGTGGAGTCGATGGGCAACCCCTTGGTGTCACGCTTCACCCCGGGCGTGCAGCGCTTTAGCCCTGGCAGCTACGCTGTGGGCGCGCTGTGGAATGTGGCACCCGGCTGGAAGTTGACCTCGCACCTGGCCACCAGCGAGCGGGCGCCGAAAGACTACGAGTTGTTTGCCAACGGGCCGCACATCGCTACACACGCCTACGAGGTGGGTAACCGCGATCTGGGCCTGGAGCGCAGCACCAACCTGGATGTCGGCGTGAAGTGGAAGCAGGGGGCGCACAGTGCGGCGCTAAATGCCTTTGTGAACCAGTTTGACAACTACCTGGCGCTGGAAGCCACGGGCCAGACCGTGGATGACTTGCCTGAGTACGCCTACACCCAAGTGCGGGCGCGTTTCAGTGGGCTGGAGGCCAGCGGCAACCTGCGCCTATTGGACGGTGCGCAAACCTTGGACCTGGGCTTACGGGCCGATGTGGTGCAGGCCAAGAACACCACCACCGGCCAGGACTTGCCACGCATCGCACCCGCCCGCGTAGGCTCCACTCTGGCCTGGGCCCAGGGCGCGTGGAACGGCAAGTTGGATGTGAACCATGTGATGGGGCAAAGCCGGGTGCCGTCGGGCGAACGCAGCACCGATGCGTACACGCTGGTCAGTGCATCCCTCAGCTACCACCAGGTGCTGCAAGACGCCAGTTTGCTGTGGTTTGCCAAGTTGGACAATCTCACCGACACCTTGGCCTACTCCGCCAGCTCCATTCTGACCCAGACGGCACCCGGCAAATCGCCGTTGCCAGGGCGCAGTTTGAAGCTCGGGGTGCAGGTGAAGTTCTAAGCAACGCTGGCCCTGGGTGCTGTGGTGGCGCCCGGGGTGACTGCCCGCTATTTGCTATATATTTAATAGCTTAAAGTCCAATAGATACCCGGGCCGCGGCCTGATTTGACCAAAAATCACGGCGCTAAACGCTCCCTGAGCCAATTCCCATCCTTTTCCAGCGAATAGCGCAGCCTGTCATGCAAACGGCTCTTGCGGCCCTGCCAAAACTGCCAGTTATTTGGCTTCAAGCGGTAGCCACCCCAGTGCGGGGGGCGCGGCGGCTGCAGCATGAACTTGGCGGCGTACACGGCGGCGTTGGTCACCAGCTCGGTGCGCCCGGCAATCACCTGGCTTTGGGGTGATGCCCAGGCGCCTATGCGCGAGTCCAGCGGGCGGCTGTGGAAGTAGGTGTCGCTTTCCTCAGCGCTGATTTTTTCCACCACGCCTTCAATGCGCACCACGCGCTCCAGCTCTACCCAGTGGAATTGCAGCGCAGCGTAGGGGTTGCCCGCCAGCTCTTGGCCCTTGCGGCTGTCGTAGTTGGTGTACCAGACGATGCCTTGCGCGTCATACCCCTTGATCAGCACGATGCGCGTGCTGGGGCGCAGGTCGCTGCCCACGGTGGCCAGTGTCATGGCATTGGGTTCGGGCACCTCGCTGCTAATGGCCTCTTGGAGCCAGCGGTCAAATTGTTGCAGCGGGTCGGCCGCCGAGGCGGTTTCGTCCAGCTCGGCGCGTTCGTAGCTCTTTCTTAGGTCGGCAATAGAGGTCATGGGGTAGGGCGTGTCAGTTGGGAGCTGAGATTGTCCTACGTCCTCGCGTGCTGTGCTGTGGCAAGCCAGTACCAACATCGGTGACACTACGGGCATGTCATTTACCCAATTCGGCCAAACCATTGGCCTCGCACCCGGCTTGCTGCGCGCAGCCACTGATCTGGGCTGGACCGTGCCCACCCCCGTTCAAGTGGACGCCATGCCTGCCATATTGCGCGGTCAAGATGTTCAAGTACAAGCCCAAACCGGCTCGGGCAAGACCGGTGCCTTTGCGCTGCCCGTATTACAAGCCCTGCAAGGCCTGCACACCCAAATGCCCCACGCCCCGCGGCGCGTGCGCGCCCTGGTGCTGGTGCCCACGCGCGAGCTGGCAGCCCAGGTGGGCGAAGTGGTGCGCAGCCTGACGCAGCATTTGCCCATGCCGATCAAGGTGGCGGTGGTGTTTGGTGGGGTGTCCATCAACCCGCAAATGATGGGTCTGCGGGGTGGTGCCGACGTGGTGGTGGCCACGCCCGGGCGGCTGCTGGATTTGGTGGAACACAACGCGCTCAAGCTCGGGGCCGTGTCCACCCTGGTGCTGGATGAGGCAGACCGGCTGCTGGACCTGGGCTTTGCCGAAGAGTTGGGCCGCATTTTGGCCTTGCTGCCCGTGCAGCGGCAAAACCTGTTGTTCTCGGCCACCTTTGATGGCGGGGTACAAGCGTTAGCCGACAAGCTATTGCGCGACCCCGTGAAGATTGAAGTGGCACCGGCGCCCGCTTCAGACGCCGTTATTTTGCAACGTGCCATTGCGGTGGATGTGCCCAAGCGCACCCAGCTTTTGCGCCATTTATTTAAGACCCAGGGTTGGACGCGGGTGCTGGTGTTTGTGGCCACCAAGCACGCGGCCGAGATCGTGGCCGAGAAGCTCTACAAGGCGGGAATTTTTGCCACGCCGTTTCATGGCGAACTGAGCCAGGGCGCGCGCCAGCAGGCGCTGGAAGAGTTCAAGGCCGACCGTTGGGAGGTGGTGGTGACCACCGACCTGGCCTCCCGCGGTATTGATATTGCCCAATTACCCGTGGTCGTGAACTATGACTTACCAAGATCGGCTACAGACTACATTCACCGCATTGGCCGCACCGGCCGCGCCGGGCACAGCGGCGAGGCGGTGAGCTTTGTGACGGCGGACATGGAAGCCCATTTCCGTTTGATTGAAAAGCGCCAGGGCCTGAGCCTGCCGCGCGAGCACATTGAAGGTTTTGAGCCGACTGAAGTGGCTGTGCCCGTAGCGCCAGCGCCTGTGCAGGGCCATGGTGGGGTCAAAGGTTTACGTCCCAGCAAAAAGGACAAGCTGCGGGCGGCGGGCAAGTTGCCGCCACTGGGCTCCTAGGCTTTACAGCACAGCGTCAGGTGCGCGCTACCACCCGGTTGCGACCGGTATGCTTGGCTTGGTAGAGGCATTGATCGGCCGAGCGCACGGCATCATCTTCATGCGCATCCCCAGAGTCGGCCATGGCCAGGCCTACGCTCAGCGTGATGGCCTGGCCGGTAGCGTTGTCGGCTGACTCTACGGCAGCACGTAACTTTTCAGCCAAATCCAGGGCGGCTGCAAGATCAATTTCTGGCAGGATGATCAAAAACTCTTCGCCGCCAAAACGCGCCAAGAAATCAGTCTCGCGCAGGCGCGCTTGCAGTACCTGGGCCACGCCCTGTAGAACCTGGTCACCGATTTCGTGTCCGTAGGTGTCATTCACCCGTTTGAAAAAATCAATGTCCACCATCATCACCGCGTAGCGGTGTTGCATGCGCTTCATGCGCACAAATTGGCTGCGCAGATTTTCATCAGCCGCCAGCCGGTTGAAAAGGCCCGTTAACGGGTCGCGCCGCGAGAGTCGGTGCAGCTCTTCGTTCGTGCGCACCAGCTCTGCAGTGCGCTGCTGCACAGCCTCTTCCAGTACGGCATTGCTGTCTGCCAGCGCTTGCTTGCGCTGCAGCAGGGTATTGGCCATGCCTCGCAGGGCAGCCACCAGGTGGTGCATCTCGCGCGACACCGGGCTCGTGGACCATTGGGTTTGTTCATGACCGGCTTCCACCGCACGGGCTTGCTCTGCCAAAGCCCGCAGCGGCCTGGTCACAAGGCCAGCACCCCACCACACCGTAGCAATCAACAGCGCCGCCGACGCCAGAACTGCTGCCAGAAGCCCCTGCTGAATCATGGTGAGTTCTCGGAACGCATCGGTGACCGGTTGCCGCGTCACGATACGCCACTGCATGGAGCGGGGTGGGGCGCCATCATTGACCGGCACCATACTGGATACGTAGTCCACGCCATCACTCCAGCGGCCAATCAGAAACGGCTCTCGCACCGTCAACGCCTCGGGTAAGGCCACGCTGTCGGTCATCGCGCGGGGATGAATCACTTTGCCGTCCTGGTTGACGATCATGATTTCAACTTTGCTCTGTACGGCGTTCGCGGGCTGCATATCCTTGAGCACATCACTGGCCCAATCCCAGTTCACATGCATACCCAATACCCCCCGCAAGCGGCCGGTACTGTCGCGCACGGGCTCAGAAAAATCTATGAGCCGCAAAGGGCCGCTGCCGGTGATCGCTTGCAGTAATTTACTGAGCAAGAGGGCATCGTGCAAATCGCCCGAGTAAGAGTCTTTGAACGCATTAAAAAACCAGGGCCGTGCTTTAACGCTTTGACCTACCAGCAGATTGCCCGTAGACGACTGTACTGTGCCGTCTGGATCTGCCAGACCAATCCAGGAATAGTGGGGAAAGCTCTTTTGGGTGCGATTGAGCACTGCGCTCAATTCAACGCTGTCTAAAGCGCCATCGCGAAACAAAGACGACTGCGCCAGCAACTCTGCCTCGCGCCGCCGCTCACGTAAATTGGCGGCCAACACCGACGCTGAGGCTTTGGCCAGATCCCGCAGCCCGTCTCCACGGTCTGCCACCAAGCGCTGCGTATGGATGTGGTTGATGTACCAGTAGGTCGGCAAAGCGGAGAGCAAGGTGATGCCTCCGAAGAGGATGACCAAGATGGTTTTAAGACTCAACGACTGGGGAAAACGCATACTCAGGAATTGTGGCTACAGCGGTGATTGACCGCAATAGGCGTCGACCCAAAAAAACCCTGAAGCAGGGTCGTTCAATCGGGCTGTGGTTCTGCAGGCCGTGCGGTACGCACACCAGGCTTGACCATCAATTCCACGTACAGTTGCGCACTGTCGGCCGCCACAATGGCGTTGATGCCCTCGGTGAGTGCCGCTGCGTGCACGATTTCAGCGCTATCGGCCGACGTCCCGAGCTTGCAATCAAAGTCCCAAAAGTCAACGCCCTCGGGCAGCGCTTTGCGGCGCTCGCGTTGCTGGTACTTGCGGATGTCGTTTTTGACTGCTTCCACCACGCGATCGCGGTTTTTGCCCTCTTGGGTCAGTGCAAAGGTTTTTTTCATAGGGGTGTAGCGTAGTGGCGAGCTGATGCGCCTGGGGTGCGTTGGCAAAAGGGGCACCATTATGCTTGCGTGGCGCCCTCAAGCGCCATTTTACGGGCGCGCGCCACGGCAACCGGGCTTAGTTCGTACCCATTCGGTAACTGTAGGGCTCGTTCTGCGCCAGTTTCCAAGTTACCATTCAGTATGTAACTTTGTTACACGTTCTTTGGTCTATTGTGTAATTCATGACAAACCCTTCCAAGCTCCACCCCGTTGTTGATGCTGTAATCCGCCGCATCATTGAGCGCAGCGCACCCACTCGCAGCCTCTACCTGGATCGACTTCATGAGGCAGCCCAACGCAAGCCGGGCGCAGAGCGCATGGGCTGTGCCAATGTGGCCCATGCCTTTGCGGCCATGCCCGATGCGGACAAAACCCGCGTGACTGGCCTGTCCAGCGGCTTGGACAAGTTCAAGATCGTGGCCGAAAAGGGCCTAAATATTGGCATCGTCAATGCGTACAACGACTTGTTGTCGGCCCACGCACCGCTGCAACACTATCCCGATTTGATTAAAGAAGAAGCGCGCAAACACGGTGCCACGGCCCAAGTAGCCGGTGGCGTGCCAGCCATGTGCGATGGGGTGACCCAGGGCACGGCGGGCATGGAGCTCAGCCTCTTCAGCCGCGATGCTATTGCCATGGCCACTGCCGTGTCACTCAGCCACGATGTGTTTGATGTTGCGTTGCTGCTGGGCGTGTGCGACAAGATCGTGCCGGGTTTGCTGATTGGCGCTTTACATTTCGGCCATCTGCCCACGGTGTTTGTACCGGCCGGGCCGATGACCTCAGGCCTGCCCAACAACGAAAAAGCCAAGGTGCGTGAGAAAGCCGCGCAAGGCTTGGTGGGTCGCACCGAACTGCTCCAAGCCGAGTCAGCGGCCTACCACGGCCAAGGCACCTGCACGTTTTATGGCACCGCCAATAGCAACCAAATGCTGTTGGAGGCCATGGGCCTGCATGTGCCCGGCACCGCGTTTATCAACCCCGGCGAAGGCGTGCGCCAAGAGCTGACCCGCGAGGCCGTGCGCACAGTGTTGGGTAAGCAAACGCCGAGCGCCCTGGCGGTGGGCAGCGCAGCCCCCGTAGCCACCCGTGTTGCCGCCAAGTGCGCCCCGATTGGCCAAGTGGTGGATGAGCGCTGCATCGTCAACGCCATGGTGGCCTTGATGGCAACGGGCGGCTCCACCAACCATTTAATCCATTGGGTGGCTGTGGCCCGCGCCGCAGGGATCGTGATCGATTGGAATGACTTTTCGGCGTTGTCCGATGTGGTGCCATTGCTCACCCGTGTGTACCCCAATGGCAGTGCCGACGTAAACCAGTTTCAGGCAGCCGGTGGCCCGGGCTATGTGATTCGCGAGCTGTTGGCGGGCGGTTTCATGCATCCTGACGTACTAACCGTGCGCAGCGGCGGCTTGCGCGAATATGTGGGCATTCCAAGCGCAACGGCCAGCGGCAGCCTGCAGTGGGCAGACCCAGGAGTTAGCAAAGACGACACCGTAGTGCGTCCGGCCAGCAGCCCGTTCAGCGCCAGTGGTGGGCTCAAGCTGCTCAAAGGCAATTTAGGCCGCAGCGTCATCAAGGTATCTGCCGTGCCCGATGACCGCCACATCATTGAGGCGCCATGCCGTGTTTTTGATTCGCAGGAAGCCTTGCACAAAGCCTTTAGCGCAGACGAGCTGAACCACGACGTGATTTGCGTGGTGCGCTGGCAAGGCCCGCAGGCCAATGGCATGCCCGAGCTGCACAAGCTGACACCGCCACTGGCCGTATTGCAGGGCAAGGGCTACCGCGTGGCGCTGGTGACCGATGGCCGCATGAGCGGCGCATCGGGCAAAGTGCCTGCCGCTATTCACGTATCACCCGAGGCAGCCGCTGGTGGCCCCTTGGCCAAGGTGCAAGACGGCGATGTAATCCGCCTGGACGCGAATGCCGAGACCCTGCAAGTGCTGGTGAGCGACGCTGACTGGGCCGCGCGGCCCGTAGCCACCATGCCCGAAGCCTTGCGCGCCGCTAACGGTATCGGCATGGGCCGTGAGCTATTTGCCAACTTCCGCCGCCATGCCTTAACTGCCGAAGAAGGCGCCTGCACTTGGCTTTAAGCCGAACAACGACCACGTCGATTTGGAAACTGTATGACCACTCCCCCACGCCTTACTGCCCTGCAAGTCATGCAGGATGCCCCCGTAATTCCCGTGATCGTACTCAACAATGTGGCCCACGCTGTGCCCATGGCCCGTGCCTTGGTGGCGGGTGGTGTGCGTATGTTGGAGGTAACGCTGCGCACGCCGCAGGCGCTGGCCTGCATTGAAGCCATTGCCAAAGAAGTGCCCGAGGCCGTGGTGGGTGCCGGCACCGTGCGCACCCGCGCCGACGCGCAGGCCGCGGCTAACGCCGGCGCACGCTTTGCCGTCAGCCCCGGCTACACCAGCGCCGTGGGCCAAGCCTGCCGCGACGCAGGCCTGGCCCTGTTGCCTGGCGTGGCTACCGGCAGCGAAATCATGATGGCGACGGACGACGGCTTCACCGAACTCAAATTTTTCCCGGCTATGCAAGCCGGAGGCCCGGCCATGCTCAAGGCCTGGAGCGGTCCGTTTTTTGACGTAAAGTTTTGCCCCACGGGCGGCGTGACGCTGCAAAACGCACCCGACTTTTTGGCCTTGCCCAATGTCGTGTGCGTAGGCGGCTCATGGATCGTGCCAGCGGATGCGTTTGCCAATGGCGACTGGGCGCGGGTGACGCAGTTGGCGCGGGATACGCAGGGGTTGCGCAAATAAGCCGTTTGGCGGTATTTTTGAATGAAAAATGGCTGTGGCCCGGGTATCTATTGCTTTAGCAGCTATTTGTTTTGTAGCAAGTAGCCCCCAAATGCTTGCCTAAAGTGACTCCTAGCGGGTTAGTCGAACCATGGCCTACAAGCTTATTGTCAAGGCCTAGAATGCGTGCGTGATGCAGATAGGCGTGGCTGATGTACTGCGGCGCAGATGCACCGGCTTTCGTGTTTTTGATATCTATTTTTTTGAACGTATGAAAAGCTTGAAACCTATGCTGGCAAAGCCTTCGAAAGAGATTTCGTCGCCACGTTATTCCGTGAACCGCCCTGATATTTGGCTAGTTCACGGGATATATCAAAGTTGGGCGTCTCAATCCGGCCTCGATCCATCTCATTCCTGAGGAGCATACGCACATGGCAAAGGCACCCGAGTTCGACATCACTGCAGCGCACAAGTACTTTTCTTCGAATTGCTTTAACAAGGCCTGGGATCTCATCGACAAGCTGGACCGAACACTGGAAGAAGACAGGTTAATGGTCGCTCTGAATCAAGCGTCCATCTATCACTGGCTGCAACGAGAAGACTGCAACCACCAACGGCTCTCGGTTGGCTACTGGCAGGCCTCCCGAATTCAAACGCTTTTTGGAAACACGGCAGAAGCTCTGCGCCTGGCTGATGTCTGTCACTCATATAGCGGCGAGCTAAAGCCGTTCTATCTTGGCTACGCCCACGAAGCGCTTGCGCGAGCGCATCAACTGGCTGGCAATTCCAAGGAAGCAGCTCACCACTTGGCGTTCTCGCATGAACTCGCCGCCCGCATTGGAGACAAAGGCGAACGAGAAATGTTGATGTCAGACCTAGAGAAACTGAAGATCGGCGCGTGAAGCACCAGACGCCCAACAGGTCGGCCCACATGGAAACGCAACATCAGGTTGTCGCTGCGCGACGAGTGTTGCATTCCAGTGGCCTCCAACGTTAAAGCGCATGACACGATTCGCCATTGTTGTAGGAGCACTTGCAATTCCACTCGCGCTGCTTCTCGGCGGTTCTGCTCGCAATGGAAGCGCCAATTTTCGGCTTGCGGATCTTGGCTTTCTCTTAAACAACTGGCGCTACATGGCAGCTCCCCAATTAATCGTCTCGGCTTTATCTGTTGTGACTAGTTCTGTGCGGCAGCATTTTCTGCCTTGGTCTCTCTGTGCGTTGTCTTTTGCCTTGGTTGTATTTCAGTCTTGGGTTTGGTGGTTTGTTCCTGCACGCGAGGGCGGGTTGGCTTGGGTGCTGTATGTTCCGATCTCTGCGATCATTCTGGTTTTGGTTGCCGCCGCCTCACTGTGGTGGGCGCGCTTTAACAATTCGCGGCAGCACACGCCTTCGGCGCCCACTAAGCTAGATCGTTAAATATGCTCGTCGGATCAATCCAGCGTTGGGTCAACGATATAACTTGGAGAGGGGTTGCTCATTGCAGCGGTTTCCTGCTCGTTTCTTCAGCGCTATGCATGGCGTTCTCACTGGCAATAGGCTGGTTCCAAATGGAGATGCATCTGGCTAGCAAGGGACCCAACTATGTGAACGAGTTCATAGGTATGTATCTAGTTGTTGGATTCATTTCTGGGTTGTTTAGCATTGCTGTGGCATTGCCCGCGCACATACTCATCTACCATAAAGCTCCGCGCCATCGAGCAAAATGGTATGCAGCATCAACATCACTTGCGGCGAGTTTCGGGGTTTGGTTATTCTTCTATGGTGTCGCGTTGAAGGGGGCCAATTTTCAATGAATACGCATCACACGTTTAGCAAAGCGCTCGCCTCTGACCCGCCTGCGAGCTGGTCGGCTTGGTATTAAATCCCGCACCCCATCACCCCATCACCCCAAAGCCATTTCATCCTGATGATTGGCAATGTGAAATACATGGGCCTGTGCAAACTCTGCTTTGCTTAAAGCACCATACGCAAAGTGCGGCTTCAGCACACCGGTGTGCGCTTCAAAACGGGCAATAGCCGCACGCAAACGGTTGGCAGCGGGTCTCCAGTCGCCTTGGGGCGTGAGGGCAGGCGCCCCCGGGATGGGTTCATTCAGCCCATGGCTCATCTTGCCGCGCCACTGAAACACCGCAAAGGCTGCCATGCCCACGGTGTGCTGAAACGCAGCGCTTTTGGACTGCGGGAAACCTTCCAGACTCATCTCAATGCTTTGCGACAAATGCTCTAACACCGACACCAGCGGCCAGGTGCCAGTTGTTCTGGCAGTGGGAGATTTTTCTAGCTGGTCGAGCCAGCGGCGGGCTTCGGTCAAGGTCTGCACCTTGGTGGGCATGGCCAGAGTCAAACCGGGCCAAAGGGCCACACCAGAAACCACAAAGCCCCGTCGGTTCATGTCAAACGATCAACGTAAGCCTGCACCTGCGCCGAACTCTGCGCGCTGGATCAGTTCAATTTTGTAGCCATCGGGGTCGGTCACAAACGCAATCACGGTGGCGCCCCCTTGCACCGGGCCTGCCTCGCGGGTTACGTTGCCCCCTGCAGCCTTGATCTTTGCGCAAGCCGCATAGGCA
>JBKJOV010000004.1:0-30315 GCA_046595515.1 Rhodoferax sp. | reverse complement strand
ACCACCTCGTTTCGCATCGAGATCGATCTCGTGGCCGAGATGTCGGTGCTCAACCCCTTCGATTTCTTTCTGGAGCCTTCGGCCGAGAACTTTCCGTTTGAGTACGACGCGTCGCTGTCGACCGAACTCGAGCCCTATCGCCACAAAGCGCCGCTTACACCGGCGTTTGCTGAATACCTCGGCAGCATTTCGCGCGAGAAGATGCAGACGACGAACTTTCTCGTCGCGCTCAATCAGCGGCTGCAAAAAGACATCAGCTACCTGATCCGCATGGAGCCCGGCGTGCAGACGCCGGAAGAAACGCTGGTGAGTGCGGCGGGTTCATGCCGAGATTCGGGTTGGCTGCTGGTGCAGATCCTGCGGCACCTGGGCTTTGCGGCGCGCTTCGTGTCGGGCTACCTGATCCAACTCAAGAGCGACGTCAAATCGCTCGACGGCCCGAGTGGCACCGAGGTCGATTTCACCGACCTGCACGCCTGGTGCGAGGTGTATTTGCCCGGCGCGGGCTGGATTGGGCTGGACGCCACCAGCGGCCTGCTGGCAGGTGAAGGCCATATTCCGCTGGCTTGCACGCCCCAGCCGTCGGGCGCAGCGCCCATAGAGGGCGGCGTGGATGAAAGCGAAGTGGAGTTTGAGCACCACATGGCGGTGACCCGTATTTACGAATCGCCCCGGGTGACCAAACCCTACACACCCGAGCAGTGGGCCGATGTGATGAAACTGGGCGAGGCCGTGGACCGGGAATTGATCGCCGGGGATGTGCGCCTGACCATGGGCGGCGAGCCCACCTTTGTGGCGGTGGCTGACCGCGACGCGGCCGAATGGAACACAGACGCCCTGGGCCCCACCAAGCGCGGCTTTGCCCAAGCGCTGGTGCACAAACTGAGCGCCCAATACGGCCAGGGCGGCTTCTTGCACTTTGGCCAGGGCAAGTGGTACCCGGGCGAGCAATTACCGCGTTGGGCGCTGAACATTTACTGGCGTGCTGACAAGCAAAAGGTCTGGGGCAACCCCGAGCTGTTTGCGGATGAGCGCGTCCCATGCCACTACACCAGCGAAGACGCGGGCTTCTTCATTCGCACGTTAGCAGCCAAGCTGGGCTTGACTGACAAATACATCCAAACCGGTTTTGAGGACACCTGGTACTACCTGTGGCGCGAACGCCGCCTGCCGGTCAACGTAGACCCGTTCAACAGCAAACTCGACGACGAGATGGAGCGTGCGCGCCTGCGCCGCGTGTTCGAACAAAAGCTGGATTCACCCATTGGCTACGTGCTGCCGGTCAAGCCCAGCGCTAAAGGCTGGACGACTGGCCCCTGGTTTTTCCGCGATGAGCGCATGTACCTGATGCCTGGCGATTCGCCCATGGGCCTGCGCCTGCCGCTGGACTCTTTGCCCTGGGTGAGCGACACCGACTTCCCCTATCTGATTGAGCAAGACCCCTATGCTGCGCGCGATACGCTGCCACCCCACGGTGCGTTTACCGCGCGCTATGCGCAGCCACCGTTGACGGCTACCATGCCCGCAGCCGCAGGTGCTGCAAGCAGCGCTACACCCTACCTCGCGGGTGCGGCCCAGCCGGCAGAGGCACCGCGCAAATTCCAGGTGGTCAGCGGATCATTCAATAGCACCCCCTCTAGCCCAAGTGCGGCCCTAGCGGCTAACCGCACGGCCGCTAATGCCCAAAGCACGACCCAAGCCGAGCCTGCTGACTTTGCCCGCCAGCCCAAGCAAAACGAGTCTGCCCACTGGATCGCCCGCACGGCGCTGTGTGTCGAGGTGCGCGACCCGCGCCGCGCCAGTGGCCCCAAGGCCGAGGCGGTGGGCGTCAAGTCGGGCGTGATGTATGTCTTCATGCCACCACTGGAACGCCTGGAGGACTACCTCGATTTGCTCGCCGCTATCGAGGCCACCGCCACCGAACTGCGCGTAAAGATCGTGCTGGAGGGCTACCCGCCGCCACGCGATCCGCGCTTGAAGCTCTTGCAAGTGACGCCCGACCCTGGCGTCATCGAAGTCAATATCCACCCGGTGAATAACTGGAAAGAGCTGGTCGCCAATACCGAGTTTTTGTACAACGCAGCCTTCGAGTCGCGTCTGTCGGCCGAGAAGTTCATGCTGGATGGCCGCCACACCGGCACGGGCGGCGGCAACCACTTTGTGATGGGTGGGGCTACCCCATCTGACAGCCCGTTTTTGCGCCGCCCCGAGTTGCTGGCCAGTCTGCTGCTGTACTGGCACAACCATCCATCCTTGAGCTATTTGTTCAGCGGCATGTTTGTCGGCCCGACCAGCCAGGCCCCGCGGGTGGACGAAGCCCGCAACGACCAACTCTACGAGCTAGAAATCGCCATCGAGCAGATCTACAAAAACCGCCAGCTCTACGGCCAGAGCATGCCGCCCTGGCTGGTTGACCGCACCCTGCGCAACATACTGATCGACGCGACCGGCAACACCCACCGCAGCGAGTTTTCTATTGACAAGATGTACTCGCCCGACAGCAGCACCGGCCGCCTGGGCTTGCTGGAACTGCGCGCCTTTGAGATGCCGCCGCACCCGCACATGAGCAGCGTGCAACAGTTGCTGCTGCGCGCCCTGGTGGCCCGCTTCTGGAAGGCACCCTACATGGCCCCCGCCACCCGCTGGGGCACCGAACTGCATGACCGTTTCATGCTGCCCACCTTTATTGCACAAGACTTTGCCGATGTGATGGCCGAGATGCGCTCTGCAGGCTACGCCTTCGATCCGCAATGGTTTGCGCCGCACACCGAGTTCCGCTTCCCTATCGTCGGCCAGTGCAAAGCCGCCAGCATCGAGCTCACGCTGCGCAATGCGCTGGAGCCCTGGCATGTCATGGGCGAAGAAAACTCGGCAGGCGGCACGGCCCGCTATGTGGACTCATCACTGGAGCGCATGGAGGTGCATGTCACCGGCATGAACCAAAGCCGCTATGTGGTCACTTGCAATGGCCAGGCCCTGCCCCTGCAAAGCACAGGCACCGTGGGCGAATTCGTGGCCGGCGTGCGCTACAAAGCCTGGAACCCGCCTAGCAGCTTGCACCCCAGTATTGGTATGCACGCACCACTAACTTTTGACATTGTGGACACCTGGATGAAGCGCTCGGTCGGCGGCTGCCAGTACTTTGTGGCCCACCCCGGCGGGCTCAATTACGAGAGCTTCCCGGTCAATGCATTCGAGGCCGAGAGCCGGCGCATGTCACGCTTTGCGGCCATGGGCCATACCCCTGGCGTGCTGGTAGTGCCACCCGCAACTATTAACGTGCCGGGCAGCAAAGAGTTTCCATTTACCCGGGACTTACGGCGGGGAGAGATTTGAAACTAGAAACGTCGTTTTGCGATACTATGACTTTCCCAAATTGAGATACCAGCTATGCCGCGATAACCGTGCGAGGTGTTGCGGCTGGCTGGCAACAAGCCCGTGGCACTACGAAGGCAAATAGAAAAACTACTCGCTGAACTTTCCTCCGTCATTTTTCCAACTCTATTGGTTGTGATTGCAGGAGGAGCGCTACTGTTAAGGCTCGTTCATCTGGAAACTGATCCGTCCCTCGCGCTGCCCGTGCGGGTGTGGATGCAAGATGGCGCAGCGGCCAACACCACCCACTCTGCCGTGCTGAATATTCTTCAGTCCAGCAAGCCCACAAGTACATTTGAAACCAAGCTGTCCACGCGTGATTTTTGGTTCTCGCTAGATTTTGAAAACCAGTTAGACAGCGCAACCCAGCTTGTAGATTTTCCCTCGCGCCACACCACCGACATGACCTGCTGGGATGCGCGCACCGATACCCTTTTGGGCGCGGCGAATCGCTGGAAAACCGACGGACAAATGTCTGTCAGTCGCAGTGGTTTTGCACTCGCTTCATCCCCTGAGCTGCCCCTGAGCCAAATTCTGTGCAAGGCGACATTCCGTGGCCCGGCCAAGTTGTCCGCACGCTTGTGGTCAGCAGACGCATTGCACACGGCCCAAAACTCCCACCGCCTACTCGGGGCCATGATTGAGGCGGGTATCGGCATGCTGGCACTTTTCATGTTGATGACCGCTTGGGTAAATCGCAGCCTCTTGTACTGGACTTTTGTGGGCTGGTTGTTGGTCAACATGCGTATGGCCTCGCTCTCCATCGGCACAGACTGGGAATTATTTGGGATAGTGATTAATCCAGCCATAGTCATTGAGATGCGTCAGTGGACGGTATGCATGTATTTTTCAATGACCGGGGCAATGTTCAACATCCTGTTTAAAAAGGAACTTGATGAACTGAAGGCGGGTTTGGCGCTGGTACTCCTACAAATATTGGCCTTAGCGTTTATTGTCTTGCCCTTTTTCCTAACGTTTGAGCAAACGCTGCGTGCAATTTGGCCAAGCACCGCGATCGGTACAGTAATTATTTGCTGGTATCTCTTTAAGATTCTGAGAAGAACGCACTCCCGTGTCGCGGGGTGGTACGTCGCTTCAATTGCCATTGCGGCTCTTGGCAGCTTGACTGAAGTGCTAGCTGCTGTAAACGGCGAAATCGTCTTATTGCAAGCAATAAACCACGTAACTGCAGGCATAGCGTCTGCGCTGCTAGCCGCCCTGGCATTAGCAGAACACATGCGCGCAGAGCATTTAGAAAAAATCGCTGCGCAGAAAACTTTACAAGCGGCCTACCAGGACTCTCCGATAGGACTGTTCACGGCTGGAGAAGCGGGCCTGCTCGTCAAATTCAATCCAGCGTTTCAGTCCATGCTCAAGGGTATTGCGCCGCCGTCTCCTTCCACTCTGTCACAAATATTTAAGGCAGAAATTACGGAGGCAGTGGCTAGACTGCAATCTGACCGCGTCCGCAACGCCATCGAGCTTCAAACCAAGACCAGAAACGCCGTGACCCAGCGAGACCATTGGTTCTCCATCAAGGCTTCTACCGCCGATGGCGTCATCGTGGAAGGATCATTGCAGGATGTGACCGAACGGGTGCAAGCCAATGAACGCTTGGAGTTTATGGTCAACCACGATCCACTCACTGACTGCATGAACCTGCGTGGCATCACCCGCAGATTCGAGCGGGCTGAGTGCCAACCCATTGCACTGGCCTACCTGGACTTGGATCGGTTCAAGCTGATCAACGACTTGTATGGCCATACGGCTGGCGACAACGTACTCAAACAAGTGTGCGAACGCATCAAGATGCACCTGGGTCCTGCGGATGTGTTGGCGCGCCTGGGTGGCGATGAGTTTGTAGTTGCTTTTTCAAAAGTCAGCATGGAAGAGGCCACACGCATCTGTAAGGCAATCGTTGATGACATCTCGTCAGGGAGCTACCAGATTGACACGCAAAGCTTTTCTTTGAGTGTGTCGGGCGGGCTAGTAGGTACAGAGCGATTTACGGAATCCCCGCTGAAAGCCGTGATTTCTGCTGCCGACACTTTGTGCCGCGTTGCCAAGAAGCGCACTGGAGAACGACTGGTCATCATGGCCTCGGACGATAAATTCTTCCAGCAGCACAAGGAAGAATTGGACCTGATTGCTGCGTTGGAACGCGGCGAGACTCCAGCAGGGTTGTTTTTGGTGATGCAGCCAGAGATTTCATTAACGGCTCCGTTCGAGTCGTTGAACTTCGAGGTACTTCTACGCTTGCGTAAAGCCAATGGCGAGATTCTTCCGGCTGGCATCATCATTGAAGCAGCGGAAGCGCACGGAAAAACGGCCATCATTGACCGTTGGGTGATCACCACCACCATCGCGTGGTTGGAGGCGAACGCAAAGTCACTGGACAACACCCGCTTCGTTGGTGTCAACCTATCTGGCGGATCGCTTAACGACGAGGCGTTTACGGAGGAGTTGTTCACGCTGTTCGAGCTCCATCCGGTGGCCCTGTCGCTGATCTGCCTGGAAATTACCGAGACCGTTGCGCTTACCGATATGCGAAACATGCAACGTTTCATAGACCGAGTACGCAGCATCGGCGCCAAGGTGGCTCTGGACGATTTTGGTGCCGGGTATTCCTCATTCGGCTACTTGAAGGGACTCACAGTGGATGCATTGAAGCTAGATGGTTCGCTGGTGCGGGACGCCGCGCAAAGCACATCGGGTATGGCCATTGTGGATGCACTCGCCGGTTTGGTAAACAGTTTGGGTATGAAGTCTATTGGCGAGTTTGCCGAGAATTTAGCCGTCATCAAGGTGCTTGCTACGGCTGGCGTGGACTACGCCCAAGGATATGGGATCAGCAAACCGGTGTTACCGGAACGCATACTGGCAGCGCGTAATAGCGCTGAGTTCATTGAAGATCCGGAGATCCTGGCTTTCGTTCAGTCCCTGTCCGCAAAGGGCGCCTACACACTTCCTCTTTTCGAATCTCCGCCGCGTTTGACTTCGGTCTAGAAAAGCCAGTTTTCCTGCTAAGCCACCAACGCAATGGGCGCCGACTCGTCGAAGTGCTCGGACTGTAGTGGCAATTGCGCACGCTCTGCTAAGTACGTCACAGTGGCGCTTCGGTCCGGACATTGCCAAGCAAAGTTCAAATCCTTCGCCCCAGAGATATCAATGTCACGGTGCAGGGTATTAAATGCGAACGTATAAAGCGGCTGCTGACATTCGCCCCATTGGCGTTGCATGTCGGTGGTTGACATATGCAACACTCTGTGTGGCACGCCACCTGCATGTGCCATAGGGTAGTACGCACGTGATTCTTTTACATCCTGGAACAGCAAACTGTCATGGATACGGTCCACGGTACGGCGTGCGGCCGCCAGCATCCATTCCACCTTTTGATCGAGACAATATTGGTGCATTGCTTTAAACAAAGCACTTCGCACCGTCGATGCGCCAGGACTTCCCTTAACACACAGGCGCGTGGTTTCCACCATGCGTGTGCCACTAAAGCGTTCTGGCAGCTCAATCGACGCTTGAAGCGGTAAGGGACTCAGAGCATTGGAATGCGTCCGCAGTGTGCCCAATAGACTTCCGTCCAGTTTCGAGCGGGCCACGAAGACTTCACACCCCAGCGTTACATCGGCAAGCTCTGGTTGCCGCAGTGAGGCACCCAACACAGGCAGGTGCTTGCCGTAGGTTGCCGCACGCAAGTCCGCGACCTCTTGAAGCTGGTGCCTGGCGGCAATTTCGACAAAGAAAGGCAAACTCTCTTCGGTCTGGACTACTGGCGTTGAGCGATCTGAAGCAAACATGACACCTCCCTAGATGAACTGAATTCCAGTCTAGGGTTACCACCATAGGGCCAGTCCGCGAAATAGCGCCGCTATCCGCGAGCTATTTGTCGTTTAGCGCTGCGCGCTGCGGATCTCGGCAGCAATATGCCCTGCCGGGTAAACCTTATCCAGCGCCTCAAGTAATGCCTGTGAATGCACGGCCACTGTGCGGTTCAGGCGGGCATCAAAACCAAACTCACCGCCCAAGGAATGGATGTTGCCGTCAAACACCAAGCCCACGACTTCACCCTTGCGGTTCACCATAGGGCTGCCGGAGTTGCCACCGATGATGTCGTTGTTGGTCACAAAATTAAATGGAGTCTGCAGGTTCAGTTTCTTGCGCGCTTGCAGCCAGGTCTTGGGCAGGGCAAAAGGCTCTGCACCGGTATGCCGTTGGTAGGCACCGGCAAATTCCGTAAACGGTGCAATCACACCACCCGGCTCTTCCCAGCCGACCACCTTACCGTAGGACAAGCGCAAGGTAAACGTAGCGTCCGGGTAGCTGCCGTTGCCGAAGGCGGCAAAGCGGGCCAGGGCCAAGCGCTCCTCCTGCTTGCGGCGGGGTCCCGACACCTCTTCCTCATAGCGTTTGCGCACTGCGCGCGCCTCAGTGTCAAAGGAAGCTATGAACTTTAGCATCGGGTCGTTTGAGGCAGCCAGTGTGTCAGCCGATGCATCCCACAGGCTCTTGCGCAGTCCAGCGGTGGCTTCGCCACGCGCATTGACTTTGAGGTCTTGCAGCCGCGTGCCGCGGACCAATGCGCGGGCGACCTGCTGCGGGGTTTGGTTGCCCAAGAGCTTTTTCACCACCGCATGGTCTGGGCTCAGTTCCTCGCGCAGTTTGGTGAGCGCGTAAGTCAGCTTCGCGGTCTCCAGTTCTTTGTAAATGGGTGCATCCGAGAGTACGCTTTGTACCAGTTGAGGCAAGCGCGCGTCACTAAATTCTTCCAGGCGGTCGCCATTGGCTTTTGCCATTTCTTGCGGGTGACGCCAGATAGCGCGGGCGATCTCCCACAGTTGGCTGCCATGGCTGTTGTTTAGTGCGTGGTAGGTCTTGCGTTGCTGCTGCGCCTTCAACGTGAGTGCTGCAATGTTGTCCCACACATCTCCGTAGTCAGCCATGAGCTCTGGGCTGGCAACAATACGGCGGCGGAAGTCGGATTCATCCTTTTGGAGTTGCGCAAAGAAGCGCGGGTCAGCCAATGCCTCATGCTGGCCCTTGAGGGACTTGAGGCTATTTTCCACACCAAACAAGTCATCGTTGGAGTGGCGCAACTGCTCTTTGCCACGCATTTGGTATTCAGTGATCCAGCCGCGCGCTTGGGCCAGATCCAGCATCCTTGCGGGCAAGACGCGGTCGCGCTGGTCTTGCATCTGTGCCAGGGTCATGCCCCGGCTGGTGCCACCGGGGTTACCCGACACAAAAGTCAGCTCGCCCTCTTTCACGCCTTCCACGGAAAACGGCAGGTAAGCATCGGCCTTCCAAGGCTTGCCATCTGCGCCGTAAATGCGCAGGAAAGACACATCCAGGTCGTAGCGTGGGAAGTTAAAGTTGTCAGGATCGCCGCCAAAAAAAGCAATCTGGTCCTCGGGTGCGAAAACCAAACGGATGTCTTGCAGGCGCCGGTACTTGTAAAGGTTGTATTGCCCCCCGCGAAACAGTGTCACCACTTCGCAGCGCCAGTCATCGCCCGTGGCGCACGCCTTCTCAAGGCTGGCGATCGTATTTTTTTGTACGTCGCTAAAACGCTCTGGGGCCACCGACTTGGTGGCGTCCTGCACAGCTTGGGTAACGTCGGTGATGGCGGTAAGCTGGTTCATCTCCATGCCCGGGCAGCGTGGCTCATCCGAGGGCTTGCGGGCCACAAAGCCGTCCTTGTTAAAGTCTTTATGGCGAATGCCCGAAATATTCTGAATGCACTCGCGCGCGCAGTGGTGGTTTGTCATGACCAGCCCAGTTGGCGAAACGACGGATGCCGAACACCCCCCCGCAATGCGCACACTGGCCAGTTGCAGACGCTGCAACCATGCAGCATCGGGTTCGAAACCGTAGGCGGCTGCTACTTTGGACGACGGAAACTGGTTGTAAGTCCACATGCCCTCATCCGCCTGGACCCCCAGGGAGACCAGGGCCATCAGCGCAGCCAAGCAAAAGCCTGAGATAGGGGTCGCCGTCGATGTCAATATGCGCATTGCTATGTCCTTTTTGCTGGGGGTGCCAGTGTAGGATGGGTTTGTAATGTTTGCTCGCGCACCACGTTTTCGGTGCTCACTGTGTAATTTCGGTCTGTTTAAGGAAACCCATGCCATCTATCAATTTCATCGGCGGCGAAAAGGGAGGCGTCGGCAAATCTGTCGTGGCACGTCTGCTGGCGCAATACTTCATTGACCAAGGGCGCGCCTTCACCGGCTTTGATACCGACCGATCACACACCTCATTCACCCGGTTTTACGCCGACTACGCCGCCCCCGTGGTGGTGGATACCTATGAGGGGTTGGACCATATTGCCGGCGTGTACGAGACACCGCCCCCGGTGGGCCCCATGCCGCACGTGATCGTCGATCTGGCCGCCCAGACCGCCGCACCGCTGGCGCGCTGGGTGCACGACTCCGACCTGGTGGCGCTGATGGCCAGCATGGGCATTTCGGTGAACTTCTGGCACGTGGCTGACGCAGGCAAAGACTCGGTGGACTTGCTGGACCGCCTGGTGGCCACCTATGGCCCCGGACCTAATTACATCGTGGTGAAGAACAAGGGCCGCGGTCATGATTTCTCCGAGCTGGAGGCCTCTAACGCGCTCAAGAAGGCGCAGGCCCTGGGCGGCCATGTGATCGGCTTGGCGCAACTGCACGAGGCCAGCATGCGCAAAATTGACCGGCAAAACGCCAGCTTCTGGGCCGCCGCCCACACGACCTCGGGCGTGGACGCGCTGGGCCTGCTAGAGCGCCAGCGCGTAAAGACGTGGCTGAGGCAGGCTTACGCCGATCTGGACACGCTGCCGCTGGGCGCTTAGCTAGCTAGTAACAGGCTTGTGTGACAAGGGCGTTAAGGCATACTTGGCTCCAGTGAACTCCGTGCCCGAATCCTCTACGCCGCCAACTGCGCCCGCACTGACCGCATTGGCCAAGGCTCTGGCCTCTGCACCTGCTGCTTTGGGGCATTTTGACGAGCTGCGCGGACGCACCACCACCGGCCAGCCCCCCTCTGAATCCGCTACAAAGTTAATAGCAGACTATGCAGGAATAACGCCGGCCTGGGCCGAATTCTTTACTGATTTGGAGTCTGATGGCCAAGGCAAGCTGGGGCAGCGTGCTGCCAGCTTGGCGCGCCAGATTCGCGACAACGGCGTGACCTACAACGTCTACGCCGATGAGGGCGGCCCGCAGCGCCCTTGGTCGCTGGACATGTTCCCACTGATGATGTCCGCCGCCAGTTGGCAGCAAATTGAAGCAGGTGTCATCCAGCGTATGCGCTTGCTCGAGGGCGTGATGGCTGATGTGTATGGCGCGCAGACCCTGTTGGCCCAGGGACTGCTGCCACCGGCCCTTGTGCAGGGCCACCCTGGCTACTTGCGGCCCATGCACGGCGTCAAACCCGTGGGCGGAAAACACCTGCACATCGCCGCTTTTGACATGGCCCGCGGCCCCGATGGCAACTGGTGGGTGGTGTCACAACGCACCCAAGCGCCATCGGGTTTGGGCTATCTGCTGGAAAACCGCCTAGCCATATCGCGCCTGTTCCCCCAGGCGTTTGAGAAGCTGCAAGTGCAGCGCCTGGCGGGCACCTACCGCGCACTCATGGAGGGTATGAAGCGCGCCAGCCCGGCTGGGCAAGAGGCCCATATTGCGCTGCTGACTCCGGGCCCGTACAACGAAACCTACTTTGAACACGCCTACCTGGCCCGCTACTTGGGCATCACGCTGGTTGAAGGCAGTGACCTGACGGTACGGGACCAACACCTTTACTTAAAGACCCTTCGCGGCCTGGTACCGGTGCATGGCTTGCTTAAGCGCATGGATGATCAGTTTTTAGACCCCTTGGAGCTGCGTGCGGATTCGGCCCTGGGCGTGCCTGGCCTATTACAAGTCATACGCGCCGGCCACGTCATGGTGGCCAATGCGCCAGGCTCGGGCTTTTTGGAGTCGCCGGCCCTGCTGGGCTTTCTGCCTGCGCTGTGCCAGCACATTTTGGGCGAAGAACTGCACCTGCCCGCTTTGCCCACCTGGTGGTGTGGCGAGCGCTCAGCCCTGGAAGAGGTGCTACCCCAACTGCAAGACTGCGCCATCAAAGCCACCTACCCGGGCTCGCCGCACCACGGCAACTTTGATGCCGTGTTGGGCCACAACCTGCCCCCTAGTGCCTTGGACGAATGGGCGGGCCGCATCGTGCGCCAAAGCGACGATCACACCATCCAGGCCTATTTGCCGTTATCGCAAATGCCCACCTGGCAGCCGCCCGAGGGGGACAACACCGATTTATCCCGGCCCGGCAAACTGGTGCCCAAGTCAGTCATGTTGCGCGTATTTGCCGTGTCCGACGGCGCGGAATCGTGGCGCGTATTGCCCGGCGGCTTGGCCCGGGTGGCTGGGGCCAGTGCCGACATTGCCAGCATGCAACACGGCGGTAGCAGTGCCGACGTGTGGGTGCTCACCCAGGGCGCTGGTGTAGACACCACCACGCTATTGCGCCCGCCACTCACGGCATCCGCCCTGGCCCAGCGCAAGCGCCTGGTGACCAGCCGGGCCGCAGAAAATTTGTTCTGGCTGGGCCGCTACACCGAGCGGGCGGAAAACTCGGTGCGCTTGGCCCGCCTGACACTGGACTGCCTGCATGGCGAAGACCAGCAGTGCGTTCCCCTGATGGAGTGGCTGGGTGAGATGGCGCTGGCCAACACACTGGTGCTACCCAGTGTGCCCACGCCTGTGCAAGCGCGCCGTGTGTTTGAGCGCTCGCTGATTGCCAGCCTGGCCAGCGCCGACCAAACCACCAGTGTAGGTTTCAATCTGCGCGCGATGCGTCTGGCGGGTTCGTCGGTGCGTGAGCGTCTGTCGCAAGAGCACTGGAACGTGATGCAACGCGCCGAAGCATCCTTTACCGAGCGTTGCGCCCAAACTGTGGCCCAGTCCGACTATTCGTGGCTGGAAACCCAAGACACCCTGCGTGCCACCAGCGACCGCCTGGCCGCCATCACCGGCGCACAAACCGACCGCATGACCCGCGACGACGGCTGGCGCCTGCTGAGCCTGGGCCGCCACATTGAGCGGCTGCGGTTTTTGTCGACCGCGTTGCTGCTGGGGTTTGAAAGCGGAAGCGTGCATGAAGACGGTGGCTTTGAGGCCATGATCAGTTTGTTTGACAGCGAGATCACTTTCCACGCCCAGTACCAGCAAAGCCGCGATTTGGCAGCACTGATCGACCTGCTGGTGCTAGACCGCGACAACCCGCGCGCCCTGGCCTGGGTAGCGCATACGCTGCGTGGCCGGCTGGCGCGATTGGCGGGCAACGCACCCGACCAGCTTAGCCTGATGTCGGCCCACGTGCCTAACCCCGCGCTGTGGCAGCTCGAGGCGCTGTGCGAGCCGGGTTCAGACAACCGCTTTGCGAACCTGCGCCAATTGCTGCTCGATTGCGGTCAAGCGGCCATCACCGTGTCAGAAGACATCAGCGCCACCTATTTCACCCACGCACAGGCGGCGGGCCAAAGCCTGGGGCTGTGATGAAGCTGCAAGTCACCCACGAAACGCATTACGACTACGCCCCGGCGGTCGATATTGCGCAGCACATGGCGTATCTGCAACCGCTGAGCACGCCCAACCAGCAATTGCTGGGGCACAACTTGGTGGTGCGACCCGAACCGGCGCAGCGTACCGCGGCCCTGGATGTGTACGGCAACCAACGGCAGTTTTTCTCATTACAAAGCCCGCACCAGCAGCTCACCGTGGTGGCGCACAGCGTCGTATTGACCCAAAGCGACATGGCACCGCCCAGCAGCATCACGTGGGAACAAACCCGCGAGCGCTTTCGCTATGCGGCGCATACCGACTACGACGCGGCGGCTGAGTTTGTATTCCCCTCGCCTTTTGTACCGCGCCACCCCGACTTTGCCGCCTACGCCCGGCCCAGTTTTGAGGCCGACAAGCCCCTGGTAGCCTGCGCGCGCGATTTGATGCACCGCATCCACCGCGACTTCATTTATGACAGCCAGAGCACCCAAATCAGCACCCCCGCCCTGGAGGCTCTGGCCCAGCGCAAGGGCGTGTGCCAAGACTTTGCCCACATCATGGTTGCCTGCCTGCGGACACTGGGCCTGAGCGCGCGCTACGTGAGCGGCTACCTGCTCACCCAGCCCGCGCCCGACCAAGAGCGGCTGGTGGGCAGCGATGCCTCGCACGCCTGGGTCTCGGTGTATGTGCCCGACTGGCCGCTGGGGCGCCGCTGGTTAGACCTAGACCCCACCAACGACCGCGACGGCTGGGGCACCCCTGGTGAAGACTACGTCAGCCTGGCCCTTGGGCGGGATTACGCCGATGTGTCGCCCATTCGGGGTGTGATCCACGGCGGCGCACACCACACACTAACCGTGGGTGTAACGGTCGAGCCCTTTGTGGACCTGATGGCAGGTGAACAGAGTCAGCGGCAAAATAGCGACCTCGGCCTGAGTCAAAGTCAAAGTCAAAGTCAAAGTCAAAGTCAAAGTCAAAGTCAAAGTCAAAGTCAAAGTCAAAGTCAAAATTAGATCACTATTATTTTCATAGCAAACTAGCTAGTATTTGTCCGGGCCAGCGCCACTTTTAACTCTCAAAACGACCCCATGACCACTTCTAACGTCTACGCAACCCTCGAATCACTCCACATCACCCTGCCGCCCGTGGCCGTGCCCGCTGCGGCCTATGTGCCCTTTGTACAAACTGGAAATTTGTTGTTTCTCAGCGGCCACCTGGCCAAGCAAGACGGCAAGGTCTGGGTCGGTCAGTTTGGCAAAGACATCTCGGTGGAAGACGGCAAACTGGCCGCGCGCAACGTGGCCATCGACCTGATGGGCACCCTGCACGCTGCCACGGGCGACCTGAACCGCATCAAGCGCATCGTCAAGCTTATGTCCCTGGTCAATTCCACCGGCAGCTTCACCGAACACCATTTGGTCACCAATGGGGCCAGTGAGCTCATCGGCCAGGTGTTTGGCCCTGAAGTCGGTGCGCATGCGCGCAGTGCCTTTGGTGTGGCCCAGATTCCACTGGGGGCCTGCGTTGAAATTGAAATGATTGTGGAACTGGCCTGATTCACGGTCACCCGAAATCAGCTTCACTTAGGATCGCGAGCCCCCATGTCTGACACCACCGCCACGCCCTTGATCGAGTTCCGTGATCTGACCTTCAGCTACATCGACACGCCATTTATGGAGCGAGTGTCTTTGCACATTCCGCGTGGCAAGGTCACGGCGCTGATCGGCCCCATGGGCGGTGGCAAAACCACCACCTTGCGCTTGATGGGGGGGCAGCTCAAGGCGCAATCGGGCGCGGTGCTGTTCGACGGCCAAGACCTGACCCCGATGAGCCAAGCTGAACTGTTTAAAGCCCGCCGACGCATGGGCATGTTGTTCCAGTTTGGCGCCTTGTTTGTGGATGCCACGGTGTTTGACAACGTAGCTTTCCCGCTGCGCGAGCACACCGATTTGCCCGAAGCCCTGATCCGCGACATTGTGCTGATGAAGCTCAACGCCGTAGGCCTGCGCAATGCCCGCGACCTGATGCCCAGCGAGGTGTCCGGCGGCATGGCCCGGCGCATCGCCCTGGCCCGCGCCATCGCACTGGACCCCGAGCTGGTGATGTACGACGAGCCGTTTTCTGGCCTGGACCCGATCTCGCTGCGCACCGCTGCGCAACTGATTCGCCAACTCAACGACAGCATGGGTTTGACCACGGTGTTTGTATCCCACGAGCTGACGCAAACCCTAGAGATCGCCGACCACGTCATCATCTTGAACCAGGGCAAGGTGGCGTTTGAAGGCAGTGTGGACGCTGTGCGTAAGAGCACCGACCCGCTGGTGTTCCAGTACATCCACGAGCTGCCCGATGGACCTGTGGAGTTTCACCACCCGGCCAAGCCCATGGCTGAGGATTTTGGGTTGGCTGCTTAGGCTGAAGCTTGTGGGTTGGATTGTGCCAACGGCGCATAGGCAGAAACCCGCGCCAAAGAGTGGGGTGTGCGAAATGGCGAGGTTAAGGAGGAGGCCCCTCACGGGCCGGGGGACACGAGCGATTTCGTACACCGCGCTCTTGGGCGTGCGAGCGCTGCACCAGCCCTAAATCAAGCGCTCAATCCCCTGCCCCGCCACAGACTGCAACAGCGATGGCAACACCAGTTCAGCCGCAATCTCCGCCAACGGCAACAACACAAAAGCACGCTGCCCCATACGCGGATGCGGCACGGTCAAGCGCTCGCTTTGAATACTGGCTTCGCCATACAACAAAAGATCTAAATCCAAAGTGCGCGGTGCGTTGAAATAAGGGCGTTCGCGACCCGCCTGCTTTTCGATCGACTGCAATGCCGAGAGCAAATCGGGAGCCGTTAGCGACGTAAAGACCTGAACCACGGCATTGATGTAATCCGGCCCGCTGGAATCGACCGGCGCGGTGCGGTACAGCGAAGACTGGGCAATTAACTCAAGATCCGGGATGGCAGCAATGGCGGCAATGGCTTGCACCACGGCCGGTTGCGGGTCACCCAGATTAGCGCCCAGGCCAATATAGGCCGTGACCCGCGCGCGTGGCATCACTGGTCGGAAGAACCACCGGCTGCAGCGCCTGTATTCCCAGCACCACCACCACTGCCGCTGCGACGGCGGCGACGGCGTTTGCGGGGCGCGCCTGCATCTCCATCGGCCTCCTGCGGCTCCGTACCCTCACCATCCTGCACCTGAGCAGCGGCACGACTAGGTGCAGCACCTTCCGCCTGTGGCGCATCTGCGGGGCGTGGCGCACGTTGCACTTTGGGCGTACGTTGGCGTTTTTGCTGCTCATCACGCACTTGGTCAAGCAGGTCCTGGCGCGCACTATCGTCTGCCATGCTGAACTCTTGCCACCAGTCGGCCAGCAGTTCGTCCACCTCGCCAATGTCGGCCCGCAAGCGCATGAAATCGAATGCCGCGCGGAAACGCGCTTGGTCCACCAAGCCCCATGGGGCGCTACCGGTACGCTTCTCAAAGCGCGGCTGCATGACCCAGATTTCGCGCATGTCGCTGGCCAGCTTACCGCCGCCCGACACATCACCAATGCGGGAGTGGAACACGTCGTCAATCGCATCAAACAGCGCGGGGTGGCCGGGCTGGCCACCCGCTTGGCGGCGATCCCAGCCATCGCGCACATCGGCCCACAAAACGCACGCCAGCAAGAAGCTCGGCGCGACTGGCTTGTCTTCGCCCACGCGCCGGTCGGTGTCTTTGAGGGCCGCATTCACAAACGGCTGCTCGGCGCGCTCCACCACCACATCCAGCAAGGGGTAAATGCCACGCGCCATACCCAATTTCTTAAGGGTTGCGATGGATGCCAGCGCATGGCCGGTTTGCAGCAGCTTGAGCATTTCGTCAAACATGCGGCTTTGCGGTACGTCGGCCAGAAGCTCTTGCGACTTGATTAGCGGCGCCGCGGTCTTGGATTCCAGTTCAAAGCCCAGCGGGCTCAACTTGGCCGAAAAACGTACCGCACGGATGATGCGCACCGGGTCTTCTCGGTAGCGCGTGGCGGCATCGCCAATCATGCGGATGGTTTTGTTCTTGGCGTCCTTCAGGCCGTGGTGGTAATCCACCACCACCTGCGTAACCGGGTCGTAGTACATGGCGTTGATAGTGAAGTCGCGGCGCACCGCGTCTTCCTCCATCGGACCCCACACGTTGTCGCGCAGCACGCGGCCCGTGCTGTCCACGGCGTGCTTCATACCCGCTAATTCGCTGCGGCTGGTCTTCTCATTGCCCGCCACTTGCTCGGCAGCAGCGTTGTCCAGGTAGGCGCGAAAGGTCGATACCTCGATCACCTCATGTTCACGCCCCCGGCCGTACACCACGTGCACGATACGGAAACGCCGACCGATGATGAAAGCGCGGCGGAACAGGCCCTTGACCTGCTCGGGCGTGGCATTGGTAGCCACATCAAAGTCTTTGGGCCGCAGGCCCAGCAGCAGGTCGCGCACCGCGCCGCCCACCACATAGGCTTCAAACCCTGCTTGTTGCAGAGTGCGCACCACATGCATGGCGCGTTCGTCTACCAGGTTCACGTCAATACCGTGGGTGGCTACGGGTACGTCTACCCGCTTGCCAAACTTGGTTTTTTTGGCGGAGGACGAGGAGGAGGTTTTCCCCAGCAATTTGTCGATGAATGTTTTGATCATTTTTCAGGTTTTGGACCCACTACCGTGCCTCAGGGGACGCACAGGGAGGCAGGCCACGCAGGGGCTCTCTAGCTAAACAGGTCAAGTATGCGCCATCCGCGGGTCATGGCGACCTCACGCAGGCGGGGATCGGGGTTGGTCGCCACAGGAACGTCGGCTTTTTCCAGCAGGGGCAAATCGTTGGGTGAGTCTGAATAAAAGGTGGTGTGCACATCGGCCCAACCCAGACCACGCGCTGCCAGCCACTGCTCTACGCGGACTACTTTACCGCCCTGGTAGGACGGTACGCCCCGTATAGCGCCGGTGTACCACCCGGTACCGCCGGGCGCCTCGTCGCGCTCCAGCTCCACGGCAATCAGGTCTGTCACGCCAAAAGCGTCAGCGATCGGGCGGGTGACAAACTCATTGGTAGCGGTGACGATGACCACCCAGTCACCGGCGGCCTGGTGGCTGCGAACCAGCTCCAAAGCCTGCGGTTTGATATGTTTTTGCACCACGCCCCGCATATAAGCTTCGTGTGCCGCTATCGAATTGCTAGCGCCCTGACGCACGATTACGGCGGTGGAGAACTGAATGTAGTCTTGCAAATTGAGCTTGCTGGCCTGGTAGTCGGCATAGAAGGCATCGTTTTTGCGCTTGTACTCCAGCGCATCCACCCAGCCCAGGCTAATGACGTAATCGCCCCAGGCATGGTCCGAGTCCAGCGGCAGCAGGGTGTGGTCCAGGTCAAACAAGGCAACTTTGGGCTTGGCCCCAACGAACTTAGTCATGCGTCTTCCATCATCGATTTAATCAGCGGAATCGTGATCGCGCGTTGGGTCTGCAGCGCGTAACCGTCCAGCAAACCCAGCAATTCCATTAGGCTGCCCAGGTCGCGGCTGAAGCGGGTGAGCATGTAATCCATCACCTCATCACTCAAAAATACGCCCCGGGCGTCGGCCGCCTGGCGCAGCACTGCGCGGCGTTCTGGCTCGGTCAGTGGTTGCAAGCTAAACACGTGGCCCCACCCCATACGCGTGCGCAAGTCTTCGCGCAGTTTTAGCGAGACCGGAGCAAATTCACCTGCGGCCAACACGGCGCGCTGGTGGGTTTGTGCGGCTACAAACCAGGCAAACGCAGTGTGTTGTTGCTGGGCGTTGTACCAATGCACATCGTCCATCAGCACCGCCGCCCAGCTCTCGTCAAACTCGGGCGCCTCAAGCATAGACGCGTCTAGCCAACCCACCCGTGCACCTGCTTCGCGCAGCGCTTCCCGCGCGGCTTTGAGCAAATGGCTTTTACCGCTACCCGACGGGCCCCACAGGTAGGTGGGTACCGGCGAGCGCACTTGGGCCTGGCCTTTAGCGCCCACCCACAGGGCCATGTGCTGCAGCGCAGCCTGGTTGGGCCCGGCGCAAAAGTTGTCGAGGCTGGGGCCTGCGTGCAGGCCAATGTCCAGGGCGATTTGCTTCATACCGCGTTGGTCAACCCACGTAGAGCGCGCTGGCCATGTAATGTGCCTTGACGCGGCGTATGGCCACCAAGAGCACAGCGCTGGCGGGTAGCGCAATCAAAATACCAATGAAGCCAAACAATTGGCCGAAAGCTAACAACGCGAAAATAACCGCCAAAGGGTGCAGGCCAATGCGCTCTCCCACCAGGCGCGGCGTCAAGATCAGACTCTCGATCAATTGGCCGACACCGTAAACCACAGCGACCATGATGAAGGTATACATCACCCCCGAGCTGGCCGAGAACTCCAACAAACCAGCCAAGGTGGCCAGCACCAGACCGATGCCAAAGCCCACGTAAGGGACAAAAATAGCCAGCCCCGTGAACACACCAATCGGCAGCGCCAAATCCAGCCCAAACAGGGCCAAACCTACGCTGTAAAAAACAGCCAGCGCCAGCATCACCAGCAATTGCCCGCGCAGGTATTGCCCCAGCACGCCATCCGCCTCTTGCAAAAAACTATGGGTAGCACCGCGCAGCCGCGCCGGGATCAGTTCACCCACTTGGGCCACAAAACGGCTCCAGTCCATCAGCAGATAAAACAACGCCACGGGTATCAAAATGGCGTTGCCAATCAGGGCAAAGGCGACGCTACCGCCGAGCTTGACAGAGGTAAGCACCGAGCCCAAAGCGTCTTCGACATTCGCATTCAGGTACTTGAAGACAAAGGCCTTGGCCGTAGCAAGGTCCAAAGTCACATGCACGCCCCACTGGTTTAGCAAAGGCTGCAAGGAGCGGCTCACGGAATCCAAAAGCAACGGCAGTTGCTCGCGCATCAACGGCAACTCTTTGGCCAAAATTGGAACAATTAACAACAGCACCCCCAAAAGCGCCACCATGAACACCAACTCCACGAGCAAAACAGCCACCAAGCGCGGAATGCGACCGCGACCGGCAGCGTCCAGCCAGTTGACCACCGGTGTGAGGGCGTATGCCAGAACGGCTGCTACTACAAAAGGCGCCAGCACAGGGGCCAGCAGCCACAAAATCAGAGACAAAAGTGCAGCAATCAGGCTCCAGGCGACGAAACTTTTTTGGGTGGAGGTAAATTGCATGGGGGTAATGGTGGGGGCTAACCCTTAAAATCTGGGCAAATTCTATCGGGGTCTGCTTCTGCATTGCCCCAAAGCCACTTTTCGCCCACTCCAATGACCCAACCCACTCCCCCCTCCCCCCTGTCGTACAAAGATGCTGGCGTTGACATTGTTGCCGGCGACGCGCTGGTCGACCGCATCAAACCGCTGGCCAAAAAAACCATGCGCGAAGGCGTGCTGGCGGGCATTGGCGGGTTTGGCGCCCTGTTTGAAGTGCCCAAGCGCTACAAAGAGCCCGTGTTGGTGAGCGGCACCGACGGCGTGGGTACCAAACTGAAGCTGGCATTTGAGTGGAATATGCACGACACCGTGGGCATCGACCTCGTGGCCATGAGCGTGAACGACGTGCTGGTGCAAGGCGCTGAACCGCTGTTTTTTCTGGACTACTTTGCCTGTGGCAAGTTGGATGTGGACACCGCAGCCACGGTCGTGGGGGGGATTGCCAGGGGCTGTGAGCTGTCGGGCTGCGCGCTGATTGGCGGTGAAACAGCGGAGATGCCCGGTATGTACCCGGCGGGCGAATACGACTTGGCTGGCTTTGCTGTGGGCGCAGTTGAAAAGTCCAAAATCCTGACCGGTGCCGACGTGAAGCCTGGCGACGTGGTATTGGGCTTAGCCAGCCATGGCGTGCATTCCAACGGTTTCAGCTTGGTGCGTAAATGCATTGAGCGGGCTGAAGCCGCAGGTACCGTGCCCACGAAACTGGACGGAAAGCCCTTCAAGCAAGCCATCATGGAGCCCACCCGCTTGTATGTGAAAAACGTGCTAGCCGCGCTAGCACTACACCCCATTAAGGCCCTGGCGCATATCACCGGGGGGGGGCTGCTGGAAAACATTCCGCGCGTGCTACCCGAGGGCACTGCCGCGCACCTGACCAAAGGCAGTTGGCCGCAGACTGAACTGTTCGCCTGGCTGCAACAGACCGCCGGTATCGACGACACCGAGATGAACCGCACTTTCAACAATGGGATTGGCATGGTGGTGGTGATTGCCGCTGACCAGGCAAATGCCTGTGCGGCCACACTGCATGCAGCGGGCGAGACGGTCTATCAGATTGGCCGCATTGCGCCCATCGGCGACACTGCCGCCGTTGTCGTCGCCTGATGCATGTCAACGGGCCGGCTAGGTGCCGCGCCCCACAAGCCCAAGCGGCTGGTTTGGCTTAACCGCACTGGCGGCGCAAGGAATCTACCCGGTGCGAAATAGCTTCTACGTCTACCAGATCCTCGGCATGGTTCAGGTAGCACTCCAGGTCCGATAGCGCCAATGCTGCATGGCCCAATTCGGCATGCACTAAGCCCCGGTCTCTGTATTCGGTCCAGGACTGTGGCAGCAAGATTACGAGTCGCTCCTGCACGGCCAGCAAGCGCTCCCAGTCCATTTGCGTGGTGAAAAGCTCTTTGAGGTTGCGCAGCATGCGGGCCAGAATGTCACGCGGCGCAGCAGCCTGCAAATACAGGCCCAGTGGCACTTCAAATTCGTCCAACCAACCACTGCGGCGGCGAAACGGCTCGAGTTGTTCCGACAATTGGTCCCGGCTCAGCGATTTGCCATTGAGTGGGTCAATGACAGCCTGCCCCATGGGCAAATGCACCTTAACCATGAAGTGCCCCGGAAAACTCACCCCCTTGACCGACAAGCCAAGCCCCTGCGCCAATTCCATCCACAGCACAGCCAATGAGATAGGAATGCCCCGCCGGGTGCGCAACAGCACATGAATAAAGCTGTTGTCGGGATCGTAGAAATCGTTGAGGTTGCCAGCGAAATCCAGATCATGAAAAAAGAACTGGTTCAGGATACGCAGCTTCTGTACCGGCCCAGCATCGGTCGCCAGGCGGCGCTTGATGCGCGCCAAGAGTAAATCCACATCGCCCATCACAGACTGCACGTCCAGGTCTGGGTATTCGTCTTGCGCCAGGCACACGGCCGCTTCAAACAGGGCAAAGTCATTGTCACTCTGCACTAGCGATGCAAAGTATTGCAGGGGCGTCAGGGGCGCAAAAGACAGTGGCATGTGGCAATGGCCATTTAGCGGCGTAGGAATTCTCGCAGATTGAGCCCAGCGGCCCAAACGGCGCCCAAGTACAGCACCGCTGCGCCCAATAAAACGCCTGCCATCACACCGACGCGCTGCAACGCCTGTTGGCCTAGGGCGATCCAGTCAAACGCCTGTTGCGCCCACATCAGATAGACCGCCAGCAGCGCGCTGGCGGCCAGAACCTGCACTACAAATTTGCCCCAACCCGGCTGCGGAAGAAAACTTTTGCGCTTCAGCAGCCCGACCAGCAACCAGAGCGCATTGATGAGCGCACCCAGCCCTATGGACAGTGACAGACCGGCTTGCTGAAACATCGGAACGAACACCAGATTGAGTAACTGCGTAATGATCAGCACCACAATCGCTATGCGCACTGGCGTTCTGATGTCCTGGTTAGCGTAGTAGCCGGGCGCTAGCACCTTGATTGCCACGATACCCACCAGCCCCACGCCCCAGCCCATCAGCGCCATGGAGGTCTGCTGCACATCCAGCGCACTGAACTTTCCGTAGTGGTACAGCGTGGACACCAGCGGCTTGGCAAAGGTCAGCAAAGCCACCGCACACGGCACCGACAGCAGCACCACCATACGCAGGCCCCAGTCCAACATATCGGAATATTTCTGACCATCGGCAGCAGCACGGGCGGCCGCCAGTTGCGGCATCAGTACCACCCCCAAAGCCACGCCCAGCATGGCAGTGGGAAACTCCATCAATCGGTCTGAAAAGGTCAACCAACTCACACTGCCCTCAGGCAGGTGCGACGCTATCTGGGTGTTGATCAGCAGCGATATCTGCGCAACGCTGACCCCCAGCAATGCTGGCAGCATCAGGCGCGTGACGCCCCGTGTGGCAGGGTCACTCCAGGCTTCACGCACGGCGGCAAAGCTCAACCCGATGCGCGGCAAAAGGCCCATGCGCAGCAACACGGGTATTTGTAGAGCCAATTGCAGAAAGCCACCCACCATGACCCCCACGCCCATGGCGTAGATGGGCTCTATGCCCCGGGTTTTGAACCAGGGGGCCAGTAGCCAGGCCGCGCCGATCATGGCAACGTTCAGCAAGACGGGGGTCGCCGCGGGCACCGCAAATCGACGCCAAGTATTCAAGATCCCCGAGGACAGCGCCACCATCGACATAAAGCCAATGTAGGGAAACATGAAGCGGGTCAAAAACACAGCGGCTTCATAGCCCGCAGGGCTTTTCTTCATACCGCTGGCCATAGCAAACACCAGCAGCGGCGCTACCAATACGCCCAACACACAAGTGAATACCAGCACCCAGGTTAGCAAGGTCGCCACACGATCGATGAGAGCATGGGTAGCTACATCGCCGTGCTGGGCCCGGGTGGCGGCCAGCACAGGCACGAAAGCCTGGCTGAAAGCACCTTCGGCAAACAGGCGGCGAAAGAGGTTGGGAATGCGAAACGCGACGTTGAAAGCGTCGGTCATGGCGCTGACCCCAAACATACCAGCCATCAATTGGTCACGTATCAGGCCCGTAACACGAGAAAGCAGTGTCCAAAGCGACACCGTAGAAGCAGATTTAAGAAGACTCACGGCGAGAGTGTAGCCGCGGCCCAGCGCCGGGGCCGCCCGATCACCACGGCGTATGTAACAAGGTTAAGCTGTGTTTGCATCTGTGCAAATACACCCAACTGCGAGCTAGCCCATGGCAGACTCTATCCAACCCACTTTTCACCCAGCACTATGGCCGGCCGGCAACCCGTCGTCACGGCCCGTGCTGATCGTTGAAGACCAGCGCGCCTTGTCAGAAATGCTCGCCACCATGCTCCAACGCAGGTGGAACTGCGAAACACTGGTCGCAGCCAGCATGGCTGAGGCCCTTAGTTTGTTAACCCAGCACGGCAACCGTATCTTCGCGGCGGTGTGCGATTTCAATTTGCCCGATGCCCCTTATGGCGAGGTCATTGATCTTGTAAATCATCACCACATTCCCGTCATCGCCCTGACTGGAACCATCAGCGATGAGATTCGCCAAATGATGGCGCAAGGTCGCATCGTTGACTACGTGCTTAAAAAGGGTGTTCTGTCGTATGACTATGTGGTGCAGTGGGTCGGTCGGCTACACCGCAACAGCGGCACCAAGGTGCTGGTGGCAGACGACTCCAACGCTTCCCGGCAAGTCATCAAGGGCATGCTCAGCTTGCAGGGCTTGCAAGTGGAGACCGCACACAACGGCCAAGAGGCACTCGCTTTACTGCGCCAGCACCCAGACATCAAGTTAGCGCTGGTGGACTACAACATGCCGCTAGTGGATGGCTTCGGGTTCGTCATGGAAGCCCGGCGCATGCTGGGCAAAGAACGGCTGGCCATCATCGGTATCTCAGGTGATAACCGGGCTGACATATCCGCCCAGTTTCTGAAACACGGCGCGAATGACTTCATCTCCAAGCCCTACACCTTTGAAGAAATGACCTGCCGGGTAAACCAGAATCTGGAAATGTTGGAGCTGATGGAGTCGCTGCACAACCTGGCCACGCGGGATTACTTGACCAATTTGTACAACCGGCGCCACTATTTTGAGCAAGGCGATGCACTGCATAGCAAAGCCGTCAAGCAAAAGCTACCCATCGTAGTCGCCATGCTTGACATCGATTTTTTCAAAAAAGTGAACGACAGCTTTGGACACGCTTACGGTGACCGGGTATTGCAGCATCTGGCGCAGTGCCTGACGCACTACTTTCCAAATACGCTGGTTGCCCGCTTGGGCGGAGAAGAATTTGCGATGCTGTGCGTGGGTGAACCAGCGGATCAGGTACGCCTTCGACTAAACGGCTTCAGAACGCAGCTACCCACGTACAGTAGCTCCGTTGCACCCCAAGGGGTTGCGGTTTCGGTCAGTATCGGCGTCTGCGATCAAGCCTTATCGGGTCTGCCCGAGATGCTGAATCGGGCGGACCAGCATCTGTATCGCGCAAAAGAATCGGGTAGGAATCGCCTGGAAGGCTAATCGACTGCCCGGTATATAATATTGGGCTTCGCTGGCAACATCCGCAGACACAAGGAATTATTACTATGGCATCTGGAAAACCCAAGAAAAAGAACCCGCGCCTCGCGTCGGGCCGTAAACGCGTCCGTCAGGACGTCAAAATCAATGCAGCAAATACGTCTTTGCGTTCCAAATACCGCACTGCGGTGAAGAACGTTGAGAAAGCAGTTATTGCTGGCGACAAAACCAAAGCAGCAGAGCTGTTTGCGAAGATGCAAGCCGTGGTTGACACCGTGGCTGACAAAGGCATCTTCCACAAAAATAAGGCGGCTCGCGACAAGAGCCGTCTGGCCACCAAGGTGAAAGCCTTGGCCCTCGCAGCCTAAAACTGCCGCCCAATTTTTGGGCAACTCGCACGTATTTTTAAGGGATTAAAAGTACGCCGTTTGTAACGGGTGCGCTGTCAGCGAAGCAAAAAAGCCGTCTCACGACGGCTTTTTTGTGCGTGACGGGTGCTGCGTTAGGTGACAGAACTGCCAGGACGAGTTTCACTGACTTGCAGGTCGTTGTCCCTGGCAAAGTTGATACAAAAGTCCCAGGCCATCACATCGTAGTCACGCAGGTCGCGGTGGACGATGACGCACTTGGTGGCACCAATCGATGTCGGCACACACCACGGGGAGTAACCAAGATGGCTCCCCGGCTGGGGACCGCCTGGGCGAAACGGGCTCATCACGCCTGCCAGGCGCTCGGCCCAATCGCTAGGGCGGAACGTTTTACCTTGGTGGGTGATGCCCAATATGTAGAGCTCTTTGGAGGGTGATGGTGCCATCGGGTCGATGAGTTGCGGCGCACCGGAATTCTAACCGTGATGCTGTCGTAGACTGGGTTGTTGCCGCTTAGAACCGCGCATCAAAGTGATGCCAAACCTACAGTAATGCGCCCACTCGAAGGGCCTAAAATCAAGTTGCAACGGCCTATCTCTTTTGTGGTCCGCCAAGTTTTGTTGCCAACCCTGGAGTTATCGCATGACCGCCGCCACGCCCGCCACTACGCCGTCTTCCCCCCATGTGATGAACACCTATGGCCGACTGCCCATCGCCCTAAGCCATGGACAGGGCTGCCGCGTGTGGGACACCCATGGCCGCGAATATTTGGATGCCCTTGGCGGCATTGCAGTCAACACGCTGGGGCACAACCATCCCCAGTTGGTGCCCGCGCTGCAAGACCAACTCACCAAGCTGATTCACACCTCTAACTACTACCACGTACCGTTACAGGAAGAACTGGCCTCCATGCTGGTAGAGCGGTCTGGCCTTACCCATGTATTTTTTTGCTCGACCGGGCTGGAGGCCAACGAAGCTGCGCTGAAGCTGGCGCGCAAGTTCGGCCACGACAAAGGTATTGAACGCCCCGAAGTGGTGGTGTACGAGAAGGCCTTTCACGGCCGCTCTATTGCCACCCTCAGCGCTACCGGAAACCCCAAGGTACAGGCTGGGTTTGGGCCGCTGGTAGAAGGATTTATCCGCATTCCCGTGAACAACATTGACGCGCTCAAGGCAGCGACCGAGGGCAACCCCAATGTGGTGGCGGTGTTCTTTGAGGCCATACAGGGTGAAGGTGGCGTGAACCCCATGCACCTGGACTACCTGCGCGATGTACGTACCCTGTGCGATGCGCGCGACTGGCTGCTCATGATTGACGAAGTGCAATGCGGTATGGGCCGCACCGGCAAGTGGTTTGCCCACCAGTGGGCCGGCATCCAACCCGACGTGATGCCCTTGGCCAAGGGCCTGGGCTCAGGCGTGCCCGTGGGTGCGGTGGTGGTAGGCCCCAAAGCGGCCACCATTTTTCAGCCTGGCAACCATGGCTCTACTTTTGGTGGCAACCCACTGGCCATGCGCGCCGGCGTGGAGACGATTCGCATCATGGAAGAACACGGGCTGCTGGCCAATGCGGCGACCGTGGGCGCCCACTTGAAATCGGGTTTGGAGGCGGCATTACAGGCCGAGCTGAGCAACGGTGGCGTCAAAGAAGTACGCGGTCAGGGTCTGATGCTGGGTATTGATTTGGCCAAACCCTGCGGTGCCTTGGTACAGCGCGCGGCCGATGCGGGCCTGCTGATCAGCGTGACCGCCGATACCGTGGTGCGCCTGGTTCCACCGCTGATTTTGAGCGTAGCCGAGGCCGACGAAATCATCGCAATTTTGTGCCCGCTGATCCGCGCTCTGCTGAAAGAATCCACATGAGCACCGCCGATACACCCATGCCCATAGCTGCGGCTTTGGCTGCGGGGGTGCCCAGCACGGTGCCTCAAGGCGCGCCACCCGTGCGGCATTATTTGCAGTTTGCTGATTTCAACACCGAAGAAACGCTCTACATCCTGGAGCGTGCGGCCACCATCAAACACAAGTTCAAAACCTTTGTACGACACCACCCGCTGGTAGACCGCACGCTGGCCATGATTTTTGAGAAGGCCTCCACGCGCACCCGCGTGAGCTTTGAGGCGGGCATGTACCAGTTGGGCGGCAGTGTGGTGCACCTAACCACGGGCGACAGCCAACTGGGCCGCGCCGAGCCGATCGAGGACAGTGCCAAGGTCATCAGCCGCATGACCGATATCGTGATGATCCGCACCTATGAGCAAGCCAAGCTGGAAAGCTTTGCCGCCAACTCGCGCGTACCCGTCATCAACGGGCTGACCAACGAATTTCACCCCTGCCAGATCCTGGCAGACATCTTCACCTACATAGAACACCGCGGACCCATTGCCGGCAAGACCGTGGCCTGGGTGGGCGATGGCAACAACATGGCCAACACGTGGCTGCAGGCGGCGGCGGCGTTGGGCTTTCATCTGCGGGTGAGCACCCCCAGCGGCTATGAAGTGAATGAAAAAACAGCCGCACGCCCGGACAATATGGGCGCGGGTAGCTACAAAACTTATAGCAACCCGATGGACGCCTGTGCTGACGCAGATCTGGTCACTACCGATGTGTGGACCAGCATGGGCTACGAGGCTGAGAACGAAGTCCGCCGCAAGGCTTTTGCCGCTTGGTGCGTAAACCGCGCGATGATGGCGGTGGCCGCGCCTGATGCCTTGTTCATGCACTGCCTGCCCGCCCACCGCGGTGAAGAGGTGGAGGCCGAAGTGATTGATGGCCCGCAAAGCGTGGTCTGGGACGAAGCCGAAAACCGCATGCATGTGCAAAAAGCGCTGATGGAATACCTGCTACTGGGGCGCCAGAGCGCATGAGGAGACAACATGGTCAAAAAAAATAAAGAGACGCCGCTGTGGCTTACGGTGGTCAAGCTGGTCTTGCTGGCCGTGACATTGATCGGCGGAACGGGCTATTTGCTTTGGTATGTTGCAGAACACCAGAAGCTGGCGGACCCCTCCGTCGCACCCGTGACGCCTGGTAATTCCTGGGGCATCGTTACAGACTCCCCGCTGCGACCCAAGCGCTGAAGTTAGCTACTGATGATCACTTTGCAAGACTGCCAGCAGCGCGATGCTGCCGATCCACTCCATCCACTGCGGGATTTGTTTGACATCCCCAGCGGGCTGATTTACCTGGACGGTAACTCGCTGGGCGTAATGCCCAAAAGCGCTGCCGCCCACGCTGCCGAGGTGGTGACCCAAGAGTGGGGCCAAGGCCTGATTCGCTCCTGGAATAGCGCCGGCTGGTTCAGCCTGCCGCAGCGTTTGGGCAACCGCATCGCGCCGCTGATCGGGGCTGACGCCGACGAAGTCGTCGCCACCGACAGCACCTCCATCAATCTCTTCAAGGTTTTGTCCGCCGCGCTATCGATCGCCGCGCAAGACCATCCGGCTAAAAAGCTGGTGGTAAGTGAACGCAGTAACTTTCCCACTGACCTTTACATCGCTGAGGCCTTGTGCAAAGAGCGCGGCTTTAGCTTAAAGCTGGTCGAAGCGGACGAGATTGCCGACGCGCTGACGTCTGACGTGGCAGTGCTGATGCTGACGCATGTGAACTACCGTACGGGCGCCATGCACGACATGCCCGCAGTGACTGCCGCCGCCAAAGCCGCTGGGGCGCTGATGGTTTGGGACCTGGCGCACAGCGCGGGTGCGGTGCCGGTATCACTCAAGGCTTCGCAGGCCGATTTTGCCGTGGGCTGCGGTTACAAATACCTGAACGGTGGGCCCGGCGCACCGGCCTTTGTGTGGGTACACCCGCAGCATGCCGACCGGTTCTGGCAACCGCTGGCCGGCTGGTGGGGTCATGCCGCACCGTTTGCCTTTACCCCCGACTACCGGCCCGCGCCGGGCATCACGCGCTACCTGTGCGGCACGCAGCCGATTGTCAGCCTGTCACTCTTAGGCTGTGGATTAGACGGTTTTGACGCCGCCGAAAAGCTGGGTGGCATGGCAGCGCTGCGCGCCAAGTCATTGGCCTTGACGGACCTGTTTATCCAACTGGTGCAAGAGCGCTGCCAAGGCTACGGCCTTGGCGTGGCCACACCCCTAGCGCACGCCCAGCGTGGCTCGCAGGTGTGCTTAACACGAGACCATTCAGCCGGGGGCGCACTGGGTTCGGGAGCCTTTGCCATGGTGCAAGCGCTGATTGCCCGCGGTGTGATTGGCGACTACCGCGCGGGTGATGGCGGCGTGCACCAAGACATATTGCGTTTTGGTTTTACGCCGCTGTACATCGGCTTTGTGGACGTGTGGAACGCCGTGGAGCATTTGCGCCAGGTGCTAGACAGTGGCGAATGGCAAAAGCCAGAGTTCAACCAGAAGCACGCGGTCACTTGAGACTTTGCGGGATTCCGCGCGAGGCACTCGGGCGGCGCAGGCCCGGGCCTCATCAGATCCTTCGGATCAGCAAATCGGCCCAAACCTGCGCCACCCGACCACCTCTTGGACCACCTCTTGGACCATTTATGACCTCTACCGAAAATATCGTCGCCGACGAAAAAGCCCAGCTCGACTTCAGCCAGTCCATGAGCTACGGCGATTATCTGCAGATCGACACAATTCTGTCCGCGCAAAAGCCGCTGTCGCCCACGCACGATGAGATGCTGTTCATCATCCAGCACCAGACCAGCGAGCTGTGGATGAAGCTGATGTTGCACGAGCTGCATGCGGCCATCGCCGCGATTGCGCGCGACGAGCTGGGGACGGCGTTCAAG
>JBKJOV010000007.1:0-158744 GCA_046595515.1 Rhodoferax sp. | reverse complement strand
CGGCTATCCCGCGCACCTTTGTGAGTTGCACACAGCCGGCCCTGGCCACCATAGACCCCAGCAGCCAGGCGCCGTTCCAGAATTTCGGGTCTTTCACGCGCAGGCGGCTCGGGTCTATGGTGGCCAGGGCCGGCTGTGTGCAACTCACAAAGGTGCGCGGGATGGCCGCGACACGCTGCACATCAAAGTCCAGCGGCGCCTGGTAGGTGTTGCCGGGGTGTGGCGTCTGGCGGCGCTTGACCCAGGCGTGATCCGCCTCATGCAGGCCGAACACCACCGGGTCGGGCGGCGGAAAGCTGAAGCGGGTCGAGGCCTGGGCCGCCGACAGGCGTTGCTGCTGCGTCGCCGCGGACTGGGTGCTGCTCCAGCTTTCGCCGGGTTTGGGCACCACGGCATCGACATACACCAGGTGTTTCAGGTGTTTGCCCAGGCGGTCGGCGACCGCCGTGCCTATCATGCCGGCGTAGGAGTGCACGACCAGAATCACCTCGGTCAACTCTTCCACCTCGATGGTGCTGATCACGTCGTCAATGTGGGTGTCCAACGTGATGGCGGGTGACAGCAGGTGGGCGCGTTCGCCCAGGCCAGTCAGCGTGACCGGAAACACCTTGTGGTGATCAAGCTGCAAGGCCTGCGTCACGCGCCGCCAGCACCAGCCGCCGTGCCAGGCGCCATGCACCAGAACAAAATTGTGTTTCATCAGATCACCTCTTTGTGTTTTAGGTCAGACAGTTGCGTCTCCGAGTAGTTCAACACACTGCGTAAAACCTGGCTAGTGGGTTGGCCGAGCATCGGGTGCTGCCACGGCGTGTCCATGCCGCGCTCAGCTCTATCACCTGCGGGTCGGCAAACACCTCGCCCAGGTAATAAGCGGCTTCGGCCGTGTCGGCGCCCGTGCCCGGCCAGGGTCTGGGTGCACCAAGGACCCGCAAGCACGCGGGAGAGGTCGAGGATGCGGATGCCGTCTAGGGAGTTCATGCCTCCATTTTGCGCTGTCGCCTTGCCGGCCGAGGCAGGTCAACCCCCTGAACGTCACTGTGAAGTGCGGCATCCCGTTGTTCTGGTTTGTGTGGCGGCTTGGTTGCAAGGAGCTTGGGGGCGGGGCTATCGGGTTTGTTGGTTGGTTTTATACCGCTCTAAATGGTATTGTCCGAAAAGCCAATGCTGATAGCGGCTTACGGAGGGAAAATGCCCAACTCAAAGCGAAATGTCATTTTTATACCGTAGGTTTTGCGGCATATATTGCGTTAGGCCTTCAGACACCCACTCGTCAGTCACCTCGCCAGCACAAGGACCCAGTCAGCATGTGGAAGAACAAACTCAAGCTCAGTGAATGCGAAACACTTCGTCTAGACCGCAAGTACGAAAGAGGCAATCTTGGACAAGAAGAAGTTGAACTTTACTCCGTGCTCAATCCAGAAGGTCAAGTCATGGGTTCAGTGCAATACATCGATCACACGTCGATCAAGGCGCCATTTCGTCAGAGCTTTCATCTCGTTCAACGTCACAAGGACGGCATGACACTTGTCGATGGGCGATGGAGCGGATAAGGTCAGAAATCACGACTGCCCAATAAATATCGATTGACGCATACAAGCCGCCTAACCTGTCCTATATGGACTCCCCCCAAACGGCAAGAAACTGACTGATAGTGTGGCTTTTGGGGAAGCGCCTGCAGTCGTATATCCGGCATCTGTTGTGGGATCGTGTGTGTCCCGTGCCGACATGGAATCTGCGTCACCGATGCGCCAATCGTTACAAGCGGCAGGCAAGCTGCCGGAAGAGTTATCGGCGTCTGTCGGTGTGGGGTGAACCCTGTTTGCCATGATGGTCGATCAATCTCGTCGCAAGCGTGGATGGGTGATAGGTCAATTCATTTCTTGGTGACGGCTATTTGGATGTTGGCACCTTACGCGGACATCACAAAGCTCTCCCTGTTGATTTTTCTGCTGAGTCGTTCACTTTCGTCAAACGGCTCCTTGTCTCTGAGCGTGGCATAGCAAATCCGCGCCAGCTTGTTGGCCAGCGCGCAGGCTGCCTTGTTGTGGTTCGCTCTGCCCTGCACATCCAGCGCCCATCGGCGCACACCACACACCTCACGCCCAGCGGTATCGGCCACCTTGGCTGCGCGCAGCACACTCCTGGCACCGTGTGTGAGCAACATGCGCAGATAACGGTCACCCCGTTTGGAGATGCGCCCCAGGTATCTGCTTGATCCTGAGCTGTACTCCTTGGGCGTCAGCCCAAACCAGCTTGCGAAGTGCCGGGCATCCTTGAAGTGGCTCACATCACCCGAGGTGGCTGCCACCAGCGCCGTGGCGGTCAGCAGCCCAATGCCTGGGATCGACAGTAGCGTGGTGCATGCCGGGCTGAGCCTGGCGACTGCCGTGAGTTCACGCTCCAGCTGGGCGATGCGGGCTTCGAGCAAACGGATCTCATCCACCAGCAGCTTGGCCGTTCCCCGGATCAGGTCGGGCACGGCCGTGTTGGGATCAGCCAGCACTCGGCTGATCGTCTCGATGCCGGTGCGTGCGCCTACGGGGATGGCAATGCCAAACTCCCGGCAGAAGCCGCGCAGGGCGTTGATGCGCGAAGTGCGTGTGCCCATCCACAGGGAGCGGATGCGGTGCAGGCCTTGCAGCGCCTGCTGCTCGACGGATTTGACGCGTACCGGCCGGATGTCAGATGCCCGGGCGGCTTCGAGCAGGGCCGCAGCGTCTGCGGCATCGGTCTTGTTGCGCTTGACGTAGGCGCGCACGTACTGGGCGGGCAATAGCTTGACCTCAATGCCCAGCCCATTGAGCCAGCGCGCCCAGTGGTGGGCCGAGCCGCAGGACTCCATGATCACCAGGGAAACATCACGATTGGCAAACCAGCGCTCGAACTGGGCGCGAGTGAGGCGATGCGTTTCAAGGATGCGCCAGTGTTCATCGGCCACGGCCAGTTGAAAAACGGATTTTGCGAGATCGACGGCAACGGTAGTAGCATTCATGTCGGACTCCTTACGTTGAAAGACCCGATCCCCATGCCCATGACAACCAGAGCGCCACTGTTGCGCAAAAAGACGAGGGGGTCCACCCCATCAATCGACACGGCCCCACCACGGCAGGAGGCGGCTCCGCCGCAAGTAATGGTGAACCGGTCATTTTTACGTTGAGGCTGTAAAAAACCATCTCGCAATCCGCAACCTCCTCCTGCAAGTAGGCTGAAACTCTGGCCCGCTTCAAACACTAGGACCGCAACAACCTACCGCCGCCAGGCGTATTCGCTGAGCCCGTTGTACCCAGCCTTCGCATATTCAAGCCTTCACCCAACTCGGAGCCTCTGTGACCCGACCGTCCCCCAGGCCCGATGGCCTGGAACCTTTCACTGCCCTGATCGATTTTGCAGACCCGCACGCCAGCGAGGGGCGTGCCGCCACGCGCCTGCGCTTTGCCTTTGCCACGCCGCGTGCGGTATTGCAGACACAGCACCTGCATGAGGTGACTACGGTGCTACACGCAGTGCAAACCCACGCCCAAGCTGGCCGCTGGTGCGTGGGCTACGTGAGCTACGAGGCTGCGCCTGCCTTTGACTCTGCGCTGCAAGTGCACACCGCCACCGGCCCCTTGGTGTGGTTTGCCGTGTACGACGAGGCCCTGCCCTGGCCCGCCGACCTGGACGCCGCGCAGGGCCTTGCGCCCGAGATTGCGTGGCAATGGCAAATGGACCGCGCGCAGTTTGATGCCGCACTGGCCACCTTGCACGCGGGCATCGCCCAGGGGGATTACTACCAAGTCAACCTCACGGCGCCCTTGACTGGAACGCTGCACGATACGGAGGATGTGGAGGATGTGGAGGATGTGGAGGATGCATCCAGTGATCGTGCACACAGCAGCCACGCCCTTTTTGCAGCCCTGCGCCGGGCCCAGCCGGGTGGCTATAGCGCTTACATCGATACCGGCGATACACAAGTCTTGTCCGTCTCGCCCGAGTTGTTTTTTGACTGGCGCGATGGGCACTTGCTCACCCGCCCCATGAAGGGCACAGCGGCGCGCGGCGCCACGCCGGATGACGATGCGTTGCAAGCGCAAGCCCTGCGCAACTCACCCAAAGAGCGCGCGGAGAACGTGATGGTGGTGGACATGCTGCGCAACGACGTGTCGCGTATTGCCGAGCCGCACAGCGTGCAGGTGCCGCGCCTGTTTCACACCCAGGCCTTGCCCTCGGTGTGGCAAATGACCTCGGACGTGACCGCCCGCACCCGCGCAGGTTGCAACTTGGCAGATGTGTTCACCGCCCTCTTCCCATGTGGCTCCATCACCGGCGCGCCCAAGGTGCAGGCCATGCGCGCCATCCAAGCGCTAGAGCCCCAAGCACGCGGTGTGTACTGCGGGGCAGTGGGTGTCATTAAGCCCGGTGGTGCAGCTATTTTTAATGTTCCGATTCGCACCGTGACGCTGCAAGGCGACCAGGCCCGCTGTGGGCTGGGCAGTGGCATTACCTCGGGCTCGGTGGCCGATGACGAATGGGCCGAGTGGCAGCATAAGCGTGCCTTTGTACACCGCGCCACGACCCGCTTTGAACTACTGGAGACTTTGGGCCTGCTAAACGGCCAATGGCACAACCTGAATGAACACCTGGCCCGCATACAACAGGCAGCACTGCACTTTGGCTACCCTTGGTTACAAGACCTTATGGCGGCCACTTTGCAACCCGTGCAAGCGCAACACGCCAGCGGCCCCTGGCGCGTGCGCTTGCTGCTGGATGCCCAGGGCCGCGCCACTGCCCAGGCTTTTGCCCTGCCCGCTACCCCTGAGCGCGTGCGCCTGCAGTTGGCCAGTAGGCCGCTGCAAGAGGCCCACGGCGAATTTGTACGCTTCAAAACCACGCATCGGCCGCACTACGACGCCTTCACACCCACACAGCCTGACGTGTTTGACACCCTGCTTTTTAACCCCCAGGGCGAATTGACGGAATGTACGCGCGGCAATATTGCGCTGCAAATCGGCGGGCGCTGGGTGACACCGCCCTTGCGCTGTGGCCTACTGGGCGGCGTGGGCCGTGCCTCAGCGCTGCAGCAGGGGCGCGTGGTGGAAGCTGTGGTGCGTGTAGACGACCTGCCCCAGGCTACTGGCCTGGCATTTATCAACAGCCTGCGCGGCTGGGTGCCTGCAGACCTCGCGCCGTAATCTCAACGTTCAGGAATTCAGATGCCCCACAACTCCCCCGCCCCAGGCACTGAAACCCCATCGGTTTTAAGGCAGATTCCCTCGGGCGTGTGGGTGCTCGGGTTTGTCAGCCTGCTGATGGATATTTCCTCCGAAATGGTCCACGCCCTGCTGCCCATGTTCATGGTTACGGTGCTGGGCACTAGCGTGTTTGTAGTGGGTGTGATTGAGGGGCTGGCCGAGGCCACCGCCCTCATCGTCAAGGTGTTCTCAGGGGCCCTGAGCGACTACCTGGGCAAGCGCAAAGGGCTGGCAGTTTTTGGCTACGCGCTGGGTGCTCTAACCAAGCCGGTGTTTGCATTGGCCTCGTCTACGGGCATGGTGGTGGCGGCGCGGCTGTTGGACAGGGTGGGTAAAGGCGTGCGCGGCGCACCGCGCGATGCCTTGGTGGCCGATATCACCCCGCCGCATATTCGTGGGGCCGCGTTTGGCCTACGGCAGTCGCTAGACACCGTAGGGGCGTTTACGGGCCCGCTCTTGGCGGTGGGCTTAATGCTGCTGTGGGTCAATGACTTTAGGGCCGTATTTTGGGTGGCGGTGGTGCCGGGGATGCTGGCCGTTGTCTTGCTACTGGTCGGTATCAAAGAGCCCGCGCCCAAGGTGGGCCAAGCCAGAACCAACCCCATTCGCCGCGAGAACCTGGCGCGACTGAGCCCAGCCTACTGGTGGGTTGTGGGCCTGGGTGCTGTGTTTACGCTGGCCCGGTTCAGCGAGGCATTCTTGGTGCTCAAAGCGCAAGACAGCGGCGTGGCCATAGCCCTGGTGCCACTGGTAATGGTGGCCATGAACGTGGTCTACGCTGCGTCAGCCTACCCGTTTGGCAAGTTATCGGACCGCATGAGCCACACCAAGCTCCTGGCCTGGGGCCTGGTGGTGCTGATCGCTGCCGACCTGGTGCTGGCCCAGAGCCACCACTGGGCCACAGTGTTGGCCGGGGTGGCGCTGTGGGGCGTGCATATGGGTATGACCCAGGGCCTGCTGGCCGCCATGGTGGCCGCCACGGCCCCTGCTGATTTGCGCGGCACGGCCTACGGGTTTTTTAATTTGATGAGCGGCATAGCCCTGCTAGTGGCCAGCGGCTTGGCGGGCTGGCTGTGGGATGCGTATGGCGCGTCTGCCACCTTTTACGGTGGAGCAGTGTTTTGTGGTTTGGCATTGATGACGCTGGCATTCAAAGCCTGGAGAAACCCAGCACTAGCTGCGGTGTAGCCGCCACGACATACTCAACCAGCCCCCTGCTAGCTTGGCTTGGAGCATAAATAGTTTGGACGGCAGGGGCGACTGACGGAACTTCGCGGCAGTGGGCAGATCGGACCAACACAAAAACCCGGTTACGTTGCGGCATTTCACTTTTGTGTCGGCTGGCGTTACCATTGCGCCCAACCTTTGTTAGTACCCTAGACCCCGAATGAACCTCGCCCGCACATCGAAACGACTGATCAGCTTGGCCATGATTGGCCTGCTTTTCTTCGCCCAAATGGCGATGGCAGCTTACGTTTGCCCGCAGCAGAGCGGGGCTGATATGGGCCAGCAAGTGGTCGCATCCAGCCCGCAGCCTGCTATGGGCGACATGTTTGGTTGCAACGCCATGGACGATGTGACCATGGACGCAGACTCCCCCAGCTTGTGCCATGCGTCTTGCAGCACCGCGGGGCAAAGCGAAAGAACCCCCACGGTAAAAGTGCCCGTTGTCACACTACACAGTGTGCCGTTTGTGGTGTTGCCCGCCGCGCCCGACGCGCGCCTGGACCGCGACGTTTCGGTCAGCCCCACGCAGTGGGTCCCCGCGTATCCACCCCTGTCGGTGCTTTACTGCTGCTTTCGTATTTGAGATCCCAGACGATACTGCACTGACAGCCAGACTGGCTGCCCTAGTGCCGTGGTCGCGTGCGGGTCGCTCGACCGGAACAAAGTACGTTTCGGTAGATGCCCACACGCGGTGTTCATCATCCGTCTGGAGATCCCATGCAACCCAATTTTTCGCGCACAGCAGCGCTCGCTTTAAGCCTCATTTTTGCTCCTGACATCACCGCCTATGCCCAGGCACTACAGCCGCTAGGCTTCGCACAAACACTGCGGCTGGCCGAAGCCCGTTCACGGGCATTGGTGGCGCAGGATTCTGCCGCCCTTGCTGCCCAGGAAATGGCCAGTGCGTCTGGCCAATTGCCCGACCCGATACTCAAGCTGGGCGTCAACAACCTGCCCATCGACGGCGAAGACCAGTTCAGCCTGACGCGTGACTTCATGACCATGCGATCGGTGGGCGTGATGCAGGAATTTACCCGGGGCGACAAGCTCCGGGCGCGTGCCAGCCGGTTCCAACGGGAAGCTGAAGCGGCTGTGGTCAGCCGCACCATGGTCTTGGCCAACCTGCAACGCGACACGGCACAGGCCTGGTTGAATCGCTATTACCAAGAGCGCTTGCGGGCGCTATTGGTCAGCCAACGCGATGAAGCCAAGCTACAGATTGAGGCCGCTGACAGCGCCTACCGTACCGGGCGGGGTTCGCAAGCGGATAGCTTTGCTGCGCGCTCGGCTGTGGCGCAAATTGAGGACCGCATGCTGCAAAGCGACCGCCAACTGGCCAGTGCCAACACCCGCTTGGCGCGATGGGTAGGCGCTGTGGCCAACACCACGTCGGATGCCCCGCCAAATATGGAGTCCGTGCCCCTTACGGGGGGCGAGTTACCGGCGCTGCTGATCCACTACCCAGAACTGGCCATGATGGAAAAGCAAGAGCAAATAGCGGCCGCCGAAGCCGATATAGCCAGAGCCAACAAAAAATCGGATTGGACGGCAGAGCTGATGTTCAACCAGCGCGGGCCAGCTTACTCGAACATGGTGTCGATCAATTTCTCAGTGCCGCTCCAATGGGACAGCAGAAAGCGGCAAGACCGCGAATTGGCAGCCAAGCTCGCCACCGTAGACCAATTGCGTGCACAACGCGAGGAAGCCACCCGCGTGCACTTGGCCGACGTGGAAGCCATGTTGCAAGAATGGCATAGCAACCGCGCACGCATAGCGCGCTTTGACGCTACACAAATCCCACTGGCCAAAGAACGCACCCAGGCATCGTTGGCAGCCTACCGGGGCGGCAGTGGCGGTAGTTTGACGGCCGTGCTGGAAGCCCGGCGCATGGAACTGGAGACGCGCATGGAGCGCATCCGGCTGGAGTTGGACACCGCACTGCTCTGGGCGCAATTGACCTATCTGACGCCCGCTAGTGCAGAGCGCGCATCCCACTAAAACCATACAAGGAAATCTCATGAAAAACAAACATTGGATGCTGAGCTTGTTGACAGCCAGCCTGCTGGGCGCAGGCGGTTACGGCCTGTACTACCTCGGTATGAACAAAGGAATGGGAATGGCCGGGGCGCCTGGATCAGCCGGCCCCTCCACACCCGCTGCGGCAGGCGCGATTCCACAAAGCATTCCAGAAGGCGAAGACGCCACACGCCGGCACATTAACGCAGGCATCAAAGCGGGAGATGTGGACCCGGCCAATGGCGGCAAGATTCTGTACTACCACGACCCCATGGTGCCGGGCAACAAATTCGACAAGCCGGCCAAATCGCCCTTTATGGACATGATGTTGGTGCCCGTGTATGCCGACAGTGGCACCGACCAAGGCAATGTCACCGTCAGCGCACGCATCCAACAAAACCTGGGTGTGCGCACGGCGGCGGTGACCGAGGGCAGTTTGTCGCCCGAAGTGTCTGCTGTGGGCAGCATTGCGTTTAACGAGCGCGACCAGGCCTTTGTGCAGGCACGCGCCAGTGGCTACATCGAGCGCCTGTATGTGCGCGCGACGCTGGATACCGTGGGCAAAGGGCAGCCCCTGGCCGAAATCTACGTACCGGATTGGGTGGCCGCACAAGAGGAGTTCTTATCAGTACGCCGCATGCAGGGCACGGACATGGCCCTGCTGGTTGACGCCGCCCGCCAACGTATGCGGCAAGTGGGCATGAATGATGCACAAATTCAACGCGTGGAAGCCAGTGGTGCCGTCCAGCCCCGTACCACGCTGGTGGCGCCAATTGCCGGCATCGTGGTAGAGCTGATGGCGCGTGAAGGTATGGCGGTCATGCCGGGCGCCACTCTGTTTCGTATCAATGGCCTGTCCACCGTGTGGGCCAATGCCGAGGTGCCCGAGAGCCAGGCCGCCCTGCTGCGCCCGGGTGTCAAGGTGCAAGCCAAGAGCCCGGCGGTGCCGGGTGCCACATTCAACGGTACGGTGCAAGCCATACTGCCTGAGGTGAATGCCAGCACCCGTACCCTAAAGGCACGGCTGGAGCTAGCCAACCCCGGGGCCCGCCTGGTACCGGGCATGTTTGTGCAAATGCAGTTTACGGATGCCAAGGCAGCCAAAGCTTTGCTGATCCCCACCGAGGCGGTGATACAAACCGGCAAGCGCACCGTAGTGATGCTGGCCGAGAAAGAGGGGCGCTTCCGCCCGGTCGAGGTGGATATTGGCATTGAGAGTGGTGGGCAGACCGAGATCAAGCGTGGCCTGCAGTTGGGTCAGCAAGTGGTGGTTTCATCGCAGTTCTTGATTGATTCTGAGGCCAGCCTCAAGGGTATCGAAGCCCGGCTCAATGGCGATACCCCGCCACCACCAGTGGCGTTGGTCAAACACCGCGGCGAGGCCAAAGTAGTGGCCGTGGACCAAACCAGCGCACTACTGTCCCACGGCCCCCTGCCAACCGTGGGCATGGGTGCCATGACCATGGAATTCAAAGCGCCCGCCAGCGGCATGCCGCGTAATGTCGCCAAGGGCGATTCGGTTCAGTTTGAATTTGTGATGCCGCCAGATGATGCGCCAACGCTGACCAGCATCACGCCGATCGCCCCAGCACCGGCATCTGCACCCACCCCAGCAGTATCACGCCCCGCCGGGAGCAAACCATGATTGCCCAACTGATTCGCTGGTCGATCATTAACCGCTTTTTGGTGCTGCTGGCCACGCTGTTGCTCACCGCGTGGGGCATCGTGTCCGTGCTCAGAACACCGCTGGATGCATTGCCCGATTTGTCCGATGTGCAAGTCATCATCCGCACCACCTACCCCGGTCAAGCGCCGCGCATTGTGGAGAACCAGGTCACCTATCCGCTGACCACCACCATGCTGTCGGTACCCGGGGCCAAGACGGTGCGCGGCTATTCTTTCTTTGGCGACTCTTTTGTGTATGTGCTGTTTGAGGACGGCACCGACCTGTACTGGGCCCGCTCGCGGGTGTTGGAGTACCTCAACCAAGTGCAGGGGCGCTTGCCCCCGGCGGCCAAGGCCTCTCTGGGGCCAGATGCCACGGGGGTGGGCTGGATCTACCAGTACGCGCTGATTGACCGCAGTGGTACGCAAGACCCATCGCAATTGCGCGCGCTGCAAGACTGGTTTTTGAAGTACGAACTCAAAACCGTGCCCAACGTGGCCGAAGTGGCTTCAGTGGGCGGTATGGTGCGGCAGTACCAGGTGGTGCTGGACCCCGACAAACTGGCTGCCTACCGCATCCCGCACACCAAGGTGGTGGAGGCGATTCAAAAAGCCAACCAGGAAAGCGGCGGCTCAGTGCTGGAGCTGGGTGAGGCGGAATACATGGTGCGTGCCTCGGGCTACCTGCAAGGCCTGGACGACTTTCGCAAAATCCCGCTGATGACGACCGATGCGGGGGTGTCAGTGCGTCTGGGCGACGTGGCGCGGATTCAACTCGGCCCAGAAATGCGACGCGGCATTGGTGAGCTTGACGGTGAAGGCGAAGCCACCGGCGGCGTCATCGTGATGCGCTCGGGCAAAAACGCGCTGGAAACGATAGCCGCCGTCAAAGCCAAACTGAAGGAGCTGCAATCCAGCCTGCCCAAAGGCGTCGAGATCGTGCCGGTCTATGACCGCTCCAGCCTGATCGAGCGGGCGATTGAAAACCTGGGCTTTAAATTGTTGGAAGAGTTCGCCGTGGTGGCTGTGGTGTGCCTGGTATTTCTGTTCCACCTGCGTTCCGCCTTGGTGGCCATCATCTCACTGCCACTGGGCATATTTGCGGCCTTCATCGTGATGCACTACCAGGGTGTGAATGCCAACATCATGTCGCTGGGCGGTATTGCCATCGCTATCGGTGCGATGGTGGATGCGGCGGTGGTGATGATTGAGAACGCCCACAAACACCTGGAGCAGTGGAAACACGACCACCCGGACGGTGTGCTAGCCGGCGAAGCCCGCTGGCGGGTGATTGGTGATTCGGCGGCAGAGGTGGGGCCCGCGCTGTTTTTCTCGCTGCTCATCATCACCTTGTCGTTCATTCCCGTGTTCACCCTAGAGGCCCAAGAGGGGCGCTTGTTCTCGCCCCTGGCCTTCACCAAGACCTATTCCATGGCGGCGGCGGCGGGCTTATCGGTCACGCTGATTCCGGTGCTGATGGGCTACCTGATTCGCGGGCACATTCCCGATGAAAACAGCAATCCACTGAACCGATTTTTGATTGCCATTTACCGGCCGCTTTTAGACAAGGTACTGAACTGGCCCAAAGCCACCATCGGCATTGCATCCGTGCTGTTGGTCCTGAGCCTGTGGCCTTTGCAGCACATTGGTGGCGAGTTCATGCCGCGTTTGGACGAGGGCGATTTGCTCTACATGCCCTCCGCTCTGCCCGGCTTGTCGGCGGGCAAAGCGTCTGAGTTGCTGCAACAGACCGACCGCCTGATCAAGACCGTGCCAGAGGTTTTGAGTGTCTACGGCAAGGCCGGGCGCGCTGAGACGGCGACTGACCCGGCCCCCATGGAGATGTTTGAGACCACCATCCAGTTCAAGCCCCGCGACCAGTGGCGTCCTGGCATGACGCAGGACAAGCTGGTGGATGAGCTAGACCGCATCGTCAAAGTGCCCGGGCTGGCCAACATTTGGGTGCCCCCCATCCGTAACCGCATTGACATGCTGGCCACCGGCATCAAAAGCCCGGTGGGCGTGAAGGTGGCAGGAGCTGACCTGGTCACCATCGACCGTATTACTGGCGAGATTGAGAAAGCCCTCAAAGAGGTGCCCGGTGTCAGCAGCGCTTTGGCCGAGCGTCTGACTGGGGGCCGCTATGTGGACGTGAATATTCGCCGTGACGACGCCGCCCGCTATGGACTCAACATCGCCGATGTGCAATCCGTCATCACCTCTGCGGTGGGCGGAGAAAACATTGGCGAGACGGTAGAGGGCCTGCAGCGCTTTCCCATCAACCTGCGCTACCCACGCGAACTGCGCGACTCGATGGAAAAGCTGCGCGTGCTGCCCATCGTCACCGAGCGTGGGCAACGGTTGGTGTTGTCGGATGTGGCCGACGTGCGCATCACCGATGGCCCACCGATGCTGCGCAGCGAAAACGCCCGCCTGTCGGGTTGGGTGTATGTGGACATTCGCGGGCGCGACTTGCGCTCGGCGGTCAAAGACATGCAAGCCGCCGTGGCGCAACAGGTGAAGCTGCCGCCGGGTTATTCGGTGTCTTGGTCAGGGCAGTTTGAGTTTTTGGAGCGGGCCACGGCCAAGCTTAAATTGGTGGTGCCGTTCACGCTGCTGATCATCTTTGTGCTGCTGTACCTGACCTTTAAGCGCTTTGACGACGCGGTACTCATCATGGCCACATTGCCGTTTGCCCTGATCGGCGGCATCTGGTTGCTGTACTTGCTGAGCTACAACCTCTCGGTGGCAGGGGCGGTGGGCTTTATTGCGCTGGCCGGGGTGTCAGCGGAGTTTGGCGTCATCATGCTGCTGTACCTCAAGCAAGCCTGGGACAAGCGTATTGCTGAAGGCAAGACCGAGACCGCGGACCTGCTGGACGCCATCCGCGAGGGCGCGGTGCTGCGGGTGCGCCCCAAGGCGATGACGGTGGCGGTGATTTTGGCAGGCCTATTCCCCATCATGTGGGGCACGGGCACGGGCTCTGAGGTGATGCAACGCATTGCCGCACCCATGGTGGGCGGCATGATTACCGCACCGCTCTTGTCGATGTTTGTGATTCCTGCGGCGTATTTGCTGATGCGCCGTAGCCGCCCACGATCCAAGGACACGCCCACCGAGAGCAAGCCGGATTAGCGCCAGCGGCGTACCTTTGTGTCAACTGGGCATGCTACATTTTTAGTAGCATGATCCGTATTAAATACGCCGGCCTCAGCACTATTTCGCTTGGAATCTGCTATTTCTTGGTGTAAATCTGGTCAAAACTGGCACCATCGGCAAAGTGGTCTTTATCGGCCTTTTCCCAGCCGCCAAAGGCTTGGTCAATGGTGAATAGATTGATCTTGGCAAACTGATTGGCGTACTTGGCTTGCGCCTTGGCAGACGCTGCGGGACGGTAGAAATTTTTGCCGGCGATGTCCTGACCCTCCTCGGTGTACAAGTACTCCAGGTAAGCGGTGGCTACTGCGCGGGTGTTCTTTTTGTCTGCGTTTTTGTCGACCAAGGTCACGGCGGGCTCCGCCAGAATAGACAGAGACGGTGCTACCACGTCAAATTTGGCGCCAAATTCTTTCTCAAGCAAGTGGGCTTCGTTTTCCCAGGCAATCAGCACATCGCCCTGGGCGCGCTGCGCGAAAGTGATGGTAGAACCGCGGGCCCCGGTGTCCAAAACCGGCACGTTGCCGTACAGTTTGGCGACAAATTCCTTGGCCTTGGCGTCAGAGCCGTACTTGCGCTTGGCAAATTCCCAAGCTGCCAAGTAGTTCCAGCGTGCACCGCCGGAAGACTTGGGGTTGGGTGTGATGACTTTCACGTCCGGGCGAATCAAATCGTCCCAGTCTTTGATGTTCTTCGGGTTGCCGGCGCGCACCGCCAAAACAATGGTCGAGGTATACGGCGCCGCATTGTGCGGCAAGCGCTTTTGCCAATCGGCGTTGACCCAACCGCCGTTTTTAACCAACGCTTGGGTATCTCCCGCCAAGGCCAAGGTTGCTACATCGGCCTCTAGCCCGTCAATGATGGAGCGGGCCTGCTTGCCCGAACCCCCATGGCTTTGCTTGATGGTCACGACCTGCCCGGTCTTGGCTTTCCAGTGCTTGGCAAACGCAGCGTTGAATTCGACATACAGCTCACGCGTGGGGTCGTAAGACACATTGAGCAAGGTCACCGGGGCTGGCTGGGCGTGCACAGGTGCAAGGCCCCCTAGGCTGGAAGCCAGCAACACCATATTTGTTGCGATGCGGTTAAAGGTGCGGCGATTGGTCATATTTGAGAATTCCATCATCGAAAATAGTAGCGATGGGGGAATTCTGAGAGCCGATCGTTAAAACTGGAACTACTGATTACTTGGTTGTATATAACTTATGTATCCATAGCGTGATCGAAGTACAGTACTTATGCTATTAAAAACAGAGCATTAACTTCAATGAAAACGCCGGCTCAGGCGCTATTTGGCTTCAAAAATCAGGCCACGGAGACCACCTCGGCTTCCAGCATCCGTCCCGCTTCAATGGTGATGCGCCGGTCGCACCGGGCTGCGATACCACGGTCGTGGGTTACCAACACCAGCGTCGTGCCTTGCTCACGGTTCAGGTCAAACATCAGCTTCATGATGGTCTCGCCCGTAGCAAAGTCCAGGCTGCCGGTGGGCTCGTCCGCCAACAGCACGGCCGGGCGCACCACAAACGCCCGCGCCAGCGCCACCCGCTGCTGCTCACCACCGCTGAGGACCTTGGGATAGGCATTCAATCGCTGCGCCAAGCCCACGCGGGCCAACATCTCGGTAGCGGCAGCCCGGGCATCTTTGCGATCGGCCAGCTCTAGCGGAAGCATCACATTTTCTAGCGCGGTAAGGTTCCCAAGCAACTGAAAACTCTGGAACACAAAACCCACTTTTTGGGCCCGCAAAGCGGCGCGGTCGTCCTCATCAATGGCGAACAAGTCTTGCCCCGCCAAGCGCACCGTGCCACTGGTGGGCGTGTCCAGCCCAGCAATGATGGAGAGCAAGGTGCTTTTGCCCGAACCTGAAGCGCCCACAATCGCCGCAGTCTCTTTGGCTTTTAGCGCAAAATCGATGCCTTGCAGGATCTGCAACGTACCGGTGGAATCTGTCACCGACTTGCAAACCTGCTCTACCGAAATAATTGAATCTGTCATTGGGGTCCTCATTGAATAGCCGCTTTATGAATTGCCGGGTTCTGGCTCGACGCCACTGTATCTTGCTGGGCCTAACAGCCTTATTTTCAGGGCTATCGGCCAGCCATGCAGCCGCGCCGTCAGCCCCTACCAAAGCCGCCAAAGTGCCCGCTACTATTTTGGTGGTGGGCGACTCGCTCAGCGCTGAGTATGGTCTCAAGCGCGGTAGCGGCTGGGTCGCGTTGCTGGAAAAACGCCTGGCCACCGAGAAGCCTGGCACCAAGCTCATCAATGCCAGCATCAGCGGCGACACCACTTCTGGTGGACGCTCCCGCCTGCCCGCGCTGCTCAAGCAGCACAAACCCAGCGTCGTTGTCATCGAATTGGGTGGTAACGACGCACTGCGCGGCCTGCCGCTGGATATGACACTGAACAACCTGCAAACCATGACCCGCTCGGCCCAGGCGGCGGGCGCCAAGGTGCTGCTATTGGGCATGCAAGTGCCACCCAACTATGGCCAAGACTACAGCAAGCGTTTTGCTGATACCTTTGCCAAAACCGCCCAAGCCAACAAAGCTGCCCTGGTGCCGTTTTTTTTGAAAGACGTGGCCGATGGCCCTGATGCGCTGAAGCTCTTTCAAGCGGACCGCATTCACCCCGCTGAGGCGGCCCACCCGACGCTGCTGGCCAATGTATGGCCCAGTCTAACCAAGCTACTACCATGAGCGTGCAACTGATCAGCGCTGCGGATGTATTGACGCGCCTGCACGAATTTGACACCGTTATTGACGCCCGTACCGAGGCCGAATATGCCGAGGATCACCTGCCCGGTGCTGTGAATTGGCCCACCTTGAACAACGAAGAGCGCATCGTGGTGGGCACCCTTTACAAGCAGGTCAACCAGTTTGAAGCCAAAAAGCGGGGTGCGGCCATGGCCGCTCGCAACATAGCGGCGCATATCGAACGTGAAGTCATCGATAGGCCCAAAGTCTGGAAGCCCCTGGCCTACTGTTGGCGTGGCGGAAAACGCAGTGGTTCCCTGGCGCTGATATTGGATCAGATTGGTTTTAAAACCACGCTGCTAGAGGGCGGCTACAAAGCATTCAGGGCCGCTATGGTGGCGGATATAGAACGCCAGGCAACGCGGCTGAACTTTAAGGTAGTCTGCGGAACCACCGGCTCTGGCAAAACCCGGCTGCTGCATGCACTGGCCGCACAGGGTGCCCAGGTGCTTGACCTGGAGGGCCTGGCCAACCACCGCAGTAGCGTACTAGGCGCGCTGCCTGGCGTAGACCAACCCACGCAAAAGCGCTTTGATACGCTGGTTTGGGACAGGCTGCGCAACTTCGATGCCACACGCCCGGTGTTTGTTGAGAGCGAGAGCAAGAAAGTGGGCAATGTAGCCATTGCGACCCCGCTGGTAGACCGTATGCGGGCCAGTGCGTGCATTAACCTGACATTGGCCCATCCGCAACGTATTGCGTTGTTACTCGAAGACTATGAATTCTTCGTGCACGCACCCGACTTTTTCTGTCAAAGGCTGGACGCCCTGACCGAAGCGCGTGGCAAGCTGGTGGTAGAGGGGTGGAAGGCGCAAGTCAGGGAGGGCGACCTGCGCCCAGTGGTGTCAGACCTACTAACCGAGCACTACGACCCGGTGTATCTGCAGTCCATTGAGCGCAATTTTGTGCACTATGCCCAGGCCCAACGGCTGCAAGCCCTGGCACACACTCCAGATGCGTTTGCCGCGCTCGCCAGTACGTTACTGGCGAGCTAGAGGGGAATTTACTCTTGGGGGGGTGCGGGCGTATCGCCGGGCGGCGCGTCATTGTTATCGCCCTGTGGGTCGTCGCCCGGGCCATGCAACTTGCGCTCGTTCTTGTCTTTGAGTTTGTCTTCTTTTTTACGCTTCTTGGCGAGCTCTTTTTGCCGCTTTTCGTAACCGTAATTGGGTGTTGCCAAGGTATGCTTTCGTTAATTGCCTCCACTGTAACACCACCGCACTTGGCAGCATCTGGGTCCCTAGGTTAGGGCTTTGAGCGCCTGCGCCAAGTCGGCCTGCAGATCCACTACGTCTTCCAGGCCCACCGAAAAGCGCACCAGCGTTCCCGCAGCCAGATGCTGGGGCCATCCCCCGCTGCGCATACGCGCTAATTCATAGGGCACCACCAAACTGATAGGCCCAGCCCAGCTATAGCCAAGTTTGAACAACTTGAGGGCATTGCAGAAGGCGTCCACTTGCGCTTGGGTATAGCGCGGCGCCAGAATCACACTGAACAAACCGGCCGCGCCGCCAGCGCCCGATTTGCACAGGGCCTTCCAATGTGCGTGGCCCGGAGAATCTGGCAAAGACGGGTGCAACACCTGCACAAACTCTCCGCGCGCCAAGCACCACTGCGCCAGCTCGCGCGTAGCCAGGTCGTGCGCGTTGTAACGCAAAGCCATTGTTGGTAAGGAGCGCAACACCAGTTCCGCATCGTTGGCCCCCACGCCCAGGCCCAAGCGCATATGACACAGCTTGAGGCGCAGGTGTAAGCCGGGGTCGCGTGTGATAACGCTACCCATCAGCACATCCCCGCCTCCGCTGGGATATTTGGTGAGTGCGTGCGCTGAAATATCCACGCCTAAGCCCGGCTCAGTTTGCGGCAGCAAGTCAAACGGCGCAAACGCCAGGCCCGCGCCCCAGGTGTTGTCCAGCGCCGTCAAGACGCTGCGGCGCCGGCAGATACGGACCATCTCCACGAGGTCAGGAAATTCCAGCGTCACAGAGCCTGGCGCTTCGAGCCAGACCAATTTCGTGCGACTGGAGATTTGGGCTTCCAGGTCTTGCGGGTCCAAGGGATCGTAAACCTGGTGCGTAATACCCCAGCTTTTGAGCTCACCCTCCGCCAGCGCTTTGTTGGGGGCATAGGCATTGTCCGGGATCAGCACTTCGTCACCGGTCTTGAGCAGGGCCAAAGCCACCAAAGCGACGGCAGACAGGCCACTGGGGGCCAATACACACTGCAGTCCCCCTTCTAGCGTGCAAAGTCGCTCTTCCAGCGCATAGGTGGTTGGCGTGCCATGTAGACCGTAGGTGTATGCCGACTTGTCTTTCCACTCACGGCTGCGCATGGCGGCAACATTGGGGAAGAAAACGGTGGAGGCCTTGAACACCCCGGGTTGGGGCGCCTCAAACCCCGCCGGCGGTACGTAGGGGTGGTGAATGAGCTCCGTGATTTTGTCCTGCATCTCAATCTCTTAAAAGCACCTACAACAACAAAATCTCAAAGGCGCGTACCCAGAACCAGCGATGCCGCAGAGCTGGCTGGGCCAGGCCACAGGCATTGCCACCTGCACGGGAGAGTATGGCCACACGCAGCGGGCACAGCCGGAGGTGTGATCCGCTATACGCTCCACTTGCTGATGAGTTGGGCAGGGCCCATGGCGTCATAGCTCTCAAAGGGCTGATGAATCCAGGGATTGGTGGGTAAAAATTCAACCGTGTAATCCGGGGTGAATACCGATACAGCCTTGGTCCAAATCACAGCACTGCGCAGTTCGGTGATCGGCTCGTAATCGTTTTTTAGCTGCTGAATGACAGCATGCAGGGTATGGCCCGAATCGGCCAAGTCGTCGACCAGTAAAACACGCCCGGCAATCTCGCCCTTCGGTGTGGTGATGTAACGCGCAATGTCCAGGTTGCCTTGCAACGTGCCGGCCTCGGCACGGTAGGAGCTGGTCGACATGATAGCCAGGGGCTTGTCAAACACACGCGACAAAATATCACCCGGGCGCAGACCACCACGAGCCAGACACAAAATGGTGTCGAACTCCCAGCCCGACTGGTGCACCTTGATGGCCAGCTTTTCAATCAGGTTGTGGTACTCGTCGTAGCTTACGTAGAGATGTTTACCGTCTTCAGTCAACATGATTTGCTCCTATTTTTGTAGCATCCCCGACATATTTTGCGCGGGGCGGGGCCGTTTTTACTGGAAAAAAGGATCTAGACTGCCAGTGACTCTGCCAAATAGGGGTGGCGCATCATGATGGTATGGTCGCGGTCTGGGCTGGTGGACACCATATGGATCGGCACGCCAGTAACCTGCTCAATGCGTTGCAGGTACAAGCGCGCAGCCACAGGCAGCTTGTCGTACTGGGTCACTCCCACGGTGCTGTCGCTCCAGCCATCCATGGTTTCGTAAATGGGCTTGCAGCGGGAGATGTCGTCGGCGCCCATGGGCAGAATATCGGTCACCTCGCCGTCCAGCTCGTAGCCCGTGCAAAGCAGCAACTCTGTGAGGCCGTCCAGCACGTCTAATTTAGTGATACATAAACCCGATAGGCCGTTGACCTGGGCGGAGCGCTTGAGCAAGGCGGCATCGAACCACCCACAACGGCGCGAGCGCCCAGTGGTCACCCCTTTTTCGGCCCCCACCGTGCTCATGTGGTAGCCGGGCGTGCCCTCCACCTCCCAATCCAGCTCTGTTGGGAACGGGCCACCACCTACGCGGGTGCAATAGGCCTTGGTAATACCCAGAATATAGTGCAGCATGCCGGGGCCCACACCTGCACCGGCGGCGGCATTGCCAGCCACGCAGTTGCTGGAAGTGACATAGGGATAAGTGCCGTGGTCCACATCCAGCAAGGTGCCTTGCGCGCCTTCAAACAACAGGTTGGCTCCCTTGGTGTGGGCCTCATTCAATTCGCGCGACACATCGGCCATCATGGGTTTAAGCAGTTCCGCGTGGCGCATGGCCTCGGCAAATACGGGCTCAAACAGAACCTTGCCATCCGCCATGTAGGGCGCCAGTGTGGGGCCAAAGTCGAAAGCGGCAGAGCCCAAATAGCTGGTCAGCACATGATTGTGCAAATCCAGAAGCTCACGCAACTTGGCGGCAAAGCGCTCCGGGTATTTCAGGTCTTGCACGCGCAGGGCACGGCGGGCAATTTTGTCTTCGTAAGCAGGACCAATGCCACGGCCGGTGGTCCCAATTTTCTCTGTGCCACCCTTCTCGCGGGCGGCCTCACGGGCCACGTCCAGCGCGGCATGAAACGGCAATATCAGCGGGCAGGCCTCGCTGATGCGCAGACGCGAGCGCAATTCAACTCCGACCTTTTCCAAGCCCTCGATTTCCTCAAACAACTTGGCGGCAGACAACACCACTCCATTGCCGATGTAGCATTTCACGCCCGGACGCATGATGCCGCTGGGAATCAGGTGCAAGGCCGTCTTCACCCCATTGATGACCAAGGTGTGGCCCGCATTGTGACCACCCTGAAAGCGCACCACACCATGCGCGCTTTCGGTCAGCCAGTCGACCAGTTTGCCCTTGCCCTCGTCACCCCACTGGGTTCCGACGACGACTACATTACGACCTTTGGTTGTATTCATTTGCATTGCCCGATTGGTGGAGAACGGCGCTGAACAAGCGGCCGTCCGAAAATGATTTCATATCGCTTGAACACGCCAATGTCCGTCAACACTGACCAACTCGCGGTCACAATGGAATTCATCGACTTCGCTCTCATGGCCTGGCAGCACGCAAACCACGGTTTCGCCCTGGCGTCGCAACGCTGCAATAGCTGTGCGCAATGTATCGCCTTCAGCCCACGGAGACCGAATAGCAGCCCGCAAAGGCCGCCGTGAGGCCACTGCAGCAACTGCCTTGATATCAAGGCTAAATCCAACGGCCGGCCGCTTGCGACCGAACACTGACCCCACTTCGTCGTAACGACCACCACGGGCCAGCGAGTCGCTGGCACCAGGCGCATACAAGGAAAAGCGAGCACCGCTGTAGTACGCGTAGCCGCGCAAATCTGACAAGTCAAAGGACACCGCGGCACCTTCCAGGTGGCTGGCCAGCCACCGTAAATGCGCTAGCGCCTCTTTGATTTCTGGCATGGCCGGCAAACAACGCTCGGCCTCGTCCAAAATACCGCCATCGCCATAGAGGTTAACAAGATCTTGCAGCGCTCGGCTGGTCACTTCGGGCGACTTGCGGGTGAGGACTTTAAGTTCGCTGGCATCCTTCGCTGCCAGTGCAGCGTGCAGTGCCGCCATCTCGCCAGCGGGCAGATGCACGTCCTGTAGAAGGGCATGCACAATGCGGGCATCCGCCATATCTACACGAATGCCATCCACACGCGCTGCCTTCAAGACATCGAGTGCCAAGGTCAGAATTTCAAGATCCGCCTCCAGACCCGTGTGACCATACAGCTCGGCACCAAACTGTAGGGGCTCACGTGTCGCGTGTGGACCGCTGGGGCGTGTATGCACCACCGGGCCGCAATAACACAGGCGGGTCACTCCAGCACGATTCAACAAGTGGGCATCAATGCGGGCGACCTGGGGGGTGCAATCTGCGCGCAGACCCAACATGCGACCCGAAAGTTGGTCTACCAGTTTAAAAGTTTGTAGGTCAAGTGCCTGGCCCGTACCCGACAGCAAAGACTCCAAATGTTCGACGAGCGGCGGCAGGACAAGCTCGTAACCATAGCATCGCGCCACGTCCAGCAAGTCTCTACGAATTTCTTCGATGTGGCGCGCCTCGGAAGGCAGCACATCGGCAATATGATCCGGTAGGACCCAAGCGGACATGAGGGTAAGTTGAAGCTATTAAAACCGTGATTTTACCGGCCTTAGGGGTTGGATTTCACGCTGCCAGCAACCAAATTCCCAATAGCCCCAGCAAGATACTGCCGATCGCATAGCGGCGGATTTGCATATCGCTAAGCTGCAGTAGCTGGGTAAAGATGCGACGCCAGGCATCTGGCGCCAACAACGGGAAAAGCCCCTCAATGACCAGCACGAGTGCCAAGGCCAACCAAAGCGTACTTTCGTTCAAAACTACTTCTTGGGACTGGTCGTCGCTGCGCCACCGTTGCGCAGGACTTTGAAAAACTCCGATGAAGATGGGTCTAACACCATAACGTCACTTTTGCTCGCAAAGGAAGCTTTGTACGCATCTAGGCTACGGTAGAACTGGGCAAACTGTGGATCGCGACCAAAAGCATCAGCGTACAGGCGGGCGGCCTCCGCATCCCCTTGGCCCTTGACCTTCTGCGCATCACGGTACGCATTGGCGATAGTCACTTCACGTTGCCGGTCGGCATCCGCACGAATGGTTTCGCCTTCGGCACCGCCAGTAGAACGCAATTCATTGGCCACGCGTTTGCGCTCAGCCTCCATTCGACGGTAAACAGATTCAGTAATCGCCTCCACGTAGTCCACGCGGGTGATACGCACGTCCACCACATCCACACCCCAGGGTTTGACGCCTTTTACTTTGTCCAACACCTCAGCCTTGACTGCGGCCATGAGCGCTTCACGCTTGAGCGACAACAATTCTTTCACGGTGTATTTGTTGATTTCCTGCTGGAAAGCGTTGCGCACCACGCGGTTGAGTTGGCTCGCCCCCGCACTTTCATTCAACCCAACATTGCGGATGTACTCGCTAGGGCCTGAAATGCGCCAACGCACATACCAATCAATAACGACGCGTTGCTTTTCAGCCGTAAGCATGGGCTCCGAATCAGTGCTGTCTAGCGTAAGTAAGCGCTTGTCAATGTAAGAGACATTTTGAAACGGTGGCGGCAATTTGAAATTTAAGCCGGGCTCCGTAATAACTTCCTTAATCTGCCCGAGGGCATACACCACACCAAATTGGCGCTGGTCAACGACAAAGAGAGTCGACGCGGCAAGTGCGATCAGCACAAGCAAGGACGACAGGATCATACCGATACGATTCATTTCCAACTCCTACCGAGACTCACGATCGCGGGTACGGGCCGAGTCACGGGCGCGCGCGTCGTTGGTAATAACTGTGACCGGGGGTAAGGCCGGCGTTGACGGGGCCGTAGTCGAAGCCGGGTGCGCTGATGCGTCACTCGCTGCGGCATTGGCGCCCATTTGCATGATTTTTTCTAGTGGTAAGTACAGCAGACTGGAGCCTTGCTTGGATTCGACTACGACCTTGGTCACATTGGAGTAGATCTGTTGCATGGCATCCAGATACATGCGGTCACGGGTGACTTGGGGCGCCTTCTGGTACTCGACATACACCGAGCGGAAGCGCTCCGAATCACCCTGCGCTTGAGCAACCACGCGCGACTTGTATGCGTCCGCTTCTTGCTTGAGTCGTGACGCCGTACCTACCGCTCGCGGAACTACGTCATTGGCATATGCCTGCGCATCATTTTTGGCACGTTCACGCTCCTGACCTGCCTTCAGCACATCGTCAAACGAAGCTTGCACCTGCTCCGGAGGGCGCACGCCACCTTGTTGCAAGTTAATGCCCACCACCTCGATTCCCACCTTATAGCGGTCAAGAATGCTTTGCATGAGTGTGCGCACGCGTGGAGCTATCTGGTCACGCTCTTCCGATAGGGCTGCATCCATCTTCATACTACCCATGACTTCACGCACAGAAGTTTCAGCAGCCTGCACGACAGCAGCTTCGGGGCTCTTGCTTTCAAACAAAAAGGCCCGCGCATCGCTGAGTCGGTACTGAACTGCAAATTTGATATCCAAGATATTTTCGTCGGCAGTGAGCATGGCAGAGTCACGCAAGCCAGTCGCCTTGATGACGGAATCCCGACCTACGTCTACAGATCGGATCTGCGTCACAACCACCAGTTCATGGCGTTGAATGGGGTACGGAAGGCGCCAATTGAAACCAGCGTTGACGGTCGAATGGTATCGGCCAAACTGGGTGATGACGGCCTGCTGACCTTCTTGAACGATAAAGAAACCCGTGAGTAGCCAGATCACGACGACAACCGCAGCGATAAGTCCCGCACCGATGCCCGCGCTTTTCATATCCGGTTGGTAACCACCGCCGTTGCCGCCAGAGCCACCGCCAGAATTTTTGCCGCCAGGCTTTCCAAACAGGCCTCCCAATTTGCGGTTCAAATCGCGCCAAACCTCTTCCAAATCAGGTGGGCCGGCATTGGGTGCAGGCTTACGACCCTGGGGCTTTGGCGCATCAGCCGGAGGCTTATCATCGTTGCTCTGTGTTGCAGCGCCGTCAGACGGTGGCGCATCGGGCTCTTTACCCTCTGAGCGCCCCCAGCGAGAGTCATTCAGATTGAACATACTGCTCTTAAACCAAGCAGCCCATTTTGCGACTGGTGATCCACCGGTGTGTGTTGTTAGTTTCATGTCGTCGGTTTTCATTTGCACCCCTGCATTGTGCACAAACATCAGTCAGCCCCTGTGGGTACAGGGACATGGAGCGGCTCATTGGGCGCGCCCCTTGCGGCAGCAGATACGGTGGCGGAGATTCTCTTGCGCAGGACGTCCAAACCTTGCAAGCTTCTAGCACTCACAAAGATACGCGAAGTTTGTACTCCGTCAATCTCGAATGTATCTTCCAGGTGGATGGGTTGGTGATCAGTGTCCAAGGCATCCGTCTTGTTAAAGACCAACAATTGGGGAACATTTTCTGCACCAATTTCCAACAATACTTTTTGTACCTGTGCGATTTGCTCTGCATAGTTCGGATTAGCAGCGTCCACCACATGCATCAGCAAGTCAGCGTCAATGGCTTCTTGTAATGTTGCCTGGAATGCATCGACCAGCCCGTGTGGCAAATCTCGAATGAATCCAACCGTATCGGACAGGGATACCGATCGGCCGGCGTCCGCCAAATACAGTTGACGCGTCGTAGTATCTAGCGTCGCAAACAGTTGGTCGGCAGCAAACGCGCGTGCCTTCACCAGTGCATTAAAGAGCGTGGATTTACCGGCGTTGGTATAGCCGATAAGCGATATGTTGAAGGCGTCTCGCCGCTCACGTTGACGCCTTTGAGTTTGCCTCTGGCGCTTCACTTTTTGCAAGCGTTCTTTGGTTCGTTTTATGGTCTCGCCAATCATCCGGCGGTCGAGCTCAATCTGGGTCTCACCTGGCCCCCCCCGCATACCAATACCACCGCTTTGACGCTCCAAGTGCGACCAACGTCGCACCAAACGTGTACTCAGGTATTGAAGCCGGGCCAACTCCACCTGCAACTTGCCCTCGTGACTACGTGCCCGTTGAGCAAAGATTTCCAAAATTAGATATGTCCGATCGTTGACCGGCATTTCCAAACTACGCTCCAAGTTGCGCTGCTGGCCGGGACTCAGGCTTTGGTCGAACAAAATCTCGGTAGCGCCCAACTGTTGCGCCAACATCTTGATTTCATCAGCTTTTCCGGATCCTACGAAGAGCGCCGCGTCTGGTGCTTTGCGCTTGCAAGTGACACGGGCGACCGGGGTCATCCCTGCTGTCTGCGCTAAGAGTCCCAGCTCCTCCAATTCACCATCAAAATTTTCATGGCCAAAATCAACACCCACCAAAATGGTGGGCACCGGTACGGGAGTGTTCTTGGCAGTCAAAATGAAAGCGGCTCAGACCGGCGGGAACGCCGGTCCGTGGGAGAAGGGCTTAGCCTTCTACAGAGTCATCAGAGGCAGGCGCAGCAAAATTGACTGCTCGGCCTGGAACGATGGTAGAGATGGCATGCTTGTAAACCATTTGTGTCACCGTGTTACGAAGTAACACAACGTACTGGTCAAAAGATTCAACTTGGCCTTGCAGCTTGATGCCGTTAACAAGGTAAATAGACACAGGCACGTGCTCCCGACGCAAGGCGTTCAAAAACGGGTCCTGGAGTAATTGTCCTTTGTTGCTCACGATATTCTCCGTGTTCAAAAGTTGATAAGAGTTAGAAGATACCACACGCGATTGCTGGAATTAAGTCCGGGGTACAAATCCTTCAAGATGGCTACGTCTGGGCAACGAACCGACTTAGTCTGGCTTTCGGTCAGCGTAAGGATTTTCCGCAGATTTCATCTGAATGCGCAAAGGCGTACCCACCAGATCAAACTCCTTGCGGAAACGACCTTCTAGGTAGCGCTTATAAGTATCTGTGACGTGCTCCAGCGAATTGCCATGGACAACAATAATCGGGGGATTCATGCCCCCTTGGTGGGCATAACGCAACTTGGGGCGGTACATGCCGCTCTTTTTAGGCGTTTGGAACTGCACCGCCTCCAGCAACAGACGCGTCAGTACCGGTGTGGACATCTTGCAATTGGCAGCACGGTGCGCTTGAGCAATGGAGTCCCACACAGGCCTAAGCCCTTGCCTTTTTTGGGCGGAGATGAAATGCATGGCTGCGAATTTCAAAAAACTCAAACGAGTCTCGATAGAGCGCTTCACGAGTTCTCGGGCGTAATCATCAATCGCATCCCATTTATTGATTGCCAACACTACAGCCCTGCCTGACTCCAATATGTACCCCGCAATATGTGCGTCTTGATCAGTAATACCCTGCGTGGCATCTATAAGCAGAAGCACCACGCTGGCGGATTCGATGGCTTGCAAAGTCTTAACGACTGAAAATTTCTCAATGGCCTCAAACACTTGCCCCTTCCGTCGAAGGCCCGCCGTATCAATCAACTCGTACCTTTGTCCATTCCGCTCGAAGGGAACGGATATCGCATCTCGAGTCGTACCTGGCATGTCGAATGCGACCAAGCGCTCCTCGCCCAGCCACGTGTTGATTAACGTTGACTTTCCAACATTCGGACGCCCTGCCACTGCCAACTTGATAGCTGTCGGGTCAGCGTCTTGTTCACCTTGGGCTTCCAGTTCCGCCAACAACGGTTCAAGTGCCAAATCAACCAGCGACCGAATACCTTGCCCGTGAGAGGCAGATATTGGGAAGACCTCGCCGAGGCCGAGTTCAAAGAACTCGCCCAACTGCACTCCCTCAGTCATGCCCTCAGATTTGTTAGCAACAAGAATGCAGCGCTTGCCAAGTTTGCGCAAGTACTTGCCAATTTCATGGTCCTGTCCGGACAAGCCCGCCCGCGCGTCCAGCACAAACATGACTACGTCCGCTTCGGCTACAGCTTGGCGCGTTTGCTTCGCCATTTCTTTGTAAATGCCGCTGCTTGCGTCAGGCTCAAAGCCGCCGGTGTCAATGACAATAAACTCGTGCGGTCCTTGCTTGCCATTGCCGTAGTGACGGTCTCGGGTAAGTCCGGCAAAATCCGCGACTATGGCGTCACGGCTTTTTGTCAACCGGTTAAAAAGGGTTGATTTGCCCACGTTGGGTCGCCCAACCAATGCGATAACAGGTTTCATGAAAAGGGTTCAGGTTTACTCGGGTCTAAAGCCGTATATGCCACCACGCCGGGTAACAACCACCACGGTCTGCCCCACCACTACAGGGCCAGCAACGATGGCGGAGCCGTCTGTGGAAACACGGTTCTGGGTCGTCCCGCCATCCCGCGAAAGGAAATGTACGAAGCCAGCACCATCACCCACTATTACGGAGCGCCCCAGAGCCAATGGCGTCGTTAAAACACGGTTCTTCAACTGTTCATTGGCCCACAGTCGATCACCGTCCGAACGGCGCCACGCGACGACAGTACCATCGCTTTCGGAACCGAAAACAGCGTCAACATCACCCCCTAAACCTGTGTAGCCCACGGCATTCTTACTCCAAGCCAACGTACCGCGTGCCGCATCGACACACGCTATAGCCGACTGAAAAGATCGGACACACACCTGATCCCCACTGCGCGAAACACCAGCTACCAAGTCCACCAGCCGCTCTACTTCGTTGGTACCTCGGCTGTTGGCAACCAGAGTTTCCCAACGCACGCTGCCGTTCTGCGGATTCATGCCGACAAGGCGCCCGCCGAGTCCAGCAACCAAAGTATCGCCAACCGCCAGGATGACGCCGCCCTGCTGGAGTACCAAAGCATCGCCAGCGCGCTGTTGCTGCCAAAGCTTACGGCCGGTTGCAGCGTCAAACGCGGTCACCGAACGGTCACCCGCCAAGACAAAAATGCGGTCCCCAGCAACCAATGGCGCCGTTAAAGACACTGCCGGTATCTTTTGGCGCCAAACTTCACGCCCCGCGTCCATACCGACGAGTTCATTGTCACGATTCACAACGCCTGAGTAACGTCCGTCGCTGCCTACACCCGCTGAAATTTGGGTCTTGATCGCATTTCTCCAGACATCGCCGCCTGTGCGCCCGTCCAGGGCAGCCACCACGCCATCAGTGCCAGCCAAGTAAATGGTGGCGCCCTGGACACGCATATCGAGGGGGAAAGCGACATTTCCGATTGAGGCAGTCCACGCAGATTTGACGCCCAAACTTGCAGGATTGGGCGGCAAGTCCGCTACCTTTACCTTGTCTGAACTGGCACATGCGGCCAGCACGCTGACGGCCAGCACCAAGCATCCAGCACGCGAAATGTATCTCCCAACATTAACCGTTAGCATTATTTCTTTACCTCGGGTTCCATCGGCACATGACCTCCCAGCGCATTGAGCTTAATCTCCACAAATCGCCGGTAGTCAGAGCGCTCATCGAAAGCAGCGTAGGCATTCAAATACTCTTGCTTGGCTTCCGAATATTTGCTCTGGAGGGCGTAGATGTCCCCCTTGCGGTCTGCAAAAAGCGCTTTGAACTCCACCGGGGGTTGTGCATCCAACACCTTGAGCGCAGCCTCCAGCGCCTTCTCCTCAATTAGCAAGCCGGCTAGTCTCAGTTTGGCAATAGCCGCATAACCCTCGTCTGCCGACTTTTCTGCTACCCAGGCCAATACCGGTTTAGCTATATCAGGTTTAGCCTTCTCAACAGCAGTTTTGGCCAATAGCAACCCAGCTTGCTGCGCGTACACAGTGCGGGCAAACCGTTCTTTCATGTCGCCGAAGGCACGCTCCGCCATCACCACATCACCACTGGCAACCACCCGCTCGACCTCGTCGTACATGGCGGCTGCTTGATTCGCTTGAGAGCGCTCCCAGTACTGAAAGGCGTTCCAGGCTGCAAACGCAGACAGGACAGCAATCAAGACCCAGGTGATCGCGTTGCCATACTGCTTCCAAAAATGCTTGAGTTCATCAAGTTGTTCTTGTTCTTCTAAATCTAATTGATTGGCCATAGTCTTTGCAAGTTAAGTCGTAGATTGTAGTTTGAGTGCCCATTCAGAAATTCTGGACAACGGGTAGCTGGTTTGGTCACCAGCTCCGTCGCGTAGTGATTTGACGGTCACTTCGTTCCTGGCAATTTCATCGGGGCCAAAGACAAGTGCAAAACGTGCCTTACTGGCATCGGCTTTCTTGAACTGGGATTTCATACTGGCAGAACCTGCTGTCGGAGCAGCGTGCATCTGGACGTTCACACCCAGCAGCCGCAAAGATTGCAAGCACTGCATGGCTGTAGGAAGTGCGTCACTGTCTGGAATAATTGCGTAAGCATCGGGCGTGGGTTTAGCAGTAACTTGGCCTTGCGCTTGAAGCAATTCCAGAACGCGCTCCATCCCTAGTCCCCAGCCGACCGCTGGAGTCGGCTTTCCACCCAGAAGTTCAAATAATCCATCATAGCGTCCGCCACCAATCAAAGCACCTTGCGACCCCAGCTCATCGGTATAAAACTCAAAAACGGTGTGGCTGTAGTAATCTAAACCGCGCACTAGTAACGGGTTGATCGCCCACGTCACGCCACATGCAGACAGTATGGATTTCACCGCATCAAACCGCGCCAGCGAATCTGGCCCCAGAAAGCCGATCAGCATGGGCGCGTCTTGCACGATTTGCTTGAGCGCGGGATTTTTGGTATCCAGAATCCGCAACGGATTGGTACGCAAACGCTTTTTCGCGTCTTCGTCAAACATCTCCACATACTGTTCAAAATAGGCAATTAAAGCGGTGCGATGTGCCAGCCGCTCCTCGGCAACACCCAGGCTATTGAGCTCCACCCGAACATTTTTCAAACCGAGTTCTTTGAAAAGCGCGTGGGCCAACAGAATGACCTCGGCATCGACCTCTGGCCCTTCGAATCCAATGGCTTCCACGCCCAATTGATAAAACTGCCGGTATCGACCACGCTGGGGCCGCTCATGGCGAAACATGGCGCCCATGTAATACAGGCGCTTACCGCCGTCGTAGGTAAGGTTATGTTCGATAGCGGCACGCACAACACCTGGCGTATTTTCTGGGCGCAAAGTCAAGGCCTCGCCGTTGAGGCGATCCTCGAAGGAATACATCTCCTTCATGACAATGTCAGTGGTTTGGCCCGTCCCACGCACAAATAATGGCGTAGGCTCTACCAGGGGAGTGCGAATATTTTCAAACGCAAAACGGCGCATCACGCTGCGAATCGTGCATTCGAGGGACTCCCACCGTGCAGACTCCCCCGGCAAGATGTCGTTCATGCCTTTGACGGCCACGAGTTTTTCCGCCTTAACTGGCGCTGGTTTTTCCATGAATATGTCTTTAACTGACGGCAACCCGCGAGGAGGAACCGAATCGTTGCTCAATATAGTTTTCGACAACAGCTTGGAAATCGGCCGCAATAGCATCTCCACGAAGTGTCATCCGTTTCTCGCCATCGATGAAGACAGGGGCTGCAGGAGCTTCACCAGTGCCCGGAAGACTGATTCCAATATCTGCATGCTTGCTCTCTCCGGGCCCATTGACGATACAACCCATCACGGCGACTTTGAGATTTTCCACACCGGGATACTGGTGCTTCCACACAGGCATTCTTGCCCGCAGAAATTCATCGATCTGCTGAGTGAGCTCTTGAAAAGTTGTGCTGGTAGTTCGCCCACACCCAGGGCACGCAGTAACACTAGGCACGAACTTCCTCAACCCTAGGGCCTGCAAAATCTCCGAAGCAATCACAACCTCCTGGGTGCGTGATTCGCCCGGTGCGGGGGTCAAGGAGACGCGAATCGTATCGCCAATGCCTTCCTGCAACAACACTGCGAGCGCGACTGACGACGCTACTGTGCCTTTCGTTCCCATACCGGCCTCTGTCAACCCCAAATGCAGTGGGTAATTGCACCTTTGACTCAGCTCACGGTACACGGCAATTAAGTCTTGGACGCCGCTTACCTTGCATGACAAGGTGATTTGGTGGGCTGACAACCCCATCTCCTGTGCTCTTTGCGCAGAGGCTAAAGCAGACACAATCAAGGCGTTGTACATCACAGGTTTGGCATCCCATGGAACAACTCGCTGGCTGTTTTCGTCCATCATGCTGGCCAAGAGTTCCTGATCCAAGCTGCCCCAGTTCACGCCGATACGTATAGCCTTGTCCCACCGGATCGCAGACTCAATCATCATGCCAAATTGACGGTCCCGCTTATCACCTTTACCGACATTGCCTGGGTTGATTCGGAACTTTGACAAAGCCTCTGCGCACTGCGGGAACTCGGTCAGCAAGCGATGTCCATTGAAATGGAAGTCTCCGATCAATGGGACATCAACACCCATACGATCTAACTGCTCTCGGATGTATGGTACGGCCTTCGCGGCCTCGGGCGTATTAACCGTAATCCGAACCATTTCCGAACCTGCGTTTGCCAGCTCTTTGATTTGGATCGCAGTGCCAATGGCATCCTCAGTGTCGGTATTCGTCATGGACTGGACACGCACTGGCGCACCTCCACCCACCGTCACAATCCGCGAGCCCCATCGCACGCTAGACTGTAAGGACGTCCGCGTACGAGGTAGCGCCATCGCAATAGGCACAGCTGCGCTCACGGCCTCACCTCAAACCGGGCTACATTATTTTGCGCAATGTTGCTGAGATCAAAGGGCTTTCCGCGCAGCTCCACAGTAGTCAAATCCACCCGCCCTACCACGACAGACAAGGGCAAAGCGCCGTCAATGCCTACCGTCTCCGCAGGTTGCAGCGTACGACTCAGGAGTTGCACGCCCTTAGCGTCAGTCACCTGAACCCAGGCTAGGCCCTTTGCCTTGAGCACCAATACATCGCCTAGCGTTGGTGTGCCAACAACCGGCACGGGCTTGGCTGCGCTCATGACTGGAGTTGCCATAAGCGTTGGCGGTGTTATGGCCGCTGGGGGCACTACGCTGGTCGACGGTGCCAGAGCTGTCGGGGCATCGGCTGCGACAGGCTCAGGCTGCAAGAGGGATTTACCAACTGCGACTGGCGCGTCTTGAGGAAAGTTCGGAACTTCCGCAGCTGTTTGCGAAGTGACTGCGTGCAACGTTTCCCCTATCGACAATTCACGAGAAGCCTCGGGGTAAAAATACACACCCACCGCGGCAATCATCAACAAAACCACCATCAGTGCCGGCGGCTTCGTCAAAAAACTGAGTGCGGATACATTGCTAGCCTGGCCGGGTGAGTCAAACGGCGTGTTGATCCCCCGGTCGTCGACATGCAAACGTGGTGGCGCACTTGCTGGCAAGAGACGCAAAATGGGAGCCGGATCTGACTTGAGTGTCCGGCAGACACTTGAAGCCAACGCACGAACGAATACCGCGTCCGGCAGCAAATCTAGGCGATCAGCCTCCAGTGCCTCAAGCTTCTTTACAGGCACTTTCATGGACACTGCAAGTGCCGCTATGTGCAGGCCTTCGCGCTCCCTGGCTGCTCGCAATAGGTTCCCTGCGGTTACTGGCCTCGCATTGGGCTCAATCTCCGGGGTAGGCACCGCCAGTACCGCCTCATTACTCATTGAATGCGCCCCTTTCGTACAAAGTAAATTCCTTGGACTGGGGAAACCGCTTCTTCAATTGACCCGCCAATTGCAACATAGCCTCGCGGTTCTCCAAACGCCGCTCCACCTTGATACCCAACCAAAGTGACTCTGAGTTGGCGAGTTCGCTGTTGTTGAGCCGACGCACATAAAACTGAGCACGCACAAGCTCCCCACGTTGAGCTAACAGGGTAGCCAAGTTGTAGCCGGTGATGGGATTACCAGCATCCAGCTCGTAGGAATGCACCAGACTGGCTTCCGCGTCGGCAGTCTGACCGGCTTTCATCTGGCACAAGCCCTGAGTCATCCAAGTCTTGGCGCGGTCACCGTAGTTGGGGTCAGCGATGGCAGCCGAGAACATCTGGACGGCTTCGGAGAATCTAGACTGCTGGCACAAGAGCCAACCATAATTATGTTGAACGCTTGCGGCACGCGGGCTGATTTGCAAAGCACGGCGAAAACTTTCCTCGGCAAGGCCCACGTCGTTCAATCGCATGTAAATCAACCCGCGCAAGTTGTAGGCTTCAAACAGGCTCGGGTCTGCATTGATGGATTGCTTGAGCTCGTCCAAAGCCGTGGTTGTTTTTCCTTGCTCAAAGTACCCTACCGCCAATTCCAAACGGATTCTGGCGCGCTTGCGCGCTTCAGTTTCATCTGAATCAGTAATGAAGTCAGCCCGGTTGGCGGACGGAACTGTTGGGTTACCAACAACCTTGGTTGCACAGCCTAGAAGGCCGCCAAGCAGGGTCACAGTCAATCCAAAAGTAGCCAGTAATTTCAGACAAAAGACATAGAAACTCAAGCGTTCACTCATTTGGCACACCCTATCAATTCCGGGAAACGGATTTTTATACAACTTTGAGCATAACCGTACGTTGCTTGGATATTCTCTGTTGGATGCCAGTGCGGTCTTTGACATCGCCTGCCAGTTGTCCGCACGCGGCATCAATGTCGTCCCCTCGGGTCTTGCGTATGGTGGTCACAATGCCCGAATTTGCCAATATTTTTGCGAATTCCAACACACGAAATTGCGGGGATCTAAGTAGGCCAGATGCAGGAAAAGGGTTGAATGGAATCAGGTTGAACTTGCAGGCCACGCGCGTCGCAGGGGAATGCTTGACCAGCTGCACCAAGGCCGCCGCGTGTTCGGGCGTGTCGTTCACGCCGTCCAACATGCAGTACTCGAAGGTGATGAAATCCCGGGGCGCAAACTGCAAGTAGCGATTGCACGCCTCCATCAGCTCCGCAATGGGGTATTTGCGATTGAGAGGCACTAAATCACTGCGCAACAGATCATCAGGCGCGTGCAAAGAGACTGCTAACGCTACGGGACAATCGTGACCCAAGCGGTCTATCATCGGCACCACGCCTGAAGTTGAAACCGTGACTCGCCTGCGTGACAGACCATAGGCATGGTCGTCCAGCATGACACGCAAAGCTGGGACCAGGGCAGCGTAGTTCTGCAGTGGCTCACCCATGCCCATCATTACGATATTGGAAATTACGCGCTCGGGTTTGACTAAGTGCTTGCGCAAAAAGTGTTCAGCAAACCATAGCTGGGCCGTGATCTCCCCGGTGGTGAGATTTCGGCTGAAACCTTGGTGCCCGGTAGAACAAAAGCGACAGCCCACGGCACACCCAGCCTGCGAGGAAATACACAAGGTGCCGCGGTCACCCTCAGGAATGAAAACTGTTTCTACCGCATCACCGCCACCGACATCAAATAGCCATTTGATAGTGCCGTCGGATGAAATGTGTTGAGAAATAACCGAGAGGCCCGCCACTCTGGCATGGACTTTTAGCTTGTCGCGCAGCGACTTGGCCAAGTCACTCATCTCATCAAACTGGTGAGCACCCTTCTGATGGATCCAGCGAAACAACTGAGTGGCACGGAAGCGCTTCTCGCCCAACCGGTCGCAAAACGCGGCCAATCCGTCGAGATCGAAATCAAGCAGGTTGGCCGACATGGCTCAATTTAACGCGAGTAAACGTTCATTCCGGGGAAGAAGAACGCGATTTCTTGGGCCGCAGTCTCCGCAGCATCTGATCCGTGCACGGCATTTGCATCGATACTGTCTGCGAAATCAGCCCGAATAGTTCCAGCAGTCGCCTTCTTGGGGTCGGTAGCACCCATCAGGTCACGATTCTTCAGAATCGCGTTCTCACCTTCCAACGCCTGAATCATCACCGGGCCAGAGATCATGAAATCTACCAGATCTTTAAAAAACGGACGCGCGCTGTGCACGCTGTAAAACGCCTCGGCATCGCCACGCGATAGGTGCACCATGCGCGCAGCAACCACCTTCAAACCAGCGGCTTCGAAGCGTGCATAGATTTGTCCAATGACGTTCTTGGCGACGGCGTCAGGTTTGATGATGGATAGAGTGCGTTCGATAGTCATGATTTTTCCTGAGCTAGATTGATAAATTTCCTGCTCTGCAATGAGCAAAGCCTGCTATTTTAGCATTTAAGTGTTTATCGGCTACGTCCACCACGTCGACCAGAACTGCCGCCGCTGCGAGGACGTTGGCCCTGTTCCTGCCGCTGCTTGGTGAAACTGTCCGCGCCGATATAGCCAAACGATGTTTTCATTGGATCTGGCTGGTTGACACCGTCCCGACGCTCATGAGTAGAGTCCGAACGGCCATTGCCGCGCCCAGGGCCACGGGCTCCTTCAGGCCTAGGTCCGCGCTGCGCTTGCGCAGGGCGATTTCGTTGACCGTTGTTAGCGCCCCGGGGACCGCCATTGCGACCGCCACGGCGCGGTCCGGGGCCAACGTTGGGCCTACCGCCGTCAAATGCCGCCCCTTCGGCCGCCCCCTGATCGGAACGCCCCCGGCCGCCACCCGCAGCTTGCGACAGTGCGCGGATGTCGCCGTCGTCAAGCTCCATCCAAGCTCCACGCTTCAAGCCACGTGGCAAAGCCATGGCTCCATAGCGGATACGAATCAAACGGCTCACAGCGTGGCCAACGGCCTCCAGCATGCGGCGCACTTCCCGGTTACGCCCTTCAGAAATTGTCACCCGATACCAGCAATTGGAGCCCTCACCGCCACCATCTTCAATAGAACTGAATTGGGCAATTCCGTCCTCAAGTTTGACGCCGTCCAGTAACGCTTTTCTTTCGTCTTTGTTGAGTGCACCCAGGACCCTCACTGCATACTCCCGCTCTAAACCGAACCGAGGATGCATTAAGTTATTGGCCAACTCGCCAGAACTGGTGAACAACAACAGGCCCTCTGTGTTCAAGTCCAGTCGGCCTACGGATTGCCACTTGCCCTGGTGCAGTTTGGGCAGGCGCCGAAATACTGTGGGACGATTTTGTGGGTCATCGTTGGTAACAACCTCGCCCACAGGCTTGTGATAGGCGATCACTCTGGGAGGCGGGGGGTCAATGCGTACACGAATAGGCTTGCCGTTGACTTTGATACTGTCTCCGAACTGGATGCGTTGCCCAATGTGCGCGGGCTCATTGTTGACCGAAATGCGCCCCTCCAAAATCAATTGTTCCATTTCGAGTCGCGAACCCATACCGGCTTGCGCTAGCACTTTGTGCAACTTTGGAGTTTCAGCCATAGGTGCTAACACCCGCTTGGCGATGACCAGGTCGGCGACTTCCTCATCAGCATCAAATTGGCCCGAAATGATGTCCACAAAACGGCTATCCCCAACCGAAGGTTGCGCAACAGCAGTGGCCACGGGCATGACGTCGGCATTCACCTGGTGGTCCGCGGCGTCTGGCTGGGGAGTAGTCTCGTTCATTCTTCAGTCTTTCTATTAGCGGCGCCAGGATGGGAGTTGGGTTCCTCCAATGGCATATCCATTTGTAAATTTAAATCTGGGCACGTAGACCCCGATGCCTGCGCCGGTGCCCCGACCGATTCTGCCAAGACATCAAGTGCAAAACTCTGCTCTGACGGGCTGTCCAGCAAGGGCAACTGGTTCAACGACTGCAAGCCCAAGTCGTCCAAAAACTGTTTCGTTGTAGCGAAAAGAGCGGGACGCCCGGGTGCTTCCCGGTGCCCAATGACCTCGACCCATCCCCTGTCTTCTAACTGTTTGATGAGCAACGAACTAATGGTGACCCCGCGAATATCTTCCATGTCCCCCCGGGTCACAGGTTGCCTGTAGGCAATGATGGCCAACGTTTCCAGAGTGGCTCGGGTGTACCGCGGCGGCTTCTCTGGGTGCAGCCGATCTAGAAACTCCCGCATTTCGGGACGACTCTGAAACCGCCATCCACTGGACACGCTCACCAGCTCTACTCCACGATCCGCCCAGTCGTTCTTCAGGTCTTCCAACAACGCCTTGAGGGTGTCGGCGCCGAGTGCTTCCTTAAACAACGACCGCATGTCTCGCAGCGGCAATGGCTGATGCGAGCAAATTAATGCGGTCTCCAGGACCCGCTTTGCATCCACCAAATTCATAGTCAGGCTAAATCAGAAACATCACCGCAAGGGGTGAGCAACACAACATAAAGGGCTACGTCGGCAGCAAGAAAGGACGTCTCGTACCACACCACAACTCTGTGCTAGGGTCCAACGCCGCTCAGGGCGCTAGGCTAGTGCATTGTAACTGAGGCCCCAATGGCTCAACAATCCACCAAAATCTGGGGGGGGGGGCGCGCAAAAGTGAAGATTGTTGCCAGTAACTGGATGTAGAAACTCAAGGCTGACCGCGTGTAATGCCTGTCGTTGCAGGACGTCTACAGGGCGCCCGCCGTAGACACCGTCCGCAATCAAGGGATGTCCGATCGATGCCATGTGCACACGGATCTGGTGCGTGCGGCCGGTGTGCAAAATACAATGCACCAAGCACGCGTGTACGCAATTGGACAACAAAATAAAGTCAGTTTTCGCCGTTTTTCCGTAAGCACTATCCAAATCCACGACGGCCATGCGAAGTCGATTACGCAGATCCCGTCCAATCGCCGCATCCACGGTTCGCTTGACAGGCCCAGTCCAAGGACTGTGCCCAACCGCGAGATATTGACGCCCCACTTCCCGTGCTGCTATGGCCTGAACCAACACATCCATAACAGCCCGTGTACGCGCTACGACCATCAAACCACTGGTATCTTTATCGAGCCGGTGCACGATACCAGCCCTGGGGACCAGGGCAATCTGCGGATCATGGGCCAACAGGCCATTTAGCAGGGTCCCACTCCAGTTGCCAGGCGCTGGATGCACCACCAAACCCGCAGGTTTGTTGACAACAATTAGATGATCGTCCTGAAAAACAATGTCCAGAGCCATCGCCTGCGGTTTGAAGGCTTGGCTCTGCGGTGTGGGTCGCAACTCAACGACCATCGTATCCCCCGCCTTTACCCGGGTAGATGGTTTGTCAACCACTTTTGATTGCCAAGTTACCTGGCCAGCAGCCACCAATTGCTGCAGATAGCTTCTGGAAAACTCGGGCAATATGTCCGACAGCGCTTTATCCAGGCGCAGTCCATGTTGCTGCGTGGTAACCGTAACCTCTCGGTATTCAACCTCGCCCGCAATGTCTTCATCCTCCACAACCTCAAAGCTGCTGAGGTCGGTCGATATAATTCCGTCGTTCTGTTTCAAGAAAGCTTCCCAAAATGCTGCGTGTCAAATTATCGGTGGTTTATGCGGGTCTGCTCGCGATCACCACACTGTGGGTTTCCGGATGCGCATCGACTGATGTGGACAAGACCGTAGGACTTACACCGGCAAAGATTTACTCGGAAGCCAAGGACGAAATGTCCAATGGCCAATGGGAGCGCGCCATCCCTCTGTTAGAAAAGCTGGAGGCCCGTGCGGCGGGTACTCCGTTGGCACAGCAAGCGCAATTGGACAAGGCCTATGCCCAGTATCGTGCATCTGAGACGGCGCAGGCACTGGCAACATTGGACCGCTTCAAAAAGTTGCACCCCGTAAGCCCCGCGATGGACTACGCACTGTACTTGCAAGGCCTTGTAACCTTCAACGATGACATGGGGCTGTTTTCCAGTATCACCAAACAAGACCTGTCTGAGCGCGATCAAAAGGCCTCACGAGAATCTTTCGAGGCATTCAAGGAGCTGGTCACTAGATTCCCGAACTCTAAGTACACTGCCGATGCGCAACAACGCATGAACTACATTGTGAGCTCATTGGCCAACTACGAAGTACACGTTGCCCGTTACTATTTAAAACGCGGCGCGTACCTGGCTGCCGCCAACCGCGCGCAAGAAACCGTATCTGAATTTCGCAACGTACCGGCTGTTGAAGAGGCGCTTTACATCATGGTCAAAGCCTACGACGCTTTGGGTCTGACCCAACTAAGGGACGATTCCAAACGTGTTCTCGAAAATAGCTTTCCGCAGTCGGAGTTTCTGATCTCTGGCACTAAGTCCAACAAAAATCCATGGTGGAGATTTTGGTAAGTACTTTGAGCTCGACCTGAAAGGCATTCAGGCTAGTCAAACGGCGCATCGGCGGTAGCGCAGCGATTACTTTCTTCCCGTAGCTTTTGGTGACTAATCGCGGGTCGCAAATCACTAAAACGCCTCGGTCGGAAGCGCTACGTATCAGCCGCCCAGCGCCCTGCTTAAGTCCTAATGCGGCATGGGGCAGGTGAAAATCTTTGAATGGATTGAGACCTCGAGCTCGAAGCTGCTCCTCGCGAGCCTGTGTGAGTGCGCCGTCTGGTGATAGAAATGGTATTTTGTCGATAATGACGAGTTGAAGCGCATCGCCAGGTATATCGACACCTTCCCAAAACGAAGCAGACGCCACGACGACTTTACCCGGCGAACCCTGTGCACATGCCGCAGTAAACCGGCTCAAGATCTCTCGCTTTGACAATTGGCCTTGAACCAACACCTCTACTGCGCCGGTAACGCCAAGTTGCTGCGCCAATGCCTCGCCAATCGCGTTCATCGCGCGCAAACTAGTGGTCAGCACCATCGTCCGCCCGCCCAGCACGGACGCAGCTTGCGCTGCCAGATGGGCCACTTCTATGCTGTGCAGCGGATCAGCAGGCAACGGGAACTCAGTGGGTATATACAAGGCAGCTTGTGCGGCATAGTCGAATGGGCTGTCCACTTTCATGACTTGGCTGGCCTCCAGGCCACAGGCCGTGCGAAACAGCGCCAATTCCGGGTCGGTTCCTAGCGTTGCAGAAGTAAATATCCAGGCCCGCTGACCCGAAGCCTCGGGATCAAAAACACCAATATGCGAAGCCAGTGCTTTGCTGATATCCAACGGTGCGCAATGCATTTTCAGATGCGTGGAGCACTCCACCCAACGCGTGTATTGCACCATTGTGGGCGCTGTGAAAAAACTCAGCGAGTCCAAACAATGTTGCGTTAAATCAGCCAGTTTCTCCAGTTGTGGAACAGGCTCTTGCAGCAGTTGCAATAGGCCCAAAATTTGCTGCAGAGATTGCACAATGGATGCAACAACCAGTTGCCAAGAGCGCTCTGCCACGCCTTGAGGAGCGACTGTTGTCCAAGCTAATGCCTGGCTCGAAGTGGCGGCAGTGCACAGTGCTTTCAAATTGGTGTTGCCTAACCGCAGCTCGGCAACCCAACTGCGCCAGTCACTTGACCCCAGCGCCAAGCTACTTGCATGCCTATCCAGATCTTTACACAGAGAATCTACCTGCCGCGTTGACCACTCTTGGCCCATAAACTGCACGCCGATGTCATTGAGCTGGTGGGCTTCGTCAAACACGACGGTGCGCGTCTGTGGCAACAGTTCGGCCACGCCCGATTCACGGACATTCAAATCGGCGAAGAACAGGTGGTGGTTAACCACCACAAGGTCTGCCACCATGGCCTCACGACGTGCCCGGTTGACAAAGCAGACTGCGGCCTGGGGACACGCAGATCCCAGACAATTGTCATGGGTAGAGGTGACCAGGGGTTCTAAAGGAGACTGTTCAGGCCAATCCTGCAATTCGGCAAGATCACCGCTTCGGGTGTGAGTGGACCAGCGCTCCAGTTCAGCCAAATGGCGCTGACTGGACGCGCCTGAGGCAACCGATTGTTGCCGCGCCGACTCCAGCCGGCTGAGGCACAGATAGCTACTTCGGCCCTTCAACACCGATACGCGCACCTGTACGTCCAGCGCGGCCATCAAGCGGGGAATATCTCTCAAGGCCAACTGGTCTTGTAGTGCTTTGGTCGCTGTCGAGATCAACGCGCGTTGCCCACTGAGCAATATGGGTACTAGGTACGCAAAGGTCTTGCCAACGCCGGTGCCAGCCTCCGCCACCAAACAGCCGCCCCGCTCCAAAGTATGGGCAACCGCCTTCGCCATGGCAATTTGCCCTGCGCGAGGGGTGTACTGCGCATACGCTGCCGCCAACAAATTCTCGCGTGTAAATGCCGCGACTACGGTGTCCTGTAAATTCATCACTCACGCCGGTTCATCGGGTTGCATGGTCCTTTGCAACTTGTCAATTTCATCGCGCAGCGCCAAGCGCTTTTTTTTGAGTCGACGAATCACTAACTCATCCAAAGGGGCGTCCAGACTGACCCTGTCGATCAACGCATCCAAGTCACTGTGCTCCATAGTCAACTCAATCAGGCGTCGGTGGGGAGAATGCAGGTTTGCGTCCAAGGAGATGTGCACCTAAGTGTAAGTACCCAACAAAACGCTGGATTGCGTAGGTCAGAGGCTCGATAATACGTGCAGCAGCGCACTGTTACGTCTGTTAAAACTCTCAATTGAATCACCATGGCCTCTGGTTATCGACTTACTGCATCCACCGGCATTCATAAAGGCGACCGCGACTACCAACAGGACCAGGTGGCCCTGATCAAACACCCGCGATTGAATGGCTGTATTCTGGGGATCGTGGCAGACGGCATGGGAGGCCGCAGTGGCGGACGTAAAGCCTCGGACCAAGTCATGATGACCGCCAAACAATTGTTTGACCGCTACGACCCCGAAACCGATGATGCGCCCTCTACGTTGACACAAATCGTGCAAGAGGCCCACATCGTTATTAAGCTCACCGCCATCTCGGCGGAAGAAGAACCACATAGCACGCTGGCTGCGTTTCTGATTAATCCCGGTGGCGATTGCCATTGGGCGCATACCGGCGACTCACGCATCTATCACTACCACGGCAACCGCTTTGTGAAGCGAACCATAGATCACTCCTATGTGCAGGCTTTGGTGAATCGCGGTGAGATAACAGAGGAGCAAGCGGCCGTCCATCCCCAGTCGAATATTTTGATGGGTTGTCTAGGTACGGAAAATGACCCCCCGGTAGATCTGCATTTCATTTCGAAGCTGCGCTCTGGCGATACGCTGATGGCCTGCAGCGACGGCGTGTGGCATTACTTCAACAATGCGGAGTTGGGCTCAGTTTTGTCCAGCCTGTCGGCCCGCGAGGCCAGCGAATTTTTGATTGAGAAGGCCCGCACACGTGGTCATGGTGGCGGAGACAACCTGTCGTTGGTGATTGTCAAACTGGAGCCACTGGGCGACGAGTGAGCGCCTAGGCTGCAGGAACGATCTACGGAGAAGTGGGCAAAGGGGTTTTACTGGCCCCCTTTGCTTTAATATTTTTGGCAACCTCCGCACGCTTGGCAAGCGCCTGGGCTTGCTTGCGCTCGTAGTTACTGGCATTCATGCGGCGCTGTGCCTCAGTCAACGGTGTACTTACCTCTTGTGCACCATCCGCGCGCGGAATTCCACCGGGTTGCGGTGCGGCTTTCGGCGTCAATGCCCGCCGCTCTGGCGCAGCGGAGGATGACGAGAACTTCTGCGCATGGGCATCCGCTTTCTGGCGGTTGCGCTCCAACTGCTCTTGGGCACGCAGTTGGCGCTCGGCGTCGTTCAAAACTGCTTCGCGCTGCCTGAGCTGCGCTTCTATGCGCAGACGCTCGGCCCGTGTTTTATCTTGACAACGTGTGGTGGCGAATCGAGTTGCGCAATCTCTGGCTTGTGCATCCAAGCGCTCTGTTTGGACGCGGCGCGTCTCCTCCAGAATGGCGCGCTCATCTGCAGCGTGCACCGCAGGCAGCAAACAGATCCACAAGCCCGCTACCAAGGCCCAGTGATACAGGTGCAGAGGTTTCATGTCAGTCCGGTATCAACGATACGGCGCTCTAGCGCCAAAAACTCTTTCGATTGCATCTCTTGCAAGCGGGACACCGTGCGCGGGAACTCATGCGACATGGGGCCTTCGGTATACAGATGCTGGGGAGCAACCTGCGCAGACATGACCAGCTTCACGCGCCGGTCATACAGCACATCGACGAGCCAGGTAAATCTACGCGCTTCGGACGCCATCCGTACGGGCATAAAGGGCACCTGACTTAAAAAAACCGTGTGAAAGCGCACCGCAATTTCCAGATAATCGTTTTGCGACCGCGGTCCGCCACACAGTGTTTTGAAGTCAAACCACACCACGCCACCGGCTTTGCGCAAGGCGCGAATCTGGCGGGCCTCAATGTGCAGTACGGGGTCCTCATCATGGGCCTCCGCCAAAGCATTGAAGGCTAGGTTCATCGCGGCATCCGACTTGGCGTTGGCCGGAACGTGATACATGTCTACCGACTCCAATGTCAGGCTACGGTAATCGGTACCGTTGTCAACATTGACGACCTGAAGCTGCTCGTTCAACAGTTTGATAGCAGGCAGTATGCGGTCACGGTGCAGGCCACCGGGATACAAATTGTCGGGCAGAAAGTTAGAGGTGGTGACCATACCCACCCCATTGCTGAACAAGGCTGCCAATAAGCGGTGCAGGATCATCGCGTCCGTGATGTCAGCGACATGGAATTCGTCAAAACAGATCAAGCGGTAACGCACAGCCATGCGTTTGCCCAACTCATCTAGCGGATTCACCGTGCCCTGCAAATCCACCAATTCGCGATGCACCTCACGCATGAACTCATGAAAATGCAGTCGCGTTTTACGCTTGAGCGGCACAGCGTTATAAAAGCAATCCATCAAAAAGCTCTTGCCCCGACCCACGCCGCCAAACATGTAGACCCCCTTCGGGATGTCGGGCCGGTTGATCAGCTTTTTGACGAAATTGGAGCGCTTCTCTTTAAAAGCCGCCCACTCTGTAGCACAGCGCTCCAACGCATCAATCGCGCGCAGCTGCGCTGGGTCACTTTGGTAGCCGCGGAGCTTCAGCTCCGCGTCGTAGGTTTGACGAACGCTTGGGAACACGGACCGTGCGTTGCTACTATATTAGTAGCAAACAAATGAATAAATACGCCGGCCGCATGCCAATTTGACTCACAAAAATAGAAAAAACACTTAGAAATTGAGCGTACGCTTGTCCACCGCCAGCGCTGCTTCCTTGGTCGCTTCGCTCAAGGACGGGTGCGCGTGGCAAATACGCGCAATGTCCTCCGCGCTGGCCTTGAACTCCATCGCCACCACAGCTTCTGAGATCAGCTCAGAGGCTTGTGGGCCGACGATATGCACGCCCAAGATCTCGTCAGTTGTGGCGTCGGCCAAAAACTTGACGAAACCCGTGGTGTCGCCCAACGCACGGGCACGGCCGTTGGCCAAGAACGGAAACTGACCCGCCTTGTAAGCTACGCCATCGGCCTTTAATTGCTGCTCGGTGCGGCCCACCCACGCGATCTCCGGGCTGGTGTAAATCACCCAAGGGACGGTGTTGAAGTTGACGTGCCCATGCTGGCCCGCCATACGCTCAGCCACTGCAACGCCCTCTTCTTCCGCTTTGTGCGCCAACATGGGGCCGCGCACCACGTCACCCACCGCCCACACACCGGGCAGATTGGTCTTACAGTCAGCGTCCACCACGATACCGCCACGTTCATCCAATGCCAAACCTACTGCCTCGGCATTCAGACCGATGGTGTTGGGCACGCGGCCAATAGAGATGATGAGCTTGTCCACGTCAAGCGACACAGCCTCACCCTTGGCATTGGTGTAGGCCACCTGAACTTGCGAATCTTTACCCTTTTTGCCAACCTTAATTTCGCCAACCTTCACGCCCAACTCGATCTTCAGGCCCTGCTTGGTGAAAACCTTGAAAGCTTCCTTGGCCACACCCTCATCTACAGCACCGAGGAACGTCGGCAGGCCTTCGAGGATGGTGACTTCGGCGCCCAATCGCCTCCACACCGAGCCCATTTCAAGGCCGATGACACCCGAGCCAATCAGACCCAGCTTCTTGGGAACTGCGCCTATGTTCAACGCGCCATCGTTGGACAAGATGTTCTGTTCATCAAACGGTGTGCCCGGCAAGGCGCGGGCGTTGGATCCGGTCGCTAGAACGATTTGCTTACCGGTGATGATTTCTTCGGAGGCCCCGGCCACCTTGATCTCGTAACCAACATCAGAGGCTTTGACGAATGAGCCACGCCCATGGAAAAAGCTGATCTTGTTCTTCTTGAACAGGTACAAGATCCCGTCGTTATTTTGCTTCACCACAGTGTTCTTGCGTGCCAACATCTTGGTCACATCCATGCTCACGCCGGTAGTCGTGATGCCATGCTCGGCAAAGTGGTGGTTAGCGTGGTCAAAATGCTCGGAAGATTGCAGCAAAGCCTTCGAGGGAATGCAACCCACGTTGGTGCAGGTGCCACCGGGCGCAGGGCCACCCTTGTCGTTCTTCCACTCATCGATACAGGCCACGTTAAAGCCCAACTGGGCGGCGCGGATGGCGGCAATATAGCCACCAGGGCCGCCACCAATGACGATCACGTCGAATTGTTTGCTCATGGGGATTCCTCAAATATCAAAGAGCAAACGCGCAGGATCTTCCAGCGCTTCTTTCATCGCCACCAAGCCCAACACGGCTTCACGGCCATCGATGATGCGGTGGTCGTAAGACATAGCGAAGTAATTCATGGGCCGCACTACAACCACACCGTTTTCCACCATGGCGCGGTCTTTGGTGGCGTGCACGCCCAAGATGGCCGACTGGGGCGGGTTGATTATGGGCGTGGACATCATGGAGCCGAAGGTGCCGCCGTTGGAGATAGAGAAAGTACCGCCGGTCATTTCTTCCATACCCAGCTTGCCATCGCGCGCCTTGGTGCCGTACTCAGCAATCTTTTTCTCAATGTCTGCAAAGCTCATCTGGTCGGCATTGCGCAAAATAGGCACCACCAAACCGCGTGGCGACCCCACGGCAATTCCAATATCAAAGAAGCCGTGGTAAACGATATCGGTACCGTCTACCGAAGCGTTGAGCACAGGGAACTTCTTCAAGGCGTGTACAGCAGCTTTCACAAAGAAGCTCATAAACCCGAGCTTCACGCCGTGTTCCTTCTCAAAGCGCTCTTGCATGCGCTTTCGCATCTCCATGACCGGAGCCATATTGACCTCGTTGAAGGTAGTCAGAATGGCATTCGTGCTTTGCGATTGCAGCAAACGCTCGGCCACGCGGGCACGCAAGCGGCTCATGGGCACGCGCTGCTCAGGGCGATTAGCCAGCGCATCGGCAAAACCGGACGTTTTGACTGCCACTTGAGGCAAAAATGTGGCTGGGGCCGGCGTAGGCATTGCTACAGGCGCTATTGATTTAGGAGCAGCCCCGGAGGCAACAGCCGCCAATACATCTCCTTTGGTCACACGACCATCCTTGCCAGAGCCCGCCACCGCGCTGACCGCTAAGTGATTCTCGGCCAGCAACTTGGCAGCAGCGGGCATGGCCACGTCCCCTTTGGAGCCACCGGCTGCAGGCGCTGCAACCACAACCGCAGGCGCAGCCGCCACAGCGGCTGGTGCGGGCGCCGCAGTGCCAGCCTTGCCTTCGGTGTCAATGCGGGCAATCAATTGCTCGGCCGCCACAGTGGCGCCGTCGGGTTGAACCAGTTCGATCAACACGCCGGCGCTGGGGGCAGGCACTTCCATCACGACTTTGTCGGTTTCCACTTCAATCAGAATTTCATCCACAGCGACAGCGTCGCCCACTTTTTTCTTCCACTGCAGCAAGGTGGCTTCAGCCACCGATTCAGAGAGCTGTGGAACTTTGACTTCTACGATTGCCATATTGTTCTTTCCGTTGATTGTTAAGGTGTTTTTGTAGTCGGCTTACTTCGTCAGCACAAAGCCTTTGAGCTTGCCGAATGCACCTTCAACCAACGCCTTTTGTTGTTCTTGGTGCAGGTGGGAGTAACCCACCGCGGGGGATGCAGATGCAGCGCGGCCGGAATAACCCAGCTTTTGACCGTCGAACATGTTTTCGTGGATGTAGTGCTGCACAAAAAACCAGGCACCCTGGTTCTGCGGCTCATCTTGGCACCACACCACTTCCGTCGCGTTGGGGTAACGCTTCAGTTCAGTCGCAAAGGCCTTGTGCGGAAACGGATAGAGTTGCTCGACCCGAACAATGGCCACATCTTCCAGGCCCTTTTCCTCTCGCTTCTTCACCAGGTCGTAGTACACCTTACCCGAGCAAGTGATAACACGTTTTACCTTTTCAGCCTTGAGCTCCTTGTTCTCGGGAATGATGGTTTGAAACACACCCTTGGTGAACTCCGACAAAGGCGACGTCGCATCCTTATTGCGCAACAAGCTCTTGGGCGTCATGATGACCAAAGGCTTGCGCAAATTGCGCACCATTTGGCGGCGCAACACGTGGAAAATTTGGCTGGCGGTGGTGGGTTGCACGATCTGCATATTTGCATCCGCCGCCAATTGCATGAAACGCTCAAGACGTGCTGAGCTGTGCTCCGGGCCTTGGCCCTCGTAGCCGTGGGGCAGCATCAAGGTGATGCCGTTCACCCGGCCCCATTTCACTTCGCCAGAAGCAATGAACTGGTCGATGACAACCTGTGCACCGTTGGCAAAATCTCCAAATTGGGCTTCCCAGATCACCAAGGTATTGGGATCATTGGACGCATAACCATACTCAAAGCCCAACACTGCTTCTTCTGACAGGATCGAGTCAATGACAACAAACGGGGCCTGATTGTCCGCCACGTTTTGCAACGGCACGTAGATGCCTGCATCCCACTTTTCGCGCGCTTGGTCATGGATCACCGCATGGCGATGGGTAAAGGTACCCCGGCCCGAGTCTTCGCCCGACAAGCGCACTGGAAAGCCACTGGCAACCAGCGATGCAAATGCCATGTGCTCACCCATACCCCAGTCCACATTCACGTCGCCACGGCCCATAGCGGCACGGTCGTCGTAAACCTTTTTCACCAATTGGTGCGGGGTCACGCTCGACGGAATTGTGGTGAGCCTGGTAGCCAAGCGTTTCCACTCGGTCATGGGGATAGCGGTGTCACCCGCATCGGTCCATTTTTTACCCAAAAATGGAGACCAATCGACCGCGTATTTGCTCTTGAAATTGGTCAGGATCGGGTCAACCGTGTGCTTTCCTGCGTCCATGGCTTGGCGGTACGCCTTCACCATCGCATCACCCAGCTCCGCACCCAGACCTTGGGTGGCCAATTTGTCAGCGTACAACTTGCGCGTGCCTGGGTGGGCCGCAATCTTCTTGTACATCAAGGGCTGGGTCAGGCTGGGCGTGTCCTGCTCGTTGTGACCCAACTTACGGAAGCAAGTGATATCCACCACCACGTCCTGGCCAAACTCCATGCGGAACTCGAGGGCTAGTTGGGTGGCAAACACCACAGCCTCAGGGTCATCGCCATTCACGTGCAGTACAGGCGACTCCACCATCTTTACGATGTCGGTGCAGAAGGCACTAGAGCGCATATCGCGCGGATCGGAGGTCGTGAAACCAATCTGGTTGTTGATGATGAGGTGTACTGTGCCACCGGTGGTGTAACCGCGGGTTTGGGCCAGTGCCAAGGTTTCTTGGTTAACACCCTGACCACCAAAGGCCGCATCGCCGTGCACCAGAACAGGCAGTACTTGTGCACCCTTGGGGTCACCACGGCGATCCATACGCGCCCGCACAGAGCCCTCTACGACCGGGTTAACGATCTCCAGATGCGACGGATTGAAGGCGAGTGACAAGTGAACGGGGCCGCCGACCGTGGAAACATCGGAGCTGAAGCCTTGGTGGTACTTGACATCACCGGCAGGCAGATCCTCAGGCGCTGTGTGGTCAAACTCGGCAAACAGGTCCGCGGGCATCTTGCCCAAGGTGTTTACCAAAACATTCAGGCGGCCACGGTGCGCCATGCCAATGACGATCTCTTGTACGCCCTTAGCCCCGGCTTGTTGGATCAGCTCATCCATCGCGGCAATAAAACTCTCACCGCCCTCCAGGGAGAAGCGCTTCTGGCCCACATATTTGGTGTGTAGAAAACGCTCAAGTCCTTCTGCCGCGGTCAATCGGTCCAGAATATGTTTCTTCTTGTCGGCTGAAAAGTTTGGTTTACTGCGGACGGCCTCCAACTTTTGCTGCCACCAACGCTTCTGGTTCTGGTCGGTGGTGTACATGAACTCCACACCGATCGTTCCACAGTAGGTTTCACGCAACGCATTCATCAACTCGCGCAAACTCATCGACTCTTTGCCGAAGAAAGTGTTGCTGGTATTGAAAACGGTTTCTTGGTCCGCGTCATTGAAGCCGTAAAACGACAGATCCAGCTCGGGAATCTTGTCGCGCTCGGTACGCTTCAGCGGGTCGAGATCCGCCCAGCGTGCACCCACGTTGCGGTAAGCCGCAATGAGCTGCTGCACCGCAGTGCGCTTGCGCCCCATTTCGGAATCAGCGCCCGTGGCCATAACCACACGGCTAACGCCCTGCTTGGCACGCTCGGCAAACGCATTGACAACTGGCAGGTGGGCTACGTCTTTGGAAGAGCTACCGTCAACGGCAGGGACATGCTGCAAAGCATCAAAATAATCACGCCAAGAATCAGGCACGCTGCCGGGATTGGCGAGATAGTTTTCATACATCTCTTCAACATAGGGGGCGTTGCCACCAAACAAGTAAGTATTACTTTGGTAGGCTTGGTAGACCGACGAATTCGCCGAATTCGGTTGTGCCCCGGGGGACGTTGATTCACTCATATTCCGCTGACCTCCGTTCCCCTTGGGGGAACATTAGCTGGTTAAAGCTGATTAAATTAACCTTCCGCGACACGGCTGGACCGATTTGCGGATGCGACTGTGGCATGGGAAGGGCCTAGTAACCTGCATATTGTGCCATTGAACCACTCGAGGTAACTTAGACTGAGGCAGCCCATGGTCAACTACATCAATCATCTGACTCGCTAAACGAGAAACGGGTTGCAGCATTTCTGCTGCAACCCGTTTTTCATTGGTTGTTAATGGTCGGTGTGAAAGGATTCGAACCTTCGACCCCTTGCACCCCATGCAAGTGCGCTACCAGGCTGCGCCACACACCGATCAAGCCTTGAATTATAGCCTGACAAATGGGAACGGGCTCTTCATGCAGCGGTCAGCAACTCTCGAATTTCATACAACTCTTCACGCAGCTGCACCATCTCTGGAGACAGGTGATCCAAACCTTCCATGGGTTGGCTGTCATCAAAATCCTCCATGTCGGCGTCGTCAACTTCTAGCACCTCGACACCGTCCAGCATCACCTCGCCATTGCGCTTCTTGTCACGCTCATTTTGCAGAATTTCCTGCATTTTGTTACGGGCTCCACTGATCGTGAACCCTTGGTCATAGAGCAAATCTCGTATTCGTCGGATCATCAACACCTCATGGTGCTGGTAGTAACGGCGGTTGCCTCTCCGTTTCATTGGGCGTAGTTGCGTGAACTCTTGCTCCCAATACCGTAGCACGTGAGGCTTGACGCCGCACAAATCTCCCACCTCGCCGATGGTGAAGTAACGTTTGGCTGGAATGGGGGGGAGAGTTTTCTCCATTGAAATCAATGCTGTAGAAGGCAAAGCGCAGAGGTTACTCTAACTTTGCTTTGCTTGCAAAGACCATTTGTATTCAGCGTTGCAAAATACCGATGGGCGTGATTCAGACGCCAGTGGTCGATTTACCGTCGTCCTGAATTTGCTCTTTGAGCTTGTGGCTGGCGTGAAACGTCACCACGCGGCGCGCTTGAATGGGAATAGCCTCCCCCGTACGAGGGTTGCGGCCCGGCCGCGGTGCCTTCGTGCGGATCTGAAAGTTACCAAAACCGGAGATTTTTACGTCCGTTCCATCTACCAGACTGACCGCAACCAGATCAAAGAACGCGTCAATCATGTCCTTGGACTCGCGTTTGTTGAGACCGATTTGCTCAAACAGCATGTCGGCCAACTGGGCTTTGGTCAGCGCCGGCGTTTCCAGGCTTTCAACAGAAAAATCCATGGTGGCTAGAACCTTCTCTGAGGGATGGGTCAGGTCAAACGCGCTGGCGGGCACCGACGGCCACTACCAGTTGGTCCACCACGGCTTTCACCGCGGTTTCAATTTGCTCTTCAGTCAGAGTCGTATCGTCACTGTTCAGCGTGAGGCGCACAGCCAGGCTACGGTCGGTTGCGCCGTCCGCAGCCACGACATCCTTGGCCAGCTTGGGGCGGTACACGTCGAACAATTGCGCATCGCGCAGCAGACCCGATGTAGACGCTGCCCATACGGCGTCCATCACCGCTGCGTGTGTCACGCTGTCCTCCACCACGACGGCAATGTCACGCTGCACGGCCTGGAATTTGGCCACCGGCCTGAACTCAGGCACCGGACGGGCCAAGACGGCGTCCAACGCCAGCTCGAAAACCATGGGGGGGGCAGCCAGCTCGTAAGACTGGCGCCACTTGGGGTGTAACTCACCCACATGGCCAATCACCGTGCCACCTAACACCACCTGGGCGCAGCGGCCGGGGTGCATCGCAGGATGGGTGCCAGGCGCAAACTCGGCTTTCAGCGGTGCCAGCAAAGCTTCCACATCGCCCTTGGCATCGAAGAAATCAACACCCTGCTCTTTACGGCCCCACTGCAACACATCAGCACTGCCACCTACCAGACCGGCGATGCGCATGGGCTGGTCGAAACCTTCGACGGTAGCGTCGGTGCTTTTCACAGACGCATCTCGCAGGAACACACGGCCCAGTTCGAACACGCGCACACGTGGCGCCTTGCGAGCTGCATTGAAGCGCAGCACCTGCACCAACGAACCAATCAGCGAGGAGCGCATTACGCTCATCTGGCTGGCAATCGGGTTCAGCAATTTGATCGGGTTGGGGTTGCCGGCCAGCTCATGCTCCCAGCGCTCCTCCACAAAACTGAAGTTGATCGTTTCCTGGTAACCCAGCGCGGCAAGCGCACGGCGCACGGCAAACGGGCTGCGTTGCGCTTCCGTGCGAATCTTGGCCGTGATAGGTGCCAGCGGTGGCGTGTGCGGCAGGTTGTTGTAGCCCACCATGCGGGCGACTTCTTCAATCAGGTCTTCTTCAATCTGCAAATCAAAGCGGTAGGACGGCGGCGTGACGGTGATCACACCATCGCTCTCGGTCACGGGCAATCCCAAACGCTTCAAGGCATCCGCACACTGGGCCTGAGTCAGCGGCATGCCGATAACTTTGACCGCGCGGGCCACGCGCAGGGTGACCGGTGCTGGTGTGGGCACGTTGACCGTTTGATCATCCACCGGGCCACAAGTTGTGGCAGGCGTGCCGCAGATGTCGATGATTAGCTGCGTGATGCGCTCGATGTGTTCCACGGTCAGTGCAGGGTCCACACCACGCTCGAAGCGGTGACCGGCATCGGTGGAGAAGTTGAAGCGGCGCGAACGGCCTGCGATCGACTTGGGCCACCAGAAAGCCGCTTCCACATAGATATGCTGAGTTTCGTCCGACACGGCGGTGGCATCACCGCCCATGATGCCAGCGAGTGACTCCACCTGGGAATCGTCTGCAATAACGCCGACCTTGTCGTCCACTGTGACGGTGTTGCCATTGAGCAGCTTGAGTTGCTCGCCCGGCTTGCCCCAGCGCACATCGAGACCACCATGGATCTTGTCCAGGTCGAAGATGTGGGACGGGCGACCCAACTCGAACATCACGTAGTTGGAAATGTCCACCAGCGCGGTCACGCTACGTTGGCCGCAGCGAGCCAGGCGGTCCACCATCCATTGAGGGGTCTTGGCCTTGGTGTTGATATTGCGCACCACACGGCCAGAGAAGCGACCACACAGGTCTGGGGCACTGATCTTGACAGCGACCGTGTCTTGGTTGGTCACGTCTACAGGCGCAATGGCAGCGGTGATCAGTGGCGCACCAGTCAGCGCGGCCACTTCACGCGCCACGCCGTACACGCTCAAGCAGTGCGCAAGGTTGGGCGTGAGCTTGAGGGTGAACAAAGTGTCGTCCAGGTCCAGGTACTGGCGAATGTTCTGGCCCAAAGGCGCATCTAACGGCAGTTCGAGCAAGCCGCCATGGTCTTCAGACAGTTTCAGTTCGCGCGCCGAGCACAGCATGCCCTGGCTTTCCACGCCGCGCAGCTGGCCAACCTTGATCAGGAACGGTTTGCCGTCCTCTCCAGGCGGTAGCTCGGCACCCACCAGTGCGCAGGGAATACGAATGCCCACACGGGCATTGGGTGCGCCGCACACGATGTTGAGCAACTCTGACTGGCCCACGTCCACCTTGCAAACGCGCAGGCGATCGGCATTGGGGTGCTGCTGCGCCTCTTTGATTTCACCGACCACGATCATGGTGAACGCAGGGGCCACGGGCTTGAGTTCCTCGACCTCCAAGCCCGCCATGGTGAGTGTCTCCGCCAGCTCGGCGGTGGAAAGGGAGGGGTTGCAGAAGGTGCGCAGCCAGGATTCAGAAAATTGCATAAAAGATCTCAACCAAATTGATGACGTGCACCTTAAGCGGTGCCTTAGCCCAGGAACACCGTGGAACTGGCTCCGCCAGGCCACTGGTGTTGTCCCCTTTGGGGGAAGCCGCGAAGCGGCTCAGGGGGGTCTTCATTACGCGAACTGGGACAAGAAACGAATGTCACCGTCAAAGAACAGGCGAAGGTCGTTCACGCCGTAGCGCAGCATGGTCAGGCGGTCGGGCCCCATGCCAAAGGCAAACCCGATGAATTTTTCAGGGTCCAGGCCCATGTTGCGAATCACATTGGGGTGTACTTGGCCGGAACCAGCCACTTCCAACCAGCGCCCAGCCAAGGGCCCGGTCTGGAACTGGATATCGATCTCGGCGCTGGGTTCAGTGAACGGGAAGAAGCTGGGGCGGAAACGCAGTACCAGATCATCCGATTCAAAAAAGGTGCGGCAAAAATCGGTGAACACGAACTTCAGGTCCTTGAAGCTCACGTTCTCCCCCACCCACAGGCCTTCACACTGGTGGAACATAGGGGAATGGGTGGCGTCACTGTCTACCCGGTAGGTTCGGCCGGGGGCAATAACGCGGATTTCTGGCATATCGCCAGAGAACAAGCCTTCGGAACTGACGCCAGCCGCGGCACGGTGCGTCTTGACGTGCTGCACTGCGTAGCGAATCTGCATGGGGCTGGTGTGGGTGCGCAACAAGTTGGGCGCAGTCGCCGAGCCACCTTCCACATAGAAGGTGTCATGCATGGAGCGGGCTGGATGGTCTTCGGGCGTATTGAGCGCAGTGAAGTTAAACCAGTCGGACTCGATTTCTGGACCTTGGGCAACTTCAAAGCCCATAGAGCCGAAGATGGCCTCAATGCGCTCCAGCGTCAGCGACACCGGGTGTAACCCGCCCTGCCCGCGCTGGCGGCCTGGCAAACTCACGTCTAGCGCTTCGGCCTGCAACTGCAGGTGTAGTTCGGCATCTGCCAGAGCCTGTCGACGTGCTGTCAAAGCCGCTTCAATCGCCTGCTTGGCAACGTTGATGGCAGCACCGGTGGACTTTTTTTCTTCCACGCTCAGCGCCGCCATACCTTTCATCAGCTCCGTCATGCGACCAGACTTACCCAGAAACAGGGCTTTGGCATTTTCCAGATCGGCAGGCGTCGCAGCATTGGCAAATGCCACTTGAGCGGTTTCAACGATAGCGGTCAGATCAGTCATGGGTTGAGATCGGTAGAAAACGAATGAAAAAGGGCTAGTGCTTTTTCAAGCTCTAGCCCTTGTTTCTGGTGCGCGAAGCGCTATTCAAAAAATAGCGCTTCGCCGGGAATCAAGCAGCCAGCTTGGCCTTGACTTGCTCCACGATGCCAGCAAACGCCGCCATGTCATGAATCGCGATATCAGACAAAACCTTACGGTCGATCTCGATACCAGCCTTCTTGATGCCATTGGCAAATTGGCTGTATGTCATGCCGCACTGACGTGCAGCCGCATTGATACGCGCAATCCACAATTGGCGGAACACACGTTTCTTGGTACGACGGTCACGGTAGGCATATTGCCCAGCCTTCATTACCGCTTCTTTAGCGACGCGGAAGACATTACCGCGGCGACCGCGAAAACCTTTGGCAAGGGCGAGAACTTTTTTGTGGCGGGCGCGAGCCGTTACACCACGTTTGACGCGAGGCATTGAATTACTCCTTGTTCGTCGTTAATTAAATACCCTGGCCTGGAAGCATCTGCGCCATGTGACCCATATTGGTCGAATGGACAGCAGTTGAACCGCGCAAGTGGCGTTTATTTTTAGTGGTCTTCTTAGTCAAGATGTGACGTTTGAAGGCTTGGCCGCGCTTAACGGTTCCACCTGGACGGACGCGGAAGCGTTTTTTCGCTGCGCTCTTGGTCTTCATTTTGGGCATATTAATGCTCCTTCTTGCTTGTGCTCGTGAGGCGTCTGGAAACTACTTCCAGCCTTGTTGGCCCCGAGCCACTTAGTGAGCAGGCCTTGCAGCCTGCTCCTTTTCAAATGAGGCCTTGCGACACTTCATTTGCACGGCGGGAATAAACCCACCGCTTTTTGGCAGCACACCTTACGATGGCTACAAAATACTTACGTTGCCACCTCTGGCGCGGCTGCTTTGGGAGCACCCCCGCCGGGCTTCTTCTTACCAGGCGCAATCATCATGATCATCTGGCGGCCTTCCAACTTCGGAAACTGCTCAACCACAATCAAATCAGCCAGGTCATCACGCATGCGATTCAACAACGCCATACCAATTTCTTGGTGGGTGATCTCCCGCCCACGAAAGCGCAAGGTAATCTTGCACTTGTCACCATCCGCTAAAAACCGCTTGATATTACGCAACTTGATGTTGTAGTCGCCATCATCAGTCCCGGGGCGGAATTTGATTTCTTTGATCTCGATCACCGTCTGCTTGGACTTCGCTTCCGCAGCCTTCTTTTGTTCCTGATACTTGAATTTTCCGTAATCCATTAACCGGCACACAGGCGGGTTAGCAGTAGCGGCAATTTCTACCAGATCCACATCAAGCTCACCTGCCATACGCAGGGCTTCCATCAGGCTCACGACACCCAGCGGCTCGTTCTCCGGGCCCGACAAGCGGACTTCAGGAGCCATGATTTCCCGGTTAAGGCGGTGTTTACGTTCTTCGCGCTGACGGCGGTCACGAAATTCAGTAGCGATGACTCAATCCTTCACAATATCTGCTACAAAAACTGTAGCTGTTCCCGCACAGGGCACGCGGGCAAACACATAAATTGACTCACAGATGTGACAGTCTCAATTGACGGATTTGCTTGCAATATCACCCAAGACTTTTTGCACAAAGGCATCAAGGGGCATCACTCCGAGGTCTTGACCACCCCGGGCGCGCACTGCGACGGTTCCTGCTGCCATCTCTTTGTCACCCACGACAACTAAATACGGCAGCTTTTGCATCGAATGCTCTCGTATTTTATACGTAATTTTCTCATTACGCAGGTCTAAATGGACCCTAAGCCCTTGATTTTGCAGCGTTTTAGCCACGGAACGCACGTAGTCTGCCTGTGCGTCGGTGATGTTTAGGACCGCAACTTGCACTGGCGCTAGCCATGCCGGCAGCGCTCCAGCACTCTCTTCAATCAAAATTCCGATAAAGCGCTCCAAGCTACCAACAATGGCACGGTGTAGCATCACAGGGCGGTGACGTGCGCCGTCTTCGCCCACATATTCGGCGTCCAGGCGCTCGGGCATCGAGAAATCGACCTGCATCGTTCCGCACTGCCACTGACGGCCGATGGCGTCTTTGAGCGTGTATTCGATCTTGGGGCCGTAAAACGCGCCATCGCCGGGCGAAATTTCGTAGTCACAGCCAGAGGCCTTCAGGCTTTCAATAAGCGCCGCTTCAGCCTTGTCCCAACTTTCATCGGAACCAATGCGCTTTTCTGGACGTGTCGCCACCTTGTAGATGATGTTTTTAAAACCAAAGTCGGTATAGACCTTCTGCAGCAGAGCGGTGTAGTCTACGCACTCTTTCAGAATCTGGTCTTCGGTACAGAAGATATGACCGTCGTCTTGCGTGAAGCCGCGTACGCGCATGATGCCGTGCAGCCCGCCCGAAGGCTCATTGCGATGGCACTGACCGAACTCGCCGTAACGCAGCGGCAGATCGCGGTAGCTCTTGATACCCTGCTTGAAAATCAGGATATGGCCGGGGCAGTTCATCGGTTTCAATGCGTATTCACGCTTCTCGGACTCGGTGACAAACATGTTTTCGCGGTACTTGTCCCAGTGGCCGGTCTTCTCCCACAGTCCTTTGTCAATAATTTGCGGCCCTTTGACTTCCTGGTAACCGTTGTCCTGGTACACCCTGCGCATGTACTGCTCGACGCCTTGCCACAGCGTCCAGCCCTTGGGGTGCCAAAACACCAGGCCTGGGGCGTGCTCGTCTATATGAAATAAGTCCAGCTCGCGGCCCAGCTTGCGGTGGTCGCGTTTTTCAGCCTCCTCCAACATCGTCAAATGCTGCTGCAGTTCGTCCTTCGTAGCCCAAGCAGTGCCATAAATGCGCTGTAGCATCTCGTTTTTGTGGTCACCGCGCCAGTAGGCACCGGCCAACTTCATCAGTTTGAAATGTTTGAGCTTGCCGGTGCTGGGCACGTGGGGGCCGCGGCACAGGTCTTCGAACTTACCTTCGCTGTACAGCGATACATCCTGGTCTGCAGGAATACTTTGAATGATTTCAGCCTTGTAGTGTTCACCCAAATTTTTGAAATACGACACCGCTTCATCACGCGGCAACACGCGCCGTGTAACGGCCTCGTCCAACGCCGCCAAAGCTGTCATCTTTTTCTCGATAGCAAGCAAGTCCTCTGGCGTGAAGGGGCGCTTGTACGAGAAGTCATAGAAGAATCCGTGCTCGATCACCGGGCCAATGGTCACCTGGGCTTCGGGGAACAACTCTTTGACGGCATAGGCCAACAAGTGCGCGGTCGAGTGACGAATAACTTCCAGTCCATCCGCGTCCTTGGCGGTAATGATGGACAGCGCGCTGTCGACCGTCATCTGGAAGCTGGTGTCTACCACTTTGCCATTGACTTTGCCAGCCAAGGCCGCTTTGGCTAGGCCGGCGCCGATGGAAGCGGCCACCTCAGCCACGGTGACCGGGCCGGGAAAGTCGCGTTTAGAACCGTCAGGAAGCGTAATGTGGATCATGGTATTTACAAAAGAGAAGCATGGAGAAAAGCCAAAAGCGCGAAAAAAAACGCGGTTTAGTCCGCGCTTTGCTATAAATTTGATAGCTTATTGCGCACCAGGCGCGCGGACTCCGGCCTTATTCGCTTAAAAAGCTCACTGGTGTAGTTCGCGGTGTCATAACCAGGTGCCTTTCTCGCTCTTATACAAAGTGTGTTGCTCGCATTTTAGCCGCAGTCTTTTGCAGCACTTGGCAACCAGCCTGCAGCCTGCCGGTCGGCAATTAGCCGGGGCCAGCAAAAAGGCACTTACGCAGTCTCCACGCACCTCTGCGCATAGAAAAGGCCGGAACCCCTTGGAGAGTTCCGGCCTTGCCAATAAGCCTCTGGGCTTAGTGGAATTGCTCTTCCTCAGTCGAACCCGTTAGTGCCTTTACCGACGACGTGCCACCCTGGATCACGGTAGTCACATCGTCAAAGTAACCCACGCCCACTTCTTGCTGGTGCGATACGAAGGTGTAGCCTTTGTCACGTGCCGCAAATTCAGGCTCTTGCACCATATTCACGTAGTGCTTCATGCCTTCGCCATTGGCGTAGGCGTGGGCGAACTGGAAAGTGTTAAACCAGTTGATATGGATACCGGCCAAAGTAATGAACTGGTACTTGTAGCCCAAAGCGGACAGGTCTTCCTGGAAGGAAGCAATCTGTGAGTCAGTGAGGTTTTTCTTCCAGTTGAAAGATGGCGAGCAGTTGTACGACAACAACTTTCCGGGGCTGGCAGCGTGCACGGCTTGGGCAAATTCGCGGGCAAAGCCGATGTCAGGCACACCGGTTTCGCACCACACCAAATCGGCGTAAGGAGCGTAAGCCACACCACGGCTGATGGATTGCTCCAAACCGTTCTTGACGCGGTAAAAACCTTCTTGGGTGCGCTCACCGGTGATAAACGGCTTGTCGTTCTCGTCGTAGTCGCTAGTGATCAAGTTAGCGGCTTCAGCATCCGTCCGGGCCAGGATGATGGTCGGCACGCCCATGGTGTCCGCCGCGAAACGTGCAGAGATCAGCTTCTCGACAGCTTCTCGGGTAGGCACCAACACTTTTCCACCCATGTGGCCGCATTTCTTCACAGAAGCCAGTTGATCTTCAAAGTGCACACCGGCTGCGCCCGAGGCAATCATGTTCTTCATCAGCTCGAACGCGTTCAACACGCCGCCGAAACCGGCTTCAGCATCGGCCACGATAGGCAAGAAGAAGTCGATAAAGTCTTTAGAACCTGGCTCGATGCCACGGCCCCACTGGATTTCGTCCGCGCGCTTGAAGGTGTTATTGATACGGCGGACCATGACGGGCACGGAGTCCACTGCGTACAGCGACTGGTCGGGGTACATAGTCTCGGAGGTGTTACCGTCCGCGGCGACTTGCCAGCCCGACAGATACACGGCTTCCAGCCCCGCCTTGGCTTGCTGCATCGCTTGGCCCGCAGAGATTGCGCCGAAAGCATTGACGTAGCCTTTCTTAGCGCCACCGTTCACTTTTTCCCACAGTTTTTCAGCACCGCGCTTCGCCAGCGTGTGTTCAATGTTCACGCTGCCGCGCAGGCGCACCACGTCAGCGGCGGAATAGCCCCGCTTCACGCCTTTCCAGCGTGGGTTGGTGGCCCAGTCTTTTTCCAAAGCGGCGATTTGCTGTTCACGGGTCGGGTTGGTCATGATGTCACTCCGTTATTGATGAAAGGTTGAACCGGTCAAAGGCTTTAAAGGCCGATGGCAGATTCTAGTCTTATATAAGACACATATTTTGTCTTGTGTCTTATATAAGACTAAATATTTTTTCTATAAAAATCAATAAGTTAGCCGCTGTTTTTCACAATACAAAACAACTTTGCTGCAATGCAAAATAGAAAGACGCGAGAAGACGCCGCCGTTTTTCACATTGCAGAAAATAGCAACGCATCACAAAAAAAAATACCTGTGGCTTGAATACATCGGCAGCACGGTGCGGAAGCGTGGGTGCGTTAAAAGGCACCGGCGTATTGTTCTAACTCCCAGGCACTCACCTGTTGGCTGTAAGCGTCCCATTCGGCTCGTTTGAGTCGAATCCACTCGGCACAAAACGCAGGTCCGACTGCATCGACCAAGCTGTGATCTGCCTCCAACGCATCAATAGCGGCATGCAAATCGCGCGGAAGGCGGGGCGGCATCGGCAGACCTTGTGCGCGCCGTTCGTACAAATCTTCGTTGAAAGGGCTTGGCGCTGCCATGCCGTGCGCTATTCCATCCAAGCCCGCCGCGAGCGTGGCCGCAATCGCTGCATAGACATTGCAGGCGGGATCAGGCAAGCGCCATTCCAGCCTGCCCGCCACGGTGCGGACTAGGCAAGTGCGATTGTTATCGCCGTAAGCCTTCCAGACTGGGGACCAGGTGGTGCCTGAGGCGCTGGCACTGCTAGCTAGGCGTTTATAGCTATTGGCTGTGGGGGCGCACAGCGCTGACAAGGCATCGGCATGTTGTAGCAAACCTGCAGCAAACTGATGACCCACGAGACTCAGACCCAGTGCGTCTGACGGCGCGCCAAACAGGGGGGTGTCGCTGGCGTCAGTCATACTGAGATGAAAGTGCAGACCACTGCCAGGCGCATGGGCGAGAGGCTTGGGCATGCAGCTGAATGTCATTCCGTGGCGCTCAGCCACCGCATGCGCAGCCAGTTTGAAAAGCATGTAACGGTCTGCCGCTGCCAATGCGTGATCGAACGTGTAATTGATTTCATACTGCCCACGCGCGTCTTCGTGGTCAATCTGTTCCAGATCAAAACCCAACGCGGTCAGCGTGGTACGCATGTCATCCAGGTACTGGGCGTTGCGGTGGATGGATTTAAGGTCATACGACGGTTTATCGAGCTGGTCCGCTGCATCAGCCACATCCCAACGGCCCAAGGCATCACGTTTGAGTAGAAAAAACTCCGGCTCAATACCCACCCACAATTTCCAACCCTTGGCCTCTAAGCGCTGGAGCTGTTGCTTCAAGAGTTGGCGAGAGCAGGTAGTCAGCGGCTTGCCACCGGCAAACCCATCACACACTGCGTGGGCAACGCCTGGCATAAACGGCAAGGCACGCAACGAGTCGAGTTGAACCCGACCGTAGTACTCGCTGCGCGCACCGTAACGTGGCAAACCCGTGCCCCAGATGCTGGGCCCGGCAAAGCCCGCGCCCTGCTCCACCCACTCACGCAGATTCACCACGGGAACCAACTTACCCTTGGCAACGCCGTGCATATCGCAAAATTGCGTCAAGATGGAGTGGATACCCTGCTGCTGGAGCTCGACAATGGTATTTTCAACAGTTTTCATAACGAAATAGGCCGCTGGCCCGTGTAAAACCTATATAGTTAGCTACTATTTTGATAGCAATCCGTCAGGGCTTGAGACGGAAAATCAGGCCAATACAGTGTCCAAAATACCCAGGGCTTCCTCAAACACACCGTCTTGAATCGTCAGCGGGAACAAGAAACGAATCACGTTGCCGTATACGCCGCAGGTCAGCAACAACAGGCCTTTCTTCAGCGCAGCCTGCTGCACCTGCTTGGCCAAGTCAGCATCGGGCGCGCCAGTTTCTGCGTTTACAAAGTCGCAGGCGACCATCGCGCCTAAGCCACGCACGTCGCCCATGCGCGGGTTGCTGATCTTGGCTTGGCGCAAGCGGGCCACCAAACGATCACCCAGCACTTGGGCACGCTGCGCTAACTTTTCTTCGGCCATGACATCCAACACAGCGTGGGCTGCGGCTACTGCCAGTGGGTTACCGGCATAAGTGCCGCCAAGGCCGCCCGGGTGGGGCGCATCCATCACGTCTGCGCGGCCCACCACGGCGGACAATGTAGTACCACCCGCCATGCTCTTGGCCAGCGTCATGATGTCGGGTGTGACGCCGTAGTGCTCCATCGCAAACATCTTGCCAGTACGGGCGAAACCGGTCTGCACTTCATCCGCAATCAGCAAGATGCCATGCTCGTCGCACAGGGCACGCAGCCACTGCACAGCCGCTTTCTGGATGGGGTTGAAGCCGCCCTCACCTTGCACCGGCTCAAAGATGATTGCGGCCACGCGGTTGGGTTCGATGTCGCACTTGAACAATTGTTCGATAGCGCGCTTGGTCTCATCCAAATTGGCGCAATGGCAAGGAAACGGCGCGTGGTAAATCTCGGGGGCAAAAGGACCAAAGCCAGCCTTGTATGGCTGCACTTTGCCAGTCAGCGCCACTGCAAACAGGCTGCGACCATGGAAGGCACCGCCAAAGGCAAGGACACCGCTGCGCTTGGTGTACGAACGCGCGATCTTGATGGCGTTCTCTACCGCCTCAGCTCCAGTGGAGAAGAACGCAGTCTTGGCAGGGCCGCTGATCGGCACGATGGCATTGATACGCTCGGCCAATGACACGTATTCCGCGTAAGGAACAACCTGGTAACAGGTGTGCGTAAAGCGCTCAAGTTGGGCGGCAATCGCGGCCTGCACTTTGGGGTGTACGTGGCCGGTGTTCAAGACAGCAATGCCACCCGCAAAGTCAATGAAGCGGCGTCCCTCAATGTCCCAAAACTCGGAGTTCTTGGCATGGTCGATATAAAAGTCACCAAACACGGCCACGCCGCGGGGCGTGGCCGCCTGCCTGCGGGCATGCCATTCGGCGTTGGTACCGGCCGGGTTACCTGCGCTGAGCACGGTAGGTTTCAAAATTGCATTCATGGGAGTCTCCTTCAAAAGAGGGGTAGGTTTTTGTTAGTAAAAGGTGCGCGATATATCAAGCTCATACGGGCGAATCAATCCGAATCCAGGTGGTTTTTGTCTCGGTGTATTTGTCAAAAGCGTGTAGCGACTTGTCACGCCCGACACCGCTTTGTTTAAAGCCACCAAAGGGCACCGTAATGTCGTCCTCGTCGTATTGGTTGACGTGGACCGTACCGGCACGCAGCGCGCGCGCTACACCGTGGGCTTTGTTCAAATCACTGGTCCACACACCGGCCTGCAACCCGTAGACGCTGTCATTGGCTTGGCGCACGACCTCGGCGGTATCTGTAAACGACAACACCGACAGCACCGGGCCAAAAATTTCTTCGCGCGCAATCGTCATGGTGTTGGTCACACCGTCAAAAATAGTGGGTTGCACATAGCAGCCACCCGTTTCTGCCAGCGCCTGCTCGCCCCCGGCGATTAGCTTGGCGCCCTGCGCCTTGCCACTCTCGATGTAGCGCAGCACGGTGTTCATCTGGATCTGATCGACCAGAGCACCCATCACCGTGGTGGGCAAGGTGGGGTTTGCTGGTGCGTATGCAGGGATAAGCTTCAACGCTTTCTCCAAAAAGCGCTCCTTGATACTGGCCTCCACAAACAGGCGCGATGGTGCATTGCAGCTCTCACCCTGGTTGAAGAAGATGCTACCCACGGCGGCCTCTACGGCTTTGTCTAGGTTCGGGCAATCTGCAAACACAATATTGGGTGACTTGCCGCCGAGCTCTGTCCACGCGCGCTTCAAATTGCTTTGCCCGGCCATCACATGAATCTGCTTGCCCACGCGGGTGGAGCCAGTAAAGGCAATGCAGTCCACATCCATGTGCAAGGCCAGCGGAGAGCCCGCCTCGGGCCCGAAGCCGGTCACCACGTTGAACACGCCGGCAGGAATACCAGCCTCCAGCGCTAAGTCTGCCATACGCAATGCGGTCAGCGGTGACTTTTCGCTGGGCTTTAGAACCACAGAGTTGCCCGCTGCCAAGGCCGGTGCAATCTTCCACGACGCCATGATCATGGGGTAATTCCAGGGAACAATAACGCCCACCACGCCCACTGGCTGGCGCGTGATCAGGGCCAGCGCTGTATCGGCCGTTGGCGCGATTTCGTCGTAGACCTTATCTACCGCCTCGCCGTACCAACGCAAGCAATTGGCGGCACTGTTGACGTCCACCGCCTTGGCATATTTCACTGGCTTGCCCATGTCCCAAGTTTCGGTCAGGGCCAACGCATCAGCATGTTGCAACAGTAGGTCTGCAAAGCGAATCATGACGCGCTTGCGCTGCGCAGGCGGTAGGCCACACCACCGGCGGTCGTCAAACGCTGCACGTGCCGCAGCGACGGCCTCGTCAATGTCGGCCTCCCCACACCGCGCCACTTGCGTTAGCACGCGGCCATCCACCGGCGATATGCAATCAAAAATTGCGCCACTGGACGAGGCTACGCGCTTGCCGTTAATCAGTGCGCGACCATCAAAGTCGGGGAGCGTAGGTGTCGTGTTGGTATTCATATCTCATCTCACAAGTGGGAGTGTCACATTCAAATGGACACCTTCAAAGCCGAAAAAGTGGCTCCATACGGGCCGCCAAGTAGAAACGGGGCGACATTACTGCCGCCCCGTTGGTTCTAACCCTGCACAGTCCTTACATCAGAATGACACCACCAAAGAAGTACCGAGCGTCGTCTTTTCGCGCTTGGGTGCACCGTTCTCGTCGGTAAAGTTGTGTCCCGACGATTGGTCCAGTCGAATCTCGGTTTTCCACTGCGTCGTTGCGTTCAGCAGGTAGTTGGTGCCCAGCGACAGGCGCGTCAAGTTGGCGCCCACCGTGGGATCCGCAACAGCACCCATGCTGTCCATCTCAGGTCCTAGGCCGGTACCCGCAGTTGCACCGGTGCCCAAAGTATCCAGCGGATTGTTCAGGTAGTTATAGACATAGGTGCCGCCACCATTCTTGCGGTTCTCCAGGTGGTCGGCACGCGCCAGCAGTTGCAATCGTGGTGTCAGCTTATAGCCCACCAACCCAGACACACCGGTCCAAGCCGCATCACCACCCGCATACGCACCGTCCTTAAGCTGCCCCGAGGTCAATTGGGCGTTGATTTGCCAATCTCCACGCGTAAAGCCGCCATCCAATGCGACCACGTCAAAAGAGCGGGTAGAACTACTGTGTGCCCCCGACAAGCCCAAGTAGGAGTACTCGCTCAAGGTCCAGTCAAACCGATACGCCAAGCCCACAGACGGCTTCAACGCCAAGCCAGTCGCACCATCAACGTCATTGCCGCTATCGATATTGCCAACGAGCCACTTTAAGGCAACGCTTTTGCTCAACTGCTGGGTCATGCCCAAGCCGGAATAGCTGGTAGGTCCGGCAAAGTCAAAAAGCGCGTTGTGGGTCACTAGTAAGTTTTGATTTGCAAAGTAACCTTCGTACCCTTGAAAATCTGGCACCAACCCGCCAAACACCCGAATGCCCGGAGCCACGCCCACTGACACCGTCGCCTCTTGGACCAGGCTCGCACCCCCTGGTGTCAACCGCAAGGTCCAATTTACACCCTCGCCATCTTCAGTTTCTTTGGTCAGCTCCAGCATGGCATTGGCGCCGGCACCGATACCATCCCTCGCTCCAAACGTGTGTGCTCCAGAAGAACTGTCGTAGGCGTAAGCAGCTTCTGCCACGCCCTTGAATTTCAGTCCCCTGAGGCCGGCTTTCTCCACCGCATCTTCGGCCAATTCTTGCTTTTGTTCGATACGCGTCATCTGCTGGGAGAGGGCTGGCGCTTCGGTCTTTGCCGTCAGCGCGTCCACTTTTTGCTGCAAGATCTGCAGTTGCATCTTCAATGCAGCAATGTCTTTTTGAAGATCGGTGGCTGATTGCGCATACACGCTGACCATGGGCATCACACTGGCCAGTGTGACAACAAGTAATTTCCTCTGAAAGCTCATTTCATTCTCCCTTTGAATATCTATCACAAGTTCGATAGCACGTTAACTCTGCCGGTAGGCCGCAGCCACCTCCGCCGCGCGTCGGCGCTCGGCACGAGAAATCAAAACACTAGCAATCAAAACGCCTGCGCTCACGACCAGCACCGTGAGCGTGGCAACCGTATTTACGCTGGGGCTCAAGCCCAGGCGTGCCCGACTGAAGATCGTGATGGGCATCGTGGTCGAGCCCGGACCAGACAAAAAGGCGGACAACACCACGTCATCTAGCGATAAGGTAAACGTCAACAGCCACGCCGAACCAATCGCTTGCGAAATAAGGGGCAAGGTCACTAAGAAGAAAACCTGCAATGGACGGCAGCCCAAGTCCTGTGCGGCCTCCTCCATCTGGGGACTGAGTTCTTGCAAACGCGACTGCACAACGACTGTGGCATAAGCCATGCCCAGTAAGGTGTGGCCCAGCCAAATGGTGGCCATACCGCGCTCGGGGAAACCAAACAAGCGTTGCACAGACACCAACATCAGTAGCAACGACAAACCAATGATGACTTCGGGCATCACCAGCGGCGAGTTCACCATGCCCGCGAACATGGTACGCCCCGGAAAACGCTTGAATCGGTGTAGCGACAGCGCAGCCAACGTACCCAAAATGACGGAAGAGCATGCCGTTAAAAAAGCGATCTTGAGCGACAACGAAAATCCACTAATGATTTCGGTATCGTGCAACAGCTCTTGGTACCACTGAAGCGACCACCCCCCCCAAGTGGTGACCATGGGGCTAGCATTGAAGCTTTGAATGATGAGCGTGAAGATGGGCAGATACAGGAACAAAAATATGGCACCCATCCAGATGCGCGACGTCGTTTGGCCCGCTGAAATTTTCATGCGCGGCCCCCAGTCGCACTTTCAGCCTGGTGTTTGTTGAAAAGCGCCAGCGGCACAATGATCAGCAACACCATGACCACAGCAACTGTGGCCGCCATCGGCCAGTCGTTGTTGCTAAAGAACTCGTCCCACAAGACGCGGCCAATCATCAACGTCTCTGGCCCCCCCAGTAGTTCAGGAATAACAAATTCGCCAACACAGGGGATAAACACCAGCATGGAACCGGCGATGATGCCGCTTTTGGACAAGGGCACCGTGATACGCCAAAAGGCCTGCCAAGGTGTGGCACCCAGGTCTAGTGCCGCCTCCAGCAAACGCAAGTCCATCTTCACCAAATTGGCGTACAGCGGCAAGATCATGAATGGCACATAGGTATAGACCATACCCAATACCAAGGAGAACGGCGTATTCATCATCTTGACGGGCTCGGCAATCACACCGAGTGCCAACGCCACACTATTGAACACACCGCTATCTGCGAGCAACATTTTCCAAGCGTAAACACGCAGCAAGAAAGATGTCCAGAAAGGCAACATAACAAGCATCAGCAGTGCCGGGCGCTTGTCGGCAGGGCTGCGCGCCATAAAGTAGGCAAACGGATACGCAACAACCAAACAAATGGCAGTTGTGATAGCTGCAAACTTGATAGAACTGAGGTACGTTTTAAAGTACAGATCATCCCGCATCAAACTGGCGTAATTGCCAAAATGCAGTTGCAATGTCAGCGTCTGCTCAGCCCAAGTCAGTACGTCTTTGAAAAATACCGCCTCCATCTGCGAAAGGCTAATTTTGAAGACCACTAAAAATGGCAACAAAAACACCGCCAACAAAAAAACCATGGGCACACCAATGACCGCCGTGCGCCCCCAGGGTCCGGTAAGTTTGCTGAGGAGAGAAGAATTTTTCATGGTGCTGGCAATCATGGTTTTCAGCGCGTGAGTACCACCACATCGCTACCGCACCACCAGACCACGACCTTGTCACCCCAGGTCAACTGGGTCGTGTTGTGGCGCGCAGCGTTGGTGCGCGTTACTTTAACCAACACACCTGTTGCCAGCTTGACATGGAAGGTCGTCAGGCTACCCAGATACGCCAAATCTTCAATCACGCCTTCGGCTTGGTTGTAGCCCACCTGCGCCAAAGATTCGCGCTCGCTATCTGCGGGCAGCCCTTTTTGAATCTCCATCTTTTCAGGGCGTATAGCAACATGCACCGCCATTTCCGCCGTACCCGTAATACCGTGGCTCACATAGTGCTTGCATTCAGGTGTGGCAATGATGACGTGATCTGGTTCGTCAACTTCCACGGTGCCTTTGAACAGATTCACGCTGCCGATAAAGTCAGCGACAAATCGGCAGTTGGGTGTTTCATAGATCTCTGCAGGTTTACCGATCTGCAGAATCTTGCCCTCGCTCATGACACCGATACGCGTGGCCATGGTCATGGCCTCTTCCTGGTCATGGGTCACCATGACACATGTCACGCCGACTTGCTCGATGATGCCCACCAGCTCCAGTTGGGTACGCTCCCGCAGCTTGGCGTCTAAGGCACCCAGTGGCTCGTCTAACAACAAAAGCTTGGGCCGTTTGGCTAAGCTGCGGGCCAACGCAACCCGTTGCTGCTGTCCACCTGAGAGCTGGTGCGGCTTGCGTTTGGCATAGGCCTTGAGCTGCACGAGTTCAAGCATCTGGTTGACACGGGCCTCCATTTCAGCCTTGGGCATATGGTCACGTTTGAGTCCAAAAGCAATGTTGTCCCACACACTCAGGTGCGGAAACAAGGCATAACTCTGAAACATCATGTTGATAGGGCGCTCGTACGGCGCGAGTCCCACAATATCCTGACCCGCCAACAGAATTTGTCCGGAAGTCGGGGTCTCGAACCCCGCCAGCATGCGTAACAAGGTGGACTTGCCGCAACCCGACGAACCCAGCAGTGCAAAAATTTCGCCCTGCCGGATGTCCAGTGAAACCTCATCGACCGCAAACACATCGTCAAATTTTTTGACAACGCGCTTGATTTGTAGAAAAGGTACATCGCTACCTTGCACGGCCGACAGGCTGGAGTTAGAGGAAATTACCACCAGAAATACCCTTAAGAGCTAAAGCGAGGAGCCGGTCGCACCATCTCACAACCCGGTCTTAAAACTTGTATAGGTGCGCGTCGCCAAACGCCGAACATCGTTAGTAAGCGCGCTCGGAGCGACCATCTTCGCCATCTCCGCGCTGCTTGGAAATACGGAAGGGTTGTTGGCAATGTCTGGTGCAATCAACTTGCGCGATGCCTTATTGGGGTTGGCGTAGAAAACCTGATTGGTCAAACTGGCGTGCACTTCAGGACGCATGATGTAGTTGATAAAGGCGTGTGCGTTCTTAGGATGGGGCGCATCAACCGGAATAGCCATCATGTCGAAGAATAAGATGCCGCCTTTTTTGGGAACAAAAGCAAGAATATCTTGGCCGGTGTTGCCTTCTAAGGCTCGTTTGCGCGCAATGTTGATGTCTCCACTCCATCCCAGCGCCAGGCACACCGATCCGCTTGCCATGTCGTTGATATAGCCGGACGAACTGAACAGCGTGACGTAAGGGCGCACCGACTTCAGTAATTCACCAGCCTCCTTGTAGTCCGCGGTGTTCTTGCTGAAGGGACTTTTACCCAAGAAGTGCAACGCTGCAGGCAAGACCTCGGTGGCGCTGTCCAATACCGACACGCCACAACTCTTGAGTTTGCTCACATATTTGGGGTTGAAGAACAATTCCCACACGTTATCAGGGATGGGCTCTCCCGCCAGCGCGACTTTGACCTTGGCCGTGTTGATACCAATAGTGGTGTAGCCCCACAGCCAATTCACCAAATGCTGGTTGCCTGGATCAATGTTGGCAATTTGCGCCTGAATATCGGGATCCAAGTTTTTCAGGTTGGGGAGTTGCGCTGTGTCTAACTTGGTGAGTAATCCACCGTCAATTTGCAGGCGGGCGAAGGTAGAAGAAGGCACAACGATGTCATAGCCAGTTTTTCCGGCTACCAACTTGGCGTGCAATATTTCGTTGTTGTCATAGGTGTCGTAGCGCACCTTGATGCCAGTTTCTTTTTCAAAATTCTGAATCGTATCGGGGGCGATGTAGTCCGACCAGTTGTAGATATTCAAGACCTTTTGCTCTTGCGCCGCCGCGTTGGCTGTGAAACCCGCAAGTCCCACCACCGCCAGCCCACTGCAAAGCAGACTAAGCAAGTTTTTACTTAATGAATTGACCACTTGATTCTCCTAGTAAAGGTCTGACAACCGAATTATGAATTCATCCCTAACAGTGCACATCGCCAAAGCGGTCTATCGCCTGCAGGCGCCAAATATACCAATGCAAACCTTATGCCAGCCAACCGTTCTTCTGTGCATCGGCGTACGTCAAATCCAGGCATAGCAAGATCAGTCCGATCATTTCATCTATTTGCGCGTGCGTCATCGTCAGCGGAGGCGCGATGATCATCCGATCGCCTACCGCACGCATGATCAAACCATTGCCAAAACAGTGACCACGGCAGACCATGCCGATCGACACGTCTTCGGGGAAACACGCACCTGTGGTCTTGTCTTTCACCAAAACCAGACCTGCTGTAAAACCGCACGTCTCCGCCACCCCGACCAATGGATGGGCTGCGATTTTCTCGAACTGCGCTGCCAGATAAGGGCCGATGTCGTCATGCACCCGCTCGGGCAACCGTTCACGCTCCATGATCTCCACATTGGCAAGCGCCACAGCGCAAGCGACAGGGTGACCGCTGTAGGTGTAACCGTGGTTGAACTCTCCTCCGAGCTCGATCAAAACGTCGGCAACCCGGTTACCGACCATCACACCGCCCAGAGGAATGTAGCCACTCGTAACGGCTTTGGCAAAGGTGATCAGGTCAGGCTTATAACCAAATTTCTCACAACCAAACCAATAGCCCAAACGCCCAAATGCACAGATCACTTCGTCACTAATCAGCAGAATGCCGTACGTGTCGACGATGCGTTGAATTTCGGGCCAGTACGTGGCCGGTGGGATGATGACACCACCCGCGCCCTGAATCGGCTCCGCAATAAAGGCAGCGACCTTATCGGCGCCCAGCTCCAAGATTTTGGTCTCTAACCAACCCGCAGCGCGCAGACCAAATGCATCGGCAGATTCGCCCGGCAACGCGTTTTCAAAGTGGTAGGGCTGGTCGATATGGGTAATGTTGGGAATGGGCAAATCACCCTGGGCATGCATGCCACTCATGCCACCCAGGGACGCGCCAGCCATGGTGCTACCGTGATAACCATTTTTTCGGCCAATGATAATTTTGCGCTGAGGCTGCCCCAGCAAATCCCAATAACGACGCACCATGCGCACATTGGAGTCGTTACTTTCGCTGCCACTGGAGGAATAAAACACATGGTTAAAGCTGCGGTCGCCAATCTTCGGTGCCAAAGACGCTAGCTTGGCGGCCAACCGGGCGGCAGGCACATTCGTGGTCTGAAAGAAGGTGTTGTAAAACGGCAGCTCCATCATCTGCTTGCCAGCAGCATCGGCCAGTTCTTGGCGCCCATAGCCCACATTCACACACCATAGCCCACTCATGGCATCCAGTACGCGATTGCCCTCGGAGTCCCATACGTATATATCTTCAGCCCGGGTCATGACGCGAGCCCCCTTGGCATTGAGCGCTTTGAAGTCAGTAAATGGATGCAGGAAGTGGGCGCTATCCAAGGCCTGGATCAAGGCGGTATCAACAACTGTGTTCATGGCAATTTCCGTAATAGATCGTTAAATGTGGTTCAAACGTGCAGCAGCAAATGCTCACGCTCCCAGGGTGAGATGACCTTCATGAATTCATCGAACTCCAGCTCTTTGATTTCCGAGTAAACCGTGATGAACTCTTTGCCCAAAACTTCATGCAGGTCCGATTCACGCGACAGCCAGTCCAGTGATTCGCCCAGGCTGCGTGGTAAGGCATATGGCGAAAGATAGGCATCGCCCCGCATTTCTGGCTTTGGCTTTATTTTGTTTTTGAGCCCCAAATATCCACACGCCAAAGTCATGGCCATCGCGATATAGGGGTTAGCGTCTGCACCGATCACACGGTTCTCCACCCGCCGGGCCGCCGGCGAAGAAATGGGCGAGCGGATGCCGCAGGTGCGGTTGTCGTAGCCCCATTCAATGTTGATGGGCGCTGCCATATTACGAGCCAAACGGCGGTAGCTGTTCACATAGGGCGCCACCAACGCCATGGCAGCAGGTATATAACGCTGTAAGCCACCGATGTAATGCATGAAAGCCTCGGACGGTGTGCCGTCCTCATTGCTGAAAATATTCTTGCCCGTGGCCACATTCAGAATACTTTGGTGCACATGCATGGCGCTGCCCGGCTCTCCAGCAATCGGTTTGGCCATGAAAGTCGCATACATGTCGTGGCGCAACGCCGCCTCACGTACAGTGCGCTTGAAGAAGAAAACCTCGTCCGCCAAGCCCAGAGGCTGGTTGTGGAAAAAATTGATTTCCATCTGCCCGGCGCCCACCTCGTGAATCAAGGTGTCGACGTTGAGCTCCATCTTGTCAGCGTAGTCATAGATCTCTTCAAACAAGGGATCGAACTCATTCACTGCATCAATACTATAGGCTTGGCGCGAGGTTTCGGCCCGCCCGCTGCGGCCAATGGGCGCCTTCAGTGGGATATCGGGGTCGGTGTTGCGCGCAGTCAAATAAAACTCCAACTCGGGCGCCACGATGGGTTGCAGGCCTTCTGCGGCGAACAAATCACACACCTTCCGCAAAACGCTGCGTGGCGCGAACGGCACCAGCTTGCCCTCATTGTCAAAGCAGTCGTGCACCACCTGGGCCGTAGGGTCAGTGGCCCAAGGCACGATGCGCACCGTAGACGGGTCGGGGCGCAATTGCATATCCTTATCGGTGGGGTCAATGACGTCGTAATAGGGCCCGGATTCTGGTACTTCGCCCGTCACGCCCATCGCCACAATGGCTTGGGGCAAGCGCATTCCACGGTCTTCGGTGAACTTGGCACGCGGCAGAATTTTCCCGCGGGCTACGCCAGTTAAATCGGGGACGAGGCATTCAATCTCTGTCACCCGTCGCTCGTTGAGCCATTGCTCCAGGTCGTTAAAAGTCATGGTCTTGGGTTCACTCATTGCTGGCTCCTCGCTGCACAGGGCAGCTATTTCAAATTCTTTATCCGAGGCGTTGTGCGCCGCGCGCTCTACATGCATCACCGAATGCCTGAAATATGGCGCTGTATAACGGTGTCTCTGAGGTCTTCCACTCGGGGTGCCACTGCACCGCGAGGCAAAAAGCGGGTGCGTCGGTCACCTCAAAGGCCTCCACCAAACCATCTTCGGCCCACGCCACCGCGGTCAACCCCGCAGCAAGCCGGTTGATACCCTGGCCGTGCAAGGAGTTGACCTGGGCTTGGTGTGCTCCGGCATAGCGCTCCAAACTCGAACCGGCTTGAATACGTATGGAATGGCTGAAGGCGTATTGAACGCTGTGCGGTGCATTTTTCGCTTCCCGGTGATCTTGCATGCCGCTTACGGCGTGCACTTGCTGGTGCAGGCTGCCGCCCAGTGCCACATTAATTTCCTGAAAGCCGCGGCAAACACCAAGCAAGGGAACGCCGTCTGCGATACAGGCCTTGACCAGGGGTAATGTCAGGGTATCGCGCTCGCGATCCAGCGGCAGACTTGTGTCCAGCACACTCTCGGCAAATTTGGATGGGTGGACATTGGATGGGGATCCCGTCAGCATCACCCCATCCACCAAAGGGAGCAGCGCTGCAATGTCGGCAACGTCGGATAGAGGAAACACGACCGGCTGCGCCATGGCATTTCGCTTCACGGCCCGTGCATATTTGTCACCCAATACCAAAAACGGCATTTGATGCTCGCCATGGCCGAGCAACCTGTGGTCTGCCGGCAGCCAAACCAGGCTGATGGGTTTGCTTTTCATTTTCATCTCCCCAATTTGAAACCGATTGTGGGGCAAAATTGGATTGTTGCGGGAGCCATTTGTGGTCACTGGTTGGTACCACTTATCCACATTACTGTAGTCCTGCGCTACCCACCTCACTGCGAGAGCACCCCATGTTGTCTGAACTATTGCTCACTGAAATGACCCGCTTGGCCCAGAAGGACAATATGCCCTTGCACCGCCAACTGTACGAAGCGCTACGCCGTGCCATGTTGGACGGCAAGCTCAGCGCGGGTGAGCGATTGCCGTCCAGCCGCGACCTCACCAGTGATCTGAAACTCTCGCGCAACACGGTGGTGTCGGCCTTGAACCAACTGTGCGTGGAGGGTTATTTGGTCAGCAAAGTGGGCAGCGGAACCTACGTCAACGACAACCTACCCAAGCCTCAAATCTACCGGCGCACGACGCATGCCCACGCCAACACGGCAGACCTGTCAAAGCGGGGCACCGCGCTATCCACAACCTACTGCTCCAGCCAGTTGGAGATGCAACCTTTCACGCCCGGTATTGCGGATTTCAGCGCATTTCCAGTGGCACTCTGGCAGCGGCTACAAAACAAGCATTGGCGCATGACCTACCCTGAAATGCTGGACTACAGCCACTCGGGGGGTTACGCGCCCTTACGCCGAGCGGTAGCCGACTACTTGCGCGTATTTCGCAGTGTGCCGCTGGACGTCGATCAAGTCATCATCACCAGCGGAACACAGCAGTCACTCGAGCTGTGCTCGCAGTTGCTTGCCGACCATGGCGATACGGTATGGATGGAAGACCCGGCGTACTGGGGCGCTGCCAACGTTTTCATTGCCACCGGACTGCAGGCGTACCCCGTAGCGGTGGACCAAGAAGGTATGGCGCCTTGTGCTGCCGACCAGTCGACTCCACCTCGCCTGATTTACACCACGCCCTCGCACCAGTACCCCACTGGGGCCGTCATGTCCTTGGTGCGGCGCCAGCATATTCTGAACATTGCACGCACCCACAAGGCCTGGGTTTTGGAAGATGACTACGACAGCGAATTTCGGTTCAGTGGCCCCCCACTGTCCAGCCTGGCGGGGCTAGACACTGAAGAGCGTGTGCTGTACTTGGGATCGTTTTCTAAAGTTTTGTATCCCGGCCTCAAGCTCGGCTACCTGGTGGTGCCAAAGCGCCTCGCCCCCGCCTTCAAGCAAGCCCACTATGACCTCAACCGCCCTGGCCAGATGCCCATGCAGGCGGCCTTGGCCGAATTCATTGAGTTGGGCTACTTTGCCAGTGCACTGCGTAAAGCCCGGGCCAGCTACGCGCAACGGCGGCAATCCTTGTTGGAAGCCTTGCATCCTTGCCTGGGCGATCAGGCGCAGATCACGGGGGCCGAGCAGGGGCTGCACTTGTGCCTGCGGCTACCCTCACATGTGGACGATCGCCACCTGACCCAACGCATTGCCGACCACGGGCTGACAGTGCGCCCCTTATCTGCCTATTGCATCAAACGCACCGACGCGCGCGGCCTGGTGATCGGCTACGGCTACGCGGCACAGGCAGATATCGAACGCTATGGCCCGGTGCTCTCTAAAGTTATTAGCCAAGAACTCAAACGCCTCAGCCGTGCAACGACTTAGGCCCGCCTAACCCGCTAGAGTGCGTCCATCAGGCGGTGGTAAAGCGTGCCCAGCACCAGGCTGGGCATCCGCAGCAGTGGTCCACCAGGAAAGTTGCGATGTCTTATGCGGGCAAACATGTCAAAGCGTTCGGCCTGTCCCGCCACCGCCTGTGCCACCAATCGCCCCGCCAAGCCTGTTAATGCCACCCCATGGCCGCTGAAGCCTTGTAGGTAGTAAACGTTGCTACCCAAACGTCCAAAGTCGGGCGCGCGATTCATGCTGATGTCAACAAACCCGCCCCACACAAATTCGACCACGGCATCTTGCAGTGGCGGGAACACCTGTGCCAAGCGATGTGCCATCACCTGTTGCAGCGCCACGGGTGTACGTGTCGAATAGCTCACTCTCCCGCCAAACAGCAAGCGATGGTCCGCACTGAAGCGAAAGTAGTCAAGAATGAAATTGTTGTCGCAAACGGCGGCCATGCCAGGAATCAGACGCTTGCACAACGCGGGGTCTAAGGGCTGCGTGGCGACCATATAGGTGCCCACCGGCATCACCCGTGCGGCAATGTCTGGTGCTACTTGCGGGCCATGCTCCGGTAGCGTGCAATTGCCTGCCAGCACCGCAAACGACGCGCTGACGCAGCCTTGGGCGGCTCGCGCGACCACGGTATTTCCACGTTGCAACTGCGTTACCGCACTGTGTTCAAAAATCTGCACACCCAAATCCAATGCAGCGCGCGCCAACCCCAGCCCGTACTTGAGGGGATGCAAATGGCCAGACGTGGGCTCGAAGGCGGATGCACAGTACAGCGGGCTTTGAATGTGCCGCTGCACATCGCCCCCCTGCGCCAGGTCAGATTTGAAACCGTACTTCTGCTCCAAGCTCGCCACCTCAGCCGCCAAAGCACGCGCCTTGCGCGGCGAATCGGCCACCGTCAGGTAGCCATGCACCCGGTCACAAGCAATGTTGAATTGCGCGACACGCTCGTCCACCACGCGAATGGCCTCCAGTGACATATCCCAGGCCAGCCTGGCTTGAGAAGCCCCGAGTTGCGCTTCAAACGGGCCTTGTCCGCTGGCAAAGCCCACAATCGTCTGGCCGCCATTGCGCCCCGAGGCTCCACTGCAAATGCGGTCAGCTTCCAACACAATGACCTTGTAACCACGCTGCGCCAGTTCGATCGCCGCCGACAAACCCGAATAGCCAGCCCCGACTACCACCACATCAGCGCTGTGGTCGCCTTGCAGACACGGTCGCAAGGCAGGCCGCGCGACACTGGCCTCGTAGTAACTGCGGTGGTTCAGTTGGGTGTCAGACGTCAGCAGCATGGTATGCAACTTGGCCGCACAAGTAGGTCCAAATGAACGTGGCCGCGGCGTTACTGGTCAACTCCGCATGGTCATAAGCCGGTGCCACTTCCACACAGTCCATGCCGACAAAATTCAAACCGACCAAGCCCTCTAAAAGAGTTAAAACTTGCGAACTTGTCATGCCACCGGGCTCTGGTGTCCCCGTGCCAGGGGCAAACGCGGGGTCCAGGCAGTCAATATCCAAGCTCAAATACACCGGCCGAGTGCCGATACGCGCTTTGATCTCCGCCACAACGCCGTCAAGCCCGTCGCCATCTTTTCCGCGCAAGGACCGCGCCGTGTAAATGATTCCGCCCTGGTCTTGAACATACTCACGTGCGGCGCGCTCACCGCTGGAGCGCAAGCCGATTTGTATGGTGTGTACCGGGCTTACAAGACCTTCGACGATGGCCTCATACGTCCAGGTTCCATGCCCTGAGGGTTCTCCAAAATGGTCGGTCCAGGTGTCGCAGTGCGCGTCAAAATGAATCAAAGCCAGCTCACCATGCTGGATTTGGGCGGCACGCAGCAATGGCAAAGTCACTGAGTGGTCTCCGCCTATAAAAATGCAGTGGTGCTTGGCCATTAGTGCAGCCGCTTGCGATTGAATACACTCCCGCACCACTGGCAAGCCCGAAGCATTGGGCAAGCGCATGTCACCGGCATCACCTGTAAACTCTACAGGTGTAGTTTCAAACACAGGATGCAAGCCGTCGCACAGCATGAGCGAGGCGCGCCGTATCTCTTGGGGCCCAAAGCGCGCGCCAGGCCGGTTGGTCACGGCACCGTCAAACGGCACGCCCACCACGGCAAACTTCTGATCCTTCAGCTCCGGCATGGCCAAAAAGCGATTGCTGTTGTTGGCGTAGGCAAATTGCCCGATCGACATAGTGTGGTCCTTGGTTACTTTGGCTGGTGAAGTTACCCCAAAGCCAAGGGTACAGTGGTGCCAATTTCGGCTCTGGGCAGCAAGCCAGCGCGGCCCCACAAGCGTGACGCTCTGTGGACGTGCGGCATGATAAGTGCTCCATCCCAAAATCGTTGTGTCCTTCCACCATGTCCAGCCCAACCCCAGTTACCGTTCCACTACCGCGCTGGATGGCCTATGGCTTTTTGGCCCTGAGCATGTCTTTGGTGGGCAGCTATGTCGCACTGTCCAAACCCCTGGTGGCGGCGCTTCCTGTTTTCTTGCTGGCGTGGTTGCGGTTTGGCATTGGCGGCTTGGGCATGGCCCGTTGGCTCAAGAAACCGCCGCAAGAGGGGCCCATGAGTCCCGCAACCCGGTGGCTGGTGTTTCTGGAATCCTTCCTGGGCAACTTTCTATTCTCAATCTGCATGTTGTTTGGTGTGAGCATGACCAGCGCTGTGTCTGCAGGCGTCATCATGGCCAGCATTCCCGCGGTCGTAGCCTTACTCAGTTGGGCCTTCCTGAAAGAGCGCATTGGCCTGCGCGTAGGACTGGCCATCATTTTGGGCGCATTAGGCATCGGTTTGCTTTCGCTATCAAAAATAGAGCAAACTAGTCAGCTTTTACGCGGGCCCGGGGCCTATTTCGTCATGAAAGGCGTCGAAATCAGCCAACATCTTGTTGGCAACCTGCTGATATTTGCGGCAGTCGTCTGCGAAGCCGCGTATGCCGTCATTGGAAAAAAACTGACGGGCACGTTGTCGCCCAAACGTATTACCGCACTCATCAACCTGTGGGGCTTCGTGCTGATGACACCTTTGGGCTTGTATGCGGCGTGGCAGTTCGATTTTGCCAATGTACAAACGCCCATCTGGCTCCTGCTGGTGTTTTATGCCATGGCGGCCAGCGTGTGGACGGTGTGGTTGTGGATGACCGGATTGAAGTCGGTTCCGGCCGCGCGTGCCGGCGTTTTCACGGTCATGCTGCCCATTTCTGCCGCTGCGGTAGGTGTGCTGGTACTGCACGAACCCGTTGGGGGCATGCAATTGCTGGCGTTTGGGTTGGCGCTGGCCGGCGTGGTGCTAGCCACCCTACCCAGCCGCACTCCGCGTTGAGACCTCCAATAGCGCTGGCGTGGCCATGACAACCATCCCATCTTCGTCGGCATAGAGCCAATCGCCCGGACGAATGGTCACGCCTTGCAGTTGCACAGGAATGTTGGACTGTCCTTGGTTGCGTTTCTCGGTGGGCAAAGGCATGGCAGCCAAAGCACGTACGCCCAGCGCCAGTTGCGCCAGCTCGGTGGTGTCGCGCACACAGCCATCAATAACGACACCGGCCCAACCATTACGCGCCGCGGCAGCGCCCAAGTTACCGCCCAATAGCGCTTTGCGCAAAGAGCCTCCACCATCCACCACCAGCACCTGTGCAACGCGTCCCTGCGGTGTCTGCACCCAACCCTCGCCGTCCAATGCCGTTTTCACCAGGGTGTTGTCCTCAAAACACTTGACGGTCACTACCGGGCCGCTGAATTTGCGCACACCACCGAAGTCTTTAAACACCGGTGCCAACACCCTGAAACCACCAGAGTGATCAGTCTGGCTTACATCACAAAGATCACAGGTGGCGAAGCTGACGGACATGAGGGAAGACTCCTTTTTGTATGACTTGCCCATTTTCCAATAGAAAAAACAACACGCCCCAGTGAAAATTGCATTTTTCCGCTTGGAAACGCGCATTTTTACCAGTAGCATCCGCACTACCAGCGAAGAAGCAGTTTTTTGCTGGTGATTAATCAACTTCTAGAAGGACAATCAATCATGGCAACTGCAAAGAAAGCACCGGCTAAAAAAGCCGCACCTGCAAAAAAGGCGGCACCAGCAGCTAAAAAAGCTGTAGCACCCGCGAAAAAAGTCGCTGTAAAAGCGCCTGCTGCCAAGAAGGCAGCACCTGCAAAGAAAGCAGCTCCAGCCAAGAAAGTAGCGCCCGCTAAAAAGGTAGCTGCTGTAAAGGCCCCTGCTAAAAAGCGCACCGTCAATGCTGCATTCATGAAAGCACTGACACCAAGCGCCGCCTTGGCCGCCGTGGTGGGCGCAACGCCTCTGCCACGCACCGAAGTGGTTAGCAAACTGTGGGCTTACATCAAGAAGAACAAGCTTCAAGATGCTGTTAACAAGCGCATGATCAACGCCGACGCGAAGCTGAAGGAAATTTTCGGCAAGATGCAAGTGTCGATGTTCGAGATGGCGGGTCTCATTGGCAAGCACCTGAAGTAAGCGGTTTGCGCAGCAGATCCTTAGCGCTGTGCTCAACAGATAAACGGCTATGGGACCGGTCTGCGGTCTGGCCTCGCGACTAGTTGGGGTGCGCATTCTGCGATTCTTAAAAGGCCGGTCTGACCGGTCTTTTTTCTTTTTGAACCCACAGCTTCATTACACTCGCCGCCATGTTGCGTTTTATTTTCACCCGATTGAGCCTGATCATCCCGACTTTCTTCGGCATGACACTGCTCGCCTTTTTTCTCATTCGCCTGGTCCCGGGCGATCCCATTGAAACTCTGGCAGGCGAGCGCGGTATTGACGCCACACGCCACGCCCAGCTCCTCAAGGAGTACGGCCTGGACCGACCGGTGATGGTGCAGTACGGCATTTATATCGCCAAGGTCCTGCAGGGCGATCTGGGCAAGTCCATGATCACGCAGACGCCAGTTCTGGAGGAATTTCAGGCGCTCTTCCCGGCCACGATCGAGCTCGCTCTGTGCGCGATTGTGTTTGCGCTATTGATTGGTATTCCTGCCGGCATATTGGCCGCAGTGAAGCGCAACTCCTGGCTCGACCATGGCGTAATGGGGGTATCGCTCACCGGCTATTCCATGCCTATCTTCTGGTGGGGCTTGTTGTTGATTCTTTTGTTCTCTGTACAGCTCGATTTGACGCCGGTATCGGGCCGTATCGCAGTGCAGTATTTTCTGGAGCCGGTTACCGGACTGCTACTCATAGACTCTTGGCTCTCGGGCGAACCCGGCGCATTTGCATCGGCTGCTTCCCACTTGATTTTGCCCACCATCGCGCTGGGCACGGTTCCCCTGGCGGTGATTGCCCGTATGACCCGATCTGCGATGCTGGAAGTGATGGGTGAGGACTACATTCGCACTGCACGCGCGAAAGGGCTGTCCGATTTTCGCGTGGTGTCACTACATGCGTTGCGTAACGCTTTGATTCCAGTCATCACCGTGATTGGTCTGCAAGTCGGTGTCTTGTTTACCGGCGCCATCCTGACAGAAACCATGTTCTCTTGGCCAGGCGTGGGCAAGTGGCTGATTGAAGCCATCAGCCGTCGCGATTACCCCGTATTGCAAGGCGGTATGCTGCTGCTGGGCGTTATTGTGATGGCAGTTAACCTGTTGGTCGACTTGGCCTACGGCATCATCAATCCACGCATTCGTCACCAGAAATGAGCGCCATGTCTACACCCCAAGTGGCAGCACCCGGCGGCCCCGCCCACCCCCTCAAAGAATTCTGGCGTTATTTCAGCGCCAACAAAGGCGCGATGGCGGGTTTGATCATTGTTGTTTTTGTTCTGTTGGTTGCCGTGTTGGCAGACGTGCTGGCGCCCTACCCACCCAGCATGACCGACAGCACTGCCTTTTTGTTGCCGCCGGCTTGGGCCGAAGGCGGCTCATCCGCCCACTGGCTGGGTACCGATGCCATCGGACGCGATATTCTTTCTCGCCTAATGCATGGCTCTCGGCTGTCACTGACCATCGGCATAGCCGTCGTAGCGGTATCTGTCGTGGTCGGTACTGCGCTAGGTTTGCTTGCAGGCTATTTTCGGGGTGTTTTCGAAATTGCGGTCATGCGCACCATGGACATCATCCTCACACTGCCGAGCTTGTTGCTGGCGATTGTCGTGGTGGCGATTCTTGGACCCGGCATGCTCAACGCCATGCTCGCGGTTTCGATCGTCGTACTGCCGCATTACGTTCGCATTACCCGTGCGGCGGTGATTGCAGAGGTCTCGCGCGATTACGTGACCGCAGCGCGCATGGGTGGCGCCGGGCACTGGCGCGTCATGATCAGCGAAGTATTGCCAAATTGCACCGCACCGCTGATCGTGCAGGCGTCCTTGGGTATTTCCACCGCCATTTTGGATGGGGCCGCACTCGGCTTTTTGGGCCTGGGCGCGCAGCCACCGTCACCCGAATGGGGCACCATGCTGGCCGATGCCCGTGAATTCGTGCTGCGGGCCTGGTGGGTCGTCACATTTCCTGGGCTGGCTATTTTGATCACGGTCCTGGCCTTCAACTTATTGGGCGATGGTCTGCGCGATGCGCTGGACCCCAAGCTCAAGCGATAAACCCAACCACTCAACACCATGGCATTGCTTGAAATAGAAAATTTGTCGGTGGAGTTTCCATCGCACAACGGCACCATGCACGCCGTTGATGGCGTGAGCCTCTCAGTAGACAGCGGCGACGTGCTCGGCATTGTGGGTGAGTCTGGCTCCGGTAAGAGCGTCACCATGATGGCCCTGATGGGCCTGGTTTCTTTTCCAGGTGTCGTTAAGGCCGACCGACTCCGCTTTGACGGACACGACTTGCTGGCTCTGTCGCCGCGTGAACGGCGCAAGCTCACCGGCAAAGACCTGTCGATGATTTTTCAGGACCCTACTACCAGCCTCAACCCCTGCTTTACCGTGGGCTTCCAGATGGCCGAAACGCTGAAGTTGCATTTGGGCATGGATAAAAAGGCCGCGCGCAAGCGTTCCATCGAGCTGCTAGAACAAGTGGGCATTCCAGCGCCCGAAAGCCGTCTTAGCGCTTACCCGCATCAACTATCCGGCGGCATGAGCCAGCGCGTAATGATCGCTATGGCAATTGCCTGTAACCCGAAGTTACTGATTGCCGATGAGCCCACGACCGCGTTAGACGTCACCATACAAGCCCAAATTCTGGACTTGTTGCGCAGCCTGCAAAAGGAACGCAATATGGCCTTGGTGCTCATCACCCACAACATGGGTGTTGTGAACGAAATGGCACGCAATGTTGCCGTCATGTACGCCGGCCAGGTCATGGAGCAGCGGGCTGCTCAAGACCTTTTTATGCAACCCCAACACCCCTACACCGAAGCCCTCATGGCTGCCATGCCGGAGCGCAGCGATGGACAGTCCCGCTTAACCACCATTCCCGGCATGGTGCCCGGCCTGTACGACCGCCCACGCGGCTGCTTGTTTGCACCCCGATGCGCCGTGGCTGTTGAAGGCACTTGCGACAAGCGCCCCGCACTGCGCCCCTGGATGGAGGGTGCAGTGCGCTGCCACTTCCCCATTTCTGAGCGATCAACCACCTCCGCACGAGTGCCCCTATGAGCAGTCCCCGTCAACCCAACAACGGCACCATGGTGGTCACGGCGCGCGATCTGCGTCAGGTCTACCCCATCAGCAACGGATTCATGCGTAAGCCCAGTGCGCTTCAGGCTGTCAGTGGTGTTTCTTTTTCTATAGAGGCCGGCAAAACGCTGGCCATCGTGGGAGAGTCCGGCTGCGGAAAATCAACATTAGCGCGCATGGTGGCCCTTATCGAAACACCCACCAGTGGCGCGCTGCAAATCGGCCAGGTCGATGCGGTCGCCGCCAACAGTCAAGACAAGCGATTACTGCGGCAACAAGTGCAACTGGTGTTTCAAAATCCCTACGGCTCGCTGAATCCGCGCAAACGTATTGGGCAGATTCTGGAAGCACCACTGGAAATCAACACCACGCTATCGAAGGCCGAACGCGCCGAGCAAGCCCGGGCCATGCTGGCCCTGGTCGGCCTGCGCCCAGAGCATTACGACCGCTACCCCCACATGTTTTCGGGCGGTCAACGCCAGCGCATCGCCATTGCGCGGGCGCTCATGTTGAACCCGTCTTTGGTGGTGGCGGATGAGCCCGTCTCAGCCCTCGATGTTTCGATCCAGGCCCAGGTGCTCAACCTGCTAGCCGACTTGCAGCGCGACCGTGGTTTGGCTTACCTGTTCATCTCCCACGACTTGGGCGTGGTGCGCCACATTGCGCACGATGTCATGGTCATGTACTTGGGGCATACCGTAGAACATGGCGCCAAAGAAGCCCTGTTCAGCAAACCACTGCATCCGTATACCCAAGCGCTACTTGGCTCCACACCAGGGCTGGCGGGGCATGGCCGGGCGGCCAAACGCGTTGTTTTGACGGGTGAGTTGCCCTCACCCATGAATCCGCCGGTGGGCTGCGTATTTTCTACACGCTGCCCCCATGCGACAGCCCAGTGCCGCAGCGAGCGGCCCGCGCTGCAAACCCTGCACGGGCGTGAGGTTGCCTGTTTTGAGGCCGAACGCCTGGCATCCATCGCTTAATATGCTGGCCAAGCAACGCATACCCGCGTTGCCTATTTTTTTAACTGCACAACAGTTTTTTAGGAGTTTGCACATGACCCAAACGCGTCTTCGACTTGGTAAATTGGCGTGGCTTTGCGCGGCTGCGCTGCCTGCCTTAATGGCCTTAACACCCGCAGCAGCCAAGACGCTGGTCTACTGCTCCGAAGGAAGTCCCGAAAACTTTTACCCGGGTATCAACACCACGGGTACATCGTTTGACGTAAATAGCCAGATCTACAACCACGTCGTAGATTTCGAACGAGGTGGTACGAAAGTCGTCCCGTCCTTGGCAGAGCGTTGGACCATCTCCAAAGATGAGACCGAATACACATTTTTTCTGCGCAAGGGTGTCAAGTTTCACAGCAACAAGTTCTTTAAACCCAGCCGCGATTTCAATGCAGATGATTTCATCTTCAGCATAGAGCGCCAATGGAAAGAAAATGATCCGTACTACAGGGTCACCAGCAGCAACCACTCGTACTTCAACGATATGGGTATGCCCAAGTTGCTCAAGACCGTCGAGAAAATCGACCAGTACACCGTCAAGATTGTGTTGAATCAGCCAGAAGCGCCGTTCCTGTCCAACCTGGCCATGGAGTACGCTGGTATTCAATCCAAGGAATATGCAATCGCCATGCTCAAAGCGGGCACCCCGGAAAAAATTGACCAAGAACCGCTCGGCACCGGCCCTTACCAGATGGTGCAGTACCAAAAAGACGCGTTGGTGCGCTTCAAGGCTTTCCCCCAATACTGGGCTGGCAAGGCCAAGATTGATGACTTGATATTCGCCATCACGCCAGACCCTTCGGTACGTTGGGCCAAGTTGCAAAAGGGCGAGTGCCATGTGATGCCCTACCCCAACCCTGCCGACCTGGATGCGATGCGCAAAGACACCAATGTCGTGATACTGGAGCAGGCGGGCTTGAACATTGGTTACTTGGCTTACAACACGACCAAAAAGCCCTTTGACGATGTGCGCGTACGCAAGGCCATCAACATGGCGATCGACAAAAAAGCGATTGTGTCCGCCGTGTACCTGAGCACGGGCGTAGCCGCCACCAACCCCATCCCACCGAGCCAGTGGTCGTACAACAAATCTGTCAAGGACGAGGCCTATGATCCGGCTGCAGCCAAAAAGGCGCTGGCAGCAGCAGGCTACCCTAACGGGTTCACCACTGATTTGTGGGCCATGCCCGTCTCGCGTCCCTACAACCCCAACGCAAAACGCATTGCGGAACTCATGCAGGCGGATCTGGCAAAAGTCGGCGTGAAGGCCGAAATTAAGAGCTTTGAATGGGGTGAATACCGCAAACGCATGCAAGCCGGGGAACACCAATTGGGCATGATGGGCTGGACTGGCGACAACGGCGACCCAGACAACTTCCTGAACAACCTGCTGGGCTGCGACTCGGCCAAGACCAATGGATCCAACGTAGCCAAGTTTTGCTACCAGCCGTTTGAAGACCTGATCAAAAAAGCCAAAGTGGTGTCTAACTCTGCGGAGCGTACAAAGCTCTACGAAAAGGCGCAGGTAGTTTTCAAAGAGCAGGCGCCATGGTTCACCATCGCCCACGCTGTACAACTCAAACCCGTGCGCAAAGAAGTCATTGACTTCAAACTCAGTCCGTTTGGACGCCACACCTTCTATGGCGTCGACATGAAGTAAAGCCGCACATTGCGACGCCCTACACAAGCCGGCGCACGCCGGCTTTTTTTGTATGGCTGTGCGGTTAGTACGCCCTCCATGGGTACGCATGCCCACTAGAATTGCACACGATCTAAAAAGGGAGTGATATGAATCTAATACGAGGCCAAGGCATAAAACTGCCACGACTGTACAAAGCATTGTTGACGAGTGCCCTGCTTGTAGGCTGTGCCATCTCGCACGCACAAACCACTGGCTTGCGCTACCTTATTGGCGTAGGCGTAGCGGACGGCGGCGAAACCATCGTATCTGGCAATATCGTGACGGACGGCAGCAACAAAATCACGCCCTTCACGATCAAAGCGGGCGGAGGCACCCAACTGCGGGCTGGCGCTGAATACCGCTTGATGGACCGAATCAGCGTTCAGGGCTCACTCGGCTACATCGTCAGTGACCCCATGGGCTACAACGGCAGCCTCACATTCACTGCAATTCCTGTCGAGTTGATGGCATTCTTCAACATCACCGAAGCGCTGCGCGTGGGCGCTGGTGTGCGCAAAACACACGCCGAACTCAGGGGCACAGGAGTCGCATCCAACTATTCTGCTACCGGAACGTATACCGGGTCAGCCGCTGGCGTTCTGGAGGCACAATATCTGTTCGGGGCAGATAGCCCAGCGAGCGGTGCCAAGCGCACACAGTTCGGCCTGAGTCTGCGGGTCGTGAATGAATCGTTCACGCATGACGCCACAAAGATCAATGGCAATCACTACGAAGTGGGAGCGGCGCTGTATTTCTAAGTCAGGTAATTGCGGATTGACGTTTCGGGGTTAAGACCCCAGCATCCACCCCACCGGTGCACCACGCACCAAATTCAACCTAGGAGAATGGCGCTATGCCACCAGGGGACACCACGCTGGCCACCAAAAATGTGCGCAAGCCGTTTACGGTTGCGATCGGGGTATTCCTGCTGGCGTTATTTGCCATGTCCTTTGTCGTCTGGCAATTAGAGCGGCGCTCTGTGCAGACGGAGCGCCTACGCTATGCCGAGCTGGCTAGCAACCGTGCCAATGCGGTGCAGGTGTCCATAGAGCGTGCCTTGTCTGCCAGCTATGCCGTTGCCGCCATCGTGCGTCAGGGCAAGGGGCAAATCACCGACTTCGAGGGCTTGGGGACCTCTATGTTGCCCTTGTATCCAGGCATTTCCAGTCTGGCGCTCTCGCCGGGTGGGGTCGTGCGCTACGTCGCGCCGTTGGCGGGAAATGAGCGGGCCTTGGGTTTTGACCAATTGAATGACCCCAAGCAAGGGCCGGAAGCCAGACGGGCCCGGGATACTGGGCAATTGACCTTGGCTGGCCCGCTGAACTTGGTGCAAGGCGGTCTAGGAATTGTCGGGCGTCTACCTATCTATTTGGACGGGATCGACGGCCGCCCCGAATTCTGGGGCTTGATTTCAATTGTGATTCGGTTTCCACAGGCACTGGCGAGCGCCCGGCTGGATCAACTTCACACAGATGGTCTGAATTACGAACTTTGGCGCGTGCACCCCGACACGCAGACCAAGCAGGTCATAGCCGCCTCAACCAGTAAGCCGCTCACCGCTCCCATCGAGCACAACTTGTACTTGCCCAATGGTACCTGGACGCTTTCGGTGTCCCCCGCTGCGGGCTGGGGATCCAACACCGACCTAGCACTGACGTCTGCGGTCGCCCTTTTGCTGAGTTTGCTGCTGGCGTATGCCAGCAAGTTGTTCGTGGAACTGCATCAAAACCGCTCGGGTCAGGAAGCGATTGTGCTCGACAAGACACGTGGCATGGCAGCATCGCAGGCCAAACTCCAAGCGACGCTAGATGCGATTCCAGACCTGATTTTGGAAGTGAGCCTGGACGGTACTTTTTACGAATACCGAGCCCCGCGTGCCGCTACCAACTACCCACCGCCTGACTTCTTCTTGCACCAAAATGCGACCCAAGTGTTGCCACCTGAGTCTGCTTTGGCATTGCTAACGGCACTGCGTCAGGCCGATGACACGGGCCACTCAGACGGACAAGAACTTTTTATCGACACGCGCACCGGGCGGCGGTGGTTTGACATTTCAGTGAGCCGAAAGCGGGATGGCAGTAAACAGGTGTCAGACTTTATCGTTCTGGCACGTGACATCACCCAACGCAAACAAGCGGAAACCGAACTACGCGTCGCGGCCACAGCCTTCAACTCTCAACTCGGGATGGCTATTACCGATGTGCATGAAAAGGTGCTGCGCATAAACCAAGCCTTCACAGATATCACTGGGTATGAAGAACACGAAGCAGTGGGGCAAACACTGAGCTTTTTAGACTCTGGGCGCCATGACCCAAATTTCTACCGCGACATGCTGGACAAAGTTCGCAAGACGCGGTTTTGGCGCGGTGAGATTTGGAATAGGCGCAAAAGCGGCGAAATATTTCCGTGCCAGTGCACCATGACCGCCGTCCGCGCCGACGACGGAATGATCACCCACTACATCAACAGCCTGACCGATGTGACGCAAGTCAAGGCGACCGAGGAAGAGATCAACAAGCTGGCGTTTTATGACCCCTTGACCGGGCTGCCCAACCGACGCATGTTGTTAGATCGTCTGCGCCTGGCTATGGCGGAAAGCAACCGCTCCGGCGGCATTGGGGCCCTGCAGTTTATTGACCTGGACAACTTTAAAACCCTGAACGATACGTTGGGCCATGACATGGGCGATCTGTTGCTCCAACAGGTGGGGCAACGCCTCAAGAAGTGCATGCGTGAAGGCGACACCGTGGCCCGGCTGGGTGGTGACGAGTTTGTGGTGATGCTCAAGGACTTGAGCAGCGATATCGTAGAGGCGGCAACGCAGGCGGAAATCGTGGGTGGGAAGATACTGGCGAGCATCGGAGAGATCTACCGTTTAGCCGGGACAGAGTACCAAATCACACCCAGTATCGGCATCACCCACTTCCGTGGATTCGAGGCGACGATTGACGACCTGCTCAAGCAAGCCGACTTGGCCATGTACCAGGCTAAGGCCCTGGGCCGGAACGCGATGCAGTTTTTCGACCCCTCCATGCAGTCGGTAGTGACTGCCCGCGTGGCACTGGAGTCCGATGTTCGGTCGGGTATCGCGCTCGGTCAGTTCGTGTTGTATTACCAGCCCCAAATCAACGGTGAAGGCCGCACCACCGGGGCTGAAGTGTTGCTGCGCTGGCCCCATCCCACCCGCGGCATGGTGCCACCCAATGAGTTCATTCCTCTGGCGGAGGACACCAGTCTCATACTGCCGCTGGGCAATTGGGTGCTGGAAACTGCCTGCCATCAGTTGCGCACGTGGGCTGACAATGCCGCCACAGAGCACCTGACGCTGGCCGTCAATGTGAGTGCACGCCAATTCCGGCAGCAAGACTTTGTGCCCTACATCACCGATTTGCTGCAATACACCGGCGCCAACCCCAAACGTCTCAAGCTAGAGTTGACGGAAAGTATGCTGGTCAAAGACGTGGAGGACACGATCGGGAAAATGACGGCGCTCAAAGCCCAAGGCGTTGGCTTCTCTTTAGACGACTTCGGTACCGGCTACTCATCGTTGAGCTATCTGAAACGCTTGCCTTTGGACCAACTCAAAATCGACCAGTCTTTTGTCCGTGATCTGATGACCGATGCGAACGACGCGTCCATAGCCCGCACCGTGATTGCCTTGGGCCACAGCCTAGGACTGAACGTGATTGCGGAAGGTGTCGAAACGGCAGACCAGCGCCGCTTTCTGGCCGAACAGGGTTGCGATGCCTACCAAGGTTACTTATTTGGTAAGCCCATGCCGATTGCCGGCTTTGACGAAGCCTTGCGATCCGGCTCCGCTTGAGCGCTATTAAATGCTATCTATTTGATAGCTAAATGTTCTTTAAATCCGCGGGCTCCGGCACGATTTGAATGCGAAAATTGCGCCGCAGGCTGCACCGTGGCTTGTATACGCGCAAATGCTAAGCCGCTGCCCGGCCTCGGTGGTAGCTACCATCGCCACGGTGTACAACGCTGTCGCTGGGCAACACATCCCCCGGCTGGTAGCTGGGACCTTGGTCCAGGCGGGCGTAGTACGGTGCAAACTCGATACTGGCCAGCGCCAGCAAATCGGGCAGCGCATTCAGTACAAAGTAGCTTTCTTGGAAGTCATCAATGCGGTAGTGGGTGCGCATGACGCGCTCCAATTCAAAACCGATGCGGTTGGGCGATGCGCTTTGCAGCGCAAATGTGCTCTCAGAAAATGAGGACGCAATGCCTGCACCGTAAATACGCAAGCCATCCGCCTGCTGTACCAAGCCAAACTCCACCGTGTACCAATACACGCGCGCCAGCTCGGTCAACTTGCCGATTTGCTTGGCACGCAAGCCCGCGTGTCCATAGGCCTGAATGAAGTCGGCCATTACCGGGTTCATCAGCATGGGCACGTGGCCAAACACGTCATGAAACACATCGGGCTCTTCCAGGTAGTCCAGCTCGTGTGGTTTGCGGATGAAGTTGCCCGCCGGGAAGCGGCGGTTGGCCAGGTGGTCAAAAAATACTTCATCAGGCACTAGGCCGGGCACGGCCACAACCTGCCAGCCGGTGTGCTGCTGCAGCACTTTCGATAACTCCAAAAAATCAGGGATTTGGTCTGCCGACATGGGTAAGTTCTGCATGCCGTGCACAAATGCATCGCAGGCCAGACCCGGCAGCAACTGGGTCTGGCGGGTGAATAGCGTCTGCCAGACCGCGTGCTCAGCCGCAGTGTAGTTCGTCCAGCCCTGGTCGATAGTCCAGTCTGGGCGCTGCGGCGCGGCCGCTTTACCTGAGGCCAGACCGTGTTTAGTCTTCTCAAACATAGCCCGCGCTAGCCTCATCGCAAAACTTGGCCATCGCCATGTCGTTGGCTGTCAAACCACCCGCATCGTGGGTAGTCCAGGTGATGTGCACGCGGTTGTATACGTTACGCCACTCGGGATGGTGGTTGGCGCGCTCGGCAGCCAGGGCGACTTGTGTCATAAATCCGAACGCCTGAACAAAGTCGGCGAACACATATTCACGGCTGATGGCGCTGCCAGACGCATCCATAGCCCACTGCGGTAAGGGTTGCAGCAGCACGGTAGCCGCTGCGATGTCTAGTTTCTTCATTTTCATTCCAAATTACCCGCCGCAAGCACGGTGCCGCGGCATTCACCCAGACCGATGCGTCGCGCGCCCGGGGCGTGTGCATAAGCTTTCAAAATCACGGTGTCGCCATCTTGCAAGAAACTGCGCGACTCGCCATTGGGCAATTGCACCGCCTGCTTACCACCCTGGCTGAGTTCTAACAGCGACCCGGCTTGGCCCGGCGCGAGGCCCGACAACGTGCCCGTGCCCAACACATCGCCGGGGCGCAGGTTGCAGCCGTTGACGGTGTGGTGCGCCACCAGTTGGGCGAGTGTCCAGTAGGCGTCGGTAAAGTTGGACTGCGAAAGGCGGTGCCCCGCATCGCCCGCTGCAAGCATGGCAGAAGTTTGTAGCCACACCTCTAGCACCACATCAAAAGCACCCTCCGTACGGTTGGCTTCACTGTTCAAATAGGGCAGCGGTTGCGGATCGTCAGCCGGCCGGGTAAAGGCCTTGCGAAAAGGCGCTAAAGCGTCCAGCGACACCACCCAGGGGGACGTGGACGTGGCAAAGTTCTTGGCTAAAAACGGACCCAGCGGCTGGTATTCCCAGGCTTGAAAATCGCGGGCGCTCCAGTCATTGAGCAGGCTGATGCCCCAAACATGGTCCTGCGCATCATCCAGCGCGATAGGTTCGCCCTGGGCATTGCCCTGCCCCACCCAGATAGCCAATTCCAGCTCGTAGTCCAACCGCTGTGTCGCGGTAAGTTTCGGCACGCTGGCGCCGGCCGCCAGCGTCTGCCCGCAGGGGCGACGCACCGCCTGGCCACTGGCAATGATGCTGGATGCGCGTCCGTGGTAGCCAATCGGCACCCACTTGTAGTTGGGCAGGAGCGGGTTGTCCGGGCGAAACAGCTTACCTACCGTCGTGGCATGGTGGATGCCGGTGTAAAAGTCGGTGTAGTCCCCCACTTCACAGGGCAAGCCCAACTCCACGGTGTTTTGCGGCAGCAGCGCAGCTTGCCATACCGATTGCAAGGCAGAGCCCGCCTTGAGCCCTTCCCACAAGGTATGCCGCAAAGCGCGCCGCGCGGCCACAGGCATGGCCATCAGGCGGTGCATGTCCAGATGGTCAATCAGGCCTGCAGCGTGTAGGTCCAGCACTTGGTCACCAACAGCGACACCGATTTGCCAAGGCTCGGCAGGGCTGCGGCGAAAGCGGCCAAAGGGCAGGTTTTGGACGGGGAAGTCGCAGTCAGGCACGTTGGCCGACGCGACCCAGCTTTGGGTCAGCGGGTCGTGCGTTGCATCCAGCGAGATACCGACAGTGCTCATGCAGGGGCCCCTAACTCTTTGGCATGCAAAAACGCAGCATGCTTGGGTGCGCGCTTGGTCACGCTCCACTCGTCCAGCATGGCCCACTTCACGGCATCGGCCTGGGCGATTTTGGCGGCCTCTTGCGGGTCCGGGCAAGCCAGTTCCAGGCGGTGGCCACTCGGGTCAAAAAAGTAAATGCTGTGGAACATGCCGTGGTCGGTCACACCCAATACATCCACGCCCTGGGCTTCCAGGTGCGTTTTGAATTCCAACAGCTCTGCGCGGTCTTTCACCCGAAATGCAATGTGCTGCACCCATTCGGGGGTGTTGGGGTCACGGCCCATGGGCGGCTGGGTGGGTAGTTCAAAAAAAGCCAGCACATTGCCCTGCCCTGCATCCATAAAGATGTGCATATAGGGGTCGGGGGCTTTGGTGCTGGGGACGACGTCTTCGGCAATGGCCAGCACGAAGTCCATGTTCAACATCTTTTGGTACCAGAGCACAGTTTCTTTGGCGTCTTTGCAGCGGTAGGCGACGTGGTGGATACGGTCGATTTTCATATTTGCCTCTTCGTTTTTCTCATTTTCAAACTTTTTGATACCGTTTGCTGATGGATTGGTTCAGCGGTTGATTTGAACTACCTCTGTAGGCGCACCTCGGAAGCCGGGGTAGGCGCTCTGCTCCGTGTCCCCCGCCCGCTGCGCGGGCTCCTCCTTTACCTACGCAGAGCACCTACCCCGGCCTCCGAGGCCGAGCGTGAGTGCGCGTGGCGAGTACCGCCTATCTACCTTTGCTCGCGAGAGTCGGTGGGTGTGGTGCTCGGCGCAGCGGCATAAAGGAGGAGCCAGCGGCCCTAGGCCGCTGCGGGGGACAGCCGCGGAGCCGAGCACCACAGCCGCCGGCTCCGGCCAACCAAAGCTGCGAACGACCTGCATCAGCACACCAAACCAAGAAGCCAACATCAGAATTAGGCAACCTCCAACGCCCCACGCTCAATCTGATCCCGCTCCATTGATTCAAACAACGCCTTGAAATTACCCTCACCAAAACCATCGTCCCCCTCGCGCTGGATGAACTCAAAAAACACCGGCCCCAACTGGGTTTGCGAAAAAATCTGCAACAACAAACGCGGCTTGCCACCCTCCGTCGTGCCATCCAACAAAATGCCACGGGCTTGCAATTCAGACACCGGTTGACCGTGCCCTGGCAAGCGGCCTTCCAGCATCGCGTAATAACTCTTTGGCGGCGCCGTCATCAGGGGCACGCCGGCCTTGGCCAAGCTGTCTACGGTGGCCAGCAGGTTGTCACAAATCATGGCGATGTGCTGAATGCCCTCGCCATTGAACTTCATCAAATACTCTTCAATCTGCCCGCCGCCTTGGCGCGCCTCTTCATTCAAGGGGATGCGAATCATGCCGTCCGGCGCGGTTAGGGCCTTGGACGTGAGGCCGGTGTATTCGCCCTTGATGTCGAAGAAACGAATCTCACGGAAGTTGAACAACCGCTCGTAATAGTCGGCCCAAAACGCCATGCGGCCGCGGTACACGTTGTGCGTCAGGTGGTCGATCAACTTGAGGCCATGGCCCACAGGGTGGCGGTCTACACCGTCGATGAATTCAAAGTCGATGTCGTAAATCGATTTGCCGTCTTCGTAGCGGTCAATCAGGTACAGCGGAGCGCCGCCAATACCTTTAATGGCGGGCAAATTCAACTCCATGGGGCCTGGGCGCAGCTCTACGGGCTGCGCGCCCAACTCCAAGGCGCGGCTGTAGGCGTGGTGTGAATCTTTGACCCGAAACGCCATGCCGCAGGCGCTAGGGCCGTGCTCGGCCGCAAAGTAGCCGGCCACACTTTTGGGCTCGCGGTTGACGATGAAATTGATATCGCCCTGGCGGTACAGCACCACGTCTTTGGATCGGTGTTTGGCTACCAGCGTGAAACCCATGCGCTCAAACACCGGCTCAATCACGCCCGCCACCGGCGAGGCAAATTCCACAAACTCAAAACCCATCAAACCCATGGGATTGTCGAAAAGATCAGCCATCGCAATGTTCCTCAAATAGTTTTTAAGCACAGCGTGCTTGTCGCCTTCATTGTGATCAAAACTGTACGCATTGGGGCTGCAATTTCAAGTCCACCCATCCCGACTTGTGCATAATTTGTGCATGAAAATTGAGAAAAATGACGATTCCTTGCTTGATGGCTTCGATATCAGTCTACTTGCTGCGCTGCAACGCGACTCCACCGCCACCCACCAGCACTTGGGCGCCGAGATCCATTTAAGCGCCTCGCAGGTGAGCCGCCGGGTGCAGCGGCTGCAGTCGGCCGGCGTCATCAGCCGCTATGTGGCGTTGTTAAATCCGGCCGCTGTAGGCCTGACCGTGCGGGCCGTGAGCTATGTCATTTTGACCCGGCACAGTGGAGACGAGGGCTTGGCGTTTGAACGAGAGATCGCGCTGTTTCCTGAAGTGCTGGAGTGCTATTCCGTGGCTGGCGAGTCTGATTACATTCTGCAAATTGTGGCTGCAGATTTGCACACCCTGTCGGAATCTGTTCTGCGCCGCCTGACGCGCATTCAGGGCGTGGGCAGCATTCGCTCCAACATCGTGCTCAATTGCATCAAGTCCACCACGCAGCTACCACTGGCCCATGCCGGACTGCGGCCGGGAACAAATCCTCGGGCCTAGAGGCCATGCCGGGCAACTGGGGGGACTTTGCTTGCTGTGTTGGTGTTGTGGATGGAAGCCCAGCGGCGTAACAGGCAACGACTCGGCTGCGTCGGCCAACACAAAAAACGTAGCCCAGTCCCCCAAAGCCGTATTTCATCGCAGATATTCATAGCCACCAAAATTTTGCCGCTACATTCGCGGCACTTACTTGGTTACATTCATGCCCATGCAATTTTTACAGACACACTTATTTGGCAGGCTTACGCCCCTGTTGCTGGGGGTCGGCCTACTAGCCCATGCTTCGGTACAGGCACAAGCCATTTCCCTCAAACCGTGCCACCTTCCTGGCATGCGCGACGCCGTGCAGTGCGGCACGCTGGCACGCCCACTCAACCCAGAGGACCCTCAGGGCAAGCACATTGACATCCAGTTTGCGGTGATGCCCTCTAAAGCGCGCGAGAAGCACCCCGACCCCATCTTCCTCCTGGCTGGCGGCCCCGGGCAAAGTGCAATCGATGTAATTCCAGCGATGCAAGGCGCGCTCTCGCGGCTCAACAACCGCCGCGATCTGGTGTTTGTAGACCAACGCGGGACAGGCAAGACAGCGCCCTTGAAATGTGAAAAAGAAACCCAGCTAAGCCTGGCCAAGTCGATGGACCCCGCCCAGATGCCGGTGCGAATGGCCGCCTGCCGGGCCGCACTAGAAAAGTTGCCCCACGGCGACCTGCGCTACTACAGCACCTCGATTGCCATGGGCGACCTGGACGCTGTGCGTGCAGCGCTGGGGTCGGAGCAAATCAATTTGGTTGGTGCCTCGTATGGCACACGCACCGCACTGGAGTATTTGCGTCTGTACCCGCAGCGCGTGCGTCGGTTGGTAATTGATGGCGTGGCACCGGCTGGCATGTCGCTCACCCAAAGCATGGCCGACGACGGTAATGCAGCCCTGCAAAGCCTGTTGTCCGATTGCGCAGCCGACGCTGACTGCTCCAAGCAACACCCCAAGCTGGCCGCCCAATGGGACGCTATCTTTGCATCGTTACCGCAAGCCATTGCTATCAACAACCCGCTCACCGGGGCACCCGAACGCGTCACCTTGACCGCTCCACTGGTCGCCGCAATGGTGCGTGGCCCCTTGTACGCACCGCAGCTGGCAGCCGGTCTGCCGCATGCCATTGACCAAGCTGCGCAAGGTCACTGGACACCACTGATTGGTCTGGCCAGTGCCAACCTCAGCCGCAGCGGCACCATGGCGATGGCAATGGGTATGCACTTTTCTGTCATTTGTGGCGAAGACCCGTTGCGCAGCGCCAGCGCCGCGACCGCTGGCCACTTTGCCGGGCTGATGGACGCGTCTTACGCTGTGGTGTGCGCGCAATGGCCCCGCTCCAAGATCGACCCAGCGTTCTACACCATCCCTGTGTCCAGCGCGCCGGTGCTGATGTTCAGCGGCGGCATCGACCCTGCCACCCCACCGCGCCATGCGGATCAGACCGCGAAGGCCCTCGGCGATAAAGTGCGCCACATTCTGGTGCCCAAAGCTGGCCATGGCATCTTGCGTTTGGGCTGCACCAGCGACATGGTGTTCAAGTTCATGGACCACAAAGTTGAAACAGAAGCACTGAAAGTTGACGCCACCTGCCTGGCCAACATACCCCGCCCCATGGCCTTTGTGCCGCTGGGCGCGTCCCTCAAAACTCCGGACTCGATGGGCCAGCCATGATTCTTGTAGAACACCTCACCAAACAATTTGTTCAGCCCGCACGTTTTCGCGTGCCTGCCGTCACCGTGCAAGCGGTGGCGGACATGAGCTTCAGCGCTGAAAACGGCTGCATCACTGGCCTGCTGGGGGCCAACGGCGCTGGCAAGACCACGTCCCTACGCATCGTGGCCGGCCTGCTGGGCGCTGACTCGGGCCGGGTGCTGATTGATGGCGTGGACGTACGCGATAACCCGCGCGCAGCACTGTCACGCATCGGTTGCCTGAGCGACTCGCGCGGGCTCTATCCGCGCCTGACCGCGCGGGAAAACGTCATCTACTACGGCCGTTTGCAGGGCCTGGGGCAAGCAGCCGCCGTCAAGCGCACCGATGAACTCGGCGAACTGCTTGACATGACCGACTTGTTGGACCGGCGTACCGACGGTTTTAGCCAAGGTGAGCGTATGAAAACAGCACTGGCGCGGGCCCTGATTCACGACCCGGCCAACCTGTTGCTGGACGAGCCCACCAACGGGCTCGACGTAGTGGCCACGCGCCGCCTGCGCGAAGCGCTGCGCCATCTGGCCAGCCCGGCCGGTGGTTCCAAATGCATTGTGTTCTCCACCCACATCATGCAAGAGGTGGAGCGGCTGTGCAGCAGCGTCACCGTGGTAGCCGGTGGCCGCGATGTGGCACGCGGCACAGTGCGTGCCCTGTGCGCGCAAACCGGGTGTGACGATTTTGAGGATGCCTTTGTAGCCCTGGCATTTAGCCCGACCAACGCACACACGAGCGCACCAGTCAGCGCAGGAGCCACGGCATGAGCACCAACACCAATACCCCCACCAGCACGGGCGTGCGCGAAAGCCTGATCGTGTTCCGCAAAGAGATGGTCGATGCGTTTCGCGACCGTAAAACCCTGTTGATGATTTTTCTCACCGCGGTGGTGATCGGTCCGCTCATGCTGATTGCGCTGTCTGCGATCGTTAGTCAGCAAGAAGAGAAGTCCGAACGCCGCGAGGTCTGGGTCGCCGGGCTAGAGCGTGCCCCAGAGTTACACAACTACCTGCTGCGCCAAGGTATGAAAGTCAACGCAGCACCGGCCGACTACGAAGCCCAACTGCGCGACTTCCGCCTTGGTGAGTCCGTTATTCTGATCCCCGAGGACTACCGCGAAAAACAAGGCAAGGGCGAATCGCCCGAGCTTCGCGTGGTGTTCGACTCAGCCAACCGACAGTCCACCGTGTTGGTCGGCCGCAACGTGGGTCTGCTCAACGGCTACAGCCGCGAGCAAGGAAGTTTGGAAATGGCCATGCGTGGTGTTGCTCCGGCTGTGCTGGAGCCGTTTCGCATCCAAGAGCGCAACCTGGCTAGCGCCCAAAGCCGCTCCAGTCAAATGACGGCCATGGTGCCGTGGATGGTGATGATGGCGGTGCTTTTTGGTGGCCTGACCGTGGCACTGGATACTACCGCTGGCGAACGGGAACGCTCCTCGCTGGAGCCGCTGCTGACCAACCCCATCACCCCCTTTTCACTGGTACTGGGCAAATGGATGGCTGCATCGGCGGTGGCCATGGCCATCGCCGCCATCAGCGTGTCGAGCTTTTTCCCGGCCAAGATGCTGATCCAGAGTGAGGCTTTGCAGGCCATGTTCCGCTTCGGGCCCGGTGAGGCCGTCATGTTTCTGCTTATGCTGCTGCCCCTGGCGGCTGCAGTATCTGCGGTACTGATGCTGACCGCTATTTACGGCCGCACCTACAAAGAGGCCCAAAGCCGCGCAACGCTGGCGTTGCTGGCCTTTCAGATGGCACCCATGATTGCGATCATGGATTTTTCTGGCGAGAAGCCTTGGCACTTGCTGGTACCGAGCTTGGCCCAGCAAACGGTGATGCTGCGGGTGCTGCGCGGAGACGAATTGCACCTGCAGCACCTGATGGTACCCACCGTGGTGAGCTTGGTGCTCACAGTGGTGTGCCTGGTCGTGTTGGCGCGCCGACTGAAAAATCTGGCGATCCGTTAAATGGCCGAGGCGCCCGTAAGGCCCTGAACCACCCTCAGGCCCCGGTTCACGGCGGCCGCCTATACTGTGTTGGCCCCCAACTGACGCGCACCGCAATCCCGACATGGAACCCACACCGGCCATTTTGATCATCGACGATAACCCTATCGTCATCCGTGTGCTGATGTCGCTGGTGGAGGGCCAGGCCACCGTCTACTTTGCCAAACACGGCGAAGACGGCATCAAGATGGCCAAAAAAATTCAACCGGCGATTATCTTGCTGGACTTGGAGATGCCGGGCATGAGTGGCCTTGACGTGTGCCGCGCGCTCAAAGCCGACCCTGACACACACGACTGCGCCATCCTCATCGTTACCAGCCACGATGATGAAACCACCGAAATCGCGGCGTTAGAAGCTGGCGCAGTGGATTTCATCGCCAAGCCGGTGAACGGCCCCATCGTTAGGGCGCGGGTGCGAACCCACCTGACGCTACAAAGGCAGTCGTCTATGCTGCGCGACCTGGCCCACCTGGACGGCCTGACCGGTTTGTACAACCGCCGTTTCTTTGACCGCGCACTGGAGACCGAATGCCGACGCCACCGCCGGCAAGATCTATCCTTGGGCTTGGCCTTCATCGACATCGACCATTTCAAACTGTACAACGACCACTACGGCCACATCATGGGCGATGACGCCTTGAAATTGGTGGCTGAGGCACTCAACAGCGCAGCGCGGCGTCCTGGTGAAGTGGTGGCCCGCTACGGCGGCGAAGAGTTTGCCATCATCGTCCCTGATGCGACGCTCGAGGACATGCTGAGGCTGGGAGAGCGCCTGTGTGAGAGCGTCCGGCAATTGAATATTGACCACGCACACAGCACGACAGCCAGCGTGGTGACCATCAGCGTGGGGCTCACTTCGCGCGTGCCTGACAACAGTAACGAGCCCAACCAAATGCTCTTGGCCGTAGACGCGGCCTTGTACAAGGCCAAGCTCAATGGACGCAACCGGGCAGAGCAGGCCGACTGATAGCACCGCGTGCCTGCATGCAACAGTGCATGAATGCACGAACGCTATGAAATAAGGAGCAGCTAGCCCAACAAACACCCGGGCCAGAGGCCGATTTGATTAAAAATATGGCCCCAAAAAGCCAAAAAATGCCCCCAGGGGCTTTACCAGCCCTACCCGTCTGCGCCCTGCAGGCCGCCTTGTGAGTCCGTGGCCCCTGCAAGCCCAGAGCTGCGCCCGGAGCGAGAGCGCCAGCTAACCCCGCCCCAGTTCCAATTTAATGCGGTTAAAGACACGCTGGTCGATCAGGTGCTTATCGCGGTAATCGGTTTTGGTCTTCGCAAAGCGTCAATAGAATGCAAATTCACCTGATCCAAAGCTTTAGCTAAACCTGAACTGCCCCGGCGCCTGAATCGGGTCCACGCCCACGCTGATAGTGGACTTGGGCAAAAACTTACCCTCCAGCAACAGCTTCGAGAGCGGGTTCTCAATGCGCTGCTGAATGGCGCGCTTCAGGGGCCGCGCGCCAAACACCGGGTCAAACCCCACCTTGGCCAGCTCGGCCACCGCGGCATCGCTCACCTGCAGGGTCAGGTCCATCTTGGCCAGACGCGCCATCAGCACCTGCAACTGAATTTTGGCAATCGACGCAATATGGTCTGCGCCCAGCGAATGGAACACCACGGTCTCGTCAATGCGATTCAAAAACTCGGGGCGGAAGTGGTTTTTCAGCTCGCCGGTCACCGCCTCTTTCACATCCTCGTAGTCCTGCCCCACCATGCTCTGAATCAGGTGGCTGCCGATGTTGCTGGTCATCACGATGACGGTGTTTTTGAAGTCTACGGTGCGACCCTGGCCATCGGTCAGGCGGCCATCGTCCAGCACCTGCAAGAGCACGTTAAACACATCGGGGTGGGCCTTCTCAACCTCGTCCAGCAGCAGCACGGCGTAGGGTTTGCGGCGCACGGCTTCGGTGAGGTAACCGCCCTCCTCGTAGCCCACATAGCCAGGCGGCGCACCAATCAGGCGGGCCACCGAATGCTTCTCCATGAACTCGCTCATGTCCACGCGGATCAGGTGGTCCTCGCTGTCAAACAAGAAACCCGCAAGGGCCTTGCACAGCTCGGTTTTACCCACGCCCGTGGGGCCTAAAAACAGGAATGAGCCTGTGGGCCGGTTCGGGTCAGAGAGCCCTGAACGCGAACGGCGAATGGCATTGGACACCGCCGCAATGGCCTCGTCTTGCCCCACCACGCGGCCATGTAGCTTGCCTTCCATTTGCAACAGTTTGTCGCGCTCGCCCTGCAGCATTTTGCTCACCGGAATACCGGTGGCGCGGCTCACCACTTCGGCAATTTCTTCGGCGCCCACCATGGTGCGCAGCAGTTGGGCTTTGCCTCCGGTTTTGGCAGACTGGGCCTTGCCGGCTTCTTGGTCTTGGGCGTCCTTGAGACGCTTTTCCAACTCGGGCAGCTTGCCGTACTGCAGCTCACCGGCCTTGTTGAAGTCGCCCTTGTCAGTGAGCTCCTTGATCTGAAAGCGCAGCTTTTCTACCTCTTGCATGATGGTCTTGGAGCCCTGGGCCTGGGCCTTCTCGGCCTTCCAGATTTCATCCAGATCCGCAATTTCTTTTTGCAGCGCATGGATTTCTTCATCAATCAGCTCCAGGCGTTTGCGTGACGATTCGTCCTTCTCCCGCTTCACCGCTTCGCGCTCGATTTGCAACTGGATCAAGCGCCGGTCTTTGCGGTCCATCACCTCGGGTTTGGAATCCAACTCGATCTTGATTTTGCTGGCCGCTTCGTCAATCAAATCGATGGCTTTGTCGGGTAAAAATCGATCTGTGATGTAGCGGTGGCTGAGCTCGGCTGCCGCCACAATGGCGGGGTCGGTGATCTGCACCCCGTGGTGCACTTCGTAGCGTTCTTTGAGGCCACGCAAGATGGCAATCGTGGCCTCTACCGTGGGCTCGCCCACCAAAATCTTCTGAAAACGGCGCTCCAGCGCGGCGTCTTTTTCGATGTATTTGCGGTATTCGTCCAGCGTGGTCGCGCCCACGCAGTGCAGCTCGCCGCGCGCCAAGGCGGGCTTGAGCATATTGCCCGCATCCATAGCGCCTTCGGCCTTGCCCGCCCCCACCATGGTGTGCAGTTCGTCAATGAACACGATGGTCTGGCCCTCGTCTTTGGCCAGGTCTTTGAGCACGCTCTTCAAGCGTTCCTCAAACTCTCCCCGAAACTTGGCACCGGCCACCAAGGCGGCCATGTCCAGGCTCAGCACACGTTTGCCCTTGAGCGACTCTGGGACTTCACCGGCCACAATGCGCTGCGCCAAGCCTTCCACAATCGCGGTCTTGCCCACGCCCGGCTCGCCAATCAGCACCGGGTTGTTCTTGGTGCGGCGCTGTAGCACCTGGATGGCTCGGCGGATTTCATCGTCGCGGCCAATCACCGGGTCAAGCTTGCCCATGCGGGCGCGCTCGGTCAGGTCAATGCAGTATTTCTTCAGCGATTCACGTTGGTCTTCGGCATCGGCGCTGTCCACCTTTTGGCCACCGCGCACGGCGTCCACGGCCGCTTCCAGGCTCTTGCGCGTGAGGCCATGGGCGCGCACCAGGTTGCCGATATCGGCTTTGCTATCGGCCAAAGCCAACAGGAACAATTCGCCCGCCACAAACTGGTCGCCGCGCTTCATGGATTCTTTTTCGGCCGCCTGCAAGAGCGTCACCATGTCGCGGCCCACCTGCACCTGTTCGTGGCCCTGCACCTGGGGCAGCTTTTTCATGGCGGCCTCGGCGGCCACACCCAAAGCAGCCACATTCACACTGGCCCGTTGCAGCAGGGCCTTGGGGCCCTCGTCTTGGCGCAGCATGGCCAAGAGCACATGCACGGGCTCAATGTACTGGTGGTCATTGGCCAGCGCCAAGCTTTGGGCTTCGCCCAGGGCTTCTTGAAATTTAGTGGTGAGTTTTTCGATTCGCATGCAGATTCTCCAATAGCACCAGAGCTTGGGCCCAATCGGGTGATTTCAAGCCCTAGCCCTGTAGGGCGCCCCACCGCCACGGGTCGCTTTGACTAGAATGAAAGCATGAACATCCACCAGTTATCGGTTCGTTATCAGCCAGAGCAAGACCGCATTCTGCTGAGCCTGAACACCACAACCGGACAAACGCTGGACATATGGCTTACGCGGCGCCTGACACTGGCCCTGTGGCCCCAGCTCAACCAGATGGTCATTTCGCATGTTGCGAACCCCGAGGATGCCAAGAGCGATGGATTTGTGAACTTGGCGGCCATGGATGCCCACACACGGACGGTATTGGCCGACTTCAGACGCCAAGTGGTGCTGCAAACAATGGACTTCAGCACGCCCTTTCAGGCGAACCAGCAAGCTAGCTTGACCGGAGGCGCCCCCCTATTGGCGACGGAAATTACACTGTCCCCCCAACCCGGCCAAAAGGTTCAAGTCCAATTCAAAGAACAAATTAGCCCGACGGCAGCCGTACGAGATATTCGGCTGGATCTTCAAGCGACCCTGGTATTCAGCCTGGTGCAGATGTTGGGTATGGCGTTGCCAAACACGCAGTGGCAAATGGCGGCTACTGGCTTGGCATTAACCGACGCGGATGGGCTCACGCCGGGTCTATCGACTGAGCGGCCCTCTTACTTGAACTGACCTTGAACTGATCTTGAACGGCTCTTAAAGCCGCGATCTCAAGGGTCGTGGATCGTGGGTCGAGAATCAAAGATCCATGGTCAAGCGTTGACCGCCACAATGCCCCAGCGCGCCAGCGCCGCATCGTCACTCACCCGCGCATCGACCCAGCGAGCACCCTCAGAGGTGGCCTCCTTTTTCCAGAAGGGGGCCTGGGTTTTCAAATAGTCCATCAAAAATTCACAGGCCTGAAAACTCTCGCCCCGGTGGGCTGAGGTGACGGCTACCAAAACAATTTGGTCGGCAGGCTGCAGCAAGCCCACGCGGTGAATGACGCGGGCACCCAAGATATCAAAGCGCTGGTGGGCGGCGTCGATCATGGCTTCGATGGAGCGTTCGGTCATACCGGGGTAATGCTCCAGTTCCATGGACTGGATGGTGGGGGCGCTGGCGGGGGTGGACCGGTCACGCACTGTGCCGATAAAACTACACACAGCTCCCACACGGTGGTCGCCCGCGCGCAGCGCGGCAATCTCGGTGGCCACATCAAAATCGTGGGTCTGGATGGAAACACGGCTGACTTGGGACATGGATTTATCCACCTGTGACTGGAGGGAAAAAAGCCACTTCGGCCCCGGCTGTCAGCGCCGCCGAGCCATCACTGAGCACCTGGTTCAAGGCCATGCGCACTGCGCGCTGGGCGTGCAGTGCTTCGGCGTAGACGCCACCCCGGGCGATGAGTTCAGCGCGCAAATCATCCAACGTTGCCGCAGTGGTGCTTACCTCCTCATGGCCCAGGCCCAGAGTCTCCCGAATCGAGGCAAAGTATTTGATGCGAATGGTGAGGGCCATGGTGGCGGTGACGGTCGGGCTCATGACAAGATTTCTGCAAAAGACACAAACTGCACGGTATCACCCGGCGCAATCGTTTGCCCACTGGGGTTATCGACCAGACCATCACCCCACACGGCAGACGTCAGCACGCCTGAGCTTTGGTTGGGAAACAAGTCCAGCCCACCCGCCGCATTGCGCTGCACGCGCAAGAATTCGCGGCGTTTATCGGCCCTGGCCCACGTAAAATCTGCCCGGGCAGCTACGGTTTTGATAGCAACGTCGGCCTGACCCTGCAGGCGGAGCAAAAACGGCCGCACCAGCAGCACAAAGGTCACCAAGCTAGACACCGGGTTGCCCGGCAGGCCGATAAAGTGCGCTGCATCTTGCCCTTGACCTTGCCCACGGGGTATGCGCCCGTGCGCAAAAGGCTTGCCGGGCTTGATGGCGATTTGCCACAAATCGAGTTGCCCCAGCGCCTGCACCGCGGGCTTAATGTGGTCTTCCTCGCCCACCGAGACACCACCGCTGGTCAAAATCACATCGTGGGTAGCGGCCGCCTCGCGCAACGCAGCGATGGTGGCTTCGCGCTGGTCCGGCACGATGCCCAAGTCGGTCACGTCGGCCCCCAAACGGCGCAAGAGTGCGTTCAAAAAAAAGCGGTTGGAGTTGTAAATCGCGCCGGGCGGCATGGCCTGCGGCGCGCAGGTGCCGGGCATTACCAACTCGTCACCGGTAGAAAACACAGCCACCTTGGGGCGGCGCACGACGCGCAACTCGGCCATGCCAACGCTGGCCGCCAAGCCCAAATGGGCGGGCCCCAGGCGCTGACCGCGCTGCAGCACCACGGCTCCCCGGGTCACGTCTTCACCGGCACGGCGAATCCACTGGCCCGCTGGGGGCACGGTTTGCACACGCACACTGCCCGCAGCACCATCTGCCAGGCTGCAGTCCTCTTGCATGACCACGGCATCGGCACCCGGTGGAATGGGCGCGCCGGTAAAGATGCGGGCCGCGTGGCCAGGCTGCAACATGGTGCCCACCGACCCGGCGGGGATACGCTGTGTCACCTGCAGCAGCGCGCCGGGCGTCTGCACATCGGCGCTGCGCACGGCGTAGCCGTCCATGGAACTGTTGTCGTGGGCAGGTACCTGCAGACCCGAGACAATGTCTTGGGCCAGTACCCGCCCATCGGCCTCCATGGTGGGCACGGTTTCGGTATCCGCCAGCGGTGTGACGGCAACCAGCAACTGGCCTAAGGCGGCGTCCAGCGGTAACAGCGGCGGCCTGGGGGTGGAATTCATGCGTGGTGTCCGATCTCTAAAGCAAGCATATTGCTATCAAAAGGTAAGCAAACAAATGATTAAATCCGCCGGCCAGCGCCGTATTTGATGCTTATTTAATGCCTATTTGGCACATTCAGCCACGATCAGCGCCTGAATCGCCTTCACGTCGGCGTCCATCTCCAGCACACGCTTGGGCAATGCCTCAATGCCTTCAAACTGGGCTGGCCGATCCGGCGCACGGCCCAGCGCCTGAACAATCGTCTCGGCAAACTTGATCGGCAGCGCCGTCTCCAGCACGATCATGGGCGTTTGCGCGGTGCGGTGCTCATGCGCCACTTTCAAACCGTCGGCGGTGTGGGTGTCAATGACCAACGCATGTTGGTTCCAAGTGGCGCGAATGGTGTCGATGCGGTTGGCGTGCGTGCTCTTGCCGCTGACAAAACCATAGCGGGTGGCAGCCTGCGCAAACGCGGGGTCGGCGCTCAGGTCAAACTGCCCCGTCTTGGCCAAGCCCTCGCCAAATAGCGCTTTCACGCGCGCGCCATCACGCCCTAGCAGGTCAAACACAAAGCGCTCGAAGTTACTGGCCTTGGAAATATCCATCGACGGGCTAGAAGTCTCGTGCGTATCGGCACTGCCGCGCACGCGGTACACGCCAGTGCGGAAGAACTCGTCCAGCACATCGTTTTCATTGGTGGCCACCACCAGTTTGTCGATCGGCAAGCCCATCATGCGGGCCACGTGGCCAGCGCACACATTGCCAAAGTTGCCCGAGGGCACAGAGAAGCTGACTTGGGGTGTGGTGGTGGGTGTGCTGCGCGGCATCAGCGCGTCGCGCGGGCCGGGGGCTTTGGGCGGTGGCGGCTCGGTGGCCTGTAAGTAGCCCGCAAAGTAGTACACCACCTGGGCCAACAGGCGCGCCCAGTTGATGGAGTTAACAGTGCCGATCTTGTACCGGCGTTTGAACTCCAAATCGTTGGACACGGCCTTGACCATGTCCTGGCAATCGTCAAACACGCCCTTGACGGCGATATTGTGGATATTGGCATCCATCAGGCTGAACATCTGCGCCTGTTGGAACGCGCTCATGCGGCCCAAGGGGCTGGTCATGAACACCCGCACGCCCTTTTTGCCGCGCATGGCGTATTCGGCCGCGCTGCCGGTGTCGCCACTGGTGGCGCCCAAAATATTAAGCTCTTCGCCGCGGCGCGCCAGTTCGTACTCAAACAAGTTGCCCAGCAACTGCATGGCCATGTCTTTGAAGGCCAGCGTGGGGCCGTTGGACAGGGCCTCCAGGTACAAACCGGGCTCGCCGAACTTGGCATCTGGCGCTTCGAGTGTTTTCAAAGGCACGATTTGCGGCGTACCAAACACTGCTTCGGTATACGTCCTCTGGCAAATGGCTTTAAGGTCGGCCGCGGGAATGTCGTCAATGAACAGCGACAAAATCTCAAACGCCAAATCCGCATAGCCGCCGCTTTGGCCTTGGCGGAAGGTGCGGCGCAGGCGCTGCAAGGCTGCGGCGTCGATTTGCGGATACGACTCCGGCAGATACAAGCCGCCATCGGGGGCAAGGCCTTCGAGCAGGATTTCGCAGAACTGTTTGCGGTCTGACGCTGAAGGGTTAGACGCACGGGTAGAGATGTATTTCATGAGGGTCAGGCAGGCAGCCAGGGATTGAGGGTTTTCACACCCGAGTCTTCAAAGTGTTTGGTGTTGCGGGTCACCACCGTCAGGTTGCGCACGCTGGCGCAGGCCGCAATTAAAAGGTCCAGATCTTCTTGCGGTCGTCCGATGGCCTCTACCGAGGCTTTTAAGCGTCCATAGGTCTTCCAGGCCACATCGTCGGTGGGCACGGTGCGGGCACCGAACTGTGCACACAGGCCGTCAAACCACAGTTGCAGTGTGTTGCGATTGCGGCCCACGGGCATGCGTTCGATGCCGTACTGAATTTCGCCCAAAGTCACCGCCGATAAAGTGGCTAACTCAGCGTTATCTTTGAGCCACTGCACTACTTGGGGATCCGGCACTTTACGCGTCATTTCCGACACAACGCAGGTGTCAAGCAGCCACTGCACAATTCAGCCCCCCAAGGTAACGGGAAGTTTGCGACTGCGCCGCACCGGGGCGTCCAGACCACCGAGCTTGGGGGCCCCCAACAAATAACTGGCGAATCCATCCGACCCGTCTGCCTTCACTGGCGCTCCCAAAACAGGGCTAGCGGTTGACACCACCTGTGCCACCGCGCGACCATGCCGCGTGATGACCTGCGGCCCTTCGCTGCGCGCGCGCTCCAGCATTTCGCTGAAGCGATTCTTAGCTTCTTGCACTTGCCAGGTGGTTGTCATAGTGATCTCCTCGCGCTGTCGCTCATCTGAAAATATAGACAGAATTATAGACAGAACGGGAATTTCACGAATCGGATTGGCGCTTTAGGCCAACTCTTCCTTGCGGATGCGGGTAATGGGAGCCAACACGGTGGGCAGCGCCTGCATGAGCGCCAGCGCCTTGTCCATGCGCACCTCTTGGCAGTCGTGTGTCAGGATGATCAGGTCGGTCTGCGTGCCGCCCACGCCGCTCACCTCATCCGCCTCGCGCTGCAGCATGGCGTCGATGCTGATGTCGGCGGACGCCAACAGGCCGGTCACCATCGCCAGCACACCGGTCTGGTCGGCCACGCGCAAGCGCAGGTAGTAGCTTGTCACCACATCGCCCATGGACAGCACCGGCGTGTCGCTCATGCTTTGCGGCTGAAAAGCCAGGTGCGGCACGCGCTGGGCCGCATTCGCGGTGTGCAGGCGGGCAATGTCTACCAGGTCGGCAATCACTGCACTGCCCGTGGGCTCAGCCCCCGCGCCCTTGCCGTAATACAGCGTGGTGCCCACGGCATCGCCATTCACCACCACGGCGTTCATCGCGCCCTCTACGTTGGCAATCAGGCGCTTGGCCGGAATCAGCGTGGGGTGCACGCGCAGCTCAATACCCGCTTTGCCCTGCACCACGGTGCGTTTGGTAATGCCCAAGAGCTTGATGCGGTAGCCCAGTTGCTCGGCGTACTTGATATCGGCCGCGCCCAATTGGGCAATTCCCTCCACATAGGCCTTGTCAAACTGCACCGGAATGCCAAAGGCAATTGCGCTCATCAGGGTGAGCTTGTGGGCCGCGTCCACGCCTTCAATGTCAAAGGTGGGGTCCGCTTCGGCGTAGCCCAGCCGCTGTGCCTCTTTGAGCACCACGTCAAAGTCCAGGCCCTTGTCGCGCATCTCGCTCAAGATGAAATTCGTCGTGCCATTGATGATGCCGGCGATCCACTGGATGCGGTTGGCCGTGAGGCCCTCGCGCAGTGCTTTGATGATGGGAATGCCACCGGCAACGGCCGCTTCAAACGCCACCATCACGCCCTGGGCGGAGGCCGCTGCAAAAATCTCGGTGCCGTGCACCGCCAGCAAAGCCTTGTTGGCGGTCACCACGTGTTTGCCAGCGGCAATGGCTTCCAACACCAACTCTTTGGCCAGCGTGGTGCCGCCAATCAGCTCGACGACGATGTCGATATCGGGGTTGCGGATGATGTCGCGTGCATCGGCCACCACTTGGGCCTTGTCGCCCACGATGTCTTGCGCCAGCGCAGTGTTGCGGCGCGAGACCATGCTCACCTCAATACCGCGGCCTGCGCGGCCCTTGATTTCTTCCTGGTTGCGCTGCAACACATTGAATACACCGCTGCCCACGGTGCCCAAACCCATCACGCCTACTTGTATCGGTTTCATGTCATTCTTAAAGGTAAAAGTGCTCCGGGCCCGGACAAAATCTGCCCAACCCGCTATCAAAATCAGAGCAGATTAATGGCCGTGGCGTTTGCGGTAGCTCTCCAAAAACCGGGCGATGCGGCCAATGGCCTCGCGCAGGTCGTCTTCGTGCGGCAAAAACACAATGCGGAAGTGGTCGGGCTGCTTCCAATTGAAGCCCGTGCCCTGAACCAACATCACGCGGGTCTCGCGCAGCAGCTCCAGGAAGAATTGCCGGTCGTCCGAGATGGGGTACATCTTGGGGTCCAGCTTGGGAAACATATACAAAGCAGCCTGCGGCTTAACGCAGCTCACACCAGGAATCGCCGTAATCAACTCATAAGCCAGGTCACGTTGGCGGCGCAAGCGCCCGCCTTCACACACCAAGTCGTTGATGCTCTGGTAGCCGCCTAACGCCGTTTGAATCGCCCACTGTCCCGGCACGTTAGAGCACAGCTTCATGTTCGAGAGCATGTTCAAGCCCTCGATGTAGTCGGTGGCTACTTTTTTGTTGCCCGAGACCACCAGCCAGCCCGCGCGGTAGCCACAGGAGCGGTAGCTTTTGGACAGTGAATTAAAGGTCAGCGTCAGCACGTCGGTCGACAAACTGGCCAGCGCCGTGTGCTTCACGCCGTCGTACAACACCTTGTCGTACACCTCGTCGGCCAGGATCACCAAACCGTGTTCACGGGCCAACTCCACAATGCCCTTGAGCAGCGCGTCAGAGTACAAAACACCAGTCGGATTATTCGGGTTGATGACCACGATGCCCTTGGTGCGCGCTGTGATCTTCGATTGAATATCTGCCAGGTTAGGCATCCAACCATCGGCCTCATCACACAGGTAGTGCACCGGTGTGCCGCCCGACAAGCTGGTAGCCGCCGTCCACAGCGGGTAATCGGGCATGGGCAGCAGCAACTCATCGCCATCGTCCAACAGCGCATTGGTGGCCATGGTGATCAACTCACTGGCGCCATTGCCCAGGTAAATATCATCCAGCGTGACACCGGCAATGCCCTGCTTCTGCGTCTCATGCATCACCGCTTTGCGTGCTGCGAAGATGCCTTTGCTGTCTGAATAACCCGCCGAATTGGGCAAGTTGCGGATCATGTCCTGCTGAATTTCTTCGGGTGCGTCAAAACCAAATACCGCCAAATTGCCCAGATTGAGCTTGATGATTTTTTGGCCCTCGTCCTCCATCTGGCGCGCCGCATCCATGATGGGCCCGCGAATGTCATAGAGCACGTTGGCCAGCTTGGCCGATTTCTGAATGGTTTTCAAAATCCCTCCGGAAGGTGGCAGTACAGGGCGAAACCTATAATTTGACCACAGTTCCGCGCCAAATTAGTGCGGCGCAGCATTCATTTCCTACCGTCGCACCACCCATCACGCTCTTATGAAATTTCAGCCCGATACCATGCAGGCCCAGTCCATCACCGGTTATGGGCCGGGCTGGGTGGCAGTGAACGGCGAAAAACGTACCACCAGCGTGCTATTGAGTGCCGCTGGCGCCCGTGAGGCGTGGGGTGTCAACCGCTTTGACGACCTGACGGCCGCGCATTTTGCACAGTTGGTCGCGCTGGACCCAGAGCTAGTGATTTTTGGCAGCGGTGACCGCATACAGTTTCCCAAGCCCCAATGGCTAGAGGCCCTGTTCGCGCGGCGCATCGGGCTGGAAACCATGGACACCCAGGCGGCATGCCGCACTTACAACTTTCTGGCAGGGGAAGGCCGGCGTGTAGTGGCAGCGCTTTTGTTGTAACCCGTGCATACCCTGATGACCGGACCAGGAGGTTTCAGGTTAAAATCACGGGTTGCGGTCGAGGGCAATTCAACGCTGTCACGTTGATTACCCTTTGCTTTGACTGACCCACCAGCACGCGAGATTTAAGTACCTTATGGCAATTGTTGTCAACAAACCCCTGCCCGAATTTGAGTCCATCGCAACCGGCGGCATCAGGGTTACCAACACTACACACGTTGGTAAAACCATGGTCTTGTACTTCTACCCGAAGGACAACACGCCCGGATGCACCACTGAAGCGATGCAGTTTCGTGACAGGTACAAAGATTTTGTGAAAGCCGGGGCCACCGTTTTTGGTGTCTCGCGCGACAACATGAAATCGCACGACGAGTTCAAGTCGAAGCTGGAGCTCCCCTTCGAGCTAATTGCCGATACCGAAGAAAAAATGTGCCACATGTTTGGCGTGGTCAAAAACAAGATCATGTACGGCAAGAAGGTCAAGGGTATTGAGCGCAGCACCTTCTTGATCGGTGCCGATGGCATCCTCAAAGAAGAATGGCGCGGCCTGAAAGTCCCAGGCCACGTGGACGATGTACTCACTGCCGTCAAGGCCCTGAAAAAAGCAGCCTGATCCTGTCACAGCCACATCTGTCGGCAACACCCCAAGCATGGTGGGCGCAGTATGGTTTTGGATACACAGCAGTCATGCATAATGGTTTTATGCCGTTGATGTTTGCAACCGTGTCTCCCTCAAAAGCCGCCTTGGCTCAAGGCGGCTTTTTCGTTTCTGCCACACCTGGTAGTACTTGATTCATCCCTTTAGCGAGCCATTTGCCCATGCCACTGCCCCCCGCCCCCACCAAGCGTGCTGACCGTTTGAATGACAAAGCTTTTGAAGCCCAGGTACGTGCCCCGCGCAACAACCGCCCCAAACACGATGTCGAGGCGCTTGTGGTGCGTGCCGAAACTACAATAGTTACACCCCCCGCCCCCACGCGGACTGCTGCTCGCAAAAACACCAGCAGCGCTTACCTGACGTCAGCACCCAAAGTCGTAGACGCTGTTCAGGCTGTTGCGATCATTTCAAAGACGCCCACGGCTACCACCGCAGAACCGGCGGTATCAGTGCCCGCCAGCAACACTGTGCGTACGCGCAAGACGGCCCGCACCGGCGGTCCCACCAAGCTCTTCGTGCTGGACACCAATGTGTTGCTGCATGATCCGATGTGCCTGTTTCGCTTCGAGGAACACGACATCTACCTGCCCATGATCGTGCTTGAAGAGCTAGACGGGCACAAAAAGGGCATGACCGAAGTGGCGCGTAACGCGCGCCAGACCAGCCGCACACTCGATGCGCTGGCTGGCACGCCAGGCGCGGATATCACCGCAGGGTTTGAACTGCACAGCACCGGTCACAAAGATGCACGGGGTAAGTTGCTTTTTCAAACCCAGCCACTGAACTACACCCTGCCGACCAGCCTGCCGCAAGGCAAGGCCGACAACCAGATCCTGGGTGTGGTGGAAGCCCTGCGCCAGCACTACGCGCCCCGCGAGGTGGTGTTGGTGTCCAAAGACATCAATATGCGCGTCAAGGCCCGCGCCTTGGGCCTGGCCACAGACGACTACCAGAACGACAAAACGCTCGAAGACGGCGATCTTTTGTATTCGGGTGCCATGGCCCTGCCCACAGACTTTTGGGCCACCCATGGGCAGAAAGTGGAAAGCTGGCAACAAGGCCAGCACACTTTCTACAAGGTCGATGGTCCGGCTGTTCCCAGCATGTACATCAACCAGTTCGTGTACTTCGAATCGCCCGGTGAACCCAGCCTGTACGCCCGCGTGAGTGAAATCCGCGGTACCACCGCAGTACTCAAAACCCTGCGCGACTTCAACCACCTGAAGAATGCGGTGTGGGGTGTCACCACGCGTAACCGCGAGCAGAATTTCGCCATGAACCTGCTGATGGACCCCGAAGTGGACTTTGTCACGCTGACCGGCACGGCCGGCACGGGCAAGACGCTGATGGCGCTGGCCGCTGGCCTGACCCAGGTGCTGGACGACCGCCGTTACACCGAGATCATCGTCACCCGCGCCACGGTGAGCGTGGGCGAAGATATCGGCTTCTTGCCGGGTACCGAGGAAGAAAAGATGGGCCCGTGGATGGGTGCGCTGGACGATAACTTGGAAGTATTGGGTAAGACCGACACCAATGCCGGGGAATGGGGCCGCGCCGCCACCAACGAGTTGATCCGCAGCCGCATCAAGATCAAAAGTATGAACTTTATGCGTGGACGCACCTTTTTAAACAAGTACGTGATCATCGATGAAGCCCAGAATCTGACACCTAAGCAGATGAAGACGCTGATCACCCGGGCCGGTCCGGGAACCAAGATCATCTGCATGGGAAATTTGGCACAGATTGATACGCCGTACCTCACTGAGGGTTCGTCTGGTTTGACGTTTGCCGTAGACAAGTTCAAGGGCTGGCCGCATGGTGGGCACATTACGTTGGCCCGCGGCGAGCGTTCACGCTTGGCGGATTTTGCGAGTGAAGTGCTTTAAGGAGCATTACTAGTAGGTCCGCGACATGGCGCGGCCGGGGTATGGGTTTTGCTCCGTGTCCCCCGGCCTGCGGCCTCCTCCTTTTACCTGCGCAAAACCCATACCCCGGCCACACCATGCCGCTCAATAGTTGAGACTAGGCCGTATTGCACAGGTAAAACTGGACGTTTTGCGGATCGCCAGCAACCAGCCCCGAAAGAGCGGGCGGGCTGTGGCGTTTTGCGCAGATAAAAGGAGGAGGCCGCACAGCGGCCGGGGGACACGGAGCAAAACAGCACAGCACGCCCGCTCCTGATAGCAATGACGCAGCCCCCAAAATGCCGCGCCTAACAAGTTGGTCCGCGGCCTAGTAGTCGCCACCCCCACCCGAAGCCAAACTTTCAAACTTGGTGATCTGGCGCAAGAAGGCCAACTTCACCGTACCCGTAGGTCCATTACGCTGCTTGGCAATAATCACCTCGGCCACACCGGGCTCCTTGCATTGGTCTTTGGTGTAGTACTCATCGCGATAAATGAACATGATGATGTCGGCGTCCTGCTCAATAGCGCCTGACTCGCGCAAGTCACTCATCATCGGGCGCTTGTCAGGGCGTTGCTCCACGCTTCGATTGAGCTGTGACAGCGCAATCACCGGGCACTTCAATTCCCGCGCCAGCATCTTCAGGCCCCGGGAGATTTCTCCCAACTCGGTCGCGCGGTTTTCACCCTCGCTGCCGCTACCACTCATCAGTTGCAAGTAGTCGACCACGATCAAGCCGAGCTGACCGCATTGACGGGCTAACCGTCGGGCATTGGCACGCAATTCGCTGGAAGTTAAACCCGCACTTTCGTCAATGTGCAAGGATATGGTGCGCAGTTTCTCAATGGCCTCTGAAAGACGTGGCCACTCATCGTCGGTGAGTTTCCCGGTGCGCAGATGGCCCTGGTCGATACGGCCGATGGAGCCTACGATACGCACGGCCAGTTGGGCCGCACCCATTTCCATCGAGAACACTGCCACTGGCAAGCCCTCGTTCAGCGCCACGTTCTCGGCAATATTGATAGCCAACGCGGTTTTACCCATCGACGGACGCGCCGCCAACACGATAAGGTCACCCGCCTGAAAACCCGCTGTCATCCGGTCGAGGTCATAAAAGCCCGTGGGCACACCCGTCACGTCGTTAGGATTGTCGGCCATCTCCTGTACGCGATCGAGCAGCTTCACCACCAGGGAGTCCATGGCCTGAAAGCCCTGCTTGTTGCGCTTGCCCTGCTCACCAATATTGAAAATCTTTTGCTCGGACTCATCCACAATGTCAGAAACCGGCCTCCCCTTGGGGTTGAAGGCATTGGTGGCAATCTCATCGCTGGCACTGACCAGTTTGCGCAGAATCGAGCGGTCGCGCACGATCTCGGCGTAACGACGGATATTGCTGGCACTGGGCACGTACTGGGCCAAGGAATTCAAGTAGGCTAAGCCACCAATTTCCTCCGCCTTGCCTTGGTTTTGCATGTGCTCAAACACGGTGATCACATCCGCTGGCTTGCTGGCATTGACGAGCGCGCCGATAGCCGCGTAAATCAGCTTGTGCTCATAACGGTAGAAGTCACCGTCTTGCAGGATGTCCCCAACCCTGTCCCACGCTTCGTTGTCCAACAGCAAGCCACCTAAAACGCTGGATTCACCCTCGATCGAATGGGGCGGTACCCGCAACTGTGCCACCTGTCGGTCTGGGGTGAAGTCGTCAAGATCAGAAAATACGGCAGACATGGGGCGGGCTCGGGTGAGTAGACAAAATGCAGCAAGAATGCGAAATCAAACATGCTACGCGGCGACCCCAACTCTGTCGATGGGAAAGCCTGGGCATAAGCCCGGAAAAAGCTGTGTACAAGCTGTGTAAACAGCTAAGGATCTTGCCGCACAAAAGACAAAAGCCGCGCGGGGCGACCCATGCGGCTTTTCAATGTTTAACCAAACCCAGGGGCTTGGCGCAATGTGTCTTTAAGCAGTCTCGCCGTACACAGAAACGTTGATCTCAACAACCACGTCGGTGTGCAAAGCAACGCTCACAGCACTCTCGCTAACGATCTTGATAGGACCGTTGGGCATACGCACTTGCGATTTCACAACCTTGTAACCGGCCTTGACCAACTCTTCAGCGATGTCATGGTTCGTTACGGAACCAAACAAGCGACCATCTACACCGGCTTTTTGTGTCAGCTTGATGGTGGTACCACCGAGCTTGGCACCCAAGGCTTGGCATTCAGCCAATTTGGCTGCAGCCGCTTTTTCGAGTTCGACGCGCTTGGCTTCAAACTCGGCCTTGGCCGATGCTGTGGCGCGACGCGCGCGGCCTGAGGGGATCAAAAAGTTACGTGCATAACCGTCTTTAACTTTGACGACATCACCGAGATTACCGACGTTGATAACCTTGTCGAGCAGAATAATTTGCATGGTCTACCCCTTAGATCTTGTGCTGGTCGCTGTAAGGCAGCAACGCGAGGAAACGTGCGCGCTTGATAGCGGTGTTGAGTTGGCGCTGGAAAATAGCGCGGGTGCCGGTCAAGCGTGCGGGAATGATCTTGCCGTTTTCAGCAATGAAGTCACGCAATGTGTCGATGTCTTTGTAGTCAATCTCTTCAACACCGGTCACAGTGAAACGGCAAAACCGCTTGCGCTTGAACAACAGGTTTTGGGCGGGGCGCTTAGGGCGCTTGTCTTTATTGAACTTTTTAAACGTGGCCATGAGGGCCTCCTGAAAAAATTAGTCTTGCGAAAATTCTTGAATGTGAAAGGTCACTGTTTTGCCATGGGGCGAGTTAGCCATAAAACCACCGAACCTCCAGACGCTGCCGATAGCTTGCTTGGCAAGCCGCTCCGCCATTGCGCCGAAAGCTACTGCTTTCATGACCAGCTTCACTTGTCGGGCTTGGCCTGCTTCTGACACCTGCGACTCGTGCTCGAGCCGCATATTCAAAGCAGGCAAACCAGCGGGGGTGTAACGCAGGGCTTCCACCTCTGCAATACAAGCGCTTAAGACAACTGAATTGGTACTCACTCCCTGGTAATTCTGCGACCGTAAACCCGATTAGGCTTGGTATTCGGCCTGTTGTGTCTTGCGAGTTTCTTCGCGTTCCACAGTCTTCATCATGGACGAAGGGCCGGTATCGGCTTTCTTCTTCGAGACTGTCAGGTGGCGCAACACAGCGTCGTTGAACTTGAACGCATGCTCTAGCTCAGACATGACTGCCTGGTCGGCTTCGATGTTGATGCACAGATAGTGCGACTTGGCGAGCTTGTTGATCATGTAGATCATCTGACGACGACCCCAGTCCTCGACACGGTGGATTTTTCCACCGCCGGCAGTGATCATGCCCTTGTACCGCTCCAGCATAGCTGGAACTTGCTCGCTCTGATCCGGATGGATCATGAGGATGATTTCGTAGTGACGCATTAAGACTCCTTTTGGATGAACCCGGGTGGTTGTGTGAACCCGGGAAAAGAAAAAGCCGCCCTCAGCATCAATTGAGGTGCGGCAAGGCTAGCCCAAGATTATAGCCCAATCGCTCGTCAGCGGACTACGAAGACTCCGGTGCAGTTGGAGCAGATACCTGCGAGGCCGTCAAGACACTGACTGCCACGACAACGACCGTTCCCGCTGCAACGCCAAAAACGCCCGCAGATACCGGCTGAATTCCCCACCACAAGCCGTTACCTTCCAGATTCAAAGCCAAACGAACCCACGGCACATTCACGACCAGGTAATAAGTGGTCAGTCCCAGTCCGGTCAACATGCCCGCAACAGCACCTGCCCGCGTCGTCCCGGGCCAGAAGATCCCCAGCACCATCGCCGGCACCAGTGCGGCACCCGCTAACGAGAACGAGGCTGAAACTAGGTAGAGTATCCCGGCGGGCTTTTGCGCTGCCACATAGGCGGCCATCAGCGCTACGACCAACAACGCGAATTTAGACAGCATCACATGGCGCATGGCCTGTGCCTTACTGGCGTTGCCATCGAAATAAACATCATGTGCCAAAGCATTGCCAATAGTCAGCAAGAGCCCATCGGCTGTGGACAACGCTGCCGCCAACCCCCCTGCTGCCACCAGGACTGAGATAACAAACGGCAAACCACCAATCTCGGCCGATGCCAACATCACCAGATCCGGGCCAATGCGCAACTCAGCAAACTGCAATATGTGATCGCCGTTGATATCGGCCACGGTCAATAAACTGGGGTCGCGGGCCGATTGCGCCACCCATGCTGGCAGCGCATCAAAGTTTTGTCCAACCAGATGGGCCATAACTTCGTACTTAACCAACACCGCTAGCGCGGGTGCAGACAGATACAAAAGAGCAATGAAAAACACCGACCAAGCCACCGAGCTGCGCGTCTGCGCAACCGAAGACGTTGTGTAGAACCGTGTCAGAAGATGGGGCAAGCCTGCGGTGCCCACCATCAAGCAAAAAACCAAGGCCATAAAATTGAGTCGCGAGCTCTGAAACTCTGTTTGTTCCGCGGCAGTGCCATCCGCGTTGCCGGCAAAGGGCTTGCTGTGCGCCGGCATGCCACCCAGTGGTTGGGCACGCTCCCGGTAGTCCGCCGCTTGGCGGCTCCATCGCTCGCGGGCGGCTTGGGCGTCTTTGGGCAAGTTAGCCATCTCGCGGCGCAATTCGACAGCTTGTTCGCCGACTAACTTTTGCTCCTCCAGTTTGCGCAATCGCTTGCGCAATGTGAAACGATCATCCTCCAGCGCTGCGTCCACATTGAGCAGCTTGGCGTCCAACGCAACTGCCCTGCGGCCAAACTCGGCGCGCACCGCTTGCTCTGCCGGAGAGTTAGTGAGCTCAAGCTCCAGCGCAGCAATTTTTTCTAACTGCTGCCCATATGCCAGTGGGGCAAAGGGATTGCCCACTTGCTTGTAGGACAGCCAGGATACTGGAATAGAAAACGCCAGGATGATGATGACGTATTGCACCACCTGGGTCCACGTCACGGCCCGCATCCCGCCCAGAAATGAGCACACCAGCACACCGCCGAGCCCCAGCAGAATGCCGATCTCGAACTGCACGCCGGTGAGCCGCGATGTGATCAAACCCACCCCATAAATTTGGGCCACGACGTAGGTAAACGAGCACAGCACCGCCGCCAATGCGGCCACAATACGCGGCCAACGCCCACCGAAGCGCACCGCAAAATAGTCTGGCACCGTATACAGATTCAACCGGCGCAAATAGGGCGCAACAAACAGTGCGACCAAGCAAAACCCCCCCGTCCAACCCAAAATATAGGCCAACCCACCAGGCTGGTTGCCCGCGCCGGAGAAGCCTTGTAAGTACAGGCCGCCTGCCAAGCTGATGAACGACGCCGCGCTCATCCAGTCCGCCGCCGTGGCCATGCCGTTGTACATGGCCGGAATCCGGCGACCCGCAACGTAGTACTCGGCAGCATCTGCGGTGCGGCTGCGTATACCGATAAAGGCGTACAGCACCAAGGTGGAGAACAAGAAGATGCCCGCCACCCAAGCCCGGGAGAGTCCCGACCGCTCTGCCATAGCCAGTGACGCAATAAAAACCAGCAAGACGCCGACGTAGCCAAGGATACGGCGATGTAGGCGCCGCTCTACCAAGTCGGCGCCTGGCCATTCATGCAGTGGGGCGTGCACGTCGCGGCGGTTGGAGGCCCAGGCAAAGTACACCACGATGCCCAAAAATACCAAAACACTACCTTGGGCCACCCACCAAAACGACACCGGCCAGCCAGCAATGGATAGCTGCAGGTTGTCGGCAAAAAACACCACGCCAAACGACGCGACAAACCAAATGCTTAGCAAGCCGACGTGCAGTCGGCTCTTGTGCGCTAAGGCCCGTAGGTTCATTGCGCGGCGAGTTGCTGCCAGGTGGAAATCACCGAATCGGGATTCAGTGAAATAGACGAGATACCTTCGGTTCGCAGCCACTGCGCGAAGTCGGGGTGGTCGCTGGGGCCCTGACCGCAAATACCGATGTATTTGCCCTGGCGTTTGCAAGCGGCAATGGCCAGACTGATCAGCGCTTTGACTGCGGGGTCACGCTCATCAAAGTCGGCGGCTAGAAGCTCCAGACCCGAGTCACGATCCAGCCCCAGCGTCAATTGGGTCAAGTCGTTGGAGCCAATGGAGAAACCATCGAAGTATTCCAAAAACTGGTCGGCCAAAATTGCGTTGCTGGGAATCTCACACATCATGATGAGCTTCAAGTCCGCCTCACCGCGGCGCAGCCCGTGGCGTGATAGCAGTTCGGTCACCCGCTTGGCCTGGCCCAGCGTGCGAACAAACGGCACCATCACTTGCACGTTGCTCAGCCCCATCTCGTTACGCACGCGCTTGAGCGCCTCGCACTCCATCGCAAAGGCTTCGCCAAACTCGGCACTCACATAGCGTGCCGCACCGCGAAAGCCCAGCATCGGGTTTTCTTCTTCGGGCTCGTAGCGGCTGCCACCAATGAGCTTGCGGTATTCGTTGCTCTTGAAGTCCGACAGGCGCACGATGACCGGTTTGGGCCAGAACGCAGCGGCGATGGTGGCCACACCCTCGGCAACCCGGTCTACATAAAAGGCGCGTGGAGAGGCATGCCCACGGGCCACCGACTCCACCGCTTTTTTCAAGTCGCTGTCGATATTTGGGTAATCCAAAATCGCTTTGGGGTGCACACCAATGTTGTTGTTGATGATGAACTCCAGGCGCGCCAGGCCCACGCCCTCGTTGGGCAATTGGCAAAAGTCAAATGCCAATTGCGGGTTGCCCACATTCATCATGATCTTGATGGGGCTCTCTGGCATGGTGCCGCGCTGCACTTCTGTCACTTCAGTTTCTAGCAGGCCGTCGTAAATGAAGCCCGTGTCGCCTTGGGAGCAGCTCACCGTCACCAGCATGCCATTCTTCAAGGCCTCTGTGGCGTGGCCGCAGCCCACCACCGCAGGGATGCCCAGCTCACGGGCAATGATGGCCGCGTGGCAGGTGCGCCCGCCGCGGTTGGTCACAATGGCGGATGCCCGCTTCATCACCGGCTCCCAGTTGGGGTCGGTCATATCGGTCACCAGCACATCGCCGGCTTGCACGGTGTCCATATCGCTGATGTTGTGCACGATACGCACGGGGCCCGTGCCAATCTTTTGGCCAATGGCGCGCCCCTCAATCAGTACGGTGCCCTGCCCCTTGAGTTTGTAGCGCAGCTCCACCTGGTTGCCGGCTTGGCTCTTCACCGTCTCGGGCCGAGCTTGCAAGATATACAGATGGCCGTCCACGCCGTCTTTACCCCACTCAATGTCCATAGGGCGGCCGTAATGCTCTTCAATCACCAGCGCATAGCGGGCCAATTGCTCCACATCGGCGTCGGTCAGTGAATACCGGTTGCGCAGTTCGGTGGGCACATCGCTGGTCTTGACCAATTTGCCACTTTCAGCTTTCTCTGCCGCTGTGGTGAATTGCATCTGCAGCAGCTTGGAGCCCAGGTTGCGACGAATGACCGCGCGGTTGCCAGCTTTGAGCATGGGCTTGTGCACATAAAACTCGTCCGGGTTGACTGCGCCCTGCACCACCGTTTCACCCAAGCCATAGCTGGAGGTGATGAAGACCACATCGGAGAATCCCGACTCGGTATCGATGGTGAACATGACGCCTGCAGCGCCCAGGTCGGAGCGCACCATGCGCTGTACGCCAGCGCTCAGGGCCACGATGTCGTGGGCAAAGCCTTTGTGCACGCGGTAGCTGATGGCGCGGTCGTTGTACAAGGACGCGAACACTTCGCGGATTTTGTGCAGGATGTCTTCGATGCCATGCACGTTCAAAAAGGTCTCTTGTTGGCCCGCAAATGATGCATCAGGCAAATCCTCGGCGGTAGCGGACGACCGCACGGCAAAGGTGGCTTCGGCATTGCCTGCGCTTAACACGGCAAAGGCTTCGCGGATGCCTTTTTCAAGATCGGCCGGAAATCGTTGCACTTCAATCATGGCGCGAATCTCGGCACCCGCCACAGCCAGGGCGCGCACGTCTTCGGTATCCAGGGTCTTGAGGCGTGCGCTGATCTTTTCAGTCAGGCCGCCGACCTTCAAAAACTCGCGAAAGGCATGCGCAGTGGTGGCAAAACCGGTGGGCACTTTCACGCCGGTGGGCAGATGGGAAATCATCTCTCCCAGGCTGGCGTTTTTGCCACCGACCGACTCCACATCGGTCATGCGCAATAGCTCGAAGGGGACCACCAAATCGGTAGGACTGAAAAGTTCTGACATACAAGCTCCAAAGTTAAAACTGTTTCACGGCCGATGGTGCTGGACACCCACCCGCCTGCGCGTTTTGCCACGGGGAATCGTGTTGTTGCTGTTTTAGATATCCCGGGCTTGGCGAAATGCGTCAAAAATGCGCTAGATTGCGGTCATTGTAGAGGCCACCCCATGCACCACCGCTCTGTCTTTTTCGTCTCCGACGGCACCGGCATCACTGCTGAAACCTTTGGAAAAGCTATCTTGGCTCAATTTGAAGCCAAAGTCCGGCAAGTACGCTTACCTTTTGTTGACACAGTCGACAAAGCGCACCAAGCAGTGCGGCAAATCAACCACTGTGCCACCGTGGATGGCGATCGGCCTATTGTGTTCACCACCTTGGTCAATATGGAAGTGCTCAAGGTGATTCAAGAAGGCTGCCAAGGCATGCTGCTAGACATGTTTGGCACTTTTGTACATCCGCTGGAGAACGAGCTGGGGCTGAAATCCAACCACCGCATTGGCCGCTTCAGCGATGCCAGCAAGAGCCAGGAATACCAGGATCGCATTGAAGCCATCAACTTCTCACTGGCCCACGACGACGGCCAAAGCAACCGCGACCTGGAGCAAAGCGATGTGATTTTGGTGGGGGTGAGCCGCAGCGGCAAAACGCCGACCTCGCTGTATTTGGCGATGCAATATGGCCTGAAAGCGTCTAACTATCCGCTGATCCCGGAAGACTTTGAGCGCCGGCAACTCCCGCCCGCGCTGGTACCGCACAAAGCCAAGATTTTCGGTCTCACCATCCAGCCCGAACGGCTGTCCGAAATCCGCAATGAGCGCCGCCCCAACTCGGTTTACGCCTCGTTAGAGAACTGCCGCCATGAGGTGTCTGAGGCCGAAGCGATGATGCGCCGCACCGGCATCCGCTGGCTATCGACAACGACCAAGTCCATCGAAGAAATTGCCACCACCATACTGCAAGAGATCCATCCGAATCGCCTGGTGTTTTAGGGCAGTTGGCTGCACGCTTGCTCAATGCCCCGCACCAACGATGATGCGCTGGGGTTCTCGACAAACACACACTGCTTACCGGTGCGTTTGCAAAAGTCTTTGACTCGCCAATAGGCGTTGTGGCTGATGCAACCGGTTTGGCAGATCACCAGATCGGCCGCAGCCAGGCTGGCATCCAGCACGGCACTGTTGTCTTCCCGGCCGCCATCGTGGTGGGTAAAACGGCCGCCCACGCGCTCTATCACCTCACGGTAGTTGGCCACATTGCCGCTGCGCCCGCCCACGCACAGCACCATCTTGTGGTGCAGATGCACGGGCCGCACTACATCGGTGGGCGGTTTGGCTACCACGGGGCTTGCGCCCGGTGTATCCCGCCGCTCGGGCGTTGGCGCTTGGGCCAGCGCCAGTTGGGCCCGCAGTTGCGCATTTGCAGCGTCCAAGCTGGCTTGACGCTCGGCCATTTGCTGCACACGCTTTTGCAAGCGCTCCACACTCTCCAAATCTTGCACAGAAGCCCGCAAGGCGTCCAAGTCTTGGGTCAGGCAGGCGATGCGGGTGTCGCGGGTGATCAACTGTCCACGCGCCTGGACCAACTGGGTGTGGGTGGCCTCCAAGTCGGCCACTTTCTCGGCAATGAGGCGGGTGCTGCGCTCTTGTACTTTGGCAAGCTCCCGGGTCAGGATGGCGTTTTCTTGCGCCAGGGCGTGGAATTTCGCAATCTCCAAGCGCACGCCCGCGCCTGCCTGGTGCTGAAACATGTGCAAATCTCTGCACATGGATTCTTGTACCGGCGCGTCACAGCGCGGGTGACTCAATGCCGCCCAAAAGGCCCCCGCCACGTCGCCTGCCTGCAAATACTGGCGCCACAGTTGCGCGACCGCCATGGCGCTCTTGCACCCCCGAAACGCAGTGATCTCGCGCACATAGCGCGTGTCCAGCTCGGCTTGCAATAACTCCGACAGCTTGCACCGGCGCCCACACTCCGACACCGCACCCGCGTGCACTTCATAGTCATCGGCCACGACCTTGGCGCCCAGCGCCTTGTGCACCAGGCGGCGCAAACTATCCATGGGCAGGCTCACGCCCACCAAGGGGCAGTGGCAGGTGTGCTCCATATCCCACACGCGCCTGCGGCGTGAACCAGCGGATGGCGCAGGCACCAGGCGGTGCGCCGCGCAGCACGCCAAAGCCTGTGGCTCCTGCAGTGCATTGGAACCTTGATCTGCTATCAAATGTATAGCTGAAACAACAGTGTTTGTCCCGGACGGAGCTTCTTTTTGCTCAAAATTTCTGGGGTTCATGATATTTTGGGGTTAGTTACTGCAAAACCGTCGGGCTGGCATGCCACGCTGGGGAATCTGATTGGGGGTCAAGGTGCTGGGTCGCCGAATGTCCTTGCATGAGCCAGCGGGTCCGCAGGGCCGCCAACAACCGCTTGAAGGCAGGCGAGAGCTGCGGATCTTTTGCAAGCAGCTCCAGATTGGCGACAATTTTTTTGCCGAACAGAGCCTGGTGACCGGAAGAATCTGTCTGCACATGCCCCGTCATCAGCGCCAGGGTGGCGGCCAGCAAGGCCTCACCACTTGGCAGGGCGTACTCCTCAGAGCTCTGATGGGACGGTGATCTGTACATAAAGTCTCCTTGTTAAAAATGCGATGGCAACCACACTTTGGTACCCGTACTTGACATTGCACGGCCCGCCCGGATCGACTGTGCGGTCTCCAGGGCTAGGCCTGCAGAATCAGAATCCCAATCAAAATCCAATGGTGGCGCGCAGGCCTACGGCCCATACGGCGGGCGCATTGCCGTTTCCGCCGGGGCGCGTAATGGTTTGCAGATCTGGCGAGACATGCAGGCGCTCGTTGAGTTGGATGCGGTAATACAGCTCGGTCACGGTTTCTTCCCCGCTGGCCTCATAACCCGCCAGTGCGCCACCCGCCGTGGCATCGCGCCAGGCCTTGCTGGTGCTGAGCATGCCCACGGCCAAGCCCAGTGCGTCCTTAGGCCGCCCCCAGGCTTTGCCTGCATATTCAAAACCTGCAGTCAACGCCGCATCAAACGGGGCGTCACCGCTGGTGCGGTAGCCCACGCGACCGAATACATGCCAGTCGCGACCCACTTTTTGGTCCAGCGAAACGCCTACGCCACTGTGGGTTTGGCGCTGCCCGGTCAGGTCGGTGGTGGCATCGTTGGTCCAGGCATACAGACGGTAATTGCCCCGTGGCTCGCCATTGATTTGCTGGGGCGATACCTCAAGCTGGGCTATCACCAAGGGTTGCTTCAAGTCGCCACTGAAGTTGGCGCCGTTGTTATTGGCGGGGGTGGCGGTATCGCTGCCCGCACCAAACACCCCTACCGATGCGCCCCACGCCCACTTGGCATCACTGCGGCTGAAATAGCCCAGCCGCACGCCCGGTGCAAAGCCATAGGCGTCCGCAGCGATATCACCACCCGAGTCCAACAAGGGGTTGTGCACAAAGACGTTGTTCATGAACTGCGCGCCTTCGTCCGCCGCCACTTTGTTTTGGTCGAACAGACCGAAAACATCCATCTTGCCGATGTTGAGTACCACGCGGTTGGCGGTAGATTCGTTGAAGCCCGCACTGCCCAACGGCCACTCCAATTGGTAGTAGGCCTGGGCCAAAATTCCGAAGGAGTCGTTGGGCCCTGCCGATGTCTCAAACCCGGTGCTGTTGAGCGTGCTGGTGTAGCTGGGCACCAGGCTCAGGCCCGACCCCTGCCCCAGGCGCAACTGCGCAAACACTTTGCCCTTGGCATCGCCGATCGCGCCGGCATCCAGCTCTGCGGTTAGGTCAACCCGGTAGTTGATACGGCTTTCTTGCGCACCGGATGCCGCGCCACCCGCGTTCACGTTGTGGCCTACGGCCAACAAGCTTGCGGTGAATGCGGGTGCAGCGCTGTCGCTATCGGCCGCCGGGGGCTGCAGGTCATCGACTTGCTGTTGCAGGGCGGAATTTTTGAGTTCCAGGCGCGCTAAACGCTCGGCGTCTGTGGGCGCGGGTGTGGCTGCCAGCGCAGGTTTTGCCGCCGGTACCGCCTGCGCCGATTGCGCGCTCAACTCCCGTACTTGGCGCTGCAAATCGGTGTTGTGTTGTTCCATTTTTTGCATCCGGTCCAGCAATTGCTGCACCTGGGCTTGCAACTTGGCGTGGCTGTCTGCAGCGTTGGCAGACAGCACGGGGGTGATGACGCCGCAAGCTGTGAGCGCCAGAGCTACGGCGCTGCGTCTAAAACCACCTGTTTGACGACCTAACGGGCCCGATATTTCTATATTTTTTGACATCAAGCGATTCCTATCGAGTAAACTTCTCGCAAATGAGAGTGATTCGCATTATCATACATGCAACCGCACACAAAGCGCAAAAAGTGCAAACACTGACAACTTTTTTTGGAGATATTGAGATGCAAAAGCGTCAATTCCTGCAGTCGGCCCTGGTGGCCAGCATGGCCCTGTCTGGCCTGCCCGCAATGGCCCAATCGGTAGACGCGGCTGCTGTGGTGCGCCACTACAGCGCCCAGGTGTACGCCACTTACCAAGACACGCTGAGCAGTGCCACCGAGATGCAAACTGCCATCAAAGCCCTGCTGGCCGCGCCCAGCCCCACCAGCCTGGCCGCCGCGCGCAAGGCCTGGTTGGCAGCGCGCGAGTGGTATTTGCAAACGGAGGCGTTTCGCTTTTATGGTGGCCCGATTGATGACGACAAGGGCTTGGAGGGCCGTATTAACTCCTGGCCCATGGATGAGTCCTACTTAGACTACGTGGTGGGCAAACCCCAGGCGGGCGTCATCAATGACCGCCGCGTCGCGATCACCAAGGGCGGCATCATCAAACTCAATGAGCGCGGCGGCGAAGAGAACATTGCGACCGGCTGGCACGCGATTGAGTTTTTGCTGTGGGGCCAAGACCTGAGCGCCACCGGCCCCGGGGACCGCCAGGCGGACGACTACATCGACGGTAAAAAGCCCAACGCCGACCGCCGCCGCGCCTACCTGCAAACGGTGACCGACCTGTTGGTGGACGATTTGACGCTGCTGGCGCGGGCCTGGGTACCCGATGTGCGCAACTACCGCAGCAACTTTGAGAAAGACAGCCTGGAATCGGTACGCAAAATAATTGTGGGACTGGGATCGCTCTCGCGCGGCGAACTGGCCGGTGAGCGCCTAGAGGTCGCCATGAACACCCAAGACCAGGAAGATGAGCACTCGTGCTTCTCAGACAACACGCACCGCGACGTGGTGGGCGATGCGCTGGGCATAGAAAACGTGTGGTTGGGACGCTTTAAGCGTTTGGATGGAAGTGTGCTGCAAGGCCCGTCCTTGCGCGATCTGGTGGCCGCTAAAAACGCCGCTTTGGCAGAGCGCACCAGCCAGCAAATTGCACTCAGCGTGGCCAGTGCCAATGCCATTGAGGCGCCCTTTGACCGGGAGATTCTGGGTGCTAAAGATGCCCCTGGACGGCTGCGTATTCAAAAGACCATTGACAGCCTGGTGCAGCAATCCAAAGACCTGACCGAATCCGCGGGCGCTTTGGGCATTACCAAGCTCGCCCAGTCCAAGGCCAAATAATGCGGACCCAGCGACCTCTGTGTATCGCCGCAAGCTGCACGGGCCTGGCAGCGGCGCTGGCGTGGCCGTTGTGGGGCCACAGCAGTGACGACCTGCAAAGCGCCGTACAAGGCGAGCTGACGGCGGGTGCGGCCACGGCATTTGTCGATGGGCGCAATGCGTTCTCTATGCCACTACCGCTTTTGAACGACGAGGAAAATGCCCGCTTTGCGGTGGGTAACTCATTCTTTCGCCGCAACTGGGTGGAGGCCCCCGCCTCCACCACCGCCCGCGATGGCCTGGGGCCGCACTTTATTGCCCGCTCCTGCGGTGGCTGCCATGTGCAAGATGGGCGCGGTGCACCACCCGATTTTCGCAAGGGCCTGGGTGAGCAGCCGGTGGCGCTGCTGTTGCGTTTGTCGGTTCCCGGTGTGGGTGCGCATGGCGGTGTGCTGCCCGACCCGGTGTACGGCGACCAATTGAACAACGCTGCCATCCAGGGCGTGCAGCCCGAGGGCCAGGTGCGCATTCGCACGCAAAACCTGCACGGCCAGTTTGCCGATGGCACGCGCTACACCCTGCGCAAGCCGCTGTACAGCATTACAAACCTGGCCTACGGCCCCCTGGCGCCCGGCATCATGCTCAGCCCCCGCATTGCGCCGCAGCTAGCGGGCGTGGGCTTGCTGGATGCGATCAAAGAGGAGGACATACTGGCCAACGCCGCTGCCCAGGCAGCCAGCGCAGGCCCCATCAAAGGCCAGCCCAACCGGGTGTGGGATGACTTTGCGCAGGCCCTGCGCATTGGTCGCCTGGGCTGGAAGGCCAACCAGGCCAGCATCGCCAGCCAAACTGCAGGGGCTTTCTTGGGCGATATGGGCATCACCTCGACAGTGCACCCGAACGAGACCTGTACGCCCAGCCAAAAAGACTGCCTGGCCGCGCCAAAGGGTGCGTTGGGCAAAGCCCCTGAGATTGATGACCGCACCCTGTCGGACGTAGTCTTCTACCAGTCCACCCTGGCCCCTGCGGCGCGGCGCCATGCGGCCGATGCGCAAGTGCTGCGGGGCCAGGCACTGTTTGCCCAAGCCCAGTGCAGCGCCTGCCACCAGCCCAGCTACACCACCGGCTCGGCCCCCTTTCCGCGCCTGTCCAGTCCCACCGTAGAGGGGCTGAAAATCTGGCCCTACACCGACCTGCTGCTGCATGACATGGGCCGCGATTTGGCCGATGGCCGCCCAGACTTTGCCGCCAACGGCCAGCAATGGAAAACGCCGCCGCTGTGGGGCGTGGGCCTGCTGCAGGGGGTCAATGGCCACCGCAAGCTACTACACGATGGCCGGGCCGATGGTGTGCTCGAAGCGATTCTGTGGCACGGTGGTGAGGCGCAAGCTGCCAAGCGCCAGGTGCTGCAATTCAATGCCCGCGACCGGCAAGCGCTGGTGGCTTTTGTGGAGTCCCTGTGAAACGACGTAGTTTGCTAAATTTGGTGTCTATTAGTGCTCTGGCCCACGTTTCTATTGGCTTTACAGCTACTAAAACAATAGCGGCTGACCTGACGGCTGTACTGCGCACCCCTGCCGTAGCAGCGCCCTACGTCTCTGCCAGCCAGATGGTGCAGGGCCTGCTGGAGCAGCACCTGCTGCCCAGAGCTACCGCGTTGCAGCAGGCGGCACAGGCTTTGGCACATTCATTGGCGCAGCCACTAGCCCAGTCAATTCAGCAGCCGCAGACGGCGTGGGCCCAACACCGCCCCCTGTGGGTTGCCACCATGCTGGCCTGGGAGCGGCTGGCGGCACGCCCAAAGGTGTGCCGCTACCCGCGCGCGCGCACCAGTTGTTGGCCTTGCCACGCACAGCCCAAGCAGCCGGCCCAAGCGGCCGTGAAAGCACCGGCCTGCAAGCCCTGGTGCTGGCCCGCAGACCTGGCGAGTACCTGCTGCGCATGGATGTGCTGCGTGGCCGCGCGCTGCAGTGGCACCGTATGGAGGAAGACCGCTACCTGGGAGGCCACGCGGTTCTGTCGGCCTGTGGCGCGCGTTTTTACACCACTGAAACCGACGGCGACACGGGCCAAGGGCTCATCGTGGAACGCGATCTGCATAGTCTGGCAAAGCTGCGCGAATTCCCCAGTGGCGGCATCGGCCCCCACGCCCTGTTGCTGGAACCTACGGGCACCCTGCTGGTGGCCAATCGGGGCATTCTGAATTTGCCTGAAACCGGGCGGCGCAAACTCAATACAGGCACTATGGACTCCAAGCTCACGCGGCTGGACCCCTGCACCGGACAGGTGCTGCAGCAATACCGCCTGGGTGACCCTTGGCTCAGCCTGCGTCACTTGGCTGCGGCGCCCGATGGACGCATCGCCGTGGCCCTGCAGGCAGAGCACCCCGACAGCCGTGCCCGCGCCACTGCCCCGGCGTTGGCCTTGCTGCACTCCGACACGCTACAGGCAGTGGCTTGGCCTGCCGACACCGGCGCCCCTGCGGGCTGGGATGGCTATGCGGGTGATGTTTGCCATGCACAAAATCGCTTTTGGATCAGCGCCACTCAGGCGGGTTGGCTGGCTTCGTGGCCTGACAACGCAGGGGCTTGGGCGACGCAGCCATTGCCCGGTGCGGGTGCCTTGGCCGTCAATGGTGCGCAATGGCTGGCGGCGGGCACACACACTGCACTTTGGCATACCGCTGGCCCACAGCCCGCCCGGCACCTGGTCCTGAATAACACCTGGGACAACCACGCCACCTTGGTGTCCGTGGTGTGAGTGCTGCGGTGCGAGAGGGGTAAAAGCGACGAGCGTATCGACCACCCTGGCCTAGCGATTGCGCTTACGTACCGGCCAGCTCTACCGCCTGCAAACCACCCGCGCTGGGAAGCTAATTTTGACCAAATAGCGAGAATTCAGTGCCGAATCATGCTCTAGCCCGGGTATTTATTGACTTATATGCTATGTTAATCATAGCAACTGTCGTCAACCGGCCGGGCCGCAGCACGCTCTGCCAGGCGCGCCGCATGCGCCTGAAAAGCGCGCATAAACACGATGGCGGAGCGCACCTCTGACAGCCCCACCGTGGCGCGCACGCCTTCTTCGGTGAAGTAGGCTACCTGGTCCAGGTAGAACACGTGTTTACCTACCGTCAGCCCTGACAGGGCCTTGCGGTAGCCCACAGGGTCGCGCACACCGGCAAAGTACAAACATTGCTCAGCGGAATACACGCACTGCTCGCGGTGCCGCCGGGTGGCCACCAGGCGCTCACCCACGCGCAAGTCCTCCGTGTGGCCCTTGCGGGTGATCAAGCGGTAGTAGGCTACTGCACAGGCCATGGTCATGCAACCAAAGAAACCTATTCCCGCTTTCAAGGCCGGCGTCAGTTGCTTGACCTGCAGGGCCTGCGACACACTGGCAAAAAAGAGCAAGCCACACGCCACGCCAAGCATGATCAAAATGTTGCAAAGCATAGAAAACGACAGCCCATGGTGGGCCGATATCTGGTGCTTTGGGGCGCTGGGCTTATTTCGCATCACAGGCCCAGGAAGTTAAGCACGGCATCCAGGTGCTGGTCGTAGTCGCTCAGGGCATGGTCGCCCGCCTCCAGTAGCTTGATAGTTGCACCTGGGTACTGGGCCGTCATCTCGCGCCAGTCCAGCACCTCATCGCCCTTGGCAATGACGGCAAAGTAGCGTTCGGGCTGGGTGATGCGTGCCACCTCCATGGCGCGCAAATCGTCCACATACGCGGCCTCAAACACAAAGCGGGTTTGTGGGTCATGCCACTGCGTGTTTTCGCCCAGGTGGGGCGCCAGGTCACGCGCGGGGTGCACGGCAGGGTTCAGCAGCACCGCCTTGCAAGCCAATTGCTCGGCCAACCAGGTGGCGTAAAAGCCCCCCAAAGATGAGCCCACGATAGCCATGCGGTCGCGCGGCCAGAGTGCAATGCCTTGCAGCACCTGCGCCATTGCCAGCTTGGGCGAGGCGGGTAGCTGCGGGCACCACCACATGACCTGCGGGTGGCGGGTGGCAATGGCCGCCCCCGTCATACGCGCCTTGGTGGACGCGGGCGACGAGCGAAAGCCGTGCAAATACAAGAGGTGGGTAGTGGGCATGGTGGACGGATTATCTAGCGGTGGCAGGTACAAATTTGCCGATAATGCTTGGCTGACTGTATGCGTAACAGCGCCTTGCGCATGACCTACGTGTGCCCCATATTTCGCACCCTGTTGCCCCACCGGACACTGCATGGCCCACATCCTGATTGCTGAAGACGACGAACTGCTCAGAGACGCGCTGAGCGCCCAACTGATACAGGCGGGCCACAGCATCGACACCGCCGCACACGGCCTGCAAGCCCGCGAGCTGCTAGAGACCACGCGCTTTGACGGTGTGATCCTGGACCTGGGCCTGCCCAAGCTGGACGGCATGCACGTGCTGCACTGGATACGCCAGCGCGTGTTGGCCCTGCCGGTGCTGATACTGACGGCCCGCGATGGTGTGGACGACCGTGTGAATGGCCTGAACGCCGGGGCCGACGACTACCTCACCAAGCCCTTCATCATGGCCGAGCTGCAGGCGCGGCTGGCGGCCATGCTGCGGCGCTCGCGCATGCCGGCCTTTGGCGGCTCGCTTGAGCTGGCGGCTTTGGGTACAGCCAAGCTGCGTGTCGATGCGCAGCAGCCCCGCGCCTGGCTGGGCGATACCGAGATGGAGCTGACCCAACGCGAGTGGTCTTTGCTGTCACTGCTGGTGGCCAATGCGGGCCAGGTGGTCAGCCGTGAAGACGTGTTGGCTGCATGGCAGGGGGAGCCCGGCGAGGGCGGTGGCACCGCCTCTAACGCACTTGAGGTGTATGTGCACCGCCTGCGCCGCAAGCTGGCTGACTCGGGCCTGGGGATTCGCAATGTGCGGGGGCTGGGCTATTTGCTGGAAACTAGCCCCGCCTGATCTGTGGCTGCACTGCACCTTCATCGCCCCTTCACCCTCCCACCCCACCCCGCCACGCAACCTATGACCGCCCGCCTACCGCTACCCGGCCTGTCGCTCAAACGCCAGTTGCTGTTGTGGCTGCTGCTGCCGCAGTTACTGCTGTGGTCGGTGGGTGGCTTGCTGGCCTGGCGCATTGCCCTCAGTTACGCTAATACGGGCATTGACCAGTCGCTCAAACAATCGGTACGCGCCCTGGCGCGGCAGGTCAAGCCAGTGGGCTCGGGTCTATTGGTGGACTTTCCGAGGGCCGCACAAGACGTGCTGGAGCAGGACCCGACCGACCGTATGGGCTACATGGTGTCGTCACCGCCCGGCAGTTTTGTGCTGGGCAATGGCCAACTGCCGCCGCCCCCCGAAGGTGTGCTCATCCAAACCGGTGAGCCCCTGATGTACGACGCCCGCCTGGCCGACAAGCGCGTGCGCGTGGCGTTGCTGGATGTGACCTATGGCGAAGCCAATGCTCCGCAAAAACTGCGCGTGCAGGTCGCAAAAAGCCTAGCGGTGCAAGAGCGCGTCGCGCGCGAGCTGGTGTTTGACATGCTGGTCCCGCTGGCGGCCCTGGGTGTGCTGCTGGGGCTCATCATCAACGCCGGCATTGCGCGCGGCCTGCGGCCCCTGAAGCGCCTGGAGGCCCAGCTCGGTGACCGTGCTGGGCCGACACTCTCGGCCCTACCGCCCATAGAACTGGCACAGGCCCCGCAAGAGGTGCACTCGCTGGCACTGGCTGTAAACCAACTGCTAGACACCGTGCGCCGCAGCCTCAGCCAAGAAAAGCGCTTTGTCAACGACGCCGCGCACCAATTGCGCACGCCCCTGGCGGGCCTGATCAGCCAGACCGAATTGGCACTCAAGGAAACCGAGCTGCGGCCGCTGCAAGACCGGCTGGCCAAAGTGCATTCGGGCGCCCTGCGTAGCGCCCACTTGGTGCACCAGTTGCTATCGCTAGCCCGCACCGAGGCCGAAGTGACATTGCGTCCGCTAGACGTAGCCCAACTGGCCCGCGAAGTAGCCCGCGAATGGACCCCCAAAGCCCTGGCAGCCCGGCTGGACCTCGGCTACGAGGGCGACGACACGGTGATGGTGTCGGGCGAAAAGCTGCTGCTGCGCGAGGTGCTGAACAATCTGATCGACAACGCCCTGCATTACGCCGGAGCCGGGGCTACGGTAACGGTGCGTGTGAAACAGGTGGCCGCGCGTTGCTGGATCGAGGTGGAAGACGATGGCCCGGGCCTGCCCGAGGCGGACTTACTCCGCGCCTTCGAGCGCTTTTGGCGCGCCAGTGAGTTGCCCGGCGGCTGTGGACTGGGCCTGGCCATAGTGGCCGAGATTGCGCATCGCCATGGCGGTACGGCGTGCGGGTTTACAGTGCAGCCACGGGGCTTGCGCGTGCGGATTGATTTGCCAATGGGCTCAGTTGCAGCCGCTAGTGAGTAGTAGTTTCTTGCAAAGAAACCCAATTGGTTCAATACAGTATTTTTGAATCCCAATGCAACCGCAGACTGCCATCGACCCACTCAGTGCCACCTTTGCGGCGCTGGCCGACCCGACGCGCCGGGCGATGTTGGCGCGACGCGCTTTGGGGACGCGTTACTCACCCTACCCCCCCGCCCAACGCCCCCCCCCCACACACGAGGAGACAAGACATGAAGCCTACCTACCAGCCCAACTCAAAACTAGACCTCACCTTCACACGAACCGTCGATGTACCCAGAGCCTTGGTGTGGCGCGCCTGGACTGAGCCGGAGTTGCTCAAGCCCTGGTTTTGCCCGGTGCCCTGGAAGACGATTGACTGCGAAATTGATTTACGCCCCGGTGGCATGTTTCGTACAACCATGCAGTCACCCGAGGGCGTTGAGTTCCCCAATGCAGGTTGCTACCTTGAAGTGGTTCCGCTTGAGAAGTTGGTGTGGACCAATGCCTTGTCGCCAGGCTATCGGCCCCGCGAACCAGCCTCCTCTTGCGGCGATATCGACGTGAATTTCATGTTTACCGCCATGATTGAACTTGCCGACGCAGGCCAAGGCACCCGCTATACCGCCACCGTCATTCACGCTAACGAAGCCGGGTGCGAAAAACACGCAGCTATGGGCTTTGAAGGCGGCTGGGGCACAGCTCTGGAACAACTGGTAGCAATGATTCAGCGGGGAATCTGAGGTGGACGATGCAACACCTAAGGACCGTGAATTTGTACGGACGCGCGAAGTGCGCGTCCCACGCGAACTGGTGTGGATGGCTTTGACGGTGCCTGAGCACCAAAACCAATGGTGGGGGCCTGATGGCTTCAAAAACGAAGACGTAAAGATGGATTTTCGTGTGGGCGGTTCCTGGGCTTATGTCATGCTGGCCCCAGATGGAACGCGCTTCCCCAATCACGTTTTTTTCAAGGCAATATCACCACCAACCCACCTGTTTTTTGACCATGGCGATGGTGAACGCATTTGGTTTGAAACCCGAATCGACCTTGCGGAAACCGGCAACGGAACGCTGATAACTATTCGTCAGACTTTCCCGAGCAGAGAGGCCCTCAAAGAGGTTGTTGAGAGGTACGGTGCTATCGAGGACGGTAAACAACATCTGGCCAAGTTAGAGGCTTATCTAGGGCAAATGTTGTCCTGATCCGAGTACCCACCTCACCGCTCTCCAAGGAAACTGAAATGCAAAAACTAGTGGTACGAGGCTATACCCTATCAATCGACGGCTTCAGCTCTGCGCAAGGGCAGAGTTTGAAAAATCCGTTCGGTAAAGGCGGCCTTGTAATCATGGATTGGGCATTTCAAACCCGCACTATGAAAACGATGTTTGGTCAGGAGGGCGGCAGCACAGGAATCGATGACACCTTTCTTGCGAAGGCCTTTGACAATATTGGTGCAAACATTCTGGGGCGCAATATGTTCGGCCCGGTTCGCGGCCCTTGGACCGATGAGGAATGGAAAGGTTGGTGGGGACCCAACCCGCCATACCATTCGCCCGTCTTTGTAGTAACCCACCATGCGCGAGCGCCATTGCCCATGGAGGGTGGAACTACGTTTCACTTTGTTACCGATGGCATCGAGTCAGCATTGCAGCAAGCGTTTTCCGCTGCGCATGGCAAGGATGTGCGCTTGAACGGCGGCGCGACACTGATTCGTCAATATTTGAAAGCTGGCTTGGTCGACGAACTGCATCTCGTCATGACCAACAAATTATTAGGCTCTGGCGAACGCTTGTTTGAAGGAGCCGACAACATCGCTTCCGACTACGAATGCGTGGAAACCGTAGGGTCTGAGACGGTCACCCACGTCCGTCTGACCAAGAAAAAACGAAGCTAGACACCGAATTGTGTCAACGGGAGCCGATCACCACGGGCCGGCGATGCCAAATTGATCGCCCCATAACTGTCCTTGGCGACGGTCAGGCACACGTAGTCCCCCGGCTTTGCGGTGGACTGCGACGACACCCGCACCGTCCGCAGCCCCGCCGCCGTCTTCACCGCCACATAGGTGTCCGCCCCGGTGGGCTCCACCAAGCTGACCTCACCGCGCCACGGCGAGTCGGCCACCAGCGCCGAATGCGCGGGACGCACGCCAAGCAAGGTGCCAGGCGTCGGCGAGGGTCTTTTTAGATGTACATCAGTATTTCTGATGAAAAATCCGGCTGCAGCCGGCGGATCTATTGCCTTCTATGCTATCAAATCCATAGTTGACCAGTAGATTAGCGCCTTCTGGGTCTCAGCCGATTTAGTCGCAGGGGCTTGAGGCTGCAGCATGTGGCAGCCTACGCAAACGCAATGAGATACAGACAGCATTGGTGCCAATAAATCGCAGCGTATCTGCCAATGACGGTGGATTGCGCGGGCCGGGTGAATGCCTTTGGGGCCGTTCCTGGCTGGCTCCAGCCAGCCGCCCCTCCCCCCCCCTCCTGCAAAACGCAGTCATTCGCTTTAGTTGACCACAGCACCCACCATCTCGCGCACGGCAGATGCCACGACGATCATTTGGACTTTGGGGTACAGCTTTCTTACGAAGGCGATAGTCTGCACGTCGTTGCTGAGCTCTTCGAGCACCTTAGTCCAGGTGTCAATGGTTCCGCGGGAGCCAGTCTCCAAAATCACAACTGCGTTTGACTTCGGATTGATCACAGTAATGGGCTCGACAACGCGGCCGCTAACACTCTCGGTGCGGGCCGTCGGTAGCGCCGCAGTGGCTAATGGGTTGGCGCGGGGCGGGAACAGTCGTTGGAATGCCGCATGATGCGCTGGAGCCCGTCTGATTAGATGCTGAAGCTGACGGTTTGCACAGGGCTGAGATAGGTTGCACAGCCGCACGACAACTTGGCTTGCATCAGCCAGCACAAGTTGCGTTGCATGGCGCCGCACTGTGGGCGGCTCAGCATCGGGCTGCCTCACCCCGCCAACCGCACCCCACTCCTCCCATCGAACCAGCTCACATGGTCGGCCGACGCAGTCAGGCCAACGTGGTCCCCCGGCTTGGCGGTGGACTGCGATGACACTCGCACCGTCACCAACCCCGCCGCCGTCTTCACCACCACATAGGTGTCCGCCCCGGTGGGCTCCACCAGGCTCACCTCACCGCGCCACGGCGAGTCAGCCACCAGCGCCAAATGCTCCGGGCGCACACCCAGCAGCGTGCCGGGCGCCTGGGAGGGGCTTTGCAGCGGTAAAACGGCGTTTTCTATGCCAAATCCGGCTGTGCCCGGCGCATTTATTGAACATCCCGCTATCAAATTCATAGTAGGCGAGCCCATAAAGGTCGCCACATAGGTGTTGGCCGGGCGGTTGTAAATCTCGTCAGGCGTGCCCAGTTGTTGCAGCACCCCGCCCTTCATCACCGCAATGCGGGTGCCCAGGGTCATGGCCTCGATTTGGTCGTGCGTGACATACACACTGGTGATGCCTGAGACTTGGTGCAGGCGCTTGATCTCGGCGCGCATTTCGACGCGCAGCTTGGCGTCCAGGTTGCTTAAGGGCTCATCAAACAAAAATAGCTGGGGCTGGCGAGCCAGCGCCCGGCCCATGGCTACGCGCTGGCGCTGGCCGCCCGAGAGCTGCGCAGGGCGGCGTTGCAGCAGCGGTTCGATCTGCAGCATGGCCGCCACCTCGCGGATGCGCTGGTCGCGCTGGGCCTTGGGCACTTTGCGCATCTCCAGCGCAAAGCCTATGTTGTCGTACACGCTCATGGTGGGGTACAGGGCGTAGCTTTGAAACACCATGGCAATATCGCGCTGGGAGGGTGGCACGCCGATGACGTCTTTGCCGCCAATGCGCACCTGGCCTTCGGTAGGCTCCTCCAGCCCGGCAATGATGTTAAGCAGTGTAGATTTGCCGCAGCCGCTAGGCCCGACCAAAATCAAAAATTCGCCGGGCTGCACATCAATGTCGATGCGCTGCAGCACTTCGACGGCTTTGTTGGCTTTGCCAAACACTTTGCGGATACCGGAGATTTGAAGCGATGCGGCCATGGTGTTGCTAGAAGATGGTGTGGAGTGGGATGGCAGGTTGCGCACGATTAACCTTTCACAGCACCGGCTGTGAGACCTTTGACAAAGTACTTGCCCGCGAAGATGTAGACCAGCATGGTGGGCAGCCCGGCGATCAGGGCGGCGGCCATATCGACGTTGTAGCTTTTGACACTGCTGGTGGTGTTGGCCATGTTGTTCAGGCCCACGGTGATGGGCTTGCTGTCGGCCCCGCTAAAGGCCACGCCAAACAAAAAGTCGTTCCAAATGGCGGTGAACTGCCAGATGAGGGTGACCATGATGATGGGCGTAGACATAGGCACGATGAGCCGCCAAAAGATGGTCCAGAAACCCGCGCCATCCATGCGCGCAGCGTTGACCAGCTCGCGTGGAATGGCGGTGTAGTAGTTGCGAAAAAACAGCGTGGTACTGGCCAAGCCCGCCAGGCAGTGCACCAGAATTAACCCCGCCACCGAGCTAGAAATACCCAGCCAACCCAGCACCTGGCTCATGGGCAGCAGCACCACCTGGAACGGCATGAACACGCCAAACAGCATGAAGCCAAAAAACAAGTCGCTACCGCGAAACTTCCACAAGCTCAGCACATAACCATTGAGCGCACCCCAGGCCGTAGACAACAGCACAGCGGGCACCGCCATCAGCACCGAGTTAATGAAATACGGCTGCAAGCCCCGGCAATCGGTGCCCGTGCAAGCCCCCGACCACGCACTGCGCCAGGCATCCAGGCTGAACGATAGCGGCAGGCTGAGCAAGTTGCCATCACGAATCTGCTGCGCGTCTTTGAGCGACGTGGCCAGCATCACGTACATGGGGGCCAAAAAGAACAGGCCCGCCACCAGCAAGGTGCCGTAGACCAGCGCGCGGGACAACAACTTAGTGTTCATGGGGCTTGCTCCGCAACTCTGAATACAAATACGGCACCACGATGGCCGCCACTGCCGCCAGCATCATGGTGGCGCTGGCGGCACCCAGGCCAATCTGGCCCCGGGTAAAACTCATCACGTACATAAATGTGGCCGGCACATCCGTGGCGTAGCCCGGGCCACCGGCCGTCAGGGCCATTACCAGGTCAAAACTCTTGATAGACAGGTGCGACAGCACCATCACAGTAGAGAACACCACAGGCCGCAGCACCGGCAAAATAATGCGCCAGTAAATGCGCGGCAGTGTCGCGCCATCCATTTGCGCGGCCTTGATGATGCTGTCGTCTATGCCACGCAGGCCAGCCAAAAACAAGGCCATGGCAAAACCCGCCGACTGCCAGACTCCGGCAATCACGATGCAATAAATAGCGGTATCGCCCTGCACCAGCCAGTCAAAAGTAAAGCTGGTCCAGCCCAAGTCATGCATCAGCTTTTCAAGCCCCAGGCTGGGGTTGAGCATCCACTTCCAGGCAGTGCCGGTCACGATGAAGGACAGCGCCATGGGGTACAAATAAATGGTGCGCAAGGCGCCTTCAGCGCGGACCTTTTGGTCCAGCAAAATGGCCAGCAACAGGCCGATGGCCATGGAGCCGCCGACATACAAAGTGGTGAAGATGCCCAGGTTCTTCAAGGCCACCCACCAGCGGTCCGACTCCCACAGCCGGGCGTATTGCTCCAGCCCCACAAACTCGTCGTAGTTGGGCAGCATGCGCGAGGCCGTGACCGAGAGCACGCCATTCCAGATCATCAATCCGTAAATGAACCCGAACCCGAGCACAAAGGCCGGTGCGACCACCAAGCGCGGCAGCCAGGCCTCAAAGTTGTTCTTCATAGTGATCGTCCAACAAACCAAAAAAACGGCGGCCGCGAGACCGCCGTATAAAGCCCCTAACCCCTCAATGAGATATTCGCCGCCGGGCCGCCCCAAGGCGAATGGCACCCCCCTGGGGGGCAGGGAGCCACTCGCAGTGCGCGACCGTGGGGGCTAAAGTTTCACCACCACACTTCGTACTGGATACCTGCGATGGTGCGAGATGTCTTGCCATTGGCACCAAAGCTGCCAGCGTTAGCCGCCGCAGCAGCGTCGTTCCAGTTGGCCATGGTCACGTAAAAACGCAGCTCTGGGCGGCTGTAAAAGTCGGGGCCACTAGACAGCGTGGGCGCAATGGTGATTTTGTCCAGCCGCTGGTCGGCACCGGCGCCGGTGCGCGTCGTCGTGGCGGCATCTACCAACAACTTGAAGTTCCTAGAGAAGGCATATGACACCCGGCCACCAATAGCGGTGTCTTTGGTCTCTACGCCAGTTTTGTCGTCCTTGTTGGTCTGGTAGCTCACCAGCGTCTGGCCACCCCAGGGGCCCATTTGCCAGCTCAAGGAATCGGCAATGCGGGTGGACTGTTTGCCCGCATTCACGCCGTCAATCGATTCAAACTCGCCATCAATGCGCGCATGGCCGGTGGATGTTTGCAGAAACAAAGCATTGTTCAAGCCGGGCATCACGAAGTTGCTTTGGTTGTGCACCAAAGACAATCCGCCACCCGAATTGCTATTGGCCAGGCCCGTTCCGTTGACAGCAGTCAACAAGACGCGCAGCTTGCCGTCGGTGTTGGTGCTGATGTTGGATACATCGGCATTGATGCGCATGGCCTCAACACCCGGTTTTAGGGCGGTGTCGAATTTCTCACCCGTGAAGATGCCCAGCCCCAGCTTGGCACCGCCACCCAAGGCAATGTCAGTCACACCCGCGCCCTGGTTATCGCCGTAGTTGAGCAAGATGTAATCAGTGATGTGCACATCTTGCAAACGCAAGCGGCGCTGGCCGACCCAGAACTTGGCTTCTGGGGCGAACGAGAAGCCACCCATTTCCACAAAGGCCTGCTCAGTACCCACATTGCCGCCATTCCATTTGGCTGGCATATAGTGAATTTTCCAATTGATGTTGTCGGACTTGAAGTTCTTAATCAGGTCGATTTCAATGCCGTTGTCGCCTTCATTGCCCAGGCGGAACCCCTGCAGATCGCCACCGAGTTGGAAGCGGCCCTTGACGCCGTCTGAGGTGCTCAGCACCGGGCCGCCCCGGGAGTAGCCGTGGAATTCAAAGCTGCCCGTGTCTTGTGCCACGGCGTTAGACGCGCACAGCCCGGCCGCGCACGCAAGTGCGCTCAAAGTAAAAATGTGTTTCATGGTGATGCTATAAATTTGTAAAAGTAGGTGTTGCAAGCACTACGGCTTACTTGTTTTTGGCGGCAGACACGAGGCGCTTTTGAGCCTCTGCCACAGAGATCTTGTCGTCGTTCCAGAACTGGCTGACTACATCTTTGATGGCGCCTTCAGCCGCAGGGCTGATAGCCATACCGTGGGCCACTGAGGGCTGCAGGCCGCCGCTCTTGGCGGTGTCTACAAAGTCTTTGCTCGACAACTTGGCGCAGTCGTCAAATTTGTCCAGCTTCATGTTTAGGCGTACCGGGATGGAGCCCTTGTTGAGGTTGAACACCTCTTGAAACTCGGGGCCCATGATGGCCGCGGCCAGGTCGGCTTGTGCCTTTTGCGCATCGGCAGATTTCAGCTTGAACATGGCAAACGAGTCCACGTTGAACGTAAACGCGTTGGCCGTACCCGGCGCAGCGGCGCACAAGAAGTCTTTGCCCGGTACTTTGCCCGCCGCAATGAATTCGCCCTTGGCCCAGTCACCCATGAATTGGAAGCCCGCCTCGCCTTTCATGACCATGGCCGTGGCCAGGTTCCAGTCACGTCCCGGCGCGGCGGCATCGGTGTAGCCCTTGATACGGCGGAAGGTCTCCAGGGTCTTGACCATGGTGTCGCTGCCGATCACTTTCGGGTCCAGAGTCACCAGCGCATCGTGATAAAACTTGACGCCACCCACGCCCAGCGCCACCGACTCAAAGGTGGTGAAATCTTGCCAATTTTGGCCACCGTGGGCGACGGCAATCAGGCCAGCCTTCTTGATCTTGTCAGCAGCGGCAAAGAATTCGTCGTAGGTCTTGGGCATGCCCACTACGCCGGCTTTCTTCAAAACTTCAGGGTTGGCCCACACCCAGTTCACGCGGTGCACATTCACCGGCACAGCCACATAGTTGCCTTTGTACTTCATCACATCGGCCACCACCTTGGGCAGCAGGCTGTCCCACTTTTCGGCCTTGGCTACGCCATCTAGGTTGGCCAGTACGCCCTCTGCAGCCCATTCTTGGATGGCGGGGCCTTTAATCTGACCGGCAGACGGCGGGTTGCCCGACACCACGCGGCTTTTGAGCAAAGTAGCGGCGTTATCACCACCGCCGCCCGCCACCGCAAAGTCCTTCCACACATGGCCCTTGGCCTGCATGATTTTCTTCAGCTCGGCGGCGGATTTGGCTTCGCCGCCGGATGTCCAATAGTGCAGCACCTCGACCTCGCCACCCTGCGCTGCCAGAGCTGCCGTGCCCACCACTAAGGCCAGGCTTAAGCGCGTCAGGCGCAAGCTTGCAAATTTCAGCATATCGTCTCCTTGTGTGCTCATCTGGCGCGGAGCCACGAGCGGGTTGAATTCAGGGAACACCTGTGTTTCTGAATTAATTAATTGTTAATTAATTTTTAATCTGGCGACATAGGACTTACCCTAGGATCGCGCTATCCACAGCATTCGGACGCAAAAAAGCCCGCGAAGGCTCCAAGAGCCAGCGCGGGCCGCTACCGAACCGATAGCGTGGCTGTTTACAGTCCGATCGCCGCCATACCAGCCTTGGCAATCTGCGCGTCTTCGCTCGACTTCACACCGCTTACGCCCACCGCGCCCAGGCATTGGCCATCTTTGAGGATGGGCACGCCGCCCTCCAACATACCGGTCAGCTCGGGAGCGCTCAAGAAAGAGGCACGGCCACCGTTGATCATGTCTTCGTAGACCTTGGTCTCACGGCGGCCCAAGGCGGCTGTCCGGGCCTTGGCCGGGGCTATGTATGCCGACACGGGCGCGGCACCGTCCAGGCGTTGGAACGACAGCAGGTGGCCGCCGTCATCGACGATGGCAATGCTCACGGCCCAGTTGTTTTTCAGGGCTTCCGCTTCGGCCGCGGCGGCAATGGCTTTAATGTCGGCGGCTTCAAGAATAGATTTGTTTTTCATAGCGAAACTTAAGTGGAGTGTTGGACTGCCGTGAGCATAACGTGCCGTGCTCCGTTAGTCTCTACGCGCCAATGCAGTTCAGTTGTGACCAAACTGACACCACACCGGTTTTGGGGTCTTGTAATGGCAGCCCGTGATTCAACTTAAAATGCGCGCATCTGCAGACTGCAGCTACCTAGGAGTAAGCACCATGAATGACAACATCACCACTATTGACAGCATAGGCTACGGCTCATCTGTAGACGCGCGTAACAAGGTACTGCGCAACACCTACTGGCTCTTGTCTCTGTCCATGGTTCCCACGATCCTGGGTGCCTGGATCGGCGTGGCGACTGGCGTGGGCGCAGCCATGGCCACGATGTCGCCGTGGATCGGTTTAGCCGTATTTATGGGCGGCGCCTTCGGCTTCATGTTCGCCATTGAAAAATTCAAAGACTCTGCAGCCGGTGTGCCCATTTTGTTGGCCTTCACCTTCTTTATGGGCCTCATGCTGTCACGCTTGGTGGGCAACATCTTGGGCCTCAGCAACGGCGCCAGTTTGATCATGACTGCCTTTGCCGGCACCGGCGGTATTTTTCTGGGTATGGCTACGCTGTCCACCGTGATCAAGCGTGATCTGTCTTCGATGGGCAAGTTTCTGTTCATCGGCATGATCATGGTGCTGGTGGCGGCCATTGCAAATATCTTCTTTCAAAGCACCGCTTTGATGATCGCGCTGTCGGTCTTGGTGATCGGCATATCTTCTGCCTTCATCTTGTATGACCTCAAGCGTGTGAAAGACGGGGAAGAGACTAACTACATCAGCGCCACATTGGGCGTGTACCTCAGTCTGTACAACATTTTCAGCAACCTGCTGGCCTTGTTGGGCATATTTGGCGGCGAACGCGATTAAGCCAAGACGCAGTGCCCTGCTGCGCAGGCTACCGCTACAAATGAAGGCCCTTCGGGGCCTTTTTCTTTGCTTTAACGGCGGGACATACGCTCAATACCTGGGCCGCATTTGCCGATATAAATTCAACGCCCATAATGACTTCATGTTTGCCCGCCCCACTATCTCTCGCCTAGGTACTTGCACTGCCTTATCTGTGACCCTGCTGTTAGCGGGATGCAACTTGGCCGAGTTGCTGGCTGACCCTAAGGTAGCGCAACGAGAAGCCGACGCTAAGGCTATTGGCGGAGCATGCCGCCACGGACTGCGCAGTATTGAAGATTGCTATGCGCTGAACGAAAAAGCGTCGCGTTCCGCAGTGTTTGCCGGATGGAAAGACATGGATCAATACATGCGCGACAACAAGATTGAAGGTATTGCACCCCAGGGTCTCAAACCGCGCTCCGCATCTATGGAGGACGAGGTCGTGGACGAGCCCAAGGACAAATCAAAAAGCAAAGAATCGGCTAAATAGACAACGCCGCTTGCTATGCGATGCGGTCAAACACCGCCATACTTTCTACGTGTGCAGTGTGTGGGAACATATTCACCACCCCTGCACTGCTGCAACGGTAACCGGCCTGAACCAATACACCTGCGTCTCGGGCCAAAGTAGCCGGGTTGCAACTCACATACACAATGCGCTGCGGCGAAACCCAAGCTTTCTCTTGCGCGTTGGCGCGGCCATCTATCTGCCGCATGCACACTTCGGCCAGCGCCTGCACCAGCGAAAACGCGCCTTCCCGCGGAGGATCGACCAACCATTTTTCAGCCGCACCATCCGCCACCAACAATTCTGGCGTCATCTCAAATAAATTACGCGCTACAAATTTAGTAGCATCTAAGTCATATTTTACGCCGGCCTGCGCCTGATTGAACTTCAAATTCTCGCGGGAACGGGCTACCAGCGACTCTGCGCCCTCAATGCCCAGCACCTCACGCGCTTGCGTGGCCAAGGGCAGTGTGAAGTTGCCCAAACCGCAAAACCAGTCAATCACCCGCTCTTGGCGATTCACGGCCAGCAGGCCCAGCGCGCGCGATACCAACACACGGTTAATGTGTGGGTTGACCTGCGTGAAGTCGGTGGGTTTGAAAGGCATCACCACACCAAACTGTGGCAGGGCGTAGGCTAGCTGGCCGGTCTCATGCCCCGGCAATTCGTCAAGCCGGTGGATGGTCTCTGGCCCCTTGGGTTGCAGCCACCATTGCAAGCCGGCGTTGGCCGCAGCAAATACGCGCAGGCGCTGCAAATCGGCCTCAGACAGAGGTTCCATGTGGCGCAGCACCATGGCCGTCACATCAGCCGTGCCACCCCCTTGGTCGCCCACGGCGAGCTCAATCTGCGGCAGGGTCTCCACAGCATCCATCGACATAATCAAAGCGCGCAGTGGCAGCAGCATGGCGCTCACGTGCGGAACCAGTACTTTGCACTCCTTCATGTCGGCCACGTAATGGCTCTTGCGCTCATGAAAACCAATAAGCACTTCGCCTTTTTTACGTACAAAGCGTACCGACAGGCGTGCCCGATAGCGGTAACCCCAGGCCGGCCCTTCAATAGGGCGCAGGATGTTGACGGGTTTAACTTTGCCGATGTGCCAAAGGTTGTCTTCCAGCACACGCTGCTTCACGGCCACCTGGGCCACCGGATGCAAATGCTGCATCTTGCAGCCGCCGCACGACTGCGGCGCCAGCCCAAAGTGCGGGCATGCGGGGCGCACACGTTGCGATGACTCACGGTGAATGACGCTGAGCGTGCCTTTTTCAAACGCCGCCTTGCTGCGGTGGATATTGGCGCTGACGGTCTCAAACGGCAAAGCGCCATCAATGAACACCACCTTGCCATCGGGCTTGTGCGCCACGCCCTGGGCTTCCAGGTCGAGGGATTTCACTTCGAGCCAGCCTTCAAGCAAAGGCTTGCCGGTTTTCTTGGGCTCTTCTTGTTTGTCTACTTTGATATCGGTCATAGCCGCTGATTGTCTCAGGTAGTGGGCTACGCACAGCGTCAATGCGCGTTCCAACTCCACGGGTTTATAACTACCAAACGAGCCGCCTTTAACGGCTCAGAAATAACGTTGGTATCGAGCAAGATCATTCAAACACTATCGGATTGGTAGGCGCTATATCGCGTTCGATCTCAGGCTCAGCGCCACCCACTTCACGGCCAATTTCTGCCAGCAGGCTACCGTGTTGATCAAACAACGGTCTGGCACCAGAAAGCTGGCGCGGGCAATCTTGTGGTCCTCGTCATCCCTTGGGTGATTGCCACGGGCAAACGCGGCATGGGCAAATGGGCTCGGGCCATCAACACGAATAGGTCTTCATGGCTGTCGATGCCCAGCGCAGCTATGGTTTTGAGGGCATCAGCGCGGCCGAGTGAGAAATCGAGCAAGCTGCGGAAGTTCCGGTTGTTGGCCGACATAGCGCCGTGAAGTTCAAAGCCTAGTCAAGTGTGTTACCCGATTATGTGCAACACGCCTTACTTAACGTTACATCAACGCATCACGCGTAATGCCACGCCGTCCAATAGTGCGTTTGAGCTTGAGCAGGGCTTCGTTTTGTACCTGGCGCACGCGTTCGCGGGTCAGGCCCAGGCGCAGGCTCAACACGTCGAGTGTCTCTGGTTCGCGGTCGTGAAGGCCAAAGCGTCCTTCCAACACCTCGCGCTCGCGACTGCTCAGACCCGCAATCCAACTCTCTAAAAGTTGGTCCACCTCGCGGGCCTGGGTGATGTCCAGAGGGTCCAGGGCCAACTCATCCACCAAGGTGTCGCCCAGAGTCTGGTCTTCACCGTCACGATCCAGCGTGGCGTCCAAGGATCGGGGTGATTCGCCCATGGACAGCAAGTCCGCCACATGGTTAGTGTCTTGGCCTAAAAAGGCGGCAATATCGTCTACGCGAATACCCTCTGGGCGCTGGGCCACCAATTTTGCATCCCCCTCCAGCAGACGCCGTACACGCATAACCTGCTGCAACTCGCGCACGATGTTGACGGGCAAGCGTACGGCCCGGCCCTGGTACATCAGCGCCCGGTCCACCGACTGCCGTATCCACCACGTGGCGTAAGTGGAAAAACGGAAACCTCGCTCTGGCTCGAACTTATCGATGGCGTGCATCAAACCGAGATTGCCCTCTTCGATCAGGTCACCCATGGGCACACCGCGGCCGGCGTAGCCCTTGGCAATACTGACCACCAAGCGCAAGTTGTGCTCGATCATGCTTTGGCGCGCAGCAAAGTCGCCACTGCGGGCCAACGTGGCCGTTTCAAACTCTTGCTCAGGGGTAAATAACTCGGTTCGACGCACGCCGCGCAGGTATTGGGCTAGCGCGTCGGCAGGTCCGTCCAATACAGCTAGCTGCAACCCATCGTTGGCACCCGCGTCTAGTTCGACGGGCTCAGCCCGGGTCAAATCGCCACCCGCAGGCATTTCACTGAGGGGTGACAACTTTTTCATGGCAAGGTCTGCCTACCGGGCAGGCAGGTATTTGGTGGGGTCCACCGCCACACCCATGCGTCGCAACTCAAAGTGCAACTTTACGCGGTCGGTGCCAGTATTGCCCATCTCGGCGATTTTCTGGCCCTTCTTGATACGCTGATCCTCTTTAACTAAGAGCGTGCTGTTGTTGGCGTAAGCCGTCAAGTACGTCTTGTTGTGCTGCACGATGATGAGGTTGCCATAGTGGCGCATAGTTCCCTCACCTGCAGCAGCCCATATCACCCTGCCGTCCGCCGCAGCGACCACTGCATCGCCCGACGCGCCACCAATATCGATGCCCTTATTCTTACCCTCGTCAAACCCGGTCAGCAAGGTGCCATTGGTGGGCCAGATCCAACCTAAGTCATCATCGCTGGCAGCAGACGCTGTACCCGTAGCTGCGGATGTGCCAGCCGCTGGCGCTGACGCTGACTTGGCTGGCACTCCAGGTACCACGGCCGTGGCGACCACTGCACTGGACGTCACTGGCTTAGTGGTTGCCGTTGAAACCTCCGCCATGGTGGGCGGCACAACGCGTATGACTTGACCGATTTCAATCTTGTTGGGGTTATCTAGATTGTTCCAGCGTGCAATATCCTTGTAGCTTTGGCCGGTCTCTAGGCCAATTCCGATCAAGGTATCTTTGGGTTTGACGGTGTAGTAGCCGGGCTTGCCGGCATTTTCAATGCCCGGGGGCGGCTTCACCATCGGGATACCGGCGGCGTCCGTGACGGCTCCGGCAGTCTTGCCAGACACCGTACCTCGGTCTTCTACCGGAGCGCGGTTGAGCGAGATGGAACTGCAGCCTGCTGATACCAACGCCACCAATGCCAGCAATGCCGCGGCCGCCCACGGCGCGCCTCGCACTGGGCGCGCGTTATCGCCATTCACTTCCATTCGTACTGCAGCGTGTGTCACACAAAACATAAACTCTCCGTTCAAGCAACACCTGATTTTAGGGGGACAAACAGAACCGCTTCCAAAAGCGTCTGTCGCAAACCTGTCGCTGTCTTGTCAAGCACCAACAACGACTGCCCGCCTGCACTGTTGCGGCCCGTGGCTACGGGTGCCACCAGACGCCCGCCCACCGCCAACTGATCAACCCAAGCTTGGGGCACAGACTCACCGCCCGCCGCCGCAATGATGGCCGCATAGGGAGCACCCTTGGCATAGCCCTCCATCCCGTCCCCAAAAAGCAGATGCAGATTGTGCAGGCGCATAGGGCGCAGGTTCTCGCGGGCCTTATCGTGCAGACCGCGCAGCCGCTCGATGCTGTAGACCTCTGTGGCCAAGTGACTCAATACTGCCGCCTGGTAACCACACCCGGTGCCAACTTCGAGCACGCGGCCCAATTTGCCGGTTTGACCCAATTCCCCTTGCCGCAGCAACTCCAACATACGCGACACGACGCCCGGCTTGGAAATAGTTTGACCCAGGCCTATTGGTAGGCTGGTGTCTTCATAGGCTTGGTTCACCAGAGCACTGTCGACAAACCGGTGCCGTTCCACGCTACCCATCGCTAGCAACACAAGGGAATCGCGTACGCCCTGGGCTGCGATCTTTTTAACCATGTTCTGGCGCACTGCCGCAGAGTCCATACCGTGGCCGCGGTCTGCAGTGATAGCCGCAAGCGCTGTACGCGGCTTGGCGGCTTGCAAAGGACGGTGGACCTCCAGCCTGGCCGGGAAACTGGGCCGAGGCTTGTGGGTGGTCATGGGTGAGCCAAACGCGCAGCAGTTTGCGCCCAGTAACCCAGATTGTCGTGGTCCGTGAGGTCCACTTTGAGGGGCGTCATCGCCATATGCCCTTGGGCTGTGGCATGAAAATCAGTGCCATCAGCATCGTCCTTTACAGGACCGGCCGCGCCAATCCAGTACATCGTCTCACCACGCGGACTCTTTTGCTGAATGACTTTTTCTGCCGAATGGCGTTTACCCAAACGGCACAGCTTCATGGCACCAATTTGTTCGTAGGGAAGATTTGGGATGTTGACGTTGAGCAGCCAAGGCGTAGGCGTGATCATCTGTTGCTGTTGCATAGTCAGCACCATCTCGCGTGCTTTTTGGGCAGCAGATTCCAAGTGCACCCAGTCGCGCTCCACCTGTGAGAACGCTATGGCCGGGATACCAAACAAAAAACCTTCCATGGCCGCACCCACCGTACCCGAGTAAATCGTGTCATCGCCCATATTGGCACCATTGTTAATGCCGGAAACGACGAGATCAGGTCTGTACTCCAGCAAACCTGACAGTGCGATGTGAACGCAGTCTGCTGGGGTGCCATTGACGTACCGGAAGCCATTGGCAGCACGGTGTACGTACAGAGGCGAATGCAGGGTTAGTGCATTCGATTTGGCGCTGTTGTTATGTTCGGGCGCGATAACTTCGACTTCGGCTACATCCTTGAGTGCTTCGTACAAAGCCACAATGCCTGCGGCTTGGTAGCCATCGTCGTTGGAAATGAGTATTTTCATGGTCAGTTGGGGGTTTACGACGATTGTAGGTGGCACTTCCGTCACGCGTGAGACAAGCCCTGGGTCACGCGCACACCATGCACCCTATGATGCATTGAACTTTTTTGGAGACCTACCATGCACGCCTGGCTTTGCGAAAACCCCACTGGCATCGACGCCCTGACCTGGAAAGAATTACCCACACCCCAGCCCAAGGCGGGCGAAGTATTGGTGGAAATCAAGGCCGCAAGCCTGAATTTTCCAGACATTTTGATTGTGCAAAACAAGTACCAGATGAAGCCCTCGCTGCCCTTCGTACCCGGCTCCGAATACGCGGGACTTGTGCAAGCGGTAGGTGAAGGCGTGACCCACCTCAAAGTGGGGCAGCCAGTCGCGTGTCTGAGTGGCACAGGGGGCTTTGGCACCCACACTATCGCACCCGCTGCGCTGTGTATGCCCCTGCCATCGGGCTTTCCCATGGTGGATGCTGCCGCTTTCATCATGATTTACGCGACTTCCCACCACGCACTAGTGGACCGTGCGCAACTCAGAGCGGGTGAAACATTGCTCGTTCTGGGCGCTGCGGGGGGCGTAGGCACGGCGGCTATACAGATTGCCAAAGCAATGGGGGCCAAGGTGATCGCTGCTGCCTCCTCGCAAGAGAAATGCGATTTGTGCAAATCCATCGGTGCCGATGTAACGATCAACTACAGCACCGAAAACCTGCGTGAGGCAATCAAAGCATTGACCGACGGCAAAGGGCCGGACGTGATCTATGACCCGGTAGGCGGCGAATTTGCCGAACCCGCGTTTCGTTCCATCGCATGGCGCGGCAGGTACCTGGTAGTAGGCTTTGCGTCGGGCCCCATTCCGGCGCTACCGTTCAACTTGGCACTGCTCAAAGGCGCATCCATCGTAGGCGTTTTCTGGGGCGATTTTGCCAAAAAGGAACCCAAAGCTAACGCTGCCATGATGATGGAACTAGCCCAATGGTATGGCCAGGGCAAGATCAAACCGGTGATTGACCGCGCAATGCCCATGGCCGACCTCAAGGCCGCCTATGCACACATGGGTTCGCGCGGCGTGATGGGCAAGCTGGTGATGGTGAATGACTGAGGCTGCAGCTACCTGTCTGAGTAGGACCGCTGCATTAAGAAGCCGGCAAAGCCCCTCGCAATCTGTACAAGGAGTCAGCATTGCGGCCATCTGACCCGCCGGGCACAGCACAAAGATAGGCGAAAAAAAGGCCTGCCATTAAATCAATGGCAGGCCTTTGGCAATTTTTTGGGGTGACTGATGGGGCTCGAACCCACGACAACAGGAATCACAATCCTGGACTCTACCAACTGAGCTACAGCCACCGCAAGGGTCAAATTATAGCGATATTTATTTGTTATTCCGCAGGATTTTTAGAGCCGGAAATCTTTCCAGGCTTCGCAATTTTTATTTGCGTCTTCAAGCGCGTCTTCAACAGTTGGTAGTAGGCATCACTTTCGGCCGAAGCCACTAAACGGCTGTATTGACTACGCTCTTGACTTGCTGCCTCAGCCGGCGCCGTTGGGGTGCGTTCTAGTACCTTGTTGATGCGTACAACTGCATAGCCTTGAGTACCCAAGTCAACGCCAGTCCAAGCGGGTAGCGTTGTACTGTCTGTGCGCAAGATAGCGTCCAGCAACGGGCCTTGCAGCGTTTGGCCCGGTCCCCGGCCTACAACCATAGCCGCCGGCAGGTTGGCTTCTGCGCCCCCCTTCCAGGCGGCCAGTTTGGCAACGCCATCTGCCTTCGCAAGGTCCGCCGCGCGGCTGGCTACCAGGCGTGCTTTCACATCTGCGCGCACTTCATCCAATGCCAGTGTACGGGCAGCGGTGTACTGGGTAATGCGGGCAGCAGCCAACTGGTTAGTACCAATTTCAACAACTTCGGTGTTGCGTTTCTTATCAATGGAATCTGCACTGAAAACCGCAGCCAAAAATTTGGCGTTAGCCAAAACGCCCGTGACTGCTGGCATCGGCGTGCGCCGCAGATTCGCAATGCTTTTGACTTCCAACTTTAGACGCTCGGCAATGGGCTTGAGGCCGTCAGCCTGCTCATAAACACCATTGGTAAAGGCCTCAGCCACTTCCGCAAACTTTCGCTGGGCTTGTTGCGTGCGTAGGTCTGCCTCCATGCTGGCGCGCAGTTCTTCAAAGCTCTTTTGCTGCGGCACCTTCACATCAGTCACTTTGATGATGTGATAACCAAAGTCGGACTCTACGACATTGCTGATGTCGCCCTTTTTCATTGCAAAGGCAGCGTCTTCAAAAGGTTTTACCATGGCACCACGGCCAAAAAACTCTAAATCTCCACCGTTGGCCGCAGAGCCCGTGTCTTGTGAATTTTTGCGTGCCACATCGGCAAAACTCTCCGGGGCTTTACGGAGTTGGGCCAATAAGGCTTCCGCTTTTTCCTGTGCCTTCTTGCGCTCGGGTGCCGCCAGTTCCTTGGCGGCGGAAATAAGTATGTGGCTGGCACGACGCTGCTCGTTGCCGCTCAAGCGGGCAACGTTTTGCTCGTAGTAAGACTTCAGATCCGCTTCATTGAGGGTGATGGACTTCTTAATGGCGTCCATATCAAGTACAACATACTCGATTGCGGCGGATTCCTCAGCTTGGAATAGCTTTTGATTTGCTTGATAAAACGTCTCTAAGTCACCGTCAGTCACCACTACTTTGGCGCTGTAATCCGTGGCACCGAAGCGTGCAATCTGTACTTCCCGACGGCCAAAAAACGCGTTCAGCGTGATATCGGCCAAGGCCGGTGCAGAAAACGACGTTGCACTGACTCCAGACTCCAGTTGGCGTATCGCCAAATCACTTCTGACGCGGGCTTCAAAACCGTCGGTGGTCAGGCCTTGCTGGGCCGCCAGTTGACGATATCTTTCCATATCCAGCTTGCCATTGGGCAAGCGAAAAGATGAGATCGTGGGATCTTGCTGCAGCTCTTTGGCGAGGCGTGCGTCGGTGGTGGTCAAATGCTCTTGGGCAGTGGCTTCAGCTAACACGCGTTCACGCACCAAGCGCTCCAGCGTAGCGTAACGGGCTTGCTCAGTGTCCAACAACTTGGCGTCGATGTTGGGGCGAGAGGCTCGAATACGATCGACTTCGTTCTTGTGGGCGAGATCCCATTCAGACTGGGTAATCTTTTGGCTACCGATGGTGGCTACGGTGCCACCCGAGCTGCCAGAGCCTTTGTACCCATCCACACCGACCATCACGAACGCCGGAATGATCAGCAAGAACATGAGGAACATCAAGACCTTTGTGTGCTTGCGAACAAAATCAAACATGCGCTAACTCTCCATGAAAATACAAAAAAAAAGCGAACATTCCTGTTCGCTTTTAGGTGGGTGGTGAGTGATGACGGGCTCGAACCGCCGACCTACGCCGTGTAAAGGCGCCGCTCTACCAACTGAGCTAATCACCCCACCTGAAACCAAAAATTAATTCAATGCATCTTTCAATGCTTTACCAGGACGAAACTTAGGAACCTTGGCCGCCTTGATTTTAATCGCATCGCCAGTGCGCGGATTACGACCAGTGCGCGCCGCACGTTTACCAACTGCAAATGTACCAAAACCCACCAAGGATACGGTGCCGCCCTTTTTCAGAGTGGTTTTTACTGCGCCTATTGTGGACTCCAAAGCACGCGTAGCCGCTGCTTTGGAAATATCGGCGTGTTTAGCAATATGTTCAATCAGTTCAGTTTTGTTCACAAAGACCCCTTGCGTACGAGCAGCGTTAGTTGAAATGTCTCTTCAAATTTTTTTAGTACCGGTCTGCATTACAGCGACCCGAGAACACCGTGTCAATACGCACGGGCTTTTGCATTGGTGTGGACGCAAATTCTAGTCGGTTTTCTGAGGAAATACTGCCGTACCTTGTAAGAAAAAATATGCTACGCGAATGCGATAAAAGATGGCACTTGGTACGATCCATATTGCACCAGCGTGGAGCCTCAGCGTGGAGCCTGTTAGCGCGCCCGCGCCCGAATTTCTGGCACCGCTTTTTGTAGGTAGTAGACCATAGACCACACGGTTAAAACCGCAGCACCCCAGATCAAAGCATTGCCCCACAGATGGGTGTTGACCAGGCCAAACAACACGCCGTCGAACAGTAAAAATGGAATCGCCACCATTTGCACCACAGTCTTCAATTTACCCACCATGTGAACGGCCACACTTTTTGACGCACCGATTTGGGCCATCCACTCGCGCAATGCAGAGATGGCTATCTCACGACCGATGATGATGAGAGCCACAAAAACGTCGGTCCGCTGCAAATGCACCAAGACCAACACACAAGCGCAGACCAAAAATTTATCCGCCACGGGATCCAAAAAAGCACCAAAGGCTGAGGTCTGATTGAGCTTGCGCGCAAGGTATCCGTCAAGCCAATCGGTGGCTGCGAAGACCACAAACATGATGGTCGCCACCAGGTTCTTGTTACTTTGCCCAATCCACGCATCTGGCAAGTAGAAGATGCCGACGATCAGTGGAATCGCGAAAATTCGCGTCCAAGTCATGATGGTCGGGATCGTTAAAAACATGGCGGCATTGTGGCACGGGGAAAGTTGCTAATGCAGGGCTCGGTAGATTTCGTCCGCCAGATCGCGGGAGATGCCTTCCACGCTGGCCAGATCCTCCGCACTGGCCAGCATGACACCCCGCACCCCACCAAAGCGCTGCAGCAAACGCGCGCGCCGCTTGGGGCCGATGCCAGGTATCTCTTCGAGCTTGCTGCCGCCCACGCGCACCTTGGCGCGCTGCGCGCGCATGCCGGTAATGGCAAAGCGGTGCGCTTCATCGCGAATCTGCGCGACCAGCATCAGGGCCGCAGAATCAGAACCCAGGTACACCTTGTCACGGCCATCGGCAAACACCAGCTCCTCCAAGCCCACTTTGCGGCCCTCGCCTTTTTCTACGCCCACGATCAGCGACAGATCCAAGCCCAGCCCCGCAAAGACTTCACGGGCCATGGACACCTGCCCTTTGCCACCATCCACAAGTACCAGGTCAGGCATCCGTGCACTCCCGGCAGGTGTTTGGCCCGCCTCTTTGGCTTGCGCATACGCCTCGGCCACTTTGCTGTAGCGCCGGGTGAGCACCTGGCGCATGGCGGCGTAATCGTCACCCCCGGTGATGCCTTCTATATTGAAGCGGCGATATTCTGCGTTTTGCATCTTGTGGTGGTGAAACACCACACACGAGGCTTGCGTGGCCTCGCCCGCGGTGTGGGAAATATCAAAGCACTCCACACGCAAGTCGTCCAGGTTCTCCAGCGTCAAGTCCAACGCCTCTGCCAGCGCACGGGTACGGGCTTGCTGCGAACCCTCTTCGGATAGCAGGCGCGCCAATTGGATAGCAGCATTGGTCTGCGCCATGTCCAGCCAAGCGCGACGCTGCTCGCGTGGCTGGTGCACGGCAGTGACTTTGACGCCCGTTTGCTCGGACAACGCCGCCAGCAAATCTTTACGCACGGGCTCGCTCACCACCAGGGTGGCGGGTAGTGGAATACCAATGTAGTGCTGCGCCAAAAAGGCTTCTAACACTTGCACCTCGACCGAGCAGGCCGGGCCACTACTCTCTTCCAGATCTTGCCAGCCCACAGCATCCTCCACATGGACTGGAAAGTAGGGTCGGTCGCCCAGGTGCCGTCCGCCACGTACCATGGCCAAGTTGACGCAGGCTTTGCCGCCCTGCACTTTCACCGCCAAAATATCCACGTCACGGTCGAGCACGTTGTCCACCGACTGCTGGTGCAGCACATTGGACAGCGCTGCCACTTGGTTGCGCAGTTCTGCCGCCTGCTCAAACTCCAACTTGTCAGAGTGCGCCATCATGCGGGCCTCTAACTCTTTCATCACTTCTTGCGCATCTCCGCGCAAGAATTTTTCAGCATGGGCTACGTCTTGTGCGTATTCCGCCGCCGAGATGTGGCCCACGCAAGGCGCAGAGCAGCGCTTAATTTGGTACAGCAGGCAGGGCCGCGATCGGTTGCTAAAAACCGGGTCTTCGCAGGTGCGCAGACGAAACACCTTTTGCATCAGCAAGATCGCTTCCTTGACGGCCCAGGCGCTGGGGTAAGGGCCAAAGTAACGGTGCCTTTTTTCCACCCCACCCCGGTAATAGGACACGCGTGAAAAGTCATTGGCTGCAGGCGCTTTGGCAGCAGAAGCCGTGTTGCTAGGCTCCGAACTACCAGGCTCTTTGGTTGAGGGTTCTTTGATTGAGGGCTCTTCGGTCTTGCGCGCTGGGGCCGCCAAGCCAGATATCTTCAAATACGGGTAACTCTTGTCATCCCGAAACAGGATGTTGTACTTGGGATTCAGCGTCTTGATGAGGTTGTTTTCCAGCAGCAGGGCCTCGGCCTCGGAGCGCACCACGGTAGTCTCTAGGCGCACAATTTTGCCCACCATGTGGCCGATGCGGGTGCCACCGTGGTTCTTCTGGAAATAACTGGCCACCCGCTTTTTGAGGCTGATGGCTTTGCCCACGTAGAGCACTTGGCCGTCACTGTCGAAATAGCGGTACACGCCGGGCAGCGACGGCAGGGCCGCTACTTCACGCAAGAGTTCTTCGGAATGCACAGGAGTCATGGGACGGTATTGTGCTCAATCCCGAGGGACAATGGGCGCCCCATGCCACGCCTAGCCCCCGCAATGCCGCACGACCCTGCATTCACGCCCCTGCACTGGGATGTGTTTTGCCGCGTGATCGACAATTTTGGCGACTTGGGTGTGTGCTGGCGGCTGTGTGCTGACCTGGCGGCGCGGGGTCACCGCGTGCGCCTGTGGGTGGACGACGCGCAGGCACTTACCTGGATGGCACCCGGTGCGCTGCAAGGCAATTTGCCGGGGGTACAGGTACTCAACTGGGCGCAGTCCAACAGCCCCCAAACCGTGAATGCAATGCCTCTGGCAGATGTTTGGGTGGAGGGCTTCGGCTGTGATATTGCTCCTGAATTCATAGCTAACCAGGCAATGAATACCCGGGCCAGCGGCCTAAATAGCTCTAAATTCCCGGTTTGGATCAACCTGGAATACCTTTCAGCCGAAAGCTACGTCGAGCGCGCCCACACCCTGCCCTCGCCCGTGATGCAAGGCCCAGCAGCGGGTCACAGCAAACACTTTTTTTACCCCGGCTTTACCGGCAAAACGGGCGGTATCTTGCGCGAGCCTGGCCTGCTGGCGGACATCGCAGAATTTGACGACCCGGCGGCCAAAGCAGCCTGGCTGGCGCAGCACGGCGTTCAGTGGCAGGGCGAGTCGCTGGTGTCCTTGTTTTGCTACGAGCCGCCGCTGCTAGCGGCCTTGCTAGTGCACTGGGCTGCGCAAGAGCAACCGATGCGCTTGCTCGTCGCATCAGGGCGGGCCACGCTCGCGGTAAAAGGGGCGCTGGCAGCGCTGGCCGAACTGGACCCGTTCGCCACGCTGGGTTTGGGTGCGGATGGCGCGACGATTGTGTCCAAGACCCTGTCTATCAGCTACCTGCCACTGTTGAGCCAAACCGATTTCGACCGATTGCTGTGGAGCTGTGATATGAATTTTGTGCGCGGCGAAGACTCGTTAGCACGGGCTTTGTGGGCGGGTAAGCCCTTGGTTTGGCACATTTACCCGCAAGACGACGGCGCCCACCATGCCAAGTTAGAGGCCTTCTTAAACACCTTGGAAGCCCCACCGGCCTTGGCCCAATTTCACCGACTTTGGAATGCCAGTGCGGTAAGCCGCGACGCCCACAGCACGCTGCCCAGTCTCCTGCAGACGCCAGACCTATGGCGCCCGGCAGTACAGGCCTTGCGCACGCGACTGCTGCAAATGGATGACCTCACGACCCAGCTCATCCGTTTTGTCCAAGAAAAAAAGATAAAATCTTAGGCTTTGCTGAATTTGCCGCCGACCGAACGGGCAAATCACGCCCCGCCGCAGTTTGCGGCCTACACACGCTTACAGCTGCAGCTGTTCCAGTTACCTTATGAAAATCGCTCAAGAAATCCGCGCCGGCAACGTCATCATGCACGGTAAAGACCCCATGGTTGTTCTGAAAACCGAATACAGCCGCGGCGGCCGAAACTCTGCCACCGTGCGTATGAAGCTCAAGAGCTTGATAGCTAATTTCGGCACCGAAGTCGTGTTCAAAGCTGACGACAAGATGGACCAAGTCATCCTGGACAAAAAGGATTGCACCTACTCCTACTTTGCTGACCCCATGTACGTGTGTATGGATGAAGAGTTCAACCAGTACGAAGTGGAAGCCGAGAACATGGGCGACTCCTTGAACTACCTAGAAGACGGCATGACGGTTGAAGTGGTGTTTTATGACGGCAAGGCCATCTCGGTCGAACTGCCCACCAGCGTAGTGCGTGAGATCACTTGGACTGAGCCTGCTGTCAAGGGTGACACCTCTGGCAAGGTACTCAAGCCCGCCAAGATTGCAACTGGGTTCGAGATCGGCGTGCCAATTTTTGTAGCCCAAGGCGACAAGGTTGAGATCGACACCCGCACCGGCGAGTACCGCAAACGCGTGTAACTTGCGCCGCTGCCCGAGGCAGCTTTGCATGAAAAAAGGCTACAGGGAATTACCTGTAGCCTTTTTGCATTTACCAGCCAAAGTGCAGAGCAGGGCAACGGGGCTTTTCGCTACTCATTGCGCCAGATATACAGCGCGACACATAAGCCGATGCCCACCCCATACAGAATCCAGGTCTCCCACGCAAAGTAGCCATAAAACACCAAGGCGATACCTAGCCACTTGACCCGATTGCGCTGCATCTTCGCGCCATAACGCCAAGCCACCAAGCCGATGGTGCTAAATAGCAAAGCACCGACGATGTAAACGACACTGGGTAACTGAAGGCCTATGCTGCTAGACAGTGCCAATAAATCTTGCGTTGTCGATGGCTGGAGGTTCATGGATCTGGGGCTCTCAAATGCGTAACTCAACCCTGAAGTATGCGGCCAAGGCATATTGCCTTAGTCAGCGTTACTTGCAGCAATAATGCAGCTTATGGAAAACACCCAAAACCTTGAAATAAGCCGCCTGGCCAATGCGTGGGCCGATTTGCAAGCCCATGCCGATCAGGGCAACCTGTTGCAAGCTGATGCCTACCGCTTAGCCTTTGCAGACCCTGAGTTTTTACTGCGCCGTGAGACCCGTGGCCTGCGCATGCAACTAGAAATGCTCAAGCCTGATATGGACCAGGCGGAGCAAGGCGTAGAAAACACGGTGGTCGTGTTTGGCAGCGCGCGATTTTTGTCACCCGAGGGTGCACAACTGGCGCTAGAAAAAGCCACCGCCAGTGGCGATGCCAAAGAGCTAGCGCTGGCGCAGCGGCATATGCGCAAGA
>JBKJOV010000039.1:0-168028 GCA_046595515.1 Rhodoferax sp. | reverse complement strand
GACCAGGGCCAGGCCGGCGACAACGTCGGCATCTTGCTGCGCGGCACCAAGCGCGAAGACGTCCAGCGCGGCCAGGTGCTGTGCAAGCCCGGTTCGATCAAGCCCCACACCCACTTCACTGGCGAGATCTATGTCTTGTCCAAGGACGAGGGCGGCCGCCACACACCCTTCTTCAACAACTACCGCCCTCAGTTCTACTTCCGTACAACGGACGTGACCGGTGCGATCGAGTTGCCAGAAGGCAAGGAAATGGTCATGCCTGGCGATAACGTGTCGATCACTGTGAAGCTGATCAACCCGATCGCCATGGAAGAAGGCCTGCGCTTTGCGATCCGCGAAGGCGGTCGTACCGTGGGCGCGGGTGTGGTTGCCAAGATCATCGCTTAACTAATGTGTTTGCGGGACAGATCTTTAGCTCTGCCCTCAACTGTTTAGATATCGATAGGGGTATAGCTCAATTGGCAGAGCGTCGGTCTCCAAAACCGAAGGTTGTAGGTTCGATTCCTACTGCCCCTGCCAACCGGTTGCAGTAAAACTGGTGGCAAACAAGCCCGCTACACCGTAGCGGGCTTTGGCGTCTTGAGTGGGGTTGGTTTGAATCGAATGAGAAACGCGAATAACTAAATTATGGCTACGTCACAAATTCAAACCGTTAACACTGGGGTAGATAAAGCCAAGCTGGCCACAGCTTCGGTTTTGGTCGTGGCATCGCTCGCTGCTTTTTATCTGTTGGATAAGCAGGGTCCGCTGATTCAGTGGGTGGCTCTGTTGGTGGGTTTGGCTGTGGCTGCTGGCGTCTTCTTTGTTTCAGAGACGGGTAGGCAACTCATTGCTTTTGGGCAAGATGCTTGGCGTGAGGTAAAGAAAGTGGTCTGGCCGGCGCGCAAAGAGGCCATTCAGATTACTGTTTATGTGTTCGGTTTTGTGTTGATCATGGCTCTTTTTCTGTGGCTCACAGACAAGACGCTTGAGTGGCTTTTCTACGATTTGATTCTAGGGTGGAAAAAATAATGACTGATGTCGTAGAAACCACCGTGGCCGAAACATCGGCCCCTTCGCCTGTTAACCCTGATTTGCGTTGGTATGTTGTGCACGCTTATTCCGGCATGGAAAAGGCAGTTGAGCGCAATATTCTGGAGCGCATCACGCGCGCCGGCATGCAGACCAAGTTTGGCCGCATCTTGGTGCCGATGGAAGAGGTTGTTGAGGTCAAGAATGGCCAAAAGAAAACGACTGAACGCAAGTTTTTTCCTGGCTACGTGCTGGTCGAAATGGTCATGGACGATGACACTTGGCACCTGATCAAACACACCAACAAGGTGACGGGTTTTGTCGGTGGCGCCAAGAATCGCCCTGCACCGATCTCTGAGGCTGAAGTGCTGAAGATCGTCAACCAGATGCAAGAAGGTACTGAAAAACCCCGGCATAAGGTGGAGTTTGTGGTGGGCGAATTTGTTCGCGTGAAGGAAGGTCCTTTCACCGACTTCAACGGTTCGGTTGAAGACGTGAACTACGAGAAGAGCAAGGTGCGGGTGTCCGTCACTATCTTCGGGCGTTCCACTCCGGTTGAGCTGGAGTTTTCTCAGATCGAGAAAACCTGATTCTTGCGGGTCAGACCACTTGCGAAGCAATGTGCTCTGACCCCATCTAACTAGATGAATTTTTGTTCGCATTTTCCGACTCGGTGCAAACAGTAGAAAAGAGTCGTTAACCCCGGGAAGCCGAAGTCTGAATCGTTCAGCACCCAGGCGCTATTACCCGTAAGGAGAAATCATGGCGAAAAAAATCGTCGGTTTTGTCAAGCTGCAAGTGCCAGCTGGTAAGGCCAACCCATCCCCCCCCATTGGACCCGCGTTGGGTCAACGTGGTCTGAACATTATGGAGTTCTGCAAGGCATTCAATGCGCAGACCCAAGGTGTTGAGCCAGGTCTGCCATTGCCTGTGGTGATTACCGCGTACGCAGACAAGAGTTTCACTTTCATCATCAAGACGCCGCCCGCGACTGTCCTGATCAAGAAGGCTATCAAGTTGGATAAAGGCTCTGCCAATCCGTTGAAAGACAAAGTTGGCAAGATCACCCGCGCCCAGCTGGAAGAAATCGCCAAAACCAAGATGAAAGATATGAATGCCGCTGATCTGGAAGGCGCCGTTCGTACCATCGCTGGTACCGCCCGTTCCATGGGTGTGAATGTGGAGGGCGTGTAAATGTCCAATTTGACTAAAAAGCAAAAGACACAAGTTGGCAAGATCGACGCCAACAAGCTGTATCCCTTGGTTGACGCACTGGGCCTGGTGAAGGAATTCGCCACCGCCAAATTTGATGAGTCGATCGACGTTGCTGTGCAACTCGGCATCGACGCCAAGAAGTCGGACCAAGTGGTTCGTGGTGCTGTTGTGTTGCCAAACGGCACCGGCAAGACCAAGCGAGTGGCGGTTTTTGCCCAAGGTGCCAAGGCTGAAGAAGCCAAGGCCGCTGGTGCCGACATCGTCGGTATGGACGACTTGGCTGCCATGGTCAAAGCTGGCGACATGCCCTTTGACATCGTGATTGCGGCACCAGACGCTATGCGTGTGGTCGGTACTTTGGGTCAAATCCTGGGTCCACGTGGTTTGATGCCTAACCCTAAGGTTGGTACCGTGACGCCTGACGTGGCAACTGCTGTTCGCAATGCCAAGGCTGGTCAAGTGCAGTTCCGTGTCGACAAGGCCGGTATTGTGCATTCCACCATCGGTCGCCGCTCGTTTGAAGCGGCTGCGTTGAAGGGCAATCTGGCAGCATTGGTTGAAGCTTTGAACAAGGCCAAGCCCGCTTCCAGCAAGGGTGTGTATTTGCGCAAAGTAGCGGTTTCGTCAACCATGGGTGTTGGCGTTCGCGTGGACCTGCAATCCATCTTGGCGTAATCGCAAAATTTGAAAACCCTGCAAGGGGTTTTCATGTGGTGGGCTGCTGGTGCTTTCGGGTTCCAGCAGGTCATCCAAGACCGTTGGCGTGCAGCTTGCTGCACTTAAACCACCAGCCAACGCAGATGGCGATCCCGCTGCAGATGGAATGAGAATTTCTGTTAACAGTTGGTCGCTGCAATGTGGAGCGTAACGTGGTGCAAACCGCAATGCGCATTTAAAGGAGTAAACCTTGAGTCTTAATCGCAGTGAGAAAGAAGCGGTCATCAGTGATGTGACCAGCCTCGCCGCTAAAGCTCAAACGCTCGTGATCGCGGAATACCGCGGCATCACGGTCGCTGACATGACAAAACTGCGCGTCACAGCACGCAGCAATGGTGTGAATCTGAGTGTGTTGAAAAACACCTTGGCCCGCCGTGCTGTTGCCGGTAGTGCATTTGAAATTGTGTCCGACCAGATGACCGGTCCGCTGATCTACAGCTTTTCCGTAGACGCAGTGGCTGCCGCTAAAGTGGTGGCCGAGTTCGCGAAGACCAACGATAAGTTGGTCATCCGTGCTGGTGCGTATGGCGGTAAAGCTTTAGACGTGAACGGCGTTAAGCAACTGGCAAGCATTCCTTCCAAGGAAGTGTTGTTGGCACAGTTGTTGGGCTTGATGCAGTCCCCCATTTCGCGTACAGCCCGAGTGCTGGCCGCATTGGCGGAGCAGCGTGGCGCTGGTGCAGCAGAAGCTGCTCCCGCAGAGGCAGTAGCGGCTTAATTGCCCACTGTCTGTAGTAACCAAACTTGTTAGGAAATAGAAATGGCATTCGATAAAGACGCATTTTTGACCGCGCTAGATAGCATGACGGTCATGGAACTCAACGATCTGGTGAAAGCCATCGAAGAGAAATTTGGTGTGAGCGCTGCTGCAATGGCAGGCCCCGCTGCTGCTGGTCCTGCGGCTGCTGCTGCTGAAGAGAAGACTGAATTCAACGTTATGTTGATGGAAGCTGGCGCTCAAAAAGTGCAGGTCATTAAGGCGGTGCGCGAAATCACAGGTCTGGGCTTGAAAGAAGCTAAGGACTTAGTGGACGGCGCTCCTAAAGCGGTTAAAGAAGGCATCTCCAAGGCCGACGCTGAAGCAGCCAAGAAGAAGCTGGAAGAAGCTGGCGCCAAGGTCGAACTCAAATAATCGACGTTCGCGGAAGGGCTGGGGGTCTGTTGTGGGCCTCCAGCCTTTGCCGCTTGTGGACTTTTGTTAGTGCACACCAAAAAGTGATAGCGTTATTGCTTTTTAGTGTCTTCTGACCCGACTGCGGAAGATGCCTTGGACCGGGCTGTGTGCAATGCACAGCCGTCCGCCAATGATTGGTAGTGGCCAATCGCCAAGCCCGTTGAGAGTAGAGCTCAACACAGTCGCTTAGGACCCCCCGGTTCCTTTAGTCTTTGCCCCGGAGAACTAATGGCTTACACATACACAGAACGCAAGCGAATTCGCAAAAACTTTGGTAATCGCGATAGCGTACTTGAGATACCTTACCTGTTACAGATGCAGAAGGACGCCTACACGGCATTCTTGCAAGCAGACGTTGCGCCAAAAAAACGTACGAATGAAGGTTTGCAGGCTGCGTTTGAAGCAGCTTTCCCTATCGTCTCGCACAACGGATTCGTGGAGATGAAGTACCTTGAGTACAACTTAGCCAAACCGGGCTTTGATGTCCGCGAATGCCAGACGCGTGGCCTGACATTTGCTTCGGCTGTGCGCGCCAAAGTGCAGCTGATTATTTACGACCGTGAGTCTTCGACATCACAAAACAAGGTCGTCAAGGAAGTTAAAGAGCAAGAGGTCTACATGGGTGAAGTGCCCTTGATGACCGGTAAAGGTTCTTTCATCATCAACGGTACTGAGCGCGTGATCGTGTCCCAGTTGCACCGTTCGCCTGGTGTCTTCTTTGAGCATGACAAGGGCAAGACCCATAGCTCTGGCAAGTTGCTGTTCTCCGCTAGGATCATTCCTTACCGGGGTTCTTGGCTTGATTTCGAATTTGACCCTAAAGATCTGTTGTACTTCCGTGTCGACCGTCGCCGCAAGATGCCGGTCACGATTCTACTGAAGGCGATCGGGTTAAACAACGAATCCATTCTGGCCAACTTCTTCGTCAATGACAATTTCCGTCTGATGGACAGCGGCGCTCAGATGGAGTTTGTGGCCGAACGTTTGCGTGGTGAAGTTGCACGTTTTGACATCACAGACAAGTCCGGAAAAGTAGTGGTTGCCAAAGACAAGCGTGTCACTGCCCGTCACACCCGCGAGCTGGAGCAAACGGAAACCGCCCACATCAGCGTGCCAGAGGACTTCTTGATCGGACGCATAGTTGCACGCAATGTTGTTGATGCTGACACGGGTGAAATTGTGGCCAAGGCGAACGAAGAGCTGACCGAGGTCTTGCTGAAGAAGCTGCGCACTGCCGGCATTCAAGACTTGCCTTGTATCTACACCAATGAATTGGATCAAGGCGCCTACATTTCGCAAACACTACGGACTGACGAAACCGTCGATGAGTTTGCTGCGCGTGTAGCCATCTACCGCATGATGCGTCCTGGTGAGCCACCGACCGAAGATGCAGTGCAGGCACTGTTCCAGCGTCTGTTCTACAACCCTGACACCTACGATCTGTCGCGTGTGGGCCGCATGAAGTTCAACGCCAAGATGGGTCGTGCCGAGTCGACTGGGCCTATGGTTCTGACGAATGAGGACATCTTGTCCGTAGTAAAAATCCTTGTGGATTTGCGCAATGGTCGTGGTGAGGTGGACGATATCGACCACTTGGGTAATCGGCGCGTGCGTTGCGTCGGTGAGTTGGCTGAGAACCAGTACCGCACCGGTCTGGCCCGTATCGAAAAGGCTGTCAAGGAGCGTTTGGGTCAAGCCGAGCAAGAGCCTCTGATGCCGCATGACCTGATCAACAGCAAGCCCATTTCGGCAGCTTTGAAAGAGTTCTTTGGCGCGTCACAGTTGTCCCAGTTTATGGACCAGACCAACCCGCTGGCCGAAATCACCCACAAGCGTCGTGTATCGGCTCTTGGCCCGGGTGGTTTGACCCGTGAGCGTGCAGGCTTTGAAGTGCGTGATGTGCACGTGACCCACTACGGTCGCGTGTGCCCCATTGAGACCCCCGAAGGTCCGAATATCGGCCTCATTAACTCACTCGCTTTGTATGCGCGTCTGAATGAGTACGGATTCATTGAAACGCCGTACCGCCGCGTAGCGGACAGCAAAGTTACGATGGAAATCGACTACCTGTCTGCCATTGAAGAAGGTAAGTACGTGATTGCGCAGGCGAATGCCGCTCTGGATAAAGACGGTAAGCTGACCGGTGAATTGGTATCTGCCCGCGAGAAAGGTGAGTCCATTCTCGTTGGTGCTGAGCGCGTTCAGTACATGGACGTATCGCCCGCGCAGATCGTTTCAGTAGCCGCATCGCTGGTTCCGTTCTTGGAGCACGATGATGCGAATCGCGCTTTGATGGGCGCAAACATGTCCCGCCAAGCGGTGCCCGTGCTGCGGCCGGAGAAGCCCATGGTAGGCACTGGTATCGAGCGCGTGGCGGCCGTGGACTCGGGTACTGTGGTGACTGCAACGCGCGGTGGACTTGTTGACTACGTCGACGCCACCCGGATCGTGGTTCGGGTGAACGACAGTGAAGCACAAGCAGGTGAAGTGGGTGTGGACATCTACAACCTCATCAAATATCAGCGGTCTAACCAAAACACGAATATCCATCAGCGGCCCATCGTTAAGCTGGGCGACAAGTTGGCCAAGGGCGACGTGATTGCCGATGGCGCGTCTACGGATCTGGGCGAAATCGCCATTGGTCAGAACATGCTGGTCGCCTTCATGCCTTGGAACGGCTACAACTTCGAAGATTCGATTTTGATCAGTGAACGTGTGGTTGCCGAAGACCGTTACACCTCGATTCATATTGAGGAAATGGTTGTGATGGCCCGCGACACCAAGTTGGGCGCAGAGGAAATTACCCGCGATATTCCCAACTTGAGCGAACAGCAATTGAATCGCCTGGATGAGTCCGGCATCATCTATGTTGGTGCTGAAGTGCAACCCGGCGATACGCTGGTGGGTAAGGTCACGCCGAAGGGTGAGACCACGTTGACGCCTGAGGAAAAACTCTTGCGCGCCATCTTCGGTGAGAAGGCGTCGGACGTGAAGGACACTTCGTTGCGCGTGGATCAAGGCTCACAAGGTACCGTGATTGACGTGCAAGTCTTTACCCGTGAAGGCATCACCCGTGACAAGCGCGCCCAGCAGATCATCGACGACGAATTGAAACGTTTCCGTCTGGATTTGAACGATCAAATCCGTATCGTGGAAGCGGATGCCTTCGCCCGCATTGAGAAGTTGTTGACCGGCAAAGCGGCCAATGGTGGACCTCAAAAGCTGGCCAAAGGAACCAAGATTGACAGGGCCTATTTGGCTTCAGTCGAGAAATTCCACTGGTTTGACATCCGCCCCGCCGATGAAGATGTCGCATCTCAGTTGGAATCCATTAAGAACTCGATTGAACAGCAGCGTCATAGTTTCGATCTGGCGTTTGAAGAGAAGCGCAAAAAGCTCACGCAAGGCGATGAATTGCCGGCTGGCGTTCTCAAAATGGTCAAGGTCTACATTGCGGTGAAGCGCCGTTTGCAGCCAGGTGACAAGATGGCTGGTCGCCACGGAAACAAGGGTGTGGTCTCTAAAATCACGCCAGTCGAAGACATGCCTTACATGGCTGACGGAACACCCGTGGACATCGTGTTGAACCCCTTGGGAGTTCCATCGCGCATGAACATCGGCCAGGTGCTGGAAGTGCACTTGGGTTGGGCCGGTAAGGGGTTAGGCCAGCGTATTGGTGACATGCTCCAGCGTGAGGCTGCGGCTACCGAGATTCGGGGCTTCTTGGAGCGCGTGTACAACGGAACCGGCCGCAAAGAGGATCTGGCTCAGTTGTCCGATGTCGAAATCAAGGGTATGGCCGAAGAGCTGACGAACGGCGTACCTTTTGCGTCCCCAGTTTTTGACGGTGCGACCGAGGCAGAGATTGGCGATATGCTTCAACTGGCTTATCCAGAAGAAGTAGCACAGGCCAAGGGACTGACCGCGACACGTACGCAAGCCCAGTTGTACGACGGCCGCTCTGGCGACCCGTTCGAACGTACCACTACCGTGGGCTACATGCATTACCTGAAGTTGCACCACTTGGTGGACGACAAGATGCACGCCCGCTCAACCGGACCGTACTCGCTGGTTACACAGCAGCCGCTGGGTGGTAAAGCCCAGTTCGGTGGACAGCGTTTCGGCGAAATGGAAGTGTGGGCGCTGGAGGCGTATGGCGCTTCCTACACCTTGCAAGAAATGCTGACTGTGAAGTCAGACGACGTTCAGGGGCGTACAAAGGTGTACGAGAGCATCGTCAAGGGCGAACATTCCATCGAAGCTGGGATGCCCGAGTCGTTCAACGTGCTGGTCAAGGAAATTCGCTCCTTGGGCTTGGACATTGAACTTGAACGTAGCTGATTGCGAACAAGAAAAGGATTTAACCCATGAAATCATTACTCGACCTGTTCAAGCAGTTCACGCCCGATGAGCATTTCGATGCCATCAAAATCGGCATGGCATCTCCCGAAAAGATCCGTTCGTGGTCTTTTGGTGAGGTGAAGAAGCCTGAAACCATCAACTATCGGACCTTTAAGCCAGAGCGCGATGGTCTGTTCTGCGCCAAAATTTTTGGACCTATAAAGGACTACGAGTGCCTGTGCGGCAAGTACAAGCGGTTGAAGCACCGCGGCGTGATCTGCGAGAAGTGCGGCGTAGAGGTTACACAGACCAAGGTTCGCCGCGAGCGTATGGGTCACATTGACCTGGCTGCGCCTTGTGCCCACATCTGGTTCCTGAAGTCCCTGCCAAGCCGTTTGGGCTTAGTCCTGGATATGACCTTGCGGGATATTGAGCGCGTTTTGTACTTTGAAGCCTACGTGGTGACCGACCCCGGCATGACTCCGCTGAAAAAATTCAGCATCATGTCGGAAGACGATTTCGACGCTAAGTTCAGGGAATACGGTGACGAATTTCAGGCCAAGATGGGTGCTGAAGGCATTAAGGATTTGCTGCAAAGCATCGATATCGAAGGTTCGATTGAGCGGTTGCGCAACGACCTGACCGGATCTGAGCTGAAGATCAAGAAGAACGCTAAGCGTTTGAAAGTCCTGGAGGCCTTCAAAAAATCCGGCATCAAGCCAGAGTGGATGGTGCTGGACGTGCTGCCTGTGCTGCCGCCAGACCTGCGTCCGCTGGTGCCGTTGGATGGTGGCCGTTTCGCAACCTCCGACCTGAATGATCTGTACCGTCGTGTCATCAACCGCAACAGCCGTTTGCGCCGCTTGCTTGAATTGAAGGCGCCGGAGATCATTGCGCGCAACGAAAAGCGGATGCTGCAAGAAGCCGTGGACAGCTTGCTGGATAACGGCCGTCGCGGCAAGGCCATGACGGGTGCCAACAAGCGTGCGTTGAAGTCCTTGGCCGACATGATTAAGGGTAAGTCGGGTCGTTTCCGCCAGAACTTGCTGGGCAAGCGCGTGGATTACTCCGGTCGTTCCGTGATTACCGTAGGTCCTACGTTGAAGCTGCACCAGTGTGGTCTGCCGAAATTGATGGCCTTGGAACTATTCAAGCCTTTCATCTTTGCGAAGCTGGAAACGATGGGTATTGCGACCACGATCAAGGCGGCCAAGAAGGAAGTCGAATCCGGTACGCCTGTGGTTTGGGACATCCTTGAAGAGGTGATTAAAGAGCACCCGATCATGTTGAACCGGGCACCCACGCTGCACAGGTTGGGTATCCAGGCGTTTGAGCCCATCCTGATCGAAGGCAAAGCCATCCAACTACACCCGTTAGTTTGCTCGGCTTTCAATGCCGACTTTGACGGTGACCAAATGGCTGTGCACGTGCCCTTGTCTGTGGAAGCCCAAATGGAAGCCCGCACCTTGATGCTCGCTTCGAATAACATTTTGTTCCCCGCGAACGGTGAGCCCTCTATCGTACCGTCGCAGGACGTAGTTTTGGGCCTGTACTACACAACGCGCGAACGTATCAACGGTAAGGGTGAGGGCCTGATATTCGCCGACACCGGTGAGGTTCAACGCGCATTCGATGCGGGTGAAGTGGAGCTCAACAGCCGCATCAATGTGCGCTTGACCGAGTACACAAAAGACAAAGTGACAGGGGAATTGTCGGCCTCGACCAAACTGTGGGAAACCACAGCGGGTCGTGCACTGTTGTCGGAAATTTTGCCAAAGGGCTTGCCTTTCTCCAACATCAACAAAGCGTTGAAGAAAAAAGAAATCTCTAAGCTGATCAACGTGTCGTTCCGCAAGTGTGGACTGAAGGAAACTGTGGTGTTTGCAGACAAGTTGCTGCAAGCGGGTTTCCGCTTGGCGACACGTGCTGGCATTTCCATCTGTATCGACGACATGTTGGTGCCCGAAGAGAAGCACGAGATTATTGCCCGTGCCCAGAAGGAAGTTAAAGAGATCGAGCAACAATATGTGTCCGGTCTGGTCACCTCGGGAGAGCGCTACAACAAAGTAGTGGATATTTGGGGCAAATCGGGTGATGAAGTGTCCAAGGTCATGATGTCCAAGCTGTCCAAGGAAATGGTCACCGACCGCCATGGTAAGCAAGTGCAGCAGGAATCATTCAATTCCATCTACATGATGGCTGACTCTGGAGCGCGTGGCTCTGCAGCCCAGATTCGCCAGGTGGCGGGTATGCGCGGTTTGATGGCCAAGCCCGATGGCTCCATCATTGAGACACCGATTACCGCGAACTTCCGTGAAGGTTTGAACGTGTTGGAGTACTTCATCTCCACCCACGGTGCGCGTAAGGGCCTCGCGGATACCGCGTTAAAGACAGCGAACTCGGGTTACTTGACGCGTCGCCTAGTCGACGTGACGCAAGACTTGGTCGTTACAGAGCTCGATTGCGGTACGCATAACGGTTACCTGATGCGCGCTATCGTTGAGGGCGGTGAAGTTATTGAATCCTTGCGTGACCGTGTTTTGGGTCGTACTGCCGCAGAGGATGTCTTGCATCCCGAGACCCGTGCTGTTGTTGCCCATGCTGGCGACATGCTGGACGAAGACCTCATCGAGGAGATGGAAGCCCAAGGTGTGGACGAAGTCAAAGTGCGTACCGCCCTGACCTGCGAAACACGCTTTGGTATCTGTGCCAAATGCTACGGCCGCGACTTGGGCCGTGGTGGGCTGATCAACCACGGCGAAGCAGTGGGTGTTATCGCCGCGCAGTCGATTGGTGAACCCGGCACACAGCTGACCATGCGTACCTTCCACATTGGCGGTGCAGCATCGCGTGCGGCCATCGCCTCCAGTGTCGAGGCGAAGTCCAACGGTGTCATTGGCTTCAACGCCACCATGCGCTATGTGACCAATAGCAAAAAAGAGCTGGTTGTTATTGCCCGCTCCGGCGAAATTGTCATTCATGACGAACATGGCCGTGAGCGCGAGCGTCACAAGGTGCCGTATGGTGCCGTGTTGACCGTGAAGGCGGATCAGTCCGTCAAAGCCGGCAATATCCTCGCCAATTGGGATCCGTTGACGCGTCCCATCATTACCGAGTTCGCAGGTAAAGCGCACTTCGAGAATGTGGAAGAAGGTCTGACGGTGGCCAAGCAGGTGGATGATGTCACCGGTTTGTCGACGCTGGTTGTTATCGATCCAAAACGCCGCGGCGCCACCAAAGTGGTGCGTCCGCAAGTCAAATTGATCGATGTGAACGGCCAGGAAGTCAAGATTCCAGGTACGGACCACTCGGTGACGATTGGCTTCCCAGTGGGTTCGCTGGTCCAAGTGCGCGATGGCCAGGACGTTGGCCCTGGCGAGGTGCTAGCCCGCATTCCTATCGAAGGCCAGAAGACCCGTGATATTACTGGCGGTTTGCCGCGTGTGGCTGAATTGTTTGAAGCCCGCTCGCCCAAAGACAAAGGTGTTTTGGCTGAGAGCACCGGTACGATCTCTTTCGGTAAGGAAACTAAGGGTAAGGTCCGATTGCAGATCACTGATCCTGAAGGCAAAGTTTGGGAAGAGCTGGTTCCAAAGGAAAAGAATATCTTGGTGCATGAAGGCCAAGTGGTCAACAAGGGTGAGAGCGTCGTGGACGGCCCGGCAGACCCGCAAGACATCTTGCGTTTGTTGGGCTCTGAGGAACTCGCCCGTTATATCGTTGACGAAGTGCAGGACGTCTACCGTTTGCAGGGCGTGAAGATCAACGACAAGCACATCGAAGTGATTGTTCGTCAGATGTTGCGCCGCGTGGTGGTTGAGGCTGCCGGTGACTCCAACTACATCAATGGTGAGCAGGTCGAACGTTCAGAAATGCTGAACACCAACGATGCGTTGCGCGCCGATGGCAAGATTCCTGCGGTGTTTACCAATCTGTTGCTCGGTATTACCAAGGCGTCCTTGTCCACAGATAGCTTCATCAGCGCAGCTTCCTTCCAAGAAACGACCCGCGTTTTGACCGAGGCCGCGATCATGGGCAAGCGTGACGAATTGCGTGGCTTGAAAGAGAACGTGATTGTGGGTCGCCTGATACCTGCTGGTACCGGTATGGCGTACCACGAAGCGCGTAAAGTCCGTGAGCAGATGGATGACGCAGAGCGGCGTGCAATTGCTGACGCTGAAGCCGCTGAGTTAGCGGGCGATACGGAGGTCGCTGGCGTACATTCTGATGACGCCAGCGGCGAATAAAACTCCGTACTAGCGTCACCTTAACGACCTCAAGTTTTCTTTTACAGAAGACTTGGGGTCTTTTCTTTTTCAGTACCCTTATGTGCATGGGTAAGATCATGAAATCTATGGGATTCAATCTTTGGATTTGGACCGCGTTGGCATTGAGCGTGTTTTGGAGCGTCGGCGTGTACAACCGTATTACCCGACTGCGGGCCCGCAGCGTGGAATCATTTGCTGTTGTCGCACAGCACCTGCTTCGGTACCACACCTTGGTGTCTGAGCATGTAGATATGAAGCGAGTTGACGAGTCTCCGCCCGCCTTTCAGCAGTTACTGTTGCAATTGGAGGAGGTTGAGCGGGCGATTAAGGCGGCTCACATCAGGCCGTGGGATCGAGAGCTACTAACAGCCGTCACCCAAGCGGCGACTGACATGGCTGTAAATTGGGGTGTTCTGCGAACCGCGCCCGCAGACTTGGCTGGCGCGGCCCTGCCAGAGAAACTTACACACGAATGGGATGGTAATAGTCATTTGCTAGATCTGGGAATCGCTAGTTTTAACCAGATCCTCTTGACTTACAGCACTGCTATTGAACAGTTCCCTGCGCTTGTTATTGCCAATTTTTTAGGCTTCAAACCGCCAGGAAAAATCGTGATGTTCCATGAAGTATGAAGTTGTCGCCGTTCCCTTGTGGCGGCAGTTACAGGCCACTATGGTCGTCATTGCAGCTGTCCGTTCGGGGGGGTCTGGCACTGCAGCGGTTGATGCGGTTTCCACTGAACTCCGGCCTGGCGTCCAGTCGTTGGCCTTTCACGTGTGGCGCAACCTCGGGCGAGCAGAAGCTTTGCGCGACTTGTTGGCCCGAAAGCGTCCACCGCCCCAAGCAGATGCTTTACTGTGTGTAGCGCTGGCGCTTTGTTGGAAGGAGACACACGCACCGTATGACGCATTCACTCTAGTCAATCAAACAGTGGAGTGTGCAAAGCGCACTCAGGGACTGTCTGTTCATGCCAGCTTTCTCAACGCTTGCCTGCGCCGCTTCCTGCGTGAGCGTAGCGCCCTAGTCGCTCAAACAGAGACCAATTTGGTAGCGGTCTGGAATCACCCGCTTTGGTGGATACGCAAACTGCAGGCGGAGCAACCAAGGGCTTGGGTTGAGATTCTTCAAGCCGCCAACACCCACGCGCCCATGGCCTTGAGGGTGAATCAGCGCAAAGGCCAGCCCATTGCATACCTGGCACGCTTAAGTGAGGCCGGAATTTCAGCTGCACTGGACCCTAGCGGCGCGATTTTGCTGAATAAGCCTGTACCGGTACATTTGTTGCCAGGTTTTGAAGACGGGCATGTGTCAGTCCAAGATGGGGCCGCTCAGTTGGCTGCACCCTTGCTGCTTGAATACTTGCCAACGGGCTGCGACATACGTTTGCTGGATGCGTGTGCCGCTCCGGGCGGCAAGACCGGACATCTCTTGGAGGTCACGGATGCGCAAGTCATTGCGTTGGAGGTTGATCCTTTGAGAGCGCAGAGAATTGGACAAAATCTGAGTCGTTTGGGTTTAAGTGCACAAGTGGTTTGTGCTGATGCCAGGCGCCCGAATGGGTGGTGGGATGGGACGCTCTTCGACGGAATATTGTTGGATGCACCATGTACCGCTTCAGGTATTGTTCGACGCCACCCAGACGTGCGTTGGCTCAGGCGCGAAACCGACATCCAGCAGTTGGCGCTTCTTCAACAGGAACTGCTGACCGTCATGTGGGCGCTGCTCAAGCCCGGCGGCGCGCTACTTTATTGCACCTGTTCCGTGTTTAAAGCCGAGGGCGAGCAGCAAACCGAAACGTTTCTTGCAAACAACAACAATGCTCGATTGCTGCCGTCCCCGGGGCATTTGATGCCCCAAAGTAGCGCAAACGGAGGCGACCTCACGGACAATCAACGCGGTGATCACGACGGCTTTTTCTACGCACTTTTTCGGAAGCAACCCGCTGAATAGCGTCGTGCGCCTATTGGTGGCACTTGTCGTAACGTTGTTTGCACACGCTTCTCAAGCGCAGAGCTCGACAGAAATCAGCCAAGTTCGCGCTGAGCGCTTTGAAGACGAGATTTTGGTTTCGGCACAGATCGGATTTGAACTCCCCGCTGCGGTGGAGGATGCCCTGATCAAGGGCATTCCGATGTACTTTGTCATTCAGGCGGATATCTCCAAAGAGCGTTGGTATTGGTATGACAAAAGAGTGATTTCCGCTGAGCGCTATATGCGAATTGCCTATCAGCCACTCACCCGACGTTGGCGCCTCAATGTGACTGCAGGCGCAGATCGCACGGGTTCGACGGGACTTACCCTCAACCAGAGTTTTGACACGTTGCCCCAAGCGATGGCAGTTATCAAGCGGATATTTCGGTGGAAGGTGGCAGATATCGGCGTTGTGGACAACGGCAGCCGTCACAAGCTAGAGTTGCGATTCCGTCTGGATTTAAGCCAGTTGCCTAGGCCATTCCAAATCGGGGCCATCGGCCAGTCAGATTGGGATGTTGGCGCGACAGTTGTAGTCCCTTTGGTGTTGGAAACGGCCAAGTGAATAACGCTGAAGCTGGCAATACGCTGTCACCGCGTTCCCAAAGTTCACGCGCGATGCGCTGGACGGTTGCGCTGGGGGCTGTGGCGATGGTCATCATTGGGTTGGTCCTGCTGTACTTGCTCATGCAGGCCACCAACAACCGTGAGCTTAACGAGCAAAACTATGCACGCTTGTTTACGTTCAATCTTGCCGTGGCGGGCGCGCTGCTTGTTGCTATTTTGTGGGTGGCTTGCCGACTGCTGATCCGACTGCGCCAAGGAAGATTTGGTAGCCGTTTGTTGGTGAAGTTAGCCACCATCTTTGCTTTGGTGGGTTTTGCGCCAGGGTTGATGATCTATGTGGTGTCGTATCAGTTCGTATCGCGCTCCATTGAGACTTGGTTCGATGTCAAAGTTGAGGGCGCTCTAGAGGCAGGCCTTAATCTTGGGCGGGTAACGCTAGACACGCTATCCAGCGATCTAGTGGGGAAATCCCGCTCGGCCGCCACGCAAATTGCCGAGAGCGCAGATGCGATCAATGGCCAAGTGCTTGAACGCATTGTTGAGCAGCTCAATGTCACGGACGCAACGATCTGGAGCGGCAACGGCCGCTTAATGCTCAGTGCGGGCCAATTGCAGTTTCAACTAACCCCCGAAAAACCGACTAACGCCCAACTTCGGTCTGCGCGCATCGACCGGGCTGTCGTCTGGATCGAAGGTTTAGAAGAAGCTGTTGAAGACACCCAGACTCGACCGCGGATCAAAGTGCTGGTCCCCATTTCCAGCACAGGATTGGGGCTCGCTACAGAGCTCAGATTTTTGCTCGTCGCACGTGACCTGCCGTCCAACCTCGTAACCAATGCCAGGGCTGTCGAAGCTGCCAATCGGGAGTACCAAGAGCGCGCTTTGGCCCGAGAGGGTTTGCGCCGCATGTATATCGGGACGCTCACTTTGAGTTTGTTTTTAGCCGTATTTGGGGCCGTACTACTGGCGGTCATTCTGGGTAATCAGATTGCACGTCCGCTGCTGCTATTGGCCGAGGGGGTAAGCCAAGTTGCGGCTGGCGATTTGACACCCAAGCTTGCTATGCCTGGCAGAGACGAATTGGGTGGGCTGACCCGCGCCTTCGCATCCATGACTGAGCAATTGGCGGATGCACGGCGGACAGTGGAGCGCAGCATGTCTCAAGTTGATGAGGCGCGCGCCAACTTGCAAACCATCCTGGACAATTTGACCGCCGGCGTGATCGTACTGGGGTCGGACGGTGAAGTGCGGTCGTCAAATCCTGGTGCGACGCGTATTTTGCGCGTTCCACTGGCCGCGCAGCACGGAGTTCTTCTCGAAAATGTGGATGGAATACAGGCGTTTGGCCAGGCTGTTCGGGCGCAGTTTGACGAGTTTTTGAGCCGACGCAATGAACGGGGGCTGGATCATTGGCAGCGGTCTTTTGAGCTGGGTGGCACGCCCGGAAGTCCCCTTGGACCATTTGATCAAACCGTGACCCTGGTAGCCCGCGGAGCGGAGTTGCCAGACAACGCGCGTTTATTAGTATTTGATGACATTTCTGAAATCGTTTCGGCCCAGCGCGCCCAAGCGTGGGGTGAAGTGGCTCGCCGTTTAGCACATGAAATTAAAAATCCGCTGACCCCGATTCAACTATCTGCGGAGCGACTAGAGCGCCGACTAACAGGTAAATTGCCTGAGCCTGAGCAGGCGGTTCTAACCAAATCAGTTAAAACGATCGTGGATCAAGTTGACGCGATGAAGCGGCTGGTCAACGAGTTTCGTGATTACGCTCGCCTTCCGGCTGCGGTGCTCAAACCCGTGGATCTCAACGAGCTGGTGATAGACATCGCACATTTATATGAAGGGGAGCGTAGTGCTGTTCCGGTTCGCTTAGAGCTGGAGCCCGACGCGCCCTGGGTCATGGGGGACGCTCAGCAGTTGCGCCAGGTTATTCACAACTTGGTACAAAACGCGCAGGACGCCAGTGAGCAAAATTTGAGCAGCACTACGGGCACGCCTGAAGTGGTGTTGAAGACGCAATGGAGGCCTGAGGGTAGGCGGGTGCGACTGAGTGTGCTCGATTCTGGGGCCGGCTTCCAAGAGCATATTTTGAGGCGGGCATTTGAGCCCTACGTCACTACCAAAGCCAAAGGGACGGGTCTTGGGTTGGCGGTGGTTAAAAAAATAGTGGACGAGCACGGTGCACGAATTGATCTATCGAACCGTATGTCCGGCGGTGTCGTGGTGGGTGCGCAAGTGTCGGTATCATTGGAGTCACACAACAGCGCGCCCCCTGAGACGCGAAACGATCTTTGAGGCATAGTGCTGCACCATGGCAAACATTTTGGTAGTAGATGACGAGCACGGCATTCGTGACCTGCTCTGGGAAATTCTCAATGATGAGGGGCATAACGTCGAACTCGCCGAGAACGCGGCACAGGCCCGTGCGGCTCGTAGCCGTGAAAGGCCAGACTTGGTGTTACTCGACATATGGATGCCGGATACTGACGGAGTCACTCTATTAAAGGAATGGTCCGCCAGTGGCGCACTGACTATGCCTGTGATCATGATGAGCGGACACGCCACCATAGACACGGCAGTAGAGGCGACCAAGATCGGTGCCCTGGCTTTTTTGGAGAAGCCCATTACTTTGCAAAAGCTTCTGAAGGCTGTTGAGCAGGGACTGACACGTGGCATATTGCGTAAGCCGACAGAAATTGCCCAGCCGGCGAAAGTAATTTCGCCAGAAGCTTTCGAGTTCGTTCCCCTGCCCGTTGCGGGCAACACTCCCGCGGGACTTCCGAATAGCCAAAACTTCTTGCTGGACAAGCCTCTGCGTGAAGCGCGCGATGAATTTGAGAAAGCTTACTTTGAGTACCACTTGGCGCGGGAGAACGGTTCCATGACGCGTGTGGCGGAAAAGACGGGCCTGGAACGTACCCACTTATACCGCAAGCTCAAGCAATTGGGAGTCGATTTGGGGCGCGGCAAGCGTAACCAAATTTAGAACTTGTAAAACCTGGAAGCGAGTTTTTAGCTGCTATAATTTTGGTCTTTGGCCCGGTAGCTCAGTCGGTAGAGCAGAGGATTGAAAATCCTTGTGTCGGTGGTTCGATTCCGCCCCAGGCCACCAAATATCAAAGGTCAATCTTTATTGACTTTTTCTTCGACTGAAAAGTTTAAGAAACGCGGGAATAGCTCAGTTGGTAGAGCGATACCTTGCCAAGGTATAGGTCGAGAGTTCGAGCCTCTTTTCCCGCTCCAACGCCTCACACCCCATATTGCTATGGGATGCTTTGTACATTGACGTGGGGCGCTGCGGCCTAAGATCTCCGAAACGTGACATCTTGTTTCGTGTGCTGGTACGAAATGTGGCACGGACCGAACGTATTGCCGCTTTATTGCTGTTAACAAGTGCCACGTTGGTAGGCCCAGTAGTCAAGCCAATCAAGCTGCGGTACTATTCACCCAAGTCACAAGGAATCTAGATGTTCAGTGGATTTTTTGGCAAAGGCGACAAGAATGCTAAACCGCCAGCCAAGGATGCGGTGGATTCTCGTGGGCTGGAAGTTACAGAGGACGATCCTGACACTGCGTGGGGTCTGTGGGATAGCGCCCAAGCCGAGCAGGATTCGCGCTTTCAGGTCGACAGCAACCCGTCTGCACCCCCCAACGCCGGGGCGACAGCGACGCCTTCGGTGGACTTGGATATTGAAAACGCGCCGACCCAGCCTTTGGCTCTGGAGGACATGACGCCCGAGCAGCGCAAGGATGCTGCCTTACAGGTCGTGGAACTGCATCACCAGCGCATTGCAAACACTATTCGCACGCTGTGGGGCTACAAGGAATGTAGCGTTTACATCAATAAACTTATTATGAATGGCGGCGACGGTATGGGGCACGCCCGGATTGGTTTTAACCAAGATGCAGCGGAGGCTATGTTGGTCCTAGCGGACATTCACGATGCCATGTACGGTGCGGTGGCCGAGCCAGGCCTAGACTTTGTAGAGACAACCCGTGGCGCAGTTTGGGGAAAAACGCGTTGACGGATGGGCTGACTATCGTGTGGACCGGAGCATTCAATGAATGGGAATTTCGTGCTCTGGCCGGCGTATTTATTGATATATATGCTATGAAAAATATAGCTTACATAAATGTGATCTCACGGTTTTTGCGCCGCCTTGGCAGTTGAGTCCAAAGCCCGCTGGGCAAACTCCGCTCGCAGAGCCTTGAGTTTTTCGCGGGGATCTTGCTTAACTGTGTTTTGGTCCAGCCCCATTTCCCTAATGAAGCGGCTAGGTTGCACGGCCACCATTTCGCGCCCTTTCTTGCGTCGACGCGTCCAGCTGACAGCTAAGCTGCGCTGGGCTCGCGTAATGCCCACATACATGAGGCGGCGCTCCTCTTGCAGGCGTTGATCCAAGTCCTCTCGGGCCGCCGTTGCGGCTGCAGGCGAAGCGTGATCGCGAACATCTTCATTCAACTTGAAAGGCAGCATGCCCTCTGTCACGCCGACCAACAATACGTGGGGCCACTCAAGCCCCTTCGAAGCGTGCAACGTCGACAGTGTGACCATGTCCTGGTCTTTCTCTCGGTCGCTGATCGTGGAGAGCAGGGCGATGGTTTGGGCAACCTCTAATAGACTTTTAACTTCTCGCGTGGCGCCATTGTCATCTTGTCCGCCGCAGCGCTGAGCCATCCAGTCACAAAACTCTAGGACGTTACCCCACTTGGCGGCGGCCACCTTGTCACTTTCTTCGCCGTCGATCAGGTGCTTTTCATAGGCAATCGCGTTGAGCCAATCGCTTATAAAAGTGCGTGCATTTTCAGCACCTTCGGTATGGCGGGCTCGGAATTCGAGGTCGTTGATGTAACGGCCAAACTCGTGGAGGCTACCAACTGCCTTTGCGGGCAGCACGGAGGATAAGGATGGCGAGAAGAGCGACTCGAACAGACTTAACTTGTATTGGCCTGCAAATACCCCAAGCGCCCCCAAGGTCTGATGACCGATGCCGCGCTTGGGGGTAGTAACGGCGCGCAGAAAGGCGGGATCGTCATCATTGTTGGACCAGAGTCGGAACCAAGCGCACAAATCGCGAATTTCCGCGCGGTCAAAAAAACTTTGTCCACCAGATACTTTGTATGGAATGTTCGCCTTGCGGAGCGCCTTTTCGAACGGCTTGGCCTGGTGGTTTGCGCGGTACAGCACAGCAAAGTCGCGAAACTCTTTGTGTTGCACACCCACTTGTGCCAAATTCCCCTCAGCACGTAAACTTTGGATGCGTGCGACGGCCCGTTCTGCCTCGTGTTCTTCATTGTCGGCATCCACCACACGCACGGGTTCACCTTCGCCCAGGTCGCTCCACAGGTTCTTGGGAAAGAGCTTGGGATTGGGGCCAATCACATTGTTAGCGGCACGCAAGATCGCACTGGTCGAGCGATAATTTTGCTCAAGCTTGATGATCTTCAGCGCTGGAAAGTCCACGGGCAGCTTTTTCAGGTTGTCTAGAGTGGCGCCACGCCAGCCGTAGATGGATTGGTCATCATCGCCAACGGTCGTAAAACGGGCACTCCCGGCTGGATTTCCTCCTGCCAACAGTTTCAGCATTTCATATTGCGTGGCATTCGTGTCTTGGTATTCATCAACCAAGATATGCCCCATCTGCGCTTGCCACTTGTGCCGCGCGTCTAGGTGGTTTTGTAGCAGCTTCAGCGGCAGGCTAATCAGATCGTCAAAGTCGACGCTCTGGTAGGCTGTCAAACGCTCTTCAAATCGGCCCATAACAATGGCCGCCATGCGGCTGGCTTCGTCGCTGGCTTGGGCTAAGGCCTGTGCCGCGCTTAATCCGGCACTCTTCCAGGCACTGATGGTCCATTGCCATTGACGGGCGGTGGCCGCATCTGTAGTGCCTCCAGCATCTTTAAGGATGCTGGTGACGTCATCCGTGTCCAGGATGGAAAAGTTGGGCTTCAAACCTACTGCAGCGCCATCTTGGCGCAATATTCGGACGCCGAGCGAATGAAAGGTGCAGATCAACACATCCTTGGCCGCTTTGCCAATCAGACCTTTGGCGCGCTCCCGCATTTCTGCCGCAGCCTTGTTGGTGAAGGTGATTGCAGCAATGTGGCCCGGCTTGCAGCCGGTTTGAATCAGCCGCGCAATCTTGTGTGTAATGACCCGCGTTTTACCCGAGCCTGCACCGGCCAGCACGAGGCATGGACCATGCAAATAATTGACAGCTTCTTGTTGGGCGAGGTTGAGTCCGTGGCTTACCGATGCGTTCATTTCTGCACGTCGTTTTCGTAAACACCTTCCCAGCGTTCGCCAGTTTTCCAGGTGAACACGCCCTGGCCGTGCTTCTTGCCAGCCTTCCAGAGGCCCACGTACTGATCGCCATTGGGCCAGGTAAAGCTGCCTTCGCCCTCGGGTTCGCCGTTGACCACTGCGCCGGAGTAGCGCTCGCCGGTCGCGAAGCTCAATTTGCCTTGTCCGTTGGGTACGCCATTCACCACAAGCCCTTCAAACACATTGCCATTGGCAAATTTCAAGACTCCCTGTCCATTGGGACGCTCTGCTTTCCATGGGCCATCGAACACTTGACCGTTGCTCCAGGTGTAGACGCCGCGTCCGTTGGGCACACCCGCCACCATGCGGCCGTTATAAACATCACCTGACGCATATTGCATGCGGCCGTTACCTTCAGCAATGCCGGCACTCACATCGCCGATGTACAGGTTGCCGTTGGCAAACTGCAGCTTACCTTTTCCCTGCGGAGTGTCATCAAGCCATTCGCCTTCGTAGCGCTGGCCGTTGGCCCACACGAAAGAGCCATTGCCCTGGCGCAGGCCTTTCACGATGGTGCCATCAAACACATCTCCGTTGTTCCATGACACTTTGCCGGTACCCGAAAAACTCGTGCCGTCTGGATCGCGCACGAATTTACCGGTGAAGCGGGTGGTGCCCGATATAAATTCGGCAGGCTGTGGCTCGGGGTTGCTAAGCTTGCTGGGAGCGGGGGTCGGATGTGAACTTGCCGCTGAGGCACTAGTCAGCGAAGACGCGTTGGCCCCAACGCTGCTCAAAGTGGCGCTCAAAGTAGTGCCCAAACTACTCAGAACACCAGGGCTTGCCGCGCTGGCAATTCCAGCTTGTCGGTAGGGTGCTGTGTTGTTGGCGCCCGCAGTCGTCAGCGTATTCGCAGGAGTGCCTGCGCCCGCGGGCACACGCTTTGTCGCAGCCACAGCGACGGGTGCCGGCAGATTACGGGCCACCCACGGGGTTCCACGTTCCCGGGCGATAGCCTGCGCTTGGCCGCGAGAGGACTCCACCACAACGCCTTTGCACTGCGCCATCGCGTCGCGCCAAAGAGTTTCAGCTATCAGAGATTGTTCCAACTTTTCTTCTCGAACCGTGGAGGCAGGCATGGCCCGCAACTTCTGCGTTTGCTCACGGGCGCGCTCATAAATCGGTGCGCAAAAATCAGCATTGTGTCCGTCAATCACCGACTGGTCGCGGCGCTTCTCTGCCAACTCTTGCTGGCTACCGGTACACAACTCTGATGCGTTGTCCCAAGCATCCTCTGCTTTGCGGAACAACACCGCAGCTTCAGTGAAGCGGCGATCCGTCAAAGACTGCTTCGCCAGTTCTTGCAGTGCATTGGCGTCCTTTTGTGCGCCCTCGCATTTGGGGCCAGCATCTTGCATCTCGCTCAGTTGCTCTTTCACGCGCAGATTGTCGGTCAGGTTGCGTTGCGCGCGGTCTTTGGCGCGCCCCTCACACACGGACACTGCTTTAGTCCAAAGCGACACTGCCTCCGAATACAACGCCATTTGCTCGGATACGGGGCGTTTGTGCGACTGTGCCGTAACAGCCTTCAGATCCACAGTCATAGCTCTGTCACTCAAAGGGCGGCAGCCCTCAGGCGCGGAGTCCGCCGAGGCTGGCAAAGGTTCCACCGCCTTGCTCGATTCTGGAAGCGTGGCGGGCGGTGTCGTAGCGACAGGCGTCGGCGGGCTGGCTACCGGCAGCGGCTGAAACTGCCCCGTTACAGCGGGAGAGAGTTGTGCCCAGACGGCCAATGGGTTTAGCGCAAGGTATACCAGCGCGATACGGGTGCTTTGGAGCATTGTCATAAAGTGGGCGCGCAGAGGCCTAGCGCTTTGCGTTGGATTCAATGGGCATGCTCAACATGCTGTCGATCAGACCGCGTGCGTAAGGTTGCGTGCTGTCGATTGCATCGTTCGGGTCGTCATACGAAAACCCCCGAGGGGCCGAGGCTAGCGGCATATCACCCAAAACCAATTGCAGATCAGACGGCTTGAACCCCCCAAGAATTGCGACGACCTCGTCGCCACGCCCACGTTCGCTGGCAATTTTGCTCAATGCAGTCAGACGCTCTTGGTCAAAGACCATGGAGTTGGCGGCTAGACTTCTTTCGATCAGCTTTTGGTGCAACGTGAAGCCTGCCAGGGGGTTCGCGCCCAAGGACTCCATGCGCTTGTAGGCCCAGGCATCAGCCTGGTCAAACACGGTGGCCGCAATCCAAGCCACCCCACTCAATGCCCCACGGTTGGCGGCAGCCTGTTGCATGGCACCTACCACCTGCGCCTGCGTCAGCGTTTTGGCGACATTGGTCACCTCTTCACGCAAGCGTGAGGTGGCGTAGCTAGAGGCCTGGTCAATCAACTGTTTCTTAAGGATTTCGGTCGCTGCACTGGCAGCGGCAGACTGGGCAGTGCGGATGGCCGCGTCGGCAGCCAACGCGGCACCCTGCAGGCCAGACGCAATCGTGAAAAGGTTGTACAGCGTGCCAGCAATCTTGACGCCGTAATGGTAAGTCTTCATGCGGGCCCCGCCTTCCTCCGATACGCCCTGAGTCCACAACACGGCCCACAAGGCCTCGTCGTCCGTCAGATCCGCCTTGGCCACTTCTAGCGGATGCATGCTCATGAGCCAATGGTAGTCTTGCGTCTGGGGCAAGTTGGCAGGCGCCAAGCGGGTATAACCTCGGCACGCCTCGAAAGGGATGATCTGGACGGATTTTCCAGATGACAAAACTACTTGGAATGCACGACCCTCGTCGCGCATATCTGCCAAGGCAAGCAACATTTGCTGAGCGTCGTCAGAAGCCACACGTCCCACGGCTGCAATTCTGTCGCGTAGTTGCAGCGGAGAGTTGGGCGCAACGCCTACGACCGTCAGGCGCTCATCCACGCCCAGGCCTCGCACCCACGCCACGCGGTCGTTGATCGGCAGGTCATAGCTGCTGGCCACGGCAAACGGTAGCTCCCACTGTTTGTCGCAGTCTTTGTCTTTCAAAGCGGCGGACCGCGCGATAGCCGGGCGCAACGCCTGTTCACCGGCGCCATAAACCCGGATACTGGCAAGCAGCTCCTCATTTACCTTGCGCCCATCGTCAACTGTGTATTTAGGCGCGGCACAGGCACCGAGCGTCAGCACGACGATTAGGGACAACAGCAGCCGCATAGATAAAACCCCCAACATTGGAAAACGTAACGAAGCGTAACGGCCAATATTAGCGCGCTTCGTCTGCGGTGGGGGCCGCTTTCGTCAAGTAGCTAACGACGCCAGCCGCGTGCGCGCGCCGCCCTCTCACCAGCAACGTCGAATGGACTCCCGACCATTCGCTGATCTACCGCGTCCAAGATGGCTGGTGGCAAGGCAGTTGCCGCTTGGCGAATTTCTCCGGCGGTGCTGCGATCTGAAGTGGTTAAAAGTTGTACCGCCCAGCCATCGGACTCAAGACACGCCAAACCCGCTAACGCCGGGGTGGTGAAGGTACGACAGTAGTTGCCTGATTGATCTACAAAGCTCAGTTGTACCGACACGCGTTGATTGTCTAGCGGAGCGTTTGCTAGTTGAGAGGCCAGGGCTTGGGCTACCGTGCCATCGGCCAGCAGCCGACCGTCGCGCATAGCCAGCCCAGTGCCGGTGGGAGTGCCAGAATTCCATTGGGTTCCGAGTAACACACCCAGCATGACGCTGGCCGCCACCGCCCCCCAAGCACCTGCATTGGAACCGGGCCAAACGCGTTGTGCAAGCAGTGACCAATATTGGCCCAGCGCGGTCCCAAAGCTGCCACTGCGCGAAGTTTTAGAAAACGAGGGAGCCGGTGTCGACGCGGCAAGGGGTGTCTGCAGTAGTTGAGTCAAGCGTTCGGGCAACGGCTCGTCTAGCACCGCGCTGAATGCAACCCCCAGCCGTCGACGTTGCAGCACCAAGCTGTCGATACGTTGGTGGATAGCGGGGTCGTCTTGTACAGCCGCACGCAGCAGATCGCTTTGCGCAGCATCCAATTCCCCATCGGCAAATGCCATCAAAGTTTCGTCGCTCCAGCTCATGGTCGCGATCCCGTAGGGCTCACAAGCAAGGCCTGCAAGGCATCACGTGCCCTGGCAAGGCGACTGGTCAGCGTTCCTACAGGAATACCCAGCACCTCGGCCGCCTCCTTGTAGGGTAGCCCTTCAACCAATACCAAACCGACGACCGCGCGCTGCTCATCGTTGAGCTGCGCCACAGCCTTGCGCACGGCGATGGCGTCTATTTGAGCGTCTGTTGTATTCACGCCCACGGATGCACCCTCCTCTTCAGGGAGAAAGGTTTGAGCCCGCCGTACGCGAACCCGCGTTTCATCGATCCAAGCGTTTTGCATAATTCGAAACATCCAGCTGTCCAGCCGTGTACCCATCTGCCATTGGTTGCTATTCACCAATGCGCGTTCGACTGCGATTTGCACAAGGTCATCGGCATCCTCCCGGTGGTGGGCGAGCGTGCGCCCAAACCTACGCAAGCGCGGCAATAGGGCGGCAATCTCATCTCGCACATTTAGCAGGGGTTCAGCCATCTCTCAAAGGTATAACGATCGGCGGGGGGATTTTCTTCCGTGTCTGGATCGTTATCATCGCATGTACATGTTTTTATATGGTTTTAGCAGCGCTGTGCAACGTGTTGGTGGCCGATGGATCGTGGGCTTGCTAGCCGTTAGTGGAGCTTTCTCAGCCCATGCCCAGTTAGGCTTGCCAGGCGTGCGACTTCCTACGTTGCCGGACACATCCTTGTTCGGGCGCGATTTGCCCCTATCCCCCGCCACGATTGCCGCAGATACAAGGCGTGCTACCCAGGCATTGCTGCGCCAAACCTGGGTGCGGGAGTTACTGCGTGCCCATCCCGACCTGGTAGAGGCGGACCCCAGAGGTGAGCCGGTGCGCCGGCAAGAGATCCTCTGGATATCACCAGCGCCCGCCGTTTTGGATGCCGCACTGGGCTTGGGATTTAGCGTCGTGCGTGAACAAAACTTGGATGCGCTCAACCTGCGCCAACTCGTTCTGCGACCGCCCAAGGGGCGTAGTACGGCGGATGCCTTGGCGCAATTGCGTGGCCTGCAGCCCGACACGGACGTGGATTTCAACCACCTCTACGCGCCCGGCGGCGAACCAGGCGGAGCCAGTGGTGCGATGGTGTTTGTCGCAGAAGCCACTACGAGCCGCCGCGTGGGGCTGATCGACGGCGGCGTTGACCCTGTGCACCCGGCATTGAGCGCTGTTGCCGTGCGCGCGTGGGGGTGCAATGGCAAACGCGTGGTGGACCCGCACGGTACCGCAGTCGCCTCCCTATTGGTGGGACACGCCCCCGGTTTTGACAGTATCGGTAGCAGTGATGTTTTATATGCTGCAGACATTTATTGCGGCCAACCTGCAGGCGGCGCTGCGGATGCGATCGCTGAGGCATTGGCCTGGATGGCGCAGGAGCGGGTCGCGGTGATTAATGTCAGCCTGGTGGGGCCGCCCAATCGTTGGTTAGAGCGCACGGTGCAAGCACTGATTCGAAAGGGGCACCTGATCGTGGCGGCTGTGGGCAACGATGGTCCTGCAGCTGCGGCGCTGTACCCCGCGGCCTATGCGGGCGTCGTAGGCATTACAGGCGTATCCAAAGCCCAGCGGGCGCTGCCAGAGGCGGGACAGGGTGCGCACGTCATGTTTTCCGCACCAGGGGCAGATATGGTGGCGGCCAAGCCCGGTGGCAATTATGTTGTTGTGCGGGGCACGTCGTTCGCCGCGCCGATAGTGGCCGCACTTCTGGCCCAACGCCTGCAGCAGCCCGACACGCAGGGCGCCGCTGCAGCCCTGCAGTGGTTGCTTGCGCAAGCCGTGGATTTGGGGGCCGTGGGGCGTGACCCAATTTACGGCTGGGGCCTGGTGGGTGAGGCTGGACGTGTCGCACCGCAGCGGGTTGGGTTGCAACGGTAGTTTTATGGTGGGCATGGCCCGCAGTGTTGCAATTGCTTACAAAGCGCGACGGAAGAAACGAGGCACCGGGGTCGTTGTCAGTGTGTAGGGGCTGGAATGGCTGGCTTCACATCTTGTTTAAAGGACCTCATCATGTTCACACGTAAAACGCTTGTTCGCAAAACCATGGCTGCTTCTATGTTTTGTGCTGTAGTGGCCTCCCTCCCCGTGTACGCTGGCTTGTTGGGTGGCGCCGTCGGCGGCACGGCAGGTGGGGCACTCGGTGGTGCCGTCGGCGGTGGATTTGGCCCCGGCAACTTCACCGGTAGCGGCATGGCCGTAGGCCAAGGCGCTTTCAGTGGTCGCAATGCGATCGAGATGCCCGATATTGGCAAGCGAGTTGCCAAAACACGCGACGCTATCGCCGACGCCCAAGCGATGGGTCAGGGCGCCGCAGGCGGTGCAAGCCAGGCTACAACCCCAGCGACCACACCCATGACCCCGCCAGCTTCACCCACCAGTGCCATGTTGTCCGGTCAGGGTGATCTGTTAGCGCGTGATGGCATGGTTTCAAGTGCCGGGGGCCTGACTGGGGCCGTGCAACGCGGTTCAGACGCCAAGTCTGCAGCGCCTGCAACACCCGCAATGCCAGCAACGCCGGCCGCCCCAAGCACACCAAGTGCTAACCCTGCCGGTGCAGTTGACGCCGCTGCGTCTAGCCAAGGCAACTCGAATGCCAATGCGCAAACGTCGAAGAGTAGTTCTGCAAAACTGCGGGGCGCTGAACTGTCGACAGCGGGTAGCGGTAATGCCCAAGCACAACGGGACAGTGCCTCCGTCAATGGCAGCGCATCTGCGCAGGGCTCCTACAAGCGTTAATCCACGCCCTGCGTAAACCAAGACCCCGAGGTGCCGAAAGGCCCCTCGGGGTTTTTGTGTCGGGATAATGGCCCGCGCTATTGCTACCAATTTGGACCATTCCTTTGACCCCATCCGTCTTGCTTCCGAATCCGCTGAATCCCCCGTACCCCGATCGCGCCAACGTACCACTCTGGCGCAGCGGGGTGTCCCATCCCTGGGTATTCGTGTTGGTGTTGGCGGCCGGGTTGGCCAGCTTGCGGGCGCTGGGGACCCTAGGGCCAGGCACGTGGCGGTGGGTACTGCCGCTAGGGTTCGTTGTCATGGCAGTATTGCCCTGGATGTTGATGACTGCGCAAGGCAGACGAAGCATCGGTCTGCAACGCGCGCGTCGCGGTTTTTACTATTGGGCCGCTGTGGCGCTGGGTGCGAGCATGGCGCTCGCGGTTGGCGTCCTAGGTGTCACCCTCTTTGGCAATACGGCCGATAACTGGTATGTAAGTATTGCCAATGCGTACCGCAATACGCTGGACACACGAACGCTCACATGGTGGCAACTGCACCTGTTTTTCACGATTCCAGCCTGTATCTTTAGCCCCATTGGCGAGGAGATTTTCTTTCGTGGCGTGTTGCACCGCGCACTACAAAGCCGGTTCGGGGCCCAATGGGCGTTGGTGTGCGAGGCCGGGCTGTTTGGGCTGGTCCATCTGTGCCACCATGGCCTGTGGTTGGCGGCCAGCGGCTGGAGTTTGCGGCCGGTGTCTGGGCTTCTGTGGGTGGTGTTGATGTTTGCAACCGCCGTGCTGTTTTCCTGGTTGCGACAGCGCTGCGGTTCACTGGGCCCGGCCATTCTGGCGCACGCGGCATTCAACGCGGCCATGAACACCTTCATATTTGTTGTCCTTTGGTGAACCCCAGCGCATGCACTGCGCCCTGGTGGTTGACGACCATTACCTTGGCAGATGCTCACGCCGTGGCCTAAATAGCCAGCGGGTCCACATCAATGGCCCAGCGGATCAGTCCCTTGCCTGCGGGTTGCTGGCGGGTGCTGTGTAGTACCGACTGCCAGCCGCTCAAAAAGCGCTGCAACGCAGCGCGTGAGGGGCTTTCCACCAACATTTGGGCGCGTTCCACGTTGGCAATGCGCTGGATCGTCATGGGTACCGCAGGGTACAGCGTGACCTGCGCCACCACCTCGGCCCAGCCTTCCCAATGCGCCATGTCGGTACTAGCTTGTGCGCTGGCGGCTTGCAAAAAGCCCTGCGCAGCCTCTTGGGTGCGCGCCTCGGCCCGTACCAAAGCCTGTGCGCTGTAGGGTGGCATACCAGCGGCCTGGCGTTCTTGCAGTTGTTGTTCGGCAAAGCCTACGTAGTCGTGTTTTTTGAGCGCAGCATAGAGCGGGTGGGCGGGCTGAAAGCTCTGCACCCACATCTCGCTTTGCAAACCCAAAGCCGCGTCGCGCCCCGCCCGCCCGCAGGCTTGCAAGAGCAGGCCAAACAGGCGCTCAGGTGCCCGGAAATCACTCGAGAACAACGCACCATCGGGCGTGACAGCAGCCACCAGCGTGATGCGCCGAAAGTCGTGCCCCTTGGCAATCATTTGTGTGCCCACCAGCACGTCCACATCGCCCGCGTGTACGGCGGCCAGTTGGCTCTCTAACTCGCCCTTCAGGCGGGTGGTATCGGCGTCAATGCGTGCCACGCGTACGGGGCCGCCATCGGGCGCGTCCGAGCCTGCGGGGGCTGGGCGGCGCACGTCGGCCAACAACTCGGCCAGGTGTTCTTCCAGTCGCTCGGTGCCCCGGCCCAGGGGGGCAATATCTGGGTTGCCGCAGCCGGGGCAAGCCCGCGGCACGCGCTCGGTGAAGCCGCAGTGGTGGCAGCGCAGCGTACGGTCAATTTTGTGGAACACGCGGAAGGCGGAGCAGTGCGGGCACTCGCTTTTCCAACCGCAATCGGTGCAATGCAACACCGGGGCATAGCCGCGCCGGTTCAAGAAAATCATGCATTGCTCACCCTTGGCTATGCGCCCTTTGATGGCTTCCAGCAGCGGCAATGAAAACACGGCATTACGCGGCTGGTGGTTCATGTCTACCCGCCGCACCAGAGGAAGTGCCCCTGTGCCAGTGGGCGATTGCGCTGCGCCTGCACCCACGCGGCTGGGCATATGCAGGCGCACATAGCGGCCGCCGTCAGCCGCTGGGCGGCTTTGGTACCAACTCTCTAGCGATGGGGTGGCCGAGCCGAGTAGCACTTTGGCGTTTTCCAGGCGGCCCCGGTAGACCGCCAGATCACGGGCGGAGTAGCGGGCGCCTTCACTGCTTTTGTAGCTAGCATCGTGCTCTTCATCCACCACGATAAGCTGCAAATGCGGCATGGAGGCAAACACCGCCATGCGCGTACCCAGCACGATGCGCGCACGGCCGCTGTGCGCCGCCAGCCAGGCCTTGAGCCGCTGCGGATTCGTCATGCCGCTGTGCAAGGACACCACCGCGTCGTCGCCGTAGGCGTCGGCAAAGCGGGCCTTGAAGCGCGCTTCCAGTTGGGGAGTCAGGTTGATCTCGGGCACCATCACCAAGGCTTGGGCCAGAGGGTCGCGCGCCAGCAGGTCTTGTACGCAGTGCAAGTACACCTCGGTCTTGCCGCTACCCGTAGCGCCAAACAATAAGAAAGGTCCGGCCTGTGCGTCAATGGCTTCAATGACCGTGCTTTGCTCTGGCGTAAGCGGCAGCCCATGGGGCGCAACCGGGTGCGCTTTAGCTGCCGCTGGTGCGCGCTTAAGGCGGCGCTGCATTTGTGCTGGGCTCAGTTCCCGCAGTTGCGGTGGCAATGCCGCCAAGGCTACTTCACCGATAGCGCGTTGGTAGTACTGCGCCGCAAACGTGACCAATTGCTGCCAGTGCGCATTCAGCGGTGCAATACCCTCCAATGTGCCCGCGATCGATTTGATTTTCCCGGGGTCAATTTCGCCCGTTTCTAGGCCCGTGTCGCCATCCCACACCACACCCAGCATCTCGCGCTTGCCCAGCGGCACGCGCACCAGCGTGCCAGGCGGGTGGGCTAGGTCACTTTGGTAGCTTAGGCCCACCCCCAAATTGGCATAGGCCGGGGTTTGGACAAGAACGCAGAGCCAATGGGTCATGGAGCAATAGAGTGCGGATCTGGGTGCACCTAAGGTGGAACCCTAATGCGAGCCACTTGGTGCAATATGGTGATGTTGGATGGAGGAAGTGGCGCTAAGTACTTGATTTGAAAGACTATTGCAAGGAATCCCATATTTCTGTGGATAACTTTGTTGATATGTTGCGTTGGCGCTTGCCAAAGCCTTAAAAATAAAGGCTTTGGCCGAAATGCCCATAAAAAAAGCAATCTTTTAAACCTATATGAATCAACTACTTAGCCGTGCTATCGGATTAATAGCGGACCAGGTGCAAAACGGCGAGGTAAATTGGTGCGCTATCATTTTTTTGTGCATAAGTGCGGCGGCGATATTTGCAATCTGGTGAAAAGTGCTAAGCCTTTTGCGCCCGCAAGACTTGCGAGTGGCGATGCACTGCGGCTACCAAGGCTGACACATGCTCGGGCGGCGTGTATTGGCTGATGCCGTGGCCCAGATTGAAGATATGCGTGGGGCCTGATCCTGTCCCTAAATACGGCGTCCCAAAACTGTCCAGAACTTTGGCTACTTCGGTTTCAATAGCCGCCGGTGGCGCAAACAGGACGTTGGGGTCGATATTGCCTTGGAGGGCTTTGCCCGGACCGTTCTCGGCGCCACCCACCAGCGCACGGGCGCGGGTCAAATTCACTGTCCAATCCAAGCCTAATACCTCGCAGTCCAGCGTGCTCATGTCTTGCAGCCACTGGCCTCCGCCCTTGGTGAACACCAGGCGCGGTACGACTTTGCCGTCACTGCCATGGCGTTTTAGTTGGGCCAGCACGCGGGCGGTGTAGGCCAGACTAAATGCCTGGAAGGCACCATCAGCCAGCACACCGCCCCAACTGTCAAAAATCATCACGGCTTGGGCGCCCGCGTCAATCTGAGCGTTCAGGTAGGCGGCCACAGAATCAGCATTGATCTGCAGCATGCGGTGCATCAGGTCGGGGCGGCTGTACAGCAGGGTCTTGACCAAGCGGTAGTCGTCCGAACCCTTGCCTTCGACCATGTAGCAGGCCAGCGTCCAGGGGCTGCCGCTGAAGCCGATCAGCGGCACGCGGCCTTTGCCATCCACCGTCAGGGCCTTACGGATACTGCTGACCGCATCAAACACGTACTGCAGCTTGGCCATATCGGGCACTTCGAGCTTGGCCACATCCGCCTCGGTTTTGATGGGGTTGGCAAAGCGCGGGCCTTCGCCCTGCGCAAACGAGAGGCCCAGACCCATGGCGTCCGGCACGGTCAGGATGTCGCTGAACAAAATGGCCGCATCCAGCGGGTAGCGCTCTAGTGGCTGCAGGGTGACTTCGGTGGCGTAGTCGCGGTTGGTGGCCAGGCCCATGAAGCTGCCCGCCTTGGCGCGCGTGGCCACGTACTCGGGCAAGTAGCGCCCGGCCTGGCGCATTAGCCACACGGGGGTGTGTGGGGTGGCCTGGCGCATGCAGGCTTGTAAAAACGTGGGGTTGCGGAGGGTGTCGAAGGTCGTTGCGGTCATAGTTTGTATTGTCGCAGGAGTGCATGTTTGAGAATTCCCAGCTTCCTTTAACAACCCTCTCCCCCAGCCCCTCTCCCCGCTGGGAGAGGGGAGCTTTTTAACAGCCATATTGGGTTGGTTTCGCCGGTTACGGAATCACTGCAGGGAGGTTGCGATACGGTTTTGGAGTGCCCGCAGTAGTGGGATAGCGGTCGTAGTGAAGTTGGTGTGGGCTGGTGCGCCCACCGCTGGCGCGTAGCGCCAGCCAGCTCCGCGCCAGCGTCTGGGCGCTTTCTACGACCGTAGGTTTCAAGCGGCTGCGTACCAACCCGTGGCGCAGCCTATCGGCGTAATTCCTGAGCCGGAGTCCAAAGCCCAAATAGGGCTGTTAAAAGCTCCCCTCTCCCAGCGGGGAGAGGGGCTGGGGGAGAGGGTTGTTAAAAAACCTGCAGTCAGCCCAGCCGCCGATGCTCCACCATCAAACACTTGTTCTGAACTGTCACCAGCCCCGCAGATCTGGCCAGCGCAATAGAAGCATCATTAACAATCCCCAACTGCAGCCAAACCGCCTGCGCCCCAATCGCAATCGCCGCATCCACCACCGGCGGCACATCCTCGCTATTGCGAAACACATTCACCAACTCGATGCGTTCGTGCCGCGCCGCCTCAAGCAAGCTCGGGTAGGCCTTCTCTCCCAAAACCTCACTGACCAGAGGATTGATCGGCACGATGCGCCAGCCGTGGGCCTGCATATAGCGGCTGACCCTGAAGCTGTCGCGGTGCGGTTTGGGCGACAGGCCCACCACGGCCACGGTGCGGCAGTGCTGCAAGATGTGGGCTACCGCCGCATCGCCTTGGAGTGGTCCGTTGCTTGTCATCGCCCCGTGCCGCTCACAGTGCCGCAAGGGTGCTGCGCAGCACCTGGGCGTCCAGAATTTCAGAAAACACCACCGGTGCTTTGCCGCTTTGGTACAGCACATACACCGGCACGCCGGTGCGACCCAGTTGCTCCAGGGCTTGGGTGATGGCCGGGTCGCGGCGTGTCCAGTCGGCGCGCAGGAGCTGTACGTTTTTGGCCGCAAAGTCAGCCAGCACCTCCGCATTGCCCAACGTGGTTTTCTTGTTGTATTGGCAGGTGATGCACCAGGCGGCCGTGAAGTCGACAAACACCGGTCTGCCGGCGCCCAATTCGGCCTCTACGCGGCCCGGCACCCAGGCCGCCCAAGCAGAGCGGCTACCCATGCCCGTGGGGACCTCTGCAGCCACCAAAGGCTCCATTTTTACGACCAATGGACCCGTGGCCCACGTAACCATTATCGTTATAGCTATAGAAATAATAGCAAACACAGTGCGACTGCGTCCCGCCAGCCCCAATGACCACACCAGCAAGGCCAGCGCTACCAGCAGCGCCAGCAACGCGCCCGCGCCATTCACGCCGCTCAGGTGGCCCAGCACCCAGACCAGCCACACCACGGTGGCAAACATCGGAAAGGCCATGAAGCGGCGCAGCGTACCCATCCAGGCACCGGGGCGGGGCAGCCAGTTGGCAACAGCGGGTACCCACGCGGCGGCCAAAAACGGCAGCGCCAGTCCTAAGCCCAGCGCTGCAAAGATGGCCAGCGCCTGCACAGCGGGTAGGGTGATGGCGTAACCCAAAGAAGCGCCCATAAAGGGTGCGCTGCACGGCGAGGCTATTGCTACCGCCAGCACGCCGGATAAAAATGCATCCGCCGCCGGGTGTTTGGCCTGCAAGTTGGCCAGGCCCTGGGGCAGCAAGTTACCAATCTCAAACAGGCCCGCCAGGTTCAGCGCCAGCAGCGTGAACAAGACCGCCAGGCCCGCCACTACGGCGGGCGACTGCAAATGGAAACCCCAGCCCAATTGCTCGCCCCCGGCGCGCAAGCCCAGCATCAGGCCACCCAACGCCAAGAACGAAAGAACCACGCCGAGGGTATAGGCCAAGCCCTGCAGGCGTTGCTCGCGCGGGGTGTGGTGGGCATGCTGGGCCACCGACATCACCTTGATGGCCAACACGGGCAGCACGCATGGCATCAGGTTCAAGATCAACCCGCCTAGCACCGCGGCACCCATCGCCAGGGCCAAGGCGGCCCAAGAACCCCCCGGCGCTGCGGGCAGCGTGGTGGAACGGTTGGCATCCAGGGCCGTCTGCAGCGCGGGTGAAACGCCCGGCGCTACGGTCAGGCTGGGCCAAGTGCCGGTGATCGGCGCATGGATTGCAACTGTGCTGTCGCCCCAGCGCAGCACGGCCGGTAGCGTCGATGGGTTGGCTAGGCGCTGGTCTGACACGTTGAATCGGCCCACCCAGGTGTCGCCGCGCCAGGCCTGTGCCCCAGCCGAGTCAGTGCCCAGGGTGGCCACCAAACTCGTGGCGCTGGGGGTGCCGCTGGTTTCAAACAAGTTGCTGGTTTCTGGAAAGGCTTGCAGGGCCTGGCCCCGCCACGCAGCGGGTAGCCCGGTCACGGACAGGGTGACTACGGTGCCATGGACCTCGGCCTGGCTACTACCTGCCAGAGTGGCTGGCGCGGCTGCTTTGGCGGCGTCGAAGTCCGCAGCGTTCAGGGCCATGGAGCCGCGCACCGGCACACGCAGAACAAAGGTGCCGTCCTGTGGAATGCACTCCTGGCGGCAGACCAACCACGTGGCGCTGAGCTTGACTTCTAAGTCGCCGGTGAGCCCTGCGGTGAAGGTGGGGCTCACCGTGAGCGGTACGGGCAATACCACGGTGTCCTCGTAGCCGTAATTGGTCAGGGTGCCGATGGGCAAGCGCTTCGGGGCCGGCCAGGCAATGTCGCCTGCCGTAATGCCTGGGGGTAGCGTCCACTGCAGCAGGGTGGGCAGGCCGGAGTCGCCGGGATTTTTCCAATAGGTGTGCCAGTGCGGTTGGTGGGTCAACTTCAGCCCGACCCATAGGGGTTGACCAGGCCCTACACCTTGGGGCGCATGCGCAATCAACTCAGCGCGCACCTGTTCGGTTTGGACCACAGCGGCTCCAGCACCTGCAGAACCGCTCATTTTTAGATCAAATTGGGCTGCTGCCCACGTAGATACTGCAGTTACCGCTATTAAAAACAGAGCATTTCGCAGGGAGGTGGGTAAAAATTTCATAGCCATATACAGACGGTAAAACTGCCAATTAGTTCCATACAAAGCTTGCAAGCAGCCTGGCCGGTGACCTTGCCCCCTTGGCGGGCGGCGAGCAAACAAGCTTTGATAATACGGTCATGCATGCCGCCTCGCCCGTCCCGACCATTGTCCTGTGCACGCTGAATGCGCGCTACATCCACGCCTCGCTTGGGCTGCGTTACTTACTGGCCAATATGGCGCGCCACGGCGGACAGGACTTGCGCGATGCCACCGTGCTGCGCGAGTACACACTGATGCGGCCCGTGGCGGAAATGGTGGACGATTTGATCGCCACCTTGGGCCCCGCGGTGCCTGTGCTTGGGCAGCCCGAGCCCATCGTGGGCTTTGGCGTGTACATCTGGAACGTGGTGCAAACCACCGAGGTGGTGCGCCAACTCAAAAGCCGCCGCCCCGGCGTGCGTGTGGTGTTGGGTGGCCCCGAGGTCAGCCATGAGCTCAGCGGCCAGGCGATTGTGGCGCTGGCCGACCACGTCATTACCGGATGGGGCGATGTGAGTTTTCCGCAGCTTTGCCGCGCGCTGGTGTATGGCCCACGCCCTTTGATGAAGGTGATGGCGGGTGAGCAACCGCCGCTGGACCAGATTGATTTGCCTTACGCTGAATTCTCGGACGACGATCTGGCGCACCGGCTGCTGTATGTGGAGGCCTCGCGCGGTTGCCCCTTCAAATGCGAGTTTTGCCTGAGTGCGCTGGACAAAACCGCCTGGGCCTTCGACGAGGGCATCTTCTTGGCCGAGTTGCACACGCTGGTACAGCGCGGTGCGCGGAATTTCAAGTTCGTGGATCGCACCTTCAACCTCAAGATCGATGCGTCAATCCGCATCTTGCAGTTCTTTTTGGACCAGATGGCGGCCCGGCCCCTGGAGGCGTTTTTCATTCATTTCGAGGTCGTCCCCGACCAGTTGCCAGACCGACTCAAAGACGCGATTGCGCAATTCCCTGCGGGTGTACTTCAATTTGAAATTGGTATCCAGAGCTTCGACGTTGACGTGCAGCAGCGCATCAGCCGCAAGCAAGACAATGCCAAAACCCAGGCCAATTTGCGCTGGCTTCTGGACCACAGCCATGCGCATTTGCACACTGACCTGATCTTTGGCTTGCCCGGCGAGTCGTGGGACACCTTTGGCCGAGGCTTCGATGCGCTGTATGCCATTGGACCGCATGAAATTCAGTTGGGCGTGCTCAAGCGTCTGCGCGGCACGCCCTTGGCCAAACGCAGTTTGCCCGGTGCGGTACCCGAGCATGGCATGGTCTACGACACCAACCCGCCCTACACCGTGCAGCACACCGATGCGGTGAGCGCCCACGAGGTGCAAGCCTTTATCCGGCTGGCGCGCTACTGGGATTTGGTAGCCAACTCGGGGCGATTTACAGCGACGATGCCGCTGGTCATGCGAGGCGGTGCGGTCGTTTCCCCGTTTGCCGCATTTGCGGACCTGGCCCAGTGGCTGTGGTCCCACGGGACCGACACGGCGGGCAAAACCAGCCGCCTTACACCCGAGCACCTGGTCGACGCTGTGTTCGATTACTTAACGGCGGTGCGCGGATTGGCGATCGCTGTGGTGCGTGACGCCTTGTTGGCGGACTACGTGGCCAGTGGCGCGCGTGCCAACCCCCGCGCACTGCAGGGCTATTTGCCGGTGCGTGACACGCCACAACCTGGCGCACGCCGTGGCTTGGCGCAGCGGCAGGACCGCCACGCAGACACCAAGCCCCCTAAGATAGCGGTATGAACGCAACTCTGGCCACCTCATCCTCTCGTTTTTGGGCCGACTGGACCACTCGGGATTTCACGCAAGCCGCCCAAGCGGGTAGCTTGGCGCAAACCATTGCGGTGTTACCCGTGGCGGCCACTGAGCAGCATGGCCCGCACTTGCCGCTCAAAGTCGACAGCGCTCTGGTCGACGGTGTGATCGCTGCGAGCTTGCCCCACCTGGACAATGCCGTGCCCGCGCTTTTTTTGCCGACCCAGAGCATCGGCTTGAGCCCCGAGCACGCAGCCTTTCCCGGCACCCTGACGTTGAAAGCGGAAACGACTATCCGCCTGTGGACCGACATTGCCGAAAGTGTGGCCGCCACGGGCGTGAAGAAGCTGGTGCTGCTCAATAGCCACGGAGGCCAAGTGGGCCTGATGGACGTGGTGGCCCGTGATCTGCGCGCCCGGCTTGGTATGTTGGTCTACAGCGTGAACTGGTTTGGCCTGCCCCTGACGGGGCCACAGGGTGACGATGTGAATGCGCTGTTCAGCGCCCATGAGCACCGCTTTGGCATCCACGCGGGGGATATTGAGACGTCGATGATGCTGGCGCTGCACCCGCAACAAGTGCACATGGCACATGCGCAAAACTTTACCTCTACCTCCGAAGATCGCGCGCGCGCCTTCGCGATTCTTGGCAACGGCAAAAGCGCCAAATTGGGCTGGCAAATGCAGGACTACAACCCTGCAGGCGCGGTAGGCAATGCCCAGGCCGCCACTGCAGAAAAAGGCCGTGCGGTGTTGGATGCAGCGGGGCGTGCGCTAGCCGCCTTGCTGGCAGAGGTGCACCAACTGCCGATGACAACCTTGCGCAACTAGGTCGATCGGCGACTCGCAGGCCGCCGCAATAAAAAAGGGAGCCCGGTTTTCACCGGCTCCCTTTTTTTGGTTAGGCCCTGGCGGACCTAACGCTGCCCTTGGCAATTACATGGGCTTGGCTTCAGCAGCCTTTTTGCTCTTGGAATGCTTGGTCTTCTTGGTCGTTTTGGCCGCAGTCTCAGTCTTGGCGGGCGCTGCAGCGGCAACCGGAGCAGTGGCTGGCGTAGCCTTCGTAGCAGGTACCGCAGGCGTTGCCGCTGCCGCAGGCGCGGTCGTCACAGCTGGTGTAGCGGGAGTCGCTGGCTTAGAAGGGGTTGCTTGGGCAAAAGAAGCCAAAGCCACACCAGACAAAACACTAGCGGCGATCAGGGATTTGATATTCAACATGGTTAACTCACTCATAAATCAACAGTCGTATAAGCTCCGACCGTCTTGAGCGGCTCACCGTTTTGCGATGAGCTTGTACCTACAACGCCGCCTTCTCGGGTTCCGTTGACAGCGCGAAATCAGTGGTAAGCCGCCACCGGCGACGGCAACTCATCGTCCAGATACAGCTCGTACTCAGCCCACTCGCCCTGCCCAAAATTGCCGTCGCACTGGGTGGCGATGTCGTCGAAGGTGGTGAACGCCACGCAGAACATCAGGGTGTTGAACACCTGGCGGTAGGTGCGCCCGGCGCCGTCCACCAATTCGCCCGCAGCGTCGTAGACGTGTTTGCAGCAGTGCACCCACACATACTGGCCCTCCAGTTCGTCTTCGGCCTCCAGTGTGCGCAGCGCAAAGGCTTCGTCCACGTCGCTGGGCCACGTTTTTTGTAACTGGTAGCGCTGTCCGTGTTGGGGGTGGGCAGCATCCAGTTCCAGGTCCAGGGTTTGCCAGTCGGGTGAAATCTGGTCGGCCACTGCCATCAGTTCTTGCTGGGTGATGTCGCCCTCCCAATGCACATCCGTGATGTGGCGGGAGGTCCCAAACTCGCCCTCCCAGAGGCTGGCTTTGTGCTTCATGGTGTCGGAATGCATACGAGTTCTCCGTGGTTATTTTGTACCTGTACAGGGGTAGCGATTGCACTGTAGCGCAGTCTGATAAGGTTGGGTGCTATGCCTAAGTGGAAGAAAAAATGTCTGTGAGTACCTGGTGGCTTTTCGTACTGATGACCTTTGTGGTGTCGGCCACGCCGGGGCCGAATATGTTGCTGGTGATGAGCGTGAGCGCCCGCCACGGGCTGCGCGCCGCCGTTGCCGCCATGCTCGGTTGTATGGCGGCCTTGCTGATCATGATGGGCATTTCCGCGGCCGGTCTGGGTGCGGTGCTGCAGTCCTTTCCGGCGGTATTTGATGCGCTGCGCCTGGCCGGTGCAGCCTACCTGGCCTACCTGGGGGTCAAGTGCTGGCGCGCCCGCGTCGATGACACCAGCCCTGACCAGCCGAGCCCAAGCGCGCTTGCTGTGTCAGCGGCTTCCTTGTTCCGCCAGGGCTTTCTGGTGGCCGCCAGCAATCCCAAAGCGATTCTCTTTGCCGCAGCGTTCTTCCCCCAATTCATCCAGCCGGGGGCGCCCCAGTTTCCGCAGTTTGCGATATTGCTGGCAACTTTCTCGGTGATTGAAGTCAGTTGGTACTTCGTCTATGCCGTGAGCGGCACACGCCTGTCGGTTTACCTGCAGCGGGCGCCGGTCATGCGCCTGTTTAACCGCGTGACGGGCGGCGTGTTCGTGGGATTTGCGGGCGTGATGGCAATCGCGCGTGACTAGATTGCTATGAAAAATATAGCGGCTTAGTCAATAAATACACGGGCCAGAGCCCGAAAAGACCCATAAATTGGCCTGCGGAGCACCTCAATGGCCCACCTGGGCCTATCTGGGCCAGTCTGGTCGCTCAGGCAGGCTCGGGCAGCTTCAGGTCGTTCGGGCCGTTTCCGTAGTTACTGCCACCTGGGGCAATGCCTCTACCTCCACCAGGCAATCATAAAAGGTGGGGCCACGGCCCATATCCGTTAAGGCCTGGCTGGTGAGCTGGTTCACATTGGTGCCATCGAGCCCCAGCTTACGCCACCACACGCCCAGGCCGTTGACCACGCCCGGGCGGGCCCGCTTGGACACCACCGCCTTGGTGCGCGACTCGCCCCGCGCGTTGAACACCCGCACCACGTCGCCACTGGCAATGTGGCGCGCGGCGGCGTCAATGGCGTGCATCTCCAAAATCGGCTCACCTTCAATATCGCGCAGGCTCTTCACGTTGACAAACGTCGAGTTCAAAAAGTTGCGGGCCGGGGGCGAGATCATGGCCAATGGGTAGGGCCCTTTGCCGCCCGGCGCTTCGTAGTTGGGCAGGTAGGTGGGTAGGGCGTCCCGCCCTTGCGCCGCTAGCCGGGCGCTGACAAACTCGCATTTGCCCGAAGGCGTGGGAAAGCCGCCGTTGGCAAAGGGCGCATCGACCAGCTTCAAAGTGGCAAAGCCGTGTGACAGCAATTGCCCAAAGTCCACCGCATCGCCATAGGCCAGGCGGCACAGGCTTTCATCGCTTTCTTGCAGGCAGGGGTCGGTCAGGCCCATACGCTGGGCCAGCTCTCTGAAGATTTGGGTGTTGGGCTTGGCCTCGCCTAGCGGGGCAATAGCGGGGCGGTTCAAGAGCGCGTCGGTGTGGCCGTAGCTGGAGTGCACATCCCAGTGCTCTAGCTGCGTGGTGGCCGGCAAAATGTAGTCGGCATAGTCGGCGGTGTCGGTCTGAAAGTGCTCCAGCACCACGGTCAACAAGTCCTCACGCGCAAAGCCTGCCACCACTTTGCCTGACTCGGGGGCCACCGCCACCGGGTTGCTGTTGTACACAATCACCGCTTCCACTGCGGGGCCAAACGCGTCAGACGCAGGGCGCAGCAGGTCATCGCCAATGGTGCTCATATTGATGGTGCGGGGTGTGCGTCCAGCCAGCAGGTCAGGCCGCTCCAGCGCCCGGCGCTGCACCGGGAACTGCCCGGAGCTCGATAGCAACACGCCCCCGGCACGGTGCCGCCACGCGCCAATCAGCGCGGGCAGGCAGGCAATGGCCCGCACGGCATTGCCGCCTCCGCGCACCCGCTGCAGGCCGTAGTTCATGCGAATAGCAGCGGGCTCGTTGCGCACCTGGCATTGGCCGTAGTCGTAGGCCAGAGACTTGATTTGCGCCACCGGTACACCGCACACGGCGGCAGCGCGCTCGGGCGGCCACTGTAGTGCATGGGCCTTGAGTTCATCCCAGCCCAGGGTGTGCTGTTGCAGATAGTCGTGGTCCAGCCAGTTGTTTTTAATCAGCTCGTGCATCACCGCCAGCGCCAGCGCCGCATCGGTGCCGGGCAGCAGGGCGATGTGTTCGTGGCATTTGTCGGCCGTCTCGGTCTTGCGCGGGTCTATGCAAATCAGCTTGGCGCCGTTGCGCTTGGCCACCTGGGCGTAGCGCCAAAAGTGCAGGTTGCTGCCAATCGAGTTACTGCCCCAGATGAGGATGAGCTTGGCTTCAGCAAAGAACTCAACCCGCATACCCACCTTGCCGCCCAGGGTTTGCGTCAGGCCCTCGCCCCCGGCGGTGGCGCAAATGGTGCGGTCTAGTAGCGATGCGCCCAGGGTGTTGAAAAAGCGCGCGGCAATGCTCTCGCCCTGCACCAGGCCCATGGTGCCGGCGTAGCTGTAGGGCAGTATGGCCTGGGCGCTGCCCGGTGCGCGGTTGGCGATCGTGTTCAGGCGGGTGGCAATATCGGTCAGCGCCGCATCCCACGTTACGCGCTCAAACTGGCCCGCGCCCTTGGGCCCCACGCGTTTCAGGGGGTGCAAGATGCGCTCGGGGTGGTAGCTGCGCTCGGTGTAGCGGGATACCTTGGTGCACAGGGCGCCGTCGGTGTGGGGGTGGGCCGGGTTGCCCTGCACTTTGATGGCAATACCCTTGTGCACGGTGGTCACCATGCTGCAGGTGTCGGGGCAATCGTGTGGGCAAGCGCCCAAAACCATAGAATCAGTCATCCAACAATGGTAATACCTTAGGAGCCCCCGGGCGACCCCACACTGTATGAACCTCTCAGACCTCAACCTGATCCCCGAGCTGGTGGCCAGCGCCAGCACCATGGCCAGCATTCGCCGCGACCTGCATGCCCACCCGGAGCTGTGTTTCAAAGAGGTGCGCACCGCCGACATCGTGGCCGCCAAGCTCACTGAATGGGGCATCCCCATCCACCGGGGCATGGGCACCACGGGCGTGGTGGGCATTGTTAAGGCGGGTACGTCGGAGCGCGCCATTGCGCTGCGTGCCGACATGGACGCCCTGCCCATGCAAGAGTCCAACACCTTCCCCCACACCAGCCAGTACCCCGGCAAGATGCACTCCTGTGGCCACGACGGCCACACGGCCATGCTGCTGGCGGCCGCCCAGCACCTGGCCCAGCACCGTAACTTTGATGGCACGGTGTACCTGGTGTTTCAGCCCGCCGAAGAGGGCGGCGGCGGCGCGCGGGAAATGATCAAGGACGGCTTGTTTGAAAAATTCCCGGTGCAGGCCGTGTTTGGCATGCACAACTGGCCAGGATCGCAGGTGGGCCACTTTGCCGCCAGTGCCGGGCCGGTGATGGCTTCCAGCAATGAATTCAAAATCGTGATTCGCGGCAAGGGCGGCCACGCTGCCATGCCGCACAACGGCCTGGACCCGGTGCCCGTGGCCTGCCAGATGGTGCAGGCGTTTCAGACCATCATCAGCCGCAACAAAAAACCCATCGACGCGGGTGTGATCTCTGTCACCATGATCCACGCGGGTGAGGCCACCAATGTCATCCCCAACTCCTGTGAATTGCAGGGCACAGTGCGCACGTTTTCGATTGAAGTGCTGGACATGATTGAGCAGCGCATGCGCGACATGGCCCAGCACACCGCCCAGGCTTTTGGCCTGGAGTGCAGCTTTGAGTTCAAGCGCAATTACCCGCCCACTATCAATTCACCCAAAGAGGCCGAATTTGCCCGCCGCGTAATGGCCAGCATTGTGGGCGAGGCCAACGTGGGCCAACAGGAGCCCACCATGGGCGCTGAAGACTTTTCCTACATGCTGATGGCCAAGCCTGGCTGCTATGCCTTTATTGCCAATGGCGATGGCGACCACCGCGCAATGGGCCATGGTGGTGGCCCCTGCATGCTGCACAACCCCAGCTACGATTTCAATGACAATTTGATTCCGCTGGGTGCTACCTACTGGGTGCGCTTAAGCGAAGCTTGGCTCGCCGCGGGTGCGTGCGTATGATTCGCTGAAACACCGCACAGAGGACACTGACCATGGTTTGGCGCGCACTGAATCCCCTACCCCACGCCCACGGCTTGCCCAGCGCTCACAAGCGGCGTATGGCCCAAGGCCAAGTGCGTTACACCTTTGTGCACCAGGACCTGGAAGTGGACGACCCGGCGATGGACCTTTTTGCCCGCCATTTTGTGTCCCCGCGAGAGTATGGTTTTGCCGTGCGCGAGTTCGAAGATGGACGCAGCGCCTGGGCGCGCGATTTTGACAACGGCTCGATGTTGGTGATGAACCCCGATGGCGACTCCCACGTTTTGTCGCCCAAGATGCCTGCGCGCGTGGTGTTTGTCGATCCCGCAGGGCGCGTTTTGCAAGATACCGGTCTGGTTCAGGCAGCGCAATCACGGGGTGCGGATTTGGCCACCGTGCGGCTCACCCTGACTGCAACGTATGACCTGCAAAACAGCGATCCGGAGGAGGCGCGCGCCGCCCTCATCGGCATGCTGGACAACGCGTTTGTTACCAGCCTGCGCCAACCGGAAGACAGCGTGGTCTTGCTGGACTACAGCTTTGAGTCCAGCGGATTGATCGTGGAAGAGTCGCACGGCTCCAGCGATACCAATTTTTCCAAACTGCTGGACTTGTAGTCCGCTGCCACGTGTGGCGTAAAGCAGTGCTCAGTCGCCAAACCGGCGCTTGGCCAGTTGCAACAAACCGTCAAAAATCAGGTTGTCCACCAGCTCAAATGGGCGCGTCATGCTGGGTGCCATTTTCCAGCCCGCGCCACCGGTCATGATGCATTGAGGCTCTGCCCCGCAATGGGCTTGCACATGCTGCACCATGCGCTCTACTGCGCCCGCAATGGCGTAGGTGCCGCCACTGGTGAGTGCATCGCTGGTGTTGGTCGGGAAGAGCTGCACTTCGCCGGTTGGCACATGCAAACCGGCGGTGCCAGACTCTAGGGCCCGCAACATGATGCCGTGCCCAGGCAAAATCAGTCCGCCCAAAAACTTGCCATCGGCGTCAATCGCCTCCACCGTCACGGCGGTGCCGACCATGACCACGACCATGGGCTGGCGCGCGCCGTGCGACAACATGCGGTGGTAGGCGCCAATCATCGCGACCCAGCGGTCGGCACCCAGGCGGGTGGGGTGGTCGTAGCCGTTGCGCAGGCCTGCCTCGGACTCACTGGCCACCACCCATTGGGGCACCACATCCCACAGGTCAAGTTGATCGTTGACCCGGCGTTTGATCGCATCGCCCGCCACCACACAGCCCAACACGCGGCTGGGGGCTACCAGGTCGCTCCAGGCACCTTCGGCCAGCTTGTCGATGTTTTCTAGAAACTCGGCACCGTGACTCAAGAGCTCTGCATCCGGATGGGGGGATGCGTATTGCGCCCACTTCAGGCGGGTGTTGCCGATATCGAGCGCGAGGAAAGTCATGGACAAATTATCCCTGACGCCAGGGCAGACCCCGCAGGCGCCAGCCATCGGTGGTCCCACGGTGGCCCTGAGCGTCCGGGTCGCCCTCAAATCCTTCCAAAATGTTGTAGGCCTCCAAGCCCAATTCCGTGGCGCGTTTGGCTGCCGCAATGGAGCGTATGCCGCTGCGGCACAGCAGCACCACGCTCTGGCCCGCAGGCACGGCGGCCTTCAGCGCCGCATCAAAGTTGGGGTTCATCACCATGCCCGGCCACTGCTTCCAAGCCACGACGATGGCCCCTGGCACCGAGCCGACCCACTCCCGTTCAGCATCGGTTCGTACATCGACCAATACGGCTTTTCCGGCCTGCCACCAGGCATACGCCAAAGTTGGCGAGACATCGCCGGCGTACCCCGCTGCGGGCTGCGGCAGTTCGTCGGGCAGGGGGGTAGGGAAATTCATGGGCGTGTCGCGTAGTGTTGGGTGCCTACGGTAACACCACTGGCCGTCCCGTCTGTCAGGTGCGCGCAGGTGAATTGGTTTAAAGTTGACGTTTACGTAAACGTCAACTGCGCCACGACTTTGCGACTTTGCAAAACAGGGGCGTGGCGACCAAGGAACCTGACCATGACCGATTTGTCCGCTGAATTCAAAGCCCTGGCCAACTACCGCCCCACGCACAAGGTGCGCTTCGTTACTGCCGCCAGCCTGTTTGACGGGCACGACGCCGCTATCAACATCATGCGGCGCATTCTGCAAGGCATGGGGGCCGAAGTGATTCATCTGGGCCACAACCGCAGTGTCGATGAGGTGGTAACCGCTGCTTTGCAGGAAGATGTGCAGGGCATTGCCATCAGCTCTTACCAGGGCGGGCATGTGGAGTATTTCAAATACATGGTGGATTTGCTCAAGGCCCGTGGCGGTGCGCATATCCAGGTGTTTGGTGGCGGTGGTGGCGTGATTGTGCCCAGCGAGATTGCCGAACTGCAGGCTTACGGCGTGACGCGTATTTACAGCCCTGAAGACGGCCAGCGCATGGGCCTGGCAGGCATGATTGGTGAGATGGTGATGCGCTGCGATAGAGACCTGACCGCGCTGGCACCCACGTCGCTGGCGAGCATTCAAGGGCATACCGAGGCGAGCTGGCGCGCACTGGCCCAATTGCTCACTGCCATGGAGGCGTCTGAGCTAAATCCGGCCCTGGCCCGCGAAATCACGGATCATGCAGCTACTAAAAAGATAGCGGTTGTCGGCATCACCGGCACCGGCGGTGCGGGTAAGTCGTCGCTCACCGATGAGCTGATTCGGCGTTTGCGGCTGGACCAGAACGACAGTTTGCGTGTGGCAGTGATCTCGATTGACCCTAGCCGCCGCAAGAGCGGTGGTGCCTTATTGGGCGACCGTATCCGCATGAATGCCATCACGCCCTGGCAGCAAGGTCCCCGCGTGTTCATGCGGTCATTGGCCACGCGCGATTTTGGTTCCGAGATCAGCCAAGCCCTGCCGGATGTGATTGCCGCTTGCAAGGTGGCGGGCTTTGATTTGATTGTGGTGGAGACCTCGGGCATTGGCCAGGGCGATGCCGCCATCGTCCCGCATGTGGATGTACCCCTGTATGTGATGACCCCCGAGTTTGGCGCCGCCAGCCAGCTAGAAAAAATCGACATGCTGGACTTTGCCGAGTTTGTCGCGATTAATAAATTTGACCGCAAGGGCTCTAGCGATGCGCTGCGCGATGTGTCCAAGCAGGTGCAGCGCAACCAGGAAGCCTGGACCACGCCCACCGACCAAATGCCGGTGTTTGGCACCATGGCAGCGCGCTTTAATGATGATGGCGTGACCGCGCTGTACCAAGCGTTGCTATTGCGGCTGCAGGCGCTGGGGTTGCCAGTGCAAGCTGGTGTGTTGCCCCGCGTGGCGGTGCGCTATAGCTCCAACCAAACCCCGGTGGTGCCCGCGGCGCGGTCGCGCTATTTGGCCGAAATCAGCGATACCGTGCGGGGTTACAAGCGCCATGCGCTGGCCCAGGCGCGCCTGGCCCGCGAGATTCAACAATTGCGGGCGGTGGCGGCCATGCTCCGGGTTGAGAAACCCGGCCGGGCCCCGGCCGCCGAAGCCACCGAAGACCTGGCCCAGCGGCGCCAGCAGCGCCAGGACCCGGCCGCCAAAAAGCTGGTGGCGCAGTGGCCCGAAATGCAAAAGGCTTACGCTGCAGACGAGTACGTGGTGAAGATTCGCGACAAGGAAATTCGCACCGCACTCACCACCCAATCTCTCAGTGGCACCCGCATCCGCAAGGTGGCCCTGCCGCAGTACGAAGACCATGGCGAAATCCTCAAATGGCTGATGCTGGACAACGTGCCTGGCAGTTACCCGTATACGGCTGGCACTTTCGCCTTCAAGCGCGAAGGCGAGGACCCGACCCGCATGTTCGCTGGCGAGGGCGATGCCTTTCGGACCAACACCCGCTTCAAGCTGCTGAGCTCTGGCATGGCGGCCAAGCGCTTGTCTACCGCGTTTGACTCGGTCACGCTGTACGGCAACGACCCGGACCCGCGTCCCGATATTTACGGCAAGGTGGGTAACAGTGGTGTGAGCATTGCCACGCTGGACGATATGAAGGTGTTGTACGGCGGCTTCGATTTGTGCAACCCCAGCACGTCGGTCTCCATGACCATCAATGGCCCCGCCCCCAGCATCCTGGCCATGTTCATGAACACGGCGATTGACCAGAACATTGACAAATTCAAAACCGACAACGGCCGTGAGCCCACCGATACCGAGGCTGCAAAGATCAAGGAATGGGTGCTGGCCAATGTGCGCGGCACGGTGCAGGCGGACATCTTGAAAGAAGACCAGGGCCAGAACACCTGCATCTTCAGTACCGAGTTTTCCCTGAAGGTGATGGGTGACATTGCCAGCTATTTTGTACACCACAACGTGCGCAACTTCTACAGCGTGTCCATCAGCGGTTACCACATCGCCGAGGCCGGTGCCAACCCGATATCGCAACTGGCGTTCACCCTGTCCAACGGCTTTACATTTGTAGAAGCCTACTTGGCGCGGGGCATGCATATTGACGACTTTGCACCTAATTTGTCGTTCTTCTTCAGCAACGGCATGGACCCTGAATACACGGTGATGGGCCGCGTGGCGCGCCGTATCTGGGCGGTGGCCATGAAAGAAAAATACGGTGCGAACGAACGCAGCCAGAAGCTCAAGTACCACATTCAAACCAGTGGCCGCAGCCTGCACGCACAAGAGATTCAGTTCAACGACATTCGCACCACGCTACAGGCGCTGATTGCGATTTACGACAACTGCAACAGCCTGCACACCAATGCGTTTGACGAGGCCATCACCACGCCTACCGAGGACAGCGTGCGCCGTGCCATGGCTATTCAGCTCATCATCAACCGTGAGTGGGGGCTGGCCAAAAACGAAAACCCCAGCCAGGGCGCCTTCATCATTGAAGAACTGACGGAGCTGGTGGAGGAAGCGGTACTCAAAGAGTTTGAAGCCATTGCCGACCGTGGCGGCGTGTTGGGCGCGATGGAGACGGGCTACCAGCGCGGCAAGATTCAAGACGAATCCATGCATTACGAAATGCTCAAGCACACCGGCGAGCTGCCCATCATTGGCGTGAACACCTTTCGCAACCCGCATGGCGACCAGGTCATGGACAAGCTGGAGTTGGCCCGCAGTACCGATGATGAAAAGCAAAACCAGCTCAAGCGTCTGGCGGATTTTCAGGCGCAGCACGCACAGGCCGCTCCGGCCATGCTCAAAGCTCTGCAGCAGGCGGTGATAGAAAACCAGAATGTGTTTGACGTGTTGATGCAGGCTGTGCGGGTGTGTTCGCTGGGGCAAATTACCAGTGCGTTGTTCGAGGTGGGTGGCCAGTACCGGCGCAATATGTAGGACGCTATAGTGCAACGTCAACTTAACCTTCAACTTAGAACGCTGCTATGCCCGCCTTCACTTCTCTTGTAAAAATGCACACCGTATTCGCCTCTGCCATGGCAGTGGCCGCTGTGCTACTTGCGTCTGGCGTGCGTGCGCAAGACGCTCCTGCCAAGGCTCCCATGGCCAAGCTAATGCAGGCCCCTCCGGGGCGGGTAATCTTTGATTTTGGTGCCAAGCCTAAGGCTGTGGCCTCTGCGCCTGCAAGCGCAGCTGTGGCGGGTGCAACAAGTTCGGGCGTGGAGTCCCGCGGGACTGTGGCCACCCCAGCTACACCTGCAACAGCAACAGCAACAGCAACAGAATCAAAATTTGATTTTTTAGGCAGCCTGCCGCCGCCCAGTGGTCGTTCATTGAACTCCGCACGCCGCCTGGACGCCCCAGACCAGGGGGTTGTGATCAAAGACGCACCCAAGACGGGCAAGTAAAGCTGGCGCGACAAGCTCGCTAAGCGCCCGTCACGACAGACCTCACGACTTGCGTTTATTTGCCGCCCAGTGCGCTCCACATGAAGGCGTACTGCAATGCCTGCAACTGTGCGCGCTGGCTGTTGTTGGCGGCACCACCGTGTCCACCCTCGATGTTTTCGTAATACAGCACGTCATGGCCTTGCTCTAGCATGCGGGCTGCCATCTTGCGGGCGTGGCCGGGGTGCACGCGGTCGTCGCGGGTGGAGGTGGTGAACAGCACCTTGGGGTACCGCACGCCCACCTTTACATTCTGGTAGGGGCTGTACTTGCTAATCCAGGCCCATTCTTCGGCCTTGTCTGGGTCACCGTACTCAGCCATCCAGCTATTGCCCGCCAGCAGCTTGTGGTAGCGCTGCATGTCCAAGAGTGGCACGCTGCACAGCACTGCGCCAAAAAGCTCAGGGCGTTGCACCATCACCGCGCCCACCAGCAAGCCGCCGTTGCTTCCGCCAGAGATACCCAGGTGCTTGGGGCTGGTGATCTTCTGCGCAATCAGGTCCTCGGCCACAGCGGCAAAATCATCGTAGCTGCGTTGCTTGTTGGCTTTAGTGGCCGAGGTGTGCCACTGCGGACCAAACTCGCCGCCACCGCGAATATTGGCAATCACCAACACGCCGCCGCGCTTGAACCAGCCGTTGCCGTAAGCGGCGCTGTAGGCGGGCTGCATGGAAATTTGGTAGCCGCCATAGCCGTACAGAATGGTGGGGTTGCGACCGTCGGGCTTGGTGCCCTGGGGCCAGACCACAAAGTAGGGAATCTTGGTGCCGTCTTTGCTGGTGGCAAAGCGTTGCTCCACCCGCATGCCGGTGGTGTCGTAGTGCTTGGGGCGGTTCTTGAAAAGCTCTTGTTTATCGCTGCCGACCTGTCCCAGGTAGAGGCTGTCGGGCGTCAGAAAGTCAGCGTAGTTCAACCAGTAGTGGTTGGCATAGGGGTCGTTGGGCACGGTCGAGTCGTGCAAGCCTCTGGCGCTCAAGGTGCCTGGAAAAGGTGCATTCACGGCGCGGTGTACCCACGCGCCGTTGGTGTGGCGCACCTCCTCCAGCCGGCCAGCCACGTTGTCCAAAATACCCAGTAGCAGGTGGTCGCGCGTCATGCCAATGCCATCGCGCGCCAGCGAGCGCGTAGCGGTCGGGGTAAACAGCACATCAAAATTGCGTTCGCCGCGCAGTAGCGCGTCCCACCGAATGGCCAGCAGCGCGCCCGATGGGAATGTGGCCTTGGGGGTTGTGAGCTCGCTCTTAAGCTGCACAAAAGCCCATTCCCTGCGCCAGCTTAAGGCCGCGTCTGTGGGCAGGTTTAGGCGGACCAGCTTGTCGCCTTGGCGCAAAAAGCGCTCACGGTTGTAGAAGTCGGTGGAATGCCCCACCACTACACGCTCAAAGCCTGGGGTGTGGTCTACATCGGCAAAAGCCGACACGTCGGACTCAGCACCCTCAAACAGCAGTGTTGCGCTGGCCAAAGGCGTACCGCGCTTCCAGACCTTGATGGTGCGTGCATAGCCGCTCTTGGTCATACTGCCCGGGCCAAAGTCGGTGCCCACCAACAGGGTGTCGGCATCCAGCCAATCTACCTGCGACTTGGCTTCGGGCAGGTTAAAGCCGTCTTTGACAAAGGCGCGTTTGCTCAAGTCGTATTCCCGAACCACAGTGGCATCGGCTCCACCACGCGACAGCGAGATCAGGCAGCGCGTGTAGTTGGGTCCCAAGCAGTTGGCGCTGGACCAGACCCAATTTTCTTTCTCCGCCGCAGCCAGTGCATCCAGGTCGATCAAGGTTTCCCATTGCGGCTCGGGCTTACGGTATTCCTCCAGCGTGGTGCGGCGCCACACACCCCGGACGTGGTTGGCGTCGCGCCAGAAGTTTTCAAAATACGCACCGCGCCGCGTCACGTAAGGCACTTGGGCTTTGTCGTTCAACACCTCCAAGAGTTTGGCCTTGGTGTCCGCAAAGCCTGGCGTGGCTTCCAGCACACCTTGGGATTGCGCATTGCGCTCGCGTGCCCAGTTCAGGGCGCGCTCGCTCTGCACGTCTTCCAGCCAGAGGTAGGGGTCGGTTGATGTCATGGTTTGGGCTTCCAGGGGGAGTGCGGTAGCGGCCCCGAGGCCGAGCGCGAATAAAACAGCTTGGTAGTGACGCATTTCAGTAAGAATTCATCGTTTTGGGGTTAAAAAATGACCGTAGCCCGGATATCCATTGACGAACTAGCTATCAAATGTATAGCGTCTTTGTAGATCGAACGGCAAGGCTGGCCCATAAAAGCTATAGACTGTAAAGCTTCGTAGGCAAGGTGGTGGGACAAGCATGACGATTGAACTGGGAGAAGGCGACAAGCTAGCACTGCTGGCGCAGGGCTTGGATCAGCTCGACATCGGTTTCACCGTGTTTGACCGCGATTTGGTGATGGTGGCCGCCAATCGCCGGTTTCAGCAAATGCTGAACTTTCCTGACGCACTGTGCCGGCCCGGCGCCACCCTGCAAGATGCGCTGCGCCACAATGCCACGCTGGGCGAATATGGCCCTGGGGATGTTGAAGCGCAGGTGCTTGCGCGTCTGGCCTTGGCACGACAATTCCTTCCGCACCGCTTTGAACGGTCGCGCCCCGACGGCAGCATCATGGAAGTTTGTGGCACGCCGCTGGCGGGTGGGGGCATGGTCACCACCTATACCGATGTCACGATCCCCCGGCAGCGGGAAAAAGCGCTGCAGGTACTCAGCGCCGAGCTGGAGCAGCGGGTGCAGGAGCGCACAGCAGCGCTTGAGCGGCGCGAGTTGGAGTTGGCGCGCAAGGCAGCATTGCTGGAGGTGGTGGTGGAAAACGTCAACCAGGGCATCAGTCTGGTCAACGCGGATCTGACCATAGAACTGAGCAACACCAAATTTCAAGACCTGCTGGAGTTGCCTGCTGCGCTGTGTCAGCCAGGGGGCGCATTGCTGGAGATTTTTCGCTACAACGCCCAGCGGGGCGAGTACGGTCCTGGTGACCCGGAAGTGCTGGCCCAGCAACGCATCGCCATCGCTGCGCAGCGCAAGCCGCACCAGTTTGAGCGCACGCGGCCCAGCGATGGCAGGACATTGGAGATCATTGGCCGCCCGACACCCGAGGGCGGCATGGTCACCACATACATGGACATCAGCGAGCGTAAGGAGGTTGAGAACCGCATTCTGAAGCTCAATGAAACGCTGGAGCAGCGCGTAGCAGACCGCTCGGCCCAACTGCAAGCCACCATGGAGACGCTGCATGTGTCACAAAACGCGTTGGCCCGCAGTGCCGCCAAGGCAACCTTGAGCACGCTGGTAGCCAGCGCCTCCCATGAGCTCAGCACGCCACTGGGCAACAGCCTGATTGCTGCCAGCACCTGCGCAGATATGGCGCGACGTTTTGCCCAGCAGGCAGACGCGGGTACGCTCAAGCGGACCGACCTGCGCAGCTTTGTGATGCAGATGCTCGATGGCACCAGCCTGGTGGAGCGCAGCCTGCACCGCGCAGTGGAGCTGGTCAAAAATTTCAAGCAAGTCGCATCGGACCAGGCCAGCGAGCAACGCCGGACTTTTGAGCTGTCTGCGGTGGTCAAAGAAGTGATTGACACCTTGAGCCCCAGCCTCAAGCGGTACCCCCATACGGTCCGGGTTGATGTACCGCACGGCGTCATGATGGACACCTACCCCGGAGCTTTGGGCCAGGTATTGATCAACCTCATCAACAACGCGTATTTGCATGCGTTCGAGGGTCGCACCAATGGGCAGGTGCTGATCGCCGCGCAACCCAAGGACGACGGTGTGGATATTCAGGTGTCGGACGATGGCGTGGGCATGTCACCCAACGATTTGGGGCAGATGTTTCAACCGTTCTTTAGTACCAAAATTGGCCGCGGGGGTACAGGCTTGGGCACCACGATTGTGGAAAATCTGGTGAATCGCACACTGGGCGGCAGCCTGCGAGTGGAGTCTGCGGTGGGCCACGGTACCCGGTATTGGATTCACCTTCCTCTGAGTGGGCCTGATCAAGAGGCTGAGTCGCTGGGTTCAAAAGCCGGTTCCCAAGCGCCAACCTCGAACTCCGCCAAGGGCACCGGGCGACCAAATAAATAGCCCTGGTAGAGCGGGCACTGGTTGGCGCGCAGAAACCGATGCTGCGCCTCGGTCTCGACGCCTTCTGCAATGACCGTCAGGCCTAAGCCTGCGCCCAAGGCGATGACCGCTCGAACAATCGACATGTCGTTGGTGTTGGCGTCTACATCCCGAATGAAGGCCTGGTCAATTTTGAGCTGGTCCAATGGCATTTTCTTGAGATAGGCCAACGAAGAGAAGCCGGTTCCAAAGTCATCTAACGAGAAACTAACGCCAACCGCCTTCAGGCGTTTCATTTTTTCGACCACGCTGTCCACATCCTGCGCCAACACACTTTCGGTAAGTTCCAGTTTCAAACGCCTGGGATTGGCCCCGCTGGCTCGCAAAATACCCAGCACTTGCTGGACAAAGTCTGGCTGGCTGAATTCTTTGACGCTGACGTTCACCGCTAAAACCAGTTGGTCAAAGCGCTCCTGGCTTTCCCAAGTCTTGATTTGCTGGCAGGCGTTGCGCAACACCCATTGGCCGATATCGATGATTTGACCGGTCTCTTCCGCTAAGGGTATGAATATCTGTGGCGAAATTAGCCCCATCTCCGGGTGACGCCAACGCAGCAGCACTTCGGCGCCTATCACTTGAGCGTGCGCATCGACTTGCTTTTGAAACACGATAAAGAGTTGTCCCGGAATCGCTTTGCGCAGCGCAAGCTCAAGCGCAAAGCGCTCGTTCAACCGCGTTTGCAGGCGAGCATCAAAAAATTGAACGCGGTTGCCTCCGGCCCGCTTGGCTTCAAACATGGCGACGTCGGTCTGTTTGAAGATATCGGGAACGCAAGCCGCATCGGACCCAAACAGGGTCACGCCAATAGATGCGTTGCAGCGGTAAGGTTCGCCGCCCAATTCAAATGGAACCGTCAGGCATTTCAGGACCGTGCCAGCGAGTTCAAGACTCTTTTGCTGGGCGATCTGGGCGTTGTGTCCTACGTTGCGGCGCATCACCATGAACTCATCGCTGCCGAGCCGGGCCAAAGAGTCCTCGGGCGTTAGCAGGGCCGTGAGGCGCTGGCCCACCTCCAGCAGTAACTGGTCACCCATTTCATGTCCCTTGGTATCGTTGAACAAGCTGAAGTTATCCAGATTGACCAACAACACGGCGCCGCACTGATCTCCATCGGCGCAAGCCTGAAGGGCCTCTTGCAGCCGCTCGAGTAGCAGACGGCGGTTAGCCAGCCCCGTGACGGCGTCGAAGTAGGCGAGCTGGTGCATCACGTTGCCGAGGACTCGGGTTTCATCCAACTGCTGTGGTATGTCAGTGTTGAGCCTGGCCGCGCGAAAACTCTGGTGCGCACGCGCCTGATGGACCAAGCTGACAATGGGGCCCACAACCCAGCCGCAAATCAACCAGGTCGCGGCAGCGAAGAGCGCTGCAACGATGGTACTGATGGCGAACATCAACTGTCGATTCCAGACGATCGGTGCCAGGGTGTGTTTGGCCTCCTCCCGAACAATCACCGTCCAAGCCAATCCGTTTTGTGTCACGGAGGTCTGCACGACGGTTTGCGCCGAAAAGTACTGGCCAGGTTTTGCGTGGGTTTGCAAGTCATTCAGATCGCTGGCTGGCTCCGTTGCAGGTTTCAAAATCCACTTGCCGTCTTGGCTGGCGATCAGAACTTGCACGGGTGTTGACTTCTCCAGATCGGCCAGCGCGTTGTTCACCAAGCCCTGTATCCACTGCCAGTGCAAGTGCGCGCCGAGTACGCCCAGGTGGTTGCCCTGGCGATCGCGCACTGGCAGCGCGACGTCGACAAACCGCAGCAAATCGTCGTTGGCGTTGGGTTTTAAATAACGCGCCAGCATGACCGCTTCGTGCGGATCCCCCAGAAAGACGCCTTGCAGCCCGCCTTGAAACCAGGGCCGAGCCTGTACCGATTTACCCTCTAAAAGGCCCCCGCTGGCGACGGTAACGGTTCCGTCCTGCGTGGCGAGTCCTATCCAGGCGTACTCCGCTTGGCGGCTCAGAAGGTTGTTAAACATCTGGCGCAAAGTCTTGGCGTCTGCGACTTGTGACGTACCGATAATCTCTGCCAGCAGCGCAACCTCTTGCTGGCGGTGGTGCATATCGGTGATGAGGCTTCGGGCAATTTTGTGTGCGGTGATTTGTAGCGTCTCACGGGCCGCATCTTTGAGGCTGAGCTCCCAGCGCCAGGCCATGAAGGCGGTCAGCAACAAACCAAACACAACGCCGCTCACGCCCATAGTGGCCGAGAAGCGTCCGCGAACCGTTTTGAAAGGCAACCGTGGCTTGAAAAGTCGTGAAAGCATCCGCAGACTCGAAACAAAGACATATGGGGATTTGTTCGCACAGTCGGGTGGGGCTAGACCTGTGCGCCAACATACAGATTCTTGGTTTGATCAACGACGAAGCATGATATCCCGCAGCCAGCGCGTTGACAACCGCCCTGGCGTCAAGTGGTTTCTTCTGCGCTGGTTGTTGCTGGCAGTTGCGGCAACCGCACTTGTATGGATGTGCCACGGCCGGGGGACGATACAACTGCCAAAGTACCGCCTTCGGCCTCGACCCGAAAACGCATGCCCACCAGACCATAGGCAGAGCTGGTCTGCGCCTTCGTGTTGAAGCCCGCGCCGTCATCGCGCACACTGACTTCTACCTGGCCTTGACGCTCACCCAAGTTGACCCATACGTTGCGCGCCTTGGCATGCTTGCTGATGTTGGTCAGGGCCTCTTGCACGAGCCGATAGACCATCAACTCTGCGTCAGCGTCCAGGGCCACAGGTTCCAGCACGCTGTGCACCTGTACCCCAGCGTGCGCTGCGTATTCCCCCACCAATATTTCGAGCGTGGCCACCAGGCCCAGCGTACCCAGCGCTGAGGGGCGCAGGTCTTCTATGATGCGCCGCCCCAGGGCAATTCCGCTGTTCAGTGTGGACACCAAATGGGCCAAGAGGTCCAGCGCTTCGGGTGCAGAGCCGGCTACGATTAAGCGCGAGCGGATGCGGGCGGCATCCAGCTTGGCGGATGTCAATAGGGCTCCGAGATCGTCGTGCAAATTGCGCGCCAAGCGGTTGCGTTCGTCCTCGCGCGCGGTTTGTAAATGCTGCGTGAGCTCGGTAAGTTGGGCCGTGCGTTGGCGCACTTCGAGTTCCAGGCGGTCGCGCTCCGTTTGCACAATATGTTGCACTTCTTGCTGCTGGCGCTCGAGCGCAAAGCTTTGTCGCAGGTACATCACCAAGGCCAACAAACTAATGGCACTCAGTAGCGCAACGCCCAAGCGGCTGAGCATGAGTGTTTGGTAGATGTCGTTTTGGCTGGCAGAGGCGTTGTTTACCTCGACGTCTAGCAACTGCGTGCTCAGCGTGCGAATGCTGGCAATCTGCACATCATCGCTATCTTCCAGCACGATGCGCTGACCTTGATCGTGCTGTTGAATGGTTGTGGCCAACTGCAGCAACAGCGCATCCGTGACGGTGTGTAACTTAGCCAAGACAGCGGCATGTTCCGGCTTCGGGTTGTAGCGCTGCTGCAGCATTTCGAACGACGCGGTAATGTCTTGCAGAGCTTTGTTGTAGGCCGCCAAGTGATCGCGCCGCTCTGTCAGCAGATAGCTGCGCTGTGCAGCCTGCGCTGCCAAAATGCCCTGGCGAAGGCCCTGAATACTGGTGCGTACGCTGCCGGTAACGGTGATGTCATTAAGCGTGCGCACCGATCGCCAATAGGCCGCCTCACTGATTAAGACCATAGCCACAGCTGCCACCATGGCCAGTGGGAAAACAATCGGTCTGCGTGTTACGACCTTGAAAACGTCCATCAGTCGCTGCCTATCTCAAATATGCGATCATGCATTGCAAAGGGCCTTTAAATGATTCGAATTGCCATCGTTGACGACCACGCCATGGTGCGCGCTGGGTTGCGACAATTCTTTGCCGACCAGGCAGACTTTGCCGTTGTGGCCGAGGCCGCAAACGGCCACGAAGCGCTGGATATTGTCCGCCATGGCGGACTGGATGTAGTCGTCATGGACATATCAATGCCCGACCAGAGTGGCGTAGAGGCGTTGGCGGCCATCAAGGCGCGCGCACCTGATCTTCCTGTGCTTATTTTGAGCGGTTACGCCGAAACCCATTACGCCACAACATTGCTGCGACAGGGGGCTAGCGGATACCTGAATAAGGATTGCGACCCCGAAGATATCGTGCGCGCGATTCGCACCGTGGTGCGGGGACGCAAGTACATCAGCGCGGCCGTGGCAGAGCAACTGGCCGATGGCCTGGGTGCGCCCGAGCAAAAGACACCACATGAACAATTGTCAGAGCGTGAGTTACAAGTTTTCTTGCGTTTGGCACGGGGTGAGGTGGTGGGGGCCATGGCTGAGAGTATGTGTTTGAGTATCAAAACCGTCAGCACCTACCGGACGCGGGTGATGGAAAAAATGGGCCTCGAGTCCAACAGCGATCTTACCTATTACGCGTTGAAAAACGGGCTGATTGACTGAACCAGCCGCTGGCACCTCATATCGGTGCGTTCCTGCTGTTGCTGCCAGGGTTGCTCTGGGCTAGCGCATCACAGTGCGCAATCAGTGCGTCAATCTCGGTGGATTTGTCAAATACCCGATCTGCACCCAATTCCAAGCATTTGCGACGTATGTCTGCGGTGGCGTAGTTGCTCAGCACCACTACGCTGCGGTGGCCGGCCATGCGCTGGGCAGAGCGCAATACGCCCAAGCCAGACCCATGCTTGAGAAAAATATCCACGATCACCAGGTCCACGTCTGCGCCCGTGCGGTTGAGCCACTGCACAGCGCTAGCCTCGTCCTCGGCGGAGCCAACGACTTGCACCGGGGCTAGCTCTTCGAGTGTGGCAATAAGGTTATCGCGTATGACTTGGCTGTCTTCAACGATGTAAGTCTGGAGCGAGTGCATGGCTTGTAAGTGAGAGTGGGTAGGGCCAGTATGCGCGCTTTGGAACTTAAAAGCTGTCAGCCGGGTTCGCAAATCCGTGTAGGTCAAGTCCTACGCGTCCGTGCGCTGGCACACATACCGCGTGCGGTGTAGGAGATTGACTACGCCATGTCGGGGCGTTGTCCGCTATACGGTAAGGCGTGCTCACGACAAACTTCATCCATATCAACAACGCCATCAAAACAGAAGGAAGCACTATGAACTGGGATCAAATTGAAGGTAACTGGAAACAACTCAAAGGCAGCGCCAAGGAGCAATGGGGCAAGCTGACGGATGACCAATTAGACGTGATGGCTGGCCAGCGTGACCAGATGGCCGGCAAGATCCAGGAGCTGTATGGCGTGAGCAAGCACGAAGCTGAAAAGCAAGTGGCCGATTGGCAAGCCCGTGTGCTTGAAAAGATGCGCAGCTTTGGTAAAGACAGTACCGACACCACAGTGTCCAACCCTACACAGCCTCAGGCTAAGTGAGATCACCATGTTATATACCGTCGCCGTTGTTTTGCTCATCCTCTGGTTGCTGGGTCTGGTGACCTCGTACACCTTGGGTGGATTCATCCACATCCTGCTCGTCATTGCCGTTGTTGTTGTGCTGCTGCGCATCATCAGCGGTCGTCGGGTGCTCTAGTCGGCTACTTCGCCTCTTATCTTTTACAAGCAGAAAGTACTTATGAAAAACACTAAATTCTTCGCCGCCTTGATGGTTGCTGCATCACTATCGTTGGTCGTTGGCTGCGCTTCGTCCCCTAAAACAGAGGGTACGGCTGAGTACATCGATGACTCGCTGATCACCGCCAAAGTAAAGGCAGCCATCTTCAATGAGCCGTCGATCAAGTCCATAGAAATCAACGTGGAAACCTTCAAGGGCCGCGTCCAACTCAGTGGCTTTGTCAGCACCCAGGCCCAAGCTACAACCGCCGTGAATGTGGCGCGTGGCGTGAGCGGTGTGCTCTCTGTCAAAGACGACATGCGTTTGAAATAAGCCCCGACTCTCTTTATCCACTTTTAATTAGGAACCACCATGACATCCTCTAAATCCATTTTTCTAAGCGCCACCCTTGTATTCACCCTCCTGGGCGTAGCAGGCTGTGCTGGCATGAGCGACCGTGAACGCAATGTCGCCGTAGGCGCCGGTGTGGGTGCTGTGGCGGGTTCTGTGCTGACGGGCGGAAGCGCGATTGGTACCGTCGGCGGTGCCGTTGTTGGTGGTGCCATCGTCAATGAAGCCGAGAAGAAAAAATAAACAAAAACTTAGAACCCGGAGACATCTATGAACCCCAAATTTATCCCCTACGCACTGCTCTGTACAACAGCCTTTGCTTTACTTACCCTTTCAGGTTGCGCTAGCAAGTTGAAGACGCCCGCCACCGCCAGTGTTGCCGTCTCGGCTGCGGCCGTAGATAGCGCTGTAACTGCCGATGGTGCCCAATTCGCCCCGGTGGAAATGGCCGCTGCGCGCGACAAGATGGCGCGCGCTAAAAAGGCCTTGGCTGACAAGGACTATTTGACTGCACGTGACTTGGCTGACCAAGCCCAAGGCGATGCCAAGCTCGCCCAAAGTAAGGCAAATTCTGCCAAGGCCCAGGCTGCTTCAGACGCTTTGCAAGAAGACCTGCGCGTACTGCGCGAAGAAATGGCACGCGCCAACGCAGCCAAGTCGCAGTAAGAGCTTCGGCTTTTTACGCACCCCAATTTGCATCTGAAAGATTAATATGAATAAGTTTTATCGCACCACTATCGCTGTAGCGACTCTGGCCTTGCTGGGCGCATGTGCCTCTACACCGACCACGACCAGCTTGCTGGAAAGCACGCGCGCCGAATATGCCCAAGCGCAAAACAGCCCCCAAGTAAAAACGTATGCCCCGGTCGAGATGGGCGAGGCTAAAGTGGCTATGGATCGGACCAATTCAGCGGCTGACGGTCGTGAGAATCGCGACAAAGTCGATAACCTGGCTTACCTGGCACGGCAGAAAATCGCCATGACGATGGAAGTGGCCAAGAAAAAGCAAGCCGAGGCGGATGTAGCGCTGGCTGCCAAGGAGCGCGAGGCTATACGCCTGAACCAGCGCACCAACGAAGCGGATCAGGCTAACGCCAATGCCAAGCAGGCGCAAATGAATGCCCAAATGGCGCAAGCCGATACCGCCCAGGCCCAGCGTGCTGCCGATGAAGCCCGTGCCAAAACGGCCGAAGCCCAAGCGCGCACCGCTATGCTAGAAGCGCAGTTGGCCGAATTGGCAGCCAAGAAAACTGAACGCGGGATCATCATCACTTTGGGTGACGTGCTGTTTGGTACGGGCCAATCCAACCTGACGCCCGATGGCATGCGCAGTGCGCAAAAGCTGGCTGAAGTGCTGAAGCAAAACCCGATGCGCAAGGTGCTGGTAGAAGGCTTTACCGATAGCACAGGCAATGCGGCCTACAACCAAGAGTTGTCGGCGCGCCGTGCCAGTGCAGTGCGCGACGCACTCTTGCAAATGGGCATTGCTGCCGACCGCATCAGTATGCGCGGCTACGGTGAAGCCTACCCGGTCGCGGCCAACGACACCGGTGCGAACCGCCAACTGAACCGCCGTGTGGAAATTGTGCTGTCGGATGACTCCGGCACCACCAAGCAGCGCGGTTAAGCGCAGACACCTGGCCTTGCGTAAAACAAGAGGTCAGGCAAGTCTGATAGGTTTATTTTTAACGATTTAGGCCTGCGGCCCGGGTATTTATTGCCCGGGCCGCTCTCATTTTAGGAGCAAGCTATTTTTTGGAATCAGGCTTGTGTTTGCAAGCCATAGCGCTGTATCAAAGCCTCCCGCTGGCGCGGATCCAGGTTGATGCGGCTGGCATCGCGCCCAACTACGGCCAGTAAGCGCTCATCCATCACATAGCGCCACAGTGGCGGTATGTAGGCCACAGTGAACATACCGAAGTAGCCGCTAGGTAGGCTGGGCAGATTCTCAAAATGCCGCAACGACTGGTAGCGCCGCAGCGGGTGGGCGTGGTGGTCAGAGTGCCGCTGCAAATGGAACAGCGCCCAATTGGAGAAGATGTGGTTGCTGTTCCAGGAATGGTGGGGCTGGCAGATCTCGTACTTACCGGGCGCACGCTCCTGGCGCAACAAACCGTAGTGTTCAATGTAGTTGGCCGAGGTGAGTTGAAAGTTGGCCCAGAACGAAGCCACCAGCAAAAACGGCAATATGTGCACGCCCAACCACACTACCAACGTGGTCCAAAGCGCCAAGGTAATGAGCGCGGGCTGCACGATTTCGTTGCGCAGCGACCAAACCGAACGCCCCTGTCCTTGCAGCCGGTCCGATTCCAGCGTCCATGCGCGCTTAAAAGCACCCGGCATTTCGCGCAACACAAAGCGATAGATCGACTCGCCCATGCGCGAGGAGGCTGGGTCGGCGGGCGTAGCGACATCGCGGTGGTGCCCGCGGTTGTGTTCCGTATAAAAATGCCCGTAGAAAGTCGGCGCTAAAACCAACTTGGCCAGCCAGCGTTCCAATTGGGTATTTTTGTGGCCCAGCTCATGGCCCAGGTTGATGCAAAACCCGCCCACCGACCCCGTGATAAACACCATCGCGAGCACGGCGTGCCAAGGTAATTGTTGCGTCGCTACAAACCAGGTGCTGAAAATAAAGGAGGCCCACAGCAGGGGCGCCAACAAATACGTGACCCAGCGGTAGTAAGGGTCCGCGTCCAGCGCAGGCACGGCGCTCTCGGGCGGGTTGCTGCGGTCTTCGCCCAGCAGCCAGTCCAGCACCGGCGCGACCACGTAGAAGAAAACCACCGGGATCCACAGCGCCCGCGTATCCCCAGTGGCCAGCATCAGCAACGGGCCCAACCCGACCGAGAGCGGCACCAACAGCGACAAGATCCAGGCGTAGCGTTTGCGGTCTCGGTAGGGCTCGTTTGGAATGGGTGCAGTGTGCGTGGACATGGTGGTGGCAATCCTCAAATAAAGTCAGTGGGGCGTGTTTAGCTTAAGCCGGGGCAGCGCCATCAACGGCAGTACCTGGCCTTCTGTCGCTGCAGGTTGTGCAATACCAAGCAGCTTAGCCAGCGTGGGCGCAATGTCTGTCACTTCGACGGGCTTGTCAATGCGCCCTTTCCCTATCCAGGCTGGGCCGTACAGCATGATGGGCACGTGGGTATCAAACGCGTACGGTGAGCCATGGGCGGCACCCATGCCCCGAGTGCCCCACATCCAATGGGGCGCAACGGCGTACTGCACGTCGCCCGATACATCTGGGTGCCAGCTATTTTGCAAAGCTGCGAAGTAGGGCGCGCCCGCGCGACTGCCAGACTGCAATTCCTGGCGGGTGTACGCCACTGCAAAACCGTCTTGGGCGAGTAGCCGCTTGCGCGCCGCCTCGGCTACAGCTTGTCTGTCTAACTTGCGTTGCGCGATCAGCGCCGTGTTCATCAACAGCGACGAACCCGAGTAACCAATCACCCAGTCACCCGCGCCGAATTCGCTTTGCAAACCGGTGTTGAGGTTGCGTAGCACCTGGCGGCTGTCGATATAGCCATGGGGCTCACCTAGTTCCTGTGTCCGCCCCGCGGCGGGCATGAAACCATGGTCTGCGGTGAGGGCCATCACATAGCGGTCTGCGCCAATACGCTTGTCCAAGTCGTGGAAGAAGCTTTGCAGCATGCGGTCGAGTTGCAGCACGTGGTCGTGCGACAGGCGGGACTCTGCGCTGTAGGCGTGGTTGACATAGTCATGGCCAGACAGGCTGATGGAGAGGATGTCGGGGGCGCCGCCTTGGCCTAGGCCCTCACCAGCGATGGCTGCACGCGCAAAGTCCAGGGTCAGTGCATCACCAAATGGCCCGCGCATGAGCGAGCCATAAAAGTTCGGTCCTGGCGTCTGCTCATCGGGTGCGCCGTAACGCATGGGCAGCGCACCACCGGCGGGGCCAAACCAGACTTGGTTGTCTGGCAACGAGCGGGCATAGGCCGCAGGCTCCAGCAGGGGTTTCCATTCGGTTTGAAAGTAACGGTCTGCAAAGCGCTGGGCATTGAAAGCATTCACCCAGGCTGGGTGCTCTTTCATGTAGTAGGTTGTGGAGGCAAACTGACCGTTGCGGCCCATATACATGTAGGCGGTACCTGCCTTGCCCGCGGGCATGATGGCGCCCCGGTCTTTGCCCGACACGGCAATGACTTTGGATCTTGGGTCTGCGCGGCGCAGCACGTCGCCCACAGTTTCTACTCTCAAATTTTTGGGGCTGGTGCCATCGAGCGGCTGCGTGGGGTTGCCGATGTACTGTGCCGAAATATCGCTCGCGCAATACACTGGCGCTCCGGTTTGGGCGTCTCGCCAGTCGTTGCCAATGATGCCGGTGCGGTGCGGGTAAGCGCCAGTAAGCAGGGTGGCGTGGCCCGGACAGGTGACGGTAAACCCGTGGGCGTAATGGGCGTTCGCAAACCACCGGCCCCGGTCCAAAAAGCGGGCCAAACCGTCGGGAGCCAATTGATCGCGGTAGGCCAGCACCTGGCGCTGGGGCAGGCCGTCTATGGCAATCAGCACGACCAGGCGCGGGCGATTGGGGGCAGCAGCGCCCGTGAATGCCGCTGCTGCGCAGACGATGCCGACAAGCCACTGCCCCAGGCAGCGCAGAGGTAAATAGCGGGGTTTGGTGCTTGTCATAGGGCGGATTGGGCGGATTGAAGTGTGTTGGCCAGCCAATTACAGACTGCGCTGTTGGAGTTTTCTAGCCAGTGAATGACCGAGAAATGGTCCGCGCCATCTTCGGCTTGCAGCAGGGCCTGGTTACCCGCCGCCTGCCAGGCATCCGCATACACCCGCGACTGGCGCGCAAACTCGCTCGTCTCTAGGCCGCCCCAGGTGATCCACAGCGGGGTGCTGCAGGGCCGTGCCCAAAAGGCCGGCGAGTTGCGCTGCACCACGTCGGCGTTCAACTGCAACATGGGCTGCAAGTAGCTGTAGCGCAGCGGTGCCAGGTCATACAGGCCGCTAAAAGCGATGGCGGCGGCAAAGGGGTTGTTGGGCAGGGCGTAGTCGCGCTCCCACTCGGTTTGCAGGCACATGGCGGTGAGGTGGCCGCCCGCTGAATGGCCGCCAATACCCACGCGGTTGGGGGCGCCGCCATACTGGGCAATGTTGCGCAGCACCCAGGCGCTGGCGGAGCGCACCTGGCGCACGATTTCGTCGATGCTGACCGTGGGGCACAGCGCGTAGTCCACCACCACGGTGGTAATACCGCGCTGCTGAAGCCCCAGTGCCACCCCGCTGAAGTCTTTGCTGGAGAGCGCGCGCCAATAACCTCCGTGCAGGAACACGAAGACCGGGGCGTTGGCTTGCGCCGCCGGGAAAATATCCAGTGTCTCAGCCCGCGTGGGGCCATAGGGCACATTCAAGTGGCAGGGAATACTGGCGCGGGCAGCCTCGGCCTGGGCGGTGAAGTGCGCCATGGGTGATGCACCGGGGGCCAGCAACAGGCTCGGGTTGTATTGGGCGTCGATCTCAGTCTGGGATTCAAATGCGCGATAGAGAGTGGGCATGGGCGGGGACTAGGCAGTAGGGTTGAAGCCCACGATATTACGTCCCAAACACGGGCGCTGCGCAGTGAACGCTGCTGCGGGGAATTCAGCTCGGGCTGACGGACTGGTCTGTGGGCGAGCAATGGTGTGCTGAGAAAGTAGCCACCCAATCAGGCTTACAACCACCGCAAGCGGGTGCTCGCTGAAAGGCTGGCCAAAGACGCGACACTGCCGAAGCGGTTAGTGGGCGTCTCTGGAGGCTGTCGTTGGTCCAAACCAGCTAACCCAGCCGTGGGCCACCTGGGGCATTGCGGCTAAATACCTTTGGTTGCTTGGCCAAGTACCGACGATTCCTTTAAGTACCCTCGAGCAGCACACTCGTCGACGAGTTTTTCAAAAAAAGACCAAATTTCCAAAGAACCTTCTTTTATATGCCGATTCTTCAAAAGCACCATTTCCTTGGTAACACCGTTCTGTTTCCAAGTGAAACCCTCAGTTTTGTAGTTTTGATAAACGGGCTGGAGACGATCAAACACGGCTGCAAATTTGGCTTCGATTGTTTGGCGGGCCTCAAACTCACGCCAAATCTCTATGAACAAATCGCGCTGGTCGTCCGGCAAAATTCCGAAAATTCGCGTAGCAGCGGCTTCCTCGGATTGAAACGCCTCCGACCTATTGCTGGCATATAAAAAAGTATCGCCAGCGTCAATCTCTACGATGTCATGGATCAAAAGCATATGTAGAACTCGACTCAAGTTCACTGGACTATTGGAGTACTCCTGAAAGAGAGTCGCCATCAAACATACAGTCCAGGAATGTTCGGCATCATTTTCAAATCTAGTTCCGTCGAAGAGCTTTGACTTGCGAACAATGTGTTTGACTTTGTCCGCCTCGACCATGAAATCTAGCTGACGCTGGAATCGCAAACCGTCCATACTCCTCCGAAAATAGTTACAACCAAATTTCTACCAAAGAGCCTGTTTGACGGGCTATCAATCAACCAGAGGGCGCGACCTGAAAGATCGCAGGTACTCACGGTTTAGCGGCGGTGATCAGCAAAGGGCAATAAAAGCGACGGGGCTATTGGAAGTCCCACTCGGATGATAGTAGGTGTGCGTGAAGGTCACTTAGCTCAGAGAGACTAGTACTGTCAGTCGGCCGATAATGGGAGCAACCTTGGAAAGCAGTACGAGACGAAATGGCGGCACACTTTGCAGATGGATCCAAAATTCTTGAAATCTGATCCGCGAAACGTGTACGGCGGAAATGGCGCGCGTAGATATGAGTTTTCTACAGTCGCGTTAGCCCGCATAAAAAATCTGCTTTCTCTCTTGGTCCTGACGGTGACTGCGCAAGCCGCTGCAGCGGCCTCGCCGGGTTGCCGAACATTTGCTGCCGAACTGAATGCCATGGCACAGATTGATCAGGCGCTGCGTAAACACATCGATTATCAAAGCCTGTCTGACGGGAAAACAAAAGAAGCGAACTTACCAGCTATTTTCCGGCAAATGGCCATCGTCGATCGCAACCACCAAGCCCGACTCCAGAAGTTGGTCGCCGAGTGCGGGTGGCCTCGCAGGAGTACTTATGGACAACAGGCTGCTGGCGACGCATGGCTACTCGCGCAACATGCCGAACCTAAGTTTCAAAAGCGCTTGCTTCCGCTGCTCAAAGCGGCGGTGGAGGCTGGTGACGCCGATGGTACAAACCTCGCCTACTTGGCAGACCGTGTAGCAAATCATGAAGGTGCACCGCAGTTGTATGGCACGCAATTCGACATGAAAGGGCAATGCGTGTTCGAACTCCAAAAAATGGACGATCGCTCCAAGGTGAACGAACGTCGAAAGATGGCAGGCATGCCAAGCCTGGAGGAATACGAGTCGCAGTTCATACGTTACTTCGCCTCACAAGGTTGCCCAAGCAATTAGCGATTGCGGACTAATCTGGCACTCATACGGAGCCAGAGGAAGCCCATTGAACGGCTGCACTATCAATGGATCAAAAGGCCTCTATTACAGCCCACCTGCCCATGGCAGTCCCTCAAACGGGTATCGTAGAAAAAATCGTAAAACGGGATTTGGAGCCGGGCTGAGAACTGCCTGTAACAGGTGCTTTCACGCTACATTGACTGACGTCGCGCATTGGCGATGGGGGCGATAAGCATAAGGACACTGAAATCATGAACTTTGGATACAACGGACTCATTGGCTTGCTGGTGCTCGTTGGAGACATTTGGGCCATTCTCAATATTTTTCAGAGCTCGGTATCTAACGAGAAAAAATTGATTTGGATCCTCGCGGTAGCACTGCTCCCCGTTCTGGGTCTGGTGCTGTGGTACTTTCTTGGGCCACGCAGCGGCAGGTCTAGCTAACGACTGTCAGTGCGTTCCCGAATCCCCCTTAGTTGAGGTAGTTGTCGGCCAGGGTCTCCAGGTCTTCAGCATCAATGGCAGCATCAAACGCAGCGCGGCTGGCCTGGGCTTCCTTGGTCAGCGGGATGAGCGGCTTGTCCAGGGGGCGCAGTTTGTGGCGGCGCAGGCTGCGCAGTTGCAGCGAGCGCTCCATGGTTTGCAGCACCACTTCAGGTTCCATCATCAGGCTAAAGGGGTTGAGTGCCAGGGCAGTGGTGGTCATCGCGTTTCTCCGGTTGCATCACAAGGCTCAGAGGGGCTGAGCCGATGAAGTAACTTTAGCTTCGCGCGCCAAAAAATCCAGTCAGTAAGCGCCTGTAACGCGTGTAGGAAGTTGCCTTACAGCGTCTGGGTATCTGCCACGGTCATCAGCCGCACCCGCACGCTTTTGCCCTTGACCTTGCCGTCATTGAGCTTGGCACAGGCCGCCTTGGCGATGTCGCGGGCTACAGCCACAAAGGTACAAAACTCGGTAACCGCAATCTTGCCAATCTGCTCACGGGTGTAGGCCGGGCCGCCCTCGGTGCTGGTCAGGGCTCCCAGCACATCGCCAGGGCGAATCTTCTCTTTGCGGCCACCCAGAATCTGCAGCGTCACCATGGGCGGCAACAGGGGCTCTTTGCTGGTCTCGGTCAGCGTCTCCAGCGGGTACCACACCGAGGGCTGGTTTTGGTATTGCTCGATCTTGCCGACGCGGGCCATGTCGTTGAGGATGGCCAGGCTTAGCGCCAGGCCCGACTCACCCGCCCGCCCGGTGCGGCCAATGCGGTGCACATGCACTTCGGGGTCGGGCGTGATGTCGACGTTGATGACGGCTTCGAGTTGCGCAATATCCAGCCCGCGCGACGCCACATCGGTCGCCACCAACACCGAGCAACTGCGGTTAGAAAACTGCGCCAACACCTGGTCGCGCTCGCGCTGCTCCAGCTCGCCATACAGGGCCAGGGCATAAAAGCCCTCTTCTTGCAATAGCGTGACCAAGTCTTTGCACTGCTGCTTGGTATTGCAAAACGCCAGCGTGCTGACCGGGCGAAAGTGGCGCAGCAATTGGCCCACCACATGCAGGCGATTCGGGCGGGTCACCTCGTAAAAGCGCTGCTCGATCAGCGCCTCGGTCTTGGGCGGAGCCACCTCCACGCGCTGCGGCTCGCGCATGAACTGTTTGGCGAGTTTTTCAATGCCTTCGGGGTAGGTGGCTGAGAACAGCAGGGTCTGGCGCTCGGCGGGGCACTGCTTGGCCACCTTCACGATGTCGTCAATAAAGCCCATGTCCAGCATGCGGTCGGCTTCGTCCAGCACCAGGGTGTTCAGGCCCTCCAGCGTCAGGTAGCCGCGCTCCAGGTGGTCCATGATGCGGCCGGGCGTGCCCACCACAATGTGCGCGCCGTTTTCCAGCGAAGCGCGCTGGCCCCGCAGTGGAATGCCGCCGCACAGCGTGACCACTTTCACGTTGTCTTGCGCCCGCGCCAAACGGCGGATTTCCACCGCTACCTGGTCGGCCAGCTCGCGTGTGGGGCACAGCACCATGGCCTGCACGGCAAACCAGCGCGGGTTGAGTTTGGCCAACAGCGCCAGCGCAAAGGCGGCGGTCTTGCCGCTGCCGGTCTGGGCTTGGGCAATCAGGTCTTTGCCGGCCAGCGCAATCGGCAAGCTGGCCGCCTGGATGGGCGTCATGTCGGTGTAGCCGAGTTGCTGCAGGTTGGTCAGCGTGGCGGGGGAGAGGGGGAGCGCAGCGAAGTTGCTGGCAGGTGCTGTAGGAGAAGTCATACCCCGATTATCGGTGGGCCAAGAAGGGAGCGTTGCCTAGACGCTGCTAGGCGCTACGGTGGTCATTTTGGTGGTGATTGTGAGTTAAATCGTGCTCTGCCCGGCGTATTTATTGATGTTTATGCTATCAAATGTGTAGCAAATAGCCCGGTGATGTGATGTGATGTGATGCGGCGTTGCGTGGCGGTGCTTCACATTGCGCAGCTACGAAAGCCCGCCGGTACATCGCTGCGGTGGGCTTCAAAAAAGTTGCGGTACTGCCGGTGGCGCATGCGCGGCTGGGTCATGAAGGATGCGCCGCGCAGCACCGGGCGGCCATCGAACCAGGGGGCAGAGTAGTCGCGGTAGGGGTGGGGCTCAAAGCCGGGAAAGGGCGCAAACGGGGTGGCAGTCCACTCCCACACATCGCCCCAACGAAACGTGTCGCCCAGGTGTACGGCGGCGTAGTCCCATTCGGCCTCGGCGGGCAAGCGCCGGCCGGCCCAGCGGCACCAGGCGTCGGCCTCATGCCAGGTCAGGTGGCAGGCGGGCTCGGCCAAGTTCAAGTTTGACCATTGGCCGTGGCGCCATTGCTCCCAGCCGCTGGCACTGCGGCGCAGATAGCGGGGCACCGGGCCGCCGCCTGCCTCCACCCAGGGCAGGTATTCCTGCCACCGCACAGCCTGTGCATCCATGTTGAACGCGGGAATCTCCAGGTCCAGCGCGCCGTATTCATTGTCAAAGGCAAAGCCTTTTGCGGCACAGGGCGTTACGCCCATCTGCCAAGGGGCGCCTGGCAAGTGCAGTGGCGCGCCAGGCGCTGGCAGCACTGGTGCTTGCCATCGGGCGTCTGGCACCGCAATGCCCAGGGCCTGCGCCATATAGAGGGCCGCTTCGTGGTGCATGTCTTCGTGGTGCAGGGCCAGGCGGAAAAAATACAGCGCATCGTCAGGCGGGTTGCCACGCGCTGGGTCTTGCGTGTGGTTGCCCGTGTTGTCGCCCTTGGCCTGCAAGGACGCTAGTAAACCCAAGGTGGTTTGCAACTGCGACTGCAGGTCGGTGCGGGTGGCGTCGGCATCGGGTAGGGCTAAGTTCCAGCGGCTAGCGTGCGGCACGGTGCTGGAGTTGTATACATCGTCGGCCTGGGCCCGAAGCGCAGGAGCGCGCTCTGCCAGCGGGTCGGCCCGCACGCCGCAGGCGCGCTGCGGGTTACGCGCCAACCAGTATTCCTGAAACCAGCCAATGTGGCCCAGCTCCCACAGCGGCGGGTTCAGCACAGGGTCAAGGGGCACCTGCAGGCCTGGCAGTGCCACCTCGTACAGGGCAAAGACAGCAAGCGTGTCCTGGCGGCTTTGCTCCAGGGCGTCGCGCAGCGCAGCCGCGCCTCCGTGGCGCGCCACGTCTGCGTCACGGTAGCCGGGGTCGCTCAAGTCGCTCAGGTCGGGTTGGCGTTCCACTGCTATGCTCATTTGGTGCAAAAAATACCTCTGGTCATCGTGACGCCAGCGCTGGCGGACGCCAATAACGGCAATTGGCAGACTGCCCAACGCTGGGCGCGCATGCTGGGTGAAGCATACCGCGTGCACCTTGCGTCAGACTGGCAACCGGACGGGCCGGCGGCCGGTGCGCAGCTTCTCATCGCCTTGCACGCGCGGCGCTCGGCGGCATCGGTTGCGGCATGGCGTGCGGCCCACCCGCAGCGCCCCGTCTTGCTGGCACTCACCGGCACTGACCTCTACCGCGATATCCAACACGACCCGTCGGCCCAGCAATCGCTGGCGCTGGCCGACGCGCTGCTGGTTTTGAATGAATTGGGCCCTCAGTCACTGCCAGAAAAGTTGCGCAATAAGTGCCACGTGGTGCTGCAGTCGTGCTCCGCGCGCGCCACCTCCCCTAAGACCCCGCGCCACCTGCGCGCCTTGATGGTGGGGCACCTGCGGGAGGAAAAAGACCCCCGTACTTTTTTTGCAGCCGTAGAACGTTTGGCAGAGCGCACCGATATTTTCTTGGACCACATTGGCACCGCGCTGGACCCGGCCCTGGGCGAGTTGGCCCGGGCGCTGGCCATGCGCAATCCCCGCTACCGCTGGCTGGGGGCCCTGCCGCATGCGCAGGTGCGCAAACGCATTCAAGCGGCCCACGTGCTGGTGCACCCCAGCCGCATGGAGGGCGGTGCCCACGTGGTGATGGAGGCGATTCGCAGCGGCACGCCGGTGCTGGCCTCGCACATTGATGGCAATGTGGGCCTGCTGGGCGCAGACTACGGCGGCTACTTTGCACCTGGGGATGCTCCAGGCCTGGCAGCAAGCATCGCCCAACTGCGTGACAATGTTGATTTTCAAGACCAGTTACAGCAGCAGGTGCTGCAGCGGTCAGCCTTGTTCGCACCCGAGCGCGAAGCTGCGTCACTGCAGACCTTGGTGGCCCAGTTGTTAAAACCTACAAAAACCTAACTTACATTCACCATGAACGCCTCAAATCAGTACACCGCCCCCGCTGGCGAACCCCGACTCACTTCGCTGTCCCACGGCGGCGGCTGTGGCTGCAAGATCGCCCCCGGCGTGTTGAGCGAGATCCTCAAAGGCACGGCGGGTATGCCCATCCCCAAAGAGCTGCTGGTGGGCATTGAAACGGCCGACGACGCCGCCGTTTACAAGCTCAACGATGAGCAGGCCTTGATTGCTACCACCGACTTTTTCATGCCCATCGTCGACGATCCGTTTGAATTCGGCCGCATCGCCGCCACCAATGCCATCAGCGATGTGTACGCCATGGGCGGCAAGCCCATCTTGGCACTGGCGCTGGTGGGCATGCCCATCAATGTGCTGTCTACGGCCACCATTGGCCGCGTGCTAGAGGGCGGCGCGTCGGTTTGCCGCGCAGCGGGCATCCCGATTGCGGGCGGCCACACCATCGATTCGGTCGAGGCCATTTATGGCTTGGTGGCCTTGGGCCTGGTGCACCCCGACCGCGTCAAACGCAATGCCGATGCCCGCCCGGGTGATGTTCTGGTGCTGGGCAAGCCCCTGGGCGTGGGTGTGATGAGCGCGGCGCTTAAAAAAGGCGAGCTCAGCGACGACGGCTACGCCAAGTTCATTGCCAACGCCACTAAGCTCAACACCCCCGGCCCTGACCTGGCCGCCCTGCCCGGCGTGCACGGCCTCACCGATGTGACCGGCTTTGGCCTGGCGGGGCATGCGCTGGAAATGGCGCGCGGCGCCAACTGCGAGATCGAGATCGACTGGAAGAGCGTGCCCCTGCTACCCGGCGTGCGCGCGCTGGCTGAGCGCGGATTTATTACCGGTGCCAGCGGGCGCAACTGGGGTGGCTATGGCGAGCATGTGATCTTGCCCGCAGGCTTTGCCGACATCGACCAGGCCCTGCTGACCGACCCACAAACCAGCGGCGGTCTATTAGTGGCCTGCGACCCCTCCGCGCTAGACGAAGTGCTGGCTATTTTTAGCCGCCACGGTTTTGCCGATGTGGGCGTGGTGGGGCGTATCAACGCCGCTGCTAAGCCCGTCGTGCGTGTGGTTTAAAGCCCCATAGTTAATTTTTCTGTCACCTCTATACGGAGCTTCGTATGCGTATGCCCTTCATTCCCCGCGTCCTCAGTAACTTGCTCGTGAGCGCTGCAGTGTGCGTCGCTGCCCTGGGCAGCCAAGCCGCGCTGGCCCACACCACGTTCAAGATCACCGCCATTCCTGATGAATCCCCCACCGAGCTGGCCCGCAAGGCGGCGCCCTTGGTCAAGTACCTGGAGAGCCGTCTGGGCATGAAGGTGGAGTTCACGCCCGTGTCGGATTACGCAGCGTCGGTGGAGGCTCTGGCCAACAAACAGGTCGATATGGCCTGGTTTGGTGGCTTCACTTTTGTGCAGGCGCTGGTGCGCTCGGGTGGCAAGGCCGTGCCCCTGGTGCAGCGCGAAGAAGACGAGCGCTTTCGCTCAGTGTTCATCACCAGCGACCCCAGCATCAAGTCGTTGGCTGACCTGAAGGGCAAGACCCTGAGCTTTGGCTCGGCCTCCAGCACCTCGGGCCACCTGATGCCACGCAATTTTTTGTTAGAGGCCAAAATTGACCCGGACAAAGACCTCAAGCGCATTGCCTTCTCAGGCGCCCACGACGCCACCATTGCCGCGGTGGCTGCAGGCAAGGTGGATGCGGGTGCACTGAATATTTCAGTGTGGGATAAATTTGTGGCCGAGAAAAAAGTCGATACCAGCAAGGTGCAGGTGTTCTATACAACACCCACTTACTTTGACTACAACTGGACCGTGCACGCCGACATGCCCGCCGCGATGAAAGAAAAAGTCACCAAGGCATTTTTGGACCTGAATAAAAGTACACCCGAAGGCGCCGAGATTTTGGAGCTACAACGCGCCACGCGCTTTGTACCCACCCGGGCCGAGAATTACAAAGGCATTGAAGCTGCTGCGCGCAGTGCAGGCCTTTTAAAGTGACGTTCTGTTGACGTGAAACTGGATCTTGTCGGCTGCAGTTGCAGCCATCCAGCCGCCAGGCCGGGCGCACCCGGCGCGCTGCGTGACATCCATTTGCAGGTGGCACAGGGTGAGCAGGTCGCAGTCATCGGTCCATCGGGTGCTGGCAAAACCACGCTGCTGCAACTGTTGGCGTGCGCGTTACCGCCCACGCTGGGGCAGTTGCGCCTAGAGGGCACCAATCCCTGGCAACTCAATGGCTCGGGCCTCCAGGGCTTGCGCCGCCGGCTGTTCCTGGCCCCCCAAGTGCCGCCGCTACCGCCGCGCCAGCGCGTGGTGACCTCGGTGCTGGCCGGCCAGTTGCCGCACATGGGGCTGTGGGCCAGCCTTAAAAGCCTGGTGTATCCGCAGGCCTTGGATGCTGCAGATGCCGCGTTGGCCCAGTTTGACCTGGCCGAGAAGTTGTTTGAGCGGGTGGATCGGCTCAGTGGCGGTGAGCGTCAGCGCGTCGGTTTAGCGCGCCTGCTGGTCTCACACGCTGAGCTGTTGCTGGTGGATGAGCCCTTATCTGCATTGGACCCAGAGCGCGGCCGCCAGGCCCTGCAGACCCTGACCCGCGCGGCTCGCGAACGCAACGCCACCTTGGTGACTACCTTGCACCATGTGGAGATGGCGCTGGCCCACTTCCCCCGCATCGTTGGCTTGCGCGAAGGCAGCCTGGTGTTTGACCTGCCAGCGGCGCAAGTGACGCCCCAGGTACTGCGCCAGCTCTACGCTAGTCACCTTGAGGAGCTAAATGGCCCGGCGCCTGACCTGGAGCGGGCGGTAGACCTCGGCATCGCCGAGCCACCGCCCGTAGCCATGCAATGCCGCTGAAAATGCCGCTGACAGTGCGCAAGCCGCTGGTGGACCCTGCTTGGATGGGGCGGGTGTTTTGGGGTCTGGCCAGCTTGGTCTTGCTGTGGCCCTTGCTGGTGTTGGCGGAGTTCAAGCCCTGGGTATTGTTGTCGCCGGAGAGCCTCAAGCCCACCCTGCGCTTTCTGGGCGACTTTTTCCCACCCAAGGTAGAGCCACAGTTTTTGTGGCTGGTGGCAAAGGAGACCTGGCGCACGGTAGCCATGGCCACGGCGGGCATCACGTTGGCCATGGTGCTTGCTATTCCACTATCCCTGTTGACGGTGCGCAGCCTGTCGCAGTCGGCGCTGCGAGGCCGCATGGACCGGCTCCCCACCGCGCTGCGGTGGTTGGTGCGCTGGGTGCTCATCGTATTGCGCAGCGTGCCCGAACTCATTTGGGCACTGGTGTTTGTGCGCGTGGTGGGCCTGGGGCCCACCGCTGGCGTGTTTGCCATTGCGCTCACCTACACCGGCATGCTGGGCAAGGTGTATGGCGACATTTTGGAGTCTAGCGACGCCCAGCCCACCCAGGCGCTGTTATGCAATGGCGCAGGCCGCTTGCAGGCTTTTGCCTACGCGCTGCTGCCGCAAAGCGCGGCCGAGCTCACCAGTTATACGGTGTATCGCTGGGAGTGCGCGATTCGCTCTAGCGCGGTGCTGGGCTTTGTGGGTGCGGGCGGCTTGGGGCAGTTGATGGATGGCTCGATGAAGATGTTCACCGGCTCTGAGGTGTCCACCATCTTGCTGGTGTTTGTGGCGCTGGTGGCCTTGGCCGACCAGGTGAGCGCCGGGCTGCGCAGGGCCTTGGCATGACGCAGCGTTTGCCCCCGGCCCTGTTTGATGCGCGCTGCCGCGCCTGCTGGTTTGTGTTGGCCATGCTGGTGCTGATCGTGGCCAGCTTTTACTCATTGAACCTGCAGTGGGCGCAATTTTTGTCCTTAGAGGCCCTGGGCAAAATGGGCCGGTTTATTGGCGAGCTGCTGCACCCCGCGTGGGAGCCCGCCTTTTTGCGCAAGCTGGGCTTTGCCACGCTAGAGACGCTGGCCATGTCGGCGGTAGGCACTTTGTTGGCGGCTATTGCGGGCTTGCTGTTGGCGCTGCCTGCGGCCAAGACCCATGCCGCAGACCGCGCCCGCGGCCGCACTGCAGCGCGCATGCTGCTCAATGCGCTGCGCAGCATTCCTGAGCTGGTGTGGGCGGCATTGCTGCTTATCTCTGCGGGCCTGGGGCCGCTGGCTGGTACGCTGGCGCTGGCGTTGCACACCACGGGCGTGCTAGGGCGGCTCATGGCTGAGAGCCTGGAAAATGCTTCGGATGCACCCGCCTTTGCACTGCGTGTGCGCGGTGTTGGCGCGGTGCGCGTGCTGTGCTACGCCACCTTGCCGCAGGTACTGCCCCAGTTACTGAGCTACACCTTGTACCGTTGGGAAAACAATATCCGCGCTGCTGCCGTATTGGGCGTGGTGGGCGCGGGCGGCTTGGGCGAGATGCTGGCGTTTCATTTGGGGCTGTTTCAAATGTCGCAAACCAGCTCGGTGCTGTTGGCCATGCTGTTCCTTGTAGCGCTGGTAGACGGACTCAGCAGTTGGAGCCGTCGGGTCATGGCCCGATAGTGATGGGGTCGTGACGGGGTACGGATGCGCTAATGTTGCGCGACGATTGCGGCCCTGAATTGGTCTAGCGCGCTGTCTGTTCGCCAGATCACAAAAGTGGGCCAATTTAATGCAAAAAAGTGCCTCTAGCCCGGGTATTTATTGCGTGTGTAGCTATGGAATATGTAGCACACTCATCACTCCCTTGGATAATGGATCCTGTCGCAACCACTTGGAGTTTGTATGCCTATTTTTTCAACCGTTCGCCTGTTGTCCGCCGCAGGGTTGTCTGCCGCACTTTTGAGCGGCTGCGGCAGCGCCGTGGTCAATCCAGTCACGGGCCAGAGCGAGCGCTCCGTCATGAGCCAAGAGGATGAAGTGGCAGAGGGTGCCAAGGGCCACCAAGAGGTGCTGAAAGAATATGGCACCTACAACAACCCCGCAGTGCAGCGCTATGTCAACAACCTGGGTCAAAAGCTGGCGGCGCAAAGCCAGCGCAGCCAATTGCAGTGGCACTTTACGGTGTTGGACAGCCCAGAGATCAACGCCTTCGCACTGCCCGGAGGCTATGTCTACGTGACCCGCGGCATCATGGCCTTTATGGAAAGTGAGGCCGATCTGGCGGGTGTTATTGGGCACGAGATTGGCCACGTAACCGCCCGGCATGGCGCACAGCGCGCCACGCGCCAGCAGAACGCCGGCTTGGGTGTGTTGGCCGCCAGCGTGCTGGGCGCGGTGCTGGAGAGCCAGGGCTTGGCCGGTGCGGGACAACTGGCCGGGCAAGTGTCGCAAACCGTGGCGGCCGGCTACATCGCATCGTATGGCCGCGACCAAGAGTTGCAAGCCGACAGCCTGGGGGCGGAATACCTTTCGCGGGTGCGCTATGACCCGCGCAACATGGTGGATGTGATCAAGGTTCTGAAGAACCAGGAGCGTTTTGCTGCCGATGTGGCACAGGCCGAGGGTCGCCCCGCACCCGCGCGCAGCGATTGGCTATCGTCACATCCGTCCAACGACCAGCGTTTGGACACCATCACCCAGTTGGCTAACCAATACAAGGGCCAAGGAGGGTACGAAGACGAGGGTCGGGCCCGGTATTTGCGGGTGATAGCCGGCATGCAGTTTGGCGATAGCGCGGAGCAAGGCCTGGTGCGTGGGCGTAATTTCTACCATCCAGAATTGGGGCTGGTGTTGACAGCGCCTGTGGGCTGGGCTATTCAAAACGACGCCGCGCAGTTGACGGTCATCAACGCAGCGCGGGATGCTGCCGTGGTGTTGCGTTCGGTTCCGCGCTCGGCCGGTACCGATGCCGCGAGTATCTTCCGTAACGTTCTCAAACCCACCCAAGGGCAGACCGAATCCACGGTGATCAATGGCCTGAACGCCACACGCTTTGTTGGTACGCGCCAAAATGCGCAAGGCCAGACCGTGCCGATAGAGGCGACCTTGTTCAACGGACCTGGCGCAGGTAACTATCTTCTGCAAAGCGTGTCGCGTGATGCGAACAGTCTGCAAAACAACCGCGCGTCGATGCGCGCCATCGAAGGCAGCTTTCGGGCCCTGACAGCCCAAGACCGCAACGCTGCGCGTCCTTGGGCCATCAAGCCAGTGGCCTATCCCCGAGGCGGCTTTGCAGAGTTGGCCAGAACCTCACCCCTGGACAACGCCGAGCGGCAGTTACGCCTGATCAATGGTTTCTATGCGGGGGGTGAACCACAAGTGGGCCAACTGGTGAAGGTGGTTGAACCGCAATAAGGCAGTGTTCGCGGAACGCTAGCGCTGAAGCTCCGACTGGATACTGCGCTCCAGCGTTTGGTAGTCTCCCAAGCGGGGACCGCCCAAAGCCACGGCTTTGCGGATGGCGACCAGCGCTTCGGCCGTTTGTTTTTGTTCCCACAAAACCTGGGCCAGGTTATTCCAGGCATCTGCAAAATCGGGTTGTACCTGGGTGGCTTCGGCGTAAGCGATGCGGGCGTCTTGAAGTCGGCCCGCTGTGTAGGCTGTGTTACCCCGGCCCAGCAAGAAGCTACGGTTGTCGGGCCAGCGCTGCAGCGCTGCGCCATAGGCTTGGCCAGCGGCGGTGTTGCTTACCCGCTCTAACGCCACGATAGCGTCCGCCAAGGGCGCTGCCTTGGCTGTCGCCGGTAGCTGGCCGGGTGCCAGCGCCACCAAGGCCCAGTGTTGGCCCCGCGCCCAGGTGTTCTCGAAGGCATCTAACGAAATCGGCATCCGCGCGGTGGTACCGGAGTGCAACATCAATTGGCCCGCTTGGCGGTCGTACCCGATGACCACGGCGTAGTGCCACACCGGGTACCAAGGCAGCGACAGATTCTGAAAAACCAGTACGGGATGGCCTGCTGCGACCTCTTGCAATACGGCCTCTAACTTCGGCTCAAGGGTGTAGGCCAATAAACCGGCGCGGCGCACGGCCACCGGCATCTCTACCTGCAAAGAGCCTTTGCGTGCAGGTACATAGACCTGCGGAACGAGCGCCTCGGGCGTGGTGGGGTGGCCTGCTGCCCCCATCACCATGGCCAAGGCGGCCGGGCCGCACTCGTAGTCGGCTTGTGCAAAGAAGGGCGTATGGGCCAAATCGGCGCGCTCTGGCAGATCTGTAGGCCATTGCGCTTGCAACTGCGCAACCTGCTGCGTCGCGCAGCCGCCCAACAGCAATGTTGCCGCCATAAAAAACCCCGCCAAAGCGGGGAGAGTTCTGATGGCGCGCAAGCGCTTCATCGTACGGATCTAGAGAACGGGAACACTTTTGTCAGGCCCAAAATATCAGTGACCAGCAGGATGATGAAAATCGTAAAGATCAAGCCCAAAATCTCACCACCTGCGGGTGCTTGGTCAATGCGGCCTGCCAGTTGCGCCACTTCAGCGTCCGACATGGCCTGCACGCGCTCTAGCGCATCGGTGCGCTGAACGCCACGGTCTTGCAGGGCAGTGCGCACATCTTCGCGGTCAAAGAATGTATTGACACGGTCACGGTTAGCCTGCGCTGCCGTCGCATTGAGCGTTACGTCGGTGGTCACAATGCCAGCGTTGGCCGTCAAAGGAATCCCCATCAGGGTGGTGGATGCGATGAGTACGGAAGCGATCAAACGTTTAACAATGTTCATGGTGATTTTCCTTTACAAAAAAACTAGTCTACGGCGAAAACGCCACTACTAGTTATTGAATTTGCAAGAACGTGTTGTTTTACACACAGACTTTGCGAACCGGTGCGAACCGGTGCGCACCGATGTGAGACGGTCCGAATGCCATCGCGCATTTCTACCGACCTGAGGCGTATATGCGCTTGCGCCAAGGGAATGCAAATCTACAATGGCGCACATGAGCCCACTTCATATCTCCTGCCAATTTGATTCCGGCGCTATTGAAGTGCTGCGTTTAGAGGACCCGAGCGACATACAGTTGCAGATCCGCCAAGACACTGCTGCGGAGTTTGCGCAGTGGTTCCATTTTGCGTTGCACGGGGCGGCACACACGCCGGTGACCTTGCGCTTTATGAACGCGGGTGCTTGCGCCTACCCGGTTGGTTGGGAGAACTACCGTGTGATGGCCAGCCATGACCGTCAACATTGGTTTCGCATTGATACGCAGTTCGACGGCAAGGTCATGACCGCACACATGATCCCTGAAACCGCATGTGTCTATTTGGCTTATTTTGAGCCGTACTCCTATGAGCAGCATCTCGATTTGTTGGGTTCGGCGTGCGCCTCACATCACGTGCAACAGGAGCACTTGGGTAACACGGTGCAGGGGCGCGACATGACGCTGCTGCGCATTACCGATGCGGCAAGCGCGCAGGACGCGGCACAACGCAAAAAGGTGTGGCTGATCGCCCGGCAGCATCCGGGGGAAACGATGGCCCAGTGGTTTGTAGAAGGTTTTTTGGAGCGCTTGCTGGACCCGGATGATTCGGTCAGCCGGGTGCTGCTGCAGCGTTGTATTTTTTATGTGGTGCCAAATATGAACCCGGATGGCGCGGCGCTGGGCAATCTGCGCACCAACGCCGTGGGGGCCAACCTGAACCGTGAATGGGCAGCGCCCACGATGCAGCGCTCACCCGAGGTGTATCTGGTGCGTCAACAGATGCTGGAGGTGGGCGTCGATGTTTGCCTGGACGCGCATGGCGACGAAGGTTTGCCCTACAACTTTGTTGTCGGTTCAGAGGGCAATCCGGGCTACAACGAACGCCAGGCGGACCTGGAGTCCACCTTCAAATCCGCCTGGATGGACAGTTGTCCAGATTTTCAGGACCAGCACAACTACGGTCGCAGTGAACCGGGCAAGGCCAACCCGACTCTGGCCACGAATTGGGTAGCGCAGCAATTTGGTTGCCTGGCTCTCACGATCGAAATGCCCTTCAAAGACAACGCCGACCATCCAGATGCGGTGACCGGCTGGAGCGGTGAGCGCTCCAAAAAATTGGGTGCCAGCGTACTTCAGCCTTTACTCGCCGTGGTGTAACTGCGCACACCGCAGCGACCCGCGCAGCGGTGGAGCGTGGGGGCGCCGAACGCAGCGAAGGGCCGCCCCGAGCAAGTTCTACCCCCTTGGGGGGCAGCGACCCGCGCAGCGGTGGAGCGTGGGGGCACCGAACGCAGCGAAGGGCCGCCCCGAGCAAGTTCTACCCCCTTGGGGGGCAGCGACCCGCGCAGCGGTGGAGCGTGGGGGCCCTAGTTCCTGGCGTGGCTCAACTGAAGCTGCGCCACGCCGGGCACTTTACGCAGCTCGCGAGACAGCTCAAACAGCGAACTGGGGTGGGGCTGGCTCATCAGGGCTACCATCACAAATGTCCAGTTCACATGCCGTTCGTTGGCCGTGATGTTGAGCGAACCCTCGGCCACCACGTAGCCCCACTGTCTTAGCGTCGCCTTGAGGTCCTCCTCGTGGGGCTCTACGCCTTCTTGAAACCGCATGCTCACGCCCATGGCGCGGCGGGAGGGTAGGCGCATTTCCAACTTGGGGCCCCACATCATCAGGGTCACCATCAAGAGCGTCAGCAAGATCGCAGCTGCATAGAAGCCTATGCCGACCATCACACCAATGGCTGATGAAGCCCAGATGGACGCGGCGGTTGTGAGGCCACTGATGTTCAGGCCCTCCCGCATGATGACTCCGGCACCTAAAAACCCGACACCGGTGACGATTCCCTGCACCACGCGGGTGGGGTCCGCGTGCAGCATGGCCTGGCTGCCATCGCCGCCCCACCAGTAGCCAGGGTAGGCGGCAAAAATCGTGAGGGCAGCAGATGCCATGCACACAATGCCATACGTGCGCATGCCAGCAGCCCGCCCGTGGTAAGACCGCTCATAACCAACCAACAAACCTAGCGTCATGGCACCCGCCAGATTCAAGAACACCAGCAGGTTGACTTGCAACATAGGGCCCGACCAAAAACCGGCCAGGTAGGTGGCGTTGAAGGGGGACATGGGGATTCCTTGTTGTCTAAAAAACGAGACGGCTGAGCGTAGCCCGGCTTACATACGGCCAAAGACCGCGTGGTAGGCCCGGCTCACCGGCAGCTCGCGTTCTTGGCCTTTGATGCGCACCCACATGCGGCCCGACTCATCGCGCCGCGTGGCGTGCACATGGCGCAAGTTCACCAGCGTACTGCGGTGGATGCGCTTGAACAGGGCGGGGTCTAAGTCGGCTTCCAATTCAGCGACCGACGTGCGCAACAATTTCTCGCCCTGCGTCAGCATCACGCAGGTGTATTTATCAGCCGCTTCAAAGTACAGCACATCGTCAACGTCAATCTGCAGGATTTGTTCGCCCTGCGCACCCCGCTCGTGCGCGCGCACGTACCTCAAATACTGCGCGGTCGTGTTCGTGAGGCCTGGCACGGCGCCGCTTTGCAAAAGCCGCTTCAAGGCTTCGGCCAAGTCGGGTATGGCTGGGGGTGTGTCGTGGCTGCTGGCGGGGGTTTTCAACCGTGCCCGCAAGCGCGCCACGCACTTGGCCAGCCGCTCCGCCGTGACGGGCTTGAGCAGGTAGTCAATAGCACCTTCTTCAAACGCTTTGACTGCGTATTCATCATAGGCCGTGACAAAGACCACCTGGGTCTTGCCTTCGATGGCCTGCGCCACCTCTAAGCCGGTGTACCCCGGCATCTGAATATCCAAAAACGCCAGATCAGGTTCGTGCCGGGCAATCAGGGCCTCGGCCTCCACGCCATTGGCTGCGGTGGCCACAATGACCAGGTCTGGCCAGGCTGCCTTGAGCTGGTCCGCCAGATAGCGGGTGAGGTGCAATTCGTCGTCGGCAAGCAGGCAAGTTGTCATGGATTGGCATTCTGCACGAGTGGTGGGATGGTTTGGGCATCAAACTCTATGCGGGCCAAACAACCTTGCGCGGTATTCGCTACGGAAAGCGTAGCGTTTTCTCCCCGGGTGGACTGTAAGCGGGCCAGCACATTTTTTAACCCTGTGCCGCTGCCACAGGCTACCGCCTGCTGCGCAGGGGCGCCGTTTTTAAGACCGATGCCGTCGTCTTGCACCTCAATGCGGATGCGGTTGCCAAGCCGCGACGCACGAATGCACATGCTGCCGCCCTCTATCTTCGGCTCCAGTCCGTATTTGATGGCGTTTTCTACCAGCGGTTGCAGCAGCAAAGGCGCCAGCGGTTGGCTTAGTAATTCGGGGTCTACCTCCCACACGGTATGCAGACGTGCACCCATACGAACCTGCATCAGTTGCAAATAGCGCTGCAGCATAGCCACCTCATCGCCCAGCGTGCCGTGAACCCGGCGCGAGGCATCGAGTGTGCAGCGCAAGTACTCAATGAAGCTTTCCAACATGTTGCGGGCCTTGGCGGGCTCGTAGTCAATCAGAGCCTGCACATTGGCCAGTGTGTTGAAAAGGAAATGCGGTTCAATTTGCGCCTGTAGCGCGCGCAGCTCCGCTTCGTTGGCCTGCTTTTGCGCGGCAGCGGTGGCCTCGCGGGCCCGTGCTTCGTCGGCCTCTGCGCGCAGCCTGCGGGTTGTGCCATCCATAACCAGATACCAGATAAAGCTGACCAGCAAGCCGATCATCATGATCGACACCCCAGCGCGCGGGTAGTCCACTAAGAGCGACAGGAAGTTGCGCCCCTTGAGTGCAAAGGCCACGGTGTAGCCCAGGTAGACGCAGACGATAGGAATCGCGATATGCCAAGCCCGGCGCGCGGGTGCAGACAGGTTGGCCTGCCAGGCGTCGCTGGTCAGGCTGTAGAAACTGTCAAATCCGATGTGAATGCAAAAACCGATGCACTGCGAGATGACAAAGGTCTCGACGAACAGGTCCCACAACGAGGCCTTGGTGTTGCCCGTCATGAAGAACAAGGTAAGTATGAAGCCGATGATGCTGTTGTAAAACGCTGTGGCCAGGTAGTACTGCCAGACTGCACCGGGCCGATCGGGGGTGATTTGCCACCAATGGCGTAATACAACGACAAAGGGAACGCCAGACCGGCCGTTGTATTGGGGGGGTGATTCGCCAGGCTGAGGTAAAACGGGGTGTTGCATGCTTCCGAGTGTAGGCAGAGGCACACGGCTCGGGTACCCCGCTGCGACGGATGACCACGTGTGGGCGCGAGTTGCCAGTACCGTGTCCCGTCTGGTCTGGGGCCGGCGGACCAGACCATGGCCAGGCGCGAATAAAGCACCAGGTCGGCGGGTGATTTGACGAATAATGGGGTAACCGCCGCCCGTGCCAGTACACTTTTTTTGGGGAGAGATAGGCTTTGAAATCTTTAGTCACTTGGGCCCTGATGGGCCTTTTCAGCGCCCTGTCGCAGGCCGCTGAACCTGCTACGCCAAAACCTGTTCCTGCCGCCGAATTGCCGTTGCGCACTATTGGCGCGCTGGATGTACCCCGGTATATGGGCACCTGGTTTGAGATCGCAAAAAACCCCAACCGCTTCCAGCGCAAATGCACAAGCGATACCCGAGCCGAGTACACCCCGCTGGCCGATGGCACCGTGCAAGTCCTTAACCGATGCACCCGAGACGATGGCTCTGTTGAGGAGGCACTGGGGCAAGCACGCCAAGTGGGCGACAGCCGCTCGCCCAAGTTAGAGGTGCGCTTTGCGCCTGAGTGGCTGTCATTTTTGCCTTGGGTGTGGGGCAACTATTGGGTTTTGGATCTGGACCCCGAATACCAACTGGTGGCAGTGGGCGAGCCCAAGCGCGAGTACCTGTGGATATTGGCGCGCACCCCGACGGTGAACGCGCGCGCCTATGAGGAATTGGTCGCGCGGCTGGAGAAGCAGGGCTACGACGGTCGCAAGATTCAGGTTAGCAAGCACAAGAGCCAGTAAGCCATGGGTACGGTGCTCTGGTCCAGCACAGGGCGCAGACGCGCCGCCTTGCGCATCCTCCTCAGCCACTACGTCACCGTCGGTCTATCGGCGGCCTTGGGGTTGCTGCTGATCTCGGGCCTTGTGTACGGGTACTGGGGCGCGTTTGCCGCTGCAGCCGCATCTGTCGGAGTGGTGGTGTGTATTCCACCCGACCAGCCCGCGCTTCAGCGCGGCAAATTTTTTCAGTTGCTGCCCGCGGCCTTGCTGGGCTTGCCGCTGTTCTTTGGCGTGCAAGTTTTGCACACGGAGCCAGTGCACCTGGGACTCTTGCTGGTGCCCGCCAGCTTTCTGGCTTTCCTGGCGGCGGCTTGGGGTCCGCGCGGCCTGCCCATTGCGGTGTCGATCATGTTCGCCATGGTGTTCTCGATGGCGGTGCCTGACCACACCAACAGCGCCACCACGGTGCGCACCTGCGTCTATTTTGCTGTGGGTGCGGGTGCCTATTTGCTGTGGGCTACCGTGGCCAATGCGCTGCTTAATGGCCGCTACCGCGTGCAGGTGCTGGCGGACGTGCTGTTGGCCTTGGGCAGGCTGATGCGCGTGCAAGCCCAGCACTTTGGACAAAACAGTGGCCACGACAGTGCAATATGGCTGACCCAGCTTTTGCAGCACCAGGCCCAACTCGCCGACCAACTGCAGACGGCGCGGGATATTTTGTTGGAGGCGCCGCGCACGCCCCGGCGCCAGCAACTGGCGGGCATGCTGCTGCATGTGCTGGAGATGCGCGACCATCTGCTGGCCAGTGGTTTGGATCTTGAGACTGTCAAGGCGCAACCTGGACACGCGCAGACACTGGCCGAACTGGGGTTGCTTGTAGAGGCCCTGGCCTTGGAAATTGAGCAACTGGCCGACGCCTTGCTGCTCGCACGCGCGCCCGCCGTGTTTGCCAGCCATCGGCCCCGCTTGGCCGCGCTGCCGTGGTTGTCTACACCGCCGCTGGCCGCCCGCAGCGCTGCCATGCTGGCCCGTGGCTTGGCCAACCGCGTGGGATATCTGAATGATGAGACGCAACACCTCATTGCGTTGGCGCGCGGCGACGCACAGCCGGACGTGGGTTTGGTACGTGCCTCTTGGCAAATGTTTGTCAGTCCCACCACTTGGTCGTGGCAACCGTTTCTATCGCTATGGCATTGGGATGCCCCCCCGCTGCGCCACGCCACGCGGGCGGCGCTGGCCATCGGCACGGCATACCTCATTGGCGTTGCCCTGCCCTGGGGCAGCCATGACTATTGGATTTTGCTCACCATTGTGGTGGTGCTGCGCGGTAGCCTGGCGCAGACGCTAGAGCGTCGCAACCAGCGCGTGGCCGGTACGTTGTTGGGTTGCTTGCTGGCCACAGCGCTCCTGGTGGCACACCCGCCGGTGTGGGCGTTGTTGGTTTTTGTGACCTTGGCCCAGGCGGTGGCACATGCTTTTGCAGTTCGGCGCTATCTGGTGACGGCAGTGGCGGCTACGGTGCTGGGGCTGTTGCAAGCGCACATGCTGGCTGCGGCCGTCAGCCCCGCGTTTGGTGTGTTGGAGCGCCTGGCCGATACGCTCATTGGGGTTTCCATAGCCTGGGCCTTCAGCTACGTGCTGCCGTCTTGGGAGCGCGGTCAGTTACCGGCACTGGTGCGGCGCAGCGTGGCCGCCCAGGCACGGCACGCCACTGTGGCCCTGGGCTTGGGGCAACTGCAGGCGGTAGACAACGAGCCAGAGCTGCACTGGCGCTTGGCGCGGCGCGAGGCCTATGACAGCCTATCGGCCCTGGCGCAGGCCACACAGCGCTCGCTGGCCGAGCCGCGAGCCGTGCGCCCACCGCTGGAGCCCTTGGGCCGCCTGCTGACGCACAGTTACCAATTGTTAGCCCAGCTCACTATAGTGAAAACTATGCTGTTGCTGCGTCGCGGGCGGCTGACGCAGGCGCATGTCAACGCACCTTTGCAACACGCAGCAGCGGGTATCCATGCGACATTGCTGCACGCAGGTGTGCAACCGGTAGTGCGGGATGCCGCAGGGCCGTTGCATGAACTGAGTGACCCTTTTGAAGGGGATCTGAGCCCCTGGCTTTTGTACCGCCTGGACCGCGCGAACGATACCGCTGCCCAGGTGCGTCTGGACTCTGACCAGGTACTGGCCGAATTGCAGGCCAAGCCGCGCGAACCTCGTCTGGCCTAGCGCCAGGCCCGAGGCGCAACAAAAATTTACAACAATATGTTGGTTCAAGTCGGTTCATCGGGGCACCTGCCGCGTTGTGGAGGCATGAAACTTACCTTTGAAAAGCAACGGCGCGTCAAACAGGCGTTGGGTGCGGCGGCGCTGGCAGCTTTGCTGGCACTGAGTGGATGCGGTGGCGGCGATGTCTATGTCGATACGCCGCCGTTGGATATTCGCGTTGCCATCGGAGGCCAGCCGCTGTCGGGGGTCGTACTGAGCCCCGGACCAGTGCAGTACGTATCCATGCGCGCCGGCCAGTCGATTCAGTTAAGTGCCAATGAAGCGGTCAAGTGGTCACTCAATGTGGGCGGCACGACTGTTGGGGGCCAAGGCGTCACGGTGTACTACGGCGACGTTGCTATCACCCTGACAGAGCTGACCAGTTCACGCGTGGCGATTGACACGGGGGTCTTGTACCCACTGTCTGCGCCGCTTTACATCACGCTGGTTGCCACATCCACCTACGATTTCGCGCAGGTCGCCACCATCCAGATCCGTATCACTCCCTAGAGTTTTCGCCGCATGGGCAGCGCCACGCGGCGGTCATGCGCCGGCGCTTGGGTCGGCTTCATCGGGCAGGACAAAGGGGTCGTTACTGTGGCGCCAGGTGTCAAAGTCCGCTACCGGCATGGCTTTGGCGACAAACCAACCTTGTACCGAGTCGCAGCCCAGGCCCTTGAGCACTGCGCATTCTTGGGCCGTTTCCGCCCCTTCTGCCACCACATTGAGCCCCATGCGGTGCCCCAGGGTGATGATGGAGTCCAGCAATGCTGCCCCATCCGAACCCGCTTTAACATTGCTGACAAAAGAGCGATCGATCTTCAGCTCTGCCACGGGCATGCGCTGTAAGTACGAGAGTGACGAGTAGCCCGTGCCAAAGTCGTCAATCGACAGCGAAAAGCCGGCATCTCTCAGGGCATTCAGGGCGGCAAGCGATGCCTCAGGGTCATCCATCATGCCGCTCTCAGTAACCTCCAGGCGCAGGTCCCCCGGAAGGGCCGCTTGGTCTTTAACGATTGTTGTGACGTGTCCGACGAACAGGGGGTCACGCAAGTCAAAGGTAGAGATATTGACTGACACGACGAGGGGACGGCCCTGCGTGCGCCACAGCGCGATGAGGCGCGCGCCTTCGTTGACGACCCAAAGGGTCAAGGCGCCAATCTTGCCTGTTTGCTCGGCAAATGGAATGAAGTCGTTGGGCGGCACCATACCCCGCGTGGGGTGTTGCCAGCGCACCAAAGCCTCGGCCCCGACGATACGGCCACTTTTGAGATCCACTTTGGGCTGCAAATAGAGCCGCAGTTCACTCTGGACAATGGCCCGGTTGAGCTCGGACAACAAACTCAGACTCTCGGGACGTGTGGTGTCCATGGCCAGCTCGTAAACCAGCCAATTCACTTTGGTGGACTTGGCGACACTCTGCGCAATCTCCGCATCGCGCATTAGGTGCGAGATACCCTCGCCCGTGTTGTGCGCCACACCAATGCTTAGGGACACATCCAAAGTCTGTCCCAGCACAAAGACCGGTTTGGCAAAGGCCGCATTGATCTGCTGGCGCACCGCGGGCAACGTGTCCTTGTCATCCAGCAGCAAGCAAAACTGCGTGGTTTGCACCCGTGCCACCACGCTGGCGCCCACCTCGGTGAGTCGGCGCCCGACCTCGACAATCACCGCATCGCCTACTTGGAAGCCCAGCACGGAGTTGATGGCCTGGAGCCGGTCAATATGGATAGCCACCAAAACGGTGCCTTTGCGGGCCCGCAATTGCGCATCGCCCAGGTGTAAAAAGTGGTCGCGGTTGGGCAAGTTGGTCAGGTGGTCTTGCTGCGCTAGGCGTATGGCATCCGCTTGCGCCTTTTGCGCGCGGTAGGCTATAGCTGCAAAAAACATCAAAGGCAAAACCAAGTACGACGTCACCCGCAAGGACGAGCCCAGCGCAAGCGTGATCTGCTTGGACAACGTGGGCGCCCATTCGGCAAACCAATCCGAGATTTGAATTTCAAACAAGATCAGTGGAGCTACAGCAATGGCGAGCAGCATGCCTGTTTTATCGCCACGCTGCCAGGTCCGAAAGCTGCTCCAGAGCACCAGCAACTGCAGCACCGCCGCCGTGTTGTAAACAAACTCCGAGAACGGCTCCAACGGCGCCGTTGGCAGTGGCATACCCAAGACGATGGATAACTGCCAGAGCGCCAAGGACCCGTACAAGGCGATGACCAACTGGATGACGCGCGCCACCCAGGGCGTATGGCGAGAAAATTGCCCGACTTCCAGGGCCAGCCAGGCCAGCGCCAGGCCGGACAGTGGGTAAGACAGCGACAAGAAATCGGAGGACGCTGTTAACCCCCAGACAACCAAGTCGCCCTTGTCCGAAAAGGACGTCAGGGCGAACACCAGCGCAAAACCGCTGAACAGGGCGTAGTGCTTGTTGCGCTGAACTACAAAGAACAACAAAGAGAATGCCGCGGCGCCAAACAGCAGCCACCCGGCAGCACCATGAAATAGCTTTTTCTGATCGCGCAGAATTTGGGCAGAATTCACCTGGTACACAGAGTGTCGAACCTCCGACGTGTGGTGCAACGAAGTGACCTTGGCGTACAGCGTGCCCGGCGAGTCTGCCGCCAGCGGGAAATACACCCAGATCCTGTCCACAAAGACCCGGTAGCGCTTGCCTGCCACGCTGGATTCGGCCAGGCGCTCGCCGCCAGACCCATACAGAACAAAGTCGGACCCCCACGAATTTTCAAAGACCAGGAACTGGTCGGCTGCCCCCTCCCGATTGGCATTGCCACTGTCGGCACTAGGGCCGGGGCGGGTTATGCGCAGCCAGCAGGTCTTTTGGATGGGTATCTTGGCGACGTTGCCCAAGAACGGTTGCCAATCCACGTCTATGGGGCGGCCGTTGGCAAATACCGTATCGCGGTCACAAACGGACTCTAGGGGCAAACGTGTAACTTGTGCGTGCGCAGTTAGCGGCAACACAATCAGCACACCCAAGGCCAACGCCAGGCACTTACAAAACCACCGGTACAAAAGCGACATACGTAAATCCTTGGAAGGAACTGCGGTCGGCGTTTTTCGTGAAGATCTCTCCACGCTTGCTGGCGAGTATCGCACCGTGGGTGGCTGGGTAATGGATAAATCCAAGGGGTAGGTTCACTGTGAACCCCCGTGCTGCTGGGCAGGGCCGTGGGGGTACGCCAGCGGCGTGTTCAGTGAATGCACACCCCCTGAGCCCCATGCAAAAGCCCCGCTAGTCTCACAACTGCGGGGCTTCTCAATGTTTCAAAATGCTATGATTTTAGTAGCTGACTTATCAGCGTTTATCCGGGCTCCGGCTGTTTTTGTTCAAAAATTGGGCTGCAACTACACCAACAGCGCATTCACCCGCTTCACATACGCTGCAGGGTCGGCAGGCAAGCCGCCTTCGGCCAACAGCGCTTGGTCGAACAAAATGTGGGCCAGGTCATGGAAGTGCACGCTGCCATCCAGCTTTTTCACCAGCGCGTGTTCAGCGTTCACCTCCAGCACCGGCTTCACCTCGGGCGCAGTCTGGCCCGCTTGCTTGAGCATGCGCGCAAGCTGCGTGCTCATACCGTGGTCTTGCACCACCAGGCAGGCCGGGCTGTCGACCAAGCGCGTGGTGACGCGCACGTCCTCGGCTTTGTCTTTCAGCGCTTCTTTCAGTTTGGCCAGCAGGGGCTTGAAGGCTTCGGCGGCTTCTTCTGCCGCTTTCTTCTCGGCCTCGTCTTGCAGCTTGCCCAGGTCTACCGCGCCCTTGGCAACGGATTGCATGGGGGTGCCATCAAAGTCGTGCAAGTAGTTCAGAGCCCACTCGTCCACGCGGTCGGTCATCAGCAAGACTTCAATGCCTTTTTTCTTGAACACTTCAAGCTGCGGGCTGTTCTTGGCGGCGGCGGCGTTGTCGGCAGTAATGTAGTAGATGGCCTCTTGGCCTTCTTTCATGCGCGCCTTGTAGTCGGCCAGGGACACGCTCACGCTGTCGGTGGTGCTGCTGGCAAAGCGCAGCAATTTTGCTAGCCGGTCTTTATTGCCAAAGTCTTCGCCCAAGCCTTCTTTCAAGACCGCGCCAAACTCGGCGTAGAACTTGGAGTATTGACCTTCTTTGGCCTTGTCTTCTTCGGTGAGCACGTCGGTGACTTCACCGTCTGCGGCTACAGGGGCCTTGTCGTATTTAGCCAAGTCTTCCAGCATGCCCAGCACGCGCTTGGTACAGCCTTCACGAATCGCTTTCACATCGCGGCTTTCTTGCAGCAGCTCGCGGCTCACGTTCAGCGGCAGGTCGGCGGAATCCACCACGCCCTTCACGAAGCGCAGGTAGGTGGGCAAGAGCGCTTCGGCGTCGTCCATGATGAACACGCGTTTCACATACAGCTTCACGCCCGCCGATTTTTCGCGGTTGTACAAATCCATGGGCGCTTTGCCGGGTATGTAGAGCAACTGGGTGTACTCGGTGCTGCCCTCGACGCGGTTGTGCGTGTGGGCCAGCGGCGCTTCAAAGTCGTGGCTGATTTGCTTGTAGAAATCGTCGTACTGCTCTTGCGTGATGTCCTTCTTGGCGCGCGCCCAGATGGCATTGGCCTTGTTCACCGTTTCCCACTCGCCGGTCTTGACCATGCCGCCCGGTTGGCGGCCACCGTTCTCGTCGCTCGGGTTGATCAGTTCGCCGTCTTTCCACTCTTCCTTTTCCATCTGGATGGGCAGGCTGATGTGGTCGGAGTATTTGTTGATGATGCCCTTGACCTTCCAGGACTGAACGTAGTCTTGCGCGTCTTCGCGCAGGTGCAAGATGACACTGGTGCCGCGTGCTTCGCGGGTGATGTTTTCCACCTCAAACGCGCCGCCCCCGCTGGCGCCACCGTCGCTGACCCAGCGCACGCCTTCGGTCACAGGCAAGCCCGCGCGGCGGGATTCCACAGTGATCTTGTCGGCCACGATGAAGCCGGAGTAAAAGCCCACGCCAAACTGGCCAATGAGGTTGCTGTCAGCCTTTTGGTCGCCGCTCAACTTGCTCACAAAATCCTTGGTGCCGCTCTTGGCGATGGTGCCCAGGTTGTCAATGGCTTCTTGTTGCGAGAGGCCAATACCGTTGTCGGTGATGGTGAGCGTCTTAGCTTCTTTGTCGAACGTGACTTTGACCTTGAGATCAGGATCGTTCTCGTACAAGCCGCCGTTGTTGATGGCTTCAAAGCGCAGCTTGTCGCAGGCATCCGACGCGTTAGAGATGAGCTCGCGCAGAAAAATCTCTTTGTTGGAGTACAGCGAGTGGGTGACCAGGTGCAGTAGCTGGGCCACTTCGGCCTGGAAATTCATGGTTTGTTTGGTCATCGGATGTCCGTCTCTGTAAAAAATCGAAAACTCTGTTGGGTGTGCTGGTGGCGAGTGCCGCAACTTGCGAAGCCTGCAATTATGGGCGAGGGCAGTTTTTTCAAGCCCGAGGAGGCGATTGACCGCTGCACCAAGAAAAAGAGGCACAAAAGTGCCTCTAGCCCGGATAAAAACGAGGGTATCTGCTACAAAATAAATAGCAGATTGCCCGGATGTTTGCTCACGCTGCCACGCGACCAAAACTCATTACGTTCAGCAGCTTTTTGCCGCCGCTGCGAAAGTTCACTTCGCCGCGCACCAGTTTCATCACGATACGGTAGAAAAAGCGCAAGAAAGTCAGCGTGGCCAGCGCTTCGGCAAACGTCATCACAAACGCCACCAGACCATTCCAGCGCTGCGTGCGGCGGCTGAACTTAGCCACCATGCGGTCCCGGGCTATCTCAATGCTGTCGTAAAACGTCGGCACAATCAGCAGGGTCAGCAGGGTCGAGGTGATGGTACCGCCGATGATGGCGATGGCCAGCGGGCGATAGAACTCGCCGCCTTCCCCCAGACCAATGGCCACGGGCATCATGCCGGCAATCAGCGCAAAGGTGGTCATCAAAATGGGCCGCAGGCGCACCCGACCGGCGTGCATCAAAGCGTCTTCGCGGTTCTCACCCTCACGCTCTTTGGTGCGGGCAGCGTCCAGCAACAAAATGGCATTTTTGGCAACCAGCCCCATCAGCATGATGACGCCGATCATGCTCATCAGATTGATGGTGCTGCTGGTAATCAAGAGCGCCAGCACCACGCCAATCAGGCTCAGGGGCAGCGACAACATCACCGCCAGCGGTGCGGTAAACGAGCCGAACTGCATCACCAGAATCAGGTACATCAGGCCAATGCCGGACACCAAGGCAATGACCATCTGGGTAAACAGCTCCTGCTGGTCTTGGCCCGCGCCACCCAACTCCAGGCCGTAGCCAGGCGGGTAGTCAAAGCTCTTGGCCAGTTTCATCGCGTCTGCAGTCACTTCGCCATTGGAGCGTCCTTGCACATTGGCCGAGACCGCAATCGTGCGCTTGCCATTGGAGTGCTCAATACCCGACGGGCCCTTGCCCATGGTCAGCGTGGCAATCTGGTCCAGCGGCACCATCTGGTTGGTGCCCGCCACCGCAATGGGCAAGCGCTCGATGTTTTCCTTGCTCATGCGGTCATCCGGGTGCAAGCGCACCGCTACATCGCGCGTTTCGCCGGTGGGGTCCACCCAATCGCCCACTTCAATACCCGCAAAGGCAACCCGCAGGGCCTGGGCGGCATCGCTGGCCGAAATGCCCATCGAGTTGGCCAAGCCCCGGTTCATCTCGATCCGCAGTTCTTTTTTGGGGTCTTGCTGGGACAAGCCCACATCTACAGCGCCGGGCACTTCGCGCAGCTTGTCCATGTAGGCGCTGGTAATTTCCAGCAGCTTGCGCGAGTCAGGGCCAGTGAATTCGATGCGGATGGGCTTTTGCGCCCCGTTGTTCAGATCGTCAAACACCACATATTCCGCGCCCACCAAAACGCGGATTTTTTCGCGCAAGTCTTTGGCCACTTCTTTGGCGCTGCGATCGCGGGTGTTGCGCTTGCCAATGTCCACATAAATACGGCCGCCATTGGCGTTGATATTGCTATTGGTTTCCTTGGTTTCAGGCAGGGTGCGTGCCACGTCGGCCGCGCGCTCCATCTTCAAGCGGGCGTACTCCACCGACGACGACGGTGGTGTGCGCACCTCGATCATGATGTTGCCGGAGTCTGACGCGGGCAGGAAACTGGTGCCGCCAAACGCAACCTGCAGAACAATCGCCCCCACCAGGCTAAATAGCGCAATGAACCCCATCCAGCGGCGGTGGTGCAGCGCCCAGGCGATCACGTTGCCATAGCGGTCGGCTTGGTGGTCAAACCAGTCGTTGAAGCGGGCCAGGACCTTGCTCAAGCCCTTCTTGGGGGCGGTGTGGTGGTCCGCAGGGTCGCCCCAATAGGCCGACAGCATCGGGTCTAGGGTGAACGAAATTACCAGGCTCACCAGTACCGAGCAAGTCACGGTGAGCGCAAACGGTCGGAACCACTCACCCGATATCCCGGGCATAAACGCCACGGGAATAAACACCGCAATGATGGAGAAGGTCGTGGCCGCCACGGCCATGCCGATTTCGGCGGTGCCCTCCAGGGCCGCTGTGCGGCGGTCAGAGCCACGCTGCATGTGGCGTACGATGTTTTCGCGCACCACAATCGCATCGTCAATCAGCACCCCGATGGCGAGCGACAGGCCCAGCAGGGTCATGAAGTTCAGCGTGAAACCGCACAGCCACACGGCAATAAAGGCCGCAATAACCGACGTGGGCAGGCTCAACGCCGTAATCAAGGTGGAGCGCCATGAGTTCAAAAAAGCGTAAACCACAAAGATGGTCAGCACAGCACCCAGCACCAGAGACTCAATCACGTTGTTCAGGCTACGCTGGGCGTCTTTGCCGCCGTCACGGGTGATCTCTAGCTTGGTTCCCGGGTCGTCCTTGGTGAGCTCGTCATTGACTTCTTTCACTTTTTCGGCAATCGCTTTGGCCACCGACACCGTACTGGCGTCGCGAGAGCGGGTCACAAACATTCCGACATTGGGCTTGCCGCTGCGGATGCTGAAACCGTTGATGTCGGCAAAGCCGTCATGAATGGTGGCCACCTGCGACAGGCGGATGACCTGACCGTTGACGCGCTTGACCACAATGCTTTCAAACTCTTGGGGCGACTCGATACGGCCGATCAGGCGAATGCTTTCTTCCTCCAGGCTGCCCCGAACCTTGCCCACGGGCGCATTCGAATTTTGCGCACGCAGGGCGTTCACCACTTCACCCGCCGACACGTTGAATTCACGCAGCCGGTCAGCCCGCAACAACACGGACAATTCGCGCTTCAAGGCGCCGCTCACGTTCACGGCAGCCACGCCCGGAATGCCGCGCAGCTTGTCGGCAATCACATCTTCGGCCAGGCGCGAAATCTGGGCATGGGTTTGGCTGCTGCTAGACAGTGCCAAATTCATGATGGGTTGGGCTGAAGGGTCGTAACGCTGCACGATGGGTTCGCGCATTTCAGTCGGCAGTTTGTAGCGCAGGCCGGAGATGACGTTGCGCACCTCATCGGACGCTTCAATCATGTTCTTTTTGAACGAGAAGCGCATATCAAAGCGGGCCCCGCCTTCAAAGGCACTGGAGTAAACCTCCGTGGTGCCCGAGACGGTCATCAGCGCCTTCTCCAGGCGGTTGACGATTTCGCGCTCCGCCGTGTCCGGGGACGCTCCGGGGTAGGTGAGCTGCACATACAAGCCCGGAATCTCGACATCGGGGTTTTGATTGACGCGCAATTTGCTCATGGCCAGCAGGCCCGTGGCCATCAGCGCAAGGATCAAAACGATCGTCGGAATGGGGCGTTTGATACTGAAATCGGAGAGGAACATGGCACGGGCTCCTTATGCGGCTGTGGCCGTTGCCGATGCCGGTGCCGCGGCTGGGGCCGTTACGGCCGCTGCGGGCTTGTTGGGCACCAGATCGACATCCTGGCCGGTCTTGAAGCTGGAGCCAGGCCTGCGCACAATGATGTCGCCGCCAGCCAAGCCCGTTTTGACTTCGTAGCTACCGGTACGCGGGTCGCGGGCGCCCACGCCCAGCTCCACCAGGTCGAGCTTGTTGCCCTTCACGCGCCACACGGTCACCTTGTCGCCCGCGCGCATCAGCACGGACTCTGGCAGGGCCAGGGCAGTGACTTGGCTGGATTCAATCACGCCTTCGGCGTACAGGCCCGACACCTGGGGCTGCTTTTTGTCGGCAAAGCTCACCAGCACTTCAACCTGGCGGGTCACTGCGTTGGCACTGGGGTCCAGGCGGGTCACTTTGCCGCGGAATTCTTGGCCGGCGTAGCCGTTGATGGTGAAGCTCACCGCCTGCCCAACTTTGACGGCGCTGATTTTGTCCGAGGACACCCGGCCTTCAAACCTCAGGCTGGTGGGGTCCAACACTTTGAGCAGCTCTTTACCCACCGAGGCGGTATCGCCGGCAGACACCTTGCGGTCGCTGACGACGCCGTCAAACGGTGCGCGAATAGCGGTACGCTGCAATTGCTGGCGGGCTTGCGCCGCGCGCGCGTTGGCGGCAGACAGCTCGCTTTGGGCGGCGTTACGGCGCACTTCGGCCTCGTCCAGCGCTTGCAGCGATGTCATGCCGGAGGCACGTAGGGTTTTGAGTCGTTGCACGTTGCGCTCTGCCTGGTCCACGGCCAGCGTGGCGTTGCGCACGGCATCTTGCGCTGAGTTCAGGTTGTCGCGGATCGCGGTTTCATCCAGCCGCACCAGTACGTCGCCACGGCGCACCACGTCACCATTTTCTTTGAGCACCTGCAACACGACGGCGGACACCTCGGCGCGCAAGTCGGCCTTGCGCTCGGGCTGAATAGTGCCGGTGATTACGGGGCCCGAAGTCATGGCGCTGCCTTGCAGGGTCAAGATATCTTCTGGTGCGATGACGAGCTTGACAGGCGCTTCCGCTTCTTTTTTATCGCCCTTGCCGGGCGTCTTGTTGCAGGCGGCCAGGCCTGTAGAAAGCGCGAGTATCAGTATCAAAGGGCGCAGCATGGTGGGATCTCCAGGGAAAAAACGGGGGGGGTGCCGGTGACAGAAGCCGGATTATGGAGCGACTGTAACGAGGTGCAACAACCGGCGCACCTGCGGTGTGACAAAACTACCCATGGGGCGATGACTGGTCGAAATCCGGGCGTGAGTTGCTGAAACTCACAGCGCAGTCTGGCCTACGGGGCAGGCGGCAGCAGCCACTGCAGCACCCGTGCAGCGATGGCCGGACTGCGCAGCAGTTGCATATGGTGGGTGCCGTACGCAATGTGCTGGTGCGCCTTGGGAAAGTTGAGGCAACGCTGTGCGTCGGGGTGCTGGCCCAGGGCGCTGTCCAGAGGCACCAGGCCATCGCCCAAAATACGCTCGGCCAACGGGCTGCGCTGTTTGGCGGTGGTCGCCGCTACGGTGTAGCAGGCCACGCCCGTGGGTAGTGGCACGTGGGTGCGTTGGTCGGGCTGGCGGCGAAAGCGGTCACGGCCTTGCCAGTCGGTGTCTAGCAAAAAGCCGTAGCGTAGGTCGGTGATGCCCGCACTGCGTAGGTGGCCCAGTTTGGCAAAAGGGCGGCTAAAGGGGGTGGCACCTAGCACCACATCAATCCAGTTGCCGGCGCGCTCCAGTGGCGAGCCGTGGTGGGGTGTGCCCAGAAATACGATCGCCTTCAGAAGTTGTGGCCAATCGGCGCCTTGCTTCGGACGGTGCTGTTGGGCATGGTGCAAGGCGCTGCGGGTGATCAGGCCGCCCATGCTGTGGGCCAATACCCGCAGCTCGGTCAGCCCTGCGGGCCAGTGGCGGGTGAGCAGTTCGAGTTGTGCACTCAAAAGTGCTCCATTCTCGGAGGTGTGCAAGCCGCTGTTGTAGCGCAGATACAGCGGGGTGTAGCCCAGCGCTGCCGCCAGGTCAGCGCCTGGATCCAACGGAGCATCACCCGCGTGGGTGCCCGGGCTTTGCCACTGCAGGTCGTTCATGCACAGGCCGTGTATCACCAGCAGTACCTTGGGTTGCAGTGTGGTGTCGGTGGCCAGATCGGACAGGCACGTTGGGTCTTGCCAGTCCAGGGCTTTGCCGTTGAGTCGTAGCGTCATGGGGGTCGCCAGCGGGTTGTGTTGCTGGGCCAGCCGGTCGCCCAGTACGCCGTTGAGTGCCGCCAGCATGGCTTCGCGCTGCGGTGTCTCGGGTGGGGCGTCCATCAAGTTTGCCAGCAGGGGCTCAAGCCGGGTGAAGGCCGCCTCTAGGGCGTGCCCCACCAGCGCAGTGACGCCATGCACCGCGCGGTACACAAAGCCGGTGAGTCCGCGGGTTTGGCCCGGCGCTTTGCCGCCGGGCACGGCCATGCTGCTCCAAACCGCTTGGTGTACGCCTTCGGCCATGGCGGTTACGCCGTGGGTAGCCTCGACCGCCAGCCGGGCCGTCGCGCGTAAATCAGCGGGGCGCAGATGGCGCGCACGGGCTGTGGTTCGGGGCGCAGTGCCCCCAGACGCTGCAGGTACAACAGGTTTTTTTGCCATGCCGCATTGTGGCGCAGGGCAGTGCATCCCCCGAAGTTTTGTAGGCGCTTGCGATCGATGGACTGGCGTATCGCCGATGCAGCCCCGACAATCCGGGCGGGCCGATAGCGCCTGTGAACGAAAGCGGAATATGGCAATACTTTTGTGGGCCTTGGCGCTGGTGCTGGCCCTGGTGTGGACGGGCGGCATGGCGTTAATGGCGTCGCTAGCCAATTGGCTTGCGGGTGCAGGAGACCAGGTGGTGGGTGCTGTGCAAACAGTGGCCGAGTGGCCGCTGCCCGCATGGGCCCAGTTGTGGATGGACCCTGCGTGGGTCGATGCCGTTCGGGCCGCGCTGACGTGGTCGATTGACGCGACTGCTGCTTACGCGCCGTGGCTTTTTTCTGCTGTGGGCTGGTTGGCCCCGCTGCTGTGGGCGGTGTGGGGGCTGGGCATGTTTTTGCTACTGGTCGCCACCGTAGTCGGTCATGTACTGCTGCGGCGGGCGCCCCGACACTGAGCGGGTACCTGCCAGCGCTCTAGCGGCGGCTAGAAACTTTCGTGCGGCTGCAGGTAGCGCCACTGGCCTACGGGTAGGTGGCCCAGCATCACTTTGCCAACGCGCACGCGCTTCAAGCCCACCACCTTCAGGCCCACCAGCTCGCACATGCGGCGGATTTGGCGCTTCTTGCCCTCGGTCAACACAAAGCGCAGTTGCTCCGGGTTTTGCCACTCGACTTTGGCGGCTTTAAGGGCCTGGCCGTCCAGGCTCAGGCCGTGGCGCAGTAGGCGCAGCTTGTCGGCTGGGAATACCGCCTGCACATCCAGGCTCACCGGGTCGTCATCGTCAATGCGGCTGAGCTGCTGGGCCTTGCCGCCATAGGTCGCGGCGGCCGAATGGGCGGCGGCCAGGTTTTCGGCCCCGGTGTACACCACGCGAACCAAATACTCTTTTTCCATAGCAGAGTCTTCACCAATCAGTTGGCGGGCCACACGACCGTCCTGGGTGAGTACTAACAGGCCGGTGGAATCAATGTCTAGCCGCCCGGCGGGCACCAGACTTTTGAGCTGGCTGCCGTGAAAGAAGAAGCGCGCGTTGTCCTCAGCCCAGCGGTTTTGCGGCTGCACCAGGGTGATGGCGGGCTCGTGCCCGTCTTCGGCCTGGCCGCTGACCAGGCCCAGCGGCTTGTTGATCAGGATGGTGACTTGGTTGGCCTGCTCGCCCTGGGCTTTTTTGTCGATTTCAATGCGCACCGTGGGGAGCACCTGCATGCCCATCTCGGCCACCTTGCCGTTCACTTTGACCCAGCCCTTGCCAATCCACTCGTCGGCCTCGCGGCGCGAGGCTATGCCCAGCTCGGCCATGCGCTTGTTCAGGCGCACCGTGCCGTTGGCGCCATGGGCGGAGGTATTGGTTTGCCCCGCGGGCAGGGCTGTGTTGCCGCGCGGTGCGCCGTTGGCCGGCGGCGTGGCACGTCGAAAGGCGGGGGCTGGGGGCTTAGGGGTGCCGGGGTTGTGTGTCATTTGCTATGTTTTTTGTAGCTGCTAGGGCTTATTTTACGCGGGGCAGAGCGTGATTTGATTCCGAATTTTAGGTTGAGCGGCGATTTTTGCCGCTGCGGGCCTTGCGCAGGGCCACGGCTTGACAAGCCAGCCACTAAAAGTCCGCAAGGGGACTGGTCGCCATCGGCAAGTATTTGCGTGCGTCCGCGAAGGCCACTTTTGCCCAGCACCGCCCGCAAGAGGATGTTGGCACCAAGAACAATGGCGCTATTACTTATGCCTAGGGGCTCGCTTTCTTAGGCGCTGCCGCCTTTTTTGCACAACATTGGCCCCCGCTTCGGGCAAGCTCCTGCACTTGCGCTACTCAATTGATAGCAATGTATGCAATGAATACCCGGGCTACAAGCCTATTTCATCCCAAAGTTTCGTGAGAATTGGCTCCAACGTCGACTTTCGACATCTGGTGAGAAAAGTAGTAAAACTACCTATATGAAAGCCTTAATAAACTGGAATACTGGCTAAATTCAACATAAATGTAGTTTTATTACTCATGAAAAAACTGTCACACCGCCTGTTGGCTTGCGCCTTGACTCTTGCCGTCGTCGGCGGCTTGGCGGCCTGTGGCGGGGGAGGGGGCGGTAGCCCGGGAGCTGGGGGCGGTGCAACCGAGCCACCGCCCGTGGCGGTCAATCCGGCCCTCGAGTTGGGCAACGCTACGGCAGTGGCCACGGTGTTGCAGGCGGTGCCGGCCAACGCCGATGGTGCGGGCGGCGCGCCCGGCGGTGGCACCTCCGGGGATGCCACGTCTCTGACGATTCACTACAAACGCGTGGATGCCAATTACACGGATTGGAAAATCCATGCCTTTGGCGCAGCGGTTGCCACGACCTGGGATGCCGGGCTGATAGCGGCGCGCACCGACAGTTTTGGCGGCGTGTATGACGTACCGCTTAAAACGCCCACCGGCTCGGTGGGCTACATCTTTCACAAGGGCGACACCAAGGACCATGGCGGCGCGGACCAAGCCTACACACTCAAAGCGGGCGCCAATGAGATCTGGCGCATGGAAGGCGACAACGTCACCTACACCACCAACCCGGCCGGTGCGGCGGCGCCGGACATCAAAACCGTGCGCGTGCATTACCAACGCTACGGCACGGATTACGCCGCCTGGGGCCTGCACCTGTGGCCCAGCAACGGCATCGACACGGCTCGCCTACCGGCCGGGGTGGTGATTGACGATTGGAGCCGGGCCGTCACTTTTGACAAGATGCCCGGCTACGCCGCCGCCAACGCTGAGGTGGTGTTTGACATCCCCGTGCTCAACCCGCAGGCCGATGCCAGCCGCAAGGCGCTGGAGTTCATCATCCACGGCGTGGCTCCGAATCAGGACAACAAGGACGGCCGCAACGACAACATCCGCGTGGACTTTGGCAACCTCAAGATCACCAACCAGGTGGGCGAGGTGTGGCTGGTGCAGCAAGACAGCATGGTCTACACCGCGCGGCCCGATTTGCGCAATTCGTCGCTCTCCCAAGCCCGCGCTATCTGGCTCACCAAGCAGTGGATTCAGTGGCCCCGGGTGAATGCGGCGGGTACGGTCAAGCTGTATTACTCGGCCACTGGCCAGGTCAAGGCGCGCAAGGACGAAGCGGTGAGCGGTGCTGATGGCAGCATCACGCTGGAGGCCGTAACGCCCGCGCTGCCCGCAGCCGTGGCCACCCGCTTTAAGTGGGTCACCCCTGGCGCGGTGTTCGCGGTCAAAGCGGCTGATATGGCGAGCCTGCCAGAGCTGCACAAAAAGCAAATCGTGGTCGTGCAAGAAGACGCCATGGGCAAAGTGCAAAACGCCGCCGCTACCCAAACCGCCGGTGCCCTGGATGACCTGTATGCCGCAGCGGCCAATGTGACCGACCTGGGTGCCACCGTGTCTGGCGGCAGCACCAGCTTCAAGCTGTGGGCCCCTAGCGCCCAAAAAGTCAGCGTCTTCACGTACGACACCCCTACCGGCAATGCCGTCACTGTGGATGACCTCAGCTTCAGCGCCAGCACGGGTATTTGGAGTGCTACCAAAACCGGCGATTTGTCGGGAAAGTACTTCCGCTACAGCGTCGAGGTGTTTGTGCGCGGCGTGGGCGTGGTGCGCAACATCGTCACAGATCCGTATTCGCTCAGCCTGTCGGCCAACTCCAAGCGCAGCTACATCGCCAACCTGAACGCCGCCAGCCTCAAGCCCACGGGCTGGGACAGCATGGCCCTGCCCACCACCGTCAAGGCTGCCACCGATATGTCAATTTACGAATTGCACATCCGTGATTTCTCGGCCACCGACACCAGTGTGAGTGCAGCCAACCGGGGCAAATACCTGGCGTTCAGCGAGGTGGGCTCCAACGGCATGAAGCACCTCAAGGCATTGGCCAGCGCGGGCCTCACCGATGTGCACTTGCTGCCCAGCTTTGACATCGCCAGCGTGCCTGAGGCGGGATGTTCGACGGCACTACCCACCAATGGTTTAGCGGGTGATGACCTGGGCCAACAAGCCTTTGTGGCCGGCTTGGCCGCCACGGACTGCTTTAACTGGGGTTACGACCCCTTCCATTACACCGCGCCCGAAGGCAGCTACGCCAGTGATGCGACCGATGGGGCCAAGCGTATTCTGGAGTTCCGCAGCATGGTCAAGTCGCTCAACGACGCTGGCCTGCGCGTGGGCATGGACGTGGTCTACAACCACACCAGTGCCTCGGGTCAAAACGACAAATCAGTGCTAGACCGCGTGGTGCCCGGCTACTACCACCGCCAGACCGACACCGGTGCCATCTTTCGCGACACCTGCTGCGAAGACACTGCCACCGAGAACCTGATGATGGGCAAGCTAATGATTGACTCGGTGTCCATCTGGGCGCGGGACTACAAGGTGAGTTCTTTCCGCTTTGACCTGATGGGCTTTCAGCCGCGCGCCGTGATGAAAGACCTGAAAGCCAAGGTGGCGCTGGCCGCCGGGCGCGACGTGCAACTGCTGGGCGAGGGCTGGAACTTTGGCAGCGTCGTCAACGGCACCCGCTTTGAGCAAGCCGCCCAGGGCAGTATGCCGGGCGATGGCATTGGCACCTTTGGCGACAAGATGCGCGACGCCGTGCGCGGTGGTGGCTGCTGCGACAGCGCCAACGCGCTGGTCAAAGAGCAGGGCTTTATTAATGGCCAGTTCTACGACCCTAACCCCTTCAACACCGGCCGCCCCTTGAACGATTTGCGCTACCAGGGCGACCTGATCAAGGGCGCGCTGGCCGGGTCGATACGCGACTTTTCCATCAAGACGCACTGGGACGCCACCATGCCACTGAGCGACTTGGGTGGCGTGGGCTATGCCACCCAACCCGACGAAGTGGTGAACTATGTGGAGAACCACGACAACCAGACGCTGTTTGACGTGAACGCCATGAAGCTGCCCACCACCACCAGCCGCGAAGACCGCGCCCGCGTGCAGATTCTGGGCGCGTCCACCGTGGCCTTTGCGCAGGGCATTGCCTATTTCCACGCCGGGATGGACACCCTGCGCAGCAAGAGCCTGGACCGCAACAGCTACGACAGCGGCGACTGGTTCAACCGCCTGGACTGGAGCTATGCCGACAACAACTTTGCCGTCGGGCTACCGCCCGAGTCGGATGCTGTGACCCGGGCGCTGATGAAGCCGTTCTTGGGCAACGCCGCGATCAAGCCCGCCGCTGCTGACATCGCCTGGACGCGCGATGCCTTCCGCGACCTGCTGAAAATTCGCGCCAGCACCACGCTCTTACGCCTGCGTACAGCGTCCGATATCAAGAGCCGATTGACCTTCTTCAACGTGGGCTCCAGCCAAGTGCCCACGGTGCTAGTGGGCCATGTGAATGGGGCCCAGCCCAGCGCCTATGCCGGTGCCGGTTTCAAAGAGTTGGTGTACTTCATCAACGTGGACAAGGTGGCGCAAACCTTGACGATTGATGCGCTCAAGGGCAAGGTCTTTGTGCTGCACCCGGTGCACGCGGCCGTGGGTGCTGCCGATGCACGGGCAGCTACCGCCAGCTACACCGCAGGCAGCGGCGCGTTTCAAATTCCGGCACGCACGGCGGTGGTGTTTGTAGTCAACTGAGGGGCCCGGGCCCTAAGTGCCAAGCAAGGTCTGACAGCGCCCACCCCATGGCGCTTGGTGGTATCCAAGGTTCAGGCTGCCAGCGGTTCTATACTCCGGCGGAATTGCCCCGCCTGCCCGACCCTCTGAACACCCCCACCAAACGCTATGGAATCTGGCCAATCCCTGCTCATCATTGATGACAACGCGCAAATCATTCATCTGCTGACATCACTGGTCGAAGGGCAAGCCGATGTGCATTTTGCGAAGGGGCCAGTAGAGGGCGTTCAGATGGCAAAAACCCTGCGGCCCGATGTGGTGCTGCTCGACCTGGACATGCCTGCCCTGTCTGGCATGGGCGGGCTGGATATTTGCAAACTTATCAAGAGCGACGTGCTGACCCGCGATTGCGCAGTGATGGTGGTGACCGGTCAGAAAGGTGACGCCATAGAGCTCGCGGCAATACACGCTGGCGCTGTAGACGTACTGAGCAAACCTCTGCATGGCCCCATGGTGCAAATGCGAGTGCAGACCCAGTTGATGTTGCAACGCCAGACCGCAGCCCTGAGCCGTTTGGCGCACATGGACGGGCTGACAAGCCTGTTCAATCGCCGTTACTTTGATGCCCAGTGGGATCTGGAGTGCCGCCGCCACCGCCGGCAAAATCAGCCCTTGGGTTTGGCCCTGGTGGACCTTGACCATTTCAAGCTATTTAACGCCACCTACGACCACTTGCGTGGTGACGATGCCCTGAATCAGGTCGGCCAATCCTTGCAGTCCACCGCACGCCGACCCGGTGAACTGGTCGCCCGGTTTGGCGGCGATTCGTTCGCTATCATCATTCCGTATGCGTCGGCAGAAAATCTGATCTCGCTGGGTGACCGTGTGTGCGACAACGTCGAGGGTATGGCCCTGCCGCACTCTGGTTCTGATACTGCCCCCGTAGTCACCGTGAGTCTAGGCCTGGTATCTGCCGTACCCGGTGAAGACGAGTCCGGTCAGCGCATGCTGCTTTTGGCCGGGCAGGCCCTGCAGCGTGCCAAAAGCCAAGGCCGCAACCGTGCAGTGGCTAGCGTTTCTGGCCAATAGTTTTCGACCAATAGCGACAAAGCCACACGTTCAGGTGTTCGGTCTGGCCCCCGTTGCCCCGCTCCAAGGAATTTAATCTATGCCCAACACCCGAACCGCCAATGCCGTGCGCCTGGAGTTTGCGCCCGAGTCGCTGGTCAAGACCAATCTCTCGGGAGCCGCCTTTTCGGGGGACTGGCTGTGGGTTGCGGGCGATGAGGCCTGCGGCATTGACCGCTTGCGCCTGCTGCCCCCCACCGGCCAAGAGGCCCTGCGTTTTGGCGAGGTGCAAGACTTCCCGCTGGCCGATCTGTTGGACCTGCCGGGCGCTGCCGACGAAGAGGCCGACCTCGAAGGCATGGCGGTGTCCGATGGCTGGCTGTGGGTGGTCGGCTCCCACAGCTTGAAACGCAAAAACATCCGTGAGGATGGCGACCACGCCGGCAACGCCAAACGGCTGAGCAAGGTGACACTGGACCGCAATCGCCGCTTGCTGGCCTGCCTGCCCCTTGAACCCGATGACCAAGGCCAGCCCTGCCTCGTTCGCAAGGCCAAAGACGGCCGGCGTGCCATGCGTCTGAAGGGCGATGCGACGGACAACTTGCTCACCCGAGCGCTGGCCGATGACCCGCACTTTGGCCCCTACATGGCGATTCCCGGTAAAGACAATGGCTTCGACATTGAAGGGCTGGCGGTGAACGGTAACCGGCTGCTGCTGGGCCTGCGCGGGCCCGTGTTGCGTGGCTGGTCGGCCATGCTCGAAGTGGCGCTCGAAGCGCATGGCGAGCAACTGCGGCTGGTACCGCTGGACGACAGCGGCGTCTTGCTGCGCAAGCATTTTTTTGCGCTCGATGGTTTGGGTGTTCGCGACCTGCACTTCTGGGGCGACGACTTGTTCATCTTGGCGGGGCCCACCATGGTGCTCGACGGCGAGATTCGTATCTTCAAATGGCCGGGGGCCAAGCCGATTTTGCAGGCCAACCGCGAGCCGGTGCGTTTTGCGGAGGCACTGACGGCCCTGGCTTCACTCCCCCACGGGCGTGGCAACAACCGTGCCGAGGCACTGTGTGGCCTACCGCCCCCGCTCGCGCGCGGCAAACCGAGCTGGCTGGTGCTGTACGACGCACCCGGCAACGATCGGCGCGACGGCGAACACACCGTTTTTGCTGACCTGGTTGGGCACGGCTGATGGATGCAACACGGGTTCCGCGCTTCGACCCTACTGCGCCTCTGCTGTTCGTCATCAACGCTGCGGCGGGGGCACTGGATAGCGATGCCAAGCGCGCCGTGATAGAAGCGGCGCTGGCGGCACAAGGGCGAAAAGGTGAGCTGCTGATGTGCGGCCCCGCCGAGCTGCTACATGTGGCGACGGAGGCCGCAGCGGCGGCGCTGGCCAGTGGCGGAGCAGTGGTGGCAGTCGGCGGCGATGGCAGCCTCAACACCGTAGCCCAGGCCGCACACGCAGCCGGTTGTGCCATGGGGGTGGTTCCCTATGGCACCTTCAATTACTTTGCCCGAACGCACGGCATTCCGGATGACCCAGCGGCAGCGATGCAGCTACTACTGGGTGCGCGCCCTCTGCCGGTACAGGTGGGAGCCATCAACGCGCAGGTGTTTCTGGTCAATGCCAGCCTGGGTGTTTACCCCGAGTTGCTGCAGGACCGCGAGGCCTTTACGGCCCGTTTTGGCCGCAGCCGTTGGGTGGCATTTGTGGCGGGCTGTAGCACGCTGCTGCGCGCGCAACGCCGGCTGCGCCTGCGCATCGAGATGGGTACCACGGCCCGCAATGTGCAGACCCTGACGCTCTTTGTTGGCAACAACCGGCTGCAGTTGCAGCAGCTCGGCGTCGAGCCGCCAGACACCGTGCCCGGCACCCCGGGCGACGGTAGCCTGGCCGCGGTGGTGCTGCGGCCGATCAGCACACTGTCGATGATCGGGCTCCTAGTACGGGGGGCGATGGGAAAGCTGGGTGAAGCCGCAGGCGTGGATGGCTTTGAGTTCAAGCACATGGTGGTCAAGCCCACGCTGGTCCCTGGCCGCCGGGATGTGGTGGTGGCGTTCGACGGCGAGGTCGCCCACATGCGCGCCCCCATCCATATTCGCGTGCTGGACAAGCCTCTTTTCTTACTCAAGGCCCGCGACGACGACGCCACGGTACAGGAGCCAGCGGCTGCAGTATGAGTGTTGTGCTGCAGATTTCAGACACCCACTTCGGCACCGAGCAGCCGCTGGTGGCTGAGGCGCTGCTGGTACTGGCGGCGCAGCAGCAGCCCGACCTGGTGGTGCTGTCGGGTGATATTACGCAGCGTGCGCAGCCCTCGGAGTTTCGCGCCGCCAAAGACTTCGTCAATCGGCTGGGCGCGCCGGTGCTGGCCATCCCCGGTAACCACGACATTGCACTGTTTGACGTGTGGGAGCGATTGGTGCGGCCCTACGCACGCTTTGCCGCAGTGTTTGGCGCAGACCGCGAGCCAGTGCATGCCACCCGGGACCTGCTGGTGATTGGCGTCAACACTACGCGCGCCTGGCGCCACAAGAACGGTGATGTATCCGCGGCGCAAATTGACCGCGTGGCCCAGCGGCTGGCCGTGGCCAGCCCATGGCAACTGCGGGTCGTGGTGGTGCACCAGCCGGTGGCTGTCATCACGGCGCAGGACCAGCCCAATGTGCTGCGCGGCCACCAAGCGGCCACACAGGCTTGGTCTGCCGCAGGGGCAGACTTGGTGATGGGCGGTCATATTCATCTGCCCTATACCTTGGCGCTGCAGGATGTGCCTCGGCCGCTGTGGGCAGTGCAAGCGGGCACCGCCGTCTCTGCACGCACCCGCCCGGGAGTGCCCAATTCAGTCAACCTGTTGCGGTGGGACGGCGCCGCTGCCTGCTGCCATATCGAGCAGTGGGACTTTGCACTCAGCCGCCAGGTGTTTGTGCGCAAGGCGGTGACTACGGTTCGGCCAGCGCGGCTTTGATGGCCAGCTTGGCCCAGCCGCAAGCACCTCAAAAAACCTGGGACCGCAGCGCCGCCAGATTCAGCACCCGCAGCCCACCGTACTCCACCCGTATGGCGTTCTGCGCCGCCAGCTTGGTTAGCGCTTCGTTTACCCGCTGGCGCGACAGGCCGACCAAGTACGCCAGCTCCTGCTGCGTGATGCTCAGTAGCTCACCAACACCCGGGTAGAGCACCGGGTTAAACAGCGCAGACAGGCTGCGCGCCACGCGGATATCAGGGTTGGTCAGGCGGTCAATCTCACGCGCCGCAATAAATTGGCCCAGGCGCTCGTTCAACTGGTTCATGACGAAGCGATTAAAGCCGATGGAATGGTCCAGCAGCCAATGAAAGGTGTCCACATGCAGACCGGCGACCAGGCTCTTGCGCAGTGCCTGGATGTTGTAGCGGTAGCTCTCGCGTTTCAGTGCCGTGCCCTCGCCAAACCACCCACCGGGCGGCACGCCGGTAAACGTCATGGTCTGGCCTTGTTCGTTGTCGGCGCTCATTTTCAGCAGCCCGTCCACCACGCCAAACCAATAGGTCACCGGGCGGCCCATGCGGCAGACAAAGTCGCCGGGGCTAGCGTCGGTGATGCGCAGCTCGTCCACGGCTCTTTGGCGCTCCAGCGTACCCAACAGGTGGATCCACGGAATGGCGTCCAGCTCAGCCGCGGTCAGCGGACGGCGGCGTTGGTGCAGGTTGCCTTCGGTCGATGCAAGGGTCATGGGGCTGGCGCTTCTTTCCTGTGGGGTAATTTGTAAGCTACTGATAAGTGAAGGGAAAACACCTACCAAGAAACGTGCCAATTGTCGTCCAAACGACAACCCGGCGTCAAACAGAGCCCTACTATTCGCAGGAATTTGCAGGCATCACGCAACCCAACGCGACGCTGCTTGAGGCCCTTAACGACGATGCCAGCCACTGTGATCAGAACCCGGCAAAAAGGATAGGAATGCAAACGACATTTCCGCGATTACTCTTGAAGCACGCAGCCCAGCGGCCCGCAGCACCGGCCATGCGTGAGAAGGAGTACGGCATCTGGCAAGCGCTGTCGTGGTCAGATTTGGCCCGTATGGTGGAGTACCTTGCGTGCGGTCTGCACCAGGCGGGCCTGCGCCGCGGTGACCACATGGTGGTGGTCGGTGCCAACCGGCCCCGGCTGTACGCCACCATGCTGGCGGCGCAGTCTTTGGGTGCGGTACCCATACCGCTATACCAAGACTCCGCCGCACAAGAATGCGTCTTCCCCATCCACAATGCCGATGTGCGCTTTGCGTTTGCGGAAGACCAGGAGCAGGTGGACAAGCTGATCGAGATTCAGCCCCAGTGCCCGCAGTTGCAACACATTTACTACGACGATCCGCGTGGCCTGCGCAACTACGATGCACCCGGCCTGATGGCGCTGGATGCATTGCAAGCCACGGGCAAAGCCTACACACAGGCGCACCCCGGATTCTTTCAAGCCACCGCAGAGCAGGCATCTCCCGGCGACGTGGCCGCCATGTTTTTCACCTCGGGCACCACCGGCAACCCCAAAGGTGTGGTGCACACCCATAACTCGCTCTTAGACCGCGCCCGCGTGGGTGCTGCGTTTGACCACCTCACAGACCAGGAGGAAGTGCTGGCGTATTTGCCCCCGGCCTGGATCGGGCAAAACATCTTCTCCTACGCACAGTGGCTGGCCTGTGGTTATGTCGTCAATTGCCCTGAATCTGCAGCCACGGTGACCATCGACCTCAAAGAGATTGGCCCCACCTATTACTTCGCCCCGCCCCGGGTTTTTGAGGGGCTGCTGACCAGCGTCATGATCCGCATGGAAGATGCGGGTGCCATCAAGCGCTGGCTGTTTCACACCTGCATGCGCCTGGCCAAGCGCGTGGGACCATCGCTGATGGACGGCAAACCGGTGTCGGCCGTGGACCGCACTTTGTATGCCTTGGGCAACTTCCTTATTTATGGCCCGCTGCGCAACACCTTGGGCCTGAGCCGGGTGCGCGTGGCTTATACCGCAGGCGAGGCTATTGGCCCAGACTTGTTTAGTTTTTTTCGCAGTATTGGCATCAATCTCAAACAGTTGTATGGCTCCACCGAGACTGCTGTTTTTGTGTGCTTGCAGCCCGACAACGAGGCCCGTGCCGACACTGTCGGCGTGCCTTGCGCAGGCGTAGAGATCCGGGTGGCCGACAACGGCGAAATTCTGGTCAAGTCGCCGGGTCTGCTCAAGGAATACTACAAAAACCCGGCGGCCACCGCCGAGGTGCTGACGCCCGAGGGCTGGTACCACACCAGCGATGCCGGCTTCATCGATGCCCACGGACACCTCAAGATCATCGACCGCGTGAAAGACGTGGGCCGCATCAAGGGCGGCCATTTCGATGGATCAATGTTCGCACCCAAGTACGTCGAGAACAAACTCAAGTTCTTCTCGCACATCAAAGAAGTGGTGGCCTACGGCGACGGACGTGACAAGGTGTGCGTCCTCATCAACATTGATTTCGATGCGGTTGGCAACTGGGCGGAGCGGCGCAACCTACCGTATGCGGGCTATACCGATTTGGCGCAAAAGCCCGAGGTCTACCAACTCATCCAAGATTGCGTGGAGCAGGTCAACGCCGACCTGAGCGCTGACACACTTTTGGCGGGTAGCCAGGTCAGCCGCTTTTTGGTGTTGCACAAGGAACTGGATGCCGACGATGGTGAATTAACCCGGACCAATAAAGTGCGCCGTGGCTTTATTGCCGAGCGCTACGATGTGCTGATCGATGCCCTGTATGGCGGGAAAACATCGCAGTACATCGAAACCCAGGTCAAGTTTGAGGACGGACGTACCGGCAAAGTGAGTGCGACGTTGAAAATTGAAGAGTCCAAGACTTTTATGCCCGTGAAGGTGGCGGCATGAGCACAACGAACGATACAGGAATGCCCCAAGCGCTGAGCACCAAGAAGCGCATCGGAGAGGTCATCCTCGATGTCAAAAATATTTCGCTCAGCTTTGGTGGCGTGAAGGCCTTGACCGATATTTCTTTCGATGTGCGCGAGCATGAGATTCGCGCCATTATTGGGCCCAACGGCGCGGGGAAAAGCTCGATGCTCAATTGCATCAATGGCGTATACGCGCCGCAGCAAGGCTCCATCAGTTTCCGTGGCCAGACCTTCAAACACATGAACAGCCACCAGGTGGCGGTGATGGGTGTGGCGCGTACGTTTCAGAACCTGGCGCTCTTTAAAGGCATGAGCGTGCTGGACAACATCATGTCGGGCCGCAACCTCAAGATCAAAAGCAACATCCTGCTGCAGGCTCTGCGCTGGGGCCCCGCGGAGCGCGAAGAAATACAGCACCGCGAGGCGGTTGAACGCATCATCGACTTTCTGGAAATTCAGGCCTACCGTAAGACGCCAGTGGGCCAGTTGCCCTATGGCCTGCAAAAGCGCGTTGACTTGGGGCGTGCGCTAGCCATGGAACCGCAGGTGTTGCTGCTGGACGAACCCATGGCCGGCATGAACGTCGAAGAAAAGCAGGACATGTGCCGCTTTGTGCTCGATGTGAACGACGAGTTTGGCACCACGGTGGTGTTGATTGAGCACGACATGGGTGTGGTGATGGACATCAGCGACCGCGTGGTGGTGCTGGACTACGGCAAGAAGATTGGCGACGGCACACCGGATGAAGTGCGCAACAACCCGGATGTGATCAGCGCCTATTTGGGGACTTCTCATTAATGGCATTCTTTTTAGAGACACTTCTGGGCGGCCTGATGGCGGGCATGCTCTATTCGCTCGTTGCACTGGGCTTTGTGCTGATTTACAAAGCCTCAGGCGTGTTCAACTTTGCACAAGGCGCGATGGTGCTATTTGCCGCCTTGGCCATGGCGCGCTTTGCCGAGTGGATTCCGATTTACGTGGGTATCACCAACCCGATCGCGGCCAACGTGTTGGCATTCATAGGTGCGGGCGGCGTCATGTTTCTTGTGGCCTGGGTCATTGAACGGTTGGTGTTGCGGCATTTGGTCAACCAGGAGGGGGCCACGCTACTGATGGCCACACTGGGTATCACTTACTTCCTAGAGGGGCTGGGCCAAACCATTTTCGGCAGCAACATCTACAAAATCGATATCGGTATGCCCAAAGATCCGGTGATGATTTTGGAGAGCACTTTTGAGGGCGGTATTTTGGTCAACAAAGAGGACTGGTATGCCGCGCTGATCGCCGCCGCGTTGGTGGCTTTGTTGAGTGTGTTTTTTCAGAAAACCGCCACTGGCCGTGCGCTGCGCGCGGTGGCCGACGACCACCAGGCCGCGCAGTCCATCGGTATTCCCTTGAACCGTATTTGGGTCATCGTCTGGTGCGTGGCAGGCGTTGTAGCACTGGTGGCCGGCATGATTTGGGGCAGCAAACTGGGGGTGCAGTTCTCGCTCACCACGGTGGCGTTGCGTGCGTTGCCAGTCGTTATTTTGGGCGGTCTGACCTCCGTGCCCGGTGCCATTGTGGGCGGGCTGATTATTGGTGTGGGTGAAAAGCTTTCCGAGGTTTACCTGGGCCCCTATGTGGGTGGCGGCATTGAAATCTGGTTTGCCTATGTGCTGGCGCTGGGCTTTTTGTTGATTCGCCCCCAAGGGCTGTTTGGCGAAAAAATTATTGACCGCGTATGAAGTTTTCACCACAAAGCGCTAAGCGAACCAACATCCGCCTGGGATGTCAGGGCGTCAGTGTGTTTTGCGCAGGTAAAGGAGGAGCCCGCACCGCGGGCGGGGGACACGAAGCAAAACACGCTGGCGCCCTGACATCGAGCTAAAGATTGCGAGAGAAACATGTTCTACAGAGAAAACGGCCAATTCAAAACCAGCTACCGGGCAGACCAACAAATCTTGCCGATCGCGCAAGACCGCCTGGCGATGGCGCTCATGTTGGTCGTGGCTTTTGGGCTGGTGCCCGCGCTGGGCAATGACTATTGGTTCACCAATATTCTGATTCCATTTTTGATCTTTTCATTGGCTGCCATTGGGGTGAATATTTTGGTGGGCTACTGCGGGCAGATCTCGCTGGGCTCTGGGGCGTTCATGGCGGTAGGGGCGTATGCCGCCTATAACTTTTATGTGCGGATTGAGGGCATGCCCATGCTGCTATCTCTTATTTTGGGCGGCGTGTGTGCCATGCTGTTTGGCATTTTGTTTGGCTTGCCCAGCTTGCGCGTCAAGGGGCTGTATTTGGCAGTGGCAACGCTAGCTGCCCAGTTTTTTGCCGACTGGATGTTTTTGCGTATCAACTGGTTCACCAACAACTCAGCCTCGGGTTCGGTGTCGGTCTCCAATTTGCAATTCATGGGCCTGCCGATAGAGAGCCCCTTGTCTAAGTATCTGTTTTGCCTGGGCTTGCTGGCAGTGATCGCCTTGCTGGCCAAGAACCTGGTGCGTGGTGCTGTCGGCCGTGAGTGGATGGCGATTCGGGACATGGACGTGGCGGCTGCGGTCATTGGTATTCGCCCCATGTTTGCCAAACTCAGTGCTTTCGCTGTTAGCTCTTTCATTGTGGGTGTGGCTGGTGGTTTGTGGGCGTTTATTTATCTTGGGGCTTGGGAGCCTGCAGCGTTCTCTGTAGACCAGTCCTTTCGCTTGCTCTTTATGGTCATTATTGGTGGCATGGGCTCCATTTTGGGGAGCTTCTTTGGTGCGGCGTTTATTGTTCTTTTGCCCATCTTTTTGAGTCAGTTTTTGCCCACTGTCGTGGGGTTGGTGGGTATTCAAATTTCGACGGCGGGTGTGGCCCACGCGGAGCTGATGATTTTTGGTGGCCTCATCGTGTGGTTCCTGATTGTGGAGCCGCATGGTCTAGCGAAGCTGTGGGCGGTGGGCAAGCAGAAGCTGCGGCTGTGGCCCTTTCCCCATTGAAAAAATTTGACAACGTTGGGTGGTGCTTTGGTTTTTTATTACACAGGAGACAGACATGAATCTTCATAAACTTGTACTTGCGACAGCGATGGTGGCGGCTGGAGTGGCGACGCTGGTTCCGGCCAGCGCTTGGGCGGCCGATGCCAAAGAGCAATTCATCCCGGTGCTTTCCTACCGCACCGGGCCCTATGCGCCGAACGGAGTGCCCTGGGCCAATGGCTATGTGGACTACCTGAAATTGATGAACGCTCGGGGTGGCATCAATGGCGTCAAGCTGTCGTTTGAAGAGTGCGAAACCGGCTACGACACAGCCCGCAGCGTGGAGTGCTATGAACGCCTCAAGGGCAAAGGCGCGTCCTTCGTACAACCGCTGTCGACGGGTGCTACTTTTGCCATCACCGAAAAGGCTCCGGTCGACAAAATTCCGGTGGTAACCGTGGGCTACGGCCGCAGTGAAAGCGCAGATGGTTCCGTGTTTAAGTGGAACTTCCCCATCGCTGGCACCTACTGGGTCGCGGCGGACGCCATCATTCAGGCCATTGCCAAAAAAGAGGGTGGCTTTGACAAGCTCAAGGGCAAGAAGGTTGCGCTGGTGTACCACGACAGCCCGTTCGGCAAAGAGCCCATTCCGCTGTTGCAAGAGCGCGCAGCGATGCATGGCTTTGCGCTTAGCCTGCTACCCGTCACCGCGCCGGGCGTAGAGCAAAAGGCCACTTGGCTGCAGGTGCGCCAGAATAAGCCCGACTATGTCGTGCTGTGGGGCTGGGGCATCATGAATTCCACTGCCATCAAGGAGGCCCAGGCCACTGGCTATCCGCGCGAGAAGATGTATGGCGTTTGGTGGGCGGGTGCCGAGCCGGATGTGAAAGACGTGGCAGATGGTGCCAAAGGCTACAACGCGGTGACGATGCAGCACGGTGCCGAACCGCAATCTCGTTTGGTCGCCGATGTGATGGCCCAAGTGCATGCCAAAGGGCAGGGTACCGGGCCCAAAGAAGAAGTGGGCCAGGTGCTGTACATGCGCGGTGCCATGAGCGCCATGCTGGGCGTAGAGGGCATTCGTGCGGCGCAAGAGCGCTTTGGTAAGGGCAAGGTCATGACCGGCGAGCAAGTGCGCTGGGGTCTGGAAAACCTGAATCTGACCCAGCCCAAGCTGGACGGTCTGGGTTTTGCCGGCGTGATGCGGCCCATCAGCACCTCCTGTACAGACCACATGGGCGCGTCGTGGGCGCGCATCCACACCTGGGATGGCAAAGCCTGGAAGTTCACCTCGGACTGGCTGCAAGGTGATGAGCAAATCATCAAACCCATGGTGAAGGCAGCAGCGGCCAAATATGCGGCTGACAAGAAGCTCACGCCCCGCACCCCTGCGGATTGCCAATCGTAATAGCACCCCCGCTGCCCGCTCCCTGCGTGTAGCGGCCGGCACCCGCAAGGGTGCAAAACCTGTGGTCCGGCAGCGCCGGTTCCACGGTTTTTATGTCAGGGTGGCTCGCTGCGCTTGCCACCCGCTAAATCAAAGCCTCAGTTATCGGGGGCTTTCATTTGGTCAACAAGGCTGAGATATTTAAGTTATGGAACCCAACAACATTGTTCTCAACGTAAATGGCATCGAGGTCATCTACAACCACGTTATTCTGGTGCTCAAGGGGGTGTCGTTGCAGGTGCCACAGGGGCGTATCGTGGCAATTCTTGGCGGTAACGGCGCAGGTAAAACGACGACGCTGCGCGCAGTGAGCAACCTGTTGGCTGGGGAGCGGGGTGCGGTGACCAAAGGCAGCATCGAGCTGCACGGAGAGCGCATTGAAAACCTGAGCCCGGCCGACTTGGTGCAGCGCGGGGTGGTGCAGGTCATGGAGGGGCGGCACTGCTTTGCCCACCTGACGATTGAAGAAAACCTATTGACTGGTGGCTACACGCGCAAGAGCAAGGCCGAAGTGGCAGCCAACTTGGAGAAGGTCTACGCTTACTTCCCGCGACTCAAAACGCGACGCACCAGCCAGGCGGCCTACACCTCGGGGGGCGAACAGCAGATGTGCGCCATCGGCCGCGCGCTGATGGCCAACCCCAGCATGGTGCTGTTGGACGAGCCGTCCATGGGGCTGGCGCCACAGATTGTGGAAGAAGTGTTTGAGATTGTGAAAGACCTCAACACCAAAGAAAAAGTCACCTTTTTGTTGGCGGAGCAGAACACCAATATGGCGCTGAAGTACGCCGACTACGGCTACATCATGGAAAGCGGCCGCGTGGTGATGGACGGCGCAGCCGCCGAGCTGCGGACCAACGAGGATGTGAAAGAGTTCTACTTGGGCGTGGGCGGTGGTGAACGTAAGAGTTTCAAAGACGTTAAAAGCTACAAGCGCCGCAAACGCTGGCTGGCATGAAGCATCCAGGCTCGCTGCGCGTTGCCGCTTTGGGAGGTTGCAAACTCTCTGAACGAAAAGGACATGGTTGTGAATGATTGTTATGACGCGCTAGAGACCCGCTCCCCCGCCGAGCGCGAGGCCGCGCTGCTGGCCGCCTTGCCCATCCAGGTGGCCCACGCGCAGCAACATGCGCCGGCTTTCGCACAGATTCTGCAGGGCGTAGACGCCGCCGCCATCACCAGCCGCAGCGCGTTGGCGCAACTGCCAGTCACCCGCAAGCACGAGCTGCTAGCGCGGCAGCTCGCCGCGCGCCAGGACGCAGGAAGCGTGTTCGGCGGGTTCAGTGCCGTGGGCTTTGGTGCAGCCATGCCCCGCGTGTTTGCCAGCCCGGGGCCCATTTACGAACCTGAGGCCACCGGCCGCGATTACTGGCGCATGGCCCGCGCCATGTTTGCCGCGGGCTTCAGACCGGGTGAGCTGATTCACAACAGTTTTAGCTATCACTTCGTGCCGGCAGGGTCGATGATGGAAACTGGCGCCCACGCGCTGGGCTGCACCGTGTTTCCGGGCGGCACCGGCCAGACCGAGCAGCAGGTGCAGGCTATGCGCGACCTGCAGCCGGCAGGCTACATCGGCACCCCCAGTTTCCTCAAAATCATCCTGGAGAAAGCGGCTGAGATGGGTGTGGCGTTACCGTCGGTGCGCAAGGCCATGCTCGGTGGCGAGGCCTACCCGCCCAGCCTGCGCGAATGGTTTGCGCAGCGCGGCGTTACGGGTTACCAGTGCTATGCGACCGCTGATCTGGGCCTGATTGCCTATGAAACGTCGGCGTGCCAGGGCTTGGTGTTGGATGAGGGCGTTCTGCTGGAGATCGTGCGCCCCGGCACCGGCGAGCCGGTGGCTGAGGGCGAGGTTGGGGAGGTGGTGGTGACGACTTTGAACCCAAGCTATCCGCTGATTCGCTTTGGTACGGGCGACCTGTCAGCCGAGCTGCCGGGCGATTGCCCCACGGGGCGCACCAACATACGCATCAAGGGCTGGATGGGCCGCGCCGACCAGACCACCAAGGTGCGCGGCATGTTTGTGCATCCCAAGCAGGTGGACGACATCGTCAAACGTTTCCCCGAACTGGGCCGTGCGCGCCTAGTGGTCAGTGGCAACATGGCCAACGACCAAATGACGCTGCACGCCGAAGTGAGCCAGCCCCACCAGACCGGCGTTGGCTTGCAAGAGCGCTTGGGCGAGGCCATCCGCGACGTGACCAAACTGCGCGGTCAAGTGGAGCTGGTGCCGCCCGGTAGTCTGCCTAATGATGGCAAGGTTATTGAAGACGCTAGAAGCTACCAGTAAGCTTGCGCACCCAGAATGCGTGCCGGACTCCGTAGTAACACCCTATCCAAAGTGCTGCGGATGCCTACACTGACACTATCAATAACAGGAGACATCCATGAAAAAACTCGTCGTTGCGGCTGCCGCTTTGCTGTCCTTGCTGGCGCAGGCTGATACCTACCCCGCGAAGCCCATCACCATTGTGGTTCCGTTCTCGGCGGGTGGCCCCACTGATCGCGTGGCGCGCGATTTGGCCGAAGCCATGCGCAAGCCCCTGGGCGGCGTCAGCATTATTGTGGACAACGCCGCTGGCGCCGGTGGCTCCATAGGCGGCAACAAAGTTGCCAAGGCCACCCCCGATGGTTACACCATCTTGTTGCACCACATCGGCATGGCCACAATGCCAACGCTGGTGCGCAACATCCCTTTCAAGGTGGAGAGCGATTTTGAATACCTGGGCATGGTGAACGATGTGCCCATGACCTTGGTTGGCCGGCCCAATTTGCCCGCCAAGAATTACAAGGAGTTGACCGTATGGATCGACCAGAACAAGGGCAAGATCAACCTGGGCAACGCTGGTATCGGCTCTGCGTCCCACCTGTGCGGCTTGTTGTTCCAAAACGCGCTGGGTGTAGAGATGACCACCGTGCCGTACAAGGGCACCGCCCCCGCTATGACGGACCTGATCGGCGGACAGATTGACTTCATGTGCGACCAGACAACCAACACCTCTGGCCAGATTGAAGCGAAGAAGGTGATTGCCTATGCCGTCACTACCGCCAAGCCTTTGAGCACACCCGCGCTCAAAGATTTACCGACGCTGCAGTCGGCGGGTCTCAAAGGTTTTGAAGTCACCATTTGGCACGGCCTGTACGCTCCCAAAGGCACCCCTGCTGATGTAGTAGCCAAGCTGAATAACGCACTTAAGGTCGCTTTGAAGGACCCAGAATTCATCAAGAAGCAAGAAGGTTTGGGTGCGGTGGTGGTGACGGATAAACGCATGGAGCCTGCCGACCACAAGAAGTTTGTCGCCGGTGAAATCGCCAAGTGGAGCCCCATCATCAAGGCGGCCGGCGTCTACGCCGACTAGGCGCCTGATGTGGGGCTAAACACCCCACACGACCGGGGTGTTCTCTGCCAGACTGCGCTCCAGCATTCTCATGATGGGTGCGGCGCGCTGGCGCAGAGAAACCCCGATTAAGGGGGCTGCGTCATGGTCATCCTGGGGCTCGGCATCTTGCAGGGTCTTGTCTTTGGACTTTTGCCGGCGTGCATCGTCCTGCGCTACTGCCTTTGCCAGATTGGCCAGTGCCAGCGTCATCTCCGCGGGCTGGATGATTCCTTGCACCCGGTGGGCCGGATCTGCCTTGCCAACGGCCTCCAGAATCTGGCGCGCATTGGGCTCCAGCATGATGACGTCGTTGTCGGCTTTGGATTTGAATTTGGTCAGCATGGCGAATTCTCACTTTCTGGGGCTAAAACGCGTTTTATCATGTAGCAGTATGAACCGTTGCGCAAGCCGGTGCACCACGCCGAGCTTCACACATGTCCCTCAACTAGACCCGGAGATCTTCAATGGCTGATTTACACATTCTGCGAGAGCATGCACTGGGCCTGGCAGCCGCGCGCAAAATTGCCGCAACCTGGGCGGACCAGGTGACCTCTGATTTTGGTATGGAGTGCAGCTACGAAGAAGGCAAGACGCACGACACCCTGACATTCACCCGCTCCGGGGTCAATGGCGCATTGCAGGTAACCGCCGACCGTTTTGAACTGAGTGCCAAGTTGGGTTTTTTGCTCGGCGCTTTCAAGGGACGCATTGAGGCCGAAATTGTAAAAAACCTAGACAACCTGCTGGCACCCAAAGCCGGCAAAGCTGCCGGTAAAGCGCCAGCCAAGAAAAAGTAGCGCCAGCATGCGGTATGCGGTGCGCTACATTTTTTATAGCAAACTATTCATTAAATACGCCGGGCAGAGGCCAATTTGGCTCTAATAATTAGCTTAGCGACTCAATCAGGTCTACGTACTGTTGCATAGCCGCCTGGTTGTCCGTGCCCTTGAAGCCATTCCAAGCGTCCCATTTAGCGCGCCCCACCATATCCGTGAAACCAGGCTTCTTTTCGGTGTTGTCGCCGGTGGTTGCCTGTTTGTATAGCGCGTAAATCTTCAGCATCGTGCCGTTGTCGGGGCGCTCGGTCAGATTTTTGGAATTGGCAACTGCCGCTTCAAATTGTTTTTTCAGGTCAGCCATGGAGTTCTCCTGTCGAGTTGGAATAACGGGTGGTTTTGTAAAACACCGCGCGGGGTGCGGGTGGCATGATACTGGGTGCTTATTCGGCCAGCTCTGACGCGGCCATCTCCACGTCCAGGCGCTCGGCAGCGTCTTGTGCTTCGGTTTGGGTCGCCCGCTCGTACAGCGCCGTCGCTTCGTCCATGCGGGCGTCGCCCTCCAGCATCACTAATGCGTTGGCGTATTCCATCATGGCCCATTGCGATTGGGGTGTTAAGGCCAGCGCTTGGGTAAACAGGGCCAAGCTGGTGCTCTTTTTTGCACCGTACGTCATGTTGCCGATCAGGGCGCCCACCTTGTCAATGACCTCGGCGTGGAACGCACCTAATGCCACGTGAGCATCCGCATGCAAAGGTTGCAGGGCGATAGCGGTCTCCAGGGCCGTTTTGACTTTGCCACCCAGGCCCTGGGCCAGCGCCTTAGCCACGCTGATGCCTTGGCTGTAGCGCGACAGCGCGTAGGCCTGCCAGTAAAAAGCATTGGCATTTTGGGGCTCTGCAGCACATTGCTCTGCCGCGCGCTGCGCGACTTGTTGAAACAATTCGCGTCGGGCCTTCTCGCTCGGCTCTAAGTAGGTGGCGTAGACGCAGGTTGCCTTGTTGGCTACTGTCGTGCCTTCGGCGCCCAGGTCTATCCCGGCTTTGACGGCTTGTTCAAATTCACCACGGTGAAACAATGCCCAGGCGGCGATAACTTTTGGATTGGCGGGCAAGGGCTCCTGGTCACCGGCATGCAGCTTGGCCCAGCGGCGGCGTAGTAGTGCCGCAGTGATGGCGTATTCGCCGACAAAGCCAAACGGAGTCCACGGTGCGATTGGCATAGGCGGGTCGATCTTTCAGGGCGCTGGCGGCAGGTTGTAAGCGCCCACCAGCGTGATCAGGTGGGTGCGCTGGCTGGCTTCGAGGTAGGGCACCAGCAAGTTGAGAACATGGTGGGCACCCCGCATGAGGGCGGCCTGTGCGCTCTCGGGCTCCAAGGCCTTGCGTGGGTCGCGCACGTACTCAAAGCTCAGCCAGTAGGTCAACACGACCACCATGCTGGTCGCCGTGGGCTCGGCCTCGCGCGAATCGATGGTCACCGCGCCGGCGCGGCTCATGCTGTCCAGCAGGGCTTTGACGGATCGCGTCTTGTTCTTGAGCACCCACTGGAAATGCGTCTCCAGGCGACGATTTTTGCTCAGCAAGTCATTCAGGTCGCGGTACAAAAAGCGGTACTGCCAAATCAGTTCAAACAGCGTGTGCATAAAAAACCAGGCATCTTCCACATCACGCACGCTGTCGCTGGCGTTGAGCAATTCGTTGAGCGCTTTCTCGTAGCGGTCAAACAGCGAATTGATCAGTTCGTCCTTGGCGGGGTAGTGGTAGTACAGGTTGCCCGGGCTGATGCCCAGCTCCGCTGAAATCAGAGTGGTGGAAACATTCGGCTCACCAAACCGGTTAAATAACTCCAGCGTGACTTCTAAAATGCGTTCAGCGGTACGGCGGGGGGCTTTTTTTACCATGGTTGCCTTAGGTTCGCATTGCTGGGCTGTTCACGGCTTCACCCAGATCGTCCATCACTTCTTGCAAGGTGGCAATCGCACGGCCAATACGGGTGAGCGCTTTGCGCGGGGCTGACAGGTGGCGCTTGTGATCATCCAGCGCCTCATGGTTCAGGCTGATACCGTGCTTGTTTAATTTCGCGCCCAGCCCGGTCTTGCGCGAGCGCAGCATGTGTCGCGTTTGCTGGTAGGCGTGCTCGGCCAGATCGCGCCGCTGCGCATAGCTGAAGGTGTTGGCCAAATACAGTTCGGGGTCGCGGTGGTCGGGCTCAATCAACACGATGTCGGTGTGCGGGTAGGCGTGGGCATAGTGCTTCATGCCCAGCTCCATGCGCGAATGAATCATGGAGCGAAAGGTCTGGCTCAGCACCGCGGGCAAACCACCATCGACGATGCGCGGAATCTTGCGCTTCTCGGTAGGGATTCCGCGCTGCATGACCTTGGCCACCTGGGGCGACGTGGCATCAAAAGGCACCAGCGGGTTCAGGCAAATCATCAGATCCACACCATCGTCCAAGGCCACCGAGGCGTGCATGGTTTTCTTGAGTGCACCGTCCACGTAGTACTGGTCGTCTATTTCCACCGGCGGAAACAGGCCGGGTAGGGCGGAACTAGCCTGCACGGCTTGGGAAATAGGCACATGGTCATAGCCCGGACGCCCAAAGGGAGCAGCCTCACCGCTGTCCAAGTTAGTTGCTACCAGGGTGAGTTTGGTTTTGAGCTTGCGGAAATCATTGGTCCGGCCATCGCGGCTGAACAGGCGCGCCAATTGTGTATCGATGGCTTTGTTAGAAAAAACTCCGGTCGGCAGGCCTGGGCTCAATTGCTCCAGCGCCGTCAAAATAGATTTACGCCCCAACGTGACATGCCACAGGGCTGAGGCAATGAGGCCCGGCAACATGATGCCGCGGCGCACAAACTCACTGTAGGCAGGCTCCATCAGCCAAGACGGATCGAAAGTCTCCGATGGCTCACTGTCGTTTTCTATGAAGGAGGCACACAGTTCACGCGGCGTCATGCCATTGGCCAAAGCTGCGGCGATGAATCCGCCGGCCGACACGCCGACATAGTGGTCGAGTTTGGTGAAGTCCAGGCCGTTGAGAGACTCCTCTAAGGCACACATCGCGCCCACCTCGTATATTGCCCCCAACGGGCCACCACCCGCCAGCGCCAGCGCGATTTTGGGAGGCTTGTTTTTGTTCACGCTCATAGTACAAGTGTAGAGGGAGGAATAGGGTCGTTGTGTTGCACCGCAACAAGTGTTTTTGTCGCATTACAAGGCTGCAAATGGTGGGTACAAAAAAGGGCGCTGCTGCGCCCTTTTGTAGGACCAGGCGCTGAGCGCCTAGGCTTCAGGCCTGGGTAGAAGTAGCTGGCACCGCTGCGGTAGCCACGTCAGCCTTGGCGGCTGGCTTGTCGGACGCCTTGGCCGGGGCGGGTTTCGCTTTTTTAGCAGCGGCGGGCTTTGCCTTCGGTGCTGGCTTTGGCGTCGGCTTGACGGTTACCCGGGCTTTGGAGGGTGCCTTTGGAGCAGGCTTAGTAACCGCAGCAACTTTGGTGGTCGCTTTGGCTGCGGGCGCCTTCACAGACAGTTTTTGCACCGCCTTGTTCAGCTCATCAATGCGGGCGATCAGCGCATTCACGTCTTTGGCCGATGGCACGCCCAGCTTGTTCAGCGCCTTGGCAACGCGTTCTTCAAAAATGTTTTCCAGCTTGTCCCACTGGCCGTTGGCCTTGGAGGTGATGTCGGTGGCCAGCGTAGACATCTTGTTCGTGGCTTCAGAAATCTTGCCCTCGGCTGCAGCCGCAGTCTTGCGCTGAATGCTCATACTTTCTTTCACCAACGACTCAACAGCCTTGGTGCCTTCCGCTTGCGCGCGGGTTAACGCGCCCAGACCTGCTTGCCAGATTTGCTTGGCAGAACCCGCGACAGCACCTTTCACAGCGCTCTGGGTGGTAGACGATTTTTTTTGCAGTTTTTTGACCATAGTGTTCTCCGGTAAGTAAGTTTTCTAGCGCAAATGCCCCGTGCACCGCGCAACGTGGCGACTTTACGGGGCGGCAGCGCGCTTGTGTAGGTGGGCTCGTCTAAGTGCGGGGGGTGTACCGGCCCTGTGCGAAGCCCGATTGCTAGAATCAAACCAATGGATACAGTAGACCTCTCCCCCGTTCCGATTGGCGCGCTCCTTATGCAGCGCGGCCTCATTGATGCCAAGGACATCGACAAGGCCTTGGCCTTTCAGCGGCAGTTCAAGGGGCGGTTCGGTGCCATTCTTGTTCGTATTGGTGCCATTTCTGAGGATGCGTTACTCCCTGTGCTGGCGTCCCAGCTGCATTTGAATCTTCTGGATGCCCGAAGTCTGCCCGTGGATGCGGGCGTCATTCAATCAGCGGTGCAAGCCAGTGGTCTTTCAAAAGCATGGTTCCAAGACCAAAGAGTACTGGTGTGGTTTGGCGCGGACGAGCAGTTGCAATGCGCATCCCGCAACCCGATTGACAGCAATATTCAAGAAACGCTCGCCACGGCATTTCCAGCGCAAAAACTGGTGTGGGCTTTTGCACGCACCCAAGATTTAGAAGCCACGCTGCGTCTGATTGAAGACGCTACAGAGAGCGCGCCGCAAGATGAAGTGGCCCATCTGCGTGAGCTGGCTGAAGAAGCGCCTGTCGTCGAATTGGTGAATAACCTCTTGTCGCAAGCCATAGACGATGCAGCCTCCGATATCCATTTGGAGCCCGAGGAGCGACTGTTTGCCGTGCGATACCGGATAGACGGTGTTTTGCACGCCCGCATGACGCTGCCTCGGGAGCGGTTTGACGCGGTAGCCTCTCGTGTCAAACTTATTTCAGGTATGGACATCGCCGAGAGACGATTGCCCCAGGATGGCCGTATATCCACCCGGGCCAGTGGCACAGACATGGACATCCGTGTCTCCTGTGTGCCCGGCGTCAACGGGGAATCGATCGTTATGCGTCTGCTGCCCAAAGAGCGCAAAGACCTCAACTTGGACTCTATGGGTATGGAGGCCGATCATCTGGCGCAATTCACCCGCTGGGTGAACGAGCCGCATGGCATTTTGCTGGTCACGGGCCCTACTGGCTCTGGCAAGAGCACCACGCTTTATGCGGGGCTTGAAAAAGCCAATGACCGCACGCGCAAGATCATCACGGTCGAAGACCCGGTTGAATACAAAATGTCGGGTATCACCCAGATCCAGACGCAAAGCGACATCGGCTACACCTTCGCGCGTGCACTGCGAGCCATCCTGCGCCAGGACCCCGACATCATCATGATCGGCGAAATTCGCGACCTCGAGACCGCCGAAATCGCTGTGCAGTCTGCGCTTACGGGCCACATGGTGCTGTCCACATTGCACACCAATGACGCGCTGAGCGCCTTCACCCGATTACTCGACATGGGTGTGGAGCCTTTTTTGGTGGCCTCAGCGGTACGCGCCGTGCAGGCCCAACGTCTCGTGCGCCGGCTTTGTGATCATTGCGCAGTAGCGGTTGCGCCTCCATCTAGTCTGTTGGATGCCGCGGCTGACATTCAAGCCCGCGCACCAGCGCTGTTCACGCAAGCCGCGCGTTGGCGTGTTGCCAAGGGATGCCCCCAATGCCGTGGTAGTGGCTACCGCGGCCGCTTGGGCATCTTCGAGTTTCTCGAAGTTACACAGCCCATCCAAGACGCCATCATGCGCCAGCAGTCTGCCAACGAGATGCTCAAGATTGCCCAATCCCAAGGCTACCGCAGCCTACGCGAAGACGGGCTCATCAAAGCGTGGCGCGGGCTCACCAGCACCGACGAAGTGCTGCGCGTCACGGGGTTGAGTGAAGGCGTGGAAGCACTCTGATGGACTTCCATTACCAGGCTGCCAATGCGCAAGGTCAAGTTTTGGCTGGGAATATCAGTGCAGCCACTGAGCGGGATGCCATGCGCCAATTGCAGCAGCAAAACCTCACGCCGATATCTTTGGAGGCGGTCGGGCCTGCGTCTGGCGCCGTGATAGTTTCTTCCAAGAAGCCCAGTAGCCAGGACAAAACGCTGGCCATTCAGGAGCTTTCCACACTGCTGAACGCGGGTGTACCGCTAGCCGAATCGGTCGATTCCATCAGCGTGGCCCACGCCGGCACTGCCATTGGTGTTGCATTTGCCAAAGCTCTCAGCGCGCTGAGGGCCGGCGAGCGATTTTCAGAATCCTTGCGTCAGATGGATCTGGAGCTACCGGTTTATTTATACCAACTGGCTGCCGCCGGTGAACTTACGGGCAAGTTGGGTCAGTCGCTGCAAACCGCGGTGGCCCAGATGGAATATGAAGACCGTATGCGCCAGGAAATGCGCAACGCCTTGACCTACCCCGCCATTCTGGTGGTGTCGGGCATTGCTGCCACGTTATTGGTTTTTATCGTTGTCGTTCCCAAGTTCTCTAATTTGCTCAAGGGCAATACTGCCAACATCCCCTGGCTATCGCAGTGGGTCATCGGTACCGGCATGTTCGTGCAGGCCCACCTCGTGTGGGTGGCCATCGTGGCATTAACGGCTGTCATGGGTACGGTCATCGCTTTTCGCAACCCACTGCTGCGGGCCAGGGCCTTCGAGGGGTTGGTCCGCGTGCCGATTCTTGGGCAGTGGGTTGTAGAAACAGAAATGGGCCGCTGGGCCTCCATGCTCAGCGCGTTGTTGGGTAGCCGCGTACCCATCATTACTGCCATGGAGCTTGCGCTAGCCGGGGTCAAGATATCCAGCCTGCGCAACAGCCTGCAGCAGGTTCTGCGCGAAGTGCGCTCGGGCAGTCGGTTTGCCGATGCGCTAGCCACCAACCGCGCACTGGGTGCTACGGGCATCAACCTGGTTCGCGTGGGGGAGCGCTCTGGCGAGCTTGCGCCCATGCTGCGTGCCCTGGCCACACTGTATGAAAACGCCGGGCGCGATAGAATGAAACGGTTCCTGCTGCTACTGGAGCCCATTGCCATTTTGTTGATTGGCAGTGTGATTGGCGTCATTATGGTAGCCATCATGCTTGCAGTCACCAGCATGAACGACAGCGTTTCCTAAATTTGAATTCCATGAAAAATACCTCGCGCCCCCTGGGTGGTTTTACCCTGATTGAAATGCTGGTGGTGCTGGTCATCATCGGTATGTTGGCGGGCCTGGTGGGGCCCAAGTTGTTCGGCCGGGTCGATAGCTCCAAAGTCAAAACCGCTGAAGTCCAGGTCAAAATGTTCAAGGGCTCGCTCGAGACCTTCAGGCTCGATGTGGGGCGTTTCCCCACCCAGGCTGAAGGCTTGCTGGTGCTGAACCAGCCCCCTGCCGACGAGCGTGCCAAGGCGCGCTGGCGCGGCCCTTACCTAGACCAAGACGTCCCGCTGGACCCTTGGGGCAACCCATACCAATACAGCCTGCCAGGCGCCAGTGGCCAGCCTTTTTCGCTCTATTCTTTGGGTGGCGATGGCAAGCGTGGTGGTGAAGGCACAGATGCAGATGTCGGAGTCTTGCCCCCCGCGCAGTAAGGCTGGCGATCACATGGCTTCAGCGCGCCCCATGCCGCTCGCTCGGGGCTTTACCTTGATCGAGATTCTGGTCGTGCTGGTCATCATTGGCCTCATCGCGGGCGTGGCGCTGCCCCGGCTTTTGTTGATCTCAGAGCGCTTCGAGTTGGCTGCCCAGCGCAGCAGCGCACTCTCTGCCCTCAGCGGCTTGGGTTATCGCGCGTACAGCAGCGGCAAGCCCCTGGAGCTGACGGGCACCTCCGACCCGGCGAACCCGGTATCCGTGGTGGATCTTCCCGCAGGTTGGCGCATCGAAACCCCGGCCCCCATTCGTTACAGCTTTACCGGCGTGTGCGGCGGCGGCACACTCACATTGGTCGGCCCATCGGCCTACCGCGAAGCGTTCGAACTGTTGGCCCCCGCTTGTAAGCCCACGCCCGCGGGCGGTGCGCTGTGATGTTGCGCGGTGTGCCACGTCGGCGGCAGCAAGGCGGCTTTACATTGATCGAAGCCATCGTTGCGTTGGTGCTTATGGCCACCACCGGCATGGCCTTGTTTAGCTGGGTCAATAGCAACATCATCACACTCAACCGTGTGCAGGCAAGCAATGCCCAAGACGCAGCCACCTCCAATGCCCTGGAATACCTCAGCAGCGTCAACCCGATGGACCGCCCCGAAGGTAGCGCCGTGCTGGGCAGCTACAAACTCCTTTGGAAAGCCAAGCCCATTGCTGATCCCCGCGATGGGGCTAGCTACCCCGTTGGCATCAGTCTTTACCAGGTGGCGCTGTACCAAACCGAGGTGGCGATTGAGCGGCTGGATGGGCAAAGCTGGTTTGCATTTAGCCTGCAGCAAGTGGGTTACAAGAAAGTGCGCGACATCCGTCCGCCATTCTGACTGACCATGCACCCTACTCCCCCACGGCGCGCACCGCGCGTATCTCAGGCAGGTTTCACGCTGATTGAAGTTCTGGTGGTCCTCATTTTGGTGGGCATGATCAGCGGAATCTTGTTTCAGGCGCTGGAGCGCGCCTATGGTTTGCAAGTGCGCTTTGGCTCTGAACTGTTCAAGACCCAGCAAGGCCAAATGGCCACCGACTGGTATCGGCAAGCGGTGCAGGGCCTCTACCCCGAGCAGCCCGCCGGGCCCCAGGTTTTTCGCGGCACAGCCACTGAATTCAGTGGCCTTACCACCAACCCTTTGGGCTTGGACTATGGCGCCCCTACGCCTGTCACATGGCGCGTCGAGCCGTCGGGCGAGGGCGTTTGGGCGCTCCGTTATAGCGAGGCGGGCCCGCCGGCCACGATTTTGCAATGGCAGGGTAAAGCTGCCAAGTTCGTCTATGTCGATGCGCAACAAGAGCCGCACGACCAATGGCCACCGCCGCTGGGTTTGTTTCCGCAGTTGCCCAAGCAGATTCAGCTAGTGGCGGACGACCGTGGCGAAGCCCTAGTCATCATTGCCTCGCCGCAAGGGCCTGCAGAGCCCATTTTGCGCGCCCAGGATCTTTTTAAGTTCATCCCATGAAACCTCGCCAACAACAAGGCTTTGTACTGGTACTCACGCTGTGGGTGCTGGTGGTGGTGGCGATTGCTGCGGGGTACTTTTCAGATCGGGTGGCGCTTGCCGTAAGCCAGGCCCAGCAAGCCCGCCAGAACACCCAAGCCGCCGTGGATATGGCCTCTACCCGCGCCGACATCCTTTTTAGGCTAGGTACCACCACCTTGACGGAATACGGCCTGGGCCGTGGCGCTCCTGCGTTATTTTTAGACAACCGCCCGTACCGGGGCGAGGGCGATACCGTCCTGCAATTGCAGGACACCCGGGGCCTCATCAACCTCAACCTGGCCGATGACGGCATGCTCAACCGCTTTTTGGGGCTGCTCAATATAGAGCCCGACCAGCGCTCCCGCATGATTGACACCCTGCGTGATTACACCGACGCCGACAAGCTGCGCCGCCTCAATGGGGCTGAAGATGACGAGTACCGCGCCGCCGGATTGCCCCCACCCTATAACCGCGAGCTGGTGAGCCCCTGGCAGGCGCAGCGCATTCTGGGTTGGCGCGATACGCCCCAACTGTGGCTCAACAACCAGCTTCCCAACTACACCGCCACCAGCCAGTCCATGGGGCTCAACCCCAACACTGCCCCGCCCGAAGTGTTGGCCACTCTGCCGGGCGTCACTGCCGACATGGCGCAACTCATTGTTTCGCAGCGCGCCTTGGCTCCCATCACCCACGAAGGGCAAATCACCCGGCTCACCACCGTGCCGCTCAACCTTCCCATGGGCATGGGCATCATCGCTATCCCCAGCGATACCGTTCGTATCACGCAGTCCACCCTCGGCCAGCCGTGGGCCCTGCAGTACACCGTCAAACTTACCCCGGCCAACCCCAACGCGCCGTGGCGCATCGACTACTATGGTCGGGTCAGCCTGCCAGGCGCGCCAACTCCCATTGCGCCGGCTGTGCCGCCCATCGAACTCCCGCCACGCTCAGACGCCCCGCCCGACAAAATTCCTGCGTTTCTCATGGGCTTGTAGCCCCAGGCGGCAGTTTTCTTCGCGGGCCTGCTGCACAGTAAAATGCGCCCATTTGCCACTCTCACCCTGAGCCACCACGCAATGCCCTTAAGTTTCCCGGTACGTCGCTTCCTGCAAAGCACTGAGAAAATCCAAACGCCAACGCGCCGGCTGGGCTCCGGGCAGTGGGTGCTTGCGCGGCCTTTGTACCGGTTTCATTTGTTTGACCTGGCCCAGGTCCCTGCCAAAAACCGCAACCAAGCCCTCAGCCTGGAGTTAGTGCAGTGGACCCCCTTTGCCCGCTCTGAGTACTACGTCGGCTGGAGCGAGCAGCAAGCGCTGGTGTGGGCCTGGGATGCAGACAAAATCAACCCCGCCATGGTCGCGCAGGGCGTCAAGCGCAGCAGCGTATCGGTATTGCCAGAAACCGTGTTGCACCCGCCGCTACCGGCCGGGCTCTGCCTCACGCGGTGCCAAGAGGGATTTGAAGGCCAGTTTTGGCGCAATGGCCTGCTTAACAACAGCCGCTGGTGGCCCCAAGCGCCCAGTGCTGACGAATGGCTGATGTTCCAGCGCGATGCAGGCCTGGCGCCTGATACGCAACAAAGCCAGTTACCCGCGCCCCGTGTGAGCCAATTGCGCGACCGCCCCTGGCTTGCCGAGTCTGGCGCGCAGGGCGGCAGTGCGCTGCAGATGGAGCGCTTGGCCATGGCCTTGGCGGCCCTGGCGCTGCTCGTACCCACCCTGTGGTTTGGCACAGGCTTGTATAAAGTGCAGTCTGCGCTAGACGTGTTGTCGGTGCAAAAAGCGCAGCTGCAAAGCCAGGCCACCCCCATTGCCCTGGCCCGCAGCGATGCGCTAGACCGTGCCAGCCGCATTGCTAGCTTGCGCAATCTGGCACCCTACCCAGAGCAGCTCTTGCTCATGGGCAAAGTCAGCCAAGTGCTGCCACGCGACAACTCCTTCCTTAAAGACTGGGACTTTCAAAACGGCCAACTCAAGTTCACTGTGAGCGCCCAGGCAGAGGTTTCCAGTACCAACCTTATTGGCGCGTTGCAGCAAACGGGTGCATTCAGCGATGTCAAAGCCCTGCCGGGCCGCGATCCCAAAAACGTCACTTTCCAAATGCAAGTGACCCCCGTAACCGGTAGCCGCTCATGATGGACGATTTCTTAAGCCAACTCCGCGTCAATGCCCGCCTGCGTTGGGGCCTGGCGCTGATTTTGGGCATCGGTTGGCTTTATGGCGTGCTGGTGTTGCGCGATAGCCTGCAAGAGCAAACCGTGCGTTTGCGTGCGGCTACCCAGGCTATCGCTCGGCTCAACGCGCAGTTGGCGCAGCCCGAATGGACCAGCCGGGCTGTCGCTGCGCGGGCTTTGGGCGTTCAGCTAGACGGCCGCTTGTGGCAAGCCGCCACCCCCGGTCTGGCGCAGGCAGCGTTTCAAGATTGGTTAAGCAGCACCATGGTCAAGTCTGCCACCACCGGGCCCCAAGTGACGGTGGCGCTGGTCGAAGACGCCGCCCCCAATTTGGCCACCAGCGCTACGCCACCTGAAGGCGCTGGCGCCATTCCCCCTGACTTATGGAAGATCAAAGCCAAGCTCACCTTTGACTTTAATGCCGCCACCCTGTTGGACTTGTTGGCGCGCATGGAGAACAACGACAAGCAGATGGTGGTGGGCACGCTGACAGTACGCAAAGAGCCCTCCCCAAGGGTCGAAATGGAAGTAGTGGCCTATTTTCAAAAGCCCGCCAAAGCTACTGGGGCCAACTGATATGCGATTCATCCATAACAACCTTTTGGCACTCTGGGCTGCCTTGGCGTTGGTAATCGCCATCTCGTGCTGGTTTGGCGTGCCCGAGCCCGTAACCGTCGCGGCGGCCCCCAGCACGGCCGACATCTGGGCGCTTCCGGGCGTGCCCGACAACGAAAGTAAAAAGTCTGCCGACGCCATCAATGCCCGCAACCTATGGGGTGTAGTGGTGGCTACCAATGTGGTGCCAGCGCCCGTCTGGAAGATCATGGGCATTGCCCGTAGCGGGTCAGACCGCTTTATTTTGCTGGCCTACGAAGGCAAGCCCGTCGAAATCCTCAAGGTCGGCGACTCCCTGCCCGATGGCGCCAAGATCGCGCAAATCGACAACGACCGCTTCTTTGTGCTTACCGACAAGAAGAAAAAACTCGCATATGGAATTTATACAAATGAAACCGCAAAGTAGCGCACCCCTGCCGTTGGTGGCGCTAAGGTCGCAGGCGCTGTGGGGGTTCGTGGTTAGCCTGGCTCTGGCAGGTTGCGCTGCGTCGCCCCCCATCGTGCCCGAGCCTTTGGTGCGCCCGCGCGACCAAGCGGGCGCCGGTGTTTTGGTGCCTGTGCCCAGCGGTGAGGCCGACAATGCGGCCGCAGCACCGCTGGCTACCACGGTGCGCAATACTCCCACACCGCCGCCGCCGGGTAGTGTCAGCACCATCAAACCCGCCAGCCCCCCCCCGCTGACCGGCGGTGGCAAAGAAGAAGCCAGCATCACCGTGGCGTTCGACCAAATGCCCTTGCCCAACTTTGTGCAAGCGATTTACGGCCTGGTGCTGAAAAAGACTTACAGCATGGACCCGCAGGTGTCCAGCCGCCGCGACTTGGTCACCCTGCGCGCCTCAGCACTGCAAACCCCCACGCAGATTGAAACCGCCGCCCGCCTGCTGCTGCGTACCTACGGTGTGGCAGTTACCGACCTGGGCGCGGGCAATTACCGTATTGCCCCCGACAACACCCAATCTGGCTATGCCCCAGAGATTTTGCGTGGCCGGGCTTTGCCCAGTGTGCCCTTGGCTTTGCGGCCCATTTACCAGTTGGTAGAGCTGCAAGCCGTCAGAAGCAGCGAGATCACCGCGTGGCTGACCAAAATATTCGGTGGCAAGGTCTCTATCATGGACGACGCTGCCAACAACACTTTGATCATCAGCGGCCAGTCCGACGAAGTGGCGGCCGTGCTCGCGTCTATTCAAGTGCTGGACCAGCCACTTATGAAGGGGCGTGAAAGCCAGCGCATCAACCCGGCGTTTTGGTCGGCGGACGAGCTTGCCAAAAAAGTCGTCGAACTATTGAATGCCGAGGGTTACAGAGCCACCTTGGGACCCGCTGGTAACTTTCCTATCAACCTGGTGCCCATACCGGGTGTCAACGCCATCATCGTGTTTGCCAATGACAAAGCGATCATGCAGCACGTCATCGATTGGGCGAAGGACCTCGATAAGCCTAACCCCAGCCGAGGCTCTGGTGGCGGCTACTTTACTTACCGGGCGCGCTATACCAATGCTGAAAACTTGGCCCGCACCATGCAGTCCGTACTGGGTGATCCCGCCGCGCCAGCGGCCCCTGCACAGGTAGTACCAGCGGGTGCCGTTGTCATTGGGCCCGCCAACCCTGTGGCGGCCAAGACGACAGGGCGCGTCATCGTCAATGCCGCCACCAACACACTGATTTTTCAGGGTGGTAGCGACAACCCCACCCAACTGCTAAGCCTGCTGCAAGAGTTGGACAAGCCTGCCCGCGCCGCCCTGATTGAGGTCACTGTGGCTGAAGTGACGCTAGACGACTCCACCCAGCTTGGCGTGGAGTGGGCACTGGTGAATTCAGGGGTCAATGTGGTGGGAGGCACGCTGTCTGGCATTGCGCTGGGCGGAGCCAACCTAGTGACCGGCGGCCTGGGTATTGGTAGCAAAGGCCTCACCATCGCCCAACTGGGTGGCGCGGGTGATTTGCGTGCCTTGCTCAACATGTTGGCCACCAGCAGCAAGGCCAATGTGTTGTCTAGCCCACGCATCATGGCTCGCAGTGGCGAGACGGCCACTATCCAGGTTGGGTCTGAGATTCCTACCATCAGCCAGCAACAAACCAACGCCGCCACTGCAGGCACTGGCGTGTTGCAGTCAGTGCAGTACCGCAAGACCGGCATTATTCTCACTGTCAAGCCCATCATTTATGCGGGGGACCGCATTGACCTGGATATCACCCAAGAGGTGAGCGACAGCACCAAAAACGGCGCTGCGGGCTCCCCGGTGATTGACACCCGCAGGGTGGACACCAAGCTGTCACTCAAAGACGGCAGCCCCGTGCTGCTGGGCGGGTTGATATCGAAAAACAACAGCCGCTCGGAAACCGGCGTGCCGTTCCTGAAAGACATCCCCATTGCCGGCCAGCTGTTTCGCACTAACACTGACACTTCCCGCAAAACCGAGCTGCTGGTGCTAATCACCCCCTACATCGTGGCCGATGACCACGATGCGGTGGAGATCACCGACGCTTTCCGCAACCAACTGGGCGACTGGGCCAAACCCCTGGCTAAACCGCTAGTTCAGCCGCCAGTGTCTGCGCTGCCTGCCAAGACGGTTAATTAGCTTTTTTGGTGTAAAAAACCAGTCAAATAGTGCCGAGACCGGCGTGTTTACTAGCGAAGGTGCTATCAATTTTTATTGACCGCCCGATACTTCGGTCAACGCCCCGCTGGGCTGAGACAGGTACGACTGCACCTCCAGCACCGTGTTGCCACTCACCAAAATGCGTGGCCGGCTGCCTGCTGCAATAGGGGTGCCCAAGGCGGCTTCTATTTGGCTGGCGCTGAAGTTCTGGGCTGCCCCGGCGGCCAGGCTGCTGGTCAGCGTGGCGGTGGGCCCCCGGGTGCCGCTGGTATCTACCAGCGCTACGGTTACGGGTGTAGCCACTGTGCCGGTGTTGGCAATGCGCAACTGGCTCACATAGCCGCTGCCCGCATCTGCCTGCGGCACATAGGTGCGCACAAACAGCCCGGTGGCCGCTAGCGCATTCGACATTTCGTCAAATCCACCGCCGGGCTGCACCATAAAAGACTGCACCTCTAGTGCAGTGCCTCCAGCGGTCAGCCGCAGTCGGGGCCGGGCCGTGGCGGGCACCGCCTGTCCCAGGGCTGCCTCGATCTGGCTCGATGTGAAAGTTTGCGCGCCGCCACCGGCCAACGAGGCTACGAGCGTGCTCGGCGTACCGGCAGCACCGGTAGTGGCATCCAGCAGCGCCACACTGACTGTGGCAGCGCTGGCCGATGGGTTAATAACCCGCACAAACGAGGTAAACCCCAGTGCCGCAGCCGGTATGTAGTTAGTGACATCCACCGTGGTGCCCGTTTTGCCACTAGATACTTGGCTGAAAAAACCGCCCGGCTGCAACAGAAAAGACTGCACTTCTAGTGTGGAGCTGGCCGCCACCAACTGCAAGCGCGGCCGCTCTTGCGCCGGTACCGCCTGGCCCAGTGCTGACTCTACCTGCGTAGCCGTTAGTGTTTGCGCCGCGCCAGCGGCCAACTGTCCTATCAGCGGGCGTGCAGCACCCACTGCGCCGGTGTTGCCGTCTACCTTGGCCACCGTTACGTCGGTAGCGGCGCTGCCGGTGTTGATCAGGCGCACATAACTGGTGTAGCCGGCGCTGGCCACCGCCGCAGGCACATAGGTGCGCAACGTGACGGTGCTGCCACTTTCGGCGCCAGACACCTCGTTAAACACGCCACCCGGCTGCAATAAAAAGGACTGCGCGCGAATAAAACCGTTGTCAGAGGTGGTGAGCCGAATGCGCGGCCGCTGCCCGGCCGCCACGGCGCCCACTACGGCTTCTACCTGGGCCGCTGTCAGCGTCTGCGCCGCAGAGGCGGCCAGATTGGCCAGCAGTACCCGCTGCGGGCCAGCCACGCCAGTGCGGGCGTCTACCACCGCGGCACTCACCGTTGTGGCACCTGTGCCGCCGTTAATCACACGCAAATAGCTCTCATAGCCCGCTGGGGCCTCTACCGCTGGCACATAGGTGCGTACATCTACCGTGTTGCCCGGCGCGCCCGGAACTACAGTGGCCCGCCAGGCCGCCACAGCCAGGCGCGTGTTGTTCAGCGACAACGCGTTGTTGGCTGAATTGCTAGCCGCCTCACTCACGCCGCACACCATGCTTTGGCAGGTGTTGATGTTGGGGTTGGAAAACCGGCCAATCACCGGCGCGTTGGTGTAGGAGCTGGCATAGGCCATAACGGTGCTAAAGCTGCCACTCACCCCGTAGCCAAAAGAGTAGCTGAATGCCCCTGTGCTGACGCCAGTGGGCTGCCGCTCGGTCACCCGGTCATGCACGCTGCCCATGTTGTGGCCCAGCTCATGCGCCAGTGTGTAGTCAGAGCAAAAAAAGCCCCCCGACGAGCCGTTGGCCACCACGGAGTACCCATAGTCGGCATACGCCGCCATGGGCGTTTGCTTGTAGCCGCCCGTCCAGGCTATGCCGCACTCATTGGCCCCTTGGTAGCGCCGCAGCAGGCTCACCACGTCTGCACCATAGGTATTGCGCAGGCCGGCTATGCCGGCAAAAGCGGGGTCGGTGCCATTGGTGAGTGCGCTCAGCGTGGTAGATATATCGGCAGTGTCGCTGTAATTGACTGGCTCCAGTCGCACCAGGCGCAGGCGCACGGCCACTTCGCTGTCCAGGTAGGCCTGGTTGGCTATGGCCACCAGGTTGTCGGCTCGGGTTTGCACCGCCGCCACGCTGCCCAGGGCAGACAACATGCCGGGGGTGTACAGCAGCATCAGGTCAACAGTGGACTGCGGTGTGGGCGCGGCTGCGCCCGCCTGGGCCTGGGACCTGGCCGGGCCCGCCCGGGCAGCCAGCAGGCCCGCCGCTATGGGGGGCACGCGGGTATCGTCATGGCTACCCAGGCGCACCTGCTGCCCCGCTGCAGCGCGGTCCACGAGCACCTGCGCAGTGCCGTCTAATGTCGGCACCGTCTCTAGCTGAAATTCGCCCTCGGGTGTCAGCAGTCGGCCAAACGCCGGGGCCTGATTGGCGGCCCCTGGCGCGCCGCTGGTCACAATAACCCGGTAGTTCTTGCCATGGTCGCGCAGATAGCCTACCCAAGTGGTTGCCCCGCTGGGGGCGGTGTCTACCCGCTCTGTCCTTATTACATATTGGTTGCCGCTGTTCGGATGGGTGAAAGACACCTCGGAATCTGGCACCAAACGGGCTAGGGCGCTGGTGTTAAGTTCCACCTCGTCAGGCTGATAGCTACGGATCGAGAGGGCTAGACTGGACCCGGCAGGGGGCAGAGACGCACGAATAGGGACGCGTGCAAAAAGCTCAACAGGGCCGCCGCTGTAGGCGGGGCCCGCGCTGAGCAGGCAGCCTAGGCCAATGCTGGCGGTGAGTCTCATACTGGAACGCTATGTATAAAACGTCTATCGTGACAGACCGTTGAAAACCGAGGGGCGGCAGCAGGTATTTCCCCCAAGTGCAACGCACATCTGCAGGTTGGGATACGCAATATGTTGCAAATTTCTCACTATTTGGTTTTCTCTGTTGTATGCAGTACGAAAGGGTCTGCTATAGTGCGCTTGTCTTTCGAAAGACGATTACATGCCAAGCCCACTACAGCGGGACATGAAATGTATTTTGATCAACCCTATTGGAGTTAAATAATGATGAAACGTAATGCGATTATTCGCACATTGGTCGCTTCTGCTGTACTGGCAGTAGTGGGCTCAGCGCAGGCTGGTAGTGTCACATCTACGGCACGCATAGTTGCTAACGAAGCTTTCGGCACTGCCATTGCGCAGCCGACCGTTGTCGCTGGTGCGATTTCTTTGCCATCTCTCGCTTATTCATTCAATACTCCTGGCGGTATCGTGGTGAATAACGGTGGTTCGGTTAAGGTTGTGTTTACATTGGTTGGCGGAACTACTAACGTTGTTGGTACTTTCTCTGCTGCTAACAACGTAATGCTGAGCGCGGGTTTGACTGGTTTCACTCCTACAGTTGCTATCACTGGTAGCACAGCCACCGTCACTTTGACTAACACAAGCGGCGGTAATTTGACTATCGGTATTGGCGGCACCGTTACTTTGTTGAGCACTGTTGCTGACGCTCAGTATCGTGTCATTGGTGTGACTAAGGGAACCAACGTGACCGCAACTGGTCAAGCCCTAAACGGCTTTGACAATTCGGTGCTTGAGGCTACCACTGCCGCAGTTGATATCATCAAGTTTGCCGAAGCTGTAACTGCTGCTTCCACAGCTTCCACTTCGACTGCCAAGATCAACCTGAACACGACCCCAACACCAGGTACCGCTTTGGTTGCTGGAACAACGGTTTCATTCGGTGGTGTTACTTTGACCAACACAACTGGTACACAAGTAATGCTTGATAACGCTGCCGCGGCTGACACAGACATCGTCATCGCTACGGCGACTGCCTACGCACAGTCTGGTACTTTTACCGTCGGTAAGGCATCGGGTTCGTTCACACCTGGCATGACCGTTGGCATGTTCACTGACCAAACTTGCGCAGCACCTATTACTGGCGCGTTGACGCAGACAAATGCACCAGTGGGCGCAATTACTGCCAGCACAACTGGCATGACCTTGGCTTACACCGGTCTGTCCGCTACTGAGCTTGCCGCAGGCGTGTTCTTGTGCGGCGACTACACTGCTGCAACAGGTGTGTTCAAGGAAATTACGCCTACGCTTGCATTCACTTACGACAAAGTCTCGACTTCTTACAGCGATGAAGTCGTTGCGGCATTCAACGGTTATGCGTTGACGTCCAACGGTCAGACTAAGGACGTTCGTAGCTACATTCCTGCAGCTACTGCCGGTTACACCAGCTTCGTGCGTATCATTAACACAGGTACTGTAGCTGCTGCAGTGACCGGTCGCTTCATCAATGAAGACGGCACCACCAGCGCTTCTGGCGTTGTTGTAACTAGCTTGGCTGCTGGCGGTTCCATCACTTTGACTTCGACACAAATCGAAGCTGGCGTTGGTGTTGCTCCTGTTGCTACCGCTCGTCCTCGCCTGCGTTTGACTGCGCCTACCAGCGGTCTGGAAGCACAATCGTTCTTCTTGACGAACGCCAACGGTAACTTCAGCGATGCTACTGGCGCTCAGTAATTGCTAGACGCATTTAGTAGTTTCTAGAAAGCTACCAAAAACCCCGGAGGTGCACATGCACCTCCGGGGTTTTTTTATGAAATCAACTTCATTTCTACACTATGAACTTTGTCAAAAAAGTCAGTATGACCATTGCGTCGCTCGGCCTAGCACTTCACCCACTGGCATTTGCCGCTGGCGCCATTGCAGTCGGTGATGCGGATCGCAAAGCCCAAGACAGCTCTACAGAGAAGTATTTTGTGGCCACTGGGCATCGAAGCTCAGAGTCGGCGCAGGCAGCCGCTATCAAAGAATGCGAAGCCAAAGGCTTGCACTTTTGCCATGTCGCTTCTTGGTTTGACCAGTGTGGTGCCTACGCTAAGTCGGCTACTACTAGTGGAACAGGTACTGGCCCCACCCAACAAGAGGCAGAAAGAATAGCGCTCATCAGCTGCGGTAAAGACTGCGAGGTCGTGGTGGTGCAGTGCGAAGCTGACACCAAGACTTAATTGGACAAGGCCCTTTTACGGGGTCTTACACATGGGGATGTGGGGCCACATTGTCTGCGGGTGGTTAACCAAAATACAGCGCGCGCCAGACATTGCCCAGGCTGGCACGTCGCCCCGACTGAACATGGCGGCGTTTGCCCAGCATACGCGGCAAGCCTTTAATGGCGTCTATCTTGGCGCGCCAGATGACGCCAGGCCTGCGGATGTATAGCAGCACACTCAGCATATTCAACCCAATATGCAATGGCAACAGCAGCCACAGCAGCGGCGCTGGCATGTTTTTCACAAACACCCACACCAGGTTTCGGTGGCCGTGGTAGACCGCAAAGTCGCTATGCGGGCCACTGGTGCTGCTGGCGCCCAGGTGGTGCACCACAGCGCTACGCACCAGCAGGCAGCTGTAGCCCGCCAACTGGAGCCTAAAGCTGAGGTCAACGTCTTCCAGGTAGCAAAAGAAGTCTTCATCCAGCCCGCCTACCGCCACATAGGCGCTGCGCCGGTACAAGGCTGCGGCCGCGCAGGGGCCAAACACCGGTGCAATAGTGGGCAGCGGGATCGTGGGCACCGGCTTGCCGTGCCCGACACGCTTGACGCGGCCGCTGGTGTAGTAAATGTCGCCATCGCCATCCAAAATATGAGGGTTGCTGGCGCAGAGCTGGCGGCTGGCAAACACCGAGCACTCGGGGTGGTGGTCTGTGGCTTGCATTAGCTGCGCTAGCCAGTCGGGCTCGGGGAATGCGTCGGGGTTCAGCAGTGCGATCCAATCACTGGCGCCGGTGTGTTGGTCTACCGCCAGGTTGTTGGCCGCGGCAAAGCCCAGGTTGGTTGGGCTTGGCACCAGCAACACAGATGGATAGGCGGCCAGTAGTTCTGGGGGGGCGGGCTGGGGGCTGGCATTGTCTACCACCGTAATGCTGAAGTCGGTATACGTCTGGCGGGCCAGGCAAGCCAGGCAGCGTGCCAATACGCCCCACGAGTTGTAACTAACGATGATGACGGTTATGTGGCGCATGTAGGCTGGCCCCAGGTGGCCAATAACTCATCTACATACTGCGCGGTGGGCTTGGGCTGGGGTGCTGCAGCGCGCAGGCGGTGTAGCAGTGCAGGGTCTTGGGCCAGACTTTGCAGCTGGGTGGCTAGGGCGGTCGCATTGCCCGGTTCAAACAGCAAGCCGTTGACACCATGGTGCACGGCAGCCGCAATGCCCTCATAGCGTGAGCCCACCACCACGCACTGCGCAACCTGGGCCGAATACACCACCAAAGGCGTGTTTTCAAACCAAAGCGAGGGCACGACCAGCACGTCAAACTCAGAAAGCACTTGGTCAATGGATTCGTTGGGGAAGACACCCCCAAACGTAATGGCGGTGTGGCCATGCGCCTGAACTTGAAGGCTGGCAGCGTAGGCAGGAAAGTCGTGCGGGCTACCAAAGATTTGCAGCGTAGCCTGGCCCGCAGGCAAGCGCAAAAAGGCCTGAATCAAAATATGGCAGCCTTTGAACTCGCCCAGTGTGCCAACAAAGGCGATGCGAAGTGGGGTGGTTTTGGCGCCGGCTGGCTGCTGCAAGCGTGGCCGAGCGGAACCAGCGCCAGAGTCTATGCCGTAGCTGGCCTCTACAATTTTGTCGGGCATGACGCCTTGCGCCACCAGGGCATCGCGCATAAAACGGTTGGGCGCGACGATGCGCGTAAGCCGATTGAGTCGCGCAACGTTGGTACCCAGGCGCTTGCCCATGGCCTGAATCTCGTGGTGCAGGCGGTGCCGTGGCAGCAGGCCGGCACTAGACATGCGCACCAACACATCAACCGCCGGGGCCGGTAATGCCCGCACCACTTTGCTAGAGAAACCGCCCCGGGCCGCGGTGGCTGCCTGGGCAAAATGTTTAATGCAGTTAGCGGCATTGGCACTGGGGCCACTGCACTGGCCGCCGCCGGGCAGCGCTAAGCGGGCGGTGGGGCACACAGCCCAAAAGTCGGTCGGGGTAAAGAAGGCGGGCGTGCCCGCCGCCACAGCGGCGTCAATGAGGCCCGTGCCCAATCGATTGAGATGAAAAAAATGGACGATATCGGGCTGAAACCGCTGCAGCACTTCTTGAAAATACTGCACAGCCAAATGGTTGTCGTAGCCCAAGGCAACACTGGAGGTTTGGCCGCCCATGGGCACATAGGCATGGTGAAAGCGGTAGACGTGAATGGCGTCGAGGTCGTATTCGTCCAGCCGCTGGTGGTCTTGCAGCGCCTGCTGGGTGGGGAAGCCGGTAAAAACGTGCACTTGGTGCCCGCGTGCAATGAGCTCGCGCGCCACGGAGCGGGTGAGGACCTCTGTACCCGCCGAGAATTCTGGAAAAAACTGGTGGGTGGTGAGTAAAAACTTCATCGGGTCAGGGTGGTTTCCATCCAGCGGGCGGTGCGGTCAATGCCGGCCTGCATGCCTACCACTGGGGACCAGCCCAACTCTTGCCGCGCTAACGCGTTGCACAGCACGCTGACCGACACATCAAATGGGCGACCCGGGAGGTGGCGGCGCTCAATGGGTTTGCCAAGCGAGGTTTCTAGTAACACCAGCAGCTGGTTAAGGCTGGTGCCAACGCCTGAGCTAATGTTGAATACGCGGTGGGGGCCGGTGTAGTGAAGCGCTTTGGCAAAGGCGCTAGCCACGTCGGAGACGTGGATGTAGTCGCGGGTGACAGAGCCATCGCCCCACACGTCGATAGATTTGCCCGATAACGCTTTGTGCAGAAACACACCCACGGCGCCCTGGGCGGTCTCTACCCTCTGGCGCTCGCCATAGGGGTTGCCCACACGCAGGCTGACAGTCTGTATGCCGTGGTTGTGGCTAAACACCTGTAGATACTTCTCAATGGCGAGTTTGGTAATGCCGTAAGACACCAGTGGCTCGGTGGGGTGCTTCTCGTCAATGGGGGAGTAAACCGGGTTGCCATAGACGGTGCCGCCGGAGGATATAAAAACGAGCTTGCGCACGTTTTGGGCCACCATGGCATTGAGCAACTGCAGTGTGGCTACAACGTTGCTTTGCACGTCGTACACAGGGTCGTCATTAGAATTTTTGGGCAGCGTGGTGGATACCAAGTGCATCACGGCGTCCATACCGTCGATGGCATCGCGCACATCATGGGTACTGGCCAGGTCGCCCACCATCCACTCCACGCTCTCGGTCGCCAGAAATTCGCGGTAGGGCGCTATGCGCGGGCGTTCAAAAATACGCAGACTATGCCCTTCGCTGAGCAGTTGGTCTGCGATGGTGGAGCCAATAAAGCCGCCACCACCAAACACTACAATTTTCATGGACCCCCCGATAGCCTACTAAGCCGCACCCATTTTGGGCATAGCCACGTAGTTTAAGCGGCTCGGGGGGGGCGTCGCTTAGATTGCAGCCAGCGGGCGATGAATATTACAAATTTGCTGCGAATGAGCCAACGCACCGGGCGCGTCTGCCCTAATGCCAAGGCGGCGCCGGTGAGGGCGCGTATTTCATAGGGGTGCAAGCCGGCAAGGCCCTGGGAGTCTTTGGAGCCGGGTTTGTTGTGCCAGAGCCACTCCACAGCCTCACTGAGGCGGTGGGTTTCTAGTGCACCAGTGACCAGCTCTACGGCAAATGACTGCCCCACAATGATGCGGGGTGCTTGAACCCGAAGCAGGTGAGCGCGGTCTACCAAGCCCAGAAAGTTGTGAACCATGGTGGACCAGGCCATTTGGGTGGTAGCGATATGCCGGCTGGCGGCAGCGCGCGCCGCTAAGTCTGCTGGGTTGTTGATGACCTGGGCTAATGCGTTGACATAGTCGTCTAGTTCGGAAGGGCCATGGGGTATTAAAAAGCCAGATTCGGGGCCGACGATTTCACTTTGACCGCCTACTTTGGCAACCACGGGCACAACGCCAGCAGCCATGGCCTCCAATAGCGCCACAGAAATACCCTCGTATTGCGATGGCATGAGCAGCACATCGGCACTGCCCAAAATACGCAGCCACTGGGCATGGGCTACAGAGCCCAGCAATTGGACGCGGTCTTGCAGTTTGTGTTTCTTCAGCGCATCTTCCAGGTCATGCTGCAGCTCGCCCTCTCCGATGATCAGCGCTTGAAAGGGTAGGCCGCGGCTGGCCGCAGTGCCCAGGATGTGCGCTAGCAGCTGCGGGCGCTTTTGCTCACACAAGCGCCCGGCAAAGACGATCAAGGGGGTGTCGGGTGGTATGTTGTATTCGGTCCTGATGGCGTCGCGTTCGTTGGGCGATGCAGCCTGGGCGGCGGTACGAATACCCGTGTACATGACCGCGATGCGTTCAGGGTCGGCGCCGCGGTCCTGCATCCAGCCGGCCAGATGGCGTGTGGTGACGATGTTGAGATCCAGCATGTCTTGGTAGCCCATGGCAAAGCGGGGGTGGCCGCCGTTTTGCCAGTGGGGTTCTTCGACATGGCACATGTCCAAAAAGGCCACGTCCGGTGATTGGGCTCGCAGCAGTGGTAAAAATTGGTAGCCTAAGGTGCTGGCCGATAGAAGTACTGTGTCGATGCCACGAGACTGGATAAGGTAACAGAGGAAGCGCGGATAGTCTGCAACAGGCAGAAAATTGGGAAGGATGAAGACGTCAGGCGTAAAGCGCGTGAATTCAGACTCCCAGCGGTGAAACCCCTGAAGCGTGGCGCAAATGGTGACCTGGTGGCCCGCAGCCACCAGGCCTTCAAGCAGGTCCAGATTCACGCGGTCAGCACCACCGGTGACCATCCAGGGTATGACAAAGAGAAACCGACGGCCTGCGGCCATCGCTTTAAGTGGGTTGCTAACCAGTGACTGGGTTTGCAAGCCACCGTAGGGCGCGGCGTGTGGTCTCTGGGGCATTGGAAAATGTGGAGCAAGGCCTTGGTATTTGACCGCCATGCGAGATTCAAATTCGGCGTTGACGCCGTCGGCCCGCATGATTTGCTCAAACCTGCCGTTACCACGTTTGCGGTACCACTGCAGGTACTCCCGCAGGGTGTAACCCCAATGCCCAGCTTTGGCCATGGCGAGCCAGAAATCCCAATCCTCATGGCCGAAGCGAATTGATTCGTCAAACCCACCGCACTGCGCATAGGCGGTGTGCCGTATGACGGAGATGGGTGGACCGCTGTTGGCGTCCAGGTGGGCCACACCGCGCTCAAAACCCGTTGACCACAGATGTTCTTGGTCGCCAAAAACCACGCTCCAAGCGTTGCAAAAAGCATATGCAGGGTTGGTGTCGAGAAACCACACGGCCTTTTCGAGATAGGTGGGCTCAACCATGTCGTCACTGTCAAGCAAGCACACATAGCGGCCTCGGGCGGCTTTGAACGCGCGATTGCGCGCTGCGCTGGGGCCAGCGTTGGTCTGGTGAATGACTTGGATGCGCGCATCGAGGGCGGCGACACGTGACAAGCGCTCTACAGAGGCCGGGTCGGTGGAGCCGTCGTCCACAATGATCCATTCCCAGTTTTGTAGCGACTGCGCCTGGATGGCGATCCAGGTTTCCACAAAAAATTCTTCTGTGTTGTAGTAGGGCGTTAAAACTGACACATCGATGTGTGTAGCTGCGCTGATACCTGCAGAGAATGCATGCGCAACCGGCCTGCGGCCCGGCAGGTCGCTGTAGTCGGGCGCTAAAACGTCAATCATTCCTCAATTCCTTGCGTATCTTTTTCTTTTTAATGCCAATGTGTCGTGCGTTCTGCTCTAAAAGTAGAAAACCAGAGCCGCTGACACAGTAATGGTGAAAGCGGATGCCTTTAGCCACTTTTGTAGGCTGAAAGGACCATCGCGCAGTGCAAGAAACGGCTTCTCTATCTGGTGATAGGTTACCCACGCCACCGTGTAGAAGAGCGTCACATAAAGCGGATAGAGGATAAATGGGTTGGCATAGACAGCATCAAATAAGCCAATCCGCGATAACACGATGTGCGTCCCGATGATGACCAGGATGTGTACCAAGTACAGCGAATAGGACAACTGGCTGGTGACGGTAAAAAAATTGGCATCAGAGCGGTCACGGCGCAATCCGTCAAACCACGGCAAAAGTAATGCACACAAAAGCGACTGGCCCGTGAATAGACCGACTTGGAGCGTTTTGGAGGCCATGAGCCATGGAATATCCACAAACCACCAAACGCAAAGAACTACAAATGCGGCAGCGGTGATGGGGGTGGCAGAGCGGATCCAGCCGTAAGCACGCGCTGAATGGTGTTTCGTGGCGGCCATGAGAACGCCGAACATGATGGCGTCTAGTCGAGATAATACGGCGACGCGGATCGTGCGGTTGTATTCATTCCAGTCAGAAAAAAGTGGCTGCGATATGCGAAAGACCAGCGCAATAGCCACGAAGGTAATAGCGGCGAGAACAATTGCAAGCGTCATGCGCTTGACGAGTTTGTGCCACAGCAGCAGAACCAAAGGGAACCACAAGTAGAAGTGTTCCTCAATCGCTAGACTCCAGGAGAGTTCAAAAAATTCAGGGATTTTGGTGGCGAAACTTTGCATGAAAACAAAGTACGCCGGGTAGTCCAGCAGGCTATGGCGACCGTGGTAATCAAAACGCAGGAAGGCCAGCAAGGCAACGAAATACAGCGGCAGGGTGCGCAGCCACCGACGCTTCCAAAAATCGGCAATGTGCGGCAGGGTGTGAAATCGGTTTTGGTCAATCAAGCGCAGAATGATCCCGCCGATCAAAAATCCACTGAGCACAAAAAACAGCTCAACGCCCAGAATGCCTAAGTGTCCGAAAGTCTGAATTTGTGGGGCAAGTTTGGAGTGTTCGAAGCTGTGCCCCACCAGGACAAAGAGAATGGCGAGCGAGCGAAAGACGTCCAGCCCATAGACCCGGTCAGAGTGACTTGCAGGCGCGCTCATAGCAGTTTCCCGCGTAAAAGGAAGTTCGCCAGACGCACCAGTTTGTGGCTTGCGATTTGTTCGAGTTTGGCTTGTAAGGCTTCTTTCTGCGCCAGATGATTCCGAGAGGAATTTTCCCAAGCCTCGCTTTGCTGGGTGAGCCAGGCGTTGGACTGCATGGTGGCGACGATGCTGGCCTCTTGCGTTTGGATGACGCTTTCTCGGTCGGTGGCCAGTTTTTCCCAAGCGTCACGTTGTTGGGTGAGCCAGGCGTTGGACTGCATGGTGGCGATGCTGCTGGCCTCTTGCGTTTGGATGACGCTTTCTCTTTCGACGGCCAATTTTTCCCAAGCGTCGCGTTCACCCTTGAGGTAGGCACTGGCCTGGCATTCCAGGTCGATGCGTTCATTCAACTCGCTTACTGATTGCGCTAAACCGTTGGTTTTAGCTTCCAGCTCAATCCTCTGCTGTGTTTGCTGGAACATTCCAAAGCGCAAGCGATTGAGCTTGTGCTCGGTCTCCAGGGTTTGCCAATTGAAATCTGCAGAGGTGTCAAATTGGCAAAAAGCGGGCGGTGTATCAAAGGCCTGGTTGGAGCAAATGGCAATGAAGCCGACGGGTGCGTCACCAGTGTCCGCATCATCCAGTCGCCCAAACTGTGCAGGTAAGTCGGATGCCAGCGCATCTGTGCCAATGAAGACACTCGGGCGGACCCATTGTTTGAGAATAATGACGTGTTTGAACCCTTCGCTGAGTAGTTCCCGAAACTCAGGCTCGGTCATCTCGCGCAGGTGGTATGGGTTGTGACCGTAGGGGGCGGTAAATTGCGGATCAGGCGTAGAAATGACGAGCTTGCCACCGGGCGTAAGCAGTCGAGAAATACTACGAATGGTGCTGATTTGCGTGGCGTGATCGACGTGCTCGATCATCTCAAAGCAAGTCACCAGATCGAAGCTGCATTGGTGTAAACCAGCGCCCAGATCCGTTCGTAGATCGAACGTTATTTTGGGGTCGCAGTGCGTTGCACGCGCCCAGGCTATCGCCTCGGATGAAATATCCAAACCGGTGACAGTGGCCGCAAATTTTGCCAATTGGGCGGTGCCATAACCCGTACCGCAACCAAAATCGAGCGCGCGCTTGTCGGTTGCCCATTGGGCCGCCAAGGCATACCGCGGAAAGTGCTCGTATTCGGTGAGTTTCCAGAAGGCGCCGGGGACATAGCGCTCGTGCATAAAGGATTTGAACGTGCTGCCTTTGCCATAAGCAAGCAGGCCCATGTCAGCCATCTTGTCGTCATTCAGGGCATGCGCTTCATCGGGGTAGCTACCGGGCCCGGTGATCCCCATGGGAACAATACCCTCAACCTCAATTTCTTTAAACAGCAAGCGGCTTAGCAGCGCATGCAGTGCGTGCGCAGAGTAAAACGTGAGGTGCGACGGTGGGTGCCGGTAGGCCCACTGCGCTGGAGTTTGAATGGCGTCGTGGCTACGCGCGTTGGGCGTGCTGATGACGACCAGCGTATCGGGGCCAATGGCGTCGCGACCAAAGAGCGTAAAAAAGAGGTGATAAGGATCGGCCAAATGCTCAATCAGCTCAAACATTAAAACCAGATCAAAGCGCTTCGGGAGCAAATCTTCCGCACGCTCAACGATCGTCATGCGGTTGCCGTAGCGTTGCTCCACCACGCCTCTGGCGTGTGCGGATGTCTCTATGCCAAAACATTGCCAGCCTTGATCGGCCGCGATCTTTAGGTGGCTACCGTAGCCACAACCGACATCCAGTACGCAAAGATCTGACCTGTCATTGGGAAAGCGGTTCAGTAGCTCGGTGACCAAGTGCAGGGAGGGCGCTGTTTGTGTGTCGTAGTCGCTGTAGCCCCCACGTTCCCCGCCCTCAAACCATGCTTCGCGATCGTAGAGTTTTTTCAGATCTGCGGGAGATGGGTGTGGCCAGACAAAATCGGTGGCAGATTCCGCGCAGCGCCATACGTCGTATCCATCGACTTGGCACAGTGTTTGGACATCAAATGATTTGCAGACCGGACATTGTGGTCGTGCCTTGGGTGGGTGATTTTCCAATGGACTCATGGTGTGTTGCCGGCTCAGGGTGCAGGGACCCATTTGCAAGGATGGATGAATTTACCCCATGTTGGAAAGTTCCAACGCACGGAAAAGGGCAAACCCAGATCGGTGAGAGCATAACAAACGGACAGATCTTCGGAATTGGCGCCCAGCGCGATGAGGTAGTCCCCGGGCGCCAGGCAATTAGGCTGGAGCAAAAGCCGACCCCTTTGCTCGGCCCCGGCTTCTGCTGGATCCCAAAAAACCTGGGCTTCCAGGCTGGTTTGACCAAGGGACCAATCACCATCCGCCCGAAATACGCTGAGTGTAAATACGGTGCGCCCGATAGGTACGTTGGCTCGCACGGTAAATTCAAGCTCGATGGTGTCGCCGACCTTGTAGACGGGCTTGTCAGCGGGGGGGGCGCCGGAGTGAGCTGCATGCGTGAAGCTGGCCATGCCCGTGTTCTTTTGGGAAATAACCTTCGGCGCGTGTTCTTTCGGTGCTGCGATGCCTAGTGCGTCAGCGTAGTAGTCTTGGCATACCGCCACTGGCGCTCCCACCATGACCATGCGGCCATTTTGAATCCAGACGACACGATCACAGATCAATTGCAGGGTGCTGAGGTCGTGTGTGACGAACAGCAAAGTTGTGCCGTTGTTGCGCAGTTCCCTGATCTTCAGGATGCACTTGTTCTGAAACGCGATATCGCCAACGCTCAAGGCTTCGTCAATGATGAGGATGTCGGGGTTGACGTGAATGGCGATGGCAAACGCTAGCCGGACAAACATGCCGCTGGAGTAGGTTTTGACGGGTTGGTGAATGAAATCACCAATATCGGCAAAGGCAAGAATATTGGCAAACTGGGCATCGATCTGTGCCTTGCTGAGTCCCAATACGCTGGCGTTGAGGTAGACGTTTTCGGTGCCCGAAAACTCGGGGTTGAAGCCCGCGCCTAGCTCAAGCAAGGCTGCTACCCGCCCGTGTATTTCTACCTCTCCGGCCGTTGGGCTCAAGGTTCCGCACAGTAGTTGGAGCAGTGTTGATTTGCCAGCGCCATTGCGGCCGAGTATGCCGAAACTCTCGCCCTTTTTAACTTCGAAGCTAATGTCTTGTAGCGCCCAGAACTCCTTGAAGTAAGGCGCTTTTTGTTGACCGAAAACGCGCGCAATTTTCGGCACTAAAAACTGCTTTAGGCGGTCAATAGGGGCTTCGTAAATTTGGTAACACTTACTTAAGCTGTGCACACGCACGGCAGTGGTGCTGGCGCTAGAGGACATCTGCAAAACCCTTGCGTGTCTTTTGAAACCATGCAAATCCTACCCAACTGACAGCGGTGGCAATGGCGGTGTAAATACCGAGTCCGTGCCACTCTGGCATGCGCTCCCATATCAGGACATTGCGGGTTTGCTCAATGATGAAGGTCAGCGGATTGGCCATAAAGTAAGCCTGAAAGCGCAGCGGCACGGCCGTAATTGGATAAAAGACGGGCGAGAGAAACATTAGTACTGTTGTGACCAAACCCACCGTATGCCCAACGTCACGCATGTACACCCCCAAAGCGGCGAGTGCCCAAGCAATACCCATGGTCACGACGAAAAGCGGGAAAAATATGATGGGAAGTAGCGCCGCTGTCCAGGGAATGTGGGCATTGGACACAACTAGCGCAATGAGCAGGACCCCTACGTTAACTACGGCATGAAATAACGCAGTGACACAAGCAATAGCGGGCAATATTTCTAGCGGGAAGACTACTTTCTTGACGTAGTTGACGTTGGATAGGATCAAAAAGGGAGCTCTATTGAGAACTTCGCTAAAAAAGTTCAGAACAATCATCCCGACAAAAAGTACCATCGCGAACTGCGTTTTTCCACCGTCTACAGATGCATCGCCCCAACGCGAGCCGAATATCTCGGAAAAAACAAAGGTGTACACCAGCAGCATTAATACGGGGTGAAAAAATGACCAAGCCAACCCAAATACCGAACCTTTGTATCTGCCAATAACTTCTCTGCGGGCCATCTGAAGGATCAGGAGGCGATGGCGCCATAGTGTTGAGCACAACGAGAGCGGTGAAATGGGCGGGGTGGCGTTGGGGTTGGTGCCCTGCATAGTGATTTGGTGATTGAGCGGCGCGCACCGCCCGGATGTCAGGATGTGTGCCAGACCGTTTATGGATAATCCAAGGATAACGCACTGCCCAGTCACCGGTCCGGCGTACATTCCTCAGACCCAGATGCACAGTGCAAGCCTTCAGTCCGTAACCGTCATTGTTGTTAACTACAACGCGGGCCGACTATTGTCCGAATGTGTGGGTGTGGCTTTGGCGCAAGCCGCGCAAGTGGTGGTGGTAGACAACGCCTCGAGCGACGGAAGTATGGCGTTGTTGGCAGATATGTTTCCGCAGCACCCGCGTTTAAAAGCCGTTTTTTCTGATCGCAACGTGGGCTTCGCAGCGGGTTGTAATCTGGGTTTGGCCCACGCCCCAGCTGCACATTTGTTGTTCTTAAACCCAGACTGCATTTTGGGCGATGGCTCGTTGGCAACGCTCGTTTCGGCGTTAGATGCACACCCGGACGCCGGCATGGTGGGCGGCATGCTGACCAATTTGGATGGTACCGAGCAGGGTGGGGGCCGCCGCGCGGTGCCGACACCGTGGCGTTCTTTTGTACGCGCTTTTGGTTTGAGCGCTTTCAGTCAGCGATGGCCCCGCCTTTTTTTCGACTTCCATTTGCACAAGATGCCGTTGCCCGAGGGGCCCTTGGAGGTTGAGGCCATTTCAGGCGCGCTGATGCTGGTACGGCAATCGGCTCTGAGGGATGTTGGCCCGTGGGACGAGGGCTATTTCTTGCACTGTGAAGATCTCGATTGGTGCATGCGGTTTCGCCAGCGTCGATGGCGGATATTGTTTGTGCCCAACGCGCCAGTGGTTCACCATTTGGGCCACAGCAGCAGAGCCCGTCCTTATTTTGTGGAGTGGCACAAACACAAGGGGATGATTCGGTTTTACCGCAAATTTTTTAGCCACCAATACCCGGGTGTGTTGATGTGGTTGGTACGGCTGGGAGTTTGGTTGCGATTCTGCTTGGTGGTGCAGCGGCACGCGCTGCGTGCCTTGGTGCGGCGACTTGCTCGGTTTGTGGGTCGGCAACAGGTGCCACATGAAAGCTGAGCCAGTTGCAATCATCGGGGCCAGCAGTATGGTCGGACACCACGCGATTGCGCAGTTAAAGCGCATGGGGGTACCCGTCGTCGCGTTGTCGCGTCGGCCCCACCCCCAAACTGCTGAGGGCAATATTACTTGGGTGGACCTGTCTGGCGATTGGACAGCGCCGTTCCAATCCTCTGGGTTGAGACAGTGGTTGTGTGTTTGCCCCATTACGTGTGTGTCCGAATATTTCCCGCTTTTTGAACGTTTAGGCGCTCGCCGTGTGGTGGTTTTATCGTCCACCAGCCGGTTCACGAAATCGGCGGGTGCGGGGTCGGTAGACCCGCGCGAACATGCGCTGGTCAAGACTCTGGAGGATGGGGAAGCGCATTTCAAGCAGTGGGCGGAAAGCGCCGGAATTGAGTGGGTCATCTTGAGGCCTACCCTGATTTATGACTTGGCGCGCGACAAAAACATCACCTCGATAGCACGGTTTATCGAACGTTTTGGCTTCTTTCCCTTGCTGGGCAGAGCCCAGGGCTTACGGCAACCGGTGTTTGCGGGCGATGTTGCAAAAGCTGCCATTGCGGCTGTGGTGTCGCCAGCCGCTGCCAATCAGGATTACAACATTGCCGGCGGCGAGACACTGGCATACCGAGACATGGTGCAGCGCGTTTTTAAACAGGTGGGTTGCAAGCCGCGCTTCGTGACGTTTCCGCTCTTGGCATTTCGGGCTGCACTATTTTTTGCGCGATGGATTCCAAAATACCGCTACCTCTCGGCGTCAATGGCTACTCGCATGAACCAAGATATGGTTTTTGACTGCTCTAAAGCCGCCCATGAACTTCACTATGCCCCGATAAGCTTCTTGGCAGGTAAAAGCCCAGACGACGCAAAACAATAGCCCGATAGCCCGATAGCCCGATAGCCCGATGGCCCGATGGCCAGTCCGGACAAACCGGGTGAATACAGTGACGAGGCCTCAACTAATGAGGGACGTTGGTCGATGCGCAAGTGTCTTCGTACATCGCTAAGTAAAGTTTGCCAATCGCTTTCATTTCAAAGTTTTCTTGAATGCGTCTTCTGGCGGCTTCGCCCAACGCGGCGCGCTCGGCTATTGGCATATCAATCATGCGGATCAGCGCAGCGGACATGGCCACGGGTGATAACTTGGGCACGATAAAACCCGTGCCCCCAACGATCAGGCGGGAGTCCCCGGTATCGGTCGCAACACAAGGCGTTTTACAGGACATTGCCTCTCCCAGAACCATGGGAAAGGCTTCTGCCAATGAGGGAGAGGCCAGAATGTCGATGCATGACATCCAGTCACGGATGTTGGACTGACTCCCCCGCAGGTGTGTTACTCCATGCAGTTGATGCGCTTGAACGGCATCCACAAACACGCGGTTGTTGGTGTCAAGCCCTTGGCCTACAAATACGAAATGAACGTCGGGCCGTTCGGCATGGACGAGTGAGGCGGCGTCTAAAAACCCCAGGTGATTTTTTTGGGGATCCCAGCGCGCAATGACGCCAATGATGGTCTGGTCCCGCAAGCCGAGCGTAAGTCGGAGCGCCTCGCGTGACTCAACATGGCGACACCAAAAGGCGGTGTCAAACCCGTTTGGAATAACGACAAATTGTCTGGCCGCATACCCTAGTCGTTGGTGGAATTTTTGCCCCGCTACAGAACAGCTAATCACTATGGCAGGAACAAACCTGGATAGCAACGCACACGCCTTTGCAACCCAGCGCGTGCTGCGCTTGGTGCGGTCTGGCGCAAGGTTGCTGTTGTGAATACTCCAGATGATGGTCTTGATGCCCGCGAGCCGCGCGGCAACCCCTCCAAGCAGGTCTGCATGGTAGAGCCACGTTTGGACAACATCGGGTTGGCTTGTCTTAATGCGCTGTCGAAGGCTCCAAAAATCTCGCCAACGTAACGCCGTGGGGGATATGCCCATGGCGTGTACAGATACGCCCATGGACTCAAGTGCGCTGGCGTAGTAGCCGCGATCGCCCAAAGAAATGACGGTGATCTGGTGCTGGCCGGCGTGCTGTTGGGCCAGCGATACCAACATGCGTTCGGCACCGCCTTGGCCCAGCCCGCTAATGATGTGCAAGATGCGCATAGGTGTCAAAGCTTGGGGAAAAGCACTTGCCCGTAAGCTTTTAGCGATGCCGCCAACGAGTACTCACCCGCCCTAGTCTTCGCAGCCGATAGTGACTCTGGCGTGGGCACCTGTTGTAGGTGGTGGGTCAGCGCTTCGGCCATGGCGTCCACTGAATCTACGGGTACCAATTGCCCCCATTGGCCATCGCCCAGGATTTCTGCCGGGCCATGCGGGCAGTCCGTCGCAATGACTGGCACGCTGCAGGCCATGGCTTCTATCAAAACACTGGGTAGTCCCTCATGTTGCGATGCCAGTACAAACAGCCTGGCCTTTCGCATCCAGGCGTAGGGGTTATCCACAAAGCCGTGCAGATCGACGGCTTCACTGACGCCACGCGCCTTTATGTGCGCCTCCAGTGCAGCGCGCATCGGGCCTTCGCCCAAGATGATGAGCTTGGCATGGAGATGCGCAGGGAGTTTTGCGAACGCATCAATCAGTGTGTCGAACCCTTTTTCGGAAATAAGCCGGCCAACAGCCAGTACCACCTGCGTGTCGTGCTCTGCAAACCAGGGGTGAGCAACGGCTTCCCACGAGCGCGCGAGTAGGGCGGGCGTGACTACCGGGTTGGGCGCGACCCATGTTTGGTTGTGTATGCCGGGAATTAAGGCGGCAAGCTCGGCGACCACTTTGCTGGACACGCCCACCACCGCAGAGGCTCGCCAGTACGTCAATCGCATGGCCCACACCATCAGCCCCCAATACCGGCTTTGCTTTTTCGCAAAGGCAATGCTGTTGTGCTCGCAAATGACCAGCCTGAAGGGCACGCGCACGGCCATGCTTGCCACACACGCAGCGATATTGGTATGGGTGAGTGCAGACAGCACAGCGGTGGGCTGTAGGCGATTGAGGGCAGTCAGCAGCGGTAGCAGGCCTGTGAGTACCCGCTTGGCTTGCAGATCTACGATGTGTACCGATGCATCGACCTCCGAGAGGAACTCTCCAGTGCGGGTTATAAGTATCAACGTGACCTGGATGCCTTGTGCGGCAAAACCATTGGCCAGCTGCGTCATGACACGCTCGGCGCCGCCCGCCCGAAGGTTGGGCATGAGCACCACCAAATGGGGTGGCCGTGCAACAGCGGTGGGCAACCCGGGGAGGTTCATTGTTTAGCAGGCTTGTGATTGTCAACGGCCGCTAGCAGCAGTTGTTCCCATTGCGTATGGATCTTGGCGTTGGCGTGGCCAGGGTCCCGTAGCCGAGCCGCATCGGACATTTGTTTGCGCAGCGGGGCGTTGGTCATGATTGCACCGAGGGCGCTCGCCAATGCTTCCGAGTCTCCCGGAGGTACAAGAATTCCATCGACACCCTGCTGGATAATTTCTTTGGGGCCAAACTCGCAGTCAAAGCTGACGCACGGCACGCCGTAAGCCAAGGCCTCAACCAGCACGTTACCAAAGCCTTCGTACCTGGAGCTGAGTACAAATAGTTGAGCGCTGGCATACCAGTCGCCGATATTTCCCGCTCGGCCGGGAAGAAAGACGCAGTGGGACATACCGCGCTGGGCTATGTCTGCTGTCAACGCGGCGCGCTGTTCGCCTTCACCCACTATTACGAGGTCCCAGCTGGAGTGCAGATGCGTGAGTGGGGCGAAGGCTGCCAGCAGCAGGTCAAAACCTTTCTCTGGTGATAGCCGCCCCACGGCCAGAAGCCGGTGTTTGCCGACGCCACCCACACTGCTTGGATCGAGCGTGGGCGGGTTGCTGGGTAGCGGATAGACAACGCCGTTGGGTATGAAGGCGCAACGCTTTGCGCGTGTTTCTTTGAGAATCCACGCCTTACTTTCATGGGTCAGTGCAGTGACTGCATACATCCCTCCATAAGACCATCGCCGCAAGGCCTCCCAAGACCACCCGAGTTTGATCCGGGGTGGATGGGAGTGCTCTGTGCCGATGCAGGGGATGCCGGTGCCGACAGACGCGATGGACAGCAGCACGTTGCATTGGCTCATGAAAGCGACAGCAACTTGGGGCTGAAAGTCTGCGAGCGCGCGACGGATGGCCACAATTCGCTTGCAATTGGCGCCAATGGCCGCAAAGGGGTGTGAGCTTTCGGCGCTCAACGCGAGCCCCATGCATTCGACCCCTGCAGCCAGCTGGAAAAACTGGGAGCCCGGCGTGTCAAGCAGAACGATCCGCACCTGCCAACCCAAACGCTCGGCCCAATCATTCGCCAGGTTGGCCAGCACGCGCTCTGCGCCTCCGCACGCCAGTGTGGGTATCAGCGCGAGGACTTTCATGCGTGCGGTATCGCCAACAGGTTCTGGAAGTCACCCAGAGAAGTCGATCCGATCGGCGTAAGGCTTGCACCGCCATTGATGCGACTCAGCACATAACCCAGCGACTGTAGCCATTCGACAAATGCTTCGGCACGGTACCCAGCCGCTTGACAGGTTGACTTGCCAACCTCCACGATCAGCGTGGGGCGATAGTGGGTCAGCGTTGTCAGCGCCCCGCGCAATGCGGGCCACTCTGCGCCTTCAATATCGAGCTTTATAAGGTCAATACGTTCTAACTTGAGCGGCGCTATGAGATCGTCCAGGCGTTTGATTTGAATGGAGCCACCGATGGACCTGCGAGAGTCACTTGGGTACAAAGACGATAACCCTTCGTTGTGCGTTCCGTCCGAGAAAGCACCAGCGTGATCAAAATATGGAAATATTCCTGGTGTGTCACTGACCCCGACAGGCATTATTTCGACGTTGGTTAGCCTATTGAGGGCGATATTTGATTTGAGGCGGAGTATGTTTTTTTCTAAGGGCTCGATCGAAATAACACGCCCACACGGCATCAGTAGGGCCGCTGCAATCGTCAGCTCCCCGTGATTGGCGCCGATATCGATGAAAACACCGTTTGAGGGCAGTGTCTTTTGCAACAGAGTCAATAAGTCCGTGGAGTACGAACCTTTGAAGAAAATTTGTGAGCCCATATGCTCATCCAGGTGGCAGGCAAAGACGCCGGTACCCTGAAAGTCTCGAATGACCAGTTGCGTGCCGAACGAATAAGTCGCAAATACCCGCCGGATGAAATCGCATAAGCGACCCAGCCCCCAACCTTGGATTCGATAGGCCGGCACCGTGAACCACCTGAGCAGATAAGCGATATTTTTCATGGGGGACTGGTACGGTTGCGCATCACCGCCAATAGGACTAATCCGGCCGCAAGGTACATCACTCCGTTGGCTAAGGCCAACCCATTGAGCCCAAATATATTAAATAAAATAGTATTCGCCAGAACCTTGACCAATAAATTCAATACAGCAATAAAAACCATCCAGTGGTACAAATTACTGGTAAAAATCCACTGTATTAATACGATACAGGACAGTGCAAACGGGACTTGCAAAAGACTGTATTGAAAGTATTCGGAGACGGCGCGTGTGTTTGTGCTGTTGAATTCTCCGCGCTCAAATAAACCTTGCACAATTAACGGGCCCAAGGGCCAGAGGATTGCCGTAGCGATGCCACCCAACACCAAAAGCGAACCTGCCCATAGCAATGCGGTGCGGTTTGATGCGTGGGGGTCTGCCGGGGCAAGTTGCGATAGCGTCGGCAAAATGGACCTGCTGATGGCGGTGGTGCCCAGAGCCAACACCAAAAACGTCAGGCGGTTTGCATAACCCATGGTGGATATTGCACCTTCGCCAACGCGCGCTGCCCAAAATTGGTCAATGTTGATGGTAAAGCTCTGCAAGGACTGGGCAATGAGCATGTAGGTAAAGCCAATCTTTAGTCCCTGCCAATGAGGACTTGATACGCTGTGAAAGAGGCGCTTGAGATCGATGCGAGGCTGGCGCAGGGCAGCTAAAACTACGGTTTGTAATATGAATCCTAGTACGGTAGCCCAGACGAGGGTGTTGACGGACGCCTCGGCCAGTACCACCAGCGCGACACACACCACCAGCGACGGCGTGCTTTCCAACAAGGTGCTGACGTTATTGCGTGCGGCGATCGCTTCTGTGGTGAGCAGCGCACCGTACATGCCAAAGAATATTAATAACGCCATGGGCAACACATACTGCCGTGCCGCGGTGGCACTGCCGGGGCTCAGCCCAGACCAATTGGGTAGCAGCGGACTGAGGCCCATGATGGCAGCAAAGGCACAGGCGGTAACACTTGCGCCAATCAGCAGAATGGTGTGGGCTTCCATCTTGAATGCGTGGCTGGTCTCCGGTCCCTGGGTTTGGATGGCTGTGTATGCGGGTATGAGCACCGATGTCAGGACGGCAATGCCAACGCCGACCGGTATTGACGCGAGGTTGAACATAAAAATGAACGCGTCCATTTCTGCACCAACCCCAAACTTCATGGCGATAAAAACTTCTTTCGCCGCGCCAGCTATTTTTGCTAAAAGTACAAATATTGCAATGGCTGCAAAATTCTTAGCAATCCGCAGGTGTTGTTGGTAATCGTGTGTCAATTTTGTCTTGGTTCCCGCATTGGCAGTGCACTAGAGAACCCAATTTGGCGTGCGAATTGTTGCATACTCTTGGCTGCTGACTCTTGTATTTGAGTAGCCGTTCCCCCGTGAATTTTTCTAAAACCGTGGCATGGTTCTGCCCCCAGCAAAACTTAACTGAGACTGCGTGTGCCTGAGAAATCCATCGCCATCATTTCAAGCCAAGCGCTGTCGCTGATTAATTTTCGGGGGAGCTTGATTCGATGCCTGGCCGATCGGGGCTTAAAGGTATATGCCATGGCCCCAGATTTTGACAGCGGCATGCGGGCGCAAGTGGAGTTCTTGGGCGCTATACCTGTTGATATTGATTTTCAGCGCACCGGCATGAACCCCTGGCATGATTTGCGCAGTACCAGCAGGTTAGCGCGCAAACTGAAAGATCTGCGGCCAGACATGGTTTTAGCCTATTTCATCAAACCTGTGATTTATGGCATGGTGGCGTCTTGGTTAGCTGGTGTGCCGTTGCGAGTGGCCATGATTGAAGGGCTGGGTTATGTATTCACTACGCACCCAGCCGGCCAGTCGCGCTTACGATCCTGGAAAAAATGGACGCTTCGGTTTGTGGTGTCCCGGATGTACCGTTTTGCGCTGACTCGCGCGCACGCCGTTGTATTTTTAAATCAAGATGATATTGCGCACTTTATCAAGGACAGGCTTGTTGACCGGGAGAAGGTAGAGCTGCTGGGCGGCATTGGGGTGGACTTGGAAGAGTGGGCCCCCGCGGCTACCGTGGTGCATCCCGTCACCTTTTTGTTGGCAGCGCGGTTACTCAGAGAAAAGGGGATTGTGGAATATGCCGACGCTGCGCGGCGTGTCAAAGCGATACATCCACAGGCCCGTTTCATACTTTTGGGGGCGCTGGATACCAACCCGGGTGCACTGGCGCGGTCCACGGTTGAGCAATGGGTTCACGAGGGCTTGTTGGAGTGGCCCGGGCATGTGCAGGTTCAGCCGTGGCTGGCCCAGGCCAGTGTTTTTGTACTTCCGTCGTATCGCGAAGGTGTGCCCCGCAGCACCCAAGAGGCCATGGCCATGGCCCGCGCGGTGATTACCACAGATGCGCCCGGCTGCCGTGAAACCGTGGTCCAGGGGCGCAATGGCTACATGGTGCCGGTGCGCGACGTGGATGCACTGGCGGCGGCGATGCTGCAGTTTTTAGACCAGCCGCAGCGCATTGCGACTATGGGGCTGCAGAGCCGCCGTATCGCGGAACAAAAATTCGATGTGCGCGACGTTAACGCCCGAATGCAGCGCATTTTGGGGCTGCCGTGATGCGGGCCGCACGCTGGCCTGTGCCGCCGGGGCTGAACGACGGTTTGCAGTAAGAGATGGAAACTAAATAGCGATGACTAAACGTGGGTTGGACTGGTTGCTCCTGATATTGAGCCTGGGTGTTGTCGTGCCCTTGCTGCTGGCTTCTGCCATGCTGGTCAAAATAACATCCCGTGGTCCTATCTTGTACTGGTCAGACCGTGTTGGACAGGGGAACAAAATATTCAGGATGCCGAAATTCCGCAGTATGCGCACAGGGACGCCCGCGGTTGCAACCCACTTGCTGCAAAACCCCGATAGTTATCTGACGCCTGTGGGCAGATTTTTACGCCGCTCTAGCCTGGACGAGTTACCGCAACTCTGGTGCATATTCAAGGGCGACATGAGCTTTGTGGGCCCGAGGCCGGCGCTATTTAATCAAGATGATTTGATCGCTTTGCGAACGGCAGCCGGTGTCGACGGGCTGGTCCCCGGATTAACCGGCTGGGCGCAAATCAATGGTCGCGATGAATTACCCATTCCTGACAAAGTGGCGTTTGATACCGAATATTTACACCGGCAATCGCTATTTTTTGATATCAAAATTTTGTTTCTCACATTTAAAAAAGTGATTCGCAGAGATAATGTGACGCACTAGCTGTTGAAGTTAGTGTTGCTACGCTTGAATGGTTTTCATCAATGGAGTGATATGTATGAGCAATTTGATCGATATTCAAACCCAAATCCAGAAGCTGCAAAAGCAGGCCTCGGAAATTAAAGCCCGGGAGTTTGATGCCACGTTGCGCGATATTTTGGCCAAAATGGAAGCGTTCGGTATTTCTATCAAAGACTTGCAGGCTGCCGCTGTAAAAACCAAAGGCCGTGGCCGCCCAGCCAATAAGACCAAAGCGGCTGCCAAGCCGGTCACAAAGCGAAAAACAGCCGGTTCCGTAGTGGCCGCCAAGTACAAAGGCCCCAATGGGGAGCTGTGGAGTGGTCGAGGGCTGACACCGCGCTGGTTGGCTACGCTAATTGCTCAGGGTCAGAGCAAAGAGACATTCGCCCTCTAATGCCCACGTAGCGCTTAGTTTTCTCTAGATGCAAAGCACGGTTTTGGCGTGGCCACGCGCGGCAAAGCGTCTGATCGTAGTCGGCATAGATGTGCTGCTGGCCCTAGTGGCAACGTGGTTGGCGCTGTCGTTGCGGCTGGATGCGCCAAATTGGCCAATTGCGGGGCAGTGGTGGGTGTATGGCGTCACGGCCCTACTCTTTATTCCGGTATTTGTGCGTTTTGGCTTGTACCGGGCCATTTTTCGGTACACCGGGCAAGCGGCATTGCTCGCTACGGCCAAAGCGGTCGGCATTTATGCCGTACTTTTAACCGCCGTATTGTTGTGGCAGCAATGGCTGGAGGTTCCGCGCACGCTCGGTGTCTTGCAGCCCCTGGTCTTTTTTTTGCTGGTCATTGCCAGTCGCGCATTTGCGCGATTTTGGCTGGCTGGCCAAGATAAAAAACCTGGTGCTCTGCAAAGCCGTTTCCTGATCTTTGGCGCGGGCACGGCGGGTGCCCAAACAGCTTCGGCCATGGGCGTGTCGGGCCAGTTTGAGCTGGTGGGGTTTGTTGATGACGATCCTTTCAAAGTGGGGCGCAGCGTCAATGGTGCCCCGGTGTACGCGGCGCAAGACCTAGCGGCGTTGGTTGCGCAGCACGGCGTCACCGACCTGCTGCTGGCCCTCCCAAGTGCATCGCGCAGCCGGCGCAAGTCCATCATCGACAGCTTGGGTGCGCTGCCTGTGCACATCCGCACGCTGCCCGATTGGGCAGATTTGGCCAGCGGCAAAGTGACGGTGCAAGACTTCAAGGAGCTCGATATTGAGGACCTGCTGGGACGCGACCCGGTGCCGCCAAACCGCAGCTTGCTGGCCCAGAACCTCAAGGGCAAGGTCGTACTGGTCACCGGGGCGGGGGGGAGCATCGGCAGCGAACTGTGCCGCCAGATCGTGACCGAGCAGCCCAGCCACTTATTGTTGTTCGACCACAATGAATTCGGGCTCTACACCATTCACCAAGAGTTGCAAAAACTTGCACAGGACCAAAGCCTATGCGTGCAGTTGGAGCCTTTGTTGGGCAGCGTCGGCCAACCCGAACGCCTGCGTGCGCTGTGTCAGACCTGGAAACCCCACACCGTTTATCACGCCGCCGCTTACAAACACGTACCCTTGGTGGAGGCCAACCCAGTGCAGGGCATTGAGAACAATGTCTTCGGCACGCTCAATATGGCCCAGGCGGCTATCGACCACGGTGTTTCCAGTTTTGTGCTGGTATCTACCGACAAAGCGGTGCGCCCGACCAATGTCATGGGCGCCAGCAAGCGCATGGCCGAGCTGGTACTTCAGGCCCTGGCCGCCCAGCCCGGTCACACCTGTTTCAGCATGGTGCGCTTTGGCAATGTGTTGGGTTCCAGTGGCAGCGTGGTTCCGCTTTTTCGTCAGCAGTTGGCCCAAGGGGGGCCGCTGACGGTCACCCATCCAGAGGTCACCCGCTATTTCATGACGATTCCTGAGGCTGCCCAACTGGTGCTGCAGGCAGGGGCGATGGCCCAATCGGGCGAGGTGTTTGTGTTGGACATGGGCGAGCCGGTCCGTATCGTGGATTTGGCCCGGCGTATGGTCGAGCTCTCGGGGCTGCGGGTGCGCGATGGCGCGTGCCCGGACGGCGACATTGCCATCACGGTCACGGGCTTGCGGCCCGGTGAAAAGCTCTACGAGGAGTTACTCATCGGGGGGAGTCCCAGCGCGACGAAGCACCCGCGCATTCTGAAAGCCCACGAAGCGGCCTTCGGCTGGGACGCCCTGCAGTTGCATCTGACCCGCTTGCAGGCCGCGGTGAACCACAATGACATTGCAGCAATCAAGGCGGTGCTGCAGGTCTGCGTGCAGGGGTATGCAGAACCCCAGCCCGACACCACCGGCCATACAGATTGAGCTGCCAGCGCCGGGTGCCTTGCGGCACAATGGGCTCCCACCCCGACTGCCAACTCCGACCGCCCCCTGCGTATTGATTGCTATGACTGACCAGACCCACGACATGTCCCCGGTAGTAACCATCGACACCACAGCGACTGCCCCTGCCCTGAAGGCCGCGATTTTGGCCCAGGCATTGCCTTACATCCGCAAGTTCCATGGCAAAACCATGGTCATCAAATACGGTGGCAACGCCATGACCGACCCGGCCTTGCAGGCCGCTTTTGCAGAAGATGTGGTGCTGCTCAAACTGGTGGGCATCAACCCTGTTGTGGTGCATGGTGGTGGCCCGCAGATTGAAGGATTACTCAAGCGTTTGGGCAAAAAAGGCGAATTCATTCAAGGCATGCGCGTGACCGACCCCGAGACCATGGAAGTGGTGGAGTGGGTGCTGGCGGGTGAGGTGCAGCAAGATATCGTGGGCCTGATTAACAAAGCCGGGGGTAAAGCGGTCGGTCTCACCGGGCGTGATGGCGGCATGATCCGTGCGCAGAAGCTCAAGATGGTGGACAACATCGACCCGAGCAAAGAGCACGACGTGGGTCAGGTGGGGGACATCGTCAGCGTGGACCCGAGCGTGGTCAAGGCGCTGCAGGATGATGCGTTTATCCCGGTCATCAGCCCCATTGGTTTTGGCGACAACAACGAGAGCTACAACATCAACGCCGATGTGGTGGCAGCCAAGCTGGCCACCGTGTTGCAGGCTGAAAAGTTGATGATGCTCACCAACATCAGCGGCGTGCTGGATAAGGCGGGGCGGCTACTCACTGAGCTGACCGCCCAGCGGATTGATGAGCTGTGTGCCGACGGCACCATCGGCGGCGGTATGTTGCCCAAGATAGCGGGCGCGCTGGACGCTGCCAAGGCCGGCGTTAACTCGGTGCACATCATTGACGGCCGTGTACCGCACGTGTTGCTGCTGGAAATTTTGACAGACCAGGCCTACGGCACGATGATCCGGGCGGCATGACCCCGGTTTTAGTCTGCTCCTGATTTTGTAGCAACAAACCTATATTTTACCCGGGCCGGGAGCGTATTTGTATGAGATTACTGCTCGTAGAAGATGATGTGATGGTCGCCAGCGGTATCAAGCTGGGCCTGAGTGATTCGGGCTACGCCGTGGACTGGGTGGGCAGCGCCGAGCGCGCGCTGGAGGTCACCCAATCCGAAACCTTCGACATTGCGGTCATTGACATTGGTCTACCGCAGGCCGATGGGCTGGCCCTCACCCAGGCACTGCGTCAGGCGGGTCATGCCATGCCGATGTTGATTCTGACGGCGCGGGATACGCTGCAAGACCGGGTGCAGGGCCTGGACCGGGGTGCCGACGACTACATGGTCAAACCCTTTGAGTTGCCCGAGTTATTGGCACGTTTGCGTGCTTTGCTACGCCGTTCGCAGGCCGCTACGTCCGCGGTGCTGTCCTTCGGGCCTTTGGAGTTGGATACCGCCCAGCGCCGCTCCAGTATCCGCGTGCCTGGGGCTGCCAGTGTGGTGCTGGAGCTGGGTCCGCGCGAATGGACCGTCATGGAATACCTGATGCTGCAATCGCCCAAGCCGGCCAACAAAGAAAAGCTCTTGCAAGCCCTCACGGGCTGGGACAAAGAAATCACCCCCAATGCGGTAGAGGTTTACATCTCTCGCCTGCGCAGCAAGCTGGAGCCCCATGGCGTGGTGCTGCGCTCCATCCGCGGATTTGGTTATCGGCTGGAGCTGGCCGGCGACCGCCCCGCGCCCTGAGCATGTGGCGCCTCAAGGTGCGTGAGCTGGTGCGGCCGCGCTCCCCCGTAGCCATGGCGACCGGTCTGCAGCGTCGCCTGTTGCTCTTGCTGCTGGTGCCGCTGTTCGTTTTGGCCAGCCTCAATACCTGGCTCGACCTGCGTTCCGCCGATAGTGCCATCCTGCAGCAAGACCGCTTGCTGGGCAGCCTGGTGCCGGTGCTGGCGGATTCGGTGGTTGCCGGTGGCACCACCCTGTCCAACATGCCGCTGCTGTTGGTGGCCCCAGTGATTGAGGACTTTGTTGCCGCACGGCCTGGCCGTTCGGGCTATGCCCTGGTGGATCTCAATGGCGACGTCCTGGTGGGTGACGACTGGCTGAGCGGCCCCGCGCCCAGCAATGCGGAGCCTATGTTTTCAAGCGACGCCTACGACGGCGTGATTTACCGCATCGTCAGCCAGCGCGTCGAAACCGGGGCAGGTGAGCTGGTGGTCCGCCTGGCCGACGGCACGGACCTGCGCCAGCAGTGGCTGCGCCTGGTGTGGGTCCGCGCACTGCTGCCGAATCTTTTGCTGGTGTTGTTGGCCGGGTTCGCAATCAACTGGGCGGTGGGCCGCGCGCTGGGTCCGTTATTGGAGCTTAAAGATGCGGTGGAGCGCCGTTCGCCACACGATCTGTCCGCGCTAGATGTGGCCAGCTCCCCAGACGAAGTGCGCCCTTTGGTCGAGTCTTTGAACCGGCTCTTTGTCATGGTCAACGCCCAGGCGGAGAACCAACGGCGTTTTGTGGCCGATGCCGCCCACCAACTGCGTACGCCCTTGGCTGCTTTGCAGGTCCAGGTCGAGGCTTGGGCACAAAATCTACCCCCGCCCGGCGCAAACACTAATCAAGACGCTATCAAAATAGGAGCGGATCAAATCTTGCGCCTGCGCCAAGCTGTGCGGCGAACCTCGCAATTGGCGAACCAGTTACTGGCCCTGTCGCGGGTGGACGCGCGCAGCGCCCAGATCGAACCCTTTCAGCGGGTGGACCTCAAGCACCTGTGCGAAGTCCTGATGGAGAGCTACTTGGATACCGCGATGCAGCGCGGCATTGACCTGGGTCTGGACGCCCGCCCGGTGCACGCCAATGGCCAGGAGTGGCTGCTGCGCGAGTTGCTCACCAACTTGCTGGACAACGCCCTGAAATACACCCCCACCGGTGGCCATGTAACGCTGCGGTGTGGTTGGCAGGTGCAGCCTGCGGGGTTGCCGTTTTTGGAAGTAGAAGACGATGGGCCAGGTCTTGCGCCTGCTGAACGCAAGCGCGTGCTGGAGCGCTTCTACCGCGTGCCGGGTTCCGCAGGCGAGGGCAATGGCCTGGGCTTGGCCATCGCCGACGAGATTGCCCAAGTGCATGGCACCAGCCTGCAAATGGGCCAGGGTACGGGTGGGCGCGGTTTGCGGGTCTCGCTGACACTGCAAAACTAAGCGTAGCCCGCGTGGCACGCGCCTGCTTCCCGCACCGCCAAACCGCGTGTTTGCCTGTGCGAGAATGATCACAAACCACCGCACCAAGCACCATGCCAGACGCCTTCCCACTTGTCGACGTTGCTTCGGACGGCACACTGCTTGCCAGCGAAACTTTTGCAGCACGCAAGCGGCCCAAGCCAGGTGAGCGCAAGGTGCAGATCCTGCAAACCTTGGCACAGATGCTGGAGCTGCCAGGTGGCGACCGGATCACCACTGCGTCCTTGGCCGCCCGTCTCAGCGTCAGCGAGGCGGCCCTGTACCGACACTTCGCCAGCAAAGCGCAGATGTTTGAAGGCCTGATTGAATTCATTGAGCAAAGCGTGTTTTCTCTGATCAACCAAATCATCGAACGCGAAGTGGTTGGTGCAGACGTTGCGGTCATTGACGGTACACGCCAAGCGGGCAACATCATCGCCATGCTGGTGCACTTTGGCGAAAAGAACCCCGGCATGGTCCGCGTCATGGTGGGCGATGCCTTGGTCCATGAGAACGAGCGCTTACAACAGCGCATGAACTTGTTCTTTGACAAGGTTGAGGCCGCCCTGAGGCAAGTTTTGCGGGGGACGCCGGGGCGCGATGCCCAGGTGGTTGCGGCAGTGGCGGCTGCATTCGCCGTGGGCCGCTTGCAGCGTTATGCCCGCTCGGGATTCAAGCGGCTTCCCTCGGAGCACCTCGACGCCAGTCTGGCGCTGATACTCGGGTAAACCCTCAAAATAGTTAGATATTGCCCCCTAGATCGTGAGGGCTGACGCGCTGTGACTGAGAAATGCTGCAAAATAGCACGATCGTTCTATTTTGTTGATTCTTCTCACCATGGCACTTGTCAGCATACCCGTAAAAGCACTTGGTAAAGCGGCCACCCCGACACCGCGGGTTGGCAGCGCGCTGCCCAGCAGCACCGGCCGGGCGCTGCAAAAGGGCCAGCAAACCAAATTGGCCATCGTGGAGGCGGCGTTGGGGCTTTCGACTGAAATCGGACTCGAAGGCCTGAGTATCGGCGTGTTGGCCGAGGTCACTCACATGAGCAAATCGGGCGTGTTTGCCCATTTTGGTTCACGCGAAGAGCTGCAAATTTCGGTGATTCGAGAGTATTTCAGCCGCTTTGAGCAGGAAGTCTTTTACCCGGCACTCGGCGCACGCCGGGGTTTGCCAAGGGTGCAGGCGCTATTTGCCAATTGGATGAAGCGGGTCGCCGTCGAAATTCAGTCAGGCTGTATTTTTATCAGCGGCGCGGTGGAGTTTGACGACCGCCCCGGTCCTGTACGCGACGCCTTGGCCTATTCGGTTCAGACCTGGCTCAGCGCCATGCTGCGTGCGGTGTTGCTGGCCAAAGAGTGTGGGGATTTGCGCCCCGACGCCGACGAACACCAAATGGCCTTCGAGATTCATGGCCTGATTCTGGCCCTGCACTACGAAGCCCGCTTCCTCAAAAACCCGGGCTCCATCGAGCGTGCCAACCAAGGTTTCGAAAACATTCTTGCGCGCTTTGCCGCACCTTCTTCTACCGTAACCCAGGAGTAATCCACCATGCCTACTTACAACCCCCCATTGCGCGACATGCAATTTGTAATGCACGAAGTGCTTCACGTCGTGGATGAGCTCAAGCAAATCCCCAAGCACGCAGACATCGACGTTGACACCATCAATGCCGTTCTCGAAGAAGGTGGCAAGTTCGCCTCGCAGGTCATTTTCCCGCTGAATATTTCTGGTGATGCGGAGGGCTGCACGTTGGACATCAAGACCCACGAAGTCGCGACCCCCAAGGGTTTCAAGGAAGCCTACAAGACCTACATCGAAGGTGGTTGGGCGGCCCTGGGCTGTGACCCGGAGTTTGGCGGCCAAGGCTTGCCTTTGGTCGTCAACGGCATGTTTTATGAAATGCTCAACAGCGCCAACCAAGCGTGGACCATGTACCCCGGACTGACACACGGCGCCTACCACGCCCTGCACAGCTACGGTACCGACGAACAAAAGCAAACCTATTTGCACAAGATGACCAGCGGAGAGTGGACCGGCACCATGTGCCTGACTGAGCCGCATTGCGGTACCGATTTAGGGCTCATGCGCACCAAGGCAGAGCCCCAAGCCGACGGCACCTACAAGATCACTGGCAACAAGATATTCATCAGCGCCGGTGAACACGACATGGCCGACAACATCATTCACCTGGTGCTGGCCCGCCTGCCCGATGCGCCTCCCGGCATCAAGGGTGTGAGCCTGTTTGTGGTGCCCAAGTTCAACGTGAACAAGGATGGCTCGCTGGGCTCTCGCAATGGCATCTATTGCGGCGGTCTGGAACACAAAATGGGCATCAAATCGAACGCGACCGCCCAGATCGTGATGGAAGACGCTATCGGCACCATGATCGGCCAGCCCAACAAGGGCATGCAGGGCATGTTTGTGATGATGAACTCGGCCCGCCTGGGCGTGGGCAACCAGTCTTTGGGTCTGACCGAAGTGGCGTATCAAAACGCGCTGGCCTATGCCAAGGATCGCATCCAGATGCGATCGTTGACCGGCACCAAGGCCAAAGACAAGCCAGCAGACCCCATCATCGTGCACCCTGATGTGCGCAAGATGCTACTGACGGCCAAGGCGTACGCCGAGGGCGGACGCATGTTGCAGGCCTACTGCGCCATGCTGCTGGAAAAAGAGCACTACCACGCCGATGAAAAAGTGCGCAAGGACTCTGGCGAACTGCTGGCCATGCTGACCCCCATTGCCAAAGCCTTCCTGACGGACAACGGCCATATTGCCACCAACGCTTGCATGCAGGTGTTTGGCGGCCATGGTTTTATCAAGGAGTGGGGCATGGAGCAGTTTGTGCGCGACAACCGCATCAACATGATCTACGAAGGCACCAACACCAT
>JBKJOV010000011.1:0-14298 GCA_046595515.1 Rhodoferax sp. | reverse complement strand
CGTTTCGGTTGTTCATCTTGTAGGCCCGTCGGTAAGATTTGTAAAAAGCTGCCACATCGTTAAATCTCATTGTTACAGGCTCGTCCGAGCTGGCATGGCCGCCGGTCTCAGGTCGGTTGGGTACTCGCCGAATCGTTTGAGCTCGCTGGTGGCATAGGGTGTTGAATACGGCTCTGAATTGAGCCATTAAGCTTTGGTTTTCGGAAATGGATTGAGCCAGGTGTTTGCCGTTGGACGCCGCCTTACCCCGTCGTCCTACCGAAATTTCGTGGGTCAAAAACCTCACGAAAACGTGGCCCCATGTAGTGGCGAAATACCTGAGGCACAACAGTGGAGCAGCAACAGGTCCGAAAATGGCTAGTTTTACCGCCGGCAGTGCGTATTATTCGTACCATGCCCGCCGCAACCGCCCTAGCCTCAGCCACTGCCAGTTCCATAGAGTCCAGCGCCAGTGACGACGCCTGCTACCTGGCCCTGAAAACGCGGGACGCGCGCTTTGACGGCCGCTTTTTTACGGCCGTCACCTCCACCGGCATCTACTGCCGCCCGGTGTGTAAGGTGCGCTGCCCCAAGCGCGAAAACTGCCGCTTTTATGCATTGGCGGCCCAGGCCGAGCAAGCGGGTTTCAGGCCCTGCCTGCGCTGCCGCCCTGAGCTGGCCCCGCGCTCGGCCCAGCAGGCGTCATCGTGCGATTGGGGTGACGAGGGTCCTGCCGTGTGGTCGGTGCAAGACGCCTCCAGCATTTTGGCGCAGCAGGCCGCGCGCTTGCTGGACGACCCGGAAGCCTGGAGCGATGGCCTGGACGCACAGTTAGGTGGCGGAAAAGGAAAATTCTCTGTAGCCGCAGTGGCACAGCGCCTGGGCGTGAGCGAGCGCCATGTGCGCCGGATTTTTGAATCGCACTGGGGCGTATCTCCCCTGCAGTATTGGCAGACCCGGCGTCTGCTCACCGCCAAGCAATTGCTGACCGACACCCGCCTGCCGGTGGCGACTGTGGCAGTCTTGAGCGGCTACGCCAGCCTGCGCCGCTTTAACGATGCCTTTATGAACCACTACCGCTTGCAACCGAGCGCTTTGCGCAAAGAGATGGGCAAAGAGATGGGCAAAGAAGCCCGCGAGGGTAGCGCGCCAACCGAGGCCCTGGTCCTACGCGCCGCCTACCGTCCGCCCTACGATGTAGCGGCCATGCTGCAGTATTTTGCGACACGCCAGATTGAAGGCATGGAATTTGTAGATCAAGCGCAGGCCACCATCACCCGCACGCTAGCCATCCCACAAAGCGGCGCTCCCGAGCTGCAAGGCTGGGTACAAGCCCGGTTTGTGCCCGAGAGCTGCAACGTGCAACTGCACATCAGCACCAGTCTGGGTTCAGCGCTGCCCACGGTGCTGGCGCGCATGCGCGCTTGGCTCGACTTGGACGCCGACCCGCAAGCTATTAACGCCCTGCTGCTCACCGACTTTCCCGGCACTGAGGGCCTGCGCGTGCCCGGCACGTTGGATGGTTTTGAGCTGGCGGTGCGCGCCGTGCTGGGCCAGCAGATTACCGTGGCCGCCGCCAGAACGCTAAGTGCCCGCTTGGTCGAACGCTACGGCGACACGCTAGCCACCCCCCGGGAAGTGTGGGTGGCGAAGCGTTCTGCGCAGGTAAAGGGGGAGCCCGCAAAGCGGGCGGAGGACACGGAGCAGAGCGCTTCGCCGCCCACACTTCCCGCGCCAGTCAACCGCCTCTTCCCACGCCCCTCAACCCTGGCAAATGCAGACCCCGACAAACTGGGCCAACTCGGCATCGTCAAACAACGCCAAAAAGCCATTTTGGCCCTCGCAAACGCAGTCATGCAAGGCCAACTGCACCTGCACCCCGGTGCCGACATCCCCACCACCATGGCCGCGCTACAAGCACTGCCCGGTATTGGCCCCTGGACGGCGCACTACATCGCCCTGCGCGCCCTGCGTTGGCCCGATGCGTTTCCGGCGGGTGATGTGGCCCTGCACAAAGCCCTGGGCGTGCAAGACCAGCCCCACCCCGCGCAAGCCGCAGAGCTGGCGTCGCAGCGCTGGCGGCCCTGGCGCAGCTATGCGGTGCTGCGGGCGTGGTCGCGCCTGGCACCCACCGCCCCCAAAGCGACCAAGCAACCCTAAAAGGGCCCCAAACGTGCTTTCCACCGGAAAATCCAAGCCAAATCGTGCTGTGGCCCGGACGTTTATTGACTTTTTAGCTCCTATTTTGATAGCAAACCAAAATTCAACACTATGAACTTCCCACCCTCCACCGTACGTACCACCACACCCAGCCCATTGGGCACCCTGACGCTTGCAGCCAGCGCCCAGGGACTGGTCGGTGTGTGGTTTGGCGACCAGGCCCACCTGCCCACGTTAGCGCCGTGGCCGGTTCAGCACAACCACCCCGTGCTGCTGCAAACCGCCCAAGAATTGCAAGGCTACTTTGCGGGTACCCGCCAGACTTTCAGCGTGCCGCTGGACCTGGGCACCGGCACTGCGTTTCAGCAACAGGTGTGGCAGTGCCTGCTGGCCATTGCGCCGGGCCAGACCACCAGCTACGGCGCGATCAGCCAGCGCTTGGGCAACCCCAAGGCCGTGCGTGCAGTGGGCGGTGCTGTGGGGCGCAACCCTATCGGTATCATCGTGCCCTGCCACCGGGTGATTGGGGCCAACGGCAGCCTCACCGGCTATGCGGGCGGCCTGGACCGCAAGGTCGCCCTGTTGAATTTGGAACGCACCGGGCTGCCTCTCACCGCACTTTCATCCGCACCCACTGGCGCCCAAGCCCGCCAAACGTTTACACCGAGTCTGTTTTGACCACCACCAGCACTACCACCAGCCCTAAGTCCTCCGTTCCCACTACGCCAGTGCATGCCAAGGGGTGGCTAGTCGAATTCGTCTTGTTGGCCGCCATTTGGGGCGCTTCGTTCATGTTTATGCGTATCGGCGCAACCGAGCTGGGTGCGCTGGCTACCGCAGGTTTGCGGGTCGGTATTGCAGCGGTTTTTTTGCTGCCCATCGCCTTGGCACGCGGCTATGGCCCCGCCCTACAAACGCACTGGAAGCAAACCTTTTTTGTGGGCCTGCTGAACTCGGCCATTCCCTTTGTTTGCTACTCGTACGCGCTGTTGTCCATCTCCACCGGCTTGTCGTCGATCTTGAACGCCACGGCACCGCTGTTTGGTGCCGTGGTGGCCTGGGTGTGGCTCAAGGACCGCCCGGGGGGCTCAAGGGCGGTGGGCTTGGTTATCGGTTTTGTGGGGGTGGCGCTGTTGGCCTGGCAAAAGTCCAGCTTTGCCGCTAGTGCCAGCGGCGGGTCCACCGGCTGGGCTGTGCTGGCCGTGCTGCTGGCGTGTCTGTGCTACGGCTTGGCCGCCAGCTTTACCAAGCGCTATATGGCGGGAATGCCATCCCTGGTGTCGGCTACGGGCAGCCAATTGGGGGCCACGCTGGTGTTGGTGCCGCTGGGCGTGCTGTACTGGCCTGACCACGCGGTGAGCTGGCAGGCTTGGGCGGCCGTCATCGCACTGGGGGTGCTGTGCACGGGGGTGGCCTATATTTTGTATTTCAGGCTGATTGAGCGGGCGGGCCCCGCGCGGGCATTGACGGTGACTTTTGCGATACCCGTGTTTGCCGTGTTGTACGGTGTGGCGCTGTTGGGTGAGGTGGTTACGCCGTGGATGGTGGGCTGCGGCCTGGTGATCGTGGTGGGGACTACGCTGTCGACTGGCTTGGTGGTTTTTCGGCGGCATTAGGGGCTAGCGCGCTGCTTCCCTCTAATGCCGGCGAGTTGCGTGCGCCGTCGGTCCGACCTCGTCCAAACCAATGGAGACCAGCGCAAAGAAACTAAGGCCGAATCACGCTAGACATCACGTTGATGCTCAATGCCAACACCAGCATATTGAACGCAAACGAGCTCACACTGTGCAACAGCGTGAGGCGGCGCATTTTGTGAGAGGTCACCACCACATCGGACACCTGCGAGGTCATACCCACCACATGGGCGTAGTACAAAAAATCAAAATAATCGGGCGCTTGCTTGCCAGGAAACTCCAGCCCAGCGCCCTGCACATGGCCGCGCAATTCCTCGTGGTAGTACAGATGCGCATAACGAAACGCGAATATCGTTTGCATTAACAACCACGACACTGCCAACGACACCAGCGACAGCGCCAAGTGCGCCAGCAGCTCGGTAGACCCCATCGACTGCGACTGCTGCTGCATCATGGCAATCGCACCCGTGCTGGCAAACACCGATGCCAACACCAACGCAAACAACAGCGCGCTGGGCTGGTCTTGGCTTTGGGCATGCTCCCGCGTGCGCAACGCATCAAACTTCATTGCCAGCCACCAGGCCAAGCCCAAAAAAATCGTGGCCCCCGCGCACCACGCCAAAAGCGCATGTGCCGACCACGCCAATGGCATAGGCACCGCGGCAACACCACCCGCCACCGCCGCGCCGTAGACCAGACGCTGGTGCCCGGTGATCTCTGAAAAGTGCTTGTGCATGGACTGTATTGTGGCTCAGCAACGCATCCAATTCGGGGCGGCGTCAGGGCGTATAGTCGGTTGCAACGACGGGGCTTGGAAACCGCATGACACACAACAAGACGTGGAAACATCTGACAACTAGAGCGCTGGGCTGCGCATTGGCTGCGGCCCTGTGGGCTGGCCAGGCCACAGCGGCCGAGCCCATCGCGCAAGAACGCTGGATTGACCAGGAGTTTCAACCCTCTACCCTGAGCCGCGCACAGCAACTCGCAGAGATGAGGTGGTTCATCGACGCCGCCCAGCGGCTCAAGGCGCTTGGCGTTCGATCCGTGCGTGTGGTGTCTGAAAAAATTGACACCCACGACTACGAATCCAAAACCTTGGCAAAGGCCTTTAGTGAGATCACGGGTTTGCAGGTGCAACACGATGTGATATCAGAGGGCGCATTGGTGGACAAGCTCTACGCCGCCATGAAGAGTGGCAAAAGCGAGTACGACGGTTGGATCTCCGACTCGGACCTAATAGGCACCCACTACCGTTACGGTGCCGTGGTGCCCTTGTCGGACTACATCCAGGGCGAGGGCAAGGAGTTCACCAGCCCGACACTGGATTTGGCCGACTTCATTGGCACACAGTTCACCACTGCACCCGATGGCAAGATGTACCAGTTGCCCGACCAGCAGTTCGCCAACCTGTACTGGTTTCGCGCAGACTGGTTTGCGCGCAAGGATTTGAAAGATCGCTTTCGCGACAAATATGGCTATGAGTTGGGCGTGCCGCTGAACTGGTCGGCCTACGAGGACATCGCAAAATTCTTCACCAATGACGTGAAAGAAATCGACGGCAAAAAAGTGTATGGCCATATGGACTATGGCAAGCGCGATCCGTCGTTGGGCTGGCGCTTTACCGACGCGTGGCTCTCTATGGCGGGCGCGGCTGACAAAGGCATTCCGAACGGATTGCCGGTGGACGAATGGGGCATTCGCGTGGCCACAGACCAGTGCACACCTATCGGTGCATCGGTGGCACGGGGCGGGGCAACCAACTCACCCGCTGCCGTATTTGCGCTCAGCAAGTATGTGGAATGGATGAAGAAATACGCGCCGCCCGAAGCGCTAGAAATGAACTTCAACGACGCAGGACCCGTGCCAGCGCAAGGGCAAATTGCCCAGCAGGTGTTTTGGTACACCGCTTTTACGGCGTCCCTCACCAAGCCAGGTATGCCGGCAGTCAACAAAGACGGCAGTCCCAAGTGGCGCATGGCCCCGTCACCACACGGACCGTACTGGAAGCCCGGTATGCAAAACGGCTACCAAGATGTGGGATCGTGGACGTTTTTGAAATCCACCCCCACCAACGAATTGGCTGCCGCCTGGCTCTATGCGCAGTTTGTCACCTCCAAAACGGTATCGTTGCGCAAGTCTATCGTTGGCCTCACTTTTATCCGTCAGTCCGATATCAAACACGACTACTTCACGCAAAACGCGAGCCGCTACGGCGGCTTGATTGAGTTTTACCGCAGCCCCGCGCGCGTGGCTTGGACGCCCACCGGCACCAATGTGCCCGACTACCCACGCATGGCCCGCTTGTGGTGGACCAATGTGGCGCCCGCAGTCAGCGGCGAGAAGACGCCCCAAGCCGCCATGGACGCGCTGGCGCAGGACATGGACGACGTGCTGGCAGACTTGCAAAAAGCGGGTATGCAGCGCTGCACTCCGCGCCTGAATCCCAAATTGGATAGCGCACGCCGCTTGAGCCGCAATGGCGCACCGTGGCAAAAGTTGGACGAGGAAAAGCCACCAGGTGAGACCATTGCCTACGACCAACTGCTGCAAGCCTGGAAAGAAGGGCGCGTGCAATGACGACGCAGGACGTGCGACAAAGTGCACTGTCACGCACCCGAGTGGCTCTGCTGCTGCTGGCCTTTTTAACCACCGTAACGATTGCCGGACAGACCTGGTGGGCCGTTGAACAAGACCGCCAGCAAACCCTGGCCTCCGAGACCACCAACAGCCTGATTGCCGTGCGCCTGCTAGAGGAGCACGCCAGCCAGACTTTGCGCGACGCCGCCTACACGTTGGACCGTGTGGCCAGTACGGTACAGGCCTACTCCAAGCCAGGGGACTCGGCTTCCATTCGCAGCCAGGTGGCGCTGCATGACATTGGCCATAGCCGCCACCTCAAGGCTTTGCAATACGTCGGCCCCGAGGGTTTGAGCTGGATCAGCTCGCCCGACTACCCTACCCACGCTGCTTTGGCGTCCGAGCGTGACCACATTCAATTCTTGCTGCGCCACCCCAACCACAAGGGTGCCGTGGTGGGCCGCCCCTACGCGAGCCCCTACGACAGCCAGTGGGTGATTCCAGTTGCGCGGGGCCTGCTCAACACCGCTGGACAGTCCGTGGGCGTGGTCAGCGTAGACATCCGTCTGGCCTACTTTGGAGCGTTGTACTCGCGCGTGGCCAAAGAAAACAACGCCAGTGTGACGCTGGTTTCGGATGGCGGTTTTATCCTGGCTCGATCGCCCTTTGAAGCCCGCTATGTTGACCGCAACATCTCGGAGTCGCACCGACTGGACACCCTGCGGCGCAGCGGCGTCGAGGGCTCTTTCACCGACGACAGTTTTGTGGATGACGACGAAGGCGCCAAGCTCTACACCTACCGCAAGCTCGCTGATTTTCCGGTCACCGTGGTGTACGCGCGCGACGTCGCCACGGTGTTGGCGCCTTGGGAGCGCCGCACCTTCGAGCGTATTTTGCTGGCCGCATTGACGATTGCACTGACTGCTGCGCTGACTTACTTTTTGCGGATGTACATCCGCCGGCTGCAAGGCACACAAAACTCCTTGCGCGAGAGTGAAGTCAAGTTCATGAGCCTGTTTCAGCAGTCACCCACACCGTCGGTGTTGGCGCGCCACAGCGATGGCACATTTTTAGAAGTCAATGACGCATGGCTCGCGCAGTTTGGCTACCAGCGGGCAGACGTCATTGGACGCACCGGCCCCCAACTGCAGGTTTGGGTAGATCTGAAAGAGCGTACTGAAGTGTTAAACGATCTAGCCATCAACGGCAGCGCCGATCGCCACGAGGTGCGACAACGCCATCGCGACGGGCATGCGTTCACTTGCCTGGCATCGGCCCGGACTTTTCAGTCGGGCGCCGAAAAGCTGTTCATCTTCACCCTGATTGACATCACACGCCAGCGCGAAATCGAACAGGAAGTGCGCGACATCAACCAGCAACTAGAACGCCGCGTGCTCGCTCGCACGGAGAAACTCGAAGTAGCCAACCAGGACCTGAACGTGGCCATGGCCTCGCTCAAGGCGATGCAGTCTGAGCTGGTGCGCAGCGAGAAAATGGCGGCATTGGGTTCATTGGTGGCTGGCGTGGCACACGAGCTCAATACCCCGATTGGCAATTGCGTCACCGTGGGCAGCACCCTGCGGGAACAAGCCGAAGAGTTGACGCGCTCGTTCAAGGCTGGTGATCTGCGCCGCTCGATGATGCAGACCTTTGTCGAAAACTTCATGTGGGGCACCGAAATTCTGATGAGCTCCCTGACACGGGCCAACGAGCTCATCGGCAGCTTCAAGCGCGTGGCTGTCGACCAATCGAGCGACCAGCGGCGCGGGTTTGATTTGCAAATTACGCTGCAAGAGGTCTGCCTGACGCTGGAACCCATGTACAAGAACACGCCGTTTGACCTCACCACCGACCTCGCACAAGGCATCGCCATGGACAGCTACCCCGGCGCTATCGGTCAGATGGTGACTAACATGGTGAGCAATGCCTTGCAGCATGGCTTTGACGGCCGCAGCCGGGGCCGAATGCACCTGCGGGCCACGCTATCAGCCAGAGACGAGGTGACGCTGTACTTCAGTGACGATGGACTGGGCATGACGGACGACACACGCAAACGCATGTTCGACCCCTTCTTCACTACCAAGCTGGGCCAGGGCGGCTCTGGACTGGGCATGAACATCGTTTACAACATCGTGCACGATGTGCTGGGGGGAACCATTGAGGTGCAATCCGTTTTGGGCCAAGGCACGCACCTGATGGTGGTGATGCCGCGGGTGGCACCGCAGGCGACCGGCGCAAATGGACCTACGGGACCTACTGGCGAATCAGGTCCACCCCCGCGGGCGGCTTGAACTGGAAGCTGGAGGCCTCTAGTGGCACATTGGCTTCCAGATTCAAAAACCGCATGCTGGACAACTGGCCAAAGCTGTCCAAAATATCGAGGGCGGCCAGGTCTGCGCCCTTGAAGCCCACGCGCACATACTGCAGGCTACTGTCCTTCATCTTCGGGGTGGCTTGCACCCACTCCAGGCCGTCCCGCTCAGGGGCTGCAGTGAGTGTGAAATCGGCCTGCAACGCCGCCATGTCGGGGGCCGACGCAATCAATGCCGCAGGAGTCGAGCCCAAAGCCTGCGCCTGCTTGCGGGCACTGACTTGGTTCAGATCCACGTCATACAACCACAGCGTTTGGCCGTCGGCCACAATGAATTGTTCAAACGGCTTTTTGTAGACAAACTTAAACCGCCCAGGCCGGGAGAACTCAAAGCTGCCAGTGGATTTTTTAGTCCGCACCGCCTGGCCGTCTTTGGCCGGCGCAGTCACGGTCTGGACAAACTCCGTACGCCCGGTTTTTGCGCTTTTTATGAATTTTTCAAGGCTTTCCAGGCCTCCAGCCCGCGCATTTACTGCTCCTGTAGCTATTAAAATAGTAGCAATCCATAATTTATTCATAGTCATGTGTATCGATTTGGCGCCTATTGCGCACGTGCGGGAACCAAGATTTCGCGCTGGCCACTGCCACTCATGGCGCTGACGAGGCCTGCCTTTTCCATGTCCTCTACCAGGCGGGCAGCGCGGTTATAGCCAATTTTTAGGTGGCGCTGCACCAGCGAAATACTGGCCTTGCGGTTCTTCAGCACCACTTCCACGGCTTGGTCGTACATCGGGTCTTTCTCACCACCACTATCGCCGCCCGATCCGTCCCCATCCTCACCGTCCACTGTGCCGCCTTCAAGCACACCTTCGATGTAGTCGGGCGCGCCCTGGCTCTTCAAGTAGTTCACCACGCGGTGCACTTCATCGTCGCTGACAAAGGCACCGTGCACCCGCACAGGGAAACCGGTGCCACTGGCCATGTACAGCATGTCGCCCATACCCAGCAGGGCTTCGGCGCCCATTTGATCGAGGATGGTGCGGCTGTCAATCTTGGAACCCACAGAAAAGGCGATGCGCGTCGGAATGTTGGCTTTAATCAGGCCAGTGATCACGTCGACGCTGGGCCGCTGGGTAGCCAGAATCAAATGGATACCCGCCGCCCGCGCCTTTTGCGCCAGGCGGGCAATCAGCTCTTCAATCTTCTTGCCCACCACCATCATCAGGTCCGCCAGCTCATCAATCACCACCACGATGTGGGGCAGCCGCTGCAGGGGCTCTGGAGATTCTGGCGTCAGGCTAAACGGGTTATAGATAAACTCGCCGCGCGCCTTGGCATCGTCAATCTTGACGTTGTAGCCCGCCAAATTGCGCACGCCCATCTTGCTCATCAGCTTGTAGCGCTTTTCCATCTCAGCCACACACCAGTTCAGCCCATGGGCGGCCTGGCGCATATCGGTGACCACAGGGGCCAGCAGGTGCGGAATACCTTCGTACACCGACATTTCCAACATCTTCGGGTCGATCATCAACAGGCGAACGTCGCGCGCTTCGGCCTTGTACAGCAAGGAGAGGATCATCGCGTTGATACCGACCGATTTACCCGAGCCGGTAGTACCCGCCACCAACACGTGGGGCATCTTGGCCAGGTCAGCCACGATCGGGTTACCCACAATGTCCTTACCTAGCCCCATGGTCAACATGGATTTCGCTTCGTTGTAAACCTGAGAGCCCAGGATCTCGGACAGTTTGATGCTCTGACGTTTGGCGTTGGGCAATTCCAGCGCCATGTAGTTTTTCCCCGGGATGGTCTCCACCACACGAATGGATACCAAACTAAGCGACCGCGCCAAGTCTTTGGCCAAGCCCACGATCTGCGACCCCTTGACGCCCGTCGCGGGCTCGATCTCATAGCGCGTAATCACGGGGCCGGGCTGCGCCAGTACCACACGCACTTCCACGCCAAAGTCTTTGAGCTTTTTCTCAATCATACGGCTGGTCATTTCCAGCGTTTCGGGGGCTACAGTTTCCTGGCGCAACTGGGCCACGTCCAGCAGGGCGACTTGCGGCAGTTTGCTATCCGGCATTTCGCTGAACAACGGCTTCTGACGCTCCTTGGCGACCCGCTCGCTGGGCGGCAGGTCTACCAACACCGGCTCAATGACCACTGCGGGCGCAGGCTTTTGACGTGCTGAGCGCGCCAAGGGTGGCGGTGCAGCCAGGTCGCTGTTGTGCGCGTCCACGGCTTCGTTGGGGAATCCGGGGCCCTCGCGCAACAGCACAGGGTCGGTCCTATCGTCCAGCTCCACGTCGTCGCGAGCACGTTCACGCATTGCGCGTTGCCCCAGTTCCAAATCTTGCGCAAGTTCGCGGCGCTCTCGTTGAGACTCCACCACACCAGCCAGCCAGCCCCCCAAACGCTCAGCCACCTGCATCCACGAGAACCCGAAGGCCAACCCCGCGCCGATGACCCCCAATGAGATCGCCACCATGCCCGACCCTGCAAAGCCCAGCCACTTCATGGCGATAGGCCCCATCCAATAACCCAGGGCACCTCCGCTGTGACCGGGCAAACGCAACTCCAAACTGTACAGGCGCGTCCATTCCAAGATGGTGCTGGACAAGAGCAGCGTAACCACGCCAACCCAGAACGCCACGCGCCGGCGCAGCGTGATGTCGCCGCTCTCACCGCGCAATCGCCTAGCCAGTTGCGACAACCACGTATGCGCGGCCAGACCCACACACCACCATGTTGAAAAGCCCAAGAGGAAATAACTCATGTCCGCCGCCCAAGCACCCAGACGGCCTACGCGGTTCGCGGTTGGCATGCCGTTGCCAGACGTGGTCCACGCTGCGTCGCCTGCCGAGTAGCTCAACAGTGCAACGACCCACAAGACCGTCGCCACAAAGCCAATGATCAGTAGGATTTCGTTGCCAAAACGGCCCATGCCGGTAGGCGCGGGCTCATGTGTCCGGGTGGGGACCGAATTGTGGAGGGTGTGCAGGGAATAAGTCATGAAAAATGCCAAGCTCACTTAGCTTAACGCATGCCCGCCGTCCCCCGTGGACGGGATAAAACTCAGTGGTAAGCGGCTGTTCGCTCAGCGGGGCATGGCACGGCGCTCATAGACCCGCACCATACCGCCGTCCAGAGTCTCAAAGAAACGTTGCTCTTCAAAGTCTTTCATCACCCGGCTGACCATCTCGCGGGACGCGCCCACCATCTTGGCAATATCTTGGCGTGAAATCTTCTCCCGGATCAACAACTGACCCGTTTCATCGGGCTCAGCAAACTCCAGCAGCACATTGGCCACTCGGCCATACACCCCCATGAGCGCCAAAGAACCGATTTTGCGATCGGCATTGCGCAGGCGGTCTACTAGGCCGCGCATCACCGCCAAGGCCATCGGCATGTTGTCGTGGAGGCAGCGCAAAAAATCCTCACGTCCTAATATGAGGACATCCATCTGCCGCTCGGCGGTGACTGTTGCGGAGTGAGGCTCACTGTCGATCATGCTCATCTCGCCGATGTAATCGCCCGTGCGCAGTGTGGCCAAGATTACTTCACCCCCTTTGCGATCGGTCATGAGGACCCGGGCACGGCCTGACAAAATGATGTAAAGCGCATTGGTGTGCTTACCCTGCTCGACTACACACTCGCCTTTTTGAAAGCGTGATTTCGAGACAGCGCCCGCCAAAGACTCGGCCTGGGCGGGAGTGAGCATAGAGAAAATGGGGACTCTGCGAATCAAATCCAAGTTGCTCAGCATTGACATTCGTTTGTTTCCGGCTCAACTGGCCCGCGTTTCTTACAATTGCTATTACTGTACACGCAAGAAGCGCTGTATCTATACCTAGTTTCACCTACCGCAAAGGCACTCCATGTCCACCACCCAACACGCCAGAGTCTTGATCCTGGGCTCCGGACCCGCCGGCTATACCGCCGCCGTATATGCAGCGCGCGCCAACTTAAATCCTGTGCTGGTAACTGGCATGGCCCAAGGTGGGCAACTGATGACGACCACCGAAGTGGACAACTGGCCCGCCGACGTAAACGGCGTCCAAGGTCCCGAACTCATGCAGCGCTTTTTGGAGCACGCGGAACGCTTCAAAACCCAAATTATTTTTGACCACATTAGCTCCGTGGACCTGAGCAAGCGCCCCTTCAGCCTCAAGGGCGACAGCGGTGAATACACCTGCGACTCGCTGATCATCTCCACGGGCGCATCGGCCAAATACTTGGGCTTACCCTCAGAGGCCGCGTTCATGGGCCGGGGCGTATCTGGCTGCGCAACGTGCGACGGCTTTTTCTACCGCGACCAGGTCTGCTGCGTGGTGGGCGGCGGCAATACCGCGGTCGAAGAAGCACTCTATTTATCCAACATCGCCAGCAAGGTCTACCTAGTGCACCGCCGCGATAAGTTCAAGGCTGAGCCAATTTTGGTGGACAAGCTCATGGAAAAAGTGGCTTCTGGCAAGATCGAACTGAAGACTTTCCGCACGCTGGACGAAGTGTTGGGCGATGCCTCGGGTGTCACTGGCATCCGCGTCAAGAGCGTCCACGACGGCGCCACCGAGGACATCGCACTCCACGGTTGCTTTATCGCTATCGGCCACGCGCCGAATACTGAGATTTTCCAAGGTCAGCTGGACATGGCCGGTGGATACATCGTTACCCAAGGTGGCCTCAAAGGATTTGCCACACAAACATCCGTACCAGGGGTGTTCGCCGCCGGCGACGTACAAGACCACGTGTACCGCCAAGCTATCACTAGCGCGGGCACGGGCTGCATGGCCGCACTGGACGCACAGCGCTTCTTGGACCAAGAATAAAAACCGCTATAATCACAGGCTTTGCCGAACTCAGCCCATGGTGGGAATTGAGCGAAGCAGACACCGCTGAGTGATTGGCGGAGGGTTACCGCCACCCTTTTTCCTTGGCGAGGTGAGGCTAGAGCGAGACCCCGCTGTTTTTTCAAAACTGCTTGGTCGCCAGTAATAGCCGTTTAATGTATCGGAGTGTCCTTATGGCACGCGTATGTGAAGTCACGGGCAAAGGCCCTATGGTTGGAAACAATGTTTCCCATGCCAACAACAAAACCAAGCGCCGGTTCCTGCCGAACCTGCAATACCGCCGTTTCTGGGTCGAAACTGAAAACCGTTGGATTCGTTTGCGAATTTCCAATGCGGGCCTACGCCTGATCGACAAAAACGGTATTGATGTTGTGCTCGCAGATTTGCGCGCACGTGGTCAGGCTTAACAATTAACTTGGGGACTGGCCTGGAGCCTTATCCCCAGCTGAAAGGAACATCATGGCAACCAAAGGCGGACGCGAAAAAATCAAGCTGGAATCTACAGCTGGCACCGGTCACTTCTACACCACCAGCAAAAACAAGAAAACCATGCCCGAGAAAATGCTGATCAAGAAATTCGATCCAAAAGCTCGCAAGCACGTGGATTACAAGGAAATGAAACTGAAGTAATTCAGGTTTGTTACCCCACAAAAAAGCCCGCTACATGCGGGCTTTTTTGTGGGCCGAAGGCCTTGCACTCACATCATCGTTCAGGCTTGGGCCGCCCGCAAGCGCAGGGAAAACGCCTGCAACGCCGCAATGCCGCTAGCCTCCGCGCGAT
>JBKJOV010000031.1:0-36051 GCA_046595515.1 Rhodoferax sp. | reverse complement strand
ACGGCCGTGTGCTGGCGGCAGTGTATTTAGTGATGCGAGCGGCAGCCATTTGGTTGACGCCTACTTCGACAGCCTCTGTATTGCGTTTCTTCTCCAGTGAATCAGCGCTAAACACTGCAGCCAGGAACTTGGGGTTGGCCAATACCCCTGTCACCGTCGGGTTTGGCTTGCGTTGAAGATTTTCGACGGTCTTAACTTCCAGTTTCAGGCGTTCTGCAACACCTTTCAGACTGTCCGATTCTTCATAGACGCCGTTAGTGAACGCTTCAGCGGTTTCGGCAAATTTGCGCTGTGCCTGTTGCGTCTTCAGGTCCATCTCCAAGGTGGGACGCAACTCATCAAAACTGCGCTGCTTAGGCGCTTTGATATCTGAAACTTTGATGATGTGAAAACCGAAATCGGACTCGACCACATCACTGATATCTCCTTTGTTCAAAACAAACGCAGCATCCTCAAACGGCTTAACCATCGCGCCACGTCCAAAGAAATCAAGATCTCCACCGTTGGGTGCTGAACCGGGGTCTTGGGAGTTCTTGCGGGCCAAGTCGGCAAAGCTCTCCGGAGCCTTGCGCACTTGCGCCAGCAAACCGTCTGCACGCTCACGCGCTTTCTTGCGCTCGTCAGCGGGCATTTCTTTGGGCGCTGTAATCAGGATGTGGCTGGCACGGCGCTCTTCCTTGCCGCTGAGCCGGCTTACATTTTGTTCGTAATACGTTTTGACATCCGCCTCGTTGAGGGAGATGGAGTTGCGCACCGTAGCAAGATCTAGCACCACATATTCAATGCTGGCAGACTCGGGTGCCTGGAACAACGCGAGGTTGGCCTTGTAATAGGCTTCAACCTCTGCGTCGGTGGGATTGACCTTGCTTGCATAGTCCTTGGGGTTGAATAGGCGAACCTGCGCGTCGCGTTGTTCGTAGAAGGCATTCAAAGCAACGTCAGACAGCGTAACGGGAGAAAATGCGGTGCCAAGCAAACCCGCCTCTACTTGCTGCTGCGACATCTGATTGCGCACATTGGCCTCGAAACCATCAGTGGTTAAACCCTGGCTTGCGGCCAATTGTCGATAACGTTCGATATCGAGTGTGCCATCGGGCTTGCGCAGGGATGCAATGGTCGCGTTTTGCTGCAGTTCGCGTGCCAGACGTGTATCGGATGTACTTAACCGCGAGTCCAGCACAGCTTCGGCCAACACCCGTTCGCGCACCAGGCGCTCCAGTGTGACGTAGCGCGCCTCTGGCGAGTCCAACAACTTAGCATCCAGATCGGGCATTTGGGCACGTAGACGATCTACTTCTGCCTTATGAGCAGCATCCCATTCACCCTGATTGATGCTCTGGCTGCCGACCGTTGCAACCGATTCGCCACCCGCACTGATGTTCTTGAATCCATCCACGCCAACCAACACAAACGCGGGAATGATCATCAAGAACATGACACTCATCATGATTTTTGTGTGCTTGCGAACAAATTCGAACATGCGCTATCTCTCCATCAAAAAAACAAAAAGGCGAACATCATGTTCGCCTTTGCTGTGGGGGTGGTGAGTGATGACGGGCTCGAACCGCCGACCTACGCCGTGTAAAGGCGCCGCTCTACCAACTGAGCTAATCACCCCACTTAAACAACTACAAAATCAATTCAGGGCTTCTTTCAATGCTTTACCTGGACGGAACTTGGGAACCTTGGCAGCCTTGATTTTAATCGCAGCGCCGGTGCGCGGATTGCGACCGGTGCGCGCAGCACGTTTGCCAACCGCAAATGTACCAAATCCTACCAGTGACACCGTACCGCCTTTTTTCAAGGTGGTTTTGACCGCACCAATAGTGGACTCCAGAGCACGCGTAGCAGCGGCTTTGGAAATATCAGCATGCTTTGCAATGTGCTCAATCAGTTCGGTTTTATTCACAAAGACCCCTTGTAGGAAGCAGAGTTTATCGAATTGTCTCTTCAAATATTATTTTGACCGGACTCGCTTCTTGGATTCTCTGCACATCGCGCAAACGGGCCTGAAGCTGGTCTGGATCTCATCTGTAGCAACCGAAGCTGCTGCATCCCATTAAAGCCATGGGTCATTTCCATGTCAATACGCCATGCAGCTTTACAACGGTGCGGAGGCAGATTCTAGTCGCATTTATTACAGAAGCTTGACCCAAAAATCAAGAAAAAAAGTATTGGTTGTAAGCCAAGTAGCCCCCTGAATGGTGTAGGCGCTAAGCCCGATTGGTGGATCGGTTCACCGGGCCTTCGCACGAATTTCAGGCAAAGCCTTTTGCAGGTAATAGACCATAGACCAGATAGTCAGAACCGCTGCCGCCCAGATCAACCAGACACCCCACTGGTGCGTGTTGATGACACCAAACAATATTCCATCAAACAGCAAAAACGGGATTGCAACCATTTGTGCCACGGTCTTGAGTTTGCCAATCATGTGCACGGCCACGCTTTTGGAGGCGCCAATCTGGGCCATCCATTCGCGCAGTGCCGAAATCGCAATTTCGCGACCAATGATGATCAACGCTACGAACACATCCGCACGCTGCAAATGCACCAGCACCAGCACGCACGCACACACCAAAAATTTGTCGGCCACGGGGTCGAGGAAGGCGCCAAACGATGACGTCTGATTCAGCTTGCGGGCCAAGTAACCGTCGAGCCAATCGGTGGCTGCAAACACCACAAACATCACTGTCGCAATCAGATTTTTCTCAGCCACCGACCCCATGGACTCAGGCAGATAAAAGATACCAACAATCAGGGGAATCGCGAAAATCCGCGTCCACGTCATGATGGTCGGTATGGTCATAAACATGGCTTCATTGTGGCACGGCTTGCGCGATGTCAGACCGCTCCAAGACGCAATGGCCCCAAAAGAGGGCAGCGACCTGTGCAAGGGCGCAACACGGGTGTAACTAGTGCAGTGCCCGGTAGATTTCTTCCGCCAATTCCTTGGAAATGCCATCGACTGTTGCGATATCGGCAACACTGGCCAAAGCCACACCGCGCACACCACCAAAGCGCTGTAGCAACTTGGCACGGCGCTTGGGGCCGACGCCGGGGATTTCTTCCAGCTTGCCACCACCCACGCGAACCTTGGCACGTTGGGCCCGCATGCCGGTGATGGCGAAGCGGTGGGCTTCGTCGCGTATTTGCGCCACCAACATCAGGGCCGCGGAGTCGGCGCCCAGGTAGACCTTGTCACGGCCATCGGCAAACACCAGTTCTTCCAGGCCGACCTTGCGGCCTTCGCCTTTTTCCACACCGACGATCAGCGACAGATCCAGCCCCAGTTGCTCAAACACTTCGCGCGCCATGGACACCTGGCCTTTGCCTCCGTCCACCAGTACCAGGTCCGGCAAGCGGCCGGTGCCGGCGGGCGTCTGCCCCGCATGTTTGGCTTCTTTCAAGGCTTCCGCAACTTTGCTGTACCGGCGGGTCAGCACCTGGCGCATGGCGGCATAGTCGTCTCCTGGCGTGATGCCCTCAATATTGAAACGCCGGTACTCGGCGTTTTGCATCTTGTGGTTCTGGAAGACCACGCACGAAGCCTGTGTAGCCTCGCCCGCCGTGTGGGAGATATCAAAACACTCCACCCGCAAGGTATCCAGATTGTCCAACGTCACATCCAAAGCCTCGGCCAAAGCGCGGGTGCGCGCCTGTTGCGAGCCCTCCTCGGCCAGCAGGCGGGCCAATTGCAAGCCAGCATTGGTTTGCGCCATGTCCAGCCAGGCCCGGCGCTGCTCGCGCGGTTGGTGGATGGCGCTGACCTTGAAGCCTACTTGTTCCGACAGCGCCTTGAGCAGGCTTTTGCTGACCGCGTCACTGACGATGAGCGTGGGCGGCATCGGGACATCGATGTAGTGCTGCGCCAAGAAGGCTTCCAGGACCTGCACTTCGACCGAGTCGCGACGGGCCTTGGTGTCTGCAGGCGTCTGTTTGCTGCCCTCTGTGTCGGCGCTCAGCTCCGCTTCTGTGGCTGCCTCGTCCGACAGGGCCACTGCGTCTTCGACATGCACCGGAAAGTAGGGCCTGTCGCCCAGATGCCGTCCACCGCGCACCATGGCCAGGTTGACACAGGCCTTGCCGCCCTGCACCTTTACCGCCAGGATATCCACGTCGCGGTCTTCCACGTTGTCCATGGCTTGCTGGTGCAGCACATTGGACAACGCGGCGACCTGGTTGCGCAGTTCGGCGGCTTGCTCAAACTCCAGCTTGTCGGAGTGCGCCATCATGCGCGACTCCAAGTGGCGCATCACTTCCTGGGCATCGCCGCGCAAAAATTTCTCTGCGTTGGAAACGTCTTCGGCGTAGTCCTGGGCTGAGATGTGGCCCACACAGGGAGCCGAGCAGCGCTTGATTTGGTACAACAAACAAGGCCGGCTGCGGTTGCTGAAGACCGGGTCTTCACAGGTGCGCAGGCGAAACACCTTTTGCATAAGCAAAATGGCTTCTTTGACTGCCCAGGCGCTGGGGTACGGGCCAAAGTACCGGTGCTTTTTCTCAACACCGCCGCGGTAATACGACACGCGGGCAAAGTTGGTGGCCAATGGCGATGCGGCCTTCTGCATATGGCCATCGACTGGCGCGTCAACCGGCGTGCTGCGCTTGGGTGCAACGGGTACGCCGGTCATCTTCAAATAGGGGTAGCTCTTGTCGTCCCTAAACAGAATGTTGTACTTGGGGTTCTGGGTCTTGATGAGGTTGTTTTCCAGCAGCAAGGCTTCGGCCTCGGAGCGCACCACCGTGGTCTCCATGCGCACAATTTTGCTGACCATATGACCGGTGCGGGTGCCGCCATGGTTCTTCTGGAAATAGCTGGACACCCGCTTCTTCAGACTGATGGCCTTGCCCACGTACAGCAACTGGTCCTGCGCATCAAAGTAGCGATAAACGCCCGGCAGCGATGGCAGCGCGGCCACCTCGCGCAGCAGCTCGTCGGGGTGAACAGGCAGAGCGGGAGAAGCGGGGGTATCGGCGGTCATGGGCCGCTATTGTCATTCTTTTCATTCGGTGGAACGGGCCGCGTGGACAATCGACTGATGCTTTCTTCAAGCCCCCAGACCACACACCTCTCACCTGGCCCACTCTTGCTGTGGGATGTGTTTTGCCGCGTCATCGACAACTTTGGCGACCTGGGGGTGTGCTGGCGTTTGTGCGCAGACTTGGCCGCGCGCGGCCACAGCGTGCGCCTGTGGGTGGATGACGCGTCTGCGCTGCGCTGGATGGCACCCGGCGCGGTGGACGGCGGATATGCCGGAATACAGGTGCGGCGGTGGGAGCAGTCTCAAGACCCAACCCAGCTGGCTGGCTTGCCAGCAGCCGATGTCTGGATTGAAGGGTTCGGCTGTGAGATAACTCCTGAATTTATAGCAAACAATGTATATTTAACGGGGGCTAAAGGCCAATTTGATTCAAAACATCCCGTCTGGATCAACCTGGAATACCTATCGGCTGAGCCATTTGTGGAACGCTCCCACGGCCTGCCCTCACCGGTGATGGGCGGCCCGGCCAAGGGCAGGACCAAGCACTTTTTCTACCCTGGCTTTACGGCGCGCACCGGTGGGCTGCTGAGAGAAACAGGGTTGTTGGAACGCCAGCATGGCTATACCCGCGCCGCCAATGGCGCGGAGAACGCATGCAATGCGCAGCGCACGGCATGGCTGGCGCAACACGGTGTGGATGCGGCAGCGGGTGAAACACTGGTGTCGCTGTTTTGCTACGAACCTGCAGGCCTGCCCGCGCTGTTGGCCCAGTTTGACGCCCTGCCTACGCCCACCCATTTGCTGGTTACCGCTGGACGGGCCGCGGCGGCTGTGCGAGACGCGGTCCATACAGTACCGAGTGTGCCAAGTGCTGAGGGACTTGCGCCAGGTGATAAAACAGGTTTGCGCCAGTTGCGCATCAGCTACCTGCCCGCCCTGACGCAAACGGATTACGACCGCTTGCTGTGGTCATGCGATCTGAATTTTGTACGTGGCGAAGACTCTGTGGTGCGCGCCCTCTGGGCTGGCAAACCGCTGGTCTGGCAGATTTATCCGCAAGACGACGCGGCCCACATTCCCAAACTGAACGCCTTTTTGGATGTGCTGGATGCCAGCCCCAGCCTGCGTGCTTTTCACCACGCCTGGAACCACACGCAAACGCCGATGGACACCGGGGCTCTGCCTGCCATCGACTTGCCCGGCTGGTCGCAAACCGTGCAATCGGCGCGCCAGCGCCTGCTGCAAATGGACGATCTGACCACCCAACTGCTGCAGTTCGTGCTGAAAAAACGGTAAAATTTAAGGCTTTGCTGAATTTGCCTCGTAAATCAATGGGAAACCATCCGACGGCAAACCATGCTCCGCCGCGCACCGCGGCATAACAACGCTGCCAGCTCAAGTTGACAGCGACAACCGCGTAAAGCTCATGAAAATCGCACAAGAAATCCGCGCCGGCAACGTCATCATGCACGGCAAAGACCCTATGGTCGTCCTGAAAACCGAGTACAGCCGGGGCGGCCGCAACTCTGCCACCGTGCGCATGAAGCTCAAGAGCTTGATTGCCAACTTTGGCACTGAAGTCGTTTTCAAGGCCGACGACAAGATGGACCAAGTCATCTTGGATAAAAAGGATTGCACCTACTCGTACTTTGCCGATCCTATGTACGTTTGCATGGACGAAGAGTTCAACCAGTACGAAGTGGAAGCCGAAAACATGGGCGACACACTGAGCTATTTGGAAGACGGCATGGAGCTTGAAGTGGTGTTCTATGACGGCAAAGCCATCTCTGTGGAATTGCCCACCAGTGTGGTGCGCGAAATCACTTGGACTGAGCCTGCTGTCAAGGGTGACACCTCCGGCAAGGTACTGAAGCCCGCCAAGATCGCTACCGGTTTCGAAATCGGCGTGCCCATTTTCGTGGCCCAAGGTGACAAAGTCGAGATCGACACACGCACCGGCGAATACCGCAAACGTGTGTAAGTTCAGGCGCTGCCAGCAGGCGGCGTCAGATAAAAAGGGCTCCGACAGGAGCCTTTTTACTTTCCGTCAGCGGACACATCAGTCTGCCGCCCCTAGACCCTCTCATGGCACTACACACGCCGCCACACGTATAACGCCAAGCTCAGGCCCATGCCCACCGCGTAAAGAATCCACGTCTCCACGGCAACATAACCATAAAACATCAGCGCCACCCCCAGCCACTTCATCCGACTGCGTTGCAGCTTGCGGCCATAGTGCCAAGCCACCAGGCCAATGGTGCTAAACAACAAGGCCCCGACGATGTATGCCAGGGTCGGTAATTGCAGGCCCAAGCTGCTCGATAGGGCCAACAAATCTTGTGTTGCTGATGGCGGGTAGTTCATGGGGTAGTGGTGACAGAGTGCGCAATGCAGCCCCACAGTATGCGGCCTGCATCCCCGCTATGTGGGGCCTTTACTTGCAGCAATAATGCAACCATGGAAAACACCCAAAATCTCACCCCGACCAGCCTGGCCAATGCCTGGGCCGAACTACATGCGCACGCAGACCGCGGTCACTTATTGGAGGCCGACGCCTATCGCTTGGCCTTTGCAGACCCCGAGTTTTTACTGCGCCGTGAAACCCGTGGCCTGCGCATGCAATTGGAAATGCTCAAGCCTGATATCGACCAAGCCGAGCAAGGTGTTGAAAACACGGTGGTGGTGTTTGGCAGTGCGCGATTTTTGTCGCCGGAGGGCGCGCAGATGGCGCTGGAAAAAGCCACTGCCAGCGGCGACGCTGCAGAGTTGGCGCTGGCACAGCGGCATATTCGCAACGCCAAGCACTACGACCAGGCGCGCCTGTTCGCACGCCTGGTAGCGGGCTACAGCGCACGCATTCCGCAGAAGGATCGTCTATTCATTTGCACGGGCGGTGGCCCCGGCATCATGGAAGCGGCCAACCGTGGCGCGCATGAAATGGGCGCGCTCACGTCGGGTCTGAACATTGCCCTGCCCCACGAGCAAAGCGCTAACCCCTATGTGACGCCGTCACTGAGCTTTAAGTTTCACTACTTTGCGCTGCGCAAAATGCATTTCATGATGCGCGCCAAGGCCTTGGTGGCATTTCCGGGTGGTTTTGGCACGCTGGACGAGCTGTTTGAAGTGATCACCCTGGTGCAGACGCGCAAGGCCAAACCGGTGCCGATCATCCTATTTGGCACCGACTACTGGAAGCGCTTGATCAACTTTGAGGTGCTCGTCGAAGAAGGCGCGGTGTCGCCCGAAGACTTGGAACTCTTCCACTACTGCGACGACCCGGAAGACGCTTGGCACATCATTCGAGATTTCTACCAGCTCACGCAGGACTGAACGGCCAACCAGCACGGAATTGCTCAGGGCCTGAGGCCCCAAGCTGCGCGCGAACCTGCAGCCACCAGCGACCCCATTGTCCAAAACACCACCGCCACACCTGCAGCAACGCCAGCGGTGCCAAATAACACGGGCATCAACACGCTAGACAGATTGGTCACCATCAGCCGCAAGCCCAGGGCCTGGCCATGCAAGGCGTGGGGGGTAATCTGGTGCAAGGTGCTCAAGATCATCGGTTGCACAGACCCCAGTGCGAAGCCCAACACGATGGAACATAAGGCCATGGTGATCGGTGTGGCCATCAAGGGATAAATCGCAAATACGGTGGCGGTGACGAGCATCGAGGCAGTCACCACTTTGCGCTCCTGCAAGCGCGAGGCTATCAAGGGAATCGCCAGCCTGATCACGGTTGCTGCCACAGCAAAGCTTCCCAAAATAGCACCAATGACCGAAGCGTTGAATCCACGCTCGTGTCCCAAAACCGGTACTACAAACGTATGCACGTCCCAGCAACTCGACAGCAGCCAGTTCACCATCAACAGGCGACGCATCTGCGGGTTGCGCAGCAGTTCCCACACGTGGGGTTGGCGCACTGCGTTGTCCGTCGGCACAAAGGGCAATTCGGGCGTGTGGCGCACCAGCAGCCAAGCCACGACAGGTAGCAGCGCAAGCCCCACAAATGCCATCTGGAAACCGCGCGCATCGGCCGTTGCACCGCCCAGCCACACACCGGCGTAGTCAATCAACAGCCCCGCCAACACCGGGCCTAAAAAGTTGGACATTGCAGGCCCCAGGGCTAACCAACTGAACAGGGTTTTTAGTTCTGTCGTATTGCTCGCTAGTCGCCCCACATGCCGCTGCAGCGCGATAGACGCCACGCCACTGGCACCACCCATCAGTAAGGCGCCCACACACAGCGCAGCAAAATGGGGCCACACCACGGGCAGCGTAGCCCCCAGCGTGGCTGCGATTACACCCAATTTGATAGGACGGCGCAGCCCATGGCGATCGGCGAAACGGCCCGCCGGCAGGGCTAAAAAGACTTGGCTGAGCGAAAACAGCGCCAGCAACACGCCTACAGCCAGGGCGCTGTGCCCGGACTTCAGCGCCAGTAACGGCGCCGCCATACGCATGCCGGCCATCGCCCCGTGCAAGCAGACCTGGCCTGCAATCAACCTGGACAACGTCCACGACTTGGCACGTATGTGTTGCGGCGGCGCAGCCGCTGGCGTCTCGCTCATCTCGCTCATATCACTCACTGTCCCATGCCGGGCAAATCGCCTTCACGGTCATAGTCTTTGTCCGCCGGAATCAGTACTTGCGCCTGCGCATCGGGCAGTGCCTCTACCTTCTTCAAAGCCCGGCCCATGGCGCGACTGCGGGTCTCGGCACCGTCAATGGTTTTAAGCACTGTCTCGGTCTGCGATTTAACCCTCGCCAACACATCGCCAAACTTGGTGAATTCGGTTTTAACAGCCCCCAGCACCTGCCACACTTCGCTAGAGCGCTTCTCTAGCGCCAGTGTACGAAAGCCCATTTGCAAGGAGCTGAGCATGGCCAGCAACGTGGTCGGCCCCGCTAAGGTGATGCGGTGCTCGCGCTGCAGACCTTCCATCAGGCCCGGGCGGCGCAGCACCTCGGCATACAAGCCTTCGGTGGGCAAAAACAAAATCGCAAAATCGGTGGTGTAGGGCGGCTCCACATACTTTTCGTTGATGGATTTGGCCTCCAGGCGAATGCGCGCTTCTAGCGCTTTGCCTGCGGACTCGGCCGCTGCCACATCGGCACGCGCTTGCGCATCCAGCAGCCGCTCGTAGTCTTCGTTGGGAAACTTGGCGTCAATGGGCAGCCACAGCGGCTCCCCCGTATCGGACTTGCCCGGCAGTTTGATGGCAAAGTCCACTACGTTTTTACTGCCGGGGCGCGTCGGTACTTGCACGGCGTATTGGTCGGGTACAAACACCTGCTCCAGCAACGAGGCAAGCTGTGCCTCGCCAAATATGCCCCGGGTCTTTACATTGGTCAGCAGGTGCTTCAGGTCGCCCACGCCCTGCGCCAAAGATTGCATCTCGCCCAAGCCTTTGTGTACTTGCTCCAGGCGATCAGCCACCTGCTTGAAGCTCTCGCCCAGGCGGGCCTGCAGCGTGGCTTGCAGCTTCTCGTCCACCGTCGCGCGCATTTCGTCGAGCTTGGTGGCATTGTTGGCTTGCAATTGCGCCAGCTGTAGGTTTAAGGTATCGCGCACTGTGGTCATGCCACGGGTGTTGGTGTCGCTCAGCTCGGACAAACGGCGGGCGGTGGATTCACCCATGCCAGAGAGTTGGGTGTGCAAAGTATCGGCCAAGGTCTTTTGTAAAAGTGCCAGTTGCTGGCCAAAAGCGTCGATCTGGGTGTTTTGCGTGCGGGTGGCCTCGGCGCCTTGCTGCACCAGCGCCTGCTGAAACGAGGCCAAGTTTTGCGTCAGCTCTTGGCGGCCTGCGCGCTGCGACTCGCTGATCTCGCGACGCAGCTCACGCTCCAGACGCTCAGTGCTGCTACGCACTAAGCCCAGCAGTTCTTGGCGCGCCGCTTCCTGTTCAGCCTTGAGTGCTTCACGCTCACTGCCGGTCCCGCCACCCCTGCGCAGCCCCAAAGCAATCCAAACCAGTGTGATGAACGTAGCCCCGCCCAAGCCCAATAAAACCCAGAGTGCCCAATCGTTCAATTGATGTCCTTCGTGGTGGGCTTGACACCCTGCAGCATCGACTTTGTTAACGGCGTATTCAAGGGCGTCAATGCCTGCCCGTCGACCAGATAGGCAATCAAGTTGTCGATGGCCAGTTGTGCCATGGCTGTGCGCGTGCCAATGGTGCCGCTGGCAATGTGCGGGGTCAGCACCACGTTGGGCACATCCAGCAAACCCGGGTGGATAGTGGGCTCGCCCTCATACACATCCAGGCCCGCAGCCGCAATGCGGCGCGCCTGTAGCGCCGCGGTTAGTGCAACATCATCCACGACGCCACCACGGGCGATATTGACTAAGGTGGCTGTGGGCTTCATCAGCGCCAACTCCGCCGCGCCAATGGTGTGGTGCGATGCTGCCGAATACGGCACCACCAGCATCACGTGGTCAGCGGTCTTGAGCAGGTCTTCTTTGCTGAGGTAGGTGGCGCCCAGTGCGGCTTCCGTGCGGTCATCCAGGCGCGAGCGGTTGTGGTACACCACGCGCATACCAAAACCAAAGTGCGCACGCCGCGCAATGCCTTGCCCAATGCGGCCCATGCCAATGATGCCGATGGTGCTGCCATGCACTTCAGCCCCAGCAAACAGGTCGTAGCGCCAACGGTTCCACTTCCCGGCGCGCAGGTAATGTTCGCTCTCGCAAATACGGCGCGCCGTCGCCATCAGCAGCGCAAAGCCAAAGTCGGCGGTAGACTCGGTCAACACATCGGGCGTATTCGTCGCCAGCACGCCGGCCTGCGTCATGGCTGGCAGGTCAAAGTTGTTGTAACCCACGGCCATATTCGCAGCAATGCGCAAGTCGGGGCACTGGGCCAAGAGCCCGGCCGTGATGGGTTCGCTCGACGTGGTCATCACCCCGACCTTGCCCTGCAAGCGCCGTACCATCTCGGCGGAGCCCCACAGTTCATCGTCCTGGTTGGACTCCACCTCGCAATGGGCTTCTAAATGCGCAAGCACGGGCGGGAAAATAGCCCGGCTAACGAGAACACGGGGCTTGGGGGTGCTGGGCATAGTCTGGGGGGGTATTCGCTTCAATTAGATGCCAAATCGGCTTCTAGCCCGGGTAAAACCTAGGTATCTTGCTATTAAATATATAGCAATCACTAACTATTCCAACCAGGTGGTGAAGTCAGCCACCGGCACACGCGGGGTGTGAAAGCTGTTGACTACGGCATCCGCATCGGCATACCCCAAGGCCATGCCGCACACCAGCATCTCCGAGGCCTGGGCCCCGATATGCGGCAGGATGATGCTCGAAAATCCGTTCCAAGCGGCCTGCGGGCAGGTGTGTAGTCCGTGGGCCCGCGCTGCCACCATGATATTTTGAAGAAACGCGCCGTAGTCCACCAGCGAACCACGGCCCATCACCCGGTCGACCGTAAACATCAAGCCCACCGGTGCATCAAAAAAACGGTAGTTACGCTGCTGTTGGGCGTGCATTTTGTCTTTGTCGGCTTTGCCAATGCCCAGCAGCCCGTACAGGCCCCAGCCGTTCTCGCGGCGACGGTCGATATACGGACTGACCCATTGCGTGGGGTAATAGTCGTACTCCTCGGCGTATTGGGCAGCCAGCGCGGGATCAGCCCGCAACGCATCGTGTGCAGCGCATACCTTGTCGGTGAGGCTATTGCGGCTCTCGCCCTGCAACACATATACGCGCCAGGGTTGGCAATTGGTACCCGACGGCGCCCGGCTGGCAAGTTCCAACAAATGCGTCAACGTCTCGCGCGGTACCGGCTGGCTGGTAAAGGCGCGCACTGAGCTACGGGACATGATGGCTTCGTCGACAGCGTTTAAATGCATTGCAATGTCTCCAGAGTGTGAATGAGATTGTCGGGCAAGGCGATGGGGCGGCGGGTCTTGGAGTCGACATAAACATGCACAAAATGCCCCTTGGCGGCCATGGCATCGTCCGCTCCGAATATCCCCAACTCGTAGCGCACACTGCTGCGTCCCATGTGCGCTACGCGGATACCCACCTCCACGGTTTCTGGAAATGCCAGCGGCGCAAAGTAGTTGCAGCCAGTCTCCACCACCAGGCCAATGGTGCTGCCCTGGTGAATGTCGAGCACGCCTTTCTCCAGCAGGAATGTATTCACTGCGGTGTCAAACCAGCTGTAATAAACGACGTTGTTGACGTGGCCGTAGGCATCGTTGTCAGACCAGCGCGTGGTGATGCGCTGGAAGTGCCGATAAGCGCTGTGCGGCTCTGGCAGGGGTTTGGTGGCGACGGTGGCGTGCGCTAAGACGGCTTGATTCATGCTGTGTTGGGGAGCTTGGAGTTCCAACAGATTTTGCCAGCCCGTGGCTAGCCCACCCGACGGCACGACAAAGCCATGTGTCAACGTGGTGACAAACCATCAAATTAGATGTTTTGTACCAATTTGTTGCAATGCAGCAAAAAGTACTTGCAAGCCCAACCAGTTTCCCTATAATTCAACCCATGCTGCACTGCAACATTAAACGGTGAGATACCCGGTTACGGCGCAGATAAAGAGTTTTCACTTTTAACCACTGGAGAATTTACTATGCTGACCGTCGACCAAGTTATGGCCTCCCACAAAGCCAACATCGAAACCCTTTTCGGCCTGACCAACAAAGCCTTCGAAGGCGTTGAGAAAATCGTCGAATTGAACCTGACCGCTTCTAGGGCAGCTCTGTCCGAGGCTTCTGGCCATACACAGTCTCTCTTGAGCGTGAAAGACGCCCAAGAACTGCTGGCTCTGCAATCGGGTCTGTTCCAACCGTTGGCTGAGAAGACAGCGGCATACAGCCGCCATCTCTACGACATCGCCACTGGCTCTGCTGCTGAATTCAGCAAGAACTTTGAAGGCCAAGCTGCCGATGCTCAGAAGAAATTCATGGGTATGGTCGACAGCGCCGCCAAAAACGCACCTGCAGGCTCCGAAGCCGCTGTGGCCATCATGAAAAGCAGCGTAGCTGCCGCCAATAACGCTTTGGAATCAGTGCAAAAGGCTGTCAAGCAAGCCACTGAAGTGGCCGAAGCCAACTTCAACGCAGTAGCAGCCACCGCGACTAACGCGACCAAGTCAGCAACTAAAAAGCGTTAATTTCAGGATTCCCCGGGGTTTTTGAGAACGCGCTCTAAAAACACAGGGAAAACCCTGAGATAATCTAGACATGGAGGCCTGCACACAAGCCTCTGCCAGTTGTCTCCTCGGATCTTTTCGAAACCTTCAGGTTCAAGGATCCCTTCAAGGCCTCGTTGCAAGACGGGGCCTTTTTTTTGGTTCGCGTCAGTGCGACTTGGCGGCAATTGCTGCTTTCAGTTGCGGCAGCATCTGTAACATGGCTTGACGGCCAGCCTCAATAGAGCGTCGGCGGGCACCAAAATCGGCGCTGGACACACCCGCCAACGACGGCCGCACCACAACATCGGCCTCCTTGAGTTCAAAACTGTTGATGCTCTTTCCCATGATGGAAAAAGTCTGCAACAAAATCTGCATCATGCCAACAGCCAGGTTGCCCTCTGGCGGGCTGGAGATATCAACACCAATCACGACCTCTGCGCCCATTTGTCGCGCAAAGCGCACCGGCACGGGAGAAACCAGACCGCCGTCGACGTATTCGCGCCCGGATATTTTGACCGGCTGGAACACCGCCGGTACAGCGCTCGATGCACGCACGGCGGTACCCGTGTCCCCGCGCTGAAAGAGCATGCCTTGGCCGCTCTGTAAATCGGTAGCCACCACACCCAGTGCCAAGGGCATGTCTTCAATCGCCTTGGAGGCCACCAGCCCGTTGACATAACGCGCTAGCGCATCACCGCGCAACATGCCGTTACTAAAAATCGGCAGCGTCCAATCCGTAATTGCTCCTTCCTCCATCGTCAGCGCAATCTGCTGCAACTGGATACCTGTTTTGCCGCTGGCGTAGATAGCCGCCACCAAGCTCCCTGCCGAAGTACCCACGACAAGGTTCGGGCGAATTCCGGCCTCCTCCAACACTTGTATGACACCCACATGGGCAAAGCCACGTGCGGCACCACCGCCCAGAGCCAGGCCGATACGAGGCAAAATCTTGGGTGTTGGCGCGATCACAGCCGGCCCCCCCGGTTGCACGGGAATAGAAATACCCACCGCTGGAGCCACGGGAGCACTGGCACAACCCACGAGCGCTACAGCCAACGCAAGTAGGACAAGGGACTTTGACCGCAAAAGTAACAGGGGATACATAAATCTTATTAGGAATGATTCGCGTTTGCTTTATGATGGCGGCATCCCATTACTTGAGATCTCCTCCATGAAGAAGTCCCTATTGTCCCTGAGTATCCTGCTGTTGGCAGCCGGTGCCTCCCAAGCTCAAGAGCAAGTGCTCAACATCTACTCTGCGCGCCACTACCCCACGGACGACGCGCTGTATTCCAACTTCACCAAAACTACGGGTATCAAACTGAACCGTGTGGACGCCGACGATGCCGGCATCATTGCGCGTCTGAAAGCCGAGGGCTCAGCTTCTGCTGCGGATGTGATCTTGTTGGTAGATGCCAGCCGCCTGTGGCGCGGTGAGATTGATGGATTATTCCAACCCATCAAGTCCAAAGTCTTAGATGACGCCATACCCGCACAATACCGCAGCAAGCCCAACGCAGCAGGTGAATCGGCATGGTTTGGTTTCTCTACCCGAGCGCGAATCGTCGTCTACGACAAGTTGAAAGTCAAAAAAGACGACGTTGACACCTACGAGGAGTTGGGTGACCCCAAGAACAAGGGCAAATTGTGCATTCGCTCGGGCTCCCACCCCTACAACCTGTCGCTCTTTGGTGCCGTGACTGAACACATCGGGGCAGCTGCTGCTGAACAATGGCTAAGTGGGATGGTTAGCAACATGGCACGCGCACCCAAGGGTGGTGACACAGACCAGATTAGAGGTGTTGCCTCAGGCGAGTGCGGCATTGCCGTCACCAACAGCTATTATTTGGCCCGCTTAATGCGCTCTACCAACCCTGATGACCAAGCGGTTGTAGAACGCGTTGGTGTAGTTTTTCCTAACCAACAATCGTGGGGAACCCACGTCAATATTGCTGGTGGCGCTGCGGCCCGATATTCCAAAAATACCGCCAATGCAACGAAGTTCCTGGAGTATCTGGCAAGCCCCAGCGCCCAAGAACACTTCGCCAACGGCAACAACGAATGGCCGATAGCCAATGGTGTAAAGCTCACCAACCCTGCATTGCAAGCGATGACGCAAGGTGGCTTCAAGAGTGAAATCATCCCAATCAGCGTGATTGGCATGAACCAGATCAAAGTACAGCAGATGCTGGATCGGGTGGGCTTCAAATAAGGCCACGACAACACGACCCGCTAAGCGGGTCAGCCTCAAAAACAAGGGCCTCATCCATACCGGATGAGGCCCTTTTTTTGGTCTTGTAGGTTCTAGCCCGCAGTCGCCTCTTCCGGCTTAGCACGACCCTTTTTTTCGGGCAGTGGTTGAATATCGAGCAAAACTTCCGTCTTACTTTCATCGGTGTCGTCTAAGTCTACGGTCAGTCGTCCGCCGTCGGTCAATCGTCCGAACAGCAGTTCATCGGCCAAGGCACGGCGGATAGTGTCTTGGATCAGGCGCTGCATAGGGCGTGCGCCCATCAGTGGATCAAAGCCTTTTTTCGCCAAGTGCTTGCGCAACTTGTCGGTAAAAGTAACATCCACTTTTTTGTCTGCCAGCTGGGTTTCCAATTGCAATAGGAACTTGTCGACGACGCGCAGAATCACGTTTTCATCCAACGCTTTAAAACTCACCGTCGCATCCAGGCGGTTACGGAACTCTGGCGTGAACAAACGCTTGATGTCAGCGGCTTCATCACCTGCTTCGCGCGGGTTAGTAAACCCAATGGTCGCTTTGTTCATGGTCTCTGCGCCAGCATTGGTCGTCATCACAATAATGACATTGCGGAAGTCCGCTTTGCGCCCATTGTTGTCTGTCAGCGTGCCATGGTCCATCACCTGCAAGAGAACATTGAAGATCGCAGGATGTGCCTTTTCTATTTCATCGAGCAGCAATACGCAGTGGGGCTTCTTCGTAACCGCTTCAGTCAACAACCCGCCTTGATCAAAGCCCACATAGCCTGGAGGTGCCCCGATCAATCGACTCACGGCGTGTTGCTCCATGTATTCGCTCATGTCAAAGCGAATCAGGTCAATACCCATGATGTAAGCCAGTTGCTTTGCGGCTTCGGTTTTACCAACACCGGTGGGGCCGCTGAACAGGAACGAGCCAATCGGCTTGTCGCCCTTACCTAAACCCGATCGCGCCATCTTGACAGCAGACGACAAGACGTCCAACGCCTTGTCCTGACCAAACACCACGTTGCGCAAATCACGCTCCAGCGTTTTCAGCTTGCTACGGTCATCATTGGACACATTTGCTGCCGGAATACGGGCGATCTTCGCCACTATTTCTTCGACTTCAGCCTTGCTGATGGTCTTTTTGCGTTTAGACGGCGGCAAGATGCGTTGCGCCGCACCGGCTTCGTCAATCACGTCGATAGCTTTATCTGGCAAATGCCGGTCGTTGATGTACTTGGCGCTGAGCTCGGCAGCAGCTTGCAGAGCAGCCACCGCATACTTAACGTTGTGGTGTTCCTCAAATCGCGACTTCAAGCCTTTCAAAATCTCTACGGTCTGATCCACCGTGGGTTCAACCACATCGACCTTTTGAAAGCGTCGAGACAGCGCAGCGTCCTTTTCAAAGATGCCGCGGTATTCCGTGAAGGTCGTGGCACCAATGCATTTGAGCTGACCTGAACTCAAGCCAGGCTTCAGAAGATTAGACGCATCAAGCGTGCCGCCTGATGCTGCGCCTGCACCAATCAGCGTATGGATTTCGTCGATAAACAGCACTGCGTTCGGCCTGTCTTTCAACGCCTTCAAAACGCCTTTGAGACGCTGTTCGAAGTCACCGCGGTACTTGGTTCCCGCCAATAGTGAGCCCATATCCAGTGAATAAACAACCGAATCCGCCAATATTTCTGGAACTTCTTTTTGGGTGATACGCCATGCCAAACCTTCTGCAATTGCAGTTTTACCCACACCAGCTTCGCCTACCAAGAGTGGATTATTTTTTCGACGACGGCACAAGATTTGGATAACGCGCTCGACCTCGTACTCACGGCCTATGAGGGGATCTATTTTCCCTTCTTTGGCAAGCTGGTTCAGGTTCACGGTGTACTGTTCAAGAGGAGAAGCCTTTTCATTTTTCTCCGCACCGCCCTCCTCTGCTTCTGCCGGGTTTTCGCTGGGCTTTGCAGCCTCAGGTGGGTCGTTCTTTTTGATGCCGTGCGCTATGAAGTTCACCACGTCCAGGCGCGTTACCCCTTGTTGGTGGAGGTAATAAACTGCGTGAGAGTCTTTCTCGCCGAAAATAGCCACCAGTACGTTAGCGCCAGTGACTTCTTTTTTTCCGCTGCCAGTGGACTGGACATGCATGATGGCGCGCTGGATCACACGCTGAAAACCCAATGTAGGTTGTGTATCCACATCGTCAGCACCGGCCACTTGGGGGGTGTTGTCCTTGATGAAATTAGTGAGCGATTTGCGCAAATCTTCGACATTAGCCGAACATGCACGCAGCACCTCCGCAGCGCTGGGGTTGTCCAGCAATGCCAATAGCAAATGCTCGACAGTGATGAATTCATGCCGTTGTTGGCGCGCTTCCACGAACGCCATGTGCAGACTGACTTCCAATTCTTGGGCGATCATGTGGATTCCTTTTGCCTTGCGTTGATGATTAACTGTAAACCGTTTTATATGCTTGTGCCGTTAGGTCCGAAAACCCACTAAAAGTCGACGGGTTCACTGATGCATTTCAGCGGATGACCGGCCTTGTGGGCGGCCTCCAGCACCTGGTCTACTTTAGTGGCGGCAATATCCTTGGGATAAACGCCGCACACGCCTCGTCCGTCCAGATGAATTTTCAACATGATCTGCGTCGCTGCGGAAAGATCTTTGCCAAAAAATTCTTGGATAACCACGACTACAAACTCCATCGGCGTGTAGTCATCGTTCAGCATGACGACCTGGTGCCTTGAGGGTGGTTTGACTTTCTCGGTCCGTCTCTCAAGTACAACCGCACCGCCGGTGTCTTTGGGCGGCATTACCGGGGCTTCTGGAGGTTGAATCGGATTTTTGGTGGCCATAGTTTCAATTTTATCGGTCACCTGAAGTTTCCGTCACATGCAAGGGATTTGGAGACTGTGCGCCCACATTCAAGCGCCGTTGCAAAAAAAAACCGCCGCGTACCAGAGGGCTACGGGCGGCAGTGGTTGCTATGGGTCGGACTGACAGACCCCGCGCATACCAGCGTGCTTACATGTTATCGATCATGACCTGACCATTTCTAGACCTCTCCAATGGAGTTCGATTAAAAAAACATCAACTAAGATAATCCATGGAGCCAATCATGGAGCCTTTTCCCGCTTTACTAGATAGGAGGTCGGTTACTTATTTCCCAAACAAATTGCCGAGGGCCGCCTTCAAATTTACGGATTTTGGTTGGGATGAGTTCGCAGGCATTGGAATTACACTATCCACGGTCGGCGCTTGAAAACTGGCGTTGGCCCCCAGCCACCGATTAGATTGCGGAACTGCGGGCGGCATTCCGGCTGGCCCTAACGTGGCCTTAGCCCAAGCGACATCAAAACCAGCGTTTAGGCGGTTGATAACACCATCCTCACGCACGAGATTAGGTGTCCCCACAATGTTCATTCCAGCTGCCTGAAAAATGGCGTAGAGGTTTTGCACAGAGGCATCCGCGTTACGTGGGTCCGCGAACTCGCATTGTCGAGGCGCTGCAATACGGCGATTGCCCCAAAAGGCTAGCCACGCCGCCCCATTGTCTTCAGCGCACCAAATGTTGGATACAGCCTGCCACTTTGGCAACTCGCCTCCGCGTGAGAGCGACCGTAAAGACGAAGGGACAACGTAGAAGGTAGTATTCACATTGTTGTCAATCTCGCGCATCGCATCCTCAAATTTTTTACAAAACGGACAATCGACTGCCGAGAACAGGATAATGCGTCGGCCGCCGCCATCCCCATGCTGGACCTTAATGAGCTTATCGTAATCAAGGCCAGAAAGCACCTCTGCACGTAGTCCGGCCACTTCATCCAAGTTAAGTTGCCGAAGTGGGATGCCACTGGCTGAAATCACCTTGAACCCTTGCGCATCACCAAAGAGCGTCCCAGCTTCATTGGTGTAACTAATGAATTGGCCCTGCTTACTTGTCAATTTGTACATGCCACGCACGAGCGTGGGAATCGCTACCGTGTTAATTTCAGTCGCAGCAAGACTGGTTCTGGCACGAGCCAAATTAGTATAGAAGTTGTGGATCGCGGTGGGGCTGTCCGCTAAGACACTTTGGGAGATAAGAACCCCTAGCAAAAGGGCTGCGGTAGCTTGTATTTTTTTCATGGTGTTCCCTGTTGGATCGATAAATATTTACTTGGCGAACGATGACCTTATTATTGACCGGCGAACGCCCAAGAGCGCCGCCATTGGGTATGTGTTGAGTCAGGCAGACCAATAATTTTGGCTAAACCGCCAGTGCCTCAGCGAGGCGACAATGCGCAGAACGCTCCGACAAGCCGAGCGCGCTGTCTGTCCGAACAAGTCGGTGGATGTCGACTTCGGCCCAGCCTTCTGGTCGGTCATCAATGGCAATCCAATCCGTGAGCCCCGCTCGGGCCACGTAGCGCTGGATTTGCTGGTAGCGCGTGGCTTGATCCCACCACGTTTCGCGCCCAAGTGAGCGATGCTCGCTATCGGTGGCCATCGCGCTGTGCCAGGTCGCGCCGATAACGCGCGAGCGAAGTTCGGCGGGTAAATAGTCACGGGCACGCGCAAACCTCAGCTCGCGTGCCCAGCTCGTGCTCAAAACGAGCTTCACGTGGGGGTGGGCGTCCAGGGCATCGACCAACAGCCCGGCCCACATGAAAAGCGAGCCCTCCTTACGCAGCACTGGTCGGCCGCGCTCAAGGAACACCTCATCGGGGTGCAGTACGCCGTCGTAGTCGAGGAATAGGATCATGATGTAGTCTCAATGGCATCTGCACGGTCAAGCAAAGCTTCTCTGTGGCAACAGATGACTTGTAAATTGGACCGTATTCATCGTCCTAGGGTTGCGCACGGGTGTCTACAGACGGCGTTCTACTATCTCGTTACGTGATTTTTCTGTCTTGGGCACTACGGCTGCGATTTAGCAGCCCCAAAATGAACTTCTGCCCATGGAAGCTTGGGTCTTTGTGTAGAGTGACGCTGTTATTGCCTTCGGCCCCGGCTTTGGATACCTGCTCTTCATACTTTTTAGCAAATACATCCGGTATTCGTTCTGCCAGCGGTTCTCCATCTCTCGCTAGCTCCGCTAAAGTGCAATGAACCGTATTCATGAAAATGAGGTTGGAGTTGTAACGAGTGATGACACTGTTGTACGCGTTTGTGAGCTGCTCCAACTTTTCGTCAAGTTGCGTCACCTTTGTTTGCTGTTGTTCTTTTTCGCTCTTGAGTGCTGTTGCGACAATATGAATCTCCCCCGTATTCATTTTTAGATTTTTGTTTTCGCGTTCGAGGTCAAGCACGCGCCGCGTAAGCAAGTCGATCAACTCGGCTTGCGCTTGGAGTTGCTTTTGCATGGCGGCTTTGTCGGCCACATGCTGCCGGGTAAATTCCAGTTGCTCGCTGATTTTCACGTTGGCCTGCGTGACGGCATCGCCCCATCCCTCCGCTCTGCCGTCTCTGTGGCCTTGTTGATAGCCGATTTGTTGGCCTTCGGCGTGGCCCTCTTCACGGCCCACTGCAAGACCCTCATTTCTCTGTTGAGCCTCACGCGCGTAATGCGCAACGAGTTCTGCGCTTGTAACTGGATAGGCTGGGATTTCTCGGCCAGTAATCATTTTGCGTCTCCTGCGAAGTTTGCGTGTGTGATCATTTGCTCTTCAACACACAGTTTGCCTTGGTGGGTAGTAAGTCCAAATGCCAGCGTACGATTAAACGCAACGGGCCTTTAGATGAATGGGTGCAGATTTCAAAGGTCTTCCCCTCGGATACACCCGATTTGAATGACACCTGGCTGCGGCTCACTGGCTTCAACGATTCCTTTTTTCACCGAACGCACATACCGCCCGCCGTCCTTCTTCAATTTTGCAGCCTTTGCAACGTCGGCCAATTTCACCCCGACCAGCTTCACGAAATAGCTGCTGCCTTCGTCCTCACTACCTTCAAAAATGGAAACGCCATCGGCAACCAGTGTGCCAAACACCAGCAAGGGCTTGGGAAAACGGTGTTCACCATCAAACTGGTTGTTGGTAAGCCGCAAGCTCGCCCGCACGGCATTGGAATGAACGAACGGGGCTTTGCATTCGATGGCGTCCCGCAGTATGGGGGCCGCCTTGGCCCAGTCTTCTGACGTGGGCGCGTTAGCATTGATCAGCACGAGTGGCATCTATGCAGCGGCGTTGATCGTCGCAATCAGCAAAGCCGAGAGGGTGAGGATTTTTGTGAGTGTGAATTTCATGGTGGTCGGTCTTTCAGTAGTTCAGAGATTTGTTTAAAAGTTCAGGCGTATTTTTGATTCTGGAGTTTGAAGAATCGCTTGGCGACAACGAACCGCCGTCATAGTGGCCCTTTGGTCCTTTGCAATGCGATCCAAAACGTCAATCGGTCCAGCAAGGTTTGGTAGTGCGTCTCGCATGCCGCCGATTGACTCGGCCAATCGGGCGGCATTGGCTCTGCAGGCGGTTCAGCGATACCACGGGCAATGTCTTCTATTCGACCCGGGAAGTGTTTGAGTAGGTTCGCCAGCAGTGATCGGTCCTCGCGCAGTAGTTCGGCCAGACACAGCCGCATATCGCTTGCGGTCTTGCGCAATTCATCGGCGACGTGCTGTCTGTCAAGACCGTCGTTCATACCCCCTCCCCTGCAGCGTGTTGACGCTGAGGTCTGCTGGCCGCTGCATACATGAGCGCGCGCTCGGGCGGGAATAGCAGCAGTTCACCTTTGTTTTCGAGCGGGATGCGGAAGACAGCGTGGTCTTTTTTACGCATTTCCTCTCGGGCATACCGCGCAAGAACGGCTAAATCGTGCAGTGCAAGCTCTGGTTTTGGGGTGTGGTCTGTGTGCGCCTCAAAAGGCGGCATGTAGACCGACTCCATTCCGAAGCGTTTGAATACCGCTGCCATAAGCCCGCGCGATGTATCGGTCTCCAAGCAGCTCGGTAGCCCTTCCATGATTTGCTGCAGCTCCAGGGGTGGACGCCGCACCAATATGAACTCTTCCAGGCATTCGAAAACGTCACGTAGCGAATCGCTAGCGATTACACCCAGGGTGCGCTCGCCGTTGAGTTCTGAAAAATGCTCGCTGAGCAACCAGGCCTGCCGGTCTTCGGTGTCAACGACGCAGTGCAGCACATTCACGGCCGAGCCTTCTGTGCGCTCGGTGAGACCAAATTCAATCACCCCGCCCTCTTCGATTGAACACGATGCGGTTAGTCCGCTGTCATGGTCACCACATACACGCTGGACGGACATCCCCGCCAGCGGCACGACAAATCCAAAATCTTCTAAGGCCTGGGTCAAATTTTCTAAGGTGGTGTTCACGGTGATCTCCTTTTTAGGTTCGTTGATTCAGTTGGCCGCATCGTTCACGGGCTTCGTGGTGGGTTCCAAAGGCGGGGCGCCATGGGTCAACCGCGACTGGGAGCATGAGCAAAGCCTTTTTATGTGTTTACTGTAACTTACTATAATACTATAAACGGAGGCTTCCAACTCTTTTTTGGCGTTGTATCGCCGTGTTTTGTTATAGTGATTTACTGTTAGACCGAATGCCACAACACCAATGCTGCTTGAAAAACAACTGCCTCAGCTGTGCTCTACCCTGATGCGGCTGCGTGGGGACACCCTCAGCTCCATTAGCACGGGCACCGGAATTCGGGTGGCCAATTTGTCTGTCTGGTTGCGGGGGAAAGAACAGGTGATTTCAGCCAAGCGCGTGGCTGCGCTTTTGTATTTCTTCGGGGTGGAGGGTGAGAGTTTGCGCACCGACGTTCTGCACAGCTGGCACGACTCGGGACCGCTAAACGATGTGAAAGCGGCGCTGGGCCAGCTGATCAACAAGGACAAGACCATTTGGCTGTTCCAAGACAAGGAAAGCGGTTTGATGAAGACGCGATTCGTGATGGTTGGGGATGCCTGGGTCAAATTAGAACTGACCCCCGGCATCGCAGACGCTCCGGATTTGGCCAACCTGGTGAATGCCCAGCGCGTAATAACGCTACCTTATGCGCTGGCAGGTTTTCCGACGCAGTCGCCGAAAGAGGTTTCTGAGGCATTGCTGGAAGTGGCAACAGCGACGGCGGCTGCAGCGGATAAGGAGATTCTTCTGGCGTTAATGTTGAAATTGAAAGCGATGGACACATCGGCGCTCACTGTGAACACCGCCTCCTCCGCTGGCTGGGGCCAGCTTGAACAAGCCCTTCAGGTTGCTATCGGGATGGGAATTGACCCGGGCGATATTGCGGAACTCATTTCAGAGCACTACAAAAAGCCTGTCGACTGACCATCCAGGGCGTGAGCGGCTATAACGACCAAGCCCACTTCAGGCTACAACTTCAAGTCCTAAACACACAAATTCATCGGAATTTCGGACCAATTGCCGCAAAAAAACGACACTGGAAAAATATATTTCCCACACGCCATCAAGTTCGCTTGCAAATTCTCCATTTTACTAAGTCATTGATTTAGCAGGTAATTTCTTAGTCAAAAATTTGTCGCTGCAAATTCCTATCGGATCGACAAAAAATTGCTTTTCTGCATCCTCCCCGATTACGGAACATGCCAAGCCAACCCAAAAGTCATCAACAAAAGTGAAGTGCCATTTTGGGAAGTCAACCAGTCCTTTCACGCTTGAACAATGCGTCGAGCTTAGAGCAGCGATCACTTTCAGCCGGTAAATTACGAAATCTAGCAATGGCGGTTAGAAAAGTGTCATCCAACATTTTTAGCAACTGCGTCAACTTTCCATTTCTTGCATGTTTTTGCAGCCGAAGTAGCGCCAGGCGGACTCATAGACCGTACTTAAAAAAAAGTTGAAGATCGGCTGCAACTTAACGAAACGGCACGAAACAAAATGGCACAAATCCTTCGATACGCCCAATTGGAAATTTACCTTGGATTGAATCGGATCACGATCTGGCGTCGAACAAAGACGGATCCTAAATTCCCTAGGCCGATCCGCCTGGGCGGTGCACGTTCAGCCGCTGTGGGTTTCCTAGCTACAGAAATTGACGAGTGGGTCACTGAGCGGGCAGCAGCGCGCACGCACAAAAAATCGTGATGTTCCGCTGTGACTCCCGGGAACGCATCAAGACTAGTACTAATTCGGCGTCGACTGACGGGGAATTTTGTGCAAATTCCAAACGACTTGATCCGCAATGCGGCTCTTAGCTCGAAATCAATTGGCGTGATCGTTTTTCTTTTATCGCTGCCAACTAAAAATTACTACATCAGTTTAGATGGATTATGCAGAGCAAGACAAGAAGGAGAAGCGTCGATGCGCAGCTCAATCAAGCAGCTAGAGACACTGGGCTTCCTCCGCATCGTACGTGAGCGATCGACGGCGGGGCGATATGTCCGCTCAAAGTGGTTCGTCAGTGACTCGCCAATAGATGACTGGGCACCGTACCTGCAAAACCAAGCCGTGGGCGAACCTGCCGTGGTGCAGCCAGTTGCCGCAAATCAGACGGGTACGAATACAGAAGTTTTAAAAACACAGAAGAACTCGAACACAACAACTGCGAGATCGAAGCCGCCAGCCTCGGCAGTGCCGCTGGAAATCGTCGATGACAGCGACAAAGAGATTTGGTTGTGGTTGTGTCAAAAACTTTCTGTTGATCCAGACACGGCTCAACAAGACTGTACAGGTCTCAACTCAAAAACGGCGATCGACGTGTTTACAGAAGTGTTCGAGTGTCAACGCCAGGGCGTAATTAAGACGACCGTTTCGCAATTCATGTCATCACTTCAACGCAAGGCGCGAGAAGGCAAATTTAAGCTGTCGGCAGGTCTCGCGCTCCGCGCAGAGATCCCGGAAATTCTCCGGCGGCAACGGGTGATTCAGATGGCCTTGCAGGTGGTGCCGACGTTTACGTCGAAGGATGTCCCCGTCGGCTCAGTGCCTCCAAACGAGCGAAAAAAGTTACGGCAGCTGAGAGACGAAATTGTCGAACAAGGAAGTGTTAACAGACTGGCAGGGTTACAAAGATGAAGAATGCGGAACTGCGAAGAAAATTCACGTGGCACGATGTAGTTGCCGACGGCAAGTGGGTGGGCTGGGGTTGGGCTCAGAGTTGTACCGTGAATGACCATAGCGTCGATATCGACTGCGTCCAGGTACCCGAACCCGAACCCGACATCTTGCCAACTATTGGGATGAGGCTACACATTGAATCAGCAGACCGTGTGACTTGGATCAAATACGTCGACTCCGGCTTCGCTTTGCACGAGTATGTCGTAAAACTGCCGTTCGAGTCGGTCCTGATTCGACTGATGAACGTGGTGTCTGCCCCAGTGCACCAAGCGGCGGCTGAACTACTGTCGGGATTGTCGAAAGATGGCCTGTTAACTTTGCAAGTTGGTAGCCAGCGGAGGCGACGTGGCCAACTTACACATTGACACCACAATGATTACCACATTGTTCGCACATTGCCGCCACAGAGTTGACACAAATGCGGTGAATTGCTGGCACAGTTTCACCACATTGCCGACACAAACTCGACATGTTGACGACACATTTGGCTGCGGGATCCAGGGGCAAAGCCCCTGGCCGACATTTGTTGTGGCGAATGCCATAACAAATATAGTCGGTCGCTATGTTTGTAAACACCACCCCTATATTTGTAAACACGGTCACTATATTTGTGAACGAAAGGCGCCATGAGCGCAACCGACACCCAATTTGTCCACATCGAGGTCTTTGGCCTCGTGGCACCAAAAAAAACAGCGCGTGGAGCCAAGCAAAAATGGTCAGTGGGCGACATCCTCGCCGAAGCTTGGCGGGAACCACAAGCTTGTTTGCACGTCACTACCCCGATGCAGCCTATCTTGCTGCATGGTGCCAGCCTTGGCGCCCTTGAGACCGAAATTCATGCAATCCACGAACAAAGCACAGATGCCGTTGGGCGCCGATTGCGCAAGGATGCGTCGGTATTACTAGCGGGGGTCTCCTCGTACCCGCGCTCTGGTAAACAATACGATTATTGGAAGCAAGCCACGCTTGACTGGCTTCAACTGGAGTTCGGAACAGGCCTTCGAAGCGTTATTGAGCATACCGACGAGGCGCACCCACACCTGCACTTTTACGTGGTCAATCCTAACAGCGGAAACGTAAAAGATGTGCATCCTGGTTTTTTTGCAGCCAAGGGTGCTAAGACACCCAAGGAACAGCGATTTGCCTACAAATCGGCGATGCGTGCTTTTCAGGATCGATTCTGGGAGCATGTAGCCGCACCATCCGGCCTTGCTCGTATTGGGCCCGGAAGACGACGCTTGAGCCGAGCGGAATGGACCCAGGAGCGCTCTGCCCTACCTGCGCAGGCACAAATTTTCCAGAGGGCCAAAGAAATCACCAAGGGCAACGGCGAGCGAGAAATCCAGCTGCGTGAATTCGCACAGAAAACTTTGCTTGAAGCCCAGAGCTTGATCAAATCGTTGGACGCACGAGAGGCAGCCCTTGCCGAGCGGGAGGCGAAACTTGGCTTAACAAAGCCCGGACCCTACTCAAGCGGACCTGAAATGGTCTAAATCATTCCGTCCAATCGCGCATGACGACTCGGCCATCGAGCCGGAAACGCCGGTATTCGGCTTTTCTGCACTGAGAATACGGGGGTATGCCAATCTACAACGCCGAAATCTCCGCCGGTTCCCTGATGCCCCTTGAAAGCAAGCGGCTTGCGACGTTGTTGCTGTCCCAGCCGGATGAAGCCGCCTGGACCCATGCGATCGAGGTTGAAAACATCCTCCAGAAGAAGACGCCTGCCACCGCCCGGCGGCAAGCCACACTCCTGCGTAAGCGCCTCAACACGCTGGACTCGCAAGCCTGGCAGATGATTGCAGAGCGCGAAAACGAGGTCGCCAACCAGCTTTTGTTGGCCGGGGCCATCAAACACAGCCAACTTTTGGGCGATTTCATTCGTAATGTTTACGCCACCCACCAGAAGCGGCTGGAGCCCGCTATCGTGCCGCTGGATTGGCAGGACTTTTTGGCCGAGTGTGCTCACCATGACTCCGCCGTCGCCCATTGGTCCGAATCGACCAAGGCCAAACTTTTTCAAGTCATCATCCGTATCCTGGTGGAGGCCAAATACTTGGAAAGCGCCCGCACCATGAAACTATCCCCCCGTTCATTGCACCCCACGGTGCGGCAGTATTTGTCTGCGCGCGATGAAACCTATGTCCTTGATTGCCTGGAGCGTGCCCAATGAAGTTGAGCCTTGAAGAACGTTTGAATTTGATACTGCCCCGCATGACGGCCAGGGATTTTCTGGACAGCAAGGGCCTGGGAAACGAGATCGGTTTTTGGGTGTTCGACTACCCGCCTGAGCGTGAAATGGACGTCCGTGGGTTTTTGTCAGGCACGGTGTTTCCCTCACTTGGCAAGCAGGTTCCACCCATCAACGCGGCGATAGTCGACTTGCTGAGCCTCGTCACCGGCCTGCTGGAGGAGCGCAATCTGCTGGACAAGGCCATGGAGATGCAGACCACCAAAGGCAATGACAGCACCTTGGCCGCATTGCGCCCAGTATTGAAAGAGGACAAACTGGCCCAAAAAATTGCCAGCCAATACGACATTGCAAGCCTAGACGTATTGGTGCTCACCGGCGTCGGCGCGGTCTACCCCATGCTGCGCACCCACACGCTGCTGTCGGCACTGCACCCGATCATGGGCGATACACCGCTTTTGATGTTCTTTCCAGGCAAATACGACGGGCACACCCTTAGGTTGTTCAACACCTTGGCGGAAGACCACTATTACCGTGCCTTTCAACTGGTCCCAGAGACGAGCTGACCAGTGACCTGACGAGTTTTCCCGACAGGTCGACAGCGTTTGGATTGCCCGTACACTTTTGCCAGTCAGAGACAACCCAGGGATGAATAAAAAATGAAGATTCGCGAGCTATTTCTCAAGCCCATCGACCGCCCCATTAACGGCGTCATCAAAGCCGACCAGATGGACGCCGCCAGCGTGTGGCAAGAGTTGGAAGAGTATGTAGTCACCAAGCAAATCAGCGACCATTTGCGTCGCTTTTTTGATGCTTACCTGGCTGCGATGGATAGGCCCCACGACGCGGCCATCACCGACCGCATGGGCGTCTGGGTGTCTGGCTTCTTCGGCTCGGGTAAGTCGCACTTCATCAAGATCCTGTCCTACCTGCTGGAAAACCTGGAGGCCAACAACCCCCACACGGGTGAAACGCGCCATGCCAATCAGTTCTTTGACCACCACAAGATCAAAGACGCCATGCTCCTGGCCGACATTCAGCGCGCCACCCAAGGCACTGCCGATGTCATCCTGTTCAACATCGATGCCAAGGCCGACAACAAAGCCGATCGAGATGCCATCTTGCAGGTGTTCTTGCGCGTCTTCAATGAAAAGCTAGGGTTCGCTGGTGATACCCCCCACATTGCGCACATGGAGCGCCACCTGGTTGCCAAGGGTAGCTTCGACACCTTCAAGCAGGCCTTTGCCGAAGCCAACGGCAGCACTTGGGAGAAAGAGCGCGACGCTGTAGGTTTTTTGCGTGACGACATCGTGACTGGCCTAGCCAAGGCGCTAAAGATGACGCCTGATTCCGCCGGGCGCTGGTTCGATACCGCCACAGATAGCTACAGCATCAACATCGAAGGTTTTGCAAAAATAGTCAACGACTACCTGCTGACCAAACCTGCCAACCACAAAGTCATCTTCCTGGTGGACGAAGTGGGCCAGTTCATTGGTGCCAGCTCACCATTGATGCTCAGCCTGCAGACCATCACCGAACAGCTGGGTACCCAGTGCAAGGGCCGGGCATGGGTCATCGTCACCAGCCAAGAAGACATTGACGCCGCCATTGGCGAGGCTAACAAAGCCCGCTCGCAAGACTTTTCCAAGATTCAGGGGCGCTTTCACACCCGGCTATCGCTGGCCAGCAGCAACACCGATGAAGTCATTGGCACCCGCTTGCTCACCAAAACCGAGGCTGCCCATGTGGAGCTGCGCGATGCGTTTGCAGCTAAGGGCGACGTCATCAACAACCAGATTTCCTTTGCAGGCAACGCGGTCAACCTCAGCGGCTTCAAAGACGCAGCCGAATTCGTTTCCTTTTATCCGTTCGCCCCGTACCAGTTCACCTTGTTGCAAAAGATTTTCGAATCCATTCGCAAGGTCGGCGCCACGGGCATGCACCTCTCACGCGGTGAGCGCTCGTTGCTGGATGCCTTTCAGCACGCAGCGGTGCAAAACCTGGGTAAGGGCGCGGACATCCTCATCCCGTTGTACGACTTTTATCCGTCCATCGAGAGTTTTATCGACGGCATGGCCAAGCGCTCTATTGAAGAAGCGCCTCTCAACGCCGCGTTGCAACCCTTTGATGGCCAACTACTCAAGGCGATGTTCCTGATCCGGTACATCCCCGACATCGTCAAACCCACCATCGACAACCTGGCCACCCTGTGCATTGACGAGATCGATGCCGACAAGCTGGTGCTCAAGCGCAAGATCCAAGAGAGCCTGGCCCGTCTGGAGCAGCAGCGCCTGGTCAGCCGCAATGGCGATTTGTGGTTCTTCTTGACCAATGAAGAGCGAGACGTGGCCCGCGAGATCGGCCATGTGGACGTCTCCGCCGCTGAAAAATCCCGTTTGCTGGCAGAGCTGATTTACGACGAGATCTTCAACAACCAGACCAAGGTGCGCCACCGCGAAACTAAGGCCGACTACGAGTTCAACCGCCTGCTAGACGGTGCCCCGTGGCGGCAAGCCAACCAGGTGCTGAGCTTCGAGGTGCTGACCCCGTTGGGCGACGACTACGAAAAACTCTCGGCCGCGAAGTGCATCCTGCGCAGCAGCGAAGGCAACGGAAAAGCCCTGGTGCGCATGGATGAAGCCGACCGTCTGGACATCGAGCTCACCCTGTACCAGCAGATTGAAAAATACATCGTCAGCCCTAAGGCGGATCAGGCCACAGCATCGCTCAAAAGCATTCTGCAAAGCCGCAAAGATGAAAACCGCGAACGCCGCCAGCGCCTGGTGCAGCAGCTCTCTGCCAAGATCGCCGAAGGCCAGTTCTTCGCTCTGGGCCAAGCGGTCGAAATCAAGGCCAATGGCCCCGACAAAGTGCTGGACGACCTGCTTAACTACCTGGTTACCAACACCTACAGCAAGCTGCCTTACCTCAAAGTGCGCCAGGTTGACCCCATTGCCGAGATCAAGGCCTTGCTCATGGCGGACGACGTGTCTAAGCCGGGCCTCGGGCTGAACGGCGAAGAAGGCAATGGCCTCGCCATCCAAGAGCTGCGCGACTACCTGCAACTGGCCGCCAGCCAATCCCGCGTGCTGTTATCCGACGTGGTGGACCGCTTTGCTGGCATCCCCTGGGGTTGGAAACCCGAATGGGAAACCGTGTTGCTGGTTACCCGCCTGTTCATGGCGGGTGAAATCAAGCTGATGATGGACGGCTCGGACCTTGACCCGGCCTCTGCGATTGAGCCGCTCACCAAGTCCGCCCGCTTCAAGCAAGTCTCCATCCTCAAGCGCAAGGTGGCCGATGCCCACGCGCTCAAACGTGCCCGTGAGCTCTACAAAGACCTGTTCCAAAAGTTGGGCCGCGAAGAAGAAGACGCGTTGGTCGCCGATTTCCGTGCGCAGTTGGCCGACTGGCAGTCAGACCTCAAAAGCTATTCCCATACCGCCGCCACCCCCCACCACCCCGGCGAGGCAGCCATCGACAAGATCCTGGCCAGCCTGGGCCAACAGCTTGCCGTTCGGGATAGCTTTGCATTCATAGAAGCCCTGCTAGCTGCTAAAGACGACTGGCTGGACGCTGCCGATGATGTGCGTGACCTGGTCAACTTCTACAAAACGCAAATCACCGCGTGGCGCAAGCTGCTGGCGGCCCTTGGCCAGTTTGCCGACAACCGAGAGGCACTCAACAAAGTGCCCCAAGCTGCCACGTCCTTGGCAGAACTCACCCAGATCCGCGACAACCCTTCTCCGTACGGACAAGTCAACCGCATCGAGCCCTTGGTGGCGGCGGTTACAGCGGTTAACGAACAGTTGGCCAGCGACAAGCGCGAAAAGGCTCTCTTGTCTATCGACGGCAAGATCGCCGAAGTGCAAGGCAAGCTCACCGCCAATGCGGCAACGCCAGACACCAGCAACAAAGCGCTTCGCCTGCTCCAAGACCTTAAAACCCGCATTGCCAGCCAAACCAGCATCGCTCAAATCTTGTATCTGCAAAGCCAGGGCGGTGACGCCATGGACGATGCCATTGCCATCATTGAGACCGCAGCAGCCACAGCAGGGGCAGCAATGGTTAAGCCTGCGCTCCATGTCGCAACGCCGGGCGACACTACCAAACCACTCACCACCGGCCAGCCCGGAGTAGCCGCTTTGGTGCCCGCACCAGTGGCCAAACCCACCAAAGTCATCCGTGCCGCTGACTTGTCTGACAAGAGTTACTTGGAAACCGAAGCCGACGTGGATGCGTACCTGTCCCGGCTCAAGGCTGAATTGTTAGCCGTGGTGCGTGCAGGGCAAAAAGCCCGCGTGCAGTAAACGGTGGTTTGAAGGCGGTGGGGCCAAGCTGGCCCTGGCAGCGCCGCCTGCGCACCTGCTTCGCATTGACATAACGCCCATCATGTATATACTTTAGGTATATCTTTTTTAACGGAGGCCACATGACCTACGCCCGCGTCTTCCAGTCCGGCAACAGCCAGGCCGTGCGCCTACCTAAAGAGTTCCGCTTCAACGCCGAGCAGGTAGAGATATTTCGGCAGGGCAACGACATCGTCCTGCGCGAACGCCCCAGCAGTGCCACCGCCATTTTTGATGCCCTGATCAGCCTACCGGCTGACTTCATGCAAGCAGGCCGCACAGACACACCGCCCCAAGAGCGCGAGGCCTTCTAAATGGCCATCCGCTACCTGCTCGACACCAACATCTGCATCTACATTGCCAAGCACAACCCGCCAGCGGTGCGGGCACGCTTTGAGCAACTCAGCGCAGACGCCCTCGCCATGTCAGTCGTCACTTTGGGTGAGCTGCAGCACGGCGCAGAAAAGAGCCAGGCCCGGGCAAAGGCACTGGTAGCGCTGCAGCAGCTGCAAAGCGCCATTCAGGTGATGCCATTGACCTACGCCGTGGGCCAGCACTACGGCCAGATCCGCAGCACCCTAGAGCGCGCAGGGCAGCCCATTGGCAACAACGACCTGTGGATTGCCGCCCACGCACGCGCCGAGGGCTGGGTGCTGGTCACCAACAACGAGCGCGAGTTCCGTCGCGTCGATGGCCTGGTGGTAGAGAACTGGGTTGGATCCGCTTGAAGTGACTAAATACTATTAAATTGATAGCTGCTCGCGCACGTTCCACGAGGGCTACAGCCCCTTTTGACACATAAAACCCATAAAAACCAAAAAGCGTATTCAGGGATCCCATGAACAAAGCCAAACTCAAGTCCTACGCCCCCCAGGCCCGGCAAAACTTCATCGCCGCCGTCACCGCCCGCGCCAACCTGATGGGCAGTAGCCAAGTGCGAGCTCTGGGTGCCTTTGGAGCTACTTCATGAAAGCCTTAGACCTAGCGAATTTCGATGGTTTTTTGGGAAACTCCCAAGTGGTCAATGAGATTCGGAGGATGGAGCGGGAACGCTCTTCTTGGATGAATGCCATGGCTCAGTCCCACAGTCTGGCGGATCAGATCAAGAAAATAGTGGGGGCGGACTCATTGGCCGCTCAGATGGTTAAGAAGATGCACGACGCACAGAAAGTGCAGGAGGAAAGCATCCGGAAAATGTTGGATCCCTTGGCAAATATTCGCAGCAGCTTGTTGGGGGACAGCGCGCTCCAGCGAATGATCGACGAATTCTCTAAACCAGTTGCAGCTACCGACCACTTCACCAGGCTCGTAGATCAGGTTACCGAGCCAAGTGCCTACCTAAACAGCCTGCACTTGAGTGTTGATAGCTCAATGGAGCAAGCTAGAAAGCTGCTTTCAGAGACTTCAGTTAGCACCGGTCTACAACAGGTGATGAAGAGCTTTGAGGAGACTAACAAGCACTGGGCTGTACCGTCAGCTTTGCTGGACGCCATGAGCCCGCTGAAGGCGTGGCAGGAGCAGGTAGGCAAACTCTCTTTGCCGGTGATGGATTGGGGATCAGCTGCAACACTGGCAAAGCTATTAGGTCGGGAGGGGATCGAATCACAACTTGCCGCGTTGGGCATAAACCCTGATGGCTCGCTCAATGCCAATTTCACGGTTCAAGAAGATGGTATTGGTCTCAGTCGCAAAACAATGGAACTGATGGCGTTGTTGAGTTTCATTTTCGCTTTTCTGGTGCCTGTATACCAAGAATACTCTTCAGCTCAATGGCAAGCCTCGGTTGATAAGAAACTAGAAGCACAGGCTGACGCCGTTGAGGGGCAGCGAAAGATGATGGAAGCCCTCACGAATTTGGTGCAAAAAGCGTTGGTGCAAGAAGCTAAGAGGCGAGAAGAGCGGTTTGTAGTGAGGAAAAGAGTGGCTGTGGTCCGGTCTAATCCTGAGCACGGATCCGCCGTAGTGGGCAAGTTGTTGCCAAAGGAAGTGGTGCGTCCTGTCTCTGAAAAAGGAAAATGGATCGAGATTGAGTATTACCACTGGCTACACCAAGAATACCGAATAGGCTGGGCATTGAAGAAATACTTTCAACGGGTAGCCCGGCCAGATCCCCTCAGTCAAAGTACTCAAACGCTGCCCTCGGCTGATCCCAATTGACTACAAAATTAATAGCTGCTCGCGCATGTTCCACGAGGGCTAAAGCCCCTTTTGACACATAAAACCCATAAAAACCAAGAATCGCATCCAGGGACCCCATGAACAAAGCCAAACTCAAGTCATACGCGCCAGAAGCCCGCAAGGACTTCATCGCCGCCGTCACCGCCCGAGCCAACCTGTTGGGCCTCTCTGGCAATGCAGGCCACCTAGAAATCGCCCCCGCCCAAACCCAAGGCGACGTCACCCTCATCGCAGGCCAAGCCTGGCCCGCCAAAGTAGCCACGCAGCGCGACCAGCTCATCACCCGCATGCGCCGCGAAGGCTTTGCCCACACCTGCGAGGCTGTGGCCTACACCTGGTTCAACCGCTTTGCCGCGCTGCGCTACATGGAGCTGCACGACTACCTGGGCCACGGCCACAGGGCGCTCAGCAGTGCAGAGGGCAACCTGCCCGACATCCTGACCCACGCCGCCGATCTGGCCCAAGCGCCAGGTTCCGGCAGTGGCTCCGCCAATGACGCTGGTTTACCCGGCCTCAACGCCACCAAAGTGCTGGAGATGAAACTGGCCGGCAACCGCGACGGTGAGCTCTACCGCATGCTGCTGGTGGCCCAGTGCAATGCCTTGAGCGCATCCATGCCCTTCTTGTTTGAGCGCATCGACGATGACACCGAGCTGCTGCTGCCCGACAACCTGCTGCGCACCGACTCCGTCATCGCCAAGCTGGTGCAAGAGATACCCGAAGAAGACTGGGCCGAGGTCGAAATCATCGGTTGGCTCTACCAGTTCTACATCTCCGAGAAAAAAGACCAGGTCATCGGCAAAGTCGTCAAAAGCGAAGACATACCCGCCGCCACCCAGCTCTTCACCCCCAACTGGATCGTGCAATACCTGGTGCAAAACAGCGTGGGCCGCCTGTGGCTCATGGCCAACCCCACCAGCACCCTGGCCAGCCAGTGGCCGTATTACATCCAGCCCGCCGAGCAAACGCCCGAGGTGCAAGCGCAG
>JBKJOV010000024.1:0-39161 GCA_046595515.1 Rhodoferax sp. | reverse complement strand
CCAACGACGGCCCGATCCAGACCGACGCGGTGATCATCGGCGCCGGCCCCGTCGGCCTCTTCCAGGTGTTCGAGCTGGGGCTGCTGGAGATCAAGGCGCATGTCATCGATTCGCTCGCCTACCCGGGCGGCCAGTGCGTGGAGCTGTATCCTGACAAGCCGATCTACGACATTCCCGCCGTGCCGGTCTGCACCGGCCAGGAATTGACCGACTCATTGCTCAAGCAAATCGAGCCTTTTGGTGCGGTGTTCCATTTCAGCCAGGAAGTCACCGTGGTCGAGAAGCAGGACGACGGCCGCTTCTTCGTGCAGACTTCCAAGGGCACTACTTTTCTCACCAAGACCATCTTCATCGCCGCTGGGGTGGGTGCCTTCCAGCCGCGCCTGCTCAAGGTCGAAGGCCTGGACAAATTCCAGGACACGCAACTGCACTACCGGGTCAAGAGCCCGGCCGACTTTACCGGCAAGAATCTGGTCGTCGTTGGCGGTGGCGACTCGGCCCTGGACTGGGTGCTGAACTTTGTTCAAGAGGGCCCCAACAAGGCCGAGAGCGTCATCCTGATCCATCGGCGCGACGGCTTCAAGGCAGCACCGTCCAGCGTGGCCAAAATGCGCGAATTGTGCGATGCCTACGAGATGCAGTTCATCGTGGGCCAGATCACTGGCGTGGAAGAAAAGGATGGTCGCATGACCGGCGTGAAAGTCACCGGCGGCGACGCCGTGACCCGCGTCGTGCCGCTCGACATGCTGCTGGTATTCTTCGGCCTGAGCCCCAAGCTCGGCCCGATTGCCCAGTGGGGCCTGGACATCGAGCGCAAACAGCTCAAGGTGGACACCGAGAAGTTCTCCACCAGCGAACCCGGCATCTTCGCCGTGGGCGACATTAACGTCTACCCCGGCAAAAAGAAACTTATCCTCAGCGGATTTCACGAATGCGCCTTGGCCGCCTTCGGCGCGGCCCCGTTCGTGTTCCCGGAAAAGAAGATCCATTTGCAGTACACGACGACCAGCACGAAGCTGCACAAAGTGCTGGGCGTCGACACACCGGTATTTGACTGACCCCGGCAAAAGCGCCCAAAAGTATTGCTATACTCGCGGGCTTGATCCTCGATAGCTCAGTTGGTAGAGCGCCGGACTGTTAATCCGTAGGTCCCTGGTTCGAGCCCAGGTCGAGGAGCCAGAATAGAGACAAGGGTCTGCATGCAAATGCAGACCCTTTTTTCATTGGTTTTTTGACGTGAAAAATGCATTTCCCGTAGTCGCAAGCGCAGTGTCGGGGCCTCCCGCTGGACAGTGGAGTTATGCCCAATCTTGAACGGTGTCAATCCGTACTGGCATCAGACTCGTCGCTGGGACACACCGTATTAAAAATATTTTCACGGAGGCTGCGTTTGCCTATGCCGCTCCAGGCACCAGGCTGCACGTCGTTCACGCGCGTAGCGAGCTTGTCACCTTTCGCCCAGTGGTCACTAAAAAAGCCTTCTTCCAAGACACGGAAGCGACGGTCTTTGCAGTCATATTCCACCTGGCTTTTCACCGATACAACGCCGTCAGCCTTGACAACATTGAAATTACGAACTTCCCACACGCGTCTCATCGTATTCATCGGACCAGTTTGCCGAACGGTTTTAAGCTCGATGAATTGGTCAAAAGAATCGTGTAGCTGCCCTTGTACTTTCAGCCAGTCTGCTGCAGCAGTAGCGGCGGTCAAAAGCAGCATCCATGGCAGCATTTTTTTCATATTCGCCTGCATTTAGCAAAGCCGTCCTGCCGGGCTGTAAATAGGTCAAAAAAACTACGATAACTATTTCAACGCCAAAATGTACTTGGCCAAAGTCAGTGCGTCTGCGTCAGATAATTGTGGCTGTGGCGGCATCATGTCCTCACCCCAAACACCAGAGCCACCTGATTTTATTTTTTTTGCTAATTTTTCAGCGGCATTACTAACGTTCACATACTTGGATGCAACCTCATTTAATTTCGGGCCGTACTTTCGTTTATCTACGTAGTGGCACGCCAAGCAGTTGCTCTTGACGAGTAAATCATAGTCAGCCACAGCGTAATTTGCGGTGCCCGATAGGCAAGAAAATATCAATAAGCTGAATAATTTTTTCATTTAAAAACCCTCAAAAGTATTCAACCAAATGAAAAATTGCGCTGGCCAACATGCCAGCGCAATTTCGGGAGCAATTTACTCTGGTGTTACACGAATGATGACACCTTGGTCCTCAAGCGCCACGTACATATTGCCATCCGGTCCTTGCGATACTGCACGGAACCGCCCAGTCACTGTTGGCCAAGAAGCTTGGACTGCTGTGGCTGAAATTCCATCCGCACTGATCTTCAAAACATCCAAACGGTTACCAACGGGCGTGCCGTGAATGCCGATGCCGGTGTAGCCAACGACCATTTGGCCATCCCAGTCTTTCCACTGCTTACCGGACAGAAACGTGTTGCAGAACATGCCTTGGGACAGGTAGTTGTTGTTCCACGCGGGCTTCATAGCATCCGGGTAAGTTTTCAGATCCGTCATGGGCATAAATGCCGCGCGCAATTTAGGCTCCATCGCACCCATCTGGTTGGGCGAGTAGCCGCAGTAGTCATCCGGGCAGTCCTTGCGGCCAGCCATGTTGGGACGGGGGTCCCAACCAGCATTGCCACCGTTGACGAGTCCCGTTACTTCATCGGAATGCCAAGGCCCATTTTCAGCGGTGAATGGGCGACCATCGCTTGGACGGAAAGCTATGCCCTGTGGGTTGCGGTGACCGTAGGTGTAAATGCGGCTGTCGAACCCTGCTGGCGGTTTGTTGCCCGTTGCCGCTTTTCCGTCACGGTCAATACGCAAGACTTTTCCCGCGATGATGGTTGGGCTTTGTGGGCCCACTCCCAGGTGGTTGTCACCCGTGGTCAGGTAGATGAAACCATCGAGTGGGCTGAAGCGAACCCGGCCCCCGTTGTGCGCGCCAGGACCGCCGAAGGGATGCTTGGATGCTGCTGGCTTGTAATTGACATCCGGGACGATATCCGTCCGGTCAGACACATTCGTGAATGCGGCATCCACCTTCATGCGCATGAGGCGGTTGTTGAGCTTGCCATTCAGCTTGGAGCTGGAGTAGACATAAATCAACCTGTTCTTGGCGAAGTCAGGATCGACTTCAACCCCCATCATGCCCGCTTGGCCATCGCAAAAAAGGTCGTCGCTGGTTGACGCGTACCCAGGAACCCCACCGATAGCGTGCAGCTTGTTGATGGTGCCTGAGGGAAGCCGAACGGATAGACCTTTGCACTTCTCCGTGAAGAACATGGTTCCGTCTTTCAAGAAAGACATGTCCCACGGCAACTCCAGCTTGCTCACAACCACTTCTGTGGTGAGATTAGGCGCTGCTGCGAACAGCCCACCGGATGCGACCAAACTTGCTGCAACTAAGCTCGCTTTTGCTATGTTGATAGTTTTCATAAGACCTCTGAGTTTTTTGGGGCGCGGCAGCCATGCATGTTGGATGGTCTGTCAGCCCGTTTGACAGAAAGTAAACCGTTTTGGAGATTTCCCAGTTGTGAAAGATCGAAGACGTAGATCTATGACTAAAACAACCGTGCAACTCAAGATCATTTGTAGCGTGTATAAACTAAAAGCACCATAGTAGAAACACCAACCGGAGGCTAGCCGCGAGTAGTGCCAAACACCCAGTGCGCAACGCAAAATCACGACGTGTGTTATGCGCTTGAATACGGTGCCTATGAGTGCTTCGGCGTGAAGGGTTTTGGTGGCTCTCGCCACTCCATTATTGCGTTCCGTGCTAAGCAACGTTCGGCTAAGTCTTTGCCATGTCCTAACGACGTAAAAAATCGTATTGGCATATAGTCTTGCGAGAGAGCAACGCGTCAAGCAGATGTGTCGGTCTCGAACGTCCACCATCCTCGGTTTTACAAAGGCAGACCCCCTCATGCGCAGAAGCTTGCACTCCCATAGGCTCACCCCACTGTTGTTTGCTATTGGCGCCGCCATCCCGCTTCAGCTCCTAGCCCAAACACTGGATGACGTTGTCGTCTCTGCGTCGCGCAGTGAGCAGCGCAGCTTTGACGCGTCGGCCGCGGTGCAAACTGTGGGGCGCGACGCCATTCAGAGCGCAGGACCCCAGGTCAACCTTTCTGAGTCACTCAACCGCGTGCCGGGCCTCACCATCCTTGACCGGCAAAACTACGCCCAGGATCTGCAACTGTCCATACGTGGCTTTGGTGCGCGATCGGCATTTGGTATCCGCGGCATTCGATTGCTCATCGACGGTATACCGGCCAGTACACCCGACGGTCAGGGTCAGGGCTCCAGCATCAGCCTTCCCTCTACCGAGCGTATCGAGGTATTGCGTGGCCCCATGGCCCTGCTCTACGGCAACTCCTCTGGCGGCGTTATCCAGGCCTTCACCAAGTCCGCGCCACCCAAGCCCGAGCTGGGTTACCAGTATTACGCGGGCTCCTACGGCCTGCGCCGCGCCGACTACCAGTTTGGCGATACCGTGGGTACTGCAGGGCTGGTGGCTGACTACAGCACGATGACAGTCGATGGCTACCGCGCCAACAGTGCTGCCGAGCGCAAGCAGTTCAACGGCAAGATCACACTGGCGCCTAGCGACAACCTCAAGGTCAACGTAGTGTTCAACCGGTTTGATATGCCCTTGGCGCAAGACCCCTTGGGCTTAACGCGCGCGCAGTTGCAAATGGATCCGGCTGGTGCCGGAACCAACGCCACGACAACCATGACGCGTAAAGTTGTGCTGCAAAGCCAACTCGGCACTTCGGCCACCTACACCCTGGACGCCAACCGCTCCCTGACCTGGCGCGGCTACTACGGCACGCGCGATAACACGCAGTACCTCGCAAGCAACAACTGGATCGGCCTGAACCGCGCCTACTACGGTGTCGGCCTGCAGTACAACGCACGCTCGGTCGTGCAGGACGTGCCCGTGTACTGGGTGACCGGCTACGAGTTTGATCGCTCGCGCGAGTACCGACAAGGCGGCGCCGCGCTGGCGGGCCAAAAGTCCGGTCCCCTGACCCGCAGTGAGGACAACCAGTCAGAGAGCAGCGATGTGTTTGCACAGGGCAGCGCGCTGCTGTCGGCAAATTGGTCTGTGGCAGCAGGTTTGCGCAGCAGCAAGGTGCGCTTTATCAGTGATGATTATTTCATCACGCGCACGAATCCGGATGGTTCTGGCAATGTGTCGTACCAGGCTACGAGTCCAGTGCTGGGGGTGACCTACCACGCCTCTAGGGGCCTCAATCTGTACGCCAACTACGGCAAAGGCTTTGAGACGCCCACGCTGGCAGAGATGGCCAACGAGCCGAACCCGGCCAGTACGACGACGTTGCTGGGGCAGTTCAACCCGAAGCTCAACGCATCGAACAGCCAACACTATGAAATTGGCACCAAGTGGGTGATTTCTCCGACTGCGCGGTTGGATTTGGCGGTTTACCAGATCGACACCACAGACGAAATCGTGGTGCTCCGCAGTAGCCAGGGGCAAAGCGCTTTCAAGAACGCGCCCGGAACTTCCCGCACTGGCTGGGAGCTTGCGGGCAGTTCACAAGTCACGCCCCACGTGTCCTTCAGTGCATCGGCCTCCATGATCGATGCGCGTTATTCGCAGACCTTCACCAGCGGAGCGACCACTGTAGCGTCGGGCAACCAGCTACCGGGCATACCACAGTCCTCGCTGTTTTCAGAACTGGCCTGGAACAGCGATCCTGTGACGGCCCGTGCGCCGCGCGGTTTGCGTTTGGGTCTGGAGATGGTGCACGCCGGGCGGCTTTACGCCAACGATAGCAACAGCGAGTCCGCCGACGGCCGTACGGTGTTCAACCTGAGCGCTAGCCAACGCTGGAGCGTTGGTCGGGGCGCGTTAACAGCCTATGCGCGCATCAACAATGTGGGTGATGAGCGGTATGTAGGATCCGTCATCGTCAACCAGTCGGCGTTGCAGTTTTACGAACCGGGGCTGCCGCGTAACTGGTCTCTGGGGTTGAACGTCAGCGTTCCGCTGTAACGCTGTCCTGAGCCTTTTTTGCGGGTGTTGGGCGCAACTTTTCCTGGGGCGTACTGGACAGGCCCGACTGCAGCGGTTGCGGTTTCGTTTTAGTCCTGGCCCCAGGCGGGAACATGCCCTTTGCACTATCGAAGCAATATTTCTTTTATAATCAAAGGCTTACCGAAATGCTGGTGCGTTCCACCGGGCCCGCATGAAAGACCATTACGCCACTTTAGGCCTCAGCCCTTCGGCCCATTTGGCCGATATAAAGAAGGCGTTTCGCCAACTGGCGTCGTTGTACCACCCGGACCGTAATTCCGATGCCAGTGCACCGGAACGCTTTCGCGCTGTGCAAGAAGCCTATGAAGTGCTGTCTGACGACACCAAGCGCCAGGCTTACGACGACAACCGCCGCCGCAACTTGCTGGACAGCCCCATGGATACGGCGCGCGAGATTTGGCAAGCCTACATGAGCAAGATACTTTAAACACCCACGATTGAACTGATCCGCATGACTATTTCCCCCTACTTCCACAACCTGCGCTCAGCTTACTTTGCCGAGATGGACGACCTTCTCAGTGACTCGGAAGGCACCAATGTGCTGGCAAAGCGCTTGACGCAGCGGCGCAAGGAAGTCGGCTTTTTGGTAAGCATGATGGAAGTCAGCCCCGAGATGGTGGCGGTGGTGTTTCACAAGGCGTTTCGCTTCAAATCGGCGGCTGCCATGGACAACTTGGTGAGCCATGAAGCGGAGGATTTGCCCGATTGGGAGGCCGTGGCCGACACGATTGAAGTGGCTTCCTGGGCCAAAAGTCTGATGGATACCATCCGCAAGCAGCCGATGGGTGACTGGTTTTTGAGCGTTGCAGCCGGGCTAGAGTATCTGTACGACAAGCCCGATACCAGCCGTGCCCCGGTATCTGCCGATGAGGAGGATGGCGACGACGATCTCGTGAGCGATGTAGATAGCTTGGACGACGAAGAAGAACGCGAAGCCCAGTCCCGCGAAAAGGCGGGTGCCGACTGGATGGTAGAGCAAGGCTTTGACCGCAAGGATTGATGTATGAACCAACTCGCCTTGATTGAAAAAACCCAGAGCCTCATCGCCGCTGGCGACATTGTGGGTGCTGAGGCCGTGTTGACGGAATTGGCTGATACCGAGGGTGATGGCGCTCTGATGGTGGTGTTGGAGCAGTTGCCTGCCAAAGACATACTGGCCGTCATACGCGAATACGACAACTCCAAAGAGTCGATCATCAATTTGATGGTCACGCCCGCCATGTTTGCGCATGCCGTCGTGATTGAAAAGCAATACAAGGATCTGACGCGCACCCATTTGCGCGGCATGATGAATTCGGTGATCTTCCGCGAGGATGCCGACGCCGTAGAGTTTCTGAACGCTATTGGTGAACTCGAAGGCGGCAGTGAGGCCATGGCGGACTACTTCTCCGAGAAGTGGAGCCGCATTGAGGCGTTTGCCCGCACCGGAACCTTTGATACCGTGGAGGACGATGGTGAGATGCTCTCGGAGCAAGCCTTGTTGTCTTTGGCTTATGCACAACCCAAAATCGAGTTGGATGAAGCCACCGACAACGACTGGATGCAAATGGCCTGGCTGCTGCGCTATGAGTGCCCTGACCTGTTTATGGAAACCGTGATGGTGTTGCGCGCCAAGGCACGTGCCCATGACTTAGGTCAAGACGATGAGGAAGAAACAGAAGAGGACGATGGCAAGTTCGAAACCGGCGACACCGACCGCGGCAAAGCGACGCCCGCCGCGCGGGATGACGACGAAGAATCAGCGATTTAAGCCATGCTTGGTTCTGAGTCCGGCGCCTCCGTCTCACTGTATGACGGGCGGCCCTTTTTTGAAAAGGCTCTAGTTTTTGGGCTTAAGCACGGTATTTTGAACGCGGAGCGTTTGGCCGCCATCAACGCTGAGGCCCCCAAGGGTATGGTGCAAATTGCACGTTACTTTGGGACCGAATTTCTACGCCCCGAGCTAGAGCGTGCCCGGGAGCGTATGGTCAATTTGGTGAGCCTGTACCTAGAAAGTAGCACCCAAGGTGATTTGCAGCGCGCCGCCGAGGCACTGCGTGAGCACTCATTTTTGTCGCGCTCCAAGGGCGGATCAGACATGCTCAAGTCCTTGATTGCCATGCCACAAAACAGCCACTTTGGAATGCAAGAGCGCGGTGGCTTTAGTGATGAGCACATTCCGCTTTTGGCCAAATGGACGTTGCGCACGCTGCCGGAGTACCAGGCCGAGCTTGCACTGCGCAGTCAAGTTGCGGGTGTTGTAGATGCCGCGGTATGGTTGGCGCACCAATTGGGCGTGGACGAAGACGCCCTGGAGGAAGCCGGCAAAGATGCCGAAGCGGTTATTCGTACAGCCCTATTGGTACACACCGCGAAACGCACTGAGCTACCGGACTGGCCTGAATTTGAAAAAGTAGTCGCTAGCCTGCGCAAAAAAGCAGCCGCCGGCAAGGCGTTGGACATTAAGGTTTTGGTACCCAAGGATCTGCCGCCAGAACACCGCGGCGTGGTGCAATCCCTGCAAGCCAGCGTGCAGGCCGATATGACCAAAATACTGGATGCCCAACTCCCGGTGCGCAAACTGTTTGACCAGACCCCCGCGTTTATGGGGCGGTATTTTTGGTTAGAAGATGCTTTGGCTGAGGTCGAGCACTACGAGCGCACGGTATCTGGCACCTGGGCCAAAGTGACTGGCGGACACAGCGATGACAGCTCATTGCTGACGCTTTTTTTGACTGTGGCGGCTGGGAGCGCACCCAAAACGCTGTTAACAGAAAAAAGTGCCACCACACTCGTGCGAAAGATCCGAAAGAGCGGCCTGAATACGCAAAAAACCCACCAATACATTGCCGACCATGCGCCCTCGCCGTATCAGGCGGACTACGCGGCACTCTGGGACAACTTTTTAGAGGATGCCCTGTCAACCTTACAAAGTGATATGGACTACGCCCTAAACGACGCGCTGGCGTTGCTACGCCGCGAGTGCAATATTGCGGGATAGGCGCTGCAGCTTGCTGCACTTAGCTTTTTGAGGACAGTGCTTTTTCGATTGCCGACACGAGTTTGGCATTGTCGGGTTTGGTCATACTGTTGTAGCCGTCCACGGGCTTGCCGCTGCGGTCAATCAAGAACTTGTGGAAATTCCACTTGGGCTCGGCCTTAAGCGCTTGGTACAAGTCTGCATACAGCGCGTTGCGCTTGTCGCCTGAAACCACAGTTTTGGCCAACATCGGGAATTTCACGCCGTAGGTGTTGAAACAAAAGTCTGCGATTTCCTTGGCAGAGCCTGGCTCCTGCTTGCCAAAGTCGTTCGATGGGAATCCCAGCACCACCAAGCCCTGTTTTTGGTATTTGGCGTAAAGCGCCTCCAAGCCCTCGTACTGGCCGGTAAAACCGCAGTAGCTCGCGGTGTTGACCACCAGCACCACCTTGCCGCTGTATTGGCACAGGTTCTGCGGTGCATCGTCCTGCAGGCGCGGGAACTGGTGGTTCAGCACGCCACTGCAGGCGGGTACCGCCGCAGGCGCCACAGCAGACGCGCCGACAAGGGGTGCTTCAGCGAGCGCCAAACCGGAACAGGCCAAGGCAGACACCGCGACAACGGCTTTGCGAAATAAGTGGGGGATATTCATACTGTGCATTATGAAGATGCTTGTTTGCCCGACTGGAGGTCGGGGGTATCCGGCCGCGTGCGCTGGATGCTTGACGTACACCGCAGCGATGACCATACTAAAAAGTATGACCTACGCCAATACCACCTCCAATAAGCCCGACGTAAGCGCCCTGTGCAGCGCTATTTCGCACAACACCGATGGGGTGCTGGGCAAATTTTTAGAGTCGTACCGATGGGACGTACTCGCCGAATATGTGCGCCCGGTGTTACTGTCCCGCGGGCACCTGCTCATCACCCAGGGGGCGGCAGACCGAAAATTGTATTTTTTGGAGTCAGGCGATCTGCAAGTGGATGTGAAACTGCCGGACGGGTTGGTGCGCATAGCACTGCTCGGGCCAGGCAGTGTCGTGGGCGAAGGCAGCTTTTTCTCCCACGGCCGGCGTAGCGCAACCGTGGTGGTCTACTCCGACGCCAAAGTGTGGGAAATGACACCCACTGACTTTGAACACCTGTCACGTGAACACCCTGGCGTGGCCCTGGCGTTGTCCACCGCATTGGGTGCGGTGCTAGCAACGCGCTTGCTCGACCTGAGCAAGCGCATCGCAATACCTTGAGCGCCTGACCGGCTACGCCACCCAGCGGCGCGCGTTGCGCCAGAGCTGCATCCAGGGGCTGAACGCGCTCGGATCTAGGCTGGTCCAGCTCATTTGCACATTGCGGAATACGCGCTCGGGATGCGGCATCATGGCGGTGAAGCGACCGTCGGCTGTTGTCACCGCAGTCAGGCCACCGGCACTGCCGTTGGGGTTGAACGGATAGGCTTGTGTGGCCGCGCCGGTGTTATCTACAAAGCGCATGGCAGCAAGCGCCTTGTCTGCATGACCCCGGTGGCTAAAGTTGGCGTAGCCTTCCCCGTGCGCTACGGCAATCGGCAGGCGCATTCCAGCCAGGTCCTGGAAGAACAAGGACGGCGAATCCAGCACCTCCACCATCGACAAACGCGCCTCAAACCGTTCACTTTGGTTGGTGGTGAAGCGTGGCCAATCTTGCGCACCTGGAATGATGTCCGCCAGCTCGGCAAACATCTGGCAGCCATTGCACACGCCCAGACCAAAAGTATCTTGGCGGGCAAAGAAGGCCGTGAACTGATCCGCCAAGCGGTCGTTAAACGTGATGCTGCGCGCCCAACCGATGCCGGCGCCCAGGGTATCGCCGTAGCTGAATCCGCCACAGGCCACGACGCCCTTGAAATCTTGCAGCTTGGCGCGGCCAGATTGCAGGTCGGTCATGTGGACGTCATAAGCGTCAAAGCCCGCTTCGGTGAATGCGTAGGCCATTTCCACATGCGAATTGACGCCCTGCTCCCGCAGCACTGCCACTTTGGGGCGGCTGGACAAAATGGCAGGCGCTATACTTTTAGTAGCGACTTCATCAATGGTTACCCGGGCTGCAGCCGTATTTGGCACGAAAAAATGCATGCCGGGGTCGTTTTCAGCCCCGACAGCGGTGTGTTCGGCATCGGCACACGCCGGGTTGTCGCGCTGCTGGGCAATCTTCCAGCTGACCGTATCCCACACCTGGTGCAGGTCGCTGAGCTTGGCGCTAAAGATATTCTTGGCATCGCGCCAGATCTGGAGCTCGTCTTTGCCAACATTGGCAATAGAGGCTCCTTCTGCACCGGCGTCTACCGCAGGGCGGGTCTTGCCAATGAAGTGGCTGAACTTAGACAGGCCATGCTCGCGCAGCGTTGCCATCACGTCTGAGCGCTGCGCTGTGAGTACCTGCAACACGACACCCAGTTCCTCGTTAAATAGGGCTTTCAGTGTCAGTTCCTCGCGTCGTGCACCCACCTGCCCTGCCCAGTTCTTGCTGTCGCCCACATCCATGCGGCTGTCGGAGATACCGTCGCCCTCGGTGACCAGCATGTCCACATTCAATGCCACACCGACGCGCCCGGCAAAGGCCATTTCAGCCACGGTTGCCAGCAAGCCGCCATCACCGCGGTCGTGGTACGCCAACACCCGGCCCTTAGCGCGCAGCGCATTCACCGCGTTGACCAGGTTGATCAGGTCTTTGGCATCGTCCAGGTCAGGCACCGTGTCGCCCGTTTGGTTTAGCACTTGCGCAAGCATGCTGGCGGCCATGCGGTTCTGCCCACGGCCCAAGTCGATCAGCACCAGTGTGGTGTCGTCGGTGCGATTCAATTGCGGTGTCAATGTGCCGCGCACATCCTGCAGCGTCGCAAAGCCGCTGACGATCAGAGACACCGGTGAGGTCACCTTGTTGGCCACCACCGCAGTCCCGCCCTCGTGTGGCGAGCTGGTCCATTGCGTGCGCATCGATAGCGAATCTTTGCCCACCGGAATGGAAATACCGAGCGCCGGGCACAATTCCATGCCCACGGCTTTCACCGTGGCGTAGAGCGCAGCGTCTTCGCCGGGCTCTCCGCAGGCGGCCATCCAGTTGGCGGACAGCTTGACGCGCGCCAGCTCAATGGGCGCGGCCAGTAGATTGGTGATGGCCTCTGCGACCGCCATACGCCCGGACGCGGGGGCGTCCAGCACCGCCAGCGGTGTGCGTTCGCCCATCGACATGGCCTCGCCGGCAAAACCCTTGAAATCAGCCAAGGTAACAGCGCAGTCTGCGACGGGCACCTGCCAGGGGCCCACCATCTGATCGCGGTGCGTCAGTCCGCCCACTGTGCGGTCGCCAATGGTGATGAGGAAGCGTTTAGACGCCACTGTGGGGTGCGCCAAAACGTCGATCACCGCCTGCTGTAGCGGCACACCGGTCAGGTCCAGTGGCGTGAACTTGCGCGCCACCGTTTTCACATCGCGGTGCATCTTGGGCGGCTTACCCAGCAGCACATTCATGGGCATATGCACTGGCGCCCCCACGCTCCCCACTGCGTGTGGTTCGCTGCCCCCCGCGGGGGCCCTCGCGCCTTGGGACGGCCCAGCACCGCTCAAACCGTTGTCATACACCACCAACTCGCGCTCTTCGGTGGCCACACCGATCACCGCAAACGGGCAGCGCTCGCGTTCGCACAGCGCTTCAAACTGGGCCAACGACTCCGGGGCAATGGCCATCACGTAACGCTCTTGGCTCTCGTTGCACCAGATTTCTTTGGGTGCCATGCCCGACTCTTCGAGCTGAATGGCACGCAAATCAAAGCGTGCGCCGCGGCCTGCATCATTGGTCAGCTCGGGAAAGGCATTGCTCAAGCCCCCAGCGCCCACATCGTGGATGGCCAAAATGGGATTGTGGACGCCCTGAATCCAGCATTGGTTGATGACCTCTTGCGCACGTCGCTCAATCTCGGGGTTGCCACGCTGCACCGAGTCAAAATCGAGTTCGGCGGCGTTGGCGCCGGTGGCCATGGAGCTGGCGGCGCTGCCACCCATGCCAATCCGCATACCTGGACCGCCGAGTTGAATCAGCAAGCTGCCCGCGGGGAATGCAATCTTGTGTGTCTGGCCCGCGTCAATCACGCCCAGGCCACCGGCAATCATGATCGGCTTGTGGTAGCCGCGCTGCACGGTGTCCACATCGCTCTGGACCGTCTGCTCATACTCGCGAAAGTAGCCGAGCAAATTGGGCCGACCAAATTCGTTGTTAAAGGCTGCGCCACCCAGGGGGCCTTCGGTCATGATTTGCAGCGGGCTGGCAATGTGCTCGGGCTTGCCGCCCTGCGCATCGGACCAGCCACCCCACAGCTTGGATACGGTAAACCCTGTCAGTCCGGCCTTGGGCTTGGAGCCGCGTCCAGTGGCACCCTCGTCACGAATTTCGCCACCTGCGCCGGTCGAGGCACCCGGGAACGGAGAGATTGCAGTCGGGTGGTTGTGGGTTTCCACCTTCATCAAAATATGGTGAATTTCGCTACTCTTTTGATAGCTAGGAGCGCATATTCCGTCCGGGCCAGCAGCCGATTTGGCTACAAATCTCTCCACGGATGCCCCCTCCATGACGGAAGCGTTGTCGGAGTAGGCCACCAGCATGTACTGCGGGTTGAGCTGGTGCGTGTTGCGGATCATGCCGAACATGCTCTTGTCTTGGGCCACCCCATCGATGGTGAATTCGGCGTTAAAAATCTTGTGGCGGCAATGCTCGCTGTTGGCTTGGGCGAACATCATCAGCTCGACATCGGTGGGATTACGCCCCAGCGCGGTAAAGGCCGCAAGCAGGTAGTCAATCTCATCGGCAGCCAAGGCCAGGCCAAACTGCGTATTGGCTTGCACCAGCGCGTCTTTGCCACCGCGCAACACATCAACGTGGTCTAGGGCCGCGGGCTGCAAGGCGTTGAACAGGTCGAGCGACTGCCGGCGGTCCAACATGGCGCTCTCGGTCATGCGGTCGTGTAGCAAAGACGCCAATGCCTGTAGCTGGTCGGCAGTGACAACGGTTTTGGACAGCAAACCGTGTTTAACGGTCAGGCGGTACTCCACCAAGCGCTCAACACGCTTGACTGCCAATCCGCAGCTATGCGCAATATCGGTAGCCTTGGACGCCCAGGGGCTGACGGTGCCAAAACGCGGGCTGACGACGATGACTGGGCCGTCGGTCGGGCCAGTGTAGGGCTCGCCGTAGGTCAACAATGCCGCGAGTTTGGCTTGCAGGGCGGCATCAGGGGGCGAGGCGGTGGCTGCCAAATGCACAAATCGGGCCGAGATACCGGTAATTTTGTCCAAAATGCCCTGCAGCCGGGGCAAGAGCTGTAGCGTGCGGAAGTGGCTGAGGGCGTTGCCGCCTTCGAAAGTGGTGATGTGCAGGGTCACGGGAGGTTATCTCTGGCCGAAAGCGGTAATTTTACCTGCCTGGGAGGTGTTTCTCAGCGTGGCGAACAGGCCCACGCGGGCCACCCATGCAAAAATCACCGGCTGTAATACAGGCGCCTGTTTGCGCCGCGCGAAAGCCCCATGGATCTGCTAAATAAATTCCGAACGCTGTTTGTAAAACCAGAGCCCTTGGTGCCCACTACATCGACGCTGGCGGAGCTGTCGGCTCTGCCCTCCGATCGGCGTGGACGCCGTCGTCTGAACGCCCGCGAGGGGCTCCGCGTGCTGGTCATTGACGACTCGGCAACAGTGTGTGCGGCGCTCAAAAAGATTCTCAAATCGGCCAAACTCGACGTCGATCAGGCGATGGATGCCGAAACAGGCCTAGAAAGGGTCAAAACCCAGCGGCCTGACCTCATTTTTCTAGACATCGTGCTGCCACGCATGAATGGGTTCTCTGCCCTGCGTAATCTGCGCCGCGATCCGATGACCAAAGATGTTCCCGTCATCATGATCAGTGGCAACGAGTTGGCCACCGAGCAGTTTTTTGGCAGTGCAATTGGCGCAGATGACTTTATGAAGAAGCCATTTTCGCGACTGGAAGTGTTTGCCCGCATCGAGCGCCTGCTCGACACCAGCCGGGTACCACAACGCAGGGTGCTGGCGCAAAACACCGGCGCGGCGCCCCTCACGGGGCATGCGCCGCTGACGTCCTGACCTCAGGCCGATGCCCGCTTGGGTGGCAGTGTGTGCGTCAGAATGCGCTTCATCACCGTCATGTACTGCTTGAACAGGCTGCCCGTGTTGTAGAACAAACCGTACTTTCGGCATAAGGCTTGAATATGCGGCGCAATTTCCGTGTACCGGTGGGCGGGCATATCCGGAAACAAATGGTGCTCAATCTGGTGACTCAGGTGGCCGCTCATGATGTGAAAGAAGCGCCCGCCCGTCAGATTACTAGAGCCCGAAAGCTGCCGTAAATACCAGTCACCCTTGGTTTCGTTGCGGCAATCTTCTTCGCGGTAGATGGCAACGCCTTCGGTAAAGTGGCCGCAGAAAATAATCACGTAGGTCCACAGATTGCGAATCAAGTTAGCGCAGAAATTACCGGCCAACACGCGCGGGGCGCTCCAGACTGCCAAGGCAGGAAACAGCAGGTAGTCTTTGAACCATTGCTTTTTGACTTTGCCGACAAACCGATCCAAACGCCCCTTGAACTCCTCTTTGGACATGCCGCCGTGCTTGTAGCGGCCAATCTCCAAATCGTGGGAGCCTACGCCGTATTGAAATCCTGCGGCGAGCAACAAATTAGCGACTGGCTGAAACCAATGCCGGGGTTTCCAGCGTTGCGCATCGGTCAGCCGCAGCAACGAGTATCCCAAGTCGCGGTCCTTGCCCAGAATATTGGTGTACGTGTGGTGCATGACGTTGTGCGAGTGGCGCCACTGTTCGCCATCGCAGGCAATGTCCCATTCAAATTTCTGCGAATTTAGTGATGGGTCGCCGGTCCAGTCGTACTGGCCGTGCATCACGTTGTGGCCGATTTCCATGTTGTCCAAGATTTTGGCACTGGCCAACGCCAGCACCCCGGCCACCCAACTCAGCGGCCCCACGCCAAAGTGCAATAGTGCGCGGCCTCCGATCTCGCTGGCACGGCAAATACGAATCATGTTGCGGATGTGGTCTACATCCGGCTGGCCCAGGTTGTTCATCACGCTGTCACGGATGGCGTTCACTTCCACCTCGAACTCTGCAATCTGTGCGCGGCTCAAGCGGTGGCTCGGTGGTGTGGGGTTGGTGTAGCTCATGGTGCGTCCTCAGTAGCGTAGGTAAATTTAGGCGGTGGGGGCGAGATCGAGAGTGACATCGGAGCGCGCCACACTGATGCACAGGCGAATCAACTCGTGGGGTGCGTCGGATACCTCGCCGGTCAGCAAGTTTTCGACGGTGCCACTGGTTTTCACGCACTGGCAGCTACGGCATATACCAATACGGCAGCCATGTTTGGGTGCAAAACCAGCGTGTTCCGCTTGCACCAACAGGGGCGCAGTGCCTTGGGTGGTAAAGCGCTCTCCTGTGGCGTGCAAGTGCACTTGCACGGGTGTTCCGGGTGCGGTGGCGGGTAAGCGCGCAAACGCCATGAAGCGCTCGCTTTGCAACGGGGCCGGTGCTGGCTGGGTTGCCCAGAATTCGTGTACGGCATCCATCAGTCCTGCGGGCCCACACAGCCAGGTGCTGCGCTGCGCCACATCCGGCACAACGCTTTGCAAAGTCTGCGGCGAAAAAAGCCCCTGGGTTTCGTCAAAGTGAAACACCAAACGAAGTGCAGCCCACTGTGCTGCCATAGCCCTTAGAGTTTGGAAAAATAGGGCGTCATTGGGTGTGCGGCACACATGGACAAACACTAGATCACCCTGGTACTGGCGCATTTGCAAGTCCCGCAGCATGGCCATCACCGGGGTGATACCGCTGCCACCACTGAGCAGCAAGATTTTTTCAGGCAAAAGGTTGGGCAACACAAACTCACCCATGGCCTGGCTGATGGTCAGAACGTCACCGACTTGCACCGTCTCATGCAAGTGATTGGACATCACACCCCCAGGTTGGCGTTTGACCGTAAATGCAATGCGCCCAGCCCCTGGCCGTGAGGACAGGCTGTAAACACGCTCCACGCGTCGGCCATTGATTTCCTGGCGCACGCGCACAAATTGCCCAGCCTGTGCACCGGTCCAAAGCGCATTGGGCTGCAGCACAAAGGTCTTGGTCAGTGCTGTCTCTTGCACCACCTTGACCACCCTGGCGCGCACTTCGGTGAGCGACAACAAGGGGTGCAGGCTTTGCAACGTATCTTCCACAGCACTCAGACGGACGATGCTCTCCACCCAAGGGTGTTGCAACGCACGCTGAATCGGGGTGGCAAGGCTGGCAAATAAGGACATAGCATGCTCCGGTAGGTGCCCAATCTCAGGCACAGAAGTATTGTGTACGATCGTACACAAATAGACAAGACTGGATTCGTCTTTTAGAGAGTAATGCCAAAATTAACCTTTGCTAGCTGGGCGAACTGCCTAGAATACGCATGTACACCAATAAACGAACATTCCACTATGGCCACTGCTACCACCCGCAAAGACGCCATGAGCCGCACCGAGCGCAAAGACCTGACACGCAACAGCCTGCTGCAAGCCGCGCTGCACCTCATGGGGGAAGGCCGTAGCTTCACCAGTTTGGGTATTCGTGAAATTGCGCGCGAGGCGGGCATGGTGCCCAACGCTTTCTATCGGCATTTCCGCAATACCGATGAGCTGGGGCTGGCGCTGGTGGAGGAAGTGGGCATCACACTGCGTCGCCTGTTGCGCGAGGCCCGCCAGTCTGAACAAAGCACCGACGACATGGTGCACCGCTCGGTGGGGGTTTACCACCAGTACGTACTGCACAACCGCCTGCTCTTTTTATTCATTTCCAGCGAGCGCAGTGGCGGTAGTCGCATCCTGCGCATGGCCATCCGCAATGATGTGGCGCATTTCACCAACGAGATGGCGCAGGACTTTCGCCGCTTGGGGGTTTATAAGGATTTGGCCACGTCCAGCTTGCAAATGGTATGCGGCCTCATAGTGACCACCATGCTGGCGGCGGCCCCCGAAATACTCGACCTGCCGCCAGACCAGCCCCTCTTGGAGGCCGAAATGACAGAAAACTTTGTGCAGCAACTGCAGATCGTGCTGTTGGGGGCTTCGCAGTGGAAAGAGAAAACCCAAAGAAAAAAATAAACCGGGCTCTGGGATAATCTCGCCATGACTATCACCTACAAAGACGCCCACGGCATTGCGGGCATGCGCGTGGCGGGCCGCCTGGCCTCCGAAGTTCTGGACTACCTGACACCCTTCGTCAAACCCGGTGTTACCACCAATGAACTCGACAAACTTGCCCACGACTTCATCACCCAGGTGCAAGGTGCAATTCCTGCGCCTTTGAATTACACCGGGGGCGGCAATGTGCCTTACCCGAAGTCCATCTGCACGTCGGTCAATCACCAGGTCTGCCATGGCATTCCCAATGACAAGCCCTTGAAAAAAGGCGATGTGCTGAACATTGACGTAACCGTCATCAAGGACACCTGGCACGGCGACACCAGCCGCATGTTTGCCGTAGGTGAGGTTTCCATTGCTGCCAAGCGCCTGAGTGCCATCACGTTTGATGCCATGTGGCACGGCATCAAAATGGTTAAGCCTGGCATTCACTTGGGCGACATTGGCTTTGCCATTCAGCAGTTTGCAGAGGGCCAGGGTTTCAGTGTGGTGCGCGAGTTTTGTGGCCACGGTATCGGCCAGATTTTTCACGAAGAACCGCAGGTATTGCATTACGGCCGCCCGGGTACCTTGGATAAGCTGGTGGAGGGCATGACCTTCACCATCGAGCCAATGATCAACGCGGGCAAAAAGGACATTAAAGATGGACCCGAGAAAGACGGCTGGACCATTGTGACCAAGGACCACTCCCTCTCCGCCCAGTGGGAGCACACGGTGCTGGTGACACCCACGGGCTACGAAGTCCTGACCTTGTCAGCGGGTAGCCCGCCCACCCCCGCCTTTGTAAAACCGCTGGCCTGACGTTTTTCTCCCATGCAAGCCACAGCCGTACTCCCTGTAGTACTCCCCGTAGCAGAACTGCGGGCACAGTACCGCAGCCAGAAGGCTGCCCTGTTTGCATCGCTGCGCCAGGCCAGTACCTCGACCCGGGTAGCCCGCACCGCGCTGCGCCAGCTTTCGGGCCTGGCAGATGCCTTGCTGCACAAGCTGTGGGCCCATGCTGGCCTTGGCCAGCCCTACGCGCTACTGGCCGTGGGAGGGTATGGCCGTGGCGAGTTGTTTCCCCACTCCGACGTGGATGTGTTGGTGCTGCTGCCCAATGACAGCAGCCCGGATACCGATGAAGCGCTCAAACTTCGGCTGGAGGCCTTCATTGGCAGTTGCTGGGATGTCGGGCTGGAGATTGGCTCCAGCGTGCGCACGCTGGACAGTTGCCTTGCGGAGGCAGCCAAAGATGTGACGGTACAAACCGCTCTGCTAGAGAGTCGCTTACTGGCGGGTGACGCGACGCTGTCCGCGACGTTTCAACAAGCGTTTTTCGCAGCGATGGACCCTAAGGCGTTCTTCATCGCCAAGACCCTGGAGTTGCGCCAACGCCACCACAAGTTTGAGAACACCCCCTACGCGCTGGAGCCCAATTGCAAGGAGTCGCCCGGTGGCTTACGTGACTTGCAGGTACTCTTGTGGGTCGCCAAAGCCGCCCACCTGGGCAATGACTGGAGCGCCCTGGCGGCTAGCGGTCTAGCCACGCCTTTCGAGGTGAAGCAAATCAAACGCAATGAGTCGTTGTTGCTGCTGATTCGCGCGCGTTTGCATCTGGTGGCCAACCGGCGCGAAGACCGGCTGATTTTTGACCTGCAGACCACGGTGGCCGAGTCATTTGGCTATGCCAACACCGAGATAGAACACAGTAGCGGCAAGAAGACGCTGGTGCGCGCCAGCGAGCTGCTGATGAAGCGCTACTACTGGGCCGCCAAGGCGGTTACGCAGCTCAACCAAATCTTGATGATGAACATCGAGGAGCGGCTCAACCCCTCTACCTATGCGCCGCGCCCGATCAATGCGCGCTTTAACGACAAGGCAGGCACCATCGATGTGGTGGACGATGACCTGTACCGCCGCGAGCCGCATGCCATTTTGGAAACCTTCTTGCTGTACCAGACCACCATTGGTCCCAAGGGTTTGTCGGCCCGCACCTTGCGCGCCCTGTACAACGCCCGCGACCTGATGGACGCCAACTTCCGCAAGGACCCGGTCAACAGGGATACCTTCCGCAAAATTTTGATGTCCCCCGAAGGCATTACCCACGCTATGCGTCTGATGAACCAGACCTCGGTGCTGGGGCGTTACTTGTGGGTATTCCGCCGTATCGTGGGGCAAATGCAACACGATTTGTTCCATGTGTACACCGTGGACCAGCACATCCTGATGGTGCTGCGCAACGTACGGCGCTTCTTCATGGCAGAGCACGCCCACGCGTATCCGTTTTGCTCGCAATTGGCCTCCGGCTGGGACAAGCCTTGGGTACTCTACATTGCCGCCCTTTTCCATGACATCGCCAAAGGCCGGGGGGGAGATCACTCGGAGTTGGGTACCGCCGAAGTCCGCCGCTTTTGCAAAGCGCATGCCATTGCCAAAGAAGACACCCAGCTCATTGAATTTCTGGTGCGCGAGCACCTGACGATGAGCCGTATCGCGCAAAAATCGGACCTCAGCGACCCCAAGGTGATTGGCGACTTTGCCAAACGGGTGGGCAGCGAACGCAAGCTGACGGCGTTGTATTTACTGACCGTGGCTGACATTCGCGGCACCAGCCCTAAGGTGTGGAATGCCTGGAAAGGCAAGCTTTTGGAGGACCTGTACAAATACGCCTCCCGCGTGCTGGGCGGCCGCGCACCAGACCCTGATGCCGAAGTAGAGGCCCGCAAACGTGAGGCTTTGGTGCAAGTGGCACTGTATTCCCTGCCCTTTGAGGCGCACAAAGCGCTGTGGGACACCCTGGACGTGGGTTATTTCATGCGCCACGACTCCCAAGACATTGCGTGGCACACCAAACAGCTCAACCGGCACGTACACACCACACAGCCCATCGTTTGCGCCCGGCGCTCACCCGTAGGCGAAGGTCTTCAGGTCGTCGTCTACACCCAAGACCAGCCCGACCTGTTTGCCCGCATTTGCGGCTACTTCGACCAGGGTGCCTTCAGTATTTTGGATGCCCGTATCCACACCACCAAGATTGGCTATGCGCTGGACACTTTTCAAGTGGTCACCAGCGACGACATGGAAGACGGCTACCGTGAAGTGATCAGCCTGTTGGAGACCGCGTTGAGCGGGGCCATTGCCCGCGGCGGGCCGCTTCCCGCGCCCAGTAAGGGGCGGGTTTCACGCCGCGTCAAGAGCTTTCCAGTGGCTCCGCGCGTAACCTTGAGCCCAGACGAGAAGGCTCAGCTTTGGCTGCTTAATATCTCTGCCAGTGACCGCTTGGGCTTGCTGTACTCAGTGGCACGGGTACTGGCCCAGCACCAGATCGTGGTGCAGCTTGCCAAGGTGGCCACCCTGGGTGAGCGTGTCGAAGACAGCTTTCTCATCCACGGTCCGCAGTTGCAGCACAACCGGGCGCAAATAGAGATTGAGACCGAACTGTTGAATGTTCTAAAGGCATGAATATCAATTTGGCCCTGCAGGGTGGCGGATCGCACGGCGCATTCACCTGGGGCGTCTTGGACAAGTTGCTCGAAGATGGCCGTTTTTCCCTGGAAGGGATCAGTGGCACCAGTGCCGGGGCCATGAATGCTGTCGCGCTGGCGCACGGGTTCGCTAAAGCAGCGGGCCAGACACCCGCGCAGATGCGCGAATCGGCTCGGCAATCGCTCAAAAACTTTTGGGACAGCGTGATAGACCTAGGTGCTCTTAGCGCCTCCATTTCTCAAGCGCAGCGGTTGCCCTTGGACCTTTTGTTCGGTGGCTTCAGGGCGCTTTCCGGTCAGCCCTCGGCCGGCCAAATGGTGTCGGATGCCATGACCAGCCTGTGGTCCACCGCATTGTCACCCTACCAAAGCAACCCGCTGGATATCAACCCGCTGAAAAACCTGCTGCAACAGCAGATCGACTTCGAACGCCTGGCGGCGTTCAAGTCCCTCAAAGTGTTTGTGGTGGCGACGGCAGTGTCCACCGGAAAAGCCGAAGTCTTTTCGGGCAAACGCCTGACAGCCGAGGCCGTTATGGCCTCGGCCTGCCTGCCCACCGTTTTTCAGGCTGTGGAAATCGAAGGTGAGCACTATTGGGACGGCGGCTACTCCGGCAATCCTGCCATCCACCCCCTGATTTACCAGTGCGAGAGCCGCGACATTGTGTTGGTGCAAATCAACCCGCTCAAGCGCGCCAGCCTGCCCACCACTTCCGGTGACATCCTGGACCGACTCAATGAGATGACCTTTAACGCTGCGCTTATTGCCGAAATGCGTGCCATCGATTTCGTGAAACGGCTTCTGGCCGAGGGCAAATTGGATGCCGAACGCTACAAGGACGTGCTGATGCACCGTATCGACGGCGGTGAGGACTTGAACGGGTACCCGGCGTCGAGCAAATCTGCCACCGACGCCAAGCTGATTCACGCCTTGTATGCGCTGGGCCAGCAAAGCGCAGCGCAGTGGCTGCACACCAAGGCAGCTCTGGTGGGCCATGCGTCCAGCATCTCGATTGCCCGCGACTACCTGGATGATTTGCGCGTTCCTGTGGCGCGGGAAGCCCCCGTACACCCAGACCTGCTGGGCGGCGCGGGCCCGACGCGGGCCTGAAACATGCCTCGGGTGCTTTGAGGCGCAGTTTTGAGTATCAAATAAGCCGCTGTCCGGCGTTTCCATTAGAGTTGTTGCTATATTTTTAATAGCAACTACTACTTTATCTCAATCAGTCGTCCTCGGCTGCAGCGATGCCAGGAAACAGCACTTCAGTGAAACCAAAGCGGCTGAAGTCGCGCACGCGCATGGGGTAGAGCTTGCCCCACAGGTGGTCGCACTCATGCTGCACGACGCGGGCGTGGAAGCCCTCTACCGTGCGGTCAATCGGGTCCCCATATTGGTCGAACCCTGTGTAACGGATGTGCGCCCAGCGTGGTACCACGCCGCGCAGGCCGGGTACGGACAGGCAACCCTCCCAATCCTCTTCCTCTGCCTCCCCAATAGGGGTGATCACGGGGTTGATCAGCACCGTGGGCGGAATTATCGGGCGCTGCGGATAGCGTGGGTTTAGATCACCCGAGCCAAAAATCACCAGTTGCAGGTCCACCCCAATCTGGGGTGCCGCCAGGCCAGCACCATTCGCAGCGCGCATGGTGTCCAGCAGGTCGGTGATTAAAAGATGCAACGCATCCGAATCAAAATCGGAAGCGGGTACGGGCTGGGCGACCCGCAGCAAGCGGGTGTCCCCCATTTTGAGAATGTCACGAACGGTCATGGAAGTCCTGAAAAACGAAGAGCACGGTTGCGCCCTGCGGCCTTGGCAGCATACAGGGCCTGGTCGGCATGTGCGACCAACATCAAAGCGGCCTCTGGGCCCGGATGCAGGCTGGCCACGCCAGCACTGGTTGTCAGTACCGTACTGACCCGGGACCGGGCGTGCGGCACGTTTTGCGCGCACAAGGCCTTGAGTATTTTTTCAGCGATGTCCAAAGCGGCTTGCTCACTGGTGTTTGGCAACAGCACTGCAAACTCTTCGCCACCCAATCGCGCGGTCAAGTCCACTTGGCGGGTGCAACCGAGCAATACCTGCGCCATGGTCTGCAACGCGAGGTCTCCCGCAGGGTGGCCGTAGTGGTCGTTGTACTGTTTGAAAAAGTCAATGTCCAACACCACCACAGAAAGTGGCTGGGCCGTGCGCTTGACACGCTGTATTTCGTCATGCAAGCGCTGGTCAAAGTGGCGCCGGTTGGCCAAACCGGTCAGGGAATCCGTCATCGACAAATACTCCAGCGCCTGGACCTGTGAATGGATCACACACAACAGCCCATTGACTTCCCCAGCCAACTCGCCCAACTCGTCACTGCGGTTTTTGCGCACGGTACCGTCCCAGCGCTGGGTGTTGTGGATCACGCGGATATCCCGCTTTAGGCGTGCAATGGGCAACACCAGCCAAAAATGCACACCGAGCAGCAGAAAAAAGCCGGTGACTAAGGCAATCGCGACCATGGTGCGCGCCGTGCTCTGGGTCACCGCCTGGCCCTCTTCCACCAAGTTGCGGGGCAAAGGCAGGCGCACCAGCGTGATGGGCACGCCCGCCAAGTCACGCAGGGGGTAATCCAAAGTCAGGCTGGACGCGCTGTAGCGAACGCCCAATTGCCCGGGCGATAGATGGATAAAGCCAGGAAAGGGCCACGACTCGGCGTAGGTGTCAGCGCCCAGCGCCGCCAAGTGAAAGGACTCCTTACTTTGGCTCTCAACCTCTTTGAGCGTGGCCGCACTGAGCTCACGCACCATGACCACAACGCCCACCGCCGGGCCAGACCCATCGCTGCGGGAGATGCGGTTGGAACACAGCAAAATAAACACGTCCTCCGGTCGGGCATAGCCACAGGTTTGTACACCCTGAGCGGCGCTGAGAGGTGCCAATAATTGCGATTGGTACGGCACCAAAACATGGGGGGTGAGTACCTTGCCGTTGGACAAGTTCATACCCTTGAAGCCAATGGTTTTCCCTGTGGGGGATAGGATCAAAACGCCCATGAGATTGACGTTTTTTAGCGCCTCTGGCCCCATGTTGCTGACCTCAAAGGGCACCGTGGGCTTCTGCGCGTAGCGGTACATGTCGTCCCAGTAGGCCCAGTCGCGGGTTAGGGTATTCAGGTTGGAGAGCTGTGCATCCAGGCCGCCCACGACGCGTTCGGCCGAACGCAGGGCGTTGTCATGCTCCATGCGCAAAAAAGTGGGGCCGAGATTGGCCTGCAGGTGCCAAACACTGGCGCTGCCAACCCCCATGAACACCAGTAAAAATACCAAAGACAAGCGAAAGGGAATGCCTTGCGCAATGCGTCTGAGGTGACTGGTCCATGGCATGGTCGTGGTATCCAACGGAATGTCTTCCTATCCTACCGTGCAAGCGCTGGGCTGTGGGGGCGTGGCGGGCAAATAACAGCCCTCTATTACGGCGTGCTTAACCACCATGACTTTCCAATGCAATTAAAGCCAGCAAAGCCGCTTCGTCCAGCACGGGAACACCCAGCGCATTCGCCTTGTCAAGCTTGCTGCCGGCTTCGGACCCGGCCACTACGTAGTGCGTCTTTTTGCTAACTGAGCCTGAGACCTTTCCGCCCGCCCCTTCAATCAGGTCTTTGGCAGCATCCCGACCCAGGGTGGGCAAGGTGCCAGTAAGGACCAGGGTCTTTCCGGCCAGCGGCTTGGGCCCAGCCGTGGCAGGCGATTCTTCGGGCCAGTGCACACCGCAGGCGCGCAATTGCGCAATCACCTCACGGTTGTGCGGCTGGTCAAAAAAGGTTCGTATCGCTTTGGCCACGATGGGTCCAATGTCGTTAACACCGAGCAGCGCGTCCTCGGGTGCGTCCATGATGGCATCGAGCGTGCCAAAGTGGCGTGCCAGCTCCTTGGACGTCGCCTCGCCCACATGGCGAATACCGAGGCCGAACAAAAACCGCGCCAGCGTCGTTTGCTTGGACTTCTCCAAAGCATCGACGATGTTTTGGGCAGATTTTTCAGCCATGCGGTCCAGACTGGCCAGGGCCACCAAGCCCAGGCGGTACAGGTCTGGCAGGGTGAGGATGATGTTGGCATCTACCAGTTGCTCCACCAGCTTGTCGCCCAGCCCTTCGACCTCAACCGCACGGCGCTGCGCAAAGTGCAAGATAGCCTGCTTGCGCTGCGCTGCGCAAAACAAGCCACCGCTGCAACGGTGGTTCATCTCCGCCCTCTCCCGCACCACGGTGCTGCCGCATACCGGGCATGTGCGCGGCATGCGGAAGTTGGGGACGTAAGGGTCACGGCTGATGCAGGCAGTAGCAAGGGCCGGCACCGCAGACGACGCGACATCCACAGGAGCCACCCTACCGACAACCTCTGGAATCACGTCGCCAGCGCGGCGCACAATGACCGGGTCGCCCACACGCACGTTCTTGCGGCGCAGCTCAAACAGGTTGTGCAGCGTGGCGTTAGACACCGTGGTCCCACCCACAAACACCGGGTTCAACCGCGCCACTGGGGTCAGCTTGCCGGTGCGTCCGACCTGCACATCAATGCCCAGCACTGTGGTCACTTGCTCTTGGGCCGGGTATTTGTGTGCCACCGCCCAACGCGGCTCGCGGGACACAAACCCCAGCCGCTGTTGCAGCGCAAGGCTGTTGACCTTGTAAACCACACCGTCAATATCGAATGGCAACTGATCACGCTGCGCGCCGATGTGTTGGTGGTACGCTATCAATTCAATAGCGCCTCTCGCAATGTTTACGTGGGCCGCGACCGGAAAACCCCAAGATTTTAGGGTCTGAAGCAGTGCGAAGTGGGTTGCGAACATCCCACCGGCGGACTGCGGCGCAATTTCGCCAACACCGTAGGCAAAAAAGCGCAAGGGGCGTTGGGCGGCAATGCCAGGGTCTAGCTGGCGCACTGCACCGGCAGCCGCGTTGCGCGGGTTCACAAAGGTTTTATCGCCTTTGTCGCGCTGCTTTTCATTCAGCGCCTCAAAATCATCGCGGCGCATATACACCTCACCGCGCACTTCCAGCACCTCGGGCACGCCAGCCGGCAGCTTGAGGGGAATCTGGCCCATGGTGCGGATGTTTTGTGTCACATCCTCACCGTTTTCGCCATCGCCCCGGGTCGCAGCCTGTACCAGCACGCCGCTTTCATAGCGCAGGCTCATTGCCAGGCCGTCAAACTTCAGCTCGGCGACGTACTCCACGGCCGCGTCTGCGTCGGTTAGCTCCAACTCTTTGCGCACGCGCGCATCAAAGGCCTGCGCTCCGCTGGACTCCGTGTCAGTCTCGGTGCGGATGCTGAGCATGGGCACGCGGTGGCGAACTGGCTTGAAAATATCCAGCGGCTTACCACCCACGCGCTGGGTCGGTGAATCGGGCGACCGCCAGGCGGGGTAGCGGGACTCCAGGGCCTGCAACTCTTGAAACAGTTGGTCGTACACGGCATCGGGCACCTGCGGGGCATCTTGCACATAGTACTGGTGCGCATAGCGGTGCAGCAAGGCGTGCAGTTCAGCGAGGCGGGCCTTGTCTGGCGCTTCTTCTGGCGGCAGGGACATGCTTTGCACCACCCTCAGGAAAACAAACGCCGTGCCAGCGCAGAGCCCGCCGCCAAGTCGCGCTGTTCCAGGATGTCGTACAGGCCATGCAGGTCGGTTGCAATCTGGTCCATGCTGGCCAGCGCCAGTGCATGGCCGTTATCGTCGGTGATCAGGCCGTCCATGGTTTGGGCCATGGCCAAGGCACATTCCCGCATACGCTCAAAGGGCTGCTCCGCCCGGTCTACCTGCGCCACATCCAGATGCAAGGTAATCGTACGGATGGCACTTTGGGCCGGGTCTTCGGCCAAAGCAGCCTGCGAGTCAAAACTCAGCACCAGCACCGGAGGCAGTCCTTCTTCGCTGGCAGACAGAACCAAGCGGCCTGGAATCACACCGGCCACAAAGCCCAGGCGCGCCGCGTTTTGGTGGATGTAGCCGGGACTCCAGGATGCGTTGCGTGCACGGATGGTGAATCCCAATTGGGCGTCGTGCGCGCTGGCAAACTGGTCCAACTCTCGGGCGCGGGCCACCTCTTCGAGCATCTCCGGAAACTCGGGTGCTGCATTGATGGCGTCGGCAAAGGCCTGTGTCTTGACAACAAACTCGGAATATTCGATTTCATTGAGTGCGCCCGAGCGATTCGCCAACTGCACGCCCGCTTGAAACCCGCTGTAGCGTTGCCCCGGCGCCGGGACCTCCCACACAGCGGTGTTGAGGTTGAACCCCTCCACCGCAAAGGGCTTGGTGCCCGCACGGCGGGTAACGGGCATGGCCGCCCACGCCGCTTCGCCAGACACGGCGTGCACTGTCGTGTCCAGCGTGATGGGCGCGATCACGTCAATCAACGCGTCCAACATCGGGCGCCGTGGGGCCACGGGCAGGTGGAAGGCCGGCATCTGCGTATCCGCGTCAGCAATAGGCACCGTGTCACCGCCGTGGAATAGCCCTGGCTCTAGCGTCTCTTGCACGGCTTGCTTCGGCGTGTTTTTACGTGTGGTCCAAGCGCCGTGAGCTACAAAGGCGGCCAACACAATGCCACCTGCGACCGCTAAACCTATTTGTAAATCGCTCATGGCATATTGCTCGTGTTAGGCCAGCTCGGCAAAGCTGACTGCCGATTCCATGTCCACCGCCACGATACGTGACACGCCCTGCTCCTGCATGGTCACGCCAATGAGTTGCTTGGCCATCTCCATGGCAATTTTGTTGTGGCTGATAAAGAGAAATTGCGTGCTTTTACTCATGCTGGATACCAACTTGGCGTAACGCTCGGTGTTCGCATCGTCCAATGGCGCATCCACCTCATCCAGCAAGCAAAACGGCGCAGGGTTGAGCTGGAAGATAGCAAACACCAACGCAATCGCCGTGAGGGCTTTTTCGCCACCCGAGAGCAAATGGATGGTCTGATTTTTCTTGCCCGGAGGCTGGGCAATCACTTGCACGCCAGAGTCCAAAATTTCATCGCCGGTGATGACCAAACGCGCATTGCCGCCGCCAAAAAGCTCAGGAAACATGCGGCCAAAGTGCGCATTAACCTTCTCAAAAGTACCCGAAAGTAGCTCGCGCGTCTCGCCATCAATCTTGCGGATGGCGTCCTCCAGCGTGTTCATGGCCAGCGTCAGATCTTCGTTTTGTGCATCCAGAAACTGCTTGCGTTCGCGCGATGCACTGAGCTCGTCCAGCGCCGCCAGGTTCACCGCACCCAATGCAACGATCTCGCGGTTCAGGCGATCAATGTCGCCTTGCATGCCAAACAAGCGCACATTGCCGTCCTTGACGCTCTGCTCTAGTGCCACCAAATCTGCCTGCGCATCGGCCAGTTGCTGCTCATACTGCTCAAAGCCCAGACGCGCGGCCTGCTCTTTGAGCTGAAACTCGGTGATGCGCTGGCGCAGCGGTTCCAGCTCGCGCTCCAGTTGCAAGCGGCGCTCATCACTGGCGCGCAATTGCGCGGTCAGGTCGTCATATTCGCTGCGCCTTGCGCCCAGGGCCTTTTCTCGCTCCAGCTTCAGGGCTAAAGCGTTTTGCAAACCGGCTTGGGCGGCTGCGTCGGTCAGGCGCGCCAGTTCAGTTTGGGCACGTTGCTCTTCGTCGTGGATAGATACTGCCTGCTGTGTAGCGGTTTCTATGGCGCGGGACAGCTCGGCATTGCGCGCCTGCAGGCTGCGCTGGCTAAAGGTGGCTTCTTGGGCCTGGCGCTCCAGCGTGCGCTGTTGCTCACGGCATTGCACCAGCTTGCGCTGGACTTCAATCACGCGTTCATCCAGCTGGGCGTGCCGTTCTTGACTATCGGCAAGTTGCATGTCCAACGATTCAAACTGGCCTTCAGCCGTCACGCGACGCTCTTGCAGATCGTCCAGTTGGGCGTCCACCTCGGCCAAGTCGGACTCAATCTGCGCACTGCGGGCGCGGGTTTGCTCCAGCAACTGGGATAGGCGCAAGGTCTCAACCTGCAGCGCATGGGCTTTGCTTTGCGCTTCAGCCGCTTCGCGACGGGCACCCACTAGGCGCTGGGCGCTTTCGGCATAGGCACTCTCGGCGCGTGCCATAGCCACGCGCGACTCGTCGGCAATCAGCACCTGGGCGCGTACTTGCTTTTCCAGGTTTTCAATTTCTTGGGCCCGGGCCAGCAAGCCCGCTTGCTCCGAATCTTGGGCATAAAAGCTGACGCTGTGGGCATTCACCACGTGGCCGGACTTGATGTAAATACTTTGACCGGCTTGCAATTGTCCGCGTAGGGCCAGGGCTTCCTCAAAACTGGGCGCTGTGAAGCAGCCTTGCAGCCATTCCGTCAACACAGCTTTTTGGCCCGCGTCATTCACCCGCAACAAATCAGCCAGGCGCGGCAAACTGCCAGTTGTTTCTGGCACCGAGGCCTGCGGCGGGCTGTAGAAAGCTAGCTTGGCCGGCGGGGCGTCGTTGGCAAAAGCCCGCACCATGTCCAGGCGGGACACCTCTAGGGCTCCGAGGCGCTCACGCAAGGCACCTTCTAGCGCGTTTTCCCAACCTTGCTCAATGTGAATACGGCTCCAAAGGCCCTGCAGGTGGTCCAGACCGTGTTTGGCCAGCCAGGGCTGCAACTTACCATCGGTTTTCACCTTTTCTTGCAAGGCCTTGAGCGCCTCCAGGCGGGCCGACAGGTCGGCTTGCTTGGCTGACTCTGTGTTGACGGCTTGCTGCTGATTGCGGCGCGCCTCATCTAGCTGGGGCACAGAATCTTGCAACTCGTGCAGGCGGGCATCGGCGACCTGGTTCCCCTGATGGGCGGCTTCCAATTGTTCTTGCAGTTCGGTCAGACGCTCCTCGTCGGGGGCTGACAAGGCTTTTCCGTCAGCAGCCAAGCGCTCGCGCCTGGCGCCCAATTGACGGCATTGTTCTTCAATACTTCGCTGCTCAGCGGCCAGCACGTGAATCTGCTGCTGCACCTGCATGACGCTGGTGCGTTGGTCATTGGCCGCGCTTTGGGCTTGGGTCAAAGCGTCTTCTAAGTCTGGCAATTGCAGGGCCTGTTCTTCCACCTGCGCGGCAAGCAATTCGCTTTGCTCTTCGCCCACTGCGGCCAGTTCCGCCAGACGCTCCATTTCAGCGGTAGCGTCTTCTTTGCGGGCGGCCCACTGGGTGATTTGTTCTTTCAATGTGACCAGGCGCTGCTCTACCCGCATGCGCCCTTCGACAACAAATCGAATCTCAGCTTCCAGGCGACCGACATCCGTACTGGCTTCGTACAACAGGCCTTGGGCCTGGTTAACTTGATCGCCTGCCGCATAGTGGGCTTGGCGCACGGCTTCCAGTCCGGCCTCGATGTGGCGCAGATCGGCCATACGGGATTCGAGTGCATTCACCGCGCTCAAACCTTCCGATTGCACCTTGGCCTGATCAGCCTGTGCCTCGGCCCGCTTCAGAAACCATTGTTGGTGCTGTTTCAGAGTCACTTCGGCCTGCAGCGCGTTGTATTTTTGCGCGACTTCGGCCTGCTTCTCGAGCTTGTCTAAGTTGGCATTCAGCTCACGCAAGATATCTTCGACCCGCGTCAGGTTTTCGCGCGTGTCCGACAGGCGATTCTCCGTCTCGCGGCGGCGCTCTTTGTACTTGGACACCCCCGCGGCTTCTTCCAAAAACAGGCGCAGTTCTTCGGGCTTGGATTCGATGATGCGGCTGATGGTGCCTTGGCCGATGATGGCGTAGGCGCGCGGCCCCAAGCCCGTGCCCAGGAACACGTCCTGCACATCGCGGCGGCGCACAGGTTGGTTGTTGATGAAATAACTTGAGCCGCCGTCACGGGTCAACACGCGCTTGACGGCGATCTCGCCAAACTGGCCCCACTGGCCTCCGGCACGGTGGTCAGCGTTGTCAAACACCAGTTCGACGCTGGCTCGGCTGGCGGGTTTTCGCGTGTTGGTGCCGTTGAAAATAACGTCTTGCATGGATTCACCACGCAGTTCACTGGCCTTGCTTTCACCGAGCACCCAGCGCACAGCATCCATGATGTTGGATTTGCCGCAGCCATTCGGCCCCACCACCCCGACCAGTTGCCCAGGCAGAAGGAAGTTAGTGGGCTCCGCAAAGGACTTAAAGCCCGACAGCTTGATGGAATTGAGGCGCAATTGAAAAGACCGCTAACACTAAGTCGTTGATACGAAAGGATTTTTTTGTTTGCAGCTGGTGCAAATGGGCTTCGAATGATACCTTGCTGCGCTGGCCGACTGCCGTTCGCGCAGGGTGCAATGTCTAGCCGCGTAACGCTAGTTCAATCTTCGCCGTGAGCGCTTGAATGGAAGGTGGCTTAACCAGGTATCCCACGACGCCCAGGGGCATGGCTTCGCCAACCGTCGCTGCGCTGGAATCCGCGCTCATAAAAATCACCTTGGTGTTACTGACCAAACTGTTGGAAAGCCCGCGCATAGCGCGAACGAACTCAATTCCGCCCACGGGTTTCATGTGAATGTCAGTAATGATCAAATCTGGCTTTAACTTGACGATGTCCTTGAGCGCGCTCGCGCCGTCGGTGAATGCGTAGAGATCATGAATACCAATACGGCGCAGGCTGTTCAGGATGAACGTACTCATCAGGCTCTCATCTTCCACGACAATCACCCTCGCGCGCTTGATGTCCATAGTGTCAACTCCAATCAATCATCAAAATCATTCTAGCGGCAGCTGTGCCAAGTAGTCGTCAATCTCGGACTGCAGCCGCTCCATTGCTGGGCGCAGGCTGGAAAATGCTTGCGCGGTCTGGGCGGACAGTCCCTGTTTGGCCGCGAGTTCAGCGGCTACGACTTGGTGACAAATCTCGGCATTGCAAAAAATGGGCATACAACCCTTGAGCGCGTGCAAACGGCTTCCAGCTTCGGCCAACTCGCCTGCACCAAGGGCGCGTGCAATGGCTGGCACGTCCTGTGCCAACATATCTGCCAACATCACCAGAAGGTCCCGCAGCGCGCAGGGGTCACCAATTTTTTTCAAGGCGCTGTGGATATTCAAGTAGCAAACCGTGGAATACGGATCGGCATTGTTGGCCATGAAAGCCTCCTGTAGCGGTGTTGGGACTGGTGTCATCGTTGCAACTGGGCGTGCTGCAGAGCAACCCTCGGGGATAATCGGTGGTTATGAACCCGTATTTGCCCAGCCTGCAATCGTATCCGTTTGAGCGTTTACGCCATCTTTTCTCCGGTATCGTCCCGAATCCAGCCTACCGTCCTATCAGTCTGGGCATTGGCGAGCCGCGCCACGCGACGCCAGCCTTGATTAAGCAAGCCTATTGCGACGCCATCCTGTCTGCGCAGGGAGGGCTATCGGCCTACCCGGCCACATTGGGCGAGCCTGCATTGCGCCAGTCGATAGCACGCTGGCTGTCCCGGCGGTACCGCTTAACGCTAGACGCGCAAACTCAAATACTGCCGGTCAATGGTTCGCGTGAGGCCTTGTTTGCATTTGCCCAGACCGTGCTGGGCAAAGCCGAATCACCAGACACCACACCCGTCGTGGTATGCCCCAATCCGTTCTACCAAATTTACGAAGGCGCAGCCCTACTCGGTGGGGCACGCCCCTACTACGTGCCGTCTGTGGCAAGCCGCAACTTCGCGCAAGACTGGGATAGCGTACCGGCGGCGGTTTGGGCGCAAACCCAACTGTTGTTTGTCTGCTCTCCTGGTAACCCCACTGGCGCTGTCATGCCGTTGGAAGAATGGAAGAAGTTGTTTGACCTGAGTGACCGCTACGGGTTTGTCATTGCGTCAGACGAGTGCTATAGCGAAATTTATTTTAGGGACCAGCCCCCTCTGGGTGGGCTGGAAGCCGCCGCGCAACTGGGCCGAGACGATTTCAAAAATCTGGTGTCGTTCACCAGCTTGTCTAAGCGCAGTAACGTGCCGGGCATGCGCAGTGGCTTTTGCGCTGGTGATGCCAAGTTGATCCAGAGCTTTTTGCTGTACCGCACGTACCATGGCAGCGCCATGAGCCCCGTGGTGCAGAGCGCCAGCGTTTCCGCTTGGGATGATGAGGACCACGTAGTAGACAACCGCGCCCAGTACCGGGCCAAGTTTGCCCAAGTCACTCCCATGCTATCCACGGTACTTGACGTTGCGCTGCCCGACGCCGGCTTCTATTTGTGGGCGGGAGTATCCAGCAGCGACACCGATTTCGCCCGCGACCTCTACGCTCTTTACAATGTGACTGTTTTGCCAGGGAGTTATTTGGCCCGTGAAGCCCAAGGTTTTAACCCGGGCGCGCAGCGTATTCGGATGGCTCTTGTGGCCGAAACCGTTGAATGCGTCGAGGCTGCCCAAAGAATCGTCCAATTTGCGCAGGCCCGAAGATAAAACTCCCCGTGGGGCAGACCCTTAGCGCTGCCCCTAACCAATTGAACAGAAAGCTCACCATGACCCAACAACTCCAAGCCATCATCGACACAGCGTGGGACGACCGCGCCAATATTTCGATTCAATCCGCCAGCGCCGAAGTGCGAGACGCCGTCAACCACGTGATTGACGGCCTAGACAAAGGCGAACTGCGCGTCGCTACCCGCGAGAGCATCGGTCAATGGACCGTTCACCAATGGATAAAAAAGGCCGTGTTGCTGAGCTTTCGCCTGAACGATAACGAGGTCATAGCCGCAGGCAACTTGGGCTTTTATGACAAAGTACCTACCAAGTTCTCCAATATGACGGCTGAAGCGCTCAAAGCCACCGGCGTGCGTGTCGTTCCGCCCGCTGTTGCGCGCCGAGGCAGCTTTTTGGCCAAGGGCACGATACTCATGCCCAGCTTCGTCAATATTGGCGCCTATGTTGATGAGGGCACGATGGTGGATACGTGGGCGGCTGTCGGTTCGTGTGCCCAGATCGGTAAGAACGTTCACCTGTCTGGCGGCGTGGGGATTGGCGGTGTGCTGGAGCCTATGCAGGCCAACCCCACCATCATTGAAGACAACTGTTTCATCGGTGCGCGCTCAGAAGTGGTAGAAGGCGTGATTGTGGAGGAAAACTCTGTACTCGGCATGGGCGTTTATATCGGCCAAAGCACTCCAATTTATGACCGCGAGTTGGACACCATCACTTACGGCCGCGTGCCTAGCGGGTCAGTCGTTGTCAGCGGAAACTTGCCCAAAGCTGGCGGCAAATACAGCATGTACGCCGCCATTATTGTGAAAAAAGTCGATGCGCAAACACGCTCTAAAACCAGCATCAACGACTTGCTGCGTGATTAACCTACTGTTGCTTGAGAAGTTTTAACTTTTAAAAAGGCCACCCATGAGCGCAATGAAACGAATTTTGGAACTGATGGTTGATAAACATGCCTCAGACGTTTATTTGTCGGCTCATGCGGTAGCGCTGATCAAAATCAACGGCACCAGCGTGTCTTTCAACAACCAAGTGCTGGGCGCAACCACGCCTTTGAACTTGTTGTCAGAAATCGTCAGCAGCGCAGACATTGAAGAGCTCAAAGAAACTGGCGAATTGAACATGTCGATTCAATTGCAAGAGCTGGGCAATTTCCGTATCAGCGCCATGCGCCAACGCGGCAGCTATGCGGTGGTGATTCGCTACATTCCTCTGGAGATTCCGCCGTTTGACACCTTGCATTTACCAAGCCAGCTCACCCATTTGGTGATGGCCAAATTGGGCTTGGTACTGATGGTGGGCTCCACCGGCTCCGGCAAAAGCACGACATTGGCTTCTATGCTGGACTACCGCAACGAGCGCATCGCTGGCCATATTTTGACGGTCGAAGACCCGGTGGAATACCTCTTCACCTCGAAACGCTCAGTCGTCAACCAACGTGAAGTCGGCACTGATACGCTGACCCTGCAAACCGCCCTACGCAACGGCCTGCGCCAAGCGCCGGATGTGTTTTTCATTGGCGAGATTCGCGACCGCGAAACCATGACCGCCGCCATCGCCTACGCACAAACCGGTCATTTGTGCTTCGCGACCCTACACGCCAACAACAGCTACCACGCGCTGAACCGCATTTTGAGCTTCTACCCCGTCGAAGTGCGCCCCACCTTGCTGAGCGACCTGTCCACCACGCTCAAAGCCGTGATTTCACAGCGCTTGGTCAAAACCATCCAAAACGAACGCCGACCCGCCGTGGAGCTGATGCTGAACACCCAATACGTCGCCGAAATGATCGAAAAAGGCGATTTTTCTGGCGTTAAAGACGCGATGGAAAAATCTATGGCACAAGGCTCACAAACCTTTGAAGACGATTTGGCGCGTATGATTCGCGAAGACATCATCACCCGCGAAGAAGGTTTGTCTTACGCAGATTCACCCACCAACTTGATTTGGCGCTTGGACAACACACCCAAAGGCAAAGATATGTTGTCGCCTATGCCGGTGGAGCCAGGTTACGAAGAGCCGTCGTTCAGTGATATTAGTATCAGCGGAGTTTCTGTAACACATTGATTTTATTGAATTTATTGAATTCATTGATTTATTTGTCAGGTTAGAACCCATCTATGCACCGTACTCTGATATTGGCTGAACAGCTGATCTCCCGCCCCTCCATCACCCCACTGGATGGCGATTGCCAAAAAATCATCGCCGAGCGCCTCACACCGCTGGGTTTTGTGTGCGAAACGGTGGAAAGTGGCCCAGCAGACTTCAGAGTCGTTAATTTATGGGCAAAACGGGCTTCAGCCGGCGTATTTATTGGCTTAAATGCTATTAATAATATAGCAAATTCAAAGTTATTGGTTTTCGCCGGTCACACTGATGTCGTTCCCACCGGTCCGTTGGAGAAATGGTCAAGCAACCCTTTCGTCCCAAGCCATCGCGACGGCAAGTTGTATGGTCGTGGCGCCAGCGACATGAAAACCTCCATCGCCGCCTTCGTTGTCGCCGTGGAAGAATTCCTAAAAGCCTATCCTAACCCCACGTTATCATTGGCTTTTTTACTTACCAGTGACGAAGAAGGTCCCTCAGTAGACGGCACCGCCATCATGTGCAAATGGCTCACCGATCGCGGTGAAAAGCTGGATTACTGCATCGTTGGTGAACCCACCTCGGTCGAAAAAACTGGCGACATGATCAAAAATGGCCGCCGTGGCACCATGAGCGGCAAACTCACTGTTAAAGGCGTGCAAGGCCACATTGCCTACCCCCATTTGGCTGCGAACCCGATCCACAAATTCGCCCCAGCTATGGCTGCTTTGGTTAACGTTGAATGGGACAAAGGCAATGACTTTTTTCAGCCCACCAGCTGGCAAATCAGCAATATCCACAGCGGCGCGGGGGTGAGCAACGTCATTCCTGGCCATGCCGTGGTTGATTTCAACTTCCGCTTTTCGACCGAATCGACCCCAGAATCGCTGCAAAAACGCTTGGTTGATGTATTGGCATCAACCGGTATGCAAGCTGAAAAAGACTTTGATCTGCAGTGGACAGTCGGTGGCTTGCCCTTCCTAACTCGCCCCGGCGAACTCGTTCAAGCTGTTCAAGCCGCGATTCGTTCTGAAACCGGTCTAGAAACCCAGCTTTCCACGACGGGCGGCACAAGTGATGGCCGTTTCATCGCCAAAATCTGTGAACAAGTCATCGAATGCGGCCCGCCGAACGCGACCATTCACAAAATTGACGAGCACATCGTCGTGGCAGACATTGAACCGCTGAAAAACATCTACCGCAAGACGATGGAAAACTTGGAAGCTGCGCTGCATAACAAACTATGACAACCGTTTTAGAAGCAATTCAAAACGGCGCAAAACAGCTCACCGACGCCAAAGTAGCCTTCGGCCACGGCACAGCCAACGCATTCGACGAAGCTGCTTGGCTGGTATTGTGGAAAGCAGGTTTGCCTCTAGACTCATCGTTAGAAGATCCAAACATTGATCAAAATTCAGTAGCAAATACACCTCTAGCTAGCGTATTAATTGACTCAATAGCTGCGTTATTTATAGCAAGAATCGATTCCCGCAAACCCGCCGCCTACCTCACCCAAGAGGCTTGGCTGCAAGGCATCCCCTTCTACATCGACGAACGCGCCATCGTGCCGCGCAGCTTCATCGCCGAGTTGTTGGCTGACGGCAGCTTTGACGACTGGCTGGGTCCGCACACCCATAAAATTCTGGATTTATGCACAGGTAACGGCAGCTTGGCCGTGCTGGCGGCGATGACTTACCCCGAAACAAGTGTTGTTGGCGCAGATATTTCCACCGATGCCCTAGAAGTAGCCAAAATCAACGTGGATAAACACGCTTTGCAAAGCCGCATCAGCTTGGTTGAATCCGACAGCTTGAATGGCTTGAAAGGAGAAGTCTTCGACCTCATCCTGTGCAACCCCCCCTACGTCAACAGCGCCAGCATGGCCGCCCTGCCCTTGGAGTACCTAGCCGAACCCGCATTGGCTTTGGCCGGCGGCACAGACGGGATGAACTTCATCCGCGGCCTCCTGCAATCTGCCCCTGCCCACATGAGCGAGCACGCAGTCATGATCCTAGAAATCGGCAACGAACGCGCCTTTTTTGAGTCAGCCTTCCCAGATTTAGAAATTGTTTGGTTGGAGACTAGTGCAGGGGTGGATTCTGTGCTGTTGATCACTAAAACGGCATTAGAAGACGTTTTTAGCGTCTAAATATCGTATTTATTGGCGATAGCCGGCGTATTTATTGCCTTAATTGCTACTTTATTGATAGCAAATAGCAACAATCACTTTACTTTGGAGTTCCCATGACCCGAACCCTCATCAGCTCAGGCTCAACCTTTGAAGCCCAAATCGGCTATTCTCGCGCTGTCGTTGTAGGTGACTGGGTGTTTGTTTCGGGCACGACGGGGTTTGACTACGCGACGATGACGATTTCTGACGACGTGGTGGTGCAAGCCGAGCAGTGCTTTAAGAACATCGCTGCGGCACTTGAGCAAGCAGGATCTAGCCTCAAAGACGTCGTACGTGTGACCTATGTTTTGCCCATCAGCGCTGATTTTGAAACCTGTTGGCCGGTACTGCGTAAGTACTTTGGCGAGCTGCGACCCGCGGCGATGATGATTTCAGCGGGCTTGGCTGACCCGCGCATGAAGATTGAGATTGAAGTGACTGCTTTAAAGCGGACATGAGCTAACCATGGCTATCTCCAAAGACTTTGCTGACTACTGCTGCGAACTACTCAGCGGCGTGGGCAGCCCTGTGGCTAAGCGGATGTTTGGTGGCTGGGGGATCAGCGTGGATGGGGTGACTATTGCTGTGATTGCGGATCTGGGCAAACTGGGCGGCAGTAACCAGAAGCTGTATCTCAAGGTAGACGAGGCGACTAAAAAGCAGTTTGAAGCGGCTGGCGGCAAGCACTTTGAGATGGAATCCAAAGATGACAAAACCATGGGCATGAACTACTTCACCACGCCCGATGAAAGCATGGAATCGCCCGACGCCATGCTGCCGTGGGCGCG
>JBKJOV010000036.1:0-169763 GCA_046595515.1 Rhodoferax sp. | reverse complement strand
AATAAGCGCCTGTTCTCGGAATTCAAGGGTGTGTAAATTTCTTCTCATAGATGGCGCTCCTGTGCGGGTCTTCCGCAATCATGATGGGGCGACAACTAGTCTGGCACGGGGGGGTTTCGTCAACACCCGCCCAGGCATGCCGTTTATTGAGGCCCCGTCCATCATGAACGAAATGCTGCTGGCGCAACACATCTTGCGTCAAAGCACCGACACGCGCATGCGCCGCTCCGTCATCATGCAGGTGCTGGGCACCTACCACCACAACTTTGTCACCCACCTGCTAGAGGCCGAGCTGCAGCACCAGGTGTATGGCCTGGCCGAACAAGGCCAGCCGATTACCGCTGGGCTGCTAAACCAACGCAAGGGCGATATCTTGGCGAAATTTTGGGGTGACACGGTGGAGGTAGACGACGGTGCCCGCATGACCTGGATGCGCCAGCCCCACTACTACATGGGCCTGTACCCCTACACCTACTCGGTGGGCTTGGTAGCGTCGACCGCCATGGCGCAGCGCATTGCAACCGAGGGGCCGCCCGCCGTGCAGCGCTGGATTGGGGTGCTGAAAGCGGGTGGCACGCTCAAACCGCTGGAGCTGATGCAGACTGCCGGCATTGATATGCATTCGCCCCAGCCAATTCATGATGCTGTGGCCTATGTGGGCCGCTTGATTGACGAGCTGGAGCAGTCTTTCGCTTGACGCTGCGGTGGCAGCGTGACCCGCAACCCGCAGCGCGAGCTCAAGCGCCGGGCTGGTACTGAAACACCGCCTCCAGTGGCTGCCCAAACACTGCCGCAATGCGAAACGCAACTTCGAGCGACGGTGAGTACTTGCCTTGCTCGATGGCATTCACCGTTTGGCGTGTGACGCCGATACGCTCGGCCAGCGCCTGCTGGGTCATCTCCCCGTGCGCAAAGCGCAGGCGGCGAATGGCATTGGTAATGGGGGTGTGGGCGTCCGCCATGTCACACCGCGCGGCGGTAGTACAACAAACGCATACCGTAGCGCAGCAATTCTGATATCCAGATCAGCAACAAGATGCAGTGTGCAAACTGCCAGGTATTGAAGCCCATGTGCATCGTGCCGATGGTTAAAAACGCACCGGACAGCAGCACAAAGTAGGCGGGCTGCGTGGCGCGCAAATGGATCAGCCGCTCACGCTCGTCTACCGGGGTTTTAGCGTCTTGCGGTGCACGCAGCGCCAGCACGGTGTGCGTGACGATTTGAATCACGATCAATGCAACCACCAGCACCCAGAACAGCGTGAAATAGTAATAGGGCCCGCTGGGCGGCGCACTACCGAGAATGCCGCGACCAACCTCCACAAAGTAAATGCCCAGCAGGCACAAGGATATGAAGCTAAGCCAATCGCTCTTTTCACGGAAAGACATGGGGCCACCTTTTGGTCAAAAAATATTGACTTAATGTATTGTTATTTTTACTTAATGTCAAATATATTTGACATAGCGTGGCGATTATGGATTCCTTGGGCTCGCGTGCGCCCCGACACCCGCGCCGCGCTACTTAATTCGAGCCTTGGGCCCGTGGACCACTGCATTTATCCGTACGATCGGGCGGGTGTGATTGTTGCAAACAAGGAGCCTGCACATGTTGCTGTTGCTGCGCTATTTACGCAAGGTCGTTGGTTGGGTTGATTTTTGTATTTACACCCTGCTGATATACCTGCTCACCTGGCTGCCATGGACCACCGCATGGGGACCGCATCCGGTGGCGCGTATTTTTCGCGCTTGGAGCCGGGCCTTCGTGCGCGCTCTGGATGTCGATTTGCGGCTCCACCAAAAAAATGCCCGGCGCTTGCCCCAGCGCTTCATCCTCATCGCCAACCACCCCGCGGCGTTTGAGGACATTGGCATACCCGCGCTATTTGACGTGGTTTCGCTCGCCAAAAAGCAGGTGCAAGACTGGTTCATCGTGGGGCGCATCAGCAAGGCTGCGGGTACGTTGTTTGTAGACCGCGACGACCCAGCATCACGCCAGGCAGTCATTCAAACTATGGTGGACGCGGTCAACCGCGGGCAAAACATTGCCCTGTACCCAGAAGGGGGCTGCACAGGACGGCGCTTATTTAGCGGGTTCAAATCCGGGGCGTTTGATGTGTCTATGCGCACCGGCGTGCCAATCTTGCCCGTGTTTTTGCATTACGAGGCGCAAGACGATTTTGAGTGGCAACCGCCCTACACGCTGCCGCAAAAAATTGTGCACATGATGCGCACTGCGAACAACCGGGTTAACTACTACGTGTACGACCCGCTGGATCCCAAAAACTACGCAGACAAATACGCCATGAAAGCTGCCGCCTATGCCCTGTACGTGCAATGGAACGCGCAGTACCTCGAATAAGTGCCGCGCGCGCACCAAGCCACTTTCGTTAAACTGCGAGCGCCTCAAACGCCAAACCACTGACCATGCACGCTTCTCGCACCGCCCACTGCCCCTCTTGCCGCGCCGCCATGGAGATGCACACACTGCCAGGCGTGAATGGTGTGCATGGTGGGGTGGTCGAGTTGGATTTGTGCTTTGCCTGCCAGGGGATGTGGTTTGATCCCACCGAGAACCTGAAACTTGCGCCTGCGGCCGTGGCCGAACTGTTCAGGGTGCTGCACGAACACCGTGACACGCCGCGCCAGCCCCTGGCAGCCAAGCTAGGCTGCCCGCGCTGCAGCAGTGCACTTACACACGGCTTTGACGTGGTACGCAGCGGCCGCTACATCACCTACCGCTGCGGCAACGGACATGGCCGCTTCAGCGCGTTTTCTTCCTTCATGATCGAGAAGGGGTTTGTTCGCCAGCTCACCCGGCCTGAGATCGACGACATGGCGCAACGGACCGCCATCATCCATTGCACCGGCTGTGGTGCGCCGGTTGACTTGCGCAAAGACCACGCTTGTCCGCATTGCCGATCGGCCTTCTCGTTGCTCGACCCCAAAGCCGTGGAGCGTGCGCTGCAGGGCTATGCGAAGGCGACTGCAGCAACGGCCAACGGATACGGAAAGTCTGCCCCCTCCACTGCACAGGCCCACGACCTAGCCGACGCGCTGATTGCGATGGAGCGCGACCGCGAGCGCGCCAGGCGCACCGAATCCGCGCAAACCGGAAGGATACTGACGCGCGATGCCGAGGACGCCGTGGATCTTTGGGCTGTGGGCGTGGCACTTGTTTGGGCGGTAGTGGCTTAGACCCGCTTGTAGAAACCCGATCCGCCGCCACCTGCAGGCACAGCCATTTTAAAAATTCAGCATGTTCCATCCCCTCAAGCTTTTATTGACCGACTTCTTCATGCCCACGGACGCTGGTGCTGCTGTGGACGATTCGCGTAGCCTGCAACTGGCCACTGCTGTGCTGATGGTCGAGGTGATGCGCTCGGACGCCCGTTTTAACCCCCAGGAGCGAGCCGCCGCCGTTGCGGCACTGCGGACGCAGTTCACCCTCACCGACGACGAACTAGCCCGACTTTTGACCCAGGCAGAGCACACTGCGCAGGGCGCCAATGATTATTTTGGCTTTACCAGTGCCATGAACGACCACTACACCCAAGCGCAAAAGATTATGGTGGTGGAACTCATGTGGCAAGTTGCCTATGCCGATGGTCATTTGGACGCCCATGAAAACCACGTCATCAGCAAAGTAGCGGGCCTGCTGCACGTCACCCACGGTGAATACATTGCGGCCAAGCTGCATGCCAAACAAGCCTTGGCACCTCGCGATTTAACGCCAACGCAAAGAGAGACCCCGTGACATGAAGCCTTGGATCAAACGCAGTGTTTTTGCGTTAGTGGTGGTGGCCGTCGTGGGCGGTGGAAGCTACCTCTACCGCCAGCGGGCCGACCGGCCGGAGACGCCCAAATTCCGCACGGCGACTATCGACCAAGGTGCTATCACCCAGGTGGTACTGGCCACTGGCACACTGCAGCCGGTCATCACCGTGACTGTGGGTACGCAGGTGAGCGGCACGGTGCTGGAGCGCAAGGCCGATTTCAACGACCACGTGACCAAGGGCCAGGTGCTGTTGCGCCTAGACCCAGCCAACCTGGAGGCCCGTCTGCGCAAGGCGCGCGCGCAACTGGGCGCAGCGGAGGCCTCATTAGTGCTGGCACGCGCCACCTATGAGCGCAACCAAAAACTGGTGACAGCGGGTTTTATTTCAGCCCTGACCCTGGACCAAGGCAAACGCGAAGTGGACGCTGGCACCGCCAACGTGGAAGTGGCTCGCGCGCAGGTGCAGTCGGCGCAGACCGACCTCGGTAACAGCGTCATCCGCGCCCCCATTGACGGCGTAGTGATACGCCGCAACACCGATGTGGGCCAAACGGTGGCCGCCAGCTTCCAAACACCCGAACTGTATTTGTTGGCCAAAGACCTGCGCCAAATGGTGATTCAAACCAGCGTGAGCGAAGCCGATGTAGGCCTGATTAAACCCGCGCAAGCGGTGCGCTTTACCGTGGACGCCTACCCCGAGCGCGAGTTTGAGGGCAAGGTGCAGCAGTTCCGCCTCAACAGCGCCAACACGGCTGGCGTAGTCACTTACACCATCATCGTCGACGTCGATAACCCGGACGAATTGCTCAAGCCCGGCATGACGGCGCAGACACGTATTGTGGTGGCCGCCAAGCAAGGGGTAACGCGCCTGCCTACCGCTGCGCTGCGCTTTCGCCCAGATGAAGACAGCGTTAAATCCAAGCAGACCAAGGCTGCAAAGGCACCCGATGCCGAAGCCTCTGCACCCGATGCCAACCCAGGAAAATCGCGTGCGGATGATGACGGCGTCATCACTGCGACCAAAGGCGGTCGCAAGGTTTACCGCATCTACACGGTGGGCAACAACCAAGAACCCCAGCAGCACGATGTGACCATCGGTATCGCCAACACACGCTTCACGGAACTCATCTCGGGAGACCTCAAACCCGGCGACGAAGTGATCACCCGCAGTGCTGAACCGCCGACGAAGAAATGATGCCCGCACCATGAGCCTTATTGCGCTGAGCGGCATCACCAAGAGCTACCGCACCGCTGATGTGCAAACCCCGGTGCTGTTTGGCATTGACCTGCAAGTCGGTCAAGGTGACTACGTGGCACTGATGGGGCCCAGCGGCTCGGGCAAGAGCACGCTGATGAACCTGTTGGGTCTGCTGGACCGCGCCGATGGCGGCCACTACCTGTTGAACGGCCAAGACGTGACGGCACTCAATGCCGCGCAGCATGCCGAGGTGCGCAACACAACGATTGGCTTTGTGTTCCAGAGCTTTAACCTGCTCAAGCGCATGAATGTGCTGGAAAACGTGGCCCTGCCATTGCTGTATGCGGGGGTGAGCCGTGCTAAGGCCAAACTACGCGCACAAGATTTATTGGCCCAGGTGGGCCTGGCCGAGCTGGGCCACCGTATGCCGAATCAGCTCTCGGGGGGGCAGCAGCAGCGCGTGGCCATAGCCCGCGCTCTGGTCAACCGCCCGCCCCTGCTGCTGGCCGATGAGCCCACCGGCAACCTGGATTCCACCACCACCGAAGAAGTGCTGGCCGTGATCGAGCGACTGAACCGCGAACAGGGTTTGACGATTGTGGTGGTGACGCACGAGATGGATGTGGCGCGGCACGCCAAGCGCCTGGTGCGCCTCAAAGACGGCAAGATTGTGTTTGACGGGACCCCCGCGCAAGATGCCCACGAAGCCAAAGGAGTCGCCGCATGAATTTTGGGCAAATCCTGCTGGAGGCTTTCCGCTCCCTGGCCGCCAACCGCCTGCGCACCGGGCTCACCATGCTGGGCATCATCATCGGCATTGCCTCGGTGGTGCTGATGCTCAGTGTGGGCGACGCAGTGCGCGCTTTCATCAACAAGGAGCTGGCCGTGTTGGGCAGTAACCAGCTCATCGTGCAGCCTGGCACACCCACCGAGGGCGGCGCCCGCCGGCGCAGCAACGAGGCGCCCACGCTGACACTGGACGACGCCTATGCCCTGGCCGAGCTGCCCAGCCTGCGTGGCGCGGCGCCTGGCATTCAGGGCTTCTTTCAGATTTTGTACGGCGATGACAACAGCAGCTCCACCGTGGTGGGCGTCACACCCGAGATGTTTGCGCTGCGCAACTGGAAGATTGACCGCGGCGTGGCCCTTGCGGATAACGATGTGCGATCGGCCAACCGCGTTATCGTGGTCGGCTCCAGCATTGCCAGCAAGCACTATTACCAGCGCGATCCGCTGGGCCAAGTGCTGCGGGTCGACGGTCGGCCCTTCACCATCATCGGCGTGATGGCTGGCAGTGGCCGCACACTCGATGGCACCGACCTGGGCGACCTGATGGTGGTGCCCATTAGCGCCATACCCGTAAAAATGCCCAGGCCGCGTACGGTGCACTACATCATGGCGCAGGCCAAGGACGAAGCGTCGATGCAAGATGCCGAGCGCGATATGACAGAGCTACTGCGGGACCGGCACCGTATTACCGGCGACAAGCTCGACGACTTCCAAGTGACCAACCTGGCCAGCATTGCGCAAACCGGTGAGGCCATTGGCGCAGGTCTGTCAATCGGCCTGGGCGTAGTTGGTGCCATCTCCTTGATCGTAGGCGGCATTGGCATCATGAACATCATGCTGGTCAGCGTGAGCGAGCGGGTGCGCGAGATTGGCATCCGCATGGCCATTGGTGCCAAGCCCAAGCATGTGTTGGTGCAGTTTCTAAGCGAAGCGGTGGTGATGTGCATCGTGGGTGGACTGATTGGCGTGGCGCTGGCCGCGCTGGGTGCCTGGGGTGTGAACAGCACCGGCAAGTTTGAGATGGCTCTGGGGGCCAGCCATGTGCTGACGGCCGTGCTCTTCTCCACGGCCATCGGCCTGTTTTTTGGTTATTACCCGGCACGCAGGGCCTCCAAAATGTTGCCGATTGAATGTCTGCGGCAAGACTAACCTCGGCGTTAGCTGATCCATGGGCCCATTGACACTACACGCCGTGAATGCCGATGTGCACAGCGTGCACGCCGCGGATGGCGCGCATGTGGGCAACCTAAAGCGGGTGGGCGCTGTGTGGAAATTCAAAGCGATTGGCTATGAAGAAAACGGCCAGGTAGTGCCCGGTGGCGGGCCCCTGACAGACCGACACAACACCGTCTTTGCAGCACCCGATGTCGTCATGGTCAGCCATCGGTTAACCTCGCCGCCTGTTTCTTAAAGGACCCCCCATGAAAAAGCTCAATGTCACGATCCAACTGCAACTGTCTGTACCTGACGACTGGGAACTCGCAGAAACCTCTGAAGGCACCCACGTCATCAAATTGCCCACCGTAGCCGGTGTCGACCGTTTCATGGATATCGCAATCGAACCCCTGTTTGCCACCGACCCCGAGGACACCTGGAGTAGCACCGAGAACGACGATGAACTCAACGATGTGCTGGATATGGTGGAAAGTGAAGCGGTGACTTACGAGTTTTTGATGCACTGATGGCAGTGTCGTCTTGGCGCCGCGAGGTGGACGGGTCAGCACGCGCCCGTGCTGCCACAGTTTCGCAGCCGGCTCCCCACACGTACAAAAATAAATAGCGAAAATACTTACCCCGTGTGCCTGTGGGCTTAGGTGTGGATAAGTCTGTTTGCAAGCCTTGAAACCCGCGCCGCACTTGGGTTTGCAAGGGGCGCCTATTTATTAAGCAGCGGCGGCTGTTTGCACTGCGCACCAGAAACTCTGTGGTAGGGGTTGGCGTTGCGCACCTACGGCGCTCCAGCGCCAGTCTTGCGCAGGGGCTCAGGATTCTCGTCAGCGCTCCCGGCGCCTACTATTTGCTACACTTTTGATAGCTAAATAGGCATAATTTACGTGGGCCCCGGGCGATTTGGCTTATGATTTGCATTCAAAATACACTCTGAGACCCCGTATGAACGCCACACCTACTGCCTGCACCATGTCTACCGTCACACGCTTCACCGCGCTCGCGTTGGCACTGGGCCTGTTCGCCCTTCCTGCTGCGGCCGATTTGACCTCGTCGGCGTCTAGCGCGTCGTCGGCATCCGTGGGTAGCGTCTCCACGTCATTAGAGACCTCCAGCAACAGCTCCACTGGCAAAAAGCAAGTGGCACAAGGCGCCTACACCCTGGTGGACATGGTGGCCTTGGCCGACAAACCTGACATGCTGCGCCTGCGCATGTTGGGCCAGGGGCCTGGGCAGACGGCAGAGTTCAGCCTGCTAATGCCCCGTGAAACCGCCGAGCGCGCACAACTGGTAGCCGGTCAGACCTTGCATGCGCTGGCCCGCACCTACGGTGTGGCCTTTGCGGCCAGTGACACAGCGTCGCCTTTTTTCTTGGTGCTCGATGACGCGGTGTACCGCGAAGTAGACAGCCGCCCCTTAGGCGTTTAACCCACTGCGCCGCCCACCCACTGTGCGTCGTTTGCGTGGCACCCTGGCTTGGGCGCTGAGCTGGGCCTGCCTGGCACCCGGCGCGTTTGCGGCGTCATCCGACTACTGCAACGGCGCGGCGCAGCCGAACGCTGCGGTCCAAGACCGTCTGCTGCAAGTGGCTGCCATCGTTAAAGCCGAACTGGACCATAGTGGCCAGAACCTCGCCCTTGTGGCCCGCTCGGGCCTGGCTCTGCAGCGCCTGGGCCAACGCTACTCCCATGCCGGGGTAAGCCTCAAGGCCAGTAATAACACCGCTTGGTCGGTACGCCAGCTCTACTTCTCGTGCGATGAAAGCCGGCCACGTATTTTTGACCAAGGTATGTCGGGCTTTGTGTTGGGCGTGAACGATCCGGCGGAGGGTTATCTGTCCATCGTGCTGTTACCACCCGAGGCGGCTGCGCCCTTGGAGCGCGCCGCCTTGAACGACGACACCGCGCTGACGCTGCTAGGTGGCACCTACAGTGCTAATGCGTATGCGTTTAGCACGCGTTACCAAAACTGCAACCAATGGCTTGCCGAATTGCTGGCCACGGCCTGGGGCGACCCCATTCCCACCGACAACCCCCGTGGTGCCGCACAGCGGTGGCTACTGGAACAAGACTACCAAGCCACGGTGCTGAAGATTGGGTGGCAACCGCTGATGTGGTTGGCCCGGCAACTGCGCTGGCTGCACAGCGACGACCACCCAGTGCATGACCTGGATGCCGCGCAATTCAGAGTGAGCCTTCCCGAAGGCATTGAGCGCTTTGTCCGCCAACGCCTACCGGATGCCACACGCGTGGAGATTTGCTACACCAGCACTTACGTGGTGGTACACCGGGGCTGGAACGCTATTGCGCAAGGCTGCCAAGCGGGTAATGGCGATACGGTGATTGCTTTGTCACCCCCGGCGCAACTTTCAAGCGCGCGGCAGACGCACAGCCAGTAGCTGCGACGCTACATTCGCATCATCGGGGTCGGTCACCATCGTTACGAGCCAGTCATCACCGTCGGTCTGCACGGCGATGCCTTCTACCTTGGGCGCGCCGTGCAGGCGCGCCAAGCGGCGCACCAGCCCATCCGCAGTTACCACACCCAAAGTGGACGCCACGCACACGCCATCGGCCACGCTGTTGTGCGTGTCTTCGGCTACTGCGCTGAAGAGCCACTCGCCACCCGGCAAAGGAACACCATCGGTCAAGCCCAAGGGCACGCCGTCCACCACGCCCAGATCGATCACCTGCACACTTTTGATGGCGGGCGGCTGCGGCTGCACACCAGCTAACCAGGGCGCAGCCGCATTCCAGTCGTAACGAATGCAAGCACTACGGGCATCGCCCTTGTTGCCACGGTGCAGCAAATGCAGTTCACCACCGGCGACCCAGGCCCCTTCAATATTCAAATCCGCAAAGCGCTTGCGCAGCGGTGCATACAGGGCCGACAACGGCACCACAGCCCTGCGACCCGTGGGCTGGCCCGGGCCCGCCAGTGCCAGCACCACCCCCGTCTCGCGGTTGGGCTTGGAGCCCGACCCCAACGCCAACAAGGCACCCCCGACACACCCCGGCAAGGGCGGCAACAGGGCCAGGGTTTCAAAATCAGGCTTGGCTTGTTTGCGCTGGGTTGCGCCCCTGGGCAAATCACCCTCCAGGATCGTTAGCAGTCGGCCCGGCGCCGGCTGGGTACCCGCCGCTACGCTGTCATCAAACAAGCCCAGGTGTAACTCGTCGTCAGCCACCACCGCCAGCATCTTGCCGGTGCGCACCAGACCACTGGCGGCACTGAGGTGCGCGCGGCCCTGCGGGTGCTGTGCGGAATCGATCCACAGGGCACCAATATTTTGAGGGTTCAGAGAGATAAGAAAAGGTGGCATGGCGAAACCGGCAAGCGGCCTTAAACAGAAGGGGCGAATGTAGCGCGCATGGTACTTGGCGCACCGTGCCCCCCTACACTTGGGCGATGAACCTTACGACAGACGGCACGACAACTGGTGGGATAACCAGCGCAATACCTTGCGCTCGCTTCAGCCCCGCCGCTGAGCGCAACAAGCACGCCATTTTGCAGGCCATACAAAGCCTCTTACCGGCATCGGGTCGGGCCTTGGAGATAGCGTCGGGCACTGGGCAGCATGTCGCTTGGTTTGCAACCCACCTGCCACAGTGGCAATGGCAGCCAACTGACGCCACCTCAGAAGGCTTTGCGGATATCAAGGCCCACACGGCTGGTCTGCGCAATGTGCAGCCACCACGCGCTTTGGATGTGCTGGCCACACCCTGGTTGGATACAGCAGCCCGCCCATTTGACGCCATCTACTGCGCCAACATGATCCACATATCCCCCTGGGTTACAACCGCTGCGCTCATGCATGGTGCAGCCCAATGGCTGACACCCGGCGGCTCGCTATTCACCTATGGGCCCTATTTTGAGGACGATGTTTGTACCGCTGAGGGTAATCAAAGCTTTGATGCCAGTCTGCGCATGCAAAACTCGGATTGGGGCTTACGCAGGCGCGAAGCAGTGGCGCAAGAGGCAGCCAAGGCAGGGCTAGGCCTTGCCCACCGAATTGCAATGCCAGCGAACAATTTGCTATTGGTGTGGACGCCGACGGCGGCCTGACCGTAACCCGCCATGGACACGGATAATGCGGTCACTATGGCTGATATCTCTCTGACTTTTACGGCCCGCACCGAACCAGACGCCCTGCAAGTCGATGCGTCCTCGGCGGACCCCCTGTTGCTCTCCCTGGAAATGGGCGGTAGCAACTGGCCAAGTTCCTGCCGCAATGGCGTATGCCGCACCTGTGTCGGCCAGCTCATCAGTGGCACGGTGCGCTACAGCGTCGAATGGCCGGGCCTGAGTGCCGAGGAGCAAGCCGAGGGCTGCGTGCTGCCTTGCATAGCCCACCCTTGCTCTGACGTCGTGCTACGGCAAGGCTACTAAAAACGCTCCTATTTTTATAGCAACAAAGTCAACAAACACCCGGGCCTGCGCTACTTTTTACTGTGTAAACCATGGGGAAATGCAATTCCCGATAGGATGGCGCCTCGATATGATTTGTTTGAAGGCGAACCAACCATGCTAGTACAACTCACCTACGCCAGCAGAACGGCCACCATGTTGGGGCCCGGCGATGTCAAGGACATCCTGCAAAGCTCGGCGCGCAACAACCAAGCCGTGGGCGTCACTGGCGCGCTGTGTCTGTCCAACGGGATTTTTCTGCAGCAACTAGAAGGCGATCGCCAGGCGGTCAACACGCTTTACCACCGCATTCTCAAAGACTCGCGTCACAAAGACCCTGCAATCCTGGACTTTTCCGAAATTGTGATGCGCCAGTTTGGTAGCTGGTCCATGGGGCTGGTTGCCGCCACCCACGAAAACCGGCAGCTTTTTCTCAAGTACTCCAGCACCTCAGACTTCGATCCGTACAAAATGAGCCCCGAGACGCTGCGCGCTTTTTTCAAAGAAGTCATGCAGAACGTTCGCTGGCTCTCCTGATGGTCTGGGCCGTACTGTGCCCACGGTAGTGGGGCACCCAAATACCAAAACCGGTATGGCTAGGCCGCCACCTTGAACGGATTGAAATCTGTACGCCGGTCGTAGTAGTCTTCGTTCTCCTTGCGCTTGAGGAAGGCGACTACTTTGTAGGTGACTGGGGTCATCAGCACTTCCCAACTGGTTTTAAGAAGGTACTGCGCCAGGATGGTTTTGACCAAGTCCTCGGTCTGCCAAATGCCGTAGAACGCGATGAAATAAAACAGCGAAGAATCGATCGCCTCCCCCACCACGGTGGAGCCGATGGTGCGCTTCCACAACGACTTGCCTTGGGAGGCAACTTTCATCTTGGCCAGCACGAAACTGTTGGCGAAGCTGCCGCACCAAAACGCAATCATGCTGCCCGCCGCAATGCGCCAAGCGTTGCCAAACACCGACTCCAAGGCTGGTTGGTAACTTTTCATATAGTCGCTAGGGCCCGGTGGCAAGCTCACCACCACCCAGGCCATGAAAGACGCAAAAGCAATGGCGGCAAAGCCGGCCCACACCACACGCCGGTCCCGGCCGTAGCCGTACACCTCGGTCAGTATGTCGCCAAAAATGTAGCTGATGGGGAAAAACAGCACCCCGGCGCTGAAGGGCACGGCGCCCAGAAGCGGTAGCTCAACCACCGACTGTTTGGCCGCGCCGATGAAGTTGGAACACAGCAGCACGCAGACAAACGCCGCCATGACAAAGTCGTAGTACAGGTAAGTACGCGCTGCCGGGCTAGCGGGGGGCTGGGTTGCCATGGCGTTCTCCGTGGGAGTCGATCGGTTTGGCACCTCGGGTGCAAGTTATGTGCCTGTAGTAGCCGCAGCCGCTTGCAAGCTGCCACCGAGCAAGTCCAGCAAACGCGCCGCTGGCATTTTGAAACCGCACGCCTGGGCATGCCCACCGCCGCCCATGCTGCTGGCCAATGGTATGCAGTCAAAGCCTCGCTGCGAACGCAAGCCCACCTTCACCACCGCGCCCTTGTCGGTATCGGCCGCGCTCCACATCAGCGCATAGGTGCCGCTCTTGAGCGACAACATATCGCCCACCAGGCTGTGGAACATGCTGGGCGCGTTCACCATCAGCCCTGGTAGTCCGTTGAAGACAATGGGCTGTGCGCCCTCGGCTATGTCAGTGGCCAGCTTGGTGAACTTAGCATCCATGGCCTGACCACGTGCCATAAATTCGGTCTGCGCGTCTGGCGACAAGGCTGCCAGCTCGGCCCAACGGTCAAAGTCAAAGGGCTCCATATCCAGCGCCGCCAGGTAGGCCGCACTTTCAGGGTATTGCCAGGTCCAGATGTCACGGTCCTCAATGAAGCGCACCAGATCCGGTAGCGGCACGTCGGGCTGAAAGAACTCCCAGGCCAAGCGCGCCCCAGATTTGGCCATATCAAAGTGCACCACGCCACAACGGCAGGTAAACCCCGCAAGCTGTTCAGCGGCGCTTTTGTGGTGGTCCAGCATCACCAGCTTGGCAGCCTGCGTCTCGATACCGCGCAAGATACGCTCGGCAAAAGAAAAATCCAAAATGTAAACCGCCCGCCCCGCCACGGGCGGCAAGTCAGCCAAACTTTTGACGTCGCCATGGTCCAGACCCAGGTACTCGGCACGGTCGCCATAAAACAGCTTGGCCGCTAGGGCCGCTGCAAAACCGTCCGGGCAATTGCGGCCGTGATAAATCACCAGAGGTTGGGGGTCTTGTCGGTCGGGCTGCACCAACAAGCGAAGGGGTAGGATCGTTTTCATGGGCGCCACTGTACATCCAAACCGATTCGCTATGAATTTCATAGCTACTTGGTCATGAAACACCCGGGCCACAAGCCGTTTTGGCTTAATATTGATGCATGCAACACCTCTACCGCACTCCCCCAACCCGCCGCGGCCTGCTAGCGGCTTTATCACTCACGGCCATTGCTGGCGCGTTGGCATTGGCTGGCTGTTCGCGCACCGACGACAGCACCGCCGCCAGCGCAGCGGCCACTGCTAAACCCGGCGCGCCCGTGCTGGACGCCTACGACCAAGTGGCGCAACAAACCAAGGGATTCACGGTGGGTCCGTTGATGGCTGCTAACCCGGTCTACGTGTTGTTTGATCCGCAGTGCCCACACTGTGGCCACTTGTGGCAGGCATCGCTACCCTTGCTTAAGAAGGTCAAGTTCGTCTGGGTGCCGGTCGCAATCGTCAACGCCAAAAGCGCGCCACAAGGCGCAGCACTGCTAACCGCTACGAATCCCGTCGAGGCGATGAACGCCCACGAAACATCGATATTGGCGGGGTCCGGGGGCACCTCGGCGCCCAGCAGTATGGCGCCCGACATAGAGGCCGCTATCAAGGCCAACACGCAAGCCCTTAACGCGCTGAAGGCCGAGTCTGTACCCATGTTGATTGCCAAGAACGCGAGCACCGGTGCCGTGATAACGCGCGTGGGCGCTCTGGACACTGCGGGATTGGCCAGTTTTTTGGGCGTAACGCTGCCTTAGATCACCAGGAGCAAGGGTCGACCAGGTAAAAAGTCCGTAGTTCAGCGTAGACCGCTGGACAGTGGGCAGCCAGCAAAGCCCCTTGCTCAAAGAAAGCCTCGGACACCACTGCAAAGAACTCGGCAGGGTCCTGCGCACCGTAATGATTAAGCAGACCCTGCGTGCCGTTGTCCGCCTCGTATTGCAGTTGGGCGAAGGCCTGCGCCATCACCCGTTGCCAACGCTTGGCGTTGTACGCGTGATTGCCCAGACTGGGTAACGGCGCTCCAGTGGCGGTGCCAGTTTCTTGGTCCAATTGGTGGGCGAATTCATGGATCACCACATTGCGGCCATCGTCGGCAATGGCCGCACCTTCGAGGGTGTCTTGCCATGACAGAATCACTTGGCCTTGTGTCCAGGACTCGCCAGCCAAGGCCTGGCGGTTGTCCTGCTGTACGCCAGCCATGTCGACACTGCTGCGATTGACAACGAACGCATGCGGATACATGAGAATTTGACGCACATTGCGGAAGTAATCCGCAGGCCGGTTCAATAGCAGCAAGCAGGCCTGGGCGGCCACCACCACACGCATGTCCTCCGTCACCTGCAAACCACCACAGCCAATAAAGGTCTTCTCAGCCATAAACACCTGCACGTGTTTTTTGAGCTGCAACTGCAGGTCTGCTGGCAAGCGCTGCACTAACGGCACCCGGCGCTGCACCACACGGCGCCAACGCGCGGGGAACGGCTGCGCCCAAACCTTGCGGCGCTGGTAGGCCCGCCACCGGGGGTAAGCCAACAGCCCCGCGATCAGTAGCACGGCTGCCAGACAAAAAATAAAGAAGGCCACAGCCATGCACTCCTGCAACGTCGGTATCGACTTTCCCTAGTTTGCGCTTCAGTCTCTCATTTCAAGTGCCCGCAGCGAAAGCACAGCGGGCACGACTTGTGCGGCGGTCAAGACGACGCACTCTAAGCGCACCGCTGGTCGGATTTTCTTCTTGTAGCGAGGCAAATTTCTGCCGTAACATCAACCCTGTCAGGTCTCATCCCGAGACCTCCTAACCCCTTTGTGGAGGATGTATGGCAAAAGGTGACCAACGCAGCGAAAAAATGGCCAAGAAGCCCAAAAAAGACAATTCTGAGCCAAAAGGTGGCGGCTCTGACCGCCCCATGCCACCGATGACTGCAGTGATTCCGCGCGGCAAGATCAAGACTAAATAATCAGTCTGAAATGTCGTCGTGCGATGCGTCCTGCCGGTCCTTCAACTTGGCAGGACGCGGCACCTTCTTGAAGCGGACTTTACGGTCTAGTTCGATGGCGTCTTTTTTTACTTGGCGCTCGGCATCCAGCTTTTGCCCCAGTTCCAGCCATTGCGCAAACTCCGCTGGCGTTTCCAACGTCATCCGTCCCATTACTGCGCTACGGAAATCGTAAATTGCAATCTCTGCCGCCTTTTGCAAATTGATCTTTCCGCCGCTGAGCAGTGCTCCGCGCTTGCGGCCAATACCTTCCAGAATTTGCTCATCCGTTTGGCTCGCCACATCGTCGAGCTTAAAGCGTGCAGCCAATGCGCTGGGGTAATGCTGGCGTAGATAGTCCAGCAGTTCCAGCGCCACTTCCTCATCGTCAAACGCATTCTTACCAATGGCGCCGCTGGCCGCCAAGTTGTAGCCGCTCTTGGCCACAATGATGCGCGGCCACAGCACGCCAGGCGTATCAAACAGGTAAAAGGCATCTTGCAACACGATGCGCTGTTCAATCTTGGTGACACCCGCTTCATCGCCTGTCTTGGCGGAGCGCTTGCCCTTGAGCGTGTTGATAAGCGTGGACTTACCTACGTTGGGGATGCCGCAAATCAGTACGCGCATAGGCTTAGTCATGCTGGCCCCACGCGTCGGCGCCAGGGCAAAACAGGCGTCCACCAATGCCTTCGCAGGCGCTGTCACACTGGCATCCAAACCCAGCGCCCGGGTGCCAGGCATGGCGTTGAAATGCGCCAGCCACAGCGCCGTGCGCTCGGGGTCGGCCAGGTCCTGCTTGTTCAGTACCTTGAGTGCCGGCTTGCCCCGGGTCAACTCGGCCAACATAGGGTTAGCGCTAGAGCCTGGCAGTCGGGCATCCAACATTTCGATCACCACGTCGATCTCTTTGACGCGCTCTTCGATCGCCTTGCGGGTAAGGTGCATGTGCCCCGGAAACCATTGAATTGCCATGCTGCTAACCCCTATCGTCGTCTTGTTTTGTTAAGGCAGCCATTGTCGGGCAAGTTGCACGCGCTGGCGCAGCGACCCGCGTAGCGGCACAGCGTGGGGGCAACAAACGCCGCGAAGGGCCGTCCCGAGCAAGTTCAGCCCCCTCGGGGGGCAGCGACCCGCGTAGCGGCACAGCGTGGGGGCCTTATTAACTAGACACGCAACTCTAGGAAATGCAGGCGATTTAAGGTGCGCACACTAGCCCAAGCCCAGAGAATCCGCCCATCACAACGTTTTCTTCACTTCAATAGGACATCACCATGGCTAAGCAAAACCTCGCAACCGTTACCAACGAACTCATCACCTCGTACGGCAACACCGCCAAAAACGTCATCTCCGCCTACGCCGTCGGTAACAAACGCGCCGTAGGTTTTGTGGATCAAAGCTGGGCTGCTGCGGTCAAAAAGGCAGGCAGCCGTCTGAACGCAGACTTCCGCGGCAATGCGATCTCCGCCCAGAAAAAAATCACAGCGCGTTACGCCAAGGGTGTAATCACAACGACTGACAGCGCCAACCATGTGGTGGACAAGGCCGTTGAACTGGCCGGTAAGAGCGTGGTGCAAGTCGCCGCCAATGCAGGCCGCTTTGAAAATTCCACCGGCGTAACTGCGTTGAGCGCGCTGGCGGTGGCATCTTTGCCCGCAGCCAAAGCTGTAGTCAAGGTGGCTGCCAAATTGGAAGTTCAATCCGGCGCGCTGGCCAAGAAAATTGCTGGCAACACCGTCAAACCCAAAGCAACCGCCGTAAAGCGCGCTGTGGTGAAGAAAGCCACGGCAGTCGCCAAACCAGTGAAACAGGCTGTGCGCAAGACTGCTGTCAAAGCTGCCGCTTAACTGGTTGTATTAGCGAATCGCACAGCCAAAATTTGTCAAAAACTTGCCAAAAATCGGCTGCCACAAGTAGTCGCCAAGTAATCGTTACAGGCGTCGCCACAAGTGTCGCCCAAAGAACGCCCACTGTGCAAACCGTGGGCGTTTTTGATTGGTGCAAAATTCTTACCCATGACTCCACCCTTTAGCTATCGCCATCTTTACTATTTTTGGGTGGTTGCCAAAGAAGGCGGTATGGCGCGGGCAGCCGACAAATTGGGCATGGCGGTGCAAACGGTGAGCACCCAAGTGCGCGAGCTGGAGCGTGAACTAGGCTATGTATTGCTTCAGCCCGCGGGGCGCGGGTTGGAGCTCACCCCCGCCGGGCGCGCCGCGATGCTGGAGGCCGACCAAATTTTTCAGCTTGGTGAGCAACTGCCCGGGCGCGTGCGCGATGCGGTCAGCAGGCCTGCGGTACGGTTGGCGGTAGGAATCTCCGACGGACTCCCCAAGCTGGTAGTGCACAGCCTGCTGCAGGCGGTGATGCAAGAGCCCCATTTGCGCCTGGTCTGCCACGAGGGGGAGATTGAAGACCTGCTGGGCGACTTGGCCCTGCACCGGCTGGATGTGGTGCTGGCAGACCGCCCCGCCCCGCCCAATCCCAACCTCAAACTCTACAGCCACGTGATGGGCAGCAGCCCCGTGGCCTGGTATGCGCCAGCGCAGTGGGCACCAGATTGCCAAGACAACTTTCCGCAGTGCCTGTCCACCGTGCCGGTCTTGCTGCCCACTGACCACACGGCCGTACGACCGCGGCTGGACCAGTGGCTGGAGCGGCGCAATGTGCGCGCCCATATCGTGGGCGAATTTGAAGACAGCGCGCTACTCAAGACTTTTGGCGCCAGTGGCATGGGCGTTTTTCCAGCCGCCACACTGGCACATGATGAACTGACACAGCGCTATGGCCTCACCTGTATTGGGGCTTGTGAGGGCGTAGAAGAGCTATTTTTTGCTATTGGGACTGAGAAAAAAGTCCAGCACCCGCTGGTGCAGCGGCTCATCCAGTCCGGTAACACCCAATCTGCCAAGACGTAGGCCCCGGCCCGAGCTTCATAAGCTTTTTGCCACCAGCCGCTTGGGATCCAGATAAGACTTTAGATACAGGTCGAACGGCATAGTGTCTGCCGCTTCTATCTTGGCTTGCTCCAGCATCGAGTTCTCTGCCAGGGCCGCAAACCGGGCTTGCAATTCAGGCGTGTAGGGAGCGGCCAGCGTGACGCTTTTCAACTCCGCAGACCGGGCTTTAACAAACGCAGCGAACGAGCCTTGGTACTCGTTTTGCACCGCTGCCAGCACCCGCGCCGAAGGCAAAGTATCGGGTTGGTTGAGACCCTGCACCGCTGCATCCACCGCAGCGGCGTAGGCATGTCCGCCGTGGGCTGCATCCAGCGCCTGGGCAAAGGGCTGCATCTCTTGCAACAGCGCGCCCCCCCAGTCCTGTAGTCCAACCTGGGCGTCGCCCCGCGCCAGCATCAGGCCGGGTTGGCGACCGCGCTCGGCCACGGCTTGTTGGTTGCGCGACAGCGCGACAATTTCCGCGGGGGAATCGGGTGGGCTTTCGGACTGCAGACAATGCAATAAGAACACATCCAGAAAGCGCATGGTTTGGGCCTGGATGCCCACGGGCTCAAAGGGGTCCAGGTCCATCAGGCGCACTTCTACGTATTCCACACCGCGCTCGCGCAGCGCATGCAGCGGCCGTTCGCCCGGGAAGATCACGCGCTTAGGGCGAATGGTGCCGTAGAACTCGTTTTCGATTTGCAGCAGGCTAGTGCCCAGTTGCAAATACTGGCCCTGTGCATCTTGCTCGCCAATGGCCTGGTAGGCGGGGTACGGCTGGGTCAGCGCGCTGTACAAGGAGTCGCCATAGCCCTGCAAGCTGTTGTAGCTCACCGCCAAGCTGGCTTGGGCATCGCTTTGGTAGCCCAGCCGCCCCATACGCAACGACGTGGCGTAGGGCAAATACATGGTGTCAGGACTGAGCGTTTGCAATTGGTGTTGGCGACCTTCTACAAAGCAGGAACACACGGCAGGCGATGCGCCAAACAGGTACAGCAACAAGAAGGCGTGGCGGCGGAAATTGCGGATCAATCCAAAGTAATCTTCACTGGCCACATCGGGCAAAGACCAGTTGTAGTGGATGCCCGAGATGGTTTGCATACGCCGCCCGTAGCGGTGGCCCAGCCCCCGGCGGTAGACCGTCTTGGTCTGGCCGACATTGGACGTGCCGTAATACCCCAAGGGAATCACATCGTCCGCGGGCAAACCGCAGGGCATGCTGGAGACCCACAAGACTTCCTCACCCAGCGCATGAAAGGTGGCCTGCTGTACTTCTTGCAATTCAGCCAAGCAGGCTTCCACATCCGCATGCACACCGGTGATCAGCTCGACTTGCGACTCACTGAAATCGGTGGTGATGTTGGGGTGCGTAAGGGCTGAGCCCAGGGCACGCGGGTGCGGCGTCATGGCAATACCGCCCGTGGGCAGCGCGCGCAGACTTTCTTTTTCAATACCGCGGCGAATACCGCGCAGTCGTTGTGTGGTCAGAGCACCCGGCCCCCTCAGAATACTTTGCATGCCAGTGGCCCTTCAACTCTTAAACGGGGCGCAAAGGTACCACAGCCCCGCGACTCGTGCTCGCGCGGCCCGTATTCGGGGTGCGCTTCAGCCCAAATGCGCCATGGCGCGTGCAACCTCTGCTGAACCCTGCGCTGAGCCGCTTTGCGGCACGACTTCATTCATCCGGTCGCTCACCCGGGCCAGTTGGGTCTGCAAGCGCTCGGGGGCTTCGGGCCCGAGGCCGATCCAAGCACCCTCAGTCAGGGTGATGTGCGCGGCCTCCACACTACCCGCCCCGGCACACAAAATCGTGCGTGTGGGCGCATCTTCGGCCACCAGCACTAGCATGGCGGGCACCACGGCTTCGGGCTTTAAGGCGGCCAACACCGCCTCAGGCATCAGGTCTTCGGTCATACGCGTAGCGGCCGTGGGGGCCAGGCTATTGACGCGAATATTATTCTTGGCGCCTTCAATCGACAAAGTTTGCATCAGCCCCACCAGGGCCAGCTTGGCGGCACCGTAGTTGGATTGGCCAAAATTGCCATACAGGCCCGAGGACGATGTCGTCATCAAGATGCGGCCGTATTTTTGTGCGTTCATGTGCGGCCACACGGCTTTGCAACAATGCACGGCACCCATCAGGTGCACGTCCATCACCAATTTGAAATCGTCCAGTTCCATCTTGGCAAAACTTTTGTCACGCAAGATGCCAGCGTTGTTCACCAGAATATCAACGCGGCCCCAGGTGGTGATGGTGTCTTGCACCATGGCTTGCACGGCGTCCCAGTCGGTGACTGACGCGCCATTGGCAATCGCTTCACCCCCGGCGGCGCGAATCTCATCCACCACCGCTTGCGCTGCGGACTGCGAGCCGCCCGAGCCATCGCGTGCGCCGCCCAGATCGTTCACCACCACCTTGGCCCCCTGCGCTGCCAGCGCTAATGCGTGCTGCCGGCCCAAGCCGCCGCCTGCACCGGTAACGATGGCAACGCGTCCTTTGAAATCCAAACTCATGGTGATTACTTTCTGCAATGGTGTTGAAACAGGGGTGAACCCAAGGTGATAGTTGCTTAGCAAGCGATCTGCTAGCCTGTGGGTTTAGACCAATACTGTAACCATGGAATTGAATTCTCACACCCCGCTGGGCCCACCCCGCGACGCGGCTACCGTGGTTATGCTGCGCGACACGGCGCAGGGCCTGGAGGTGTTTTTGGTCAAGCGTCACGGGCTCTCCGATGTCTTGGGCGGGGCCTATGTGTTCCCGGGTGGCAAGCTGGATGCCACGGACGCCCTGCTGGGGGCGCACCTGGACCAGACCGCCGACGCATTACACGCCGCGCTGGGCGAGCCTGACACACCGCCTGCTACTGCGATGGGCCTGTATGTGGCCGCAGTGCGTGAAGCCTTTGAGGAGTCGGGCATTTTGTTTGCCACGCCCTCTGTGGCAGGCCCGGCTGCTACACCCGAAGCCTTCAATGCCTGGGTGCAAGACCAGGGACTGACACTGCAAACCCGCCAAGTCGTACCGTGGACGCGCTGGATCACCCCACGCATGCCCTCGGTCAGCAGCAAGCGCTTTGACACCCGCTTCTTTGTGGCGGAAGTTCCCTCGGGGCAGATCGCCAGCCACGACAACTTTGAAACCACGGCCAGCGTATGGCTGCGGCCCCGCGCCGCGCTAGAGCAGTACTGGAATCGTGACATTGAACTGGCGCCGCCCCAGATCATGAGCCTGGCGCATTTGTCGCGCCATGCCACCGTGCACAGCGTCTTGCAAGAAGCGCGCGCACGCCTGCCGCCGGTCATATTGCCCGAGGCTTCGGATGACGGTGGTGAACGCATGATTTGCTATCCCGGTGACCCTTTGCATTCGGTGCAGCAAGCGGCCATGCCCGGCCCCACGCGGGTGTATTTTCGCAACCGGCGTTTTGAGCCGGCGGCGGGTTTTGAGGCTTTATTGGCATGAACTACCTTGTGATGGGCGCGGGCGCCATTGGCTGCTACCTGGGCGGACGTCTGGCCGCCGCCGGGCATTCGGTGACCTTGATGGGACGGCCCCGTGTGCTGGACGTGCTGCGTACCCAGGGCCTCACGGTAACGGACCTGGATGGCTTCAGGGCCCATGTGCCCGCGGCCAAGCTGCAACTGGCCGAAAAGCTAGAGGCCCACCATGTGCAAGCGCCCTGCACCGTGTTGCTGTGTGTGAAAGGCGGCGCTACTTCTGATGCCGCGCGGGAACTGGCGGCGGTGTACCCGCCGCATACGCCGGTGCTATCCATGCAAAACGGCGTGGAGAATGTAGCGCGCATGCGCGCCGCCGCACCTGGCCTGCACGCCATTGCGGGCATGGTGCCTTTCAATGTCGTCATGCTGCAAGGCGGCCATGTGCACCGGGGTACCACGGGCGCCATACGCATGGCACAAGATGCGGCCACGCAGACGTTGGCGGATGACTGGAACCACGCGGGCCTGCTGCTAACGCTGGAAGCCGACATGCCAAGCGTGCAATGGGGCAAGCTATTGCTCAACCTCAACAACCCCATCAACGCGCTGTCGGATGTACCACTGCTGACGCAACTGATGGACCGCGACTACCGCCGCGTGCTGGCGGCAATGCAGCGCGAAGCTATTGTGGCGATGCAGGCGGCTGGCATACGCCCGGCCAAAGTTGCCACAGCACCGCCTTTGCTATTGCCATTTATTTTGAGCCTTCCCAACGCATTGTTTACCCGCATTGCCGCGCGCATGCTGCGCATGGACGCCGCCGCGCGCTCGTCGATGTGGGAAGACTTTCAACGCGGCCGCACAACCGAGGTTGATGACCTGTGCGGCGCGGTGGTGCGTCTGGCGCAGGCGCACGGCACGGTGGCACCGGCCAACGCCGCCATGTGCCGCTTGATCAGCGGCCACCAACCGGGTCAGCGCATGACGGGCACAGAGCTGCGGGCAGCCACTGGCACCTGAGCGCGCACAGCGGCTTCGCTCAGGATGCCTTGGCGCAACATCCATTGCCCCACAAGCTGCGGATCATTCAGCGTACGTACCTCTTGGTAGGCCAGCTCGGCCTGCGGGTAGCGGCGGCGCATGAAATTGAGCCACTGCTTGAGGCGCCCGGCTTGCTGTTTACGCTCTAAACGCGCACAGACCAGCAGCCAAAACTGCCCAATCAGCGGCGCTAGGTCTTGCCAGCTCACGCGGGGAGCGTCGTCCAAAGCCTGTAAGGGGTTCAGGTCCGCACCACGAATGGCCAAGGCCAAGCCTGGGTCTACCACCATGCCACGCCCCAGCATCAGGCTGTCGCAGCCCGAGGCCTGGCGGCAGCGCCGCGCGTCATCCACGGTCCAGATCTCACCATTGGCAACGATGGGCACCTTCACTGCCAGCCGAATGTCATTCACCCGTTCCCAGTAGGCCGGGGGGCGGTAGGCATCAGCTTTGGTGCGGGCATGCACCACCAGTTCGCTCGCGCCGCCATCGGCCAGGGCCTGGGCGCACTCTACTGCCCGCGAATCGTCCAAAAAACCCAGCCGCATCTTGGCCGACACCGGCATGTGCGCGGGCACCGCCCGCCGCACTGCCGACACGATACGTGTCAGCAACTCCGGATCGTCCAAGAGCGCTGCCCCACCGCCATGGCGATTCACCACCTTGGCCGGACAACCAAAATTCAAATCAATACCATGCGGCCCCATCGCCGCCAGACGCGCAGCATTCTCCGCCAAACATTGGGGGTCAGATCCCAATAACTGGGCGCGTACTGGCACCCCGGCTGGTGTGTATCCGCCGTTGGCCAACTCCGGAATCACGCGTAAAAAGGCGCGCTCAGGCAAGAGGGTATTGGTGATGCGAATGAACTCGGACACACAGCGGTCCACGCCCCCCACGCGGGTGAGCATGTCACGCAAGACAAAATCGAGCAGCCCCTCCATGGGGGCCAGGTAGATGTGGGCGGGCACGGGGGTTGTATGGGCAGGGGGCAAAGGGCAGATGTCAGATGTCACATGTCAGCGGAGGCCGAGTGCGCATTGTCCGCCAGCCGCGCGTTGAGTCTCTGGGAGCGTAGCCTGGGCCTCAAAATGCCGTTACCGCCGCCCCAATTCTGATTCAAAACCGGCTGTGGCCCGGTTATTTGTTGCCTAGTTAGCTATCAATTTAGTAGCAAATGCCTGCAAGAATTAAGATGGAAGCTTGTCCAGCGTCATCTCAAAAAACTGGATCCAGGTTTTGCCAGTGTCACGCGAGAGTTCGCCCAACTCAAGCCACTGCCCTTTTTCACTCAACTGGATGGTGAAGCGTATGTCTCCAGCCCGTGCGTCGGTGAAGCCCCACACAATGGTTTTCTCACGGATCGCGGGCACCACGTCAAAGGATGTTCCGTCACCGCGAAATGCTTGCCAGCGGAATATCTAACCCTCTTTATCGTAGGAGATGACGGCAAACGCGCTGTGAATCACCGACTCAGCCACCTCGCCAGATTTCACGCCTTTGCCGAGCCCATCGATCACCAAAACCGTTGCTTCTACTTTGCTTTGCACCATCTCGCTCTGGCGGAAAGTACGACGCTCGTTGCGTCCCATCAAAATCCAGCCCTAGCCGCGCTACTGACTGACGAGCAAATCCAGTTTGCCCATTTCACGCGTGTGCAGGGCGCTGGTTTGTGCCGACACTGGAAATGGCAAGGTGCAGAAAAGCAGAGCGGTTAAGCAAAGTTTTGAAACATTCATAAAGGTCTCCGGGGAAAACGTCGGCCCAGCATAACTAAAAAGTCAGCCATTCAGGGCGAGAAGCCATGGATGTGCCGAATGCAATGAAGGCGCCCTAGGGTGCCATACTCGGGCGCATGCGGCGGCGAGGGCCATCCATAAGCAATCTATCGCCGATTTATTTGAAAGTGGTGGTGAATCCGGATGTTTAAACGCAATGCGGGGGCTCGCTGGGGGCACAGGGTGTGGTGGACGTATGTGCTGATCTTGGCCTTCGCTGTGGCAGGTTTTGTGGCCTATGAATACCCCAGTGAAGCCAGTTGCCGCGCCATGGCTAAAAGCTATAACGACTTGCCGCTCACTGGAAATAGCAAGTCACCCAGCCTGACCTTGACCTACTTTGAGTTTCGACTTACTCCGTGCTATCGCGCGTTGCGCGCAAGCTTAGCTGCACAGGAAGCGAGCCAAAAGGAAGCCTTGCGACGCCATGACGCAGACAAAGCTGAGAAGGCGCGGCGCAGGGCCATCTTGGACAATCCGCAGACCTCATTCCCCAACAAAGCTGCCTGGGAGGCAGCCGAGGCCGCAAGCGCCGTGGAACTGGCCCGATTGCAGCAATCGGAACCCTGTCGATCGACCTTGGAAGCGGAGGCCGAAGGGCGCGCGAATTTCCAGCAATTGACCACCCAAGCGCAGCGCGATCTTTCCAAATTGATTCTGGAAAATTCCGACAACTGCCGCTGGCCCGGGCACCCCTAGCGCGGCACACAGGTCAATCCGCCTTGAAAAGGGCCGCTGCCGTTCCAACAGCGGTTACGTCAACTCCTTTGACTACAAATCTTACTGCCGAATCAAGTGGTCAAACGCGCTGAGTGCCGCCTTGGACCCATCGCCCGCCGCAATCACGATTTGCTTGAACGGCACGGTGGTGCAATCCCCGGCCGCAAACACGCCGGGCAAGCTGGTGTGGCCCTTGGCATCGACGATGATTTCGCCGAACTTGCTCAATTCAATGGTGCCTTTGAGCCACTCGGTGTTGGGAATCAAGCCGATTTGCACGAACACGCCTTCCAGTGCCACGTGGTGCTCAGTGCCGGTGGCGCGGTCTCGGTATTTAAGGCCGGTGACTTTGCCGGTGTCCACACCTTCCGAATTGACGCCAGTAATTTCAGTAGTTTGGGCATTGGTGTGCACGGTTACGTTAGCCAGGCTGTTGAGCTTTTTCACCAGCACCGCGTCGGCCTTTAACTTGTCGGCAAACTCAATCACCGTGACGTGGGCCACGATGCCGGCCAAGTCAATGGCGGCCTCAATGCCGGAGTTACCGCCACCAATGACGGCCGTGCGCTTGCCTTTGAACAGCGGACCATCGCAGTGCGGGCAGTAGGCCACGCCCTTGTTCTTGTACTCGGCCTCGCCGGGCACATTCACAGTGCGCCAGCGTGCGCCGGTCGATACGATAACGGTCTTGGCTTTGAGCGCACCACCATTGGCCAGCTTCACTTCGATCAGGCCGCCGTCGGCCGCGGGCACCAGGCTTTGTGCCAGTTGAAAGTTCATGATGTCGACGCCGTAGGACCGTGTTTGCACCTCCAAGGCGGCGGCGAATTTGGGGCCATCAGTCTCTTGCACCGAGGGGTAATTTTCAATCGCTAGGGTGTCATTGGTCTGGCCCCCAAAACGCTCGGCCGCAATGCCAGTGCGTATACCCTTGCGCGCGGCATATACCGCCGCCGCCGCACCCGCCGGTCCACCGCCCACCACCAAGACGTCGTAGGGCTCTTTGGCGGATAACTTGACGGCTTCTTTAGCGGCTGCACCGGTATCGAGCTTGGCCACAATTTCTTCTACCAGCATGCGGCCATTGCCAAACAGTGCGCCGTTCAAATACACGCTGGGCACGGCCATGATGTCCCGGGTGTTCACCTCGTCTTGGAAGGCGCCACCCTCAATCACCGTGGTTTTTACCTTGGGGTTGAAGATCGCCATGAGGCTTAGGGCTTGCACCACGTCCGGGCAGTTGTGGCAAGTCAGGCTCATGTAGACCTCAAAATTGAAATCACCGTCCAGCGCCTTGATCTGGTCGATCATCGCCTGCTCCACCTTGGGTGGGTGGCCACCCGTCCACAAGAGAGCCAGTACCAAAGAAGTGAACTCATGGCCCAGGGGCAGCCCCGCAAAGCGCAAGCTGTTGTCAGCGCCCGCGCGCTGCAGGCTGAACGAGGGCTTGCGCGCATCCTGGCCGTCGTACGCCACGGTGATCTTGTCCGCGCGCAGGCTTTGGATGGTTTGCAGCAGCTCGCGCATTTTTACCGAATTGCTGTCATCGCCCAAGGACGCCACGATCGCGATGGGCAAGGAGACGCGTTCCAAGTAGGCCGCAAGCTGGGATTTGAGAGTGTCGTCAAGCATCATGGAGTCCGTCAATTACTACTAAATTCATAGCATCTAAGTCAATAGATACCCGGGCTACAGCCGCTTTTGAGTACAAAAAAAGGCCAGGTGACAAGGCACGAAGGCTACCGTTCCGCTCTCAGGCTCAAGGTTCAGCCGATGGATGCCGCTGAAGCGTAGCGAGCGAGTCAGGCGCTGCGCGAGCGGCGCGCAGCCACCAGAACGTACTTGCGGTATGTGAGGATTCCGAGCACTACCCAACGCTACCTAAAGCCACCCAACACCGCGCATGACCCGCGCACTAGCTTCGACGGTATCGATCAGATCTTGCCAACCAGATCCAGGGTTGGCGTAATGCTCTTGGAACCTTCGTTCCACTTGGCAGGGCAAACCTGGCCTGGGTGGGCGGTGGTGTACTGCACCGCCTTGAGCTTGCGCAAGGTTTCCTTGACGTCGCGGGCGATTTCGTCGGGATGGATTTCCATGGTCTTGATCAGGCCATCCGGGTTGATGATGAACGTACCGCGCAGTGCCATACCGTCTTCGTCGATGTGCACGTCAAAACCACGGGTCAAAACGTGCGTCGGGTCACCGAGCAGAGGGAACTTGGCCTTACCCACTGCGGGGGACGTCTCATGCCAGACTTTGTGCGCGAAATGCGAGTCAGTGGTAACGATGTAAACCTCAGCGCCAGCCTTTTGGAATTCTGCGTAATGGTTCGCTGCGTCTTCCACTTCCGTGGGGCAGTTGAAGGTGAACGCAGCGGGCATGAAGATAAAGACGTTCCACTTGCCCTTGAGGGTCTCGTTGGTCACGGTTACAAACTTGCCATTGTGAAAGGCTTCGTTTTTGAAACTTGGGACGGGGGTATTGATCAAAGACATGCAGTTTTTCCATTAAAAATTACGGTTCGATTTTCGAACGGGCGCAATGATAGGGGAAGACTGGTGTACTTTTGTTTGATTCCTGGAATAAACGCAGTGGATATCTGCAATAACTAAAACTCAACCTTTGAGCAAGCGATGGTGCAGCCGGCGCAAAGACCACCACACAGTGCCCGCCACCACCGGAATCGCCGCAGCCGCAGTCAGTTCCGGGCTGTAGGGCCAGCCCCAATGCTGGGCCGCTTTGGCCCAGTAGCTGGCCAGCCCGACGATGTAGTACGTGATGGCCGCCACCGATAGGCCCTCCACCGTGGACTGAAGTTTGAGTTGCATGTCCTGGCGGCTATTCATGGTGGCCAGCAGGGCCTGACTACTTTGCTGCTGCTCAATCTCGACCCGGGTGCGCAGCAGGTTACTGATCCGCGATACACGCTGGGACAGCGCATCTTGGCGGCGACTGGACCAGGCGCAGGTGCTGCGCGCCGGGGTGAGGCGGCGCTCCATAAACTCACCAATGGTCTGCATTCCCGCCAGACGCGACTCGCCAATGTCCTGAATACGTTTATCCACCAACTCAAAGTAGGCTGCACTGGCGGAAAAACGCGAATGGGTGGCCGCGTGTTGGCTCTCTACCTGGCCCGCCAAGCGGGTCAAACGATCAAGTAAGAGTGGCTCATCATCGCGCGTCGCGGAGCGTATGGCGTGCGCCAGCTCGGCTAACTCGCGCTCTGCCGAGGCCAGCACAGCCGCTGCCTCCCGCGCAGCCGGTAGCCCCAAAAGCGCAGCCATCCGGTAGGTTTCAATTTCGAGCAGACCCTGCACCAAACGGCCCAGGCGGCGCGGGGTCAACCCACCGGTGAGCAACACGATCCGCGAGAAACCATCGGCGTGGACCGCAAAATCAGTGTAGACCTCGCCAAAACCATCGCCGACGGTGGACGCCACTAACGTCTCCTCATGCAAGATATGGCGAATCCACGACCCACTGCCGACCCCGGTAGTGGGCAGCACCCACAGGTGCAATGCCGTTAAGCACTCGCCCGGCAAGCCTGCGAACCACTGCTGCGGTACAACATCCAGCGCCCGCTCCGGTCCGCGTTCACGCTCGTACTCGGTGTCGGCCTGACTGCTCATGGGCCGCATAAAGGTCCATGTCACAAACTCGGTGTGCGACTCCCAGCGCAAACGGTACAAGCCAAAGTCAAGACGGATGTGAATCGACGCCGCGTCGGGCGCTGGCAGGTGGTGATCGCGGGCCAAACTTGCCATGTGGGCGCGGCTGGCATCGCGCTGCTGCGCGTTGCACACCATAACCACGTGCGACAACGCCATCGGCATACCCATAGCTTCTGGCGGTCGGGCATGTACCTCATTGTGCAAAGCAAACCGCTGGGCATGCTGCACGGTTTGGCCCGGCAGGGTCAGTGTCATATCAGGGTTGTCTCAGTCTTCAACAAACGCTTCTTCGCGCTTGGCTTTGACCGACGGCATCAGCACCACAATCAGCAGCAAGGCCGCCATGGCCAACAGCGCTGCAGACAGCGGCCGGGTGACGAAAACGCTCCAGTCTCCGCGTGACAACAACAGCGCTCGGCGCAAATATTCTTCCATCATGGGGCCCAAAATGAAGCCCAGCAACAGCGGCGCAGGCTCAGTACCCAGTTTGATGAAGGCATAGCCGATCACACCAAAAATAGCCACCATCCAGATGTCAAAGGTATTGTTGTTGGTAGAAAAAACGCCCACTGCACAAAACAACACGATAGAGGGAAACAACCAGCGATAGGGCACGCTGAGCAACTTGATCCAGATACCAATCAGCGGCAGGTTCAAGATCACCAGCATCAAATTGCCAATCCACATGGAAGCGATCAAACCCCAAAACAATTCGGGGTTGCTGGTCATGACCTGTGGGCCAGGCTGTATGTTGTGAATCGTCATCGCCCCCACCATCAGCGCCATCACGGCGTTGGGCGGGATACCCAGGGTCAACAGCGGAATGAATGAGGTCTGCGACCCGGCATTGTTCGCCGACTCGGGGGCTGCCACGCCGCGAATATTGCCTTTACCAAAGGGCACTTCTCCGGGGCGTAACTTAGTCTTTTTCTCCAAGGTGTAAGCAGCGAAGGACGCCATGACAGCACCACCCCCCGGCAAGATGCCGAGCAGGGAACCCAAAGCCGTGCCCCGCAGTACGGCAGGCACCATGTTTCTGAAATCTTCTTTGGTGGGCATCAAGCCCGACACATTGGCAGTAAACACCTCACGCTCGCTCTCATGCTTAGACAGATTGCTGACAATCTCGCCATAGCCGAACACACCCATGGCAATCACAATGAAGCCAATGCCGTCGGTCAGCTCAGGAATATCAAAGCTAAAGCGTGCGACGCCGGAATTCACATCCGTGCCTACCATGCCCAAAAGCAGCCCCAGCACAATCATGGCGATGGCTTTAAGCAGCGATCCAGAGGCCAGCACCACAGCGCCAATCAGACCCAAAATCATCAATGAAAAATATTCGGCGGGGCCAAACTTGAATGCCAGTTCCGTCAGGGGCGCAGCAAAAGCGGCCAGTATCAAAGTGCCTACGCTGCCCGCAAAGAACGACCCCAGCCCCGCTGCTGCCAAGGCCGGCCCGGCCCGGCCATTGCGCGCCATTTGGTAGCCGTCAATCACTGTCACTACGGAAGAAGATTCTCCTGGCAAATTCACCAAAATGGCGGTGGTAGAGCCCCCGTACTGCGCGCCGTAGTAAATGCCCGCCAGCATAATCAGCGCGGCCACAGGTGGCAACGCATAGGTGGCCGGCAACAGCATGGCGATGGTAGCCAGCGGTCCGATGCCTGGCAGCACACCGATCAGTGTGCCCAGTAAACAGCCAATGAAGGCATACAGCAGGTTCTGAGCGGTAAACGCTACGCTAAAACCCAGCGATAAATTGTTGATCAAATCCATGGTCTGGCTACCTTAAAGTTTGACGGGGAAAGCTGGCCACACAGGAAACTGCAGCTTCAGCAAGACGATGAATGCGAGGTAACTGAGAATCGCCAGCACGGTAGCCAAGACCAGCACCTGGGTGAGTTTGAAATCGTCCCCCGCCAGGCTCGCAATCAACGTGAGGGTGTAGATGCCAATGATCAGCCCCATGGGAGGCAAGCCAAGGCTAGGCAATCCACCAATCATGGCGCCGAAGACTACGTTGGCCAAGATGATGAAGATCAACGGTTTCCAAGCGATCTTACCGACCTTATCGCCGTCAACCGTCTCCACCACCAGCGCCATAAAGGTGATGGCACCACCCAGCACGGCCAACAGCGCACCCAATGCCAAGGGAAAGTAACCCGGCCCCATGCGCGCGCCGTTGCCGATGGTGTAACCACTGGCGCCCCAAGCGAAAGCTATGCCAACGCCCATAAACATGAGCCCCGAGAAAAAATCTTTTTGACTTTTAATATTCATACGCTGTGTCCTCAAATCACGCACACCCGTGCGATAGTCGGCGCCGTCTCGCCCATTCAAGACAACGGTGGTGTGGACGTTAACACCTCTTCCATCACCGTGACACCCTCGGCAACCCTGAGAGCGCCCGCCAAGCGCAGCGGACGCATGCCATCGGCAATGGCCTGGCGGCGCAGTTGCTCAATAGACCCGCCCGCACTGACCTTCTCTTTGAACGTGTCGGAGACCACCAGCAACTCATACAGCCCCATGCGCCCCATGAAACCAGTCATGCGGCAGTCCACACAGCCTGCGGGCTGGTAGGGCTTGTAGCCACCATTGATTTGCCAGGGCTTAATCGCCTCGCCAAGCGCTTCGCGCGTGCTGGTCTCATCGCCCACTTTGCAAAGCTTGCACAGCGTACGCACCAAACGCTGTGCCAGCACACCCAAAAGCGTAGCGTTAATCAGGTACGGTGGTATGCCCAACTCGATCAAGCGCGTCACGGCCGAAGGTGCGTCGTTGGTGTGCAGGGTCGAAAAAACCAGGTGGCCGGTGAGCGCGGCTTGTACCGCCATCTCAGCAGTCTCCAGATCCCGGATTTCCCCCACCATGATGATGTCGGGATCTTGCCGCATCAGGGCCCGCAGGCCCTGCGGAAAGCCAAAATCCAATTGTGGCTGCACCTGGGTCTGGTTGAAGGATGGTTCGATCATCTCGATCGGGTCTTCCACGGTGCTCACATTGACTTCTTCGGTGGCTACCCGCTTGAGCGTGGAATACAGCGTGGTGGTCTTGCCCGAGCCCGTGGGACCGGTCACTAAAACGATGCCATGTGGGCGCTTGACTAGCGCCTCCCAGCGCGTGGCGTCGTGGGCAGAAAAACCCAGTGCATCCAAGTCTTTGACCGCGTTATCTGGATCAAAAATCCGCATCACCATCTTCTCGCCAAAAGCTGTGGGCAAGGTGGATATGCGCATTTCAATCTCGTCACCGCGCGGGTTCCGGGTCTTGATGCGTCCGTCTTGCGGGCGGCGTTTTTCAATCACATCCATGCGCCCCAGGAGCTTGATGCGCGCCGTCATCGCGTTGAGCACACCCATGGGCATTTGGTACACCCGGTGCAACATGCCATCGATACGGAAGCGGATGACGCCTTGCTCGCGCCGCGGCTCCAAGTGGATGTCGCTGGCGCGCTGGTCAAAGGCGTATTGCCAGAGCCAATCGACCACCTGCACCACGCCTTGGTCATTGGCATCGAGCTGCTTATTCGTCCGGCCCAGCTCCACCAGTTGCTCGAAACTGGCACCGTTATTGGTTCCCGATTTATTCGCGGCCCGCACCGACTTGGCCAGCGTAAAAAACTCTGCGGTGTAGCGATGGATATCTTGTGGACTGGCCAGCACGCGGCGCACCATGCGGCGTGACTGGCGTTCTACTTCGCTTACCCAATCAGTAATGAACGGCTCAGCGGTAGCCACCGTGATTTCGGCTGCGTTTACCACCACCGGCAAAATTTTGTGCCGTTCGGCGTAGCCCGCGCTCATGGAATCGGCCACTTTGCCCACATCTACCCGCAGCGGGTCAATGCGCAAATATTCCATGCCGGCATAGCCCGCCAACCACTGGGTCAGCGCTTCAATATCCAGCGGCTTGCCATCCAATGCGCGGCGCATCGACACGCTGGCCAAACGCACCAAGGGGTGTTGCGCACTTTCGGCTTGCGCGCAGCGCGCAATGGTGCGCTGCGCTTCTTCGTCCGATATCAGGCCGTCACGCTCCATCCAACGAACCAAGCTGCGCCAATCAATGGGCCCTGTATGGGTTGTCTTGGTGAGCCCTTTGGGTTTTGCGTGCGCGCTCATGCGATGACAGGCTTAAAGCCGCGTACCCACTTGTCTGCCGGCAAACCCCACTGGCGGCAAATCGTGTCCGCACGTTCCAGCAATTGCGCGCGCTTGGGGCGCGTTGGGGTGCGCTGCGCCAGCACCACGGTGTTGCCTTCGCGCGTCGCCTTAAAAGCCCACAAGGCTTCCTTACCGAAAGCCTCTTCCATGTGGCGCACGCTGCGCTGAAAGCTGGAACTGCGTCCAAAAAGGTTCACGGTCATACATCCATCCTCGGTCAGTGTCGATCGGCAGTGGGCATAAAACTCTGCACTGTCCAATACCGGTCCGGCCGCCTCTTGGTCGTACAGGTCTACTTGCAATGCATCCACTTGCTGTTGCCAACGGGGTTGCTGTATCGCATCTGCGGCATCGGCCAACACAATCTGTAGGCGGCCATTGTCCTGGGGCAGTTTGAACCAACCCCTGCACACCGCCACCACCTGCGGGTTGAGCTCAATGGCAGCTGTTTTCATGCGCAAAGTCTTGTGGCAAAACTTGGTAAGAGAAGCGGCGCCCAACCCCAGTTGCAGGGCCTGCCGTTTAGGGACCGATGCGGCGTCCACAAACAGCAACCAAGCCATCATGCGCTGGATGTATTCGTGCACCAGCACAGTCGGTGCGCTTACCAGCATGGAGCCCTGAATCCAGATACTGTCGAGGTGCAAATGGCGGATGTCTCCTTCATCGGAAAAATTGACTTCGGGAAACGACTGCATTTCTTTTTTAACCATAGGGATTTATAACAGCAGCGAACGCAGGCGCGGCAGAGCGGCGCACGCATTGTTAAACGTCGCCCCGGCCAAATCGGCCAACGGCATGCCACGCAACTCGGCGATCACCGCAGCAATGCGCGGCAACTCACCTGGTTCATTGCGGCCCTGAGCTTGGCCCGTGGCCCGATCACTGGCCACGGTGTAGCGCCACTGCGGAGGAATATCGGGCGCATCCGTCTCCAGCACGATAGCGTCCAGCGGCAAAAGGCGCACCAGCCGGCGTAGTTGTAAGGCGCGCTCATAAGTTACGGCACCGCCAAAACCGAGCTTGAAACCCAACTTCACAAATTCCAAGGCCTGTACCTCGCTACCGTTAAAAGCATGTGCTATGCCCAACCATGGCACCGATGGGCTGCGTAAATCCCGCAAATGCTTGAGCAATCGGTCGGCCGATCGGCGCACGTGCAACACCACCGGCAAGTCGTATTTACGCGCCAATTGAAGTTGCGCGCGGTAGAGGTGTTCCTGCTTTTCCTTCAGCGGGCTTTGCGTCAAAGCGGGCACGAAAAAGTCCAAACCTATTTCGCCCACCGCCACCAGGCGCGGGTCATCGCGCAGGCGCTGTAAATGTTGATCGAGTTGCTCCAGGGCATTCGGCTCTGCGCGGTCAACAAACAAGGGATGGATGCCCAGGCAGTAGCTGTCATGGCCCGCGTGCGCCAGCCACCGAGCGGCATCAAAGCTGGGAACATCAACCGCAGGAATCACCACATGGGCCACACCGGCATCGCGCGCTCGGGCACGCACGTGCGCCACATCGGCAGCAAACTCCGGCGCATCCAGGTGGCAGTGGGTGTCGATCCAACGCATGCTGCCGATTATCATGCGCCCTCATCCCGCCCACTGTCTCTTGGAGAGTTGTATGCTTTTAATTGGTAAAACCGCCGCTGTGCGCCACACGGGCATCGCTGCACTCGTACTCTGTGCAAGCCTGTTGGCGCAGACGGCCCAAGCCGCAAAACACCGCAAGCCAGCACCTCCCAATGCAGCCGCAAAAAAAGCGGCTGTGACAAGTATTGCCCCAACACGGTCCAAACCCGTTGCCGACATTTTGGCGGCCTCGTTACCCCAAGAGTGGCGCACGCTAGACCCTGAAAACACGCTCTACCTGGAGCTACCCACTGGCCGGGTGGTGATGGAATTGGCGGCGGACTTTGCCCCCGAACATGCCCGCAATATCAAGACGCTGGTCCGCGAAAAGTACTTTGATGGCTTGTCAGTTCTGCGCGCCCAAGACAACTATGTAGTGCAGTGGGGTGACCCGAACGACGAAGGCGCCAACGCCAGGCCGCTGGGCAGTGCCAAAGCCGCCTTGCCGCCGGAATACACCGCCCGCATCACGCCGGCTATAGGGTTTACCAAGCTTGCCGATGGCGATGTTTATGCCCCGATAGTCGGCTTCAGCCAGGGCTTTCCAGTGGGCCGCAATACCGTGACCGGCCAAACCTGGCTCACCCACTGCTACGGTGCACTGGGTGTAGCCCGGGGTAACGATGCCACCAGCGGCAATGGCTCAGGTTTGTACGTGATCATCGGCCATGCGCCGCGCCACCTAGACCGCAATATTGCGGTCGTGGGCCGCGTGGTGCAGGGCATGGAAAAACTCTCCGTCATGCCGCGTGGCACCGGCGCCTTGGGTTTTTATGAACAGCCCGAACAACGCACAGCGGTGAAATCCATGGTGCTGGCGGCGGATGTGCCTGCGGCAGAACGCACCGAACTGGAACTATTACGCACCGACTCACCCAGCTTCGCAGCGGTCACCAACGCGCGACGCAACCGCCTGGACGACTGGAACACAGTGCCCAGTGGCCACATCGAGCTGTGCAACGTGCCACTGCCCGTTCGCAAACCCAAAAAGTAAAAGTTCAAAATTATCAGGCCGCCCGGGCTACTGGCACCAGCAAGGACGCAAAGCGGCGCTTGATGGACGCTTGAATGCCCGCAGCGTCTAAGCCTTGCATTGACAGCAGCTTGGCGGGGTCGCCATGCTCAATGAAAGTATCCGACAGGCCCAGTTGCAGCACCGGCAGCACGGTGCCCGCAGCGTGCAATGCCTCCAGCACGGCACTACCCGCGCCGCCCATGATGGCGCCCTCCTCCAGCGTCACCAAGGCATCGTGGCCCGCGGCCACTTGCAGCAGCAATTCGGTGTCCAGCGGTTTGGCCCAACGCATGTTCACCACGGTCAGATCCAGGGCATCACCAACTTCCAGCGCCGGGTACAACAGCGTACCGAAGGCCAACACCGCAATACGGCGGCCAGTGCGGCGCACTTCGCCTTTACCGAAGGGCAAGCCATCGAGTGACTTGTGCGGCACCGTGCCGGCACCAGCGCCACGCGGGTAGCGCACGGCTACCGGGTGATCTTGCGCAAACGCAGTGCTCAGCAATTGGCGGCACTCGGCCTCGTCGGCGGGGCAAGCGACAGCCATATGGGGCACGCAGCGCAGGAAGGGGATGTCGTAGGCCCCAGCGTGCGTGGCACCGTCAGCACCTACCAAGCCGGCGCGGTCCAGCGCAAACACCACTGGCAGATTTTGGATGGCCACGTCGTGGATCAACTGGTCGTAGGCGCGCTGCAAAAAGGTGGAGTAAATGGCCACCACGGGCTTCAGGCCTTCGGTGGCCAAACCACCCGCAAAGGTGACTGCGTGTTGCTCGGCAATACCCACGTCAAAGTAGCGCTCGGGAAACTTTTGTTCAAACTCAACCATGCCAGAGCCCTCGCGCATGGCGGGCGTAATGCCGACCAGGCGCTTGTCTGCAGCAGCCATGTCACACAGCCACTGACCAAACACCTGGGTAAAGGTGGTCTTGGGCGGCGTAGCGGGTTTCACAAAGCCCACCGCAGGGTCGAACTTGCCAGACGCGGCGTGGTATTTCACCGGGTCAGCCTCTGCCAGTTTGTAACCTTGGCCCTTTTTGGTGACGACGTGTAAAAACTGCGGGCCTTGCAGCAGCTTGATGTTTTCCAGCGTGGGGATCAGCGAGTCCAAATCATGCCCATCGATCGGGCCGATGTAGTTGAACCCAAATTGCTCAAACAACGTGGCCGGCACTACCATGCCTTTGGCATGCTCTTCAATGCGTTTGGCCAGCTCAAACAAGGGCGGTGCGCCCTTCAATACGGACTTACCCACACTCTTGGCCGCGGCATAAAACTTGCCGCTCATTAGTTGGGCCAAATACCGGTTCAACGCGCCCACTGGCGGGCTGATGCTCATGTCGTTGTCGTTAAGGATGACCAGCAGCTTGCAGTCTTCCACGCCAGCATTGTTCAAAGCCTCAAAGGCCATACCCGCGGTGAGCGCGCCGTCGCCAATGATGGCCACCGCATGGTGGTCTTCGCCCTGGATGCGCGCAGCCAGCGCCATGCCCAACGCAGCCGAAATAGAGGTGCTGGAGTGCGCGGTGCCAAAGGTGTCGTATTCACTCTCAGAGCGCTGCGGAAAGCCACTGAGACCACCCAGTTGGCGCAAGGTCCCCATGCGCTCACGCCGGCCGGTAAGGATTTTGTGCGGATAAGTCTGGTGGCCCACGTCCCACACCAGGCGGTCTTGCGGGGTGTTAAACACATAGTGCAGCGCCACAGTGAGCTCTACCGTACCCAAATTGGATGACAGGTGTCCACCCGTCTTGGAGACGCTTTCGAGCATGTATTGACGCAGCTCGTGGCTCAAGCCTTCCAACTGCTCCCGGGGGAGCTGACGCAGGTCGTGCGGATCGTTAATCGTGCTGAGCAGAGGGTAGGTGTGATTCGACATATGCTATGAATTTAGGAGCTGCTTAGTCAATGAATACGCCGGCTTGGAACCTTTTTTATTCAAAAATTGGGCTAGTGGGTGCGATTGACCACCATTTCGGCCAACGCGGCCAGGGCACGGGTATCGGGCAAACCACTTGCGCGCAGTGCCGTGCGGGCCTGGCCCAACAAAGACTGGGCGTACTCTCGGCTGGGCTGCAAGCCCATCAACGACACATAGGTGGGCTTGTCATTGTCCGCATCCTTGCCAGCCGTCTTGCCCAGGGTGACCGAGTCGGTGGTGACATCCAGAATATCGTCCACCACCTGGAAGGCCAAGCCGACGGCGGCACCGTACTCCAACAATGCCTCCAGCGCGGTGGCATCCGGCGCGCCGCAGTGGGCACCCATCATTACGCTGCCTTGCAGAAGGGCGCCGGTTTTTAGTTGGTGCATCTCACGCAATTGGCGCTCAGTCAGAGCCACGCCCACGCTGGCCAGATCAATGGCCTGACCACCCGCCATACCGGCGCTGCCCGCAGCCCGCGCCAGCAAGGCGCACAACTTCGCCTGGGTGGAACTGGGCACGGTGCCGTCCATGGGCGTCAGTAATTCAAACGCCAAAGCCTGCAGGGCGTCTCCGGCCAACAACGCGCTGGCTTCGCCAAACTGCACATGCACGGTGGGCTTGCCGCGGCGCAGCACATCGTTGTCCATGCACGGCATGTCATCGTGCACCAACGAGTAAGCATGGATCAATTCCACTGCACAAGCGGCACGCATGGCGGCAGCGTAGCTCGCAGCCTGGTGCGAGCCACCCACGGCTTCATGCGCGGCCATCACCAACAAGGGGCGCAGGCGCTTGCCACCATCTAGTACCGCATAACGCATAGCGTCCACGAGTTGCGCCGGTGCACCATGGTCCAGCCCCAAGGGCGCATCCGCAGTCACCCAGGCATCCAGTGCGTCTTCAACGTGGCGCAAACGCTCGGTGCTCCAGGGCTCCAGCGCAAACGAACCCGCCACGTCCGCATCCTGCATTACCGCACTCATGGGGCCGCCCAGGGTTTGAGCGTGCCCTCGTCTAGCACTTGGATCTGCGCCTCGACCGCTTGCAACTTGTCTCGGCAAAACTGCAATAGCGCGGCGCCGCGCTGGTAGCCCGACATCAACTGCTCCAAGGGCAATTCACCCGATTCGAGTCGGGCTACCAATTGTTCCATCTCCGCCATAGCGGCCTCGTAGGTCTCTGGCAGCGGGACAGATGTTTCGTCGGTGGGGGAAGCGGCACGGGCCTTGGGCATGGAAAGGGCAGAAAAAAATCAAAGGGAGATTTTAGGGCTTATTGCCCGCGTCAAGGGGAAACGAGGGTGCGCTGGGCATCGGTGCAAGAGATAATTTGTAACTGCATTCCCGGAGAACTATCGTGTCTGTTTTGTTGAAGTTTGTCCACGCTATGGACTGGTTGAGTGAGAAATTTGGCCTATTTGCGTCTTGGACGGTGATGTTGGCTGCACTCTTTAGTGCGGGCAATGCGTTCGTGCGCTACGGCCTCGACTGGAGCTCCAACGCATTGATCGAAATTCAGTGGTACCTGTTCGCCTACATGGTGATGGTGGGCGCACCCTCGGTGCTCAAGCGCAATGAGCATGTCCGTGTCGACCTGATTTACGGCAAGCTCAAGGGGAATGGGCCGGTCTATGTAGACCTATTTGGGCTGGTGGTGTTTTTGCTCCCCGTGATTGGCTTGCTGGCGGTGCTGTCGTGGGGCTACTTCTGGAATACTTATGTGTCTGGCGAAATGTCACCCAACGCCGGCGGCATGATCCGCTGGCCCGCAACCTTGGCCATGCCGCTGGGCTTTGGCCTGGTGTGGCTGCAAGGTGTGGCCGAAGTCATCAAACGCGTGGCCTACCTGCAGGGCAAGTTTGTGATGGACACCCACTACGAGAAGCCTCTGCAATAGCGCTTGGTTGTGTGCACTGTCCCCTTGCCCTACTGAATTCTGGAACCGTTTATGACCATGGAACACTTCCCGCCCATCATGTTTGCGGGGCTCATCATCTTTATGCTGATCGGGTTTCCGGTGGCCTTCTCATTGGCCGCATTGGGCCTGGCCAGTGGTTTCTTTGCCATCGAAATGGGCTGGTTCCCTGCGGCTTTCATGGGCAACCTGCCGATCTCCATCTTCTCTATTCTCAATAACGAGTTGCTGCTGGCCATTCCGTTCTTCACCTTCATGGGAACGATTCTGGAGAAATGCGGCTTGGCCGAAGACATGCTGGATTCCATGGGGCAGTTGTTTGGCCCACGGCGCGGTGGCATTGGCTACTCCGTCATCATTGTTGGTTTCATCCTGGGTGCCATTACCGGCACGGTAGCGGGCCAGGTCATTGCCATGGCGCTGATCTCGCTGCCAGTCATGATGCGATACAACTACGACATGCGCTATGCCACGGGTGTGTTGGCGGCCTCCGGCACCATTACCCAGTTGGTACCGCCGTCGCTGGTTTTGGTGGTGCTGGCCGACCAGTTGGGCAAACCTGTGGGGGATATGTACAAAGGCGCTTGGGGTCCATCTCTGTTGCAGGTGGCTATGTTTGCGGCTTACACCTTCGCGCTGACCCGCATCAAGCCTGACTACCTACCCGCCATTCCAACCACAGACCGTACCTTGCAGGGCTGGGCCTTGTGGAAAAAATGCCTGCGTGGCATCGTGCCGTCGGCCATTTTGATTTTTACGGTATTGGGCTCGATGGGCGGTCTGCCATTTCAAAACACCGCATTGGCTACGCCCACAGAAGCTGGCGCCATGGGCGTGGTAGGCGCGCTTGTGCTTGCCGCCATGACCAAGCGACTGACCTTGGCGTTAATTTGGGAGGCCATGTCGGGCACCATGCGCATCACTGCCATGGTGGTCTTCATTCTGATTGGCTCCCGCGTGTTCAGCCAGGTTTTTCAGGGCGTGGATGGCTCCAGATGGGTAGAACACTTACTCACCGGCCTGCCCGGCGGCCAAGTGGGTTTCTTGATCGTCGTTAACGTGTTTGTGTTCTTTCTGGCCTTCTTCTTGGACTTCTTTGAGATTGCCTTCATCATCGTTCCCATGCTGGCACCCGTGGCTGACAAACTGGGCATCGACTTGATCTGGTTTGGCGTGCTGCTGTGCGTGAACCTGCAAACATCGTTCATGCACCCGCCCTTTGGCTTTGCCTTGTTCTATTTGCGCGGCATTGCCGACACCTTGTTCAAAGACAAGCGGATACCCGAACCCGTCAAGTCAAACGACATCTACCTGGGCGCTATCCCCTGGGTCATCATGCAAATGGTCTTGGTATTGGTGGTTATTTTTGTGCCCCAAACGGTGACCGTATTTCTGGACGAGGAAGTCAAAGTGGACATCGACAAGGTGACGATAGACATGCCCACCGACAACACGTCCACCACCCTGCCAGAGCCAGACAAAGACGCCGCCGACGAGCAAAAGAAAATTGATGAACTCTTCAAAAAATAGGCGGCTGAGGCACGGGGTGCCAACGCAATGCTGAACTGGACACCACCGGCCCACCCGGTGAGCGCTGATGCCTTTTCCAAACCTTTTAAAGCCCTGGCACTGGCCATCGTCTTGGTGGCGTGGGTGTGGGGGTTTCAGTTGTGGCGCGCGGGCGTGCTAGTGCCCACGCTGCAGTCCAGCGGCTGGGTGTTGGCTGCGCTGGCCATGATGAGCTTCACAGCCTGGTACGTTGTGGTGGGCCGCACGACGCTGGATGCCACGTGCTTGCAACAGCGCTGGGTTTGGCACAAGCAGGTGCAAATTAACGACCTGGCTTACGCCAAACTGGTACACGTGCGGGGGCTGGAGTGGCTCATCGCGCCACGGCTTTACACCAAGAGCCACGCGGGAAAGTTGGCCGTTTTTTACACCGCCGACCCGAACCTACTCAACCACCTGGAGGCGCTGCAGATTGCGCTGCGCCAAGCTACCTACCCAACCCACGCCCCATAAAAAAATCCCCCAAACCGCGCACGGCGTGGGGGATTTGGCACACAGTAAAAATCAGAGCTTCTGGTTTTGCATGAAGCTGTCAAAGCGGGCTTCGGTAAAGCGGAACCAGAGGTTCGAGTCCGCGCGGAACTTGGCGAAGTCGGTGTAAATTTTCTTCCAGTCTTCGTTTTTCTTGTTGAGTTCTTCGTAAATATCGTTGGCCTCCTTGAAGGCCGCCGTCATCACGTCGGCCGGGAAGGGGCGCAACTTGGTACCCGCACCCACCAATTGCTTCAGTGCATTGGGGTTGCGACCATCGTACTTGGCCTGCATGTCTACGTGGGCGTAGCTGGCCGCCACTTCGATGATGGCTTTGTTCTCGGGAGATAAGCTGTCATAGGCCTTCTGGTTTACAAACAAGTCGAGCTGCGGACCACCCTCCCACCAGCCGGGGTAGTAGTAGAACGGCGCCACCTTGTTGAAGCCCAGCTTCAGGTCGTCATAGGGGCCCACCCATTCGGCGGCGTCGATGGTGCCCTTTTCAAGCGCGGTGTACACCTCGCCGCCCGGCAGTGTTTGGGGGATCACACCAAAGCGCTCCATCACTTTGCCAGCCAAATTACTGATACGGAACTTCAGGCCTTTCAAGTCCTTGACCGACTTGATCTCTTTGCGAAACCAACCGCCCATTTGCGCGCCGGTGTTACCCATCGGAAAGCTGATCATGTTGTATTTGGAATAGAACTCGCGCATCAGCTTGAGGCCATTGCCTTCATACATCCACGCCGTCATTTGGCGGCTATTGAGTCCGAAGGGCACCGCACAGCCCAGCGCAAAGGCTTCGTTCTTGCCATAAAAATAATAAGGTGCCGTGTGGCAGCACTCCACCGAGCCCTGCTGCACCGCGTCCACCACGCCCAGCGGCGGGGTGATCTCACCACCCGCATGAATTGAAATTTCAAACTTGCCGCCGGACAGAGTTTTCACCTGCTTGGAAAACAACTCGGCCGCGCCAAAGATGGTGTCCAAAGTCTTGGGGAAACTCGACGCCAAGCGCCAGCGCACCGCAGCCTGGGCATGCACCGCAGGCGCTATGCCAGCGGCCAGCACGCCTGCAATGCCGGTATTTTTCAGTATTGAACGACGATCCATAGATGTGCTCCAGTTGGGTGTTGACGACTCTCTAGACCGCATCGGCGCACAGCGCTAGCACTGCGGTAAGTCGTGCAGATTGTAGGAATGCTAGGGTTTGCACTCTAGGGGGTTTTCCCTCAAGAATGGCTTTGCGGCGCGAATAACACCCGACAGTTACAATTCACACCCCGGCAGCTCTCGAGGTAACTGCCCTTCAAGCCCCCTTCCAGGGGGTTTTTTGTATCCCACAAGGACCGAGATTGTGCAAAAACTGTGCAAAAACATTTTCCCAGAGGGTTGGGAAACACCCGCCAACGTAGTCACCATGCGGGCCCCGGCCAAAGTTAACAAAGCTCCGCCACAACTCCCGGTTTCAAGCTACTTTGATCCGGCGCTGCATGCGCAAGAGATGCAAAGTATCTTTCAGCAAGGGCCCCGCTATGTGGGGCACGCGCTAAGCGTCCCCAATGTGGGGGATTACTACGCCCTGCCCCAAGAAAACGGCGGGCGGGCTTTGGTGCGCAACGCCGCTGGCATTGAACTCATCTCCAACGTCTGCCGCCACCGCCAGGCCATCATGCTCAAAGGCCGTGGCTCGCTCACACAAACCAGCAGCGGCGCAGCCAGCGGCAACATCGTGTGCCCGCTGCACCGCTGGACCTACAGCGGTGCACATGCGGGCGCGAATGGCACGCACAGCGGCGCACTGATTGGCGCGCCCCACTTTGCCCAAGACCCTTGCCTGAACCTGAACAACTACCCGCTGCAAGAATGGAACGGCCTGCTGTTCGAGCGTGGTGGCGTCAACGTGGCGGCACAAATGGCCGGCCTGGGCCCGCGTGCTGACTTGAGCTTTGAGGGCTATGTGCTGGACCGCGTGGAAATGCACGAGTGCCACTACAACTGGAAGACCTTCATTGAGGTGTATTTGGAGGACTACCACGTAGGCCCCTTCCACCCCGGCCTGGGCCAGTTTGTGACCTGTGAAGACCTGCGCTGGGAAATGCACGAACACTATTCAGTGCAAACCGTGGGTGTGGCAAACCGCTTAGGCAAGGCCGATGCATCGGGCGGATCACCGGCCTACGAGCGCTGGCAAAACGCGCTGCTGAACTACCGCAGTGGCGTACCTCCCAAGCACGGCGCTATCTGGCTTACCTACTACCCGCACATCATGGTGGAGTGGTACCCGCATGTGCTGACGGTCTCCACCTTGCACCCCATGGGGCCTAACAAAACCATGAACATGGTGGAGTTCTATTACCCCGAAGAGATCGCCGCGTTTGAGCGCGAATTTGTGGAAGCCCAACAAGCGGCCTACATGGAAACCTGCATAGAAGACGACGAGATCGCCGAACGCATGGATGCCGGCCGCGCCGCCCTATTCCAGCGTGGCGATAACGAAGTGGGCCCTTACCAAAGCCCGATGGAAGACGGTATGCAGCACTTTCATGAGTGGTATCGGAGGAAGATGGGGGATGGGGTTTTGGTGGGGTGAGGGGGTTCGCGGGGATGGGGCGAGGAATGGTGGTGAGGCTGCGAAAGCGGGTGAAGTCCAATTCCTAGCGTAAGTGCGCTTTTGCTGCTAACCCACTTGGTGGAACGAACTCACAAAGCCGACGAGCCCCAGCCGCAAGCGCTCTGGCGTGCAAAAAGCTCAGCGCCGCTGCTTAACGAACTTCACAATCCGCTTCAAGACAGTGGGTGCAATCGTTTCATCAATCGCAGCGTACTCGTCTTCGGCGCCTGTTTTCGCGGTTTGAAACATATGGTTGAGAGAGGGCAGTACGGCCGAGTCCACTTTGGTGTTGCCGCCATCCTGTAGGGCAGCGACAATTCCTGCGAGGTTTTCAATGGGCACTTGATGGTCAAGGCTTCCATTCAAGGCAAGCACAGGGCATCGAACAGAGCGCCAGTCGGGCTGCGGATCGGTCAGGAGCAATACACGAAGAAATGGTTTTTTTGCCCACCCGAGTGAGAGTGTGCCCTCGTTCATTTTGTATTTTTCCACCAATGCCTTGACCTCGGGTGTCAAACCATTTTGGAGTGCCTTGAGTGCCGCAAGCCTCAGTTCAACCTCTGTTTGCGCAATGATGATTTCGTAATAGTTGCTTACGTAAACCATTAACTTCTCCACCGCTACTGGATCGGCCCCATTGTCCTTTGCCACGATGCGGTCCTGAAGCAGCATCATGTCAAGCCCGGGAAGGCCTACACCCGCCAGTGACACCATGAAATCGACCGATGTGGGACGCCGAGCGGCGACTGACGCTGCGATCATGGAACCTTCGCTATGACCCACCAGGCCGATGCGATTGAATTGTTTGCGCGCTTTCATCGCTTGAACGACTGCTGCCACGTCATCAGCCAGTTGTGGTTGCGTGTGGTTTTCATAATCGCCGGTGGAGCGTGCGATGCCGCGTTTGTCATAACGCAACACAGCAATACCCTGCCGTGCCAAGTAGTCAGCCAACACCGCAAAGCTGCGGTGGCCTTCATTGGCCGCATCTCTGGTTTGCGGGCCGGAACCATGCACCAGGATCACCACATTGGGTTTGTCCTTGCCCGTGGGGATGGAGAGTGTGGCGCCGAGCGTGACGCCTTCAACGCTGGCAATGGCTAACGTGGTTTCTTTGTAGGGTAACGGCGCCACCGGTGTCTGCGGACGGACTTTCTGCGGGAAATCTGAAACCCGCTTTAACTCCAGCGGCAAAGGCTCCGCACCCTGTTTCCATACCGACTTGAAGTGGTCGTCAGTCCACGTTAGCGTCATGGAGGCCATAGATAGATCGAGCTCTACCGTGTCACCCGTTTCAACCACACTTTTTACCGGAATATCGTATTGGCCTTGGTCGGGGCTTGCGACACTTGCCCAAGCGGATCCATCAGCTCTGACGAACAATTCAACACCAATTTTTAACGTCGGCCTGTTGGGAATTTTTAGGTCGCCGAGCCAATGACCTGGGTGATCTTTGACAACGCCCGCTTGCGTGGTTGACATCAAAGCGAACAGACACGCTGAAAGTACCAAGCGCGGCAGGGTCGATTTAGGGGATGGTGTTTTCATCATGCGTTGAACGGCTTTGTAGTTGGGGCGCCAGTGTGCAACCGGCAAGTGTGCCGTTCCACCTTGTTGCGACCGAATGCAGATCCCGTGGAACAGATTGCAGGTACTGCAGCGCCGACCATCTACAACCTGCCACACGCGGATATAGCATTCACGCCAACAGCGCGCCACAACCCGTCGCTGGGCCCCTCGAAGGCACAGCGGGTATTTCCGGGGGCGAGACGACTGGGATAGGTCGACGCTAGCTATGTTGAATGGCGGCTTAAGCAGAGTCTTGGAGAAATCAATCGACGCGGTTATCACGCACAATCCCAAAAGCGCCGGTGAAATGACACTCCTCTTTTGATAGCAGACCAGGCATATTTCACCCGGGCTACAGCCCCAAAACACTGAAAATAATCGTATGCAAGCCCTCTGGATGGTCCTCGCCGCGTTTTGGTTCGCCTTCATGGCCGTGGGCATCAAATACGCGTCCAACAGCTTTGGCACGTTTGAGCTGATCTTTTACCGCGGTGTGGTCAGCGTGGTTTTCATGGCCATCGTGGTGCGCGCCAAGGGCACCAGTGTGCGTACGTCCGTGCCGCTGATGCACGTCTGGCGCAGTGCCATTGGCGTGTTGTCGCTGGGGTGCTGGTTTTACGCAATTGCCCACCTACCCTTGGCCACGGCCATGACGCTGAACTACATGAGCGGCGTGTGGGTCGCCGCCTTTGTAGTGGGCGGGGCCCTGCTGTACGGCAAGCAGCAACCCCAGGGCGCGCTGATCGGCACGGTATTGATGGGATTTGCCGGGGTGGTGATGACGCTGCGCCCCACCATGGACCAAAACCAGTTGTTTGCCGGTGTGATTGGTCTGCTGTCGGGCATGGGCTCGGCGCTGGCTTATATGCAAGTCACAGCGCTGGGCCGAGTCGGTGAGCCCGAGGAGCGCACGGTGTTTTATTTCTCGATTGGCAGTGCCGTGGTGGGCATCACCGGCATGTTGTTTACCAACTTCACGCCGTGGACTTCCGTGCGCTGGCAAGACGCGGCCTGGCTCATCCCGATTGGCATTCTGGCCAGCCTAGGCCAGTGGTGCATGACACGCGCTTACAGCAAGGGCGCCACCTTGGTGGTGGCCAGCATGCAGTACTTTGGCATTGTGTTTGCCGTGATTTTTAGCTTGCTACTTTTTGGCGACCATATTGAGCCCATGGGCTGGGCCGGCATTGGCATCATCGTGGCCAGCGGCATACTCGCCACCATCTTGCGCTCACGCGCCCTGCCCAACACCCCGGCCGAAGAACACTAAGGATGCTGGCCCCCACGCTCCACCGCTGCGCGGGGCGCTGCCCCCCAAAGGGGCTCTCGTGCCTTGGGGCGACCCGGCGGCACTCAAGGCTTAACCAAAGGAACTCACCATGCCCTACACCACGCTCATCACCGTAGCCCAACTGCAGACACTGCACAGCAGTGGCGCAGACGTGCTGGTTTTTGACTGTAGTTGCGACTTAATGCAGCCCGAGGTAGGCCCCGCGCAGTACACCCAGGCCCACATACCCGGCGCCTTGTATGCCGACCTCAACAATGACCTGAGTGCCAAAGGCGACCCGACCGTTACCGGTGCGCAGTCAGGCGGACGCCACCCCTTGCCCAGCCGACCACACTTTGCCGCGTGGCTAGGCAGCCAAGGCGTGACACCTACCACCCAGGTAGTGGTGTACGACCGGCAAGGCGCCAACTTTTGTGGGCGCTTGTGGTGGATGCTGAAGTGGTTGGGCCACGAGGCGGTGGCGGTGTTGGACGGCGGGTGGCAGGCATGGGCTGCGGCAAACGCAGAGGTCGAAACAGGCCGCATCAGCCCAATTTGTAAACCAAATTACCGGCTGTCCGTCGAAAATGCTCACTTAGTTGCTATCAAAACAGTAGCATCTCGGCTGGGTAGCAGCAGCCAGACCATCATCGATGCGCGCGGTCCTGCGCGCTTTCGCGGCGAGGCAGAACCCATCGATCCCGTGGCTGGGCATATTCCCGGCGCGTTAAACCGACCCTTTACCGACAACTTGGGGACCGATGGATTTTTCAAGCCAGCGGCGCAATTGCGCACCGAGTTTCTAACCCTACTGGGCGGGCGCGACCCTGCCGGCGTGGTGCACCACTGCGGCAGCGGGGTAAGCGCCATCCCTAACGTGCTGGCGATGGAGATTGCAGGGCTAGGCTCCACCGCCCTGTTTGCCGGCAGTTGGAGCGAGTGGTGCAGCGACCCCAGCCTGCCGGTGGCACAGGGCTAGCGGCTGCGCGCAGGCGACATAGCCCAGCCACCCGGTTTTGCTAGCGGTGCGATACTGCCGGGCGCAGGTCTACCCGGCTTGCAACCCCAATGACTGCGCCCACCGGCGCACCACCAGGAAACCCATCAAATGAAGAAGATTGCTCTGTGTTGCGTGGCACTCGCGTGTGGTGTGACCATCGCGCATGCCGAAGAAGGCATGTGGACTCCCTCCCAGTTACCCCAAATTTCCAAGTCCCTGAAAGACGCTGGCCTGGCGCTCGACCCGGGCCAGCTCAAAGAACTGACCGAATTCCCGATGGCTGCCATCGTCAGCCTGGGGGGGTGTACTGCGTCGTTTGTATCGCCACAAGGCCTGGTGGTTACCAACCATCACTGCGCATTTGGCAGTATCCAGTTCAACGCGCGGCCTGAGCGCGATCTGATCAAAACTGGTTTTCTAGCCGCGACGTGGGCTGATGAGTTGCAAGCGGCCCCCGGCACCCGTGTACTGGTAACGGTGAATGTCAAAGATGTGACCGGTCAGATTCTGGACACCCAGACCGCTGCCCTGCGCGGCAAGGCCCGTTTGGATGCCATTGAAAACAACGAAAAATCGTTGGTCGCAGCGTGTGAAAAAGATAGTGGCCACCGCTGCAATGTAGCCCCCTTCTTTGGCGGCTTGCAGTACCAACTCATCAAACAAATGGAAGTGCGCGATGTGCGCCTTGTGTATGCGCCGGCCGACGGTGTAGGCCGCTTTGGTGGCGACACCGACAACTGGATGTGGCCCAGACACACCGCCGACTACAGTTTTTACCGTGCTTATGTGGGCCCAGACGGTAAGCCCGCCGATTTCAGCCCCAACAACAAGCCGTACGCGCCGAAGTTTCACCTGAAGCTGGCCAGCACACCGCTGGTGGAAAACGACTTTGTGATGGTGACAGGCTACCCCGGGCGCACCAACCGCTACCGCCTGCCTATGGAAGTGGATTTCAATTTCAACGTGCAGCAGCCCAACACCATCAAGAGTTTCGAACAACGCATTGCGCTGATCCGGGCCGAAACCCAAGGCCGCAAAGATGCCGAGTTGAAATACGCCTCCACGCTGCAGGGCCTGAACAACACCATGAAAAATTTCACGGGACAGCAAGAAAGCTATGCGGGCAGTGATATTTTGGAACGCAAACAAAGTGCCTACGCCGAGCTCAAGGCGTGGGTGTATGCCGACCCCAAACGCGCCCAACAATACGGTGCCGATATGACCGCAGTAGAGGCCCTGGTATCTGAGCGCCAAGCGATTAGCAAGTCTGAATTGCTGCTGGGGTCAGCCCAGCCCAGCCTGCTGGGCGTCGCACGGCTGTTGTACAAGCTGTCAGTCGAACAGACCAAGCCGGACGCACAGCGCATGGCAGGCTATCAAGCCCGCGACGTGCGGCGTATCCGCCAAGGTTTGGAAGCTCTGGAGCGTCGTTATGACGAAAAAGTAGACAAGCGCATCGCCGCGGTGTTTTTATCGCAATACCTGGCACAACCCAAGGCGGATCTGAACCACGCCTTGCTGTCTGCCCTGGACGTGAGTGCTGGCATGAACGAAGCCGCAGCACGGGCCAAGCTGGACGCGATGTATGCCAACAGCAAACTGGCCGACAAGTCAGATCGCCTGGCCTGGCTGGAGCGCAAACCTGAGGACTTCAAAGCCAGTAACGACGCCTTCATCAAAGCCGCTGTGGCACTGTATGCCGATGACGAGGCGCGTGAAACGCGTGACAGAGAATTGGGCGGCAAAATACAACTGGCCTATGCCAATACGATGAAGGCGCTGATTGCCTACAAAGCCAGCCGCAATGAGGCGATATACCCGGACGCCAATGGCACCCTGCGCGTGAGCTTTGGCAAGGTGACGGGCCGCAACCCTGGCTCAGACGGCAGCAACTGGACCGCATTTACAACGCTGCGGGGCGTGAGCGCCAAGGCTACGGGCACGGGAGAGTTCAATGCCCCCAAAGCCCAGTTGGATGCCATCCACAGCAAGAAATTTGACAAATACGCCGCTAAGGAATTGGGCTCGGTTCCAGTCAACTTTTTGGCCACACTGGACACCACCGGCGGCAACTCTGGATCACCGGTGTTGAACAAAAATGCCGAGCTGGTCGGCCTGCTGTTTGACGGCACGCTAGACGCCGTGATTGCCGACGTGGATTTCAACCCCGCCAAGGTGCGCAGCATTGTGATGGACGCCCGCTATATGCAATGGCAAATGAAGGTTGTAGACCACGCCGACCACTTGCTCAAGGAAATGGGCGCGTTGTAGTAGGGGTGGGCGGAGTTTGTATCGTGATGTAAGCACCGTCAACTGTGGCCTGCGCGCTGCCGTTGACTACTCAGTTGCAACGAATTGGTCGTCTCAACGTACATTTTTTACAGGACTCCCCATGAACAAACTACTCGCCTCCTTGCTCGCCACACTGTTTGTCAGCGCCACATTTGCACAAGCATCGATGGCTGTCATGGCACCGGCCGCCCCCGCGGTGCTCAAAGCAGAAGTTAAAGCTGATAAAGCCAACACCGCGGCCGCCAAAGCCGAAGCAAAAGTTGACATGAAAGCTGACGCCAAGGTCGAAAAGGCCGAAGCCAAGGCCGGCGATACAAAAGCAGATGCGCACCAAGATGCAGCCAAGGCGAAGGCCGCAGCGCATGCCAAGACCCTAAAGACGCACCCTGAAGTGCACCCTGAAGCGCATGCCAAAGCGGTCAAGACCGAGGCCAACACTGCCGTGAAGGCAGATGCCAAGGTGGACAAAGTCGTTGCCAATGCCGACGCCAAAGTCGAAAAAGTAAAAGTGGAAGCCGCCGTTGACAAGGCCGTCGCAAAAATCGAAACCAAAGCCGTTAAAGCTGAAGGCAAGGCGGATGTAAAAGCGGCCGCTGGTAAGTAATTCGCACCCGCGTCGCTACCGAAAAGAGACAGGCTTTGCCTGTCTCCTTTTTTATAGCCCAAGAAAATGTGAACCTGAAAAACCGCCCTACCTACCGTGGGGACGGTGGCAACCAGGCAAAATCCGCCCATGCATTTTTTAACGGATTTCATTGCCAGCGTATTGCGCACGCTTTTCAAGTTGGTGCTGCTTGCGGCAGCGCTGCTCATGATCGTCAGCGTGTTGGCAGTAGGTGTGCTGGTGGCGCTGCTGACGGCCGTGTGGTCTTTGTTGAGCGGACGCAAACCAGCAGTGGTCACCACTTTTATGCGTTTTCGACAGACCTCCGAGCAGTTTCGCCAGGGTGCTTGGCGGGGCCACACAGCGCAGCCCCAGGCGGCCGCAGCCGACGTGGTGGATGTGCAATCCCGTGAAGTGCCACAGACCCTCACCGCGAGCGACCCGTCTGGTCCTACGCCCCAAAGCCGCAACTAGCAACCGGTGTCCCCACTAAAAAAAGTTGGGACTGACTCCAAAAAGATACTATAGTGATATCACTTTGCGAAGTCGCAGAGTTAAGGAGTCTGAAATATGCAAACCGATCAAGTCGCACGCACCGAGCGTGTTTTCACTTCACTCAATGGTTACACCGCTGCCGGCCTGGGTATCGTTCTGGGTATAGCGGGTGCTGTTTTACTGGTACGCGGGGCACCCTTTGTGGGCATAGGGCTGGGTGTCCTTGGCACTTTGGCATTTGCGGGCTTGTACATGCTGCCGCCAAATGTGGGCGCCATCCTCACCCTGTTTGGCCAGTACAGCGGTACCGACCGCTCTGAAGGCCTGCGCTGGGCCAACCCCCTGCAGGCCAAGCAAAAAATCTCTCTGCGCGCGCGCAATCTGAACACTGCCACGCTGAAAGTAAATGACAAACGCGGCAACCCAGTCGAAATTGGTGCTGCCGTGGTCTGGCGGGTGCGTGACTCGGCGCAAGCGGTGTTCGAGATTGATGACTACGAGCGTTTTGTGGCGGTGCAGGCTGAGACCGCCATTCGCCATCTCGCGTCCAGCTATGCCTATGACAGTGGTGACGATTTGGAGGTGGGTGAGACCACGCTGCGCGCCGGTTTGGACGATGTGGCACTGGCACTGAAAACAGAATTGGAAGCACGCTTTGCCACTGCCGGCGTAGAGGTTCTGGACGCAAAGTTAACGCACTTGGCCTATGCGCCCGAGATTGCCCAGGTCATGTTGCGCCGCCAGCAGGCCGAGGCAATTGTCAGTGCACGGCACCGAATTGTGGCGGGTGCCGTGGGCATGGTGGAAGCTGCGCTGAAGGGGCTATCCGAGCGCGATATCGTGCACTTGGACGATGAGCGCAAAGCCGCCATGGTGAGCAACCTGCTGGTCGTGTTGTGCTCAGACCAACAAGTCACGCCCGTGGTCAACACCGGCACGCTGTACAACTAAGCCACGCAGCCATTCTCGGCGCGGATCACAATGGCCAGCCCTGGTAAAAAAGCCTATCCCCTGCGCGTGGACCCTGCACTATGGGCCGCCATAGAGCGGCTGGCCGCGCAAGAATTGCGCAGTGCCAACGCGCAGGTGGAATTCTTGCTGCGAGAAGGCTTGGCGCGGCGCGGGCGGCTGTCCACCGACCCAGAAATTGCACCGTCCGACCCCACAGTTTTGCAACCTGTCGCGCCGGCGCACGCAAGACCCCAAGAAGACTAGGTTTATCGCGTAGCATGTGCCCTTCTCGGCACTGCCTACGGCCTGGCCTGCGACCTGCAGCGTTGGCCGCGCGGCGCCTCCTCTCTCATCCGGAGTCTTATATGGTTCTGACCCCACCACGCCGCGGGGCGTTGGTTTTTGCCGGTTTGTTATTGGCCGCTGTTTGCCTACGCGCAGCGCTTGTAGCCCCGGCGAACAACACAACACCGCCTGTCAACACCGCCAGCTTGGACGGCATCGCCCTGGCAGCACCCGATGCAGCAGCCGTCAGGGTGCCGAGTGCACCCTCCGCGTGGGGAGGTGCCCGCACCGGCAAAGAAGCTACGCTGTCGGACCGTGTCGTCAATTACGACATCGACGTCACGCTGGACCCGGTGAAGCACACGCTGGATGGCAAGCAAAAACTCACCTGGCGCAACCGCAGCGCGGTGCCGGTGCAGTCGGTTTACCTGCACCTCTATTTGAATGCCTTTGAGAGTTCAGGCAGCACTTTTTACAGCGAGCGCAAGACGCGCAACTTCAGCTTCCGCAGTGATGTGGGTGTAGAAGATGGCGACTGGGGCCATATTGAGCTGACCAGTACCAAGCAGGGCGACACGCCTGCGACGTGGCAATTTGTGCAGCCCGATGGTGGCCCCACCACGGACCACACCGTGGTGCGCCTAGACCTGCCCCAGGCTGTCCCCCCCGGTGAAAGCACCCTGCTCAACATCGACTTCAAAGCGCAGTTGCCCCGTGTGGTGGCGCGCACCGGCTACTTTGGCAGCTTCCATTTGGTGGGGCAGTGGTTTCCCAAGATCGCGGTGCTGGAGTTGCCTGGCGAGCGTGGCGCCACCGCCCCGCGCTGGAACGCGCACGAGATGCATTTGCACAGCGAGTTTTACGCCGACTATGGCAACTTTGACGTGAAGATGACCGTGCCAGCCGACTACACCGTGGGCGCAACCGGTGAAGAACAAGGCGAAGCGGTGGTCAAAGGAAATCAAAAGACCTACCGCTATGTACAAGGCGATGTGCACGACTTTGCCTGGACGGCCGACAACCGTACCGCCAAAGTGCTAGAGGGCACCTACAACGGCCCCGGCAGCCCCACCGTCAAGGTGAAGGTGCTGTTCCCGCCCGAATACGAATCCAACGCCGCGCCAGTGCTAAAAGCCACGATAGATTCACTGGCGTATTTCTCTCGCACGCTGGGCGCTTACCCCTACAAGACAGTGACTGCAGTGATACCACCCTACAACGCCGATGAAGCTGGTGGCATGGAGTACCCCACTTTCTTCACGGCCACCAGCCATTCCAATTTAAAGGCCGACACGGCGGAGTCGTATGCGCTGGACTTTGTGACCATTCATGAATTTGGCCATGGGTATTTTTACGGCATTCTGGGCTCCAACGAGTTCGAGGAGCCCATGCTGGACGAAGGCTTCAACGAATTTTGGAACGCCCGGATGCTGCGCGAGCGCGGGCAAATGGTGCAGCCCTTGCCTACTTGGCTGCGCTACTTGGGCGTTAACTTCAAAGCCAACCACTTTGAGCTTGATCGGATGGGCGCTGCCCGGGCCGATCCGCCGGACGCACTGGGCCATAACTCTTGGGACCGCTACAGCAGCGGCGGCTTTGGCAGTGTGTATGCCCGTACCTCTACCACCCTGCGCGATCTGGAAGAACAGCTCACCACGCCCGTGATGGAAAAGGCTTTCAAGATCTATTACGACACCTGGAAATTCCGTCACCCCAGCATTGCCGATTTTCAGGCCATTCTGCGCGAAGTCTCTGGCAAACCCACGTTGGTCGACAAGGTGTTTGACCAGCAGGTATATGCCACAGGCAAGGTCGATGACCGGGTAGAGAAGTTCACCAGTGTGGAAGAGTTGCCCCAAGCTGGAACCCGCGAAGTTAGAGGGCAGTGGGTCGAGGAAACAGAAGACCAAGTAGCAGAGCGCATTGGCAAGGAACGCAAGGCCTGGAAGAAAGCCAACCCCGAGGCCAAAGAAGACACCGGGCCCTATGCCTACCGCACCAGCGTGACGCTTCGCCGCCGTGGCGCATCCGTGCCGCAACTGCTGGTTGTCAAGTTTGCGGATGGCAGCACGGAGACCGTGCAATGGGACGACGACAACAACTGGCAGCGCTTTAGCTGGGTCAAGCCCGTGAAGGCTGTGTCTGCCGAGCTGGACCCGAAACGCGCGCACCTGCTAGACGCCAGCAAGATCGACGATGCCCGCACGATCAAAGCCGATCGCAGCGCATCGCTGCGCTGGGGTAGCCAATTGGCAGCCTTGTTTCAAGTCCTCCTTTCCCTGATTGCCACCGTATGACCGCCACGACCCCGATCACCTTTTCCGGCGTGGCGCGCCACGCCCACACTATCGCCTTGCAATGGCGCTTGTTGTTGCTGTGGACCGTGTTGACGCTGATCCCCACGGCCCTGTTGGCATGGCCGTTTTGGGCCACCCTGGCCGGGCAATTGGATAAGTCTCTGTATGCCGCGCAGTGGGCAAAACAACTCGATGCCATTGTGCTGGCCGATCTGAGCAGCAAGCTCATGGAGAACCATGTGGCGCTGATTCAGGCGGGATTTACAGCGCTGGTGCTGACCGTGCTGTGGTCACCTTTAGTCAATGGCGCCATCGTGGCAGCGGCGCGCGCGAAAGAGCCCCTGGGCTGGGTACCGCTGCTGCAAAAGGGCCTTAAAGACTACGGCCGCATGCTGCGCTTGTGGGTATGGGGAATCGTGTTGCTGGTGGCGGTGGGTGGTATGGCCAGCGGTGCCATGCACGGTGTTGAGAAGTATGCCCAAAAGGCCATTTTGGAATCCAAGGTTGACCTGGTCGGCAATGCGGTGATGGTGGTGGCTACGCTGCTGTTGTTGCTGGTGCACCTGAGCATCGACACCGGCCGCGCCCAGTTGGCCGTGTACCCCGGTCGCACATCGGCCATCAAAGCCTGGTGGCGCGGCTGCAAGCAAATCAAGGCACGCTTCATGATGCACATCGGTATGTATGCGGCCATCACGGCGGTGGGGGTAGCCATCGCCTTGGTGGTAACTGCGCTGCGCATTGCGCTGCCGCAGTTGGGTGCCCTTTGGTTTGCCATCGGCCTGGTGCTGGCGCAAATCGTCATTGTGCTGGTGGGCTGGATGCGCATTGCCCGGCTGGTGGCGCTGGTGGATTTGGCGCAGGGGCGGCGTGAGGCGGGGCTTTGAGACTGGGTTTGTATGCTATTTATTTAGTAGCAAACTATGCAATAGATACCCGGGCTACAGCCTGATTTGTCTCTGAAATCATGAAAAATGGCACTTTACAGTGCCATTTTTTTGCCTTGGCGATTCATCCGCTTTTTGCGAAATCATGTTGGGTTAGCACTCTCTCGTGACACCTAGATGTCATCGCTACCCATCCACCTCCTGGCACCATCATTACAAAAATCCCTACATTTAACATTGCAAATTCTCCATAGCATGGAATAATTGTAGCCATGTACCAACGTCAAATCATGGCTGAAATGGCTGTTTATCTGCAGGAATTTCCGGCAGTCGCCATATTGGGGCCACGCCAAGTAGGCAAGACCACGCTGGCCCACCAGTGGGGCACCACAGCGCTGTACCTTGATCTTGAAAATCCAAGCGACTTGGCGCAGCTGAGCGATCCGGTTGCTTTTTTTGCAGCGCACTCAGATCGCGTCGTCATTTTGGATGAGGTGCAACGGCTACCCGGCCTGTTTGCCGTGCTTCGTGGTGTCATCGACCAACGGCGTCGGGGTGGGGCCGCCAGCGGGCAATTTTTACTGCTGGGTTCGGCCAGCATAGAGTTGTTGGCGCAATCGTCTGAGACCCTTGCTGGGCGATTGGCCTACGTGGAGTTAGTGCCGCTGGTGCTGACCGAATTGCCAGAAGCTGAGGCCGCAAAGCCTGGCGCGCTGTGGCTGCGCGGGGGTTTTCCCGATTCGTACCTGGCGCGCAGCGATGCGGCAAGCCTGCGGTGGCGACAGCAGTTCATAACCACCTATCTGGAGCGGGACATCCCTTTGCTGGGGCCGCGTATTCCAGCACAAACATTACGCAATCTCTGGACCATGCTGGCCTACGAACAGGCGCAAATTTTGAATGCCTCGCGCCTGGCATCCTCCTTAGGCGTAAGCGGCCAGACCATCGGGCGCTACCTAGATTTGTTATGTGATTTGCTCTTGGTGCGACGCCTGCAACCCTGGGCCAAGCAATCCAGCAAGCGACTCGTCAAGGCCCCAAAAGTCTATGTTCGCGACAGTGGGCTGGTGCACGCACTCTTGGGGCTTGGCACCCAGCGCGATTTGTTATCGCACCCCGTGGTGGGCGGCAGTTGGGAGGGTTGGATCATTGAAAACCTATTGGCCTGCGCGCCCAACAACACGCAGGCCAGCTATTACAGAACTGCCGTTGGAGCCGAAATTGACCTCGTGCTGGAGCTACCTGGCGGCGCGGTGTGGGCTATTGAGATCAAGCGATCCAGCGCACCCACCGTAAGCCGGGGCTATCACATTGCCTGCGATGACGTGCGCGCCACCCGCCGCTTGGTGGTCAGCAGTGCCAACACCCGCTTCCCAATGGCCGGAGGCATTGAACATTTGCCACTGCATCAGCTCATGCTTGAATTGCTAGAGGCTAGTAGAGCGCTACATATTTAGTAGCTGCTCAGGCAGTAAAAACGCGGGCTACAGACCGCCTTGACTACTAACGTTCAAAACTTAAAGAAAACGCTATGACTGAGGAACCAACCGAAGAGTTAAAGCTCTTGCGCAAACAGACCAGTAAAAAAGAGGCTAATACTTCACTCTGTTGGGTATTGGAATTGCCCCACTCTTGCTTTACGCCAGCTGGGCAAACACACACGATCCAGCACTTTTACGACAAACCAGTGGGTAGCTCTTTGCGCTATTTCTTGTAATTTTTGGCGTTGGACACAACTGCCTCGCAGTACATGCGAAAAAAATTGCTCATTTTCGACATCAATACAAAGCCGTCTATCCAGGTCTTCTTGGAATCCCTGTTTGGAATTAAATTGTGACAACACCTGAAATCAAAAATCTATTGGAAACCAGCCACAATCTGGACAGAGTAACGTAGTCTCATGTTGATAGCAATACACGGGACAACGCATCAGACATCGAACGCAAAGCGGCAGTTGCGGGCTATCAGGGAAAAAAGTATATCCAGCAACTGAGACGGTATATGAAGGACCTGCAACCTGGAATATTGCCACCATCGCGATCAGCATTAGCGTTCTAATGTCTGGAACCTTTTAATACTTGCCATCTGATTGGGACATTCCCATCAGGCACATCATGGCGCGCTTCGCACAGGGGTAGGCAATAGCACTTCACCAGATGTCGAGAGCGTAGGGAATTCAGCAATCATTTCTTGAATAGCTATAGACAGCAGCTCAGCAATATCGCTCTCAGTTTCATTACGCGCGTCGATCTTACGAGCAACCAGATTGATCAAACGATAGTCTTTCCCGCGCTCTTTGACAGCCACCGTGAAATCTACGTATTGAAGTCGTACTTTCTGGATAAAAGACAAGTTGCGATTGGCAGGCGATGAGCAAGTAGCAGCGCGGGATGATTTGTCGTAACAGTCGCCAAACGTAGAGAACACCTCTTTTCGCGCCTCTTCAGCCCATTTGAACTTTCTATCCATTGCTGCTGTTGCACCACTGAGATCCATCGTGGCCTCAAAGAGACTAGCCAATAAAGCTCCTGGGGTTGACGCTGCGGTGATCGACATCGCCGAGTTACCCAATCCTTTTCCGGCAACGCCTGCATCTACGATGGATGCAGATTTTGTGTTCGTATCAAAGCTGGCATTGAGGTCAATTTGGCGAACGAGTGTGTTCAACAAATGCACCCGGTAAATGCCAGAGCCACCCAACACCAAATCTGCAGTCTCCTCGCTGGCTGCGATCGATACGCCTTTACTCACCAAAGCCTCGCGTACCGCGTTACCGATTAGTTTGCTCTTGAAATCCAAAAAAACAGCGCCATTGAAGTTCTTGGGTACCTGCACGTGGGCCTGCTCCCCTATTGGGAAGCCGATGTTGAACATACCCTCGCGCTTGAAGTAGTGGACGGACTTCATAGGTTCGAACTTTTGACCAACCGCAGGGAGCTGATCTGGCGCGGCCAGACCCGTCTCGGGTCCTATGTATTCAGACAGTAATCCAGCCCTTGCAACGAAGGGGCTCAGACTGAGCAAACAGACAAGGGCAAGATTTGTGAGCGTGTTCATATTAAATTTGGAGAATGTGCTAACTTTTGCCAGGCCTCTGTCAACTGATGACTCAGGTAAGGCTGATTCCCTTGCGCTAAGGACTTTGGAAGTTTATTGGTCTCTCATTGGTACATCGCCCCTCAGTTCCTCACCCTAACTACCGCGAACGTAGTATCCAGCGCCCCTTGGGGTAAGCCATAGTCCAACAGCGCAAACACCGCCCCGCCCTGCCCTGTGGCGATCGCATTGCAATGCACAGGCGCATCTGCTGGCCTGGGCAACATCCCGGTACCGCCCGCAGAGAACGCCACTACCAAATCACCAGAACCCGTAGACCGCTTTTGCACAACCGCCTGAAGCGAAGCAAACTCTGCCTTGTCTGCTACCTTGGTCCCGTTGATCCAATCCTCGCATGACAGCATGCCGCCCGACCCGTCCAGGACCAGGCCCTTCACCATATTGAACGACTCCTTGCGCCCGGCTGGCGACAGCCCGGCGATCAGCAGCCCCGTGCCCCCACCAAAGCCCGTATCGACCTGCCCTGCCGGGTTCACCTTCAACCAGTAGGCATCCACGTCCAAGCTGGTTCCAACCAGTACACCCGGCTGTGTTAACCCTGCTTGGATCGCTGAGCCATCTGGCAACACCACCAGGGCTCTGGGTATGGCCACAAAGTTTGGCCGTGGCCGAACGGAAACAAACCCAGCCTCGCCGAAACCAGTGTCGAGCTGGCCACCGGGCAACAACTGTGCAAATCCAGCCCAGTAGCCCACCTGGGCGCTGTATTCCATCATCGTCGCTACCAGGATTCGACCATCTGGCCGTACCACCAGGTTAGACGGCCGCAACGAGGCACCATCACCCGGTAGAACCGACGCCACACCGTTGGTCCCAAACGAGGTATCTGGTTTACCTGCCGTTGTGAACCTGGCCACCACCAGCCGACCACTCAAGGTAGAAGCCACCGTGGCCAAGATCCGCCCAGAGCTATCTACGTCCATTCCCACCACCGCATCGGTCACCTCCAGGACCGGTACCGACGGTACCGCCGCCATGCCGTTGACCCCAAACGAGGCATCGAGCGTGCAATCACCTGACATCACAGCGGCCACGCCCGCTTGCCCTACAAAGCCACCAATCGCATAGCGCCCATCTGGCATCTCCTTCACCACCCGTACCACTGCTGGCCCACCAGTTGAAAACGCCAGCCAGCCTCTGTTCCCGCAGCTCGGATCGAGCGTGCCATCGGGCAGAAAACGTGCAAGCCAGGCTTCGCGTGTTGCGGAGGTACGGGAACCCACCACGACAAACCGCCCTTTGCTGTCCACGATCATGGTGTTCACCGCAAACGCACCAATGAACTGTTTCTCACCAAGCCCGGTGGAGCCATTGGCGTAGCCGGATGCTGCGAAGCTGGTGTCCAGGGCTGAGGGATAGTCAAAGCGGGGTTGGGTGCCAACGCTTACTGAGCCCGGGGAGCCTGCCCCTATCTCCGAGCTGGACGCAGATCCGCTTCCAGAACCTCCGCCACAGGCCGACACAGCCAAGGCGGCAACGAGACAGATACCTGCACCGAGGGTGCGGACGCGAGATTTTTTCATACAGTGGTCAGTCGAAGTTCGCATTGGCATTTCGGACATTTCACAGCGTGCTCTTCGTCAAGGGAGGCTTGTGATTTCACCGATTCGCCCGAAAATTCCTGTAGTTCTTTTTGAGAAACAGCACGGCGGAATTAGTGTAACGAAAACAGGGTAGCCTTTGCGATTTCATTGAACAAGTTGCATTTAAGCTCAGTGACTCTCATCGTGATGCTGGGAAGCCGCTTGGAGTTATTTAGGGCGTCCCAATTTGCTTTGATACTTGCGAGGCCAGCACTTGTGTTGGTGGTCATATCCGAATTAATTTTTAGGCTTAAAAATCGCTAAAACGGCACTTTGGAGTGCCGTTTTGCTGTGTCAGCAGCCCGCAGTGCATTTACCCAGGGAGTCAAATTCCATCACCTTGTCAGACAAAGGCACATACACCGGCATTTTGGCGGCCTTGATGAAGGCCTCTGTCTTGCTGCCAGGCCGCACTTTTCCGCCCACGGTGCCCGCTTCATTGGCATGGGACGCGATCACCGAGTTGGGCTTGACCAAGTCATTCATCACGTAGGCGGCTTCGGCGGGCCCAGTGGTAAACCCGTCGCCCATGTTCATGACGGCCAGCGTGGCGTGGTAATGGTCGCGCACCACGCGCTCTTGGTCGGCCGAGATTCCAGTGTCACCCGACAGGTACACCACCAGGCCATTACTGAACCGCACGACATAACCCGTGGCCAGGCCCACATCGCCACCAATGCCGGCTGCTGCCATCGCAATACCCAGCTCACCGCCAATGTAGCCGGGGTCAACGCCATTGCTGTGCACCGCGGTAACGGTGGCAATGCGCACCCCACCCACCGTCACCCCGCCACCAAAGCGGGCCAACATGGAGTTGGCAGGATCACCGCCTTTGGCCTTCAACTTGGCGGCAAAGAAAGGCGGCATTTCACTGCCAGTCACAATTTTGGATTTCTTGGCCAGCGCAATGTTCACTACGGATGAATTGGGCATGGCGGACACCGACAAGTCGGGGCTGGCGCAGGTACCAGCGTTGGGTTCTTTGATGTGCACATTGCCAATGTGGTCGCCGTGCATGTGGCTCAAGAGGATGATGTCGATCTTGCCCAAGCGCGGATCGGTGGCGCCAGCCACAGTGCGGCCTGGGTCGTAGAGCACTCGCGTGCCATTCGGGTCTTCAAAAATCAGCGCCCGGTCTTGCGCGCAAAACTCACCCTCCATGCCGCCTAGGGGCGTCACCTTTACGACCTGGGAAAAGGCCGGGGCCGCCAGGGCAACACTCAGTGCGCCCAGCACTAAAACCAAATTCAAAGTCTTCATGAAAATTCTCCTGTGGTGGTTGTAACTTTGCAAAACGCAAAACGCAAAGCCAGGCACACTCAAAATCAACGCTGGCTCGTCACATCACTGACCCTTGAATACTGCTGGGCGACGCTCCACAAATGAGCGCACACCTTCTGCCGCATCTTCGCTTTGCATCACCGGCACCAAATTGGAAAACATCTGCGCCACAGCGGTGGCGTGGTCTTCCACCAGCGCGGTGCGGGCCGACAGTAGCAAGCCCTGCACACCCAATGGCGCGTTGGCGGCAATCTTTTCAGCGATTTGCAGGGCCTTTGCCAATTGCTCGCCCGGCTCCACCACCTGTTGCACCATGCCCCAGCGGTAGGCTTCCTCGGCGCTCCAGCGTTCACCGGTCAGCAGCACTCTATGGGCGTTGCCCCATCCCACTTCTGTGGGCAACCGCAGGGTTGCACCGCCACACGGGTAGAGGCCGCGCTGCACTTCCAGCATCTGAAACTGCGTGTCGCGCGCGGCAATGCGGATCTCGCAATTGAGCAGAATTTCTACGCCCCAGGTAAAGCAATAGCCCTGCACTGCAATGATCAAGGGCTTGCGATGGCGCGGGCCGGTCAGGCCAAACGGGTCGATCTCATCCGCTTGCACGGGAAAGGCACTACCGCTGCCAAATATGGGGGCCCACAGGTCCAGCTCCACCCCAGCGGTGAAATGCTTGCCCTCGGCATGCAGCACGGCTACACGCAGCTCAGGGTCGGTATTGAGCAGTGCCAGCGCTTTGCCGATGGCGTGGTACATGTCGGGCGACAGCGCGTTGTATTTCTCGACGCGGTTGAGTTTGATCAGCAGAATGTGTCCGCTGCGGGAAACTTCGATGTGTTGCATGGTGGTGTGCCTCTGGTTTAAATTACTGTGCGCGTATTAGGCGATGGGCGGAGTGAACTCGCACCCAGAAGTGGCATGCCATCATCCCACTCAGCCCAAGCTTGCACCCTGCCCGGCCAAGCAATCGACTTGAGCGGCCAATAGTTGGACAGCCATCCCTGGATCTCTGCAAAAGCTTCAGCTTGACCGAGCACGCGTTGTGTTGAAGACAACCAGAGAAAGGCCTGGGCTTGAAAAAGATGCTGGCGGCGGTCAAGTTCACGTTTGGACTTGATTGGCTTGACATACAAACAACCGAGGTAATGTTCACTTTTTAGATCAAGCAAAGCGTAAGCGAAGGCGATCCGGTCGTTGAACTCTCGCTCATGCCGTACAAGATCCGCAAGATTTTCCGAGTAAGTCATGTTTGCATTGGGCCAATCATTCGATGGACCATATACGTGTCGAATGCTGTCGGCGCTGGCATGGACAGCATGAAAATCCATATCCGCAAAACTTGGCCCAAGAACGCTTAGTTTGAACAGGTTGAAGCCATGCGAACGTGGTGGATCGAAACTCTCTGGGATCATGATTTTGATTCTACAAAGCTCTCAGGTACGCCGACCAACCAAACCCAATGGCTGCGAGGTAACAGCTTCGTGAATGGCGAGTTCAGGTTGCCATGATCGTATTTCCGCAAAAACACCACGGACACCATCAGCAAAGTTGCAAGTGCTGGTAGTCAGGTACACCAAGGTGAAACTGGTCTTTTTGAGCCCTCTGCCCCGGTGGGCTGCCACGCAATACAAACCGAAATACGCTACAAATTCAATAGCTACTCAGGCAGTAAAAACCTGGGCTACCGCCCTCTTGACCGACAGATTCAACTGCAAGTGCACCAGTTGGTGGTTGAGGCTGTCGTGTCTGAAACCCCCAACGGCTCCACACAGCTCAGCAGTCACGGTGTGCTTATGCCGTACACCGTATACGCAAGCATCCCCAAGCACGGGCCCGACCTATCTGTGGCCAAACAGCGCTGCAAGCGCATAGCGCTAACTAATGACCAATATATTCAATGCGATTCAATCGTATAATCTTTAGAATGTAATAACAACGAATCATTTTGATTCTTTTCAAAACGGCCCAACACCATGTTTTTCAAACAACTACCCACCAAAGAGTCCTCGTTGTCTTACTTTTTTGGCTGCACAGGCCACGGCTTGGCCGCCGCGGTGGATGTGGTGGCTGGCGATGAAGACTGGTTCCAAGCCCAAGCAGATTTAGCGCAGGTACGCATTACCCATGTGATAGACACCCACATCCATGCCGACCACACCAGCGGTGGCCGAGAACTGGCGCGGCGCGTTGGCGCGCCCTACTGCCTGCACGAGAGCGCGAGATCAGTCGTCCAGTTTGACTACACCCCGCTGGTAGATGGCCAGGTGTTGGGCCTAGGCAACGTCACGGTGCAAGTCATCCACACACCCGGCCACACGCTCAACGATGTGTGCCTGCTGGTGACCGATGCACGGCGCGGTACAGAGCCATGGTTCGTCATCACGGGCGATACCTTGTTTGTGGGTGCCGTGGGCCGCCCTGATTTGGCCGGGCGAGAGAACGAAATGGCGGGCCTGCTGTTTGACAGCTTGACCCAGAAGCTGCTCACGCTACCCCACGACCTGGAGATTTTCCCTGGCCACCAAGCGGGCAGCGCCTGCGGTGCCGGGCTCTCGGGCAAGCCGTCTTCCACGATAGGGTTTGAGAAGCGGTGGAACCCTTATCTGAGTATGGACCGTGAGGCCTTTGTGCGCGAGTTGGGTGCCAGCACCGCGCCCCGGCCGACCGACATGGACCGGATCCTTACCGCCAACACCGCAGCCTGAGCGCCGATATGGAACTACGCCACGGCATCCGCCACAACCGGGACCAGTTCCTGCACCAGCTGCTGCAGGTGTTGCTGGTAGGGCTGACCCTGGGCATGACCCGCACGGTGGTACCCGCCCTTGCGGCGTCTGATTTTGGTGTGCCCAAAAATTCGTTTGTCATGCTGAGTTCCTTTGTCGTCGCTTTCGGACTGGTCAAAGGCGCGATGAATTTTGTGGCCGGCAGGTTGTCAGAACGTGTGGGGCGCAAGCGGGTGTTGCTGTGGGGGTGGCTAGTGGCGCTGCCCATCCCGGTCATGGTTTGGTATGCACCGAGCTGGAGCTGGGTGGTGGCTGCCACGGTGCTGTTGGGCGTCAACCAAGGGCTCACCTGGTCGATGACGCAGACCGCACAACTTGACCTCACGCGGCTGGAAGAACGTGGCTTGACGCTAGGACTCAACGAATTTGCGGGCTATGTCGGTGTGGCACTGGCCGGCATAGGCACTGCCTATCTGGCAACGCGATTCGGCGCACGCCTGGGGCTGCTGGTGTTTGGCGTAGCGGTCATTGCGACTGCGCTGCTGCTCACCCAGGTGTGGGTCCAAGACACGCTGCAGTGGGCGAAAGCAGAAGCCGCCCAACACGCGCCGGGGTCGGCGCAAGTGGTGCGCCCCCGTTACCCGGCCCATGTGTCGGCTAGCCCCACCACCCGAGAAATTTTCACGCTGATGAGCTGGCGCGACAAACGCCTGATGGCGCTGTGCCAGGCAGGGCTGGTTGAGAAATTTGTCGACGCCCTGGTGTGGGTCTTTTACCCAGTATTTTTGTACCAGCAGGGTGTCAGCCTGACCCATGTGGGTTGGATCATTGGCGTGTATGGTTTTGTGTGGGGTGGCGCGCAGCTTGTTACCGGCAGGCTGTCGGATCGGATCGGACGCCATAGCCTCAACATCGGGGGCATGTGGATTTGCGGTGCTGGGGTGGCAGCCATGGTGCTGGGTGACGGCCTGGCGTGGTGGGCGATGTCGGCTGGCGTCTCGGGATTGGGTATGGCCATGCTGTACCCCAACCTCTCGGCGGCAGTGGCAGACATTTCGCATCCGGCTTGGCGGGGTTCGGCTATAGGCATCTACCGCTTCTGGCGCGACCTGGGCTACGGCATTGGTGCCCTGGGACTGGGCCTGGCGGCACACTTCAGTGGCCAGCTGCAAACCGCCTTCTGGTTTGTGGCCCTGTCCATGTTGGTGTCGGGCGCTGTGCTGTGGTGTTGGGGAGAAGAGACGCACCCGCGTATCCACCCGGCAGACCCGCTGACCACCACCGCTTGAGACACACCACAGGGTTGCGTTGCGGCCCAGCTCAGTGTTTTGCCAGGGGCAGACCCGCTGCCTGCCACTCGCTGATGCCGTCGCTGGTCTTGCGTGCACGCAAGCCACTAGCTTGCAGCAGCTTGACCGCCTCGTCCGACATCAGGCAATACGGACCGCGGCAGTAGGCCACGATGTCCACATCGCGCGGAAGCTCCGCAATGCGTTGTGCCAGTTCAGACAAGGGCATGGAGCGTGCGTGCGGCAGATGGGCGGTATCAAACTCGTTCTGCGGGCGAACATCCAGCACGATGACCTCTCCGCGCTTGGCCTGTGCCATCAACTCCTTGCGACCTACGCTGACCATGTGATCCGGGGCGGCCACCATTTTCTGCACTGCCAACTGCAACTCCACCAGGTGCTCCTCTGCTACCTGACGCAGCGACACCCCCAGCTGCGCAACATCGTTGCCGCTCAACTTGTAGAAGATGCGCTTGCCTTCACGGCGTGTCTGCACCAGTCGCGCCTCTTTCAGTGCCTTCAGGTGGGCACTAGCGAGCTTGTTATCGATGCCGACTTCGGCGGTGATAGTCTCAACGGCCTTCTCCCCTTGGGCCAGCATCTCCAAAATTTCTAGCCGCTTGGGGCTGGAGAGTGCCTTACCGACGCGGGACACTTGTTCGTACAAAAGGTCTTTGAGGGCTCGGTTGTTCATGCCTAACATTCTAACTAACGCTAGATTGAATAAGTCCTTTATTCAAATGCAGCTCATAGCCGTGCGGCTTTTGCCATCCGCGCCATGGACTCCCAGACCGCAAACGCTGACACCAACTACGGGGCCCGAGACATCAGATTTGCGCTATCCAATGCGCTTGCGATCGATTAGCTCGCTTCAAGCGCAATCAACTCAGCAATGGTCTGCTTACGCCTTATCAAACGCGGCTGGCCATTCTCAATCATCACCTCCGCAATCAGCGGCCGGGTGTTGTAGTTGGAGGACATGGATGCGCCATAAGCCCCCGTGTCATGCAGCACCAGCAAGTCACCCACTTGCGCACGCGGCAAGGCGCGGTTCAACACCACACCGCCCTCGCCTTGCGTAAACACATCACCCGATTCGCACAGTGGGCCGGCCACTGCGGTATCGCGCACATCGCCTGTGGCAGGGCTGCCATCGGCGTGGATGATTTCCATGCCGTGGTGGCTGCCGTACATGGCGGGGCGCATCAGGTCGCTAAAGCCGGCGTCCACCATCACAAAATGGGCGCTGCCCTGGTTTTTGGTAGCGCGCACTTCGGCCACCAGCACGCCCGATTCGGCCACCAAGTAACGGCCAGGCTCCAGCTCTAGCGTGACCGCATGGCCCAGCACGGCGGCCACACGGTGGCGGGCTGCGTCCCACAGGTCAAAGTAGTGCGCCGTATCAATGGTGGGCTCGCCGGCTTGGTAGGGGATGGACAAACCGCCGCCAGCCGAGATGGCGGCCAGATCCATGCCTTGCGCCTTGACGGTTTCGGCCAGTTGCACCATGGCCCCGCATACCTCTTGCAGGTGCGAATAATCCACCCCCGAGCCAATGTGCATGTGCAGGCCTTGCAGCACCAGGCCATTGGCCTGCACCCGCGCCAGCGCGGCCAGCAAATCACCGTGCCAGATGCCGTGCTTACTGTGCTCGCCACCGGTGTTGGTTTTATTCGAGTGGCCGTGGCCAAAGCCGGGGTTGATGCGCAGCCACACCGCGTGGCCCGGGCTTGCCGCGCCCAGTTGGTCCAACATGTCAATCGAGCCACAGTTCACCGGGATAGACAGCTCCACCACACGGGCCAAGTTGGTGCGGTCAAACAGATCCGCCGTAAACACAATCTCGGCATGGCCACCGTGCAGACCTGGCTGGTAGCCCGCTGCCAGGGCGCGCTCAATCTCACCCAACGACACCGCGTCCACCACCACACCCTGCTGCCGCATCAGCCGCAGGATGTGCGTATTGGAATTGGCCTTTTGGGCATAGCGCACCACATCAAACTGCTTGAGCGATGCGATGCGCTGGGTGATGGTGTCAGCGTCGTATACCCACAGTGGGGTTGCAAACTGTCGGGCTAACGCGGCCAAGGTGTTGGGAGAAAAAGGATTCATACCCGCAGTGTGTCGCCACTTACTTATTCAATCAATACCAATTTTATTTAATATCTATTCAATTTGGATATAGTCTGAACATGACTCGCACGTCCAAAACGACCGGCACTGCGCTGCCGCCCGACATTACCCACCGGCAGTTGGGGATCTTTCGGGCCATCATGCTGCACAGCAATCTTGGCCGCGCCGCAGAGACCTTGGGCAGCAGCCAGCCCACACTCAGCCGAGAGCTGGCCCGGCTAGAGCAGGTACTGGGCTTTGGGCTGTTTGACCGTGTCGGCGGGCGGTTGCGGCCTACCGTGCGCGCACTGGCACTGATGCAAGAGGTCGAGCGCAGCTTTGTGGGCCTGGACCAGATTGCCCACCGCGCGATGGCTCTGCGCACCCAAGCGGGTGGGCGTTTGCACGTAGCCTGCCTGCCCGCTCTCGCCCACGCGCTCCTACCCCGCGCGCTGGTGCACTTTCACCAGGCGCACCCGCAAGCCAGCGTCACGGTGGTACCGCTGGAGTCTCCTTGGCTAGAACAGGCCCTGAGTGAGCAGCGCTATGACCTAGGGCTGGGCGAGACAACCGAAGCCCCAGCGGGCGTGGCGCTGTCCCCCCTGCTGCAACTGAACGAGGTGGCCGTACTGCCGGCCAACCACCGCTTGTGCCGCAAGCGCGTACTACGCCCGGCAGACTTTGCCGACCAGCCCTTCATCAGCCTGGCCGAGGGCGACCCCTACCGCCATGCGATTGACGCGATGTTTGCGCAAGCCGGCGTCAAGCGCGCCACCTTACTGGAAACTGCCAGCGCCGTGGCCGTATGCGCAATGGTGCAGGAGGGCTTGGGCCTGGCCATCGTCAACCCGCTAACGGCTTCCACCATGGCCGGCCCACGCTTGGTGGTGCGCCCGTTGCACGTTGACATTCCGTTTCGCGTAGGTCTGCTGCTACCCCAAGTGGCTGCGCCCCATCCCTTGCGCATGGCCCTGGTGCAAGCACTGCGCCAGACCAGTGCGGCACTGCCCGCCGTGCGTGCATGAGCCTCCAATGCCCCTCCGGTTAGACCGAGAGCCCTCCCTAACTTCACGCAATCTGGGCGTGATCCCCCACCATTGCTAAGTGTTTACCCTTAGAGTCAAGTCCTGAGCACTATCGCTCTGCCTCAACTCAAGGGTCACCATGAACAAGCTCGCATCCGTCGCACGGGTTAGCAGCCAAGCACTACTGCTGGTACTTGCTTTGGCCTGCAATGCCGCCATCCGCCCCGCCCATGCGCTAGACGTTGCGGGCGTCAAATTTCAACCGCAATCCCACGTGAAAGGCACAACACTGTTACTTAACGGTGCCGGCATCCGCCAGCAAGCCGCAGCGCCGCTGTACACCGCAGGTCTGTACCTTGAGAAACGCGCCACGACCCCCGAAGAAGCCTTGCAGACCCAAGGTTCCAAGCAAGTGCGGGTGGTGATGCTGCGTGAAGTCAACAGCCGCGAATTCAGCGAGTTGCTGTCAAAAGGCTTGGTTGGCAATTCCAGTAACGAAGAGTTATCCAACCTGATTCCCGAAATCATGGACCTGGGCACCCTGATTGCCGAGCGTGGCAAGTTGCTCCCGGGTGACAGCTTCGTCATCGACTGGAGCGCTGCCAACGGCACCAGTATCCGCGTCAACCAGCGCGGCAGTCGCAAGCCGGCCATTGAGGTGTTTGCCAAACCCGACCTGATTAGCGCCCTGATGCGCATCTGGCTAGGTGCACAGCCTGCCGATGCAGGCCTCAAAGCGGCCCTGCTAGGAAAGGCGGCCTAAATAGTCCGGATGTGTGCTGAGGAAACAAGGCCACTGGTCGCATAATCTCTTTCAAAAGTAGCTCGGGCCGCACTGGCCGAATGACCACTGGAAGAGACCTATGACGCAGTTCAACAAGCTCAAAATCGGAACATTGATCAGCGCTGCCTTTGCGTTGCTGGCGGTGTTAATTATTCTCATGGGCGGCACGTCACTCTTGCGTGTGGTCTCGGTGGGACACGACTTTGACCAGGTCATGAACGACCGGTACCCCAAAATTTCAAGCCTGCAGGTTGTCAGCAACAGCCTGCAGGCCAACGCGCGCGCACAACGTGATCTCATCTTGCTGACTGACTCCGACGATGTCAAAAAGGAAATAAGTGGCATCCAACTGCGTGAGGTCGACAGCGCCAAACGCCTGGGTGAACTCGAGACCACCATCCAGTCCGCAGACGGCAAAGCCGCCCTGGCCAAGGTGACTGCGGCGCGCGCTGAATACCTGCCCAACAGCGAGCGTTATCTCAGCACCGTGGCCAAAAATCAGGAAATGGGCAAGACGATGTTGCTGTCCGAGATCGTGCCAGCACAAATCAAATACATCGCAGCGCTGCAAGACTTGGTGAAAGTACAAGAGCAGTTGATGCAAGCCTCACGCGATGCCGCACATGTCGGTATCAACAGCATCCGCAACACCGTACTGATCACCGGATCTTTGGCTCTTGTGGCAGCTTTGGTCGCGGCACTGGCATTAACGCGCCGTGTAACTGAACCATTAGCACGCTCGGTCAAAACGCTGCGCGCTATCGCAGGCGGCGACTTGGCCGTGCATTTTGATACCCAAGGCCAGGGTGAAACGGGCTTGCTGCTGGTGACCTTGAAAGACATGCAAACTAGCCTAGCCCATGTGGTGGCTCGGGTACGCCAAGGGTCTGTAGGGGTGGCTGCGGCCAGCTCCGAAATATCCCAAGGTAACCACGACTTGTCCGCGCGCACTGAAACCCAAGCCAGTGCGCTGGAAGAGACAGCGGCGTCTATGGAAGAGCTGGCCGCCACCGTGCGGCAAAACGCCGACTCGTCGCGCCAAGCCAACCAGCTAGCCATGAATGCCTCCACGGTGGCGGTGCAGGGGGGCGAAGTGGTGCACCAGGTAGTGGAGACCATGAAGGGAATCACTGACGCCTCCCGCAAGATTGGCGACATCATCAGCGTGATCGACGGCATTGCATTTCAAACCAACATACTGGCCCTGAATGCGGCGGTAGAAGCCGCGCGGGCGGGTGAGCAAGGCCGCGGGTTTGCCGTTGTGGCCAGTGAAGTGCGCTCGTTGGCAGGACGCAGCGCGGAAGCAGCGAAAGAAATCAAAAATCTTATCAACGCCAGCGTGGAACGCGTCGAGGCAGGCAGCGCATTGGTAGACCGTGCTGGTACCACCATGAACGAAGTGGTCACCAGCATCCGCCGTGTGACCGATATTGTGGGAGAAATTACCGCCGCCAGCGCCGAACAAGCCTCTGGCGTAGCACAAGTAGGCGAGGCTGTAGCCCAGATGGACCGAACCACACAACAGAACGCCGCGTTGGTAGAACAAATGGCGGCTGCCGCCAGCTCGCTCCAAGGCCAGGCCCAAGAGCTTGTCCAAGTGGTGGCCTCTTTCAAAATTGACGAACAGCAAGACCGGCAAGACTACAGAAACTTGCCGCGCCTAAGCGCCTGACCATCCATTAAAAAAGCCACCCTGCAACGGCAGGGTGGCTCCTCGGCGTTTAGCCCACAGTCCGCTTAAAAACTGGCTTTGAACTGCAGCCCAAAGCTGCGCGGCTCGTTGATGATGCCTGTCAAATTGTTGAAATCGATGGCGGCTACCACTTGCTGGTTGTTGGTGATGTTGCGGGCATACGCAGCCACCTCATAGCGCCCCTCGGCCCAGGCATAACCCACGCGCAAGCCACCCTCCAAAGCCGACTTGGCTCGGTACTCTTTGGCTTCATACAAAAACATGTTGTAGGCGTCTTTGTAGGCCCAGTCCGTCAACACATACAAGTCTCCATTGCCCACGGCGGTGGTGTACTTCAGTGTCCAGTTGGCAACCCACTTCGGCGCGCGCGGCAGCGGGTTGCCACCAATCAACACCGTACCGGCCACAGGGCCAGGCTTGTTAGTGACGTTACAGCCGGTATTGGCCTGCAAGAACTGGAAGTTAGCGTTACCACACGGCTGCACAAACAGCGTTGAATCCTTGATTTCGGTGTCGTTGTAGCTCAGTCCAATACTGGTCTTCCAGTCGCGCGCCAAAATAGCCTGGGCATCCAACTCAAAGCCCTGTCCTATCGCCTCCTTGGCATTCACCAGGCGGTTCTGATTGACGCTGCCGCTACCTGCGGTGAGCTGCAAATCCTTGACCGTATAGCTAAATACGGTGCCACTGATACGGGCGGTACGGTTCAGCACATCCGCCTTAAAGCCAGCCTCAAAGGAGAGCGCCTTTTCAGAATTGGCAATCGAAATAGGCGAAGTACCTGGGGGCACTGCGGAGGCATCAAAGAACAGCACCCGGCCCTGGATACTTGGCGCGCGGTAGCCCGTAGCGACACGGGCGAACAAAGACGTTTCTTTATTCAGTGTGTAGTTCGCGCCCAGATCCCAGCTCAAATTGTTTGATTGCGGGTTGGCAGTGACCGGGCTGATGTTTGGCAAAAAGGGATGCTGCGTGCGCGCGGCATCAAAGTCCTTCATGTCATCGGTGTAACGAAGGCCGCCACGAATCTTCAAATCGGGCGTGACGGCGTAATTCAGGCTACCAAATGCTGCCCAAGAGGTAGATTTTTGGTGCTGTACCGCATAGCCGTTCTGCGGGTCGCCAGGTGCAAAGGAGTCATAGTTGAAGCTGTCCACTTGCAACTGCTCGTTGAAATAGTACAGGCCCCCGATCCACTGCAAGGCGTCCTTGGTATTGGACTGCACGCGAAGTTCCTGGGTCACTTGCTTCAAGTTGGGAAGGCCGTCCGCTGTTTGCGCATCAAACGGAATCAAGGACGGCTGGCCAGGGTAGCTCGGGCCATCGGGCTTGCCACCAAAGCGGCTGCCAAATCCACCGTCTACGTCAGCACGGCTGTAAAACTTGGCAGTGTCGTACGCGGTGATTGAATACACGGACATGCCATCCAGGTCCCACCGCAGGCGCGCACTCACACCGTTGGACTGCAAAGTCTGGCTGTTATAGCCATCGGTCGGGTAGTAGCTGGCGTCAAAGCCATCGACCAACTCGTTGGTGCCGCGTTTGATGATGTTGGCGCGAAAGGTGGTGGCCGTGCCGCTGTAATCACGGGCATGCAAATTCAGCAAACCACTGAAACCACTATTGGTGTAGGCGGCCTGCAGTCGCACTGCCTTGTCGTTATAGCCCTCAAAATTTTGGGTTGCATCCGGCAGCGGATTGCGCACGCGGTCGTTGGCGCGCTGGGCGAGCACCGAGGCGCGCACGGCCCAATCAGGGTTGACCGGGGCATTGATGGCAGCCTCAACGTTGAGCGTACCGTTGTTACCGATGCCCACTGTGGCATAGCCCTCAAAGCGCTTACTGGGCTTGACCGACTCCACCTTCATGACGCCCGCAGGCGAATTGCGGCCAAACAAGGTTCCTTGGGGACCACGCAAGACTTCGACTTGCTCCACATCGAACACCGGGAAGCCCTTGAGCATGGGGCTCTCCTGCACCACATCGTCGTAAATCAAGCCGACGGGCTGGGATGCGTTCAAGTCAAAGTCTGTGTTGCCCAACCCCCGGATGTAAAAGCGGGGGAAGGTACGACCGAAGTCAGACTCAATATTCAAACTCGGCACGCGGCCGGACAAGGCACGAATGTCTTGTCCGCTGGCATTCACAGTCTCCAAGGTATCGGCCGACATGGTGGAGATGGACAAAGGCACATCTTTGATATTTTCTGAGCGGCGCGAAGCCGTCACGATGACGGCTTGCAACTGTCCGGCCACTGCGGGGCTGGCCGCAGATTCAGCGGACTGGGCGTATGCGCCCTGTAGCGGGAAAGCCGCAGCCACAGCCACGGCTAACACATTGAGTTTGAGGGTTCGTGTAGTCACAGATAAAGTCCTTAGGGAGGGTGAGAAAATTTTCGCGGGCAGACCGCGACTGGGCCGGGCAAACGGGCTTGTGCCCAGTTACCCCTTGACCAGTGCCTGCTAACTGCATTGCATAGATGCCGTCACGGTTTGTCAAACCCAAACCCGCGACCGTTGCGTTTTTGATGCAAAAATTTCACCAGTATCCCTCGGACTACGACGACGACGTCGACAGTACCGGCGCCGGCTCCGGCTGGCGGAAAATTTTGCGCTTGGCACGGCCTACAAAGTGCTCTATGTCGTCCACGATCGAGAAGAAGCTGGGCGTGACCAACAGGCTCAATATAGTGGAGGTAATCAAGCCGCCAATCACCGCCGCCGCCATCGGTGCGCGAAAGCTGTTGTCGGCATTACCAATGCCAATGACCAGCGGCAACATACCGGCCACCATGGCAATGGTGGTCATGATGATGGGCCGCGCGCGCTTATGGCAGGCATCCATCAGCGCATCAAACCGGTCCATACCGTGCTCACGGCGGGCGGTGATGGCGTATTCCACCAGCAGAATCGAATTCTTGGTCGAGACCCCAATCAGCATTACCAGCCCAATAAAGGACGGCATGGACAACATCTTGCCGCTGATCAGCAGGCCCAGAAAGGCACCGCCGAACGACAAAATCACCGACGGCAAGATCGAGATCGGGTGCAAAAAGTCCTTGAACAACAGCACCAGCACGATGTAAATACACAGCACACCGGTCAACATGGCCACGCCAAAGCCTGCCACCATCTCGGCCTGTACTTCGGCGTCGCCAATCTCCAACTGCTGCACGCCTGCAGGCAGATTCACAATGCTGGGCAGTTTGGCGACCGCATCGGTCACCTCACCCAGCGGCACACCGGACAACTCCACTTCGAAGTTGACATTGCGCACCCGGTTCAGGCGGCTGATCACCGCAGGCCCACCGGACATTTCAAACGTGGCCACCTGGCTTAGCATGACTGGGCCTTTGACGCCGGGCACCATGAGGCGGCCCAGCAGGTCCAGGTCTTGGCGGGCATCGGTAGCCAGCTTCACCACGATGGGCACCTGGCGCTGACTCAGGTTGAGCTTGGGCAGGGCCGACTCGTAGTCACCCACGGTGGCGATGCGTAGCGTCTCGGCAATGGCGGCACTGGTGACCCCCATGTCGGCAGCTTTGCCGAAATCTGGGCGGATGGCAACCTCTGCGCGCGTCAGGCTGGCACTCGATGAGATATTGCCCAGGCCAGGAATCTTGCGCAGGTCTTTCTCCACGGCCGCCGCCGCTTGGGTCAGCGCTACAGGGTCTTCACCCTTCAGGGCCAACATGTATTTTTCGCCCGAACCACCCAAGCCCACCTTAAAGCGTGCGCCCGGCAACTCCGCCAGCGCGGTACGCATTTCGCTCTCAATCACCTGTTTGCGCGGGCGTTTGCCACGTTCGTCCAACAGCACAGTCAGGGTGGCCTTGCGCACCTCGGTACTGGCGCCACCAGCAAACGGGTCTGAGCCCACAGTGCCGCCGCCAGCGGTGGTGTAGACGCTTTGCACGTGTTTGACCTTGCCAATCAGTTCACGGGCGCGCTCTGCCGCTACGCTGGTCTGTGCCAGGGTGGTGCCAGGGGGCAGCTCCAAGTAGACCTGGGTCTGCGAGTTGTCGTCCGGCGGAATGAAGCCACTGGGAATCAGGGGCACCAACATCAGCGAACCGATGAAGAAGGCAATGGCTGAGAACATGGTGATCCAGCGGTGGTGCAGCGTCCAGCGGGTGATGCGCAGGTACAAGGGCATCCAGGTAGGCTCTTCGTGCACGTGGGTGGAAGGCTTCATGATGTAAGCGGCCATCATGGGCGTCAGCACGCGGGCGACAAGCAACGAAGCGGCCACAGCGAACACAGCGGTCCAGCCAAATTGTTTGAAAAACTTACCCACCACACCGCTCATGAAGGCGGTGGGCAAAAACACGGCAATCAGCGCAAACGTAGTGGCAATCACGGCCAGGCCAATTTCATCCGCCGCCTCCATGGCGGCCTGGTACGGTGTCTTGCCCATGCGCAGGTGGCGCTCGATGTTTTCGACCTCCACAATCGCATCGTCCACCAGGATGCCAATGACCAGGGACATGGCCAACAAGGTCACCACATTGGTGGTAAAGCCCATGTAATGCATGCCAATAAACGCGGGAATGGCAGACAGGGGCAGGGCCACCGCAGACACCAGCGTCGCGCGCCAACTGCGCAAAAAGAACCAAACCACAATGACCGCCAGCACGGCGCCTTCGTAGAGCATGGTCATCGATGCGTCGAATTCTTCTTGCACTGGTGTCACAAAGTCAAAGGCTTGGGTCAGCTCCAGATCGGGGTGCTTGGCCTTCAATTCTGTCAGTGCAATTTGGACGGCAGCACCCACTTCTACCTCGCTGGCGCCCTTGCTGCGGGTGATCTCAAAACCCACCACCGATTTGCCATTGAGCGTGGCAAAGCTGCGTTGCTCGGCCACGGTGTCTTTGACCGTAGCAATCTCATCCAGGCGCACACGCTTGCCGCCGGACAGGCTCAGCTCCATCCGGGACAACTCTTCAACGGTGGCCACGGTAGCCAGTGTGCGCATTGGTTGCTCGGAACCACCAATGTCCGCACGGCCTCCGGCGCTTTCAGTTTGCACGGCTTTCAGTTGGCGCGAAATATCGGCTGCAGTGGCACCCAGGCTTTGCAGCTTGAGTGGGTCCAGCGCCACCTGAACTTCGCGGGTCACGCCGCCCACACGGGCCACGGAGCCTACGCCACGCACACCCAGCAGAGCACGCGCAATGGTGTTGTCCACAAACCAGCTCAGCGCCTCGGCATCCATGCGTGCGGAACGTACCGTGAAGGCCAAGATGGGCGCGCCCGAGAGGTTCATCTTGCTGACGATAGGGTCGCGCAAATCACTGGGCAGGTCGCTGCGCACCTGCTGTACGGCGCTACGTACATCGTCCACGGCTTCTTGCGTGGGCTTTTCCAGACGGAACTCTGCGGTCACGCTGACGCTGCCATCTTGCACGTTGGTGTAGATGTTTTTCAGGCCCTGTAGCGACGCGATGGCATTCTCAATCTTGCGGGCTACTTCGGTCTCCAATTGCGCGGGCGCGGCCCCCGGCAGGCTGGCCGACACGGTAACGGTGGGCAGTTCAAGATCAGGGAACTGCTGCACCTTCATCGCGTTAAAGGACATGATGCCGGCCAGCGTCAGCAGCACAAACAGCATGACCGCCGGTATCGGGTTTTTAATGGACCAGGCAGATACATTCATGATGGATTTGCTCCTTATTTGCTAGCGGATGAGGCAGGTTGCACGGGGGCTACAGTCGCGTTCTGTGTAGAGGTTCCCGGCTTGGCTGCATCCACCACCTTGACCAAATCCCCATCGCTCAGGAAGCCTCCACCACTGGTCACCAATTTGTCCTCGGGCTTGACGCCGCTCTGGATTTCGATCTGGTCACCCACCACGCGGCCGGTTTGCACCTTGAGCTGGTTGATGCGGTTGTCGGCACCCACGCGTGACACATAACTAAAGCCATCGCGCACCACCACCGCGGTTTGCGGTAGTGTCAAAGCGCCCGAGCTACCCAGCTCAAATTCGCCGCGCGCATACATGCCGGGCTTGAAGGCGTCAGCCGTCGCTTTACCACCCGCCACCGCGCTGCCCAAATCCACGTAGACCAAACCGTTGCGCGTAGCCATATCCACCGTGGGCGCCAAGCTGCGCACCTTGCCCCGGGTCTGCGCACCACCGGGGGCGGTCACCAGCACGCTGGTGCCGGGGGCGATACGGGCCAGCTCGCTGGAGGTGACCTCACCGCGCCACTCCAGGCGGCCCTGGCGGATGAGCTTGAACATCTCGGTGCCTGCACCCACCACGGAGCCTACGGTCGCCATGCGGGCAGATATGACGCCACTGTCGGGCGCCACCAGTTGGGTATTTTTCAAGCGCAGTAACTGGGCATCGAGATGGGCCCGGGCGGAGTCAACGCGGGCCCGGGCGGTTTGCTCTTGCGTGAGGTACTGGTTGACCTGCTGGGCGCTGATAGCACCGCTGCCCTGCACTGCGCGGGCGCGGTCGGCGTTGGCTACGGCCTCTGCAGCGTTGGCTTGCGCCTCGGCTACCGCGGCGCGCGCAATGGCTACATCGGCCTGCACGCTTTCAGCAGCAAAGCTAGCCAGTACCTGTCCACGCTTCACGCTATCGCCGACATTGGCGCGCAGCTCGGCCACACGCAGGCCATTGGCCTCGGCGCCGACATTGGCCTCTTGCCAAGCCGCTACGCTGCCGTTGGCGGCCAGCTTGACCGTGAGCATGCTGCTCTTGGGTTGAACCAGGGTCACCGTCAAGGCGGCTTTAGCGGCGGTCGATGGCTTGCCGGCATCCGCAGCCTGGCTGCGCACAGCAAACAGGCCCAGCGCTGCCACGGTGATCAAACTGGCAGATATCAGGCCGAGGGTCAGGGGTTTCATTGAAAGTGTCATGGTGGTCTCGAGTCGCATGAATGAAAAAAATGGGGATAGCAATCCGGGTGTTGGGGGGTGGAGGGCCAGGCTCAGAGTTGCCGCACAAAACCACCGCCCAAAGCGCGGTACAACGCCACCCAGGCGCGCTGGCGCTCCAGTGCCAGGGCCATCTGGGCCGACTCCGAGGCCAAGGCATTGCGCCGGGCGTCTTCCAGCTCTACCAAGCTGGCGAGGCCCTGGCCAAAGCGCGACTGGGTGGCCGCCAGGCTGTCGTTATAGCCCTGTGTGGACACCTGGGCGTCCTGGGTCCGGGCCGCAGTGCTGTGCAGGTTGACCAAGGCCTCTTCGACTTCACGCACCGCATTGCGCACCTTGGCCTGGTAAGCCACCACGGCGGCTTGGTAATTCGCCTCAGACGACTTCACCGCCGCCGCCCGCGCGCCACCGTCCAGCAGCGGCAGACTCAGGGCCAAGGGGCCGAAGGACCAGGTCGATACCGACTGGTCCACACCACCGCTGCTGACCCGCAGTGCGCCTATTGATCCATTCAGCGTCAGGCGTGGCAGGCGCTGGGCTTTGGCGCTGCCCACTTGGGCGCTGGCCACGACCACATCGCGCTCGGCAGCGAACACATCAGGGCGCTGGGCAATGGTTTGCGCCGGCACACTTGCTACAAAAATAGGAGCGACTTCAATAGTATTTACGCCGGCTCCAGCTAGTTTTTGCTTCAAAATAGGCTCAGAAAGGGCCGTCAAAGCCACCAGCGCCTTGGTTTCAATATCGCACTGTGCGCTTTGTTGGGCGGTGCGACTTCTTCCATCTGCGGCACTGGCGCGGGCCATGGCGGCCACTGCAGGCGCCAGAAATCCAGCCTTGGCGCTGATGTCGGTCAGGCGCGCGGTCTCGGCGCGTGAGGCCGCGTCACGCTGCGCCAACTGCAACTGCCGAGTGCAAGTGGACAGGCTGTAGTAAAGATGGGCCACCTCGGCAGCCACTGAAACGCGGGCATCGTGCCACAGCGCCTGGCTGGCTTGCAGGTTGGCCCGGGCGGCGCTGCTAACCGCCCGATTGGCACCCACCAAATCCAGCTCCCACGCAGCCTGAACACCCGCGGCTGCCGTGGTGGCCACCGGAATGCCAGGCTGGCTGACCCCCCGTGTGCCGCTGATCTGGGCATTGACATTGGGCACCAAGGCGGAATGGGCCAGGGCCTGGTTGGCGCGGGCCGCCTCGATGTGGGCCAGCGACTGCGAGACCGAGGGACTCACGGTCTGCGCGGCGGTGATCAGCTCCACCAACAGCGGGTCGCCCTGCTGCTGCCACCACTGGGTCAGATCGCTCACTGTGCCGCCGTGTGGCAAGGGGGCCTGCCAAGCCGGGGCCACAGCGGAATCCACCTGGGTGGGTGGCATAAATCCGGCGCAGGCACTGAGCAAAGAAACAAGTAACAGTGCGACCGCCAATGGCGTGCGCTTTTGGGGTGTGAGCAACATCATGGGGGCGACTTCAGTGGGGGTTAACAAATGGATAGGGGGGTGGATAGCCGGTGCTACGAAACGCGCTCACCGGCTTGATGTCGGCCTTTTTACGGCGGGCCTTTTTGCAGCGGACACCGTGCGAGCAGGCTGGCCGGGGGCCAGCACAGCACGTCGCTGACGCTCCGCCTCTACCAGCGCCATGGCATAGGTGACCAGGCGGTCGCCATACAGGTCTAGCGCATCGTGCGAGGCCACGAGCTGCGGGCGAATCGCTGCAAAAACATCACCCGCCACATGCAAGATCATGCCCAGCCCGGCTATCGAAAAGCACAGGCGATGGATGTCGTCGTCGGGCTGGGTAAGACCTAAATGGCGGCAAATAGCATTCACCAGGGCCATGTGCACAGGCTTGATATTTGTGTCGATCTCTTCTTGCCAGACGCCAGTGGGCTCCAGCATTTCGCGAAATTGCAGCTTCATGCACTGCTTCATCAAATCGCCATGTTTGAGTGGTTCAATGAAGCCACGCAACATGCCGTTGAGCACCTGCTCCAGGCCCACATTGCCAGAGTTCAGGTCAGCAACAGGAATGTCGGGGCAGCAGCGCGGGTCGAGCCATACCGCTCGGTAGAGGCCGGCTTTGTCGCCAAAGTAGTAGCGGATGGACGCAATATTGACCTGCGCGACCAACGCAATCTCGCGGGTGGACGTCTTGGCAAAGCCCTTCTCGGCAAATAGGGCCATGGCCGCGTCCAGCAAGCGCCTGCGCGCGTCAGCACCATCGCTACGCAGTGGCTTGGCGGGGGCGCTGGGGGATGGTGATTTTTGAGAGGTAGCCGGCATGGCGCGGATTCTAGCCTAGTTAAATCAAACGATTGATTTATATACGCGATGTGGGTGATTTGAATGGGCCCATGGCGGTCCGCCCTGGCCCGAGACGACGTCTCGATCACGACCATGCACAGGTCACAAGCTGCGGTTTACGGCACAGCAAACGGCGTCTGAGCGCAGCGGCTGCAACGCAGCGGCTTCGTTTGGCAGCCAGCCCACGCCCGCGCGCATGGCCGGCGAAGTTCGCCTGTTGCGGGTGCGCTGGGTTTTTTAGCGGCCGTGCGCCAGGCCACTGAGCAACGTGACCAGACCAATGCCCGCCAACAGCCAAATGATTTGCGCCGCCGTCTCGCGGGCATTCAGCCGTTTTTGCAATTGCGGAATCAGATCGGCCAGCGCCACATAGACAAAACTGCTGGACGCCACGACCAAAAAGTACGGCAGGTAGTCGTGCAATTGCTCCACCAACCAATAACCCACCAAACCACCCAGGGCTGTAACGGCACCCGCCAATGACACCTTGACCAGCGCTATGCGCTTGTTGCTGGCGCCCGAGCGCAGCACCAACAAGTCGCCCATGTGGTGCGGCACCTCATGGGCCAGCACGGCCAAGGAGGCAATCGCGCCGAGGCGCAAATCGGCCATGAACGCCGATGCAATCAGCACACCATCGCCAAAGCAATGCACGCTGTCGCCGGTCAGTATGGCCCAGCTACCGGGCTGGGCTGGGTTGCCATGCCCATGATCGTGGCCAGGAGCGTGCGTATGGCCGTGGTCTGCGTGGTGCGGGCCCACCGGGTGGTGGTGTTCATGCCCGTGGTGCCACAGCTCGGCTTTGTCCAGCAAAAAGAAGAACACCAGCCCCACCAACAGCGTCATAAAGAGGTCATGCGCGCCAGCCTGGCTCTCAAACGCCTCGGGCAGCAGGTGCATAAAAGCTGTAGCCATCAGGGCACCCGCCGCCAGGCTCAGCATGTGCTGCGTGTAGCGCGCCAGCACACCAAAGCTCAGGGCCGCCGCCAGCCACACACTGCCGATCCCCGCCACCAAAGTCCCGATGATTATTGCTATCAAAGTCATAGCTGCTTGCGCTTATTCTTTCCGGGCTTGGAGCCCTTTTAAGTCAAAAACTGGCCCATTTTTCAGCCTGCGCCTGCCCATCCGCAAGACCTTGGACTGTACTGGAATCCAAGGCAGGCATACCGAGTGACTGCCCCACAAAGCAAAAACCGCCCGGAGGCGGCCTGTGCACTAGCTAACTTGCAGGCTAGTTCACGTCATGCAACGCCTTGTGCCTTAAACCATGCCAGCGCGCGCTTGAAGCCATCGTCAGCAGCGTCTTTGCGGTAGCTGGGGCGGTAATCGGCGTGAAAGGCGTGCGGGGCGGTCCGGTAGACCACAAATTCCGACGCTGCGGCTGCCTTGTTACCTTTGGCGCCGGCGTCGGCCAAGGCGTCCTTCATCTGGTTGACCGTGGTGAGCGGGATGCCGCCGTCTTCACCGCCATACAGACCCAACACCGGGCCATGCAAGCTGGAGGCAAGGTCTACGGGGTGCTTGGGAGTGAGCGTGCTTGATGCACCAACCAGGCGGCCGTACCAGGCGGCACCTGCCTTTACCAGCTTGCTGTGGGCGCTGTACAACCAGGTGATGCGGCCACCCCAACAAAACCCGGTAACTGCCAGCTTGCGGGTGTCTCCGCCGTTGGCTGCGGCCCATTGCACCGTGGCATCCAAGTCGGCCATCACCTGTGCATCGGGCACTTTAGACACCACCTCTGACAACAGCTTGCCGATGTCAGTGTATTTGCTGGCATCGCCCTGGCGGGCATACAAGTCTGTGGCGATGGCCAGGTAGCCAGCCTGCGCAAAACGGCGGCAGGTGTCGGCAATGTACTCATGGACGCCAAATATTTCCTGCACTACCAACACCACAGGCAGCTTGGTTTTTCCTGCTGGCTTGGCGTAATACAAGCCAATTTGGGTGCCCTCTCGGTCCAGCATGGCGGTGCCTGCAGTCAGACCAGCGACCGGAGTTTTGATAGCGGTCTGAGCCATGATGGGCATGGCAGTAGCGGCATACCCCACACCCAGTGCAGTTTTCAGCGCAGTGCGGCGGGTTGCACCGTTTTCGGTGCTGTCTCCGGGCAAAAGGGAATCAAATTGGCTGTCGATCACTGCAGGCATTAAAAGCTCCGATGAATGGTAGGGGGTGCCATTAGAAGGTCTCCCAGTCGTCGTCACCGCCAGCGGGGGTCTTTTTCTGAGATATTTGTGGGGTTATTTTGGCCACCAAAGCGGCTGGCTTGGCGGCTTGCCGTGGGGCCAGCGACGGTTTGGCACCGCGTGCGGGCGCGCCCGGAGAGATGCCTTGGACGCGTCGGTTGGGCGCAGCGATTGGCCTGCCTACGGGGGAGCGCGCAGTGCTGCGGCTGGACAAGCCCAAGGCATCACCCCCGGCCACCTTGAAGACGGACACAGCGCGCTTCATGTTGTCTGCCTGCTCGCTCAGGCTCTCTGCGGCTGCCGCACTTTGCTCGACCAAAGCGGCGTTTTGCTGGGTCATCTGGTCCAGATTACTAATGGCGGTATTGACCCCAGAAATACCTGCACTTTGCACGGTTGCGGCATCGGTAATTTCACGGATCACATCCGCTACGCGGGTCACAGACTGTACGATTTCTTGCATGGTGGTGCCCGCTTCAGTAACCAACCGGGTGCCCGACTCCACCTTATCGACCGATGTGCCAATCAAGACCTTGATTTCTTTGGCAGCCTCTGCACTGCGGCCCGCCAGGCTACGCACTTCAGAAGCGACCACCGCAAAGCCACGGCCTTGTTCTCCGGCCCGCGCGGCCTCCACCGCCGCATTCAGCGCCAAAATATTTGTCTGAAATGCAATGCCGTCGATCACGCTGATGATGTCGGAAATCTTCTTGCTGCTAGCGTCAATCTCCTGCATGGTGGAGACCACTTGGCTCACCACATCACCACCGCGCTGGGCCACCATGGACGCGTTGGCGGCCAGTGCAGATGCTTGGCGCGCGCTGTCGGTGCTGTTTTGCACCGTCGTGGTCAACGAATCCATGCTGGACGCTGTTGCCTGCAAGTTGCTGGACGTTTGCTCGGTGCGCTGCGCCAGGTCGTTGTTGCCAGTGGCAATCTCGGCACTGGCAACGGCAATGTTGTCCGTGCTGCTGCGTACCTGCGAGACCATCGTGCTCAATGAGGCATTCATCGTACTGAGCGACCTCAGCAATTGCCCGAATTCATCTTCACGTGCCGTCGAGATGTCGGAACTCAAGTCGCCCTGGGCAATGCGCGCTGCCAGCTCATTGGCCTGGTTCAAAGGTTCACGTATGGAGCGTACCAGCCAAGCCGTGCCCGCAAAAATAGCCGCCACGATGACCGCCAAACCCGCCAATATGCCCATAGTGTTGGTTGAGCGAAGGCTCTCGGTCTCTACTTGCACCGCTTCCGCGCGCTTTTTCTGCAGCTCTACCATTTCTTTTTGCGCCGCGATGTAGCTCGCCATGGTTGGCAGGTACTGGGTATTCATTATTTGCAAGGCTTCGGTATCGTTTCCTCCCGATTTAGTCTCCCGCGCCTTGTCGCGCAGCGCAATAACTGTCTTGCGCAGTTCTGCAATCTTTTGCATTTGCGCCTTGTCCGCATCGGTTAAGGGCATGGCCTCAATCTTTTTCTGCAGTTCGCTGATTTGGTCACTGGTGGCCTTGACGGCGTCTTTAAATGCATCGCCCATTCCCGGACCCGGGCTCAACAAGATGGCTTGGTTGCGAACAGCGTTTGCCACCGTCAAACCATTCCATTCGGTCGTGATTTGCACCAGCTCCAGGGCTGTGTTTTGCATGCCACGGCCCTGCGCCAAAATGCTGGCGCTACGCATCAATCCGACGACGGCCACCGTGCCGATCAAAAAAATGACCAAGAAAATGAATGCCCACAATTTGGTGGAAATATTGAGTCGGCTCAGCCACATAGCGTGTCTCCTTTAATGTGTTGTGTTGGCTAAAAATCCAGGGCTCAGGCGCATCGGCTCACAACACCCAATCGTTTTAGTCCTTAATGCGCCTTGTCCCAATTGGGACCTACCCCTACTTCGGCCAAGAGCGGGACCTTGAGTTCAGCCACACCGGCCATGAGCCGCGGAATCTCGGACTTCAGCCAGTCCACTTCATCCAGTGGCACTTCAAACACCAGTTCGTCGTGCACTTGCATGATCATTTTGCTGGCTTTGCGCTGTGCGTCCAGCGCCTGCTGCACCTGCACCATGCTGAGCTTGATCAGGTCGGCTGCCGTGCCCTGCATGGGCGCGTTGATGGCGGCGCGCTCCAGCCCTGCCAGCTGCGCGCCCTTGGCCGACTGGATGCCGGCCAACTGCAAGCGTCGGCCGAACACTGTTTCCACATAGCCCTGCTGTTTTGCCGTGGCGCGGGTGCTTTCCATATACGCCTTGACGCCTGGGTAGCGCTCAAAATAGCGGGCGATGTAGTTCTTGGCGGCGGTGTTGTCGATACCCAAATTGCGCGCCAAGCCAAAGGCGCTCATCCCGTAAATCAGACCAAAGTTGATGACCTTGGCGTAGCGGCGCTGCTCGCTGCTCACCTGCTCTACCGCCACGTTAAACACCTCGGCAGCAGTGGCGCGGTGCACGTCCAGCCCCGCATGGAAGGCACTCAAGAGCGCGGCATCGCCACTGATGTGGGCCATGATGCGCAGCTCAATTTGTGAGTAGTCTGCGCTGGCAATCACGCTGCCTGCAGGGGCCACAAAGGCCTCGCGCACCCTGCGGCCCTCAGCAGTGCGAATCGGAATATTCTGTAAGTTGGGGTCATTGCTGCTGAGCCGCCCCGTCACGGCCACGGCCTGCGCGTAATGGGTGTGCACCCGGCCCGTGCGCGGCAGGGCCAGTTGGGCCAGCTTGTCGGTGTAGGTGCCCTTGAGTTTGGCCAGGCCCCGGTGCTCCAGCAGCTTGGCTGGCAGGGGGTAGTCTTCAGCCAGCTTCTCCAGCACTTCTTCGTCGGTGCTGCGCGCGCCGGTGGCGGTTTTCTTCACCACCGGCATGCCCAGCTTGTCAAAGAATATCTCGCCCAGTTGCTTGGGACTGCTCAGGTTAAAGGGCTGCCCCGCTATCTCGTACGCCTCGGTCTCAAGTTGCACGATGCGCTGACCCAACTCATGGCTCTGCGCGGCCAGCGTGGGCGCATCAATCAGCACACCATTGCGCTCAATGCGGTACAGCGCTTCGCTGCTGGCAATCTCCAGTTCGTAAATGAACTTGAGCTTGTCGTTGGCCTGGATGTGCGGCCACAGCACCTGGTGCACGGCCAGTGTCTGGTCGGAATCCTCGGCAGCGTATTCGGCGGCTTTGGCAATGTCCACCTGGTCAAAGCAGATTTGGTGCGCGCCCTTGCCACACAGGTCTTCAAAAGTAATGCCGCTGCGGCCCAGGTGGCGCTCGGCCAGGCTGGTGAGGCCATGCGGCATATGCACTTCCAGCACATAGCTTTGCAGCATGGTGTCTTGCGCATAGCCCTGCACCTCGATACCGTGGTTGGCGAACACATGGCGGTCGTATTTGACGTGCTGCCCTAGCTTCAGGGCCTGGGGATTTTCTAGCCAGGGCTTGAGCTTAGCCAAGACTGCCTCGCGCGGCAATTGCGCAGGTGCGTCCGGGTAGCGGTGCGCCAAGGGAATATAGGCGGCCTGGCCCGGCTCCACACTGAACGAGATGCCCACGATCTCGGCCCGCATTTCGTCCAAGGACGTGGTCTCAGTGTCCAGCGCTACCAGCTCGGCAGAGTGCAGTTTGGCCATCCATGCATCAAAAGCGTCCCAGGTCAGGATGGTGTCAAAAACGAGGTTGCTGGCGCGAGGTTCGGCCGCGCCGGGTTCGTCAAATAGGCCAGGAGAGGACATGGGGTCGGACCCGCGCTGCGCAGCGGAGCCGGCTCCGACGCCATGCGCTGGACTGGCGGCGCTACGGTCCCCGAGCGACTTCGCCAGCCCTTTGAAGCCATATTTGGTATAAAAATCAGCCAGGGCCGGCGTATTTAAAGGTTTTGCAGCTATGGAATCCATAGCAGGCAAGCCGGGTAACCATTCCTGCAGATCACAATCGGTCTTGATCGTCAGCAGGCTGCGGCCCGTGGGCAGCCAGCCCAAAGCCGCGCGCAGGTTCTCTCCCACCACGCCCTTGATGTTGGCAGCGTTGTCCACCACGCCCTGCAGCGATCCGTACTCTTGCAGCCACTTCACCGCCGTCTTGGGGCCCACCTTGGCCACACCGGGTACGTTGTCTACGGTGTCGCCCACCAGGGTTTGGTAGTCCAGCATCAAGCGGGCGGGCACACCAAACTCGGCCTCCACGCCTGCCAAATCGCGGCGCTTGCCGTTCATGGTGTCGATGATGGTGATGTGCTCGTCTACCAGTTGCGCCAGGTCCTTGTCGCCGCTGCTCACAATCACTTCAATGCCCTGGCGCGCCGCGGTCGCCGCCAGCGTGCCGATCACATCGTCAGCCTCTACGCCGGGCACGTCCAGCACCGTCCAGCCCAGGGCGCGCACCACCGCATGAATCGGCGCTATCTGGCTGCGCAAATCGTCAGGCATCGGGTCGCGGTGGGCCTTGTACTCGGGGTAGATGGCATCCCTAAAGGTGGGGCCTTTGGCATCGAATACGCAGGCGATGTAGTCGGCCGGGTAGTCCTTTTGCAGGCTGTTCATCATGTTGATCATGATGCGGATGGCACCGGTTTTTTGCACGGTGCCATCGGGCAAGGTAACGCTCATGGTTTCGCCACCGGCAAAGAAGGCGCGGTACAGGTAGCTGGAGCCATCGACCAGCAGCAGGGTTTTCTTGGGTTCAGTCATGTTGGCATTTTGCCTGTGCCTTTGGGGCTTTTTTTTGGGCTGGTACTGCTGGTGCTCGCTCCGAGCAGGCCGGGGCGGGTGTTCTGCTGCGTGTCCCCCGCCCGTTCCGGGCTCCTCCTTTACCTCCGCAGAACACCCACCCCAGCCTGATCGGTGGGGCTTGGAGCGCAAAACATCTCTGGGAGCCTGTCGTACAACCGGAGCAGGTGGGCATGGCACTCAGCGCAGCGGCATAAAGGAGGAGCAGCCGGCCCTAGGCCGCTGCGGGGGACAGCCGCGGAGCTGAGTGCCATGGCCGCCTGCGATCGCCAACCGACACCCTCGACCAAAGCTACCTCAAATCATCATCAGGAATAGCCCAACAAGCCCCAAGGATTCCCGAAATTTGCAGCCCTACAATCCCCCCATGGCGGTCTACACAGAGGTCTCGTTCGACGAGGCCAACACCTTTCTCCAATCCCTCAAGCTCGGCACCCTGCAAACGCTGGAGGGCTGCTCGGGCGGTATTGAAAACACCAACTACTTTGTCACCACCGACCAGGCCCCCCTGGTGCTGACCCTGTTTGAGCGGCTCACGGCCGAGCAACTGCCGTTTTACCTGCGGCTGATGAAACACCTGGCCCACCACGGCATCCCGGTGCCCGACCCAGCCGCCAACGGCGATGGTGATGTGTTGCACCACTTGAATGGCAAACCCGCTGCAGTCGTGAACCGCCTCAAAGGCAAGAGTGAACTGGACCCCACTGCGCAGCACTGCGAGCGCGTGGGCGCCATGCTGGCCCGCATGCACCTGGCGGGCCGCGGTTTTGAGCTGCGCCAGCCCAACCTGCGCGGCCTGGCCTGGTGGAACGAGACGGTGCCCGTCATCTTGCCCTTTGTGACACCCGATCAGGCTGCCTTGCTGCAGTCGGAATTGGCCTACCAAAACCACACGGCCGCGAAGAGTGCTTACGGCGCGTTGCCGCATGGCCCGATCCATGGCGATTTGTTCCGCGACAACGTCATGTTTGCCACAGGCCAGAACGAACCCGGGCCCGAGTTAACCGGATTTTTTGACTTTTATTTCGCGGGTGCTGACACCTGGCTGTTTGACCTCGCGGTATGCCTGAACGATTGGTGCATCGACCTACCCACAGGGGCCATGGACCTGGAGCGCAGCCGAGCGTTCGTCGATGCCTACACCGCCGTGCGCCCCTTAACGGCCCAAGAGCGGGAGCTGCTGCCCGCCCTGGTGCGCGCGGGCGCGCTGCGCTTTTGGATCTCGCGCTTGTGGGACCTGCACCTGCCGCGCGAGGCATCTATGCTCCAGGCCCATGACCCCGCACATTTTGAACGTGTACTGCGCCAGCGCGTAGCCCACCCACTGACGATGGACAGCCTCGAAGGCCAAGCCGCATGAAACTTCAACTGGTTCCCGCCAAGCATGGCGTGCAATGGGTCAAACTGGGCATGCGCACTTTTTTTCGCCAACCGCTGGCCCTCTCCGGGCTGTTTTTTATGTTTTTGGCCGTAGCGTCTTTGCTCAGCCTGGTGCCACTCGTCGGCAACCTGCTAGCGCTGGTGCTGCTGCCCGGAATAACCGTCGGCTTTATGGCGGCCAGCCGAGACGCCCATGAGGGACGTTTCCCGATGCCCTGGGTGCTGATCACAGCGTTTCGCCAGGGTAAGCCGGCACTGCAAGCCATGCTGACGCTCGGTGCGCTGTATGCCGTTTGCATCATCGCGGTGCTCGGCGTCTCCGCGTTGGTAGACGGGGGCCACTTTGCCAACATTTACTTGTTCGGCGGCAACCTCAGCGCCGACGTGCTCAAGGATGACCGCTTTTTAGCCGCAACCGCGCTTGCGGCGTTGCTGTACGTGCCCGTATCGCTGATGTTTTGGCATGCCCCAGCACTCGTCTTGTGGCACCAGGTGCCGCCCGTTAAAAGCGTCTTTTTCAGCCTGATGGCGTGCAGACGCAACGTTGGTGCATTTGTGGTGTACGGCTTGGCGTGGGCCGGTGTGTTCCTTGGCAGCAGTATTGCGGTAGCCACGGTGGCTACACTGTTCGCTGATCCCAGCATGGCCGCAGCCATCATGATGCCTATGGCGCTGTTACTGGCATCCATGTTTTTCAGCTCTTTGTATTTCACGTTTGCCGACAGTTTTGAAGCACCATCCGGAGACACCCCATGACCCAGCACACATTGCAAGGCCGCACTGACAAAGAAGTCACCTGGTTCCAGCGTCGCGATTTTTTGCAGGCGGCGGCAGCCTGGACCGCTCTGGGTGGCGCCGCCACTGTGCAGGCCCAGGCGCGTAGCAATGTGGTGCAACTGACGGGCGACGCGGCCATCAATGGCAACCGTTTGCGGCCGGACCAAACTGTGCAGACTGGCGACCAAATCAGCACCGGGCCGAATTCAAATCTGATCTTCACCATCGGGACCTCGGCCTTCCATGTGCGGCAGAACTCGACGCTGGTCGTCGAGCGCGGGCCCTCGTTATTGGCGGTAAGCATGCTCCGCATGCTGAGTGGCGCCGTGGTCAGCGTATGGGGGCGGGGGCCTAACCGGCGCATCATTACCCCGACCCTAACGGCCGGCATTCGCGGCACCGGGGTCTACACCGAGATATTTGCCAACCAGGACGGCCGCAGTTACTTTTGCAATTGCTATGGCACGGTGGACATGACGGCAGGACGCGACCGTGCAACCAGCCAGTCAGACTACCATCAAGCCTTTTGGGGGGAGGTGGTTCCCAAGAACGGCCGCACACTGACACCCGCCAAGGCCATCAACCATACGGACGAAGAGCTGGAATACCTGGCACGCCTGGTGAGCCAGCGCACTGCGTGGCAAGTCCTGGGTAGAAAAGGCGTGAAGGATGGCTCCGGCTACATTGACGCCAAGCCGGGTCAAGACCATCCGGCCGATTTCCGCACGCCGAGCTAGACCACCACACCGGACGGCAGACAGTCACACGGCTGTCACCCTCGATTGGTAAGCTCGGGATCTCAAGGGGTTCTGATGAAAAAACCATTCCAGTTTTCTATGGCCTTGCTCAAACCCAGTGGGTTTGCAACGCCGCTCAAATTTATTTTGGCTACCACGGCCGCGATGTGGATGGGCTCGGCTGCGGCGCAGCCAACGCCAGTCAGTGTGCGCCAAGGCCAAGAGCTACGCTTTCGGGATTTCTTCAGTTTGCCGATCGGACCAGAAGGGCTGCAACTGAGTGAACGGCTGCGCCAGGCGGACGGCCAAACCGTGCGGCTGGTGGGCTATATGGTGCAAACAGAGCGCACACAGGCTGGTCGATTTTTGCTTAGCCCGCGGCCTGTGCAGTTGACTGAACATTCCGATGGTGCTGCCGATGACCTACCCGCAACTACGGTACTGGTCGAACTGGATGCAGCACAGGCCGACTGGGTGGTACCCCATGTGCGGGGCCTGGTGGAAATTAGCGGGCAATTGCGTGTGGGCCGCCATGAGGGCACCGACGGACGTATCGCTTGGGTTCGGCTGCAACTGGCAGAACAAGCCACACGCGGCATGAATGCCTATGAGTTGGCGGGCTACTTGCACGCAGCCCAACACCGCCACCCCTGATTCCATGGAACTTGCCTGAGTGAGCGTTTTTATGTCCATCCCCAAGACCATGGCGACCACCATGCTGGTCAGCACATTCGCGCTGGCATGCCCCGGTGCCGACGCCAGCCCTATCGTCAGCCGCCTCACGCCCCCGAGTGAGCTATTTGCCAGTGGTCAACCGGCGCCAGTCATCGCCCGCTTTCTCCCGGGGCAGCGCTTCGACCTGCAGGCCACCATACGCCCAGACGACGCCGCCCAAACCATCACGGGTGCAACTTTTTCAATAGATGGCAAGCCGATCAAATTGGCAGTAGCCCTAAAGGTGTGCGGTAAGGATTGCCTCAGCGGCGTTCCCGCCAACGCGACCCTGGCAACCGTGCGCGCCATGAGCGTTGAAAAACCGGGCCTGCACACCTTCAGCGTCCAAGCTGTCCAAAGCGACGGCAAGACGACAAGCGCCCAAGGTAATTTTGAGGTTATTGCCCTGCACAATGGCGGCCGCAAAGTCAAGAACATCATCATCATGCTGGGCGACGGCATGGGCGCAGCACAGCGCACTGCGGCGCGCATCGTTGCCGGTGGTTACGCACAAGGTAAAACGATTACGCCGCTGGCCATGGACACCTTTCCCGTCACAGGCATGGTCAAAACCGCATCATTAAATTCGGTGGTCACCGACTCTGCGCCCGGCATGACCAGCTACGTATCGGGTAACAAAAATAACAACAACGAAGAAGGTGTGTTCCCGGACGACACCACTGACCCCTTTGACAACCCGCGCATTGAATACCTGAGCGAATACTTGCATCGCACCCAGGGCAAGGCGCTGGGCATCGTGACCACCGCCGATGTATTTGACGCTACCCCTGCGGGCAATGCCGTGCACACCAGCAGTCGCGGTGCGGGCACGGGTATCGTCGATCAGTTTTTGGACGACCGCGGCAACACGGGCCTGACGGTATTGATGGGCGGTGGACGCAAATGGTTTGTACCAGCCACGAGCCCCGGCTCTGCGCGCGGGGACAAAACCGACTACGCGTTTTCCGTAACCGACGCGCACACCGCTGACATTGCCAAGCGCTGGAATGCAGCACCCGGACGGCTGGACAAAGACCGCAATCTACTGGCTGATTTTCAGGCCGCAGGCTTTGCCTACGCCGCCGATAAAACTGCGCTGGACGCGCTGGATGTCAACAAAACCAACCGACTCTTGGGCTTGTTTTCGCACTCCAACATGAATGTAGCCCTGGACAAAATAGACGGCCGCCGCAACAAGGCTCTGGGCATCAGTGGTCGTGTCGTGGACGACTATGGTTTCCCCGACCAACCCATGCTGGACGAGATGGCTGCCAAGGCGCTGGGCGTGTTGGAGCGTCAGAAAGGCGGCTTCGTATTGATGGTCGAGGGCGCTTCCATCGACAAACAAGCCCACGCGATGGACACCGAGCGCTGGATGCTGGACACCATTGAATTCGACCGTGCGGTCAAGTTGGTGCAAGAGTTCGCGCGCAAGCGCGGCGACACATTGGTGATCGTCACGGCAGACCACGAGTGCTCGGGCGCAGCGCTGATCGGCGGCTCCCGCGTCACCGACACCCGCCTGCAGGAATTGGTGCGTGAAGGTGGTATTGCCAATGTGCGCGACAAAGTGGTGGGCATCTACGAACAAGCGGGCTTTCCAAAATACAAAATGGCAGCAGATGGCTACCCAGCGACGACCGACATCGACTACCGCTTGCTGGTGGGCTACGGCGCGGGCGCCGACCGCTATGAAGATTTCCGCACCAACGAACGTCCCCTGCAAGACGGCCAGCAGCCGTTCGTCAAAAGCGAGCCACTCTCGGCGTACCCCGCCAATGCCCTTGCCCGGGACCAACAGGGCAAATTCCAGATAACTGGCCAAGTGCCGGGCGAGAGCGCAGTGCACACCGCCACTGACATTCCCTTGTCGGCCTTTGGTCCCGGCGCCTGGAGCTTTACCGGTGTGCAAGACAACACCGATGTCTTTTTTAAGCTGGTGCAAGCCACCCACGGCGTCGTCGCCCCAGAAGGGTTCATGCTAGCGCCCGTAAAGCCTGCCCGAAAACGCTAGTTCTAGGCGTAATTTTCATTCCAAGGTTGCGGTGCGGGTTCGGCGTGGGCACCGTCACGACGCTAACGCGATCCGGCGACAATAGGCGCCTTGCAGCGCTCCGCCGAGGCGCGCTGTGTTTTATGGACTTGGGAGAGCGCTTTGAAGCATCAGCACAGTGCCGTCTGGCACGCAGTCATTTTGGTGGGTTTTTCTGTTGCCGCGATGGGCCCCGCTTGGGCGCAAGACGCCGGCATGCTTGGCGGCGACGCACCGGCCAAAGCACCTGGCAGCAAGCTCGAACGCATAGAGATTATGGGCAAGCAAGACAGCACTGATCTGCGCCGGCGCGCGCAGATTGCCAAGCAGATTTACGGCCGCGATGAACTGGACAAGTACGGCGATAACAACGTGGCTGATGTCTTGAAGCGCCTGCCCGGAGTGACGATGCAAGGCAATGCACCGCGCATGCGTGGCCTGGGCTCGGGCTACACGCTGGTGCTGCTCAATGGCGATCCAGCGCCACCGGGTTTTGCATTGGACCAACTGGACCCGGCCCAAGTCGAGCGCATTGAAGTCACCAAAGGGCCCACGGCCAACCAAAGCGCGCAAGCGGTGGCAGGTGCCATCAACATCATTTTGAAAGAAGCCCCCAAAAGCTCGCAACGCGATGTGCGTATCGGTATGGGCTACAACGTCGACCGGCCGACCCTGTCGGGTGGATTTACCTTGGGTGAAAAGTGGGGTGGCATGTCTCTGTCGCTACCCATTTCGGTGTTTGAATGGCGTAACCAGAGCGAAGCCACGGTGCTGCGCAATACACCAGGCCTGGATGGCATGCCGTCAGGGTCGGACCAGCGCGAAACGCAGTTCAACTTTGGCCACGGCTTGAACTTGGGGCCTCGCGTGAACTGGAAAATCAGCGATGATGAAACGCTGACGTGGCAGTCGTTTCTACAAAGAGGGCGCTGGAACAATCGCAGTACCTACGTACGCCAGACACTGCAGGGGCAGCCAAGTTTTGACGATGACAGCAGTTACCAAGGCGGCTGGCAAAACGCACGTAGCAATCTGCAGTGGGTTAACCATTTCAGCAGCGCAGACCGCGTAGAACTGAAGGCGGGGTTATCGTCCTCCATGGGTTCTTTTGATGGCAAGACCTTTCGCCAAGAGGCGGTGCAGCGCCGCATTCTGGCTGACAACAGCGACCTAAGTGTGACCCAAGCCGGCAACTACAGCCATTTGATCAACGATGCGCACAGCCTAACAGCGGGCTGGGACTTGGAGTGGCGTCGACGCGAAGAAAAGCGCTCGGTGACCGAAAAGGGCGTACCCCAGACTGCGGAATTTGAGGGTCAACCGTTTGGTGCGCGCATCGAGCGCCAGGCTGTGTATTTGCAAGATGAGTGGGAGATCAGCAAACAATGGTCCACCTACCTAGGGGTGCGCGGTGAGCGCATTGCCACGCGTAGCGAAGGCAAAGGCGCGACGCTGGCAAGCACCAGCACCGTGGTGACGCCCATGTGGCACCTGAACTACAAGCTTGACCCGGCAGGCAAAGACATCGTCCGCGGTAGCATTACCCGCAGCTACAAGGCCCCCGAACTCGGGTCACTATTGGCACGCCCCAGTCTCAGCAGCCTGTTCCCGGACACCACCAAGTCCAACACCGAGCTCTCGCCCGACCGCATCGGCAACCCAGAACTGCTGCCTGAACTGGCTACCGGCTTGGACCTGGCCTACGAGAAGTACCTCAGTGGCGGCGGCATGGTCAGCGTGGGGGTTTTTTATCGGCAAGTAAATGACCTGATCCGTAGCGTTACCTCCCTGCAAACGGTGGGCTACGCCACGGTACCGCGTTGGGTGTCGCAGCCAGTGAACTTCTCCAAGGCGCAAACCGCCGGGCTGGAGCTGGAGGTAAAGGGCCGAGCTGGTGAGTTGGCCCCGGCCCTGTTTGACCCCAAGCTGCCCTTGAGTGTGCGCGGGTCACTGAATTACTACCAATCGCGCGTGGACGCCCTACCCGGCCCAAACAACCGCCTGGACGGGCAGCAGCCGTGGTCTGGCAACTTTGGCTTGGACTACCGCTTTACCAGCGTCCCTGTCACCCTGGGTGGCAGCCTGGCCTTTACGCCGGGCTACAGCACGCAACAAACTTTAAGCCAGTCGCTAGACCAAAGCCGTAGCCGCAGCATCGACATGTTTGCCCAATGGGTGGTCAGCCGCAAGCTATCGGTACGCGTGTCAGCCAACAATCTCTTCCCCGTCGCCAACGAGTCGCTGGCAATGGCAGGTAGCAACTCCAGCACCTACGCATCGCGCTTGGGACGTACCAGCTTTAACGCCGCAGTGGAGATCAAGCTCTGAGTCTGTGGGTAGGGCGGCACGACCTTTCGCAGCCCTCCGCAACAAAACAAGTGCGGTCTCCCTAAAACACAGGGTTTACCGCGGGGGGAATGCGCAATGCCAGAGGCTAGAATGCGCGCGGCGTTTGCTGTTTCATGGGGAGTTAAAGCGGCCTTTCGCAGGCTGCCGCAGGCCCTACAAGGCAATGCCGCAACAACACCCTCCGTCGGGGGGTTTTTATAAAAAACTTTCAGGGAAAATTATGTCCAGACTCATTCTGGCAGTCGCTTTGACTGCGTCACTCGTTGGCTGCGCCTCGATAACCAACGAAACCACCCACCCAATGAAGCTGGAAACCAAGTCGGCCTCCGGCGAAGTCTTGACCGGTGCAGATTGCACATTGGCCAACGACTACGGGAACGTCACTGCAAAATCTGGCGGCACACTGCCCGTACGCCGTTCCAGTAAAGATCTGGACATCAACTGCAAGTTAGCTGGCCAACCGGATGCCAATGGCCGTGCCATTTCCCGTGCCAATGGCGGTATGTGGGGCAACATTGTGTTTGGCGGTGGTATCGGTGCAGTGATCGATCACAACAAAGGCACTGCTTACACCTACCCCACCTGGGTTCAGTTGGTGTTCGGTAAGAGCATGGTGTTTGATCGCTCGGCTGAAAAAGAAGGCACACCTACACCGGGTACCGAACCCATCGTAGCAACGGCGGCCAAGTAATGCAGCCGGCTGACCTGGGCGTCCAGGTCAGCATTTGCGGGCTGCTCGCGCGCAGTGGCCACGGCCAAGCCCGACCTGTGCCACGCCAACCCCAAGCGTGGCGCTACAACCCAATCTGAAACGGTCGATTTGATCATGGGTTGAATAATTTGCTATTAAATAAATAGCATCAATATCAATGAATACGCGGGGCAGAGCCCATTTTTAGCCTAAAAAAGGCTGTATTCACGCTCCACTTTGCCGATACGGGTCGTGAAGGCGCTGTACCACTGCGCGTGGCCTTGCGCTTGCGCCTCTTGGTGCTCGGCATGGGCTTTCCAAGCGCGGATCGATTCCAGATCGGTCCAGTACGACACGGTGATGCCCACGCCCTCACGGGCAGACTCCACACCCAAGAAACCTGGCTGCTGCTGGGCAAGCGACGCCATACGCTCGGACATGGCGGCATAGCCTGCATCCCCCGGCGTGCGTAGGCTGGTGAAGATGACCGCGTAATATGGTGGCGCAGGCGTTTTGGCAATGGGGTTCATAAGGCAGCCTTCAAGGAACAGGCGTGAGCTTGGCCACACTCAGGGCCAGCCACTTGGTGCCGTGGCGGGGAAAATTGATCTGCGCGCGGGCGTCGTCCCCGGCGCCTTCCAGCGTCAGCACAATGCCCTCACCAAACTTGGCGTGAAACACCTTTTGTTTGAGCTTGAGTCCATGCCCGGTATCTTCTTTACGCGGTATATCAGCGGCAGATAGGCCTGTAGTCGGCGTGGAATATGCCCGACCCGCTCCTGAATTAGTAGCATAGTCATGGCCCCAACTGCGCCCCAGGGTGCTGGGCGCCTGGGCTTGGCGCTGGGGTGTGAGCCATTTGAGCGCGCCTTCGGGCAGTTCGTCAAAGAATCGGCTCTTCATGTTGTAGCGCGTCTGGCCGTGCAGCATGCGGGTTTGCGAATGGCTCAGGTACAGGCGCTGGCGCGCCCGGGTGATGGCGACATACATCAGGCGACGTTCCTCTTCCAGCCCCTCGCGGTCGCTCATGGAGTTTTCGTGCGGGAACAGGCCCTCCTCCATACCCGTGATAAACACGCAGTCAAACTCCAGCCCTTTGGCGGAGTGCACCGTCATGAGCTGAATGGCGTCTTGCCCGGCCTGGGCCATGTTGTCACCCGCCTCCAGCGCCGCGTGGGTCAAGAAGGCCACCAGAGGCGACAGGGTCTCGCCCGTGTCGCCAAAGGGTTCGGCGTCGGGGTCCACAGCGTCGGCGTTCAATCCCTGGCTCGCTGGGCTTTGCGTCAACACCGGCTGTAATGCTGCGGCGTCTCGCCCAAAGCCTTCTTGCATCACGAAGCTTTCGGCCGCGCTGATGAGCTCTTCCAAGTTCTCCAACCGGTCTGCGCCTTCGCGGTCGGCTTTGTAGTGCTCTATGAGCCCGCTGTGGTCCAGCACCAGGGCCATGATGTCGCGCAGCGTCATACCCACGGTTTGCTCGCGCATCACATCCACCTTGGCCACAAAGCCGCCGATGGCAGCGCCGGCGCGCCCTGTCATGGCGCTGACAGCGTCGTGCAGCGAGCAGCCTTGCGCGCGCGCTAGGTCCTGCAATTGCTCAATGCTGCGCGCGCCAATGCCACGTGCCGGAAAGTTCACCACGCGCATGAAGCTGGTGTCGTCGTTGGGGTTCTCCAAGAGGCGCAAGTAGGCCAGTGCGTGCTTGATCTCGGCACGCTCAAAAAATCGCAAGCCACCGTACACCCGGTAGGGCATGGCGGCATTGAACAGCGCGGTTTCAATCACGCGGCTTTGCGCATTGCTGCGGTAGAGCACGGCAATTTCTTTGCGCTGCATGTCTTCGCGCACCAGACTTTTCATCTCATCGACCATCCACTGGGCTTCGACAAAATCACTGGGTGCCTCGTAGACTCGCACGGGCTCGCCCGGCCCCTGGTCGGTTCGCAGGTTCTTGCCCAGGCGCTTGCTGTTGTGGCTGATGAGCGCGTTGGCGCTGTCCAGGATGTTGCTGTACGAGCGGTAGTTCTGCTCCAGTTTGATCTGGTACTGCACATCAAATTCCCGCACGAAATCGGCCATGTTGCCGACCCGCGCACCCCGAAACGCGTAAATACTCTGGTCATCGTCACCCACCGCCAGCACCGCGCCGCCCGGTGTGTCGGGGCTGGCCATACCGTCTTGTGGCGTACCGCGGCCCGCCAACATTTTTATCCAGGCGTACTGCAGCTTGTTGGTGTCTTGAAACTCATCAATCAGAATGTGTCGGAAACGACGCTGGTAATGCTCGCGAATGGGGTCGTTGTCGCGCAGCAACTCATACGAGCGCAGCATCAGCTCACCAAAATCGACCACGCCCTCGCGCTGGCACTGCTCTTCATAGAGTTGGTAAATCTCGACCTTCTTGCGTGTCTCCGGGTCGCTGGCCACCACCGACTGCGGCCGTAAGCCATCCTCCTTGCAACCCGCTATGAAATACATCACCTGCTTGGGCGGAAAACGCTCGTCGTCAATATTGAACTGCTTACACAAGCGCTTGATGGCGGAGAGTTGGTCTTGGGTGTCCAAAATCTGAAAGGCCTGCGGCAGATTGGCCATCTTGTAATGCGCACGCAAAAAGCGGTTACACAGCCCGTGGAAGGTGCCAATCCACATCCCCCGCACATTGACGGGCAACATGGCTGAGAGCCGCGTCATCATTTCCTTGGCGGCCTTATTGGTGAAGGTAACCGCCAAAATGCCACCCGGGTAAACGAAGCCACTTTGCAACAACCAGGCGATTCGGGTGGTGAGCACCCGCGTCTTGCCCGAGCCCGCACCGGCCAAGATGAGCGCGTGTTCGGCAGGCAGTGTGACGGCCGCCAATTGCTCAGCGTTGAGGTGGTTCAGGAGCGGGGATTCAAAAGTCATGCCCCGATTGTAGAAAGCGGCGAGTTGTGGGTACTAACCCTTTAGGTATCTTCCCCTACGACATAGGAAGCTAACGTTTTCTTACACTATCATGCGCGCTTGGTCACTCCTATTTATCACGCTCCATGATTTTTTCTCACCGGTTTTTTGCGTCGACGTGGTTTGTATTGACAGCAACTTTCATGGCGGGCCTGGCCCATGCGCAAGCACCTGACTTTGGTGGCGTCAAAATTGAAGACAACATCACCATCTACAACAACACCCTGGTCCTCAACGGTGCTGGCGTATCGATCTTGGGCAAAAACAAGATGTATGTGGTGCAGGTTTACGCCAAACAAAAGTTCACAACACTGGACGAATTGATGGCGGCTCCGGGCCCCAAGCGTATGGTGTTGACGGCGTTGCGCGAGATGGACACGGCGCCCATCGTGAAACATTTCAACCGAAATCTGGAAGACGGCAACCGGGCTGACATGGCCAAACTGGTGCCGGGCATGGTGGGCATCGGAAATCTGTTCAAAGCCAAGCGGGTACTGGCACCGGGCGAGGTGATGTCGCTGGACTGGATTCCGATTTACGGCTTCACGGTCTACATCGGCGGGAAAATGCAGGGTGACGCTTACCGTCAGCCTGAGCTATTCAAAGCGGCTGCCGGCGTGTTCATGGGCGAGAGCAACATCGACCCCAAGGTCAAGGAAGCTCTGCTGGGTAGAGGATAAAAAGTCGACGACGGCGAGAGCCGTATAGAATCGGATACCGGGCCCAAGCAATTGGCGACCCGGTTTTTTTATGGCCGGTCTCCATCCACGTGCACCAACCTCGGTAGACAGGAGCGGAATTTTCCGCAAGGCCACCCCTAGGATCATTCGGCCCCCTTTGTGGGATAACGCGGTGCGCAAAGCGACCAGCGTAGGGGACAAAAAGAGAACACTATGGAAATCTTTGACTACGACAATATCCTTTTGCTGCCACGCAAATGCCGGGTAGAGAGCCGCTCAGAATGCGACGCCAGCGTGGAACTGGGCGGACGCAAATTCCGTCTGCCGGTCGTGCCCGCCAACATGAAGACCGTGGTGGACGAAACCATTTGCGTCTGGCTGGCACAACACGGCTACTTTTATGTGATGCACCGCTTTGATTTGGACAACGTGCAGTTCGTCAAAGATATGAAGGCCAAGGGCCTGTTTGCCTCCATCTCCCTGGGCGTAAAAAAGCCGGATTACGCCACTGTAGATACCCTGGCCGAACTCGGCTTGGTCCCCGAATATGTGACCATCGACATCGCCCACGGCCATGCCGACAGCGTGCGCGACATGATCATTTACCTGAAGGGCAAGATGCCCTCGACCTTCATCATCGCGGGGAACGTGGCTACACCCGAGGCCGTGATTGACCTTGAAAATTGGGGTGCGGATGCGACCAAGGTCGGTATCGGCCCCGGCAAGGTCTGCATCACCAAGCTCAAGACTGGCTTTGGCACGGGCGGATGGCAGCTCAGCGCGCTCAAATGGTGTGCGCGGGTGGCCACCAAGCCCATCATTGCCGATGGCGGCATCCGCGACCATGGCGACATTGCCAAGAGCATCCGCTTTGGTGCCACCATGGTGATGATTGGTTCGCTGTTTGCGGGGCACGAGGAATCCCCCGGCAAAACCGTGGAAGTGGATGGCAAGCTTTTCAAAGAGTACTACGGCTCGGCCAGCGACTTCAACAAGGGCGAGTACAAGCACGTGGAAGGCAAGCGCATCCTGGAGCCCATCAAAGGAAAGTTGGCTGACACGCTGATCGAGATGGAGCAGGATGTGCAAAGCTCCATCAGTTATTCGGGCGGCAAGAAGCTGATGGACATTCGCAAGGTGAACTACGTGACCCTGGGTGGCGACAACGCCGGTGAACATTTGCTGATGTAGGTCCTCCATGAAAATCGCAATTCTGGGTATTGGCTTCATGGGCTTTCCTGTGGGTCAGCGCCTGTGCGCGGCAGGGTTTGAGGTGCACGTCTGGAACCGTACGCGAACGAAGGCCGAACGCCTTCAGACCTACGGCGCCACGGTTCATACGACGCCCGCATCAGCAGTGCAGGGTGCAGACGTCACCCTCGCTTTGTTGGACCATGGGGCAATAGTCGCCGAGGCATTGTTCACGCACGGCGCTGCGTCTGCTTTACAGCCCGGCAGCCTGTTCATCGATATGTCGTCCATCAAACCTGTAGAAGCGCGCGATCACGCGGCACGCTTAAGCGAACTAGGTGTCCACTACCTGGACGCCCCGGTTTCAGGTGGCACGGTCGGGGCCGAGCAGGGCACGTTGGCGATCATGGTGGGCGGAAATCCGGCGCACTTTGAACGCGCCACGCCAGTCTTCCAAGTGCTTGGAAGGGCCACCCATGTCGGCCCGACTGGGGCCGGACAACTGGCCAAGCTGGCGAATCAGATGATTGTGGGCATCACCATCGGCGCGGTGGCCGAAGCCCTGCTGCTGTGCGAGCGTGGTGGTGCAGACATGGCCAAAGTCAAAGAAGCGATCACGGGCGGGTTTGCTGACAGTCGCATTTTGCAGGTGCACGGTCAGCGCATGGTGGAACGCGACTTTGCGCCCCGGGCGCGCATGACCGTGCAGCTCAAAGACTTGCGCAATGCTTTGTCCACCGCGCAAGAGATTGGCTTCGATGCGCCGATCACGCGCCTGTTTGAACAACTCAATGCCGAGGGTGTGGAGCATGGCCTAGCAGACCTGGACCATGCCGGCTTGTTTGTGGAACTGGCCAGCCGCAATGGCATGACTTGAAAGTCATACGACCATGAAAAAAGCCCATCCAACGATGGGCTTTTTATGTTCGTCAGCCGGAGAGAGTCGGCAATTTTTCGCAGGGCCGCCCCAAGCTCTGAACCGCCTGGCGGTCAGCCCCGGTGGGGAAAAATTAGCCCCCCAGGGGGGCAGCGACCCGCGCAGCGGCGGAGCGTGGGGGCACTATTAACGCGCTGGCTTGGCCGGACGACGGACTGAGTCACGCGGCACAAAGACCTTGCCACCGTTACCACCATTGCCACCTGGCTTGGCAAAACCTGCTGGCTTGCCAAAGGCAGGCTTGCGGGCTGCAAAGTCGCCACGGGGGGCGCCGAAGTCACCGCGATCGCCACGGTCATTTCGATCACCGCGTGGTGCACCGAAATCGCCGCGGGGCGCAAAGTCAGCACGGGGGGCGAAATCGCCGCGGGGTGCTGGAGCGTCACCACGTCCGGCAAAACGGTCATTGAAACCGCCCTTGCGCTCGTAGCTGAAACCTTCTTTGGCAGCGCCGCTGAAATCACGTGCGCTGTTGCCAAAATCACGCGGGCCACCGGCAGGTGGGCGTCCGCCGAAGCCGCCGCCACCGTTGCCACCGTTGCCACCGAAATTGCCACCACCGTGACCGCGATTTCCACCAAAGCCACCTTCACGGGGGCCATTGTTGAACTTGCGCTCGCCGCCAAAGCCGCCGCCTGGGTTGGCACGACCCGCAAAGCTGGGGCGTGACTCAGGGGCACGTTGTTGGGGCTCCAGGCCTGGAATCGTCTCAGCCTTGATAGGCTGGCGTGTGTAGGCTTCGATGTCGAAAATCTTGCGACGGTCGCGCATTTCGGCAAAAGTAATCGCCAAGCCATCGCGACCGGCACGGCCGGTACGGCCAATGCGGTGGGTGTAGTCCTCAGCCTTCATGGGCAGGCCGAAGTTGAACACGTGGGTGATGGTGGGCACGTCAATACCGCGGGCTGCCACATCGGTCGCCACCAAAATTTGCACCTGGCCTTGGCGCAGCGCCATCAGGCGGCGGTTACGCAAACCTTGGCTCAGAGCGCCGTGCAAGGCAACTGCGTCAAAGCCGTCTTGCTGCAGGTCATTGGCCAAGCCATCGCACTCAATTTGGGTACTGGCAAACACGATCGCCTGATTGATACCGGTGTCACGCAACCAGTGGTCCAACAGCTTACGCTTGTGCTGGGCGTTGTCAGCCCAGAACAGCGATTGCTTGATGTTGGCGTGTTTTTCAGTCGGGCTGTCAATGGTGATGCGCTGTGGCTCGCGCATCACGCGGGCAGCGAGCTGCTGAATGCGGGGTGCGAAAGTCGCGCTGAACATCATGGTCTGCTTGCGGCCAATGGTCAGCTGGTTGATTTCAGCCAGATCATCGGAGAAGCCCAGGTCCAACATACGGTCGGCTTCGTCAACCACCAAGAACTGAACTTGGTCCAGCTTGATTTGCATGGAGCGTTGCAGATCCAACAAACGGCCGGGCGTAGCCACCACCAAATTGGCGTTTTGCAGCTTGGCGATTTGCAACTGGTAAGGCATACCGCCCACAATGTTGGCAACGCGCAGACCACGGCAGTGTTGCACCAGGTCAATAGCGTCGTGCGCAACTTGCTGGGCCAGTTCGCGGGTGGGGCAAACGATCAGAGCGCCGGGGGTTGGTGCCTTGAAATTGCGGGTATTGGTGGGGTCTTTGCGCTTAGCGCGCTTAGGTGCTGGCTCGCCTTTGGCCAAAGCTTCTGCAGTGGCGCGTTCAAACTCAGCGCGCTCGTCGGCTTCAGCTTGTGCTTGCTGGGTCAGCAAGGTATGCAACACGGGCAGCAAGAAGGCTGCAGTCTTGCCGCTACCGGTCTGGCTGGAAACCATCAGGTCGATGTATTTGGCAACTTGACCCTTGGCCATGTCAGTGCCCATGGCCAAAGGAATGGTCTTGCTTTGCACAATGGTAGGTTGTGTGTAGCCCAGGTCTTTACAAGCCTGCACCAGCTCAGGCGCCAAGCCCAGCGCGACAAAACCGTTTGGCCCTTCGGGCACTTCGACTATGTCTGACAGTTCAGCTACGTCTGATTCCGCCGCCGTGCTGATCACTGCTTGGGTTTCCGCAAAAGAAGTCGAAAGAATTTCGGCAGGCGCAAATTCGCCTGTCACTGTAAAAGCGTCAGTCATGATTTTTTCTCACACGCGAGCACCGCAGGGTGTGCGGTCGCTCCGTCAATGGTTAAAAAACATCAACCATCAAACGGAACCTGCTCTGACCCTTCGAAGGGTGTTCAGCGCTGGGGGCGTATATCGCCAAGAAGGCGGCCCGGTGAATGAAGGGAGATGTGCAATATGCGCTACGGTTTGTAGCGCAGCCCCCGATTATGGCACAAATTCGGGTTTCTACCTAATCGCATTCAATCCAGCTTCAGAAAGTGCTGGCGGTAGTGCTCAAGTTCGTCGATCGATTCGTGCACATCAGCCAAGGCCGTATGGCGTTGCTGCTTCTTAAAAGCCGCATGCACAGCGGGTTTCCAACGCTTCGACAATTCTTTGAGCGTGCTCACATCCAGGTTACGGTAGTGAAAAAAAGCCTCTAGTTTGGGCATGTACTTGACCAAAAAGCGGCGGTCCTGGCCAATGGAGTTTCCGCACATCGGCGTGGCGTGCGCCGGTACGTACTGGCTCAGAAAGGCAATGAGCTGCGCCTGCGCCTCCTCCTCTGTCACTGTGGAGGCTTTGACCCGGTCTATCAGCCCGCTCTTGCCGTGGGTGCCCTTGTTCCAGGCGTCCATGCCATTGAGCAATGCGTCCGATTGGTGGATGGCAAACACCGGGCCTTCAGTGCGGCTCTCCAAATTCGGGCCGGTCACGATGACGGCGATTTCAATGATGCGCTCGGTCTCAGGCTCGAGCCCGGTCATTTCGCAGTCCAGCCAGACCAGGTTTTTGTCAGATTTGGGGAGGTGTGTCGGGGTGGGGGTAGTCAATTCAGCCATACCCCGAATTGTCGGTGATTGTGGCGAATGGCCTAAACTCCCCCACCATGAACCCACTCACCAGTCCTGCTAGTTTTGAACTCACGCCGTCACTGCTCACCACCCTGGTGTTTGCGGTGGCCTTGTTGGCCAGCCACTTGCTGAAATTCTGGCTCGCATCGCGCCAGATTCGGCATGTGGCGCGCCACTGCGACGCCGTGCCTGCACCCTTTGCCGACCGCATCACGCTGGACGCTCACCGCAAGGCCGCCGACTACACCATCACCAAAACCCGTTTCAGCCTGATTGAATTGAGCTGGGGTACCGCTACCACACTGGTCTGGACCCTGTTGGGTGGCCTGCATTGGTTAAACCAAAGTCTCTTGGACGTGATGGGCGCTGGCATCGGGCAGCAGATCGCTTTGCTGCTGGCTTTCATGGTCATCAACAGCGTGTTGGATTTGCCCTTCACGCTGTACCAAACCTTCGTCATTGAACAGCGCTTTGGCTTTAACAAAACCACCTTCAAGCTCTGGCTGCAAGACGGCATCAAGTCCAGCCTGGTCGGTCTGGCGATCGGCGTGCCGCTACTGGCTTTGGTGCTCTGGGTCATGGGTGCCACTGGCGCCTGGTGGTGGCTCTGGACGTGGGGCGTGTGGATGGGCTTTAACCTGCTCATGCTGCTGATTTACCCCACTTGGATTGCACCGCTGTTCAACAAGTTTGAGCCCTTGCAAAACCCCGATATTGCGCAGCGCGCTGCGGCCCTGATGCAACGCAGTGGTTTTACATCGAAAGGTTTTTTTGTCATGGATGGCAGCCGCCGTAGCGCCCATGCCAATGCCTACTTTACGGGCTTGGGGGCCTCCAAGCGTGTGGTGTTTTACGACACGCTGCTGTCTCAACTCAGTGCGCCCGAAGTGGAGGCCGTGCTGGCCCATGAGCTCGGCCATTTCAAGCACCGCCACATCAGCAAACGCATCGTTTCCATGTTTGCCCTGAGTCTGCTCGGCTTTGCGCTGCTGGGTTACCTGAGTTCGCAGGCCTGGTTCTACACCGGCCTGGGTGTTGCGCCCAATATCGTGGGGCCGAATGATGCTTTGGCGCTGCTGCTGTTCATGGTGGTGCTACCGTTCTTTGGCGCCTTCACCGGGCCGGTGTTCGCGCGCATCTCACGCAAGCACGAGTTTGAAGCAGACGCCTACGCGGTGTCGCAAACCAACCCCAACGACTTGGGCAACGCCCTGCTTAAGCTCTACCAGGACAACGCCTCAACCCTGACGCCCGATCCGGTGTACGTGCAGTTTTATTACTCGCACCCACCAGCCTTAGAGCGACTGGGGCGCATGCAGCACACTGCGGTTGTGGGCTAGTATGACACTCGTTTTTATGCCAAATCGGCCTGTGGCCCGGGTGGAATATGCGGGAGCAGCTATATTTTCTATAGCAGCTGGGTTTCAACCCGCCAGCATGCAGTCGCAGCCAAGGGCACTGACTTGAGTACCACACCGACACTGCAGCACGGCTTGGTCGTTGCGGGCCACGGCCGCCATGTGTGGGTAGAGACCGACGAAGGCCAGCGCGTGATCTGCCATCCGCGTGGCAAGAAAAGCCAAACCGTGGTGGGCGACCGCGTGCTGTGGCTACCCTCAGAAGACGAGGGAACGATTGAAAAAGTGCAGCCACGGCGCAACCTGTTCTATCGGCAAGATGAGATTCGCACCAAGTCATTCGCAGCCAACCTCGATCAAATTTTGATTCTGATTGCGGCTGAACCCGAATACTCTGAAGCCCAGCTCACCCGGGCGCTCATAGCGGCCGAAGCCGAACAAATTCAACCCATCATTGCGCTCAACAAGAGCGACCTAGGCGCTCCATTTGCACTGGCCTGGGAGCGCTTGGCACCCTACCGCGACATGGGCTACACCTTGCTGCCCATGGCCCTGAAGCCCAAGTCCACCCAGCCTGGCGATACGCCCCCCACAGAACCTGCACTGGATGCCCTGCTGGCGGGTAAAACCACACTGGTGCTGGGCCCCTCAGGCTCGGGCAAAAGCACCTTGATCAATCGCATGGTGCCCAATGCCCAGGTGCTGACCAACGCGATATCCACCGCGCTGAATTCCGGCAAGCACACCACCACCAGCACCACGCTGTACTGGGCGGATGCAGCGCGCAGCACCGCCATCATTGATTCACCGGGCTTCCAGGAGTTTGGGCTGCACCATATCGAGCCCATGCGTTTGGCCAAACTGATGCCCGACATTGCGGCCCACGCCAGTGATTGCAAGTTCTACAACTGCAGCCATTTGCATGAACCTGGCTGTGGCGTCATTTCTAATGTCGAATCTGCTCCTAGCCCGCATAAAATAAGCGGTAGGCGCTATAAACTTTATAGCGATTTATTTGCAGAGCTGTCTGAAAAACGTTACTGAAACTTTGCGGGACAGTTCCAGAGTTACACGAAGTGAACTTTGCTCTGTGCTCAACTGATTCAGTTTTTTTCGGACAGCACTAGCCCAGCAAACGCGCCAAAGACAGTAAGGCCAAAAACACCATCCACATCACTACGGTGCGCCACACCAAACCCACCACCGCACGCAGGTGCACAGGCTGAGGCACTTGACCGCCCTGCTCGGTAGGCGATTGCCCTAGTTGCACATTAACAGCCCCTGCCGTAGCCGCCAGGAGCACCCCGTCGTTGTCGTCGGGATGCGATTGCGCATATTGGCGCCAGCTATCCACGGCCTCTTCAAAGCTACCCACAAAGGCAAAACTCAATGCGGTCAGCCGCGCAGGAACCCAATCAATCCAGTGCCAGGCCCGGGTGGATTGGCGCTGAAAGGCCTCACTGATCGGCGCACTGGTAGGTTTGAGTGGGCGATTCACGAACCGTCCTACGAATTCACTCATACGATAAATCACTGCGCCCGCTGGGCCTAAACCCAACGCAGCCAGCAGCGAGTACCATGCAAACACCCCAAAAACATGGCGGTGCGCCGACTGAACCGAATACTCGATGACATGGCGCACAATTTCGCTGCGCGGCAGCTCGCTGGCATCCATGCGCATCCAGTCTGCCAGGCCCTGGCGCGCGGCTTCTTCGTCCCCTGATAACAACGCGTCGCGAATAGAAGTGAAATGGTGACTGAACTGGCGAAAGCCGAGCGTCGAATAGAGAATGACGATGTTCCAGAGGATCGCGGCTGGCCACCCCAAGAACCATAGTAATGCCCAGTGCACGCCGACGGCAACGGCGGTGGGCACGCCCAACGCCACCCACCAGGTCAACTGCCCGTGGTGCCGCTGTCCAGCATCCAGGTTGCGCATTACCCAGCGCACCCAACGGCGGGTGCTGCCATGCACCGGGTTGCCCGGTGCCAAAGGGCGCGCTTGCTCTAGCAGCAACGCAACAAGAATAGCAACAAAACTCATGCAGCCATCATAGCGACCCCGTACGCGGATGCCGACAAAGCATCCTGCAAAATTGCAGGATTTGCGTACGAACTTCAGGTGCTCAGGAAGCGATACAGGTTGCGCAGCATGCCCGCGGTAGCGCCCCAGATAAAACGCTCACCCGTAGCATCGTGGTAGGGAATGGACAACCATTCGCGTTGTTCACCCTGCCATTCCAACTTATGGCGACGGTGATTGCCTGGGTTCATCAAGAAACCCAGCGGCACCTCAAACACGTCAGCGACCTCGTCCGGGTTAGGTGCCAAGCTGAAACCCGGATGCACCAGTGCCACCACTGGTGTGACTATGTACGCGCTACCCGTGGTGTAAGTTGGCAAAGTTCCCAGAACTTCAACGTAGTGCGCCGCCAGCCCAATTTCTTCCCGCGCTTCGCGCAGAGCCGCTGCGGTGGCATCCACATCGGTGTCATCCACCTTGCCACCAGGAAATGCAATTTGTCCAGAGTGCGTAGACAAATGCGCAGTTCGCTGGGTCAACAATACAGTAACCTCTTCGCGAAGGACCAGCGCTATAAGCACCGCAGCATGCGCTGGTACGCGGTCAGAGAACTTGGGTTCGGCCCGAAACTCGGGCGTCCAGGCTAACCCGGCAGCAAAGCGCTGTTGGAGAGCCATAGCCCCCCACGCACTTGCCTCTAAGCGGGGCAGATGCCTATCGGTGCTCAGGATGGGGATACTGCGAGGATCAAAAGCAGGTGGTATAGCCATAGCGCGAACAAGAAAAAACCGCCACGAGCTTGCGCTGGGGCGGTTTTTGCTGAGGAAAGATACCAGAGGTTAAGCAGCCGTCTTTTTAGCGGGCAATTTTTCCTTGATACGTGCCGACTTACCGCTGCGGTCACGCAGGTAGTACAGCTTGGCGCGCCGTACGTCACCCCGGCGTTTAACTTCAATGCCGGCAATCAGGGGGCTGTATGTTTGGAACGTACGCTCGACGCCTTCACCGCTAGAAATCTTGCGCACAATGAAACCGCTGTTCAGACCGCGATTACGCTTGGCAATCACAACGCCTTCGTAAGCCTGCACGCGTTTGCGTGTGCCTTCAACAACGTTAACGCTGACGACGATGGTGTCACCAGGCGCAAATTCAGGGAGGATCTTCCCGATACGAGCAATTTCTTCTTGCTCCAGAGTTTGGATGAGGTTCATGATTTCCTTCGTGATCTTGGACGCGCTGACTACAACAATGAAGCCGAGTGGTACTTTTAAAAAGCCACTGTGCCGTTCAGAGGATCGGTTAGCCAGCTATTATAGCTGACCTAATTCAGTCGTGACAGCGCAGCCTCGTCCGCCAAATTCAGCAGCCCGCAGACGCGGGCCCGGGAGATCAAATCCGGCCGAAAACGGGCTGTGATTTGCAAGCGCTGGTCGCGTCTCCACCGTTCAATATGCAGGTGGTGGCCGGACAGAAGGACACCTGGCACGGGCACATCCTGCCAAACTTCAGGGCGCGTGTAATGCGGACAATCCAACAAACCATCCAGCGACACGTTGAAACTGTCCATGGCATGGCTTTGCGGATCGCTGAGCACGCCGGGCTGTAGGCGGGCCACAGCATCGAGCAGAGCGATGGCGGGAATTTCACCACCCGACAGCACGAAATCTCCCAGACTGATCTGCTGATCCACATGAGCATCGATGAAGCGCTGATCCAAACCTTCATAGCGTCCGCAAAGAAGAATGGCCCCCTCGCTGACCGACCATCGCTGAACAGCGGCATCGTCCAGCCGCTCACCAATCGGCGAAAAAAGCACGACGGGCCCACTGCACTGCCGCTGGGCGCGTACGGCGCGTAGAGTCGCAGCTAGGGGTTCGGCCATCATCACCATACCGGGGCCGCCACCAAATGGGCGATCATCGACACGTCGGTAGTTCCCAACGGCATGATCCCGAGGATTGAAGAAATGAATATTGATTTGGCCCGACTCGAACGCACGCCGCGTAATGCCGGAGGTTAAAAACGGCGCAAAGAGTTCCGGAAACAATGTGATGACATCAAAGCGCATAGCATGGCGCTCAATAGTCCGTCTGCCAGTCCACCTGGATTCGCCGGTTCGACAGATCTACGGTGTCCACATAGGCGGAGACAAACGGGATCATGCGCTCCAAAACTTTATCGTCTTCGGTGTACTCCATCACGAGCACCGTTTGTGGGCCGGTAGACAGCAACTCCTTGACGACACCCAGTGTCTCTCCCTCGCGATTCACCACATTCAGGCCAATCAAATCGACCCAGTAGTACTCGTCTTTGCCGGCGCTAGGAAAGCTGGAGCGCGCGATAAAGATCCGCGAGCCTTTTAGCGCTTCAGCAGAGGTACGATCATTAACACCTTGTGCAGTAGCTACCACGGTATCCGAATGGTGCTTGGACTCTTTGACAGCCAGCTTCATGGTTCCTGAAAAGGCCTGTGCGCCCCGCTCTGTGGGCTGTAGGAACCAGAGTTTTGTGGATAGAAGTGCCTCAGGGTCTGCGCTATGGGCAAACACCTTGAACCAGCCTTTCACCCCCCAAGCATCCGCTATCCGTCCAACTTCGATAGCATCTGCTGGTAAATCAGCAGGTTCTAGTCCGGTCAGCATGCTGGGAATTAAAGAATCCGTGGCGGGTACTGCCTAAGGCAAGTCCGCCACGACAGTCCTTTAAGCGGCTTTTTTAGCGGCTTGGTTGATCAGGCGTTCCACCGTAGGGGATGCCTGAGCGCCAACACCTTGCCAATACGTCAGGCGGTCTTGGGCGATGCGGATGCTCTCTTCGCTCGCAGTCGCGATTGGATTGTAAAAACCAATGCGCTCGATGAAACGGCCATCGCGGCGTGAGCGCTTGTCAGCGACCACAATGTTAAAAAACGGGCGGGCCTTAGCACCACCACGAGCGAGTCGAATGACGACCATAATTTATCCTTTGGGGGGCCGAAATTACTTCCGGCCTATATATTCAAAGCCCGATTCAAAGTTTGAGACACGCAACTGACCACCCGGCCAGTGACACTTTGAACAGCCTGCTATTATAACGCGATCCTTGCCGATGATTAAAATTCGACCCAGTAGTGATGCGGATCTAGCCGCTATCACCGACATTTATGCCTGCCATGTGCTGCACGGTACCGGCACTTTTGAGATCACTCCCCCAACACAACAAGACATGGCCGCCCGGCGCCAGGACGTCCTGACAAAGCAATTGCCCTTCCTCGTCTTGGAAGTGGATGCAGCGGTGTGCGGATTTGCCTATTGCAGTCCGTTCAGGCCACGCCCAGCCTACCGACTCTCGGCTGAAGACTCGATCTACCTAGCGACTCCAGCCAGCGGCAAAGGATGGGGAAAACTACTTATGATTGAACTGATTGCACAAGCTGAACGGGCGGGTATCCGCACACTCATTGCGCTGATTGGTGACTCCGCCAACCTAGGCTCTATCGGCGTCCACAAAGCGTGCGGATTTAAGTCTGTAGGCGTACTCAGTGCGTGTGGTTGGAAGTTTGAGCGCTGGCTCGATGTAGTTCTTATGGAGCGCTCCATAGGCTTGGGCGCTACAGCGCCTGCAAGCGCTATAGCTATATGAAAAACAAAACTACGGCGCTCTGGCTCACCCTCATAGGCGGGCCAATTGGACTGCAACGCGTATATTTGCGAGGGAAGTTTGACGCGGTGGCCGCCGCTTTAACGTGCGCAACGCTAATTGGCAGCTACGGTGTGCTTCGCGCGCGCACCCTCGGTGTGGACGACCACCTGAGCTGGGGCTTGATCCCATTTTTGGGGTTCACCTTAGCGGGGTGTGCGTTAAACGCATTGGTGTACGGTTTGATGAGCAACGAGAATTGGAATGCAAGATTTAACCCAGGAACACCTGCCGAGTCAGAGTTTGGCGCGACCAACATACTGACCGTGGCCGGGTTGATTACCGCCCTGTTTTTGGGAACTACGGTACTCATGGCCAGTTTGGCTTTCACGGCGCAGCGCTTCTTTGAATACCAGACCTAGACTACCGGCAAACCGAAAATCTACAGCCGAGCGCCATGAAAAGCCCCCCGGCAACGCCAAGGGGCTTATAGATCACCCAGGAAACCGTGTTTAGGCGGCAACGCCATCCTTCACTGTGGCAGCGGAATCAGTGTAGTCACCAATTTTGTCAAAGTTCAGGTACTGGTACACGGTGTCGCTAACGGCGGTGAGGACCCCCATATCCGCCAAGTACTCTTCCTTGGTGGGAATGCGGCCCAACTTAGAACAAATAGCGGCCAGTTCTGCTGAGCCCAGATAAACGTTGCTGTTCTTACCCAAGCGGTTGGGGAAGTTGCGGGTCGAGGTGGAAAATACGGTTGCGCCCTCTTTCACCTGTGCCTGATTTCCCATGCACAGGCTACAGCCAGGCATTTCCATACGGGCACCAGCCGCTCCCAAGACACCATAATGACCCTCGTCGCTGAGTTGTTTGGCATCCATCTTGGTGGGAGGTGCTACCCACAGCTTCACCGGTATGTCGCGCTTATTTTCCAGTAACTTGGACGCAGCGCGGAAGTGTCCAATATTGGTCATGCAGGAGCCAATGAACACCTCGTCAATCTTCGCACCCGCTACGTCGGCAAGGGTCTTCACATCGTCGGGGTCATTGGGGCACGCCACAATAGGTTCGTGGATATCTGCTAAATCGATCTCGATCACCGCAGCGTAGTCGGCATCGGCATCACCCTTGAGCAACTGAGGATCGTTAAGCCACGCTTCCTGAGCAGCGATGCGGCGTGCGAGCGTGCGGGCATCGGCATAGCCATTGGCAATCATCCACTTCATCATGGTGATGTTGCTGTTGATGTATTCAATGATGGGTTCCTTATTCAGGTGTACGGTGCAGCCAGCGGCCGAGCGCTCTGCCGATGCATCGGACAGCTCAAATGCTTGCTCGACTTTTAAGTCTGGCAAACCTTCGATTTCTAGAATACGGCCCGAGAAAATATTCTTCTTGCCCTTCTTCTCCACAGTCAACAGCCCGGCTTTGATGGCGTACAAAGGAATCGCGTTGACGAGATCGCGCAGGGTAACGCCGTTTTGCATCGCGCCTTTGAAACGCACTAACACCGACTCGGGCATATCCAAAGGCATCACGCCAGTTGCTGCTGCAAACGCTACTAGGCCAGAGCCTGCTGGGAAACTAATGCCGATGGGAAAACGGGTGTGGCTATCGCCGCCGGTCCCTACGGTATCGGGCAGCAATAGGCGGTTGAGCCACGAGTGAATGACTCCGTCACCAGGACGCAACGAAATACCGCCACGGGTGCTGATGAAGTCTGGCAACTCGTGGTGCATCTTCACGTCTACAGGTTTTGGGTATGCCGCCGTGTGACAAAACGACTGCATCACCAAGTCAGCGCTGAAACCTAGGCAGGCTAGATCTTTCAGTTCGTCGCGGGTCATGGGACCGGTGGTGTCTTGCGAGCCGACCGAAGTCATTTTGGGTTCACAGTACGTACCAGGTCGTACGCCCTGTTGCGCCCCATTTACCACCGGCAAACCGCAAGCACGTCCCACCATCTTTTGCGCCAGACTGAAACCCTTGTGGGTGTCCACAGGATTCGTGGGCAAGCGAAACAGTGTCGATGGAGTTAGCCCCAAAGCTTCACGCGCCTTAGCAGTCAGGCCACGGCCAATGATCAGAGGAATGCGGCCCCCGGCACGCACCTCGTCAAACAGAACGTCACTCTTGACAGTGAACTCGGCAATCACCTGGCCATCTTTGAGGGCCTTACCGGCATACGGCAAGAGTTCAACCACGTCGCCCATGTGCATCTGGCTCACATCCAGCTCGATTGGCAGCGCGCCTGCATCTTCCATGGTGTTGTAAAAGATAGGGGCGATTTTGGCGCCGAGACAGACGCCGCCGAAACGCTTATTTGGCACGAAAGGAATGTCCTCACCCGTAAACCACAGCACAGAATTGGTCGCCGACTTGCGGCTGGAGCCGGTACCGACTACATCGCCGACATAGGCCACTAGGTTGCCACGGGCGCGCAGGTCTTCGACGAACTTAATCGGACCACGTTTGCCATCCTCCTCCGGCGTGATGCCGTCGCGCTTGTTCTTCAACATGGCCAAAGCATGGAGCGGAATGTCGGGCCGACTCCAGGCATCGGGTGCGGGTGAAAGGTCGTCGGTGTTGGTCTCGCCAGTAACCTTCAGAATAGACACAATGATGGACTGAGGTACCTCCGGGCGGCTGGTGAACCATTCGGCATCAGCCCAGCTCTGAATCACAGCCTTTGCGAATGCGTTGCCCTTGTCCGCCTTTTCCTTCACATCATGGAATTGATCGAACATCAGCAGGGTTTTTTTCAAAGCCTCAGCAGCTTGGGCCGCCACTACTGCGTCGTCCAGCAGATCCACCAACGGACTAATGTTGTATCCACCCAGCATGGTGCCCAAAAGCTCGGTCGCGCGTTCGCGGCTAATCAGCGTGCACTTCTCGGTGCCATGCGCCACTGCAGCCAAGTAGCTGGCCTTCACCTTGGCGGCATCGTCCACACCGGCGGGCACGCGGTTCGTGATCAGCGCGACCAAATGAGCTTCCTCACCTTCGGGCGGATTTTTCAGGAGTTCGATCAGTTCGCCAGTTTGCTTGGCAGACAAAGGCAGTGGCGGGATGCCCTGCGTGGCGCGTTCGGCCACATGATCACGGTAGGCTTTCAACATAGTATTCACTCCTTCTTTTGCAACACAAACGATCCGCCAGCCACGTCGAGTGGGTCTAGCACGTAATTTATTTGAATTTTTTCCTGGCTTTCGCCTTGGGTGGTGGCTCTGGATTAGGTATTAACTCCTGCACGGAGCCCCCCGCACCTATCGGCACCAGCGCATCCTTGGGTGCGTCCAGCAAACCCGGCTGAGGATTGCGCTCAAGCGCTTGGGCTACCAACAATTGATCTGGATTCCTACAGTCGTCAGCCAGTCGTTTTCCCTCTTTCTGGTTCATCAACATAGATTTATTGCCCAACTGCAACCACACGGCTCCACTAGACTCCTCCTCTAAACGAACCGCACCGGTACTTGTCAACACCGGCAACATGGCATACCGCTTGGTGCCAATATCAAGGAAAAAACGGCCTGGCGACAGGGTGTCGTTGGTCATCGTCACAACCACTGACATTTCACAGTTGATTTTTCCAACCAGCACGCGGTTGGCGAGCTCCAATTGCTCCGCAGATACTTCTACCGGGGCTAACACCACGGGCTCTTGGTGTTTTCCCGATGCATGGTGTGGTTTGGCTGGCATTTTGCTGGCCAGCTTATCAGCGGAGGCTGCTGGCAACGCGATAGTCATCGCCAGCACAAGCAGCCCCAAAGCGAATTGTTTTGTCATAAAAGTGAACCTCCGATTAGTGGGCCCGGGACGGGAAATACATACGCACGGGGTCGGGCATTTCGCAACCAGTTTGATTCGCCCGCTCAAGCAGTTGCCAAAAATACCGAAAACTCGCCCGGTCGTGCAGTTTGCCATCGACCGAGATGGGCGCCCAGTCGGCAATCTGGGCCTGCTCGACAATACGCGCTGCCAAGTCAATGTCTGCCAATGAGGGCGCAAAGGCACGCAGGATGGGCCGAATTTGCGAAGGATGAATACTCCACATCCGCGTGTAACCAAAACAAGTTGCGGCCATCTGCGCCGACCGTTCCACTAACTCAGTGTTGTGCAATTCCGTCACCACACAATGCGATGGGACCTTGCCCGTAGCATGGCAAGCACTGGAAATATCTAATTTCGCTCGCACAACAAGGGGATGGTGAAACTGATCCTGGGTGACATTGTCACCAACGGCACGCACACCCATCGCAGTATGGGGAATCGCGCCCGCATGGGTAGATATGAAGTCCATCAAGCCGAAACTAACCGACTGCACCCGAGGATGGGCTGCGATGTCAAATGCACGGTGCGCTGCCGCCGGGGACTCTATCAGTACATGCAAAGGCAGGGCTCCAGTGCGAAGTCCGGGGGGGACCGCTGCATCGATGGCTGACACGGCAGCTTCCACGTCGGCAAGTGACTCGACCTTGGGAACCATGATGTAGCTCAGGTTCTGGGCAGAGCCGCCCACAATAATCTCCACATCTGCCGCAAAGGACGAGTGATCGATTGCATGCACCCGCGCACCAACGCGGCGCCTGAGGCCACTTGCTACTAAATTAGGAGCAAAATGTGCAGTATTTAAAAGGGCTCTGACCATATGTGCATGGTCAACCTCGCCTCCAACCGGCGCACCATCCTCGCAGTCAAGGGTCACATCAAATACGCATCCCCCAAACTCTTCAGTCATCTCAGCCTGCAATTGCAGGCTTTTAACCATCCGCGACTCGACACCGCTGTAGTGGTCGCAGACCGGCAACATGCCCGCTGCACCCTGCGCGCCGAGAAGAATTTCGCGCGGGCTTTTAACCCCCACAACTACTACTCCGGGGGCTCCACTAGCCCCCACGGGGCTAGTAGATGTTTCGGGCGGGCCTGCGCTGCGCACAGTCACGTGCTGGTGTTACAGCAAGTGGGCTACGCCGGCCTGCTCGTCTTGCAGTTCTTTCAACGTAACGTTGATTCGCTCTTGCGAAAACGCGTCCACGTCCAAGTCGGCAACGACTTTGTATTCGCCACCTTCGCAAGTCACGGCAAAACCGAACATCGTGTCCTTAGGGATGCCGTATTGGCCATCTGAAGGAACGCCCATGGTGACCCACTTCCCGCTTGTGCCCAAAGCCCAGTCACGCATGTGATCTATGGCTGCATTGGCAGCCGACGCTGCGGACGATACACCACGGGCGGCAATGATTGCAGCGCCACGCTTGCCGACGGTGGGCAAGAAGGTGTTGGCATTCCATTCCTGATCATCGATCATGGTCTTGACACTTTCGCCATTGATGGTGGCAAATCGGTAATCGGCATACATCGTCGGCGAGTGGTTACCCCACACAGCCATTTTTTCAATATCGGCTACAGCTTTGCCCGTCTTGGCAGCGATCTGGCTTAGGGCGCGGTTGTGGTCTAGTCGCAGCATAGCTGTGAAGTTCTTGCGTGGCAGGTCGGGCGCGCTCTTCATGGCGATGTAGGCGTTGGTATTGGCGGGATTACCCACTACCAAAACACGTACGTCACGGCTAGCTACTGCATTCAATGCCCTCCCTTGGGCGGTGAAAATTTCAGCGTTCACGGCCAAGAGCTCAGCGCGCTCCATGCCCGGACCGCGCGGACGGGATCCAATGAGCAGCGCGTAGTCCACGTCCTTAAACGCGGTCATGGGGTCGCTGTGCGCTTCCATACCCACCAAAAGGGGGAATGCACAATCTTGCAACTCCATCATCACGCCTTGAAGGGCTTGCTGCGCCTTTTCAACCGGGACTTCCAGCAGACTTAACACCACGGGCTGGTCTTTGCCCAACATCTCTCCGGAAGCAATCCGAAACAGAATGGCGTATCCAATTTGACCGGCGGCTCCGGTGACTGCTACGCGGACGGGCTTTTTGCTCATGGTGAGAACTCCAGGAAGTGTTGTAGAAACGATACTGACTGTGGGCACGCAACGAAACGTGGGAGCCCCGCAGAACGGACCACAGTTTACTCCTGAAATTCTAAAAACGTCAACTTGTCTTATGTCTTATATAAGATATGATTACGGAAAAATCCGCCCATGAACACAGGCACATCTTTTGAGCCGCCCTCCATGAACACCACGCCTTTTGCGTCCCACGAAAGTGCTGCCCCACCCGGGCCTGGCGGCGATGGTTCGGTCGGCGGGGCGACAACGCCCGCTTTTAGCCCCTTGTACCAACAAATTAAGGCGCTGATATTGCGCAGCTTACAGTCCGGTGAGTGGAAACCCAGCGCGGCAATCCCCAGCGAAAACGTACTTGCCACTCGCTACAAAGTGAGCCAAGGCACAGTCCGCAAGGCCATCGACGAACTGGCGGCGGAAAATTTGTTAGTGCGCCGCCAAGGCAAGGGCACTTTCGTGGCTACGCACGCGGAGCAAACCGCCCAATACCGCTTCCTGAAGCTATTTCCGGATAGCGGCGATCCGAAAAGTGAAGGCCCTGCGCAGCGCAACATCATTGACTGCAAGCGCAACCGCGCAACCGCTGACGTGGCGCGCGCACTGGCCATGCGGGCAGGTGACTCAGTCCTCCAAGTGCGACGGATTTTGCTGTTTGCCGGTATACCGACAATTCTGGAAGACCTGTGGCTGCCCGGATCTCCCTTCAAGGGTCTGACGGCCGAACGGCTAGCGGCCTACGGTGGCCCCATGTATGCCTTGTTTGAAACAGAGTTTGGCGTCCACATGGCGCGGGCCGAAGAAAAGATACGTGCGGTGTTGCCCGATGAAGAGCAGTCGCGCCTCCTGCAGGTCTCCGGAAGTACGCCGTTGCTCAGTGTGGAACGTATTGCCTACACCTACAACGATGTACCTATGGAGATGCGCCGCGGCCTGTACTTGACCGACAAACACTACTACAGGAATGCGCTAAATTGAGGGATTTATACCGGCGAGCGAGTGGACGGTCTGTTGCAGTGCAATACTCCGGCTGTGGCCGAATTCGATTATTACAATCCAGTTACTGAAACGAAAGTAAATCCATGACTGAGCTTACCTCTGGAGGCCGCGCAAAGCGGCCTGAATTCCGAAACATCAACGCGCTGAGCGATTTGCCAACTTACCGCCTGCCAGCTGCCGGATGGGTGTCCATCTTGCACCGCATTAGCGGCGCCATCATGTTCATGCTGATGCCCTTTATCATTTGGATGTTTGATACGTCGATTTCTTCGGAAATTTCCTTCGCGAAATTCACTAGCGTGTTCACCTCAGGATGGGGTGTTTTGCCTGGCTGGCTTATCAAATTGGCGGTCCTGGGTTTGATTTGGGCTTATTTGCACCACTTCATTGCTGGTGTGCGCCACCTGTGGATGGATATCAACCACGCCGTCAGCAAAGAGTTCGGCAAAAACTCTGCCGTTGTCACCCTAGCCTCGAGCCTGGTACTGACGGTGGTATTGGGTGGCAAATTGTTTGGCCTTTATTGAGCCGCAATCCACTTCGCCAAACCCTAGCAAAACACCGATTCAACAGAGGATAAGACAATGGCAGTTAACTACGGATCTAAACGCATCGTTGTGGGTGCGCATTACGGATTGCGCGACTGGCTGGCGCAGCGCGTCACCGCCGTACTCATGGCGCTTTTTACAGTGCTATTACTGGCGCAAATCATTTTTACCAAGCGTCCTTTGGGCTACGAGCTGTGGGCCGGCATCTTCTCTGCGCAGTGGATGAAAGTTCTGACATTTACTGTGATCATTGCATTGCTCTACCACGCATGGGTCGGCATTCGTGACATTTGGATGGATTATGTCAAACCGGTTTCGGTGCGTTTGTCGTTGCAAGTCTTCTCTATTGTGTGGTTGGTCGGCTGCGCCGGCTGGGCGATCCAGGTCTTGTGGCGCCTTTGAGCGCACACCCTCTAGCGCCCAATTCACTGGATCATTAACAGGCTTTACTTATGTCTCAACAAGTTTCCAAAAGAAAATTTGACGTTGTCATTGTCGGTGCCGGCGGCTCCGGCATGCGTGCATCTCTGCAATTGGCCCGTGCTGGCCTGAATGTCGCCGTGCTGTCCAAAGTATTCCCCACGCGCTCCCACACGGTGGCCGCGCAAGGCGGTATCGGCGCCTCCCTGGGCAACATGAACGACGACAACTGGCACTATCACTTTTACGACACGGTAAAAGGATCAGACTGGCTCGGCGACCAGGATGCAATTGAATTCATGTGCCGAGAAGCACCCAAGGTTGTCTATGACCTTGAGCACATGGGCATGCCCTTCGATCGAAACCCCGACGGCACAATTTATCAGCGCCCCTTTGGTGGCCATACCGCCAACTATGGCGAAAAAGCGGTGGAGCGCGCCTGCGCAGCTGCTGACCGTACTGGCCACGCAATGTTGCACACGCTGTACCAACAAAATGTCGCTGCAAAGACCAGTTTTTTTGTTGAGTGGCTGGCACTGGATCTTATTCGTGACGTAGAAGGCGACGTCGTTGGCGTCACTGCATTGGAGATGGAAACTGGCGATATCCACATCCTTGAAGCCAAGACAACCTTGCTGGCGACGGGCGGGGCGGGTCGCATTTTTGCAGCATCTACCAACGCCTTTATCAACACCGGCGACGGACTGGGCATGGCAGCGCGCGCCGGCATCCCGCTTGAAGATATGGAGTTCTGGCAGTTCCACCCCACCGGCGTGGCTGGGGCGGGCGTATTGTTGACCGAAGGCTGTCGTGGCGAGGGTGCGATTCTCATCAACGGCAATGGGGAGCGCTTCATGGAGCGCTACGCACCCACGCTCAAAGACCTGGCTCCGCGAGACTTCATTTCCCGTTCTATGGACCAGGAAATCAAGGAAGGCCGTGGCTGTGGGCCCAACAAAGACTACGTTCTGCTGAAATTAGACCACTTGGGCGCTGAAACGATCCACAAGCGCCTGCCGTCGGTCTACGAGATTGGCGTCAACTTTGCCAACGTGGACATCACCAAGGAACCCATTCCGGTGGTACCGACCATCCATTACCAAATGGGCGGCATTCCGACCAATGTGCATGGCCAAGTCGTTGTACAAAATGGTGACGTGCACAACCAAGTCGTCAATGGCCTGTATGCCGTGGGTGAATGTTCCTGCGTCTCGGTGCACGGCGCCAACCGCCTAGGCACCAACTCGCTGCTTGACTTGTTGGTGTTCGGCCGCGCTGCGGGTAACCACATCGTCGAGTTCAACAACAAAAATAAGGTGCACAAACCTCTTCCCAAGGATGCTGCAGACCGTACTTTGGCGCGCGTGTCACGTTTGGACAATGCCACAAGCGGGGAATACGCACAGGACGTCGCGAACGACATTCGCGCCTCCATGCAAATGCATGCGGGCGTGTTTCGCACCCAGAAGAGCATGGACGAAGGCGTGGTGAAGATTGCCGACCTGCGAAAGCGCGTCAACGCCATCAATCTCAAAGACAAGTCCAAGGTGTTCAATACTGCGCGTATCGAGGCTTTGGAAGTCGAAAATCTGATCGAATCCGCAGAGGCGACGATTGTTTCTGCTGCGGCCCGCAAGGAAAGTCGCGGCGCCCACTCCGTTGACGATTACGGGGACACTGCTGAGCACCCCAACGGTCGCAACGACCAAGAGTGGCATAAACACACGCTTTGGTACAGCGAGGGCAATCGCCTTTCCTACAAGCCCGTTCAAATGAAGCCTTTGACGGTGGATTCAGTGCCCCTCAAGGTTCGAACTTTCTAACACCTTGTCGGACCAATCTTTAACTCTGCCCTAACTTCGAGAGATTAAATATGACCAAGCGCACTTTCTCCATCTACCGTTACGACCCAGACAAGGACGCCAAGCCGTATATGCAGGACATCGAAGTCGAACTCGATGGCCAAGAACGTATGCTGCTCGATGCCTTGATGAAACTCAAGGCAGTTGACCCGTCGATCACGTTCCGCCGTTCTTGCCGCGAAGGCGTTTGCGGATCGGATGCCATGAACATCAACGGCAAGAACGGACTGGCCTGTTTGACCAACATGCTGACGCTTCCAGGAAAAATCGTACTCAAACCCCTACCCGGTCTGCCCGTGATTCGCGATCTGATTGTGGACATGACCCAGTTCTTCAAGCAGTACAACTCGATCAAGCCGTACCTGATAAACGACACCGTCCCGCCGGAAAAAGAGCGGCTACAAAGCCCCGAGGAGCGTGAAGAACTGAACGGACTGTATGAGTGCATATTGTGCGCAAGCTGTTCCACCAGTTGCCCAAGCTTTTGGTGGAATCCTGACAAGTTTGTAGGCCCTGCGGGCCTACTGCAGGCCTACCGATTCATTGCAGACAGCCGCGACCAGGCCACCGGCGAGCGCTTGGACAATCTCGAAGACCCCTACCGCCTGTTCCGCTGCCACACCATCATGAACTGCGTCGACGTCTGCCCCAAGGGTTTGAACCCTACCAAGGCGATCGGCAAGATCAAAGAGATGATGGTTCTGCGTGCCGTTTAATTTGCCGAGCCAGTGCCGTGCAAGATACGCTAATTGATGAACGCGCTCTTAGCAAACTGCGTTGGCGCTGCCGACGCGGGCTGCTAGAAAACGACTTGTTTATTGAACGGTTTTTCGGACGTTACAGTGCATCGTTAACCACGACACAGGCCAATGCTCTGAATTACCTGATGGATTTGAGCGATAACGACTTGTTGGATGTTCAGTTAGGCCGCAAGAATATTGCACAGGTGAACGTCAGCATGGATAACGATGACGTGCACGAAATTTTGAGTATGTTGAGAGAACCCCTTTGAAAGGCGAAAGATGAAACTAGCTGACAACAAAGCCACCCTGTCGTTCAGTAACGGCAGCCCCAGTGTCGATCTGCCGGTGTACCACGGCAGTGTTGGACCAGATGTCGTAGATATTCGTAAGCTGTATGCTCAAACCGGCATGTTTACCTACGATCCGGGCTTTTTGTCCACCGCATCTTGCCAGTCCGCTATCACTTACATCGATGGTGATAAGGGTGAACTTTTGTACCGTGGATATCCCATTGAGCAGCTGGCTACCAGCTGCGACTTCATGGAAACCTGCCATCTCTTGCTGTACGGTAACCTGCCCAATGCAGCGGGAAAGGCCGAATTCACCCGGCGTGTGACCCAGCACACCATGGTCAATGAGCAAATGCAGTTTTTCCTGCGTGGCTTCCGTCGAGATGCGCATCCTATGGCGATCATGACCGGCTTGGTCGGGGCTTTGTCGGCCTTTTACCATGACAGCACCGACATCAACAACCCAGAGCACCGTGAGATCTCAGCCATACGCCTGATCGCCAAGATGCCAACGCTTGTGGCCATGGCCTACAAGTACAGCGCCGGACAGCCGTATATGTACCCTAAGAATGACTTGAGTTACTCTGGTAACTTCATGCGCATGATGTTCGCGAACCCCTGCGAAGAGTACGTGGTCAACCCGGTGATTGAGCGTGCTTTGGACCGTATTTTTGTGCTCCATGCGGACCACGAACAAAACGCATCCACCTCTACCGTACGCCTGTGCGGCTCATCGGGAACGAACCCGTTTGCGGCCATTGCAGCAGGTGTGGCCTGTCTTTGGGGCCCTGCCCACGGCGGCGCCAATGAGGCCTGCCTGAACATGTTGGAAGACATCCAACGCATGGGTGGTATTGCCAAAGTCGGCCAGTTTATGGAACAGGTGAAAGATAAAAACTCCAGTGTCAAACTGATGGGTTTTGGTCACCGGGTTTACAAGAATTACGACCCCCGCGCCAAGCTCATGCAAGAGACCTGTAAAGAGGTCTTGCTGGCACTGGGTCTGGAAAATGATCCTCTGTTTAAGCTGGCTATGGCACTGGAGAAAATTGCCCTCGAGGACGACTACTTTGTGTCGCGCAAGCTGTATCCCAATGTGGACTTCTACTCGGGTATCGTGCAGCGCGCCATAGGAATTCCGGTCAGCCTGTTCACTGCCATCTTCGCACTGGCCCGCACGGTAGGTTGGATTGCGCAGTTGAATGAAATGATCGGTGACCCGGAATACAAAATTGGCCGCCCGCGCCAGTTGTTCACTGGCTCTGTGAAGCGGGACGTAGTTCCTATAGGCCAACGCTGATTATCGAGAAATAGAAGCCGCGCCCACTGACGGCAACGTCTGTGGGCGTTCTGCTTTTCGGCTACCTTTTTCGAGGTCGCGCGCGATGCGCCATCGCCGTGTTCGGCAGTTCTTAGCATCAAGAGGGGCTCCCACCCCCGGCCCAGCATAAAATTGAGATCCACCAAGGACCGACGCATGCAACGCACCCTGTACGACAAGCTCTGGGACGACCACGTCGTTCACACCGAAGACGATGGCACTGCCATTCTTTATATTGACCGGCATCTGGTGCACGAGGTCACCAGCCCCCAGGCTTTTGAAGGCCTGCGCCAAGCGGGCCGAAAGGTTTGGCGCGTCAGCTCCATAGTGGCCACTGCCGACCACAACACGCCCACCACCGGCTGGGAGCTCGGCCTCGATGGCATTACGGATGCCACAAGCAAAGAGCAAGTTATGACACTGGATGCCAACATCACAGAATTTGGCTCTGCTGCTTACTTTCCTTTTCTGTCCAAACGCCAAGGCATCGTCCACGTGATCGGGCCCGAGAACGGTGCCACATTACCTGGTATGACCGTGGTGTGCGGCGACTCACATACTTCGACACATGGGGCATTCGGCGCTCTGGCACATGGCATTGGTACCAGTGAGGTCGAACATGTCATGGCCACACAAACGCTGCTGGCAAAAAAGGCCAAGAATATGTTGGTGAAGGTAGAGGGCACGGTGGCCAAAGGCATCACGGCCAAGGACATCGTATTGGCCATTATTGGCAAGATCGGTACCGCGGGCGGTACCGGCTACACCATTGAATTTGGCGGTTCAGCTATCCGCGCCCTGTCTATGGAAGGCCGCATGACGGTCTGCAATATGGCTATCGAAGCCGGTGCCCGCGCCGGCCTTGTGGCGGTGGACGAAAAGACCATCAACTATGTCAAAGGTCGACCGCTGGCACCGGGTCACAGTGCCGTGAGCGGCGACGCGGCAGCCATCGAATGGGACCAAGCTGTCGCGTACTGGAAAACCTTGCATACGGACCCCGACGCCAAGTTTGACGCCGTGGTAGAGCTGGACGCGAGCCAGATTCCGCCGCAAGTCACCTGGGGAACGTCGCCCGAAATGGTCTTGGGTATTGACGGCCGGGTGCCCGATCCCGACAAAGAAAAAGACGCCAATAAGCGTGGTGCGATGGAACGTGCGCTGACCTACATGGGGCTGGAGCCCGGGAAGGCGTTGGACGACTTGTTTGTGGACAAGGTTTTCATCGGCTCTTGCACCAATAGCCGCATCGAAGACATGCGCGAGGCTGCTGCTGTTGTGAAGAAGTTAGGCCAAAAGGTTGCCAAGAACATCAAGCTGGCCATGGTCGTACCGGGCTCGGGCTTGGTAAAAGACCAGGCTGAGCGCGAAGGCTTGCATGAGATTTTCAGGGCAGCGGGCTTTGAATGGCGCGAGCCAGGTTGCTCCATGTGCCTGGCGATGAACGCCGACCGTCTGGAGCCAGGTGAACGTTGCGCCTCGACCAGCAACCGTAATTTCGAGGGGCGTCAGGGCGCTGGCGGGCGCACGCACCTCGTCAGCCCGGCAATGGCCGCCGCCGCTGCCATACATGGCCACTTTGTTGACATTCGCAAATTCAGCTAGTTTCCGAAGGAATACCTCGATGAAATCCATCGCCACTATCCTCATCCTCGCCGTCACGTTACTGCTGGGTGCTTGCAATACCGTCAAAGGCATGGGCCAGGACCTTCAAAAGGCCGGCGAAAAGATAGAAGGCGCAGCCAAGAAATGAACAAATTCACTGTGCACAAAGGCCTGGTTGCGCCCATGGACCGCGAGAACGTCGACACCGACGCCATCATCCCTAAGCAATTCCTCAAATCCATCCGCAAAACGGGCTTTGGTCAAAACCTGTTTGATGAATGGCGTTACCTGGACGCGGGCTTTCCCGGCCAAGACCCCGCCAGCCGCAAACCCAACCCAGACTTTGTGCTGAACCAGCCCCGCTATGCGGGTGCCTCTGTGTTGCTGGCGCGCAAGAACTTTGGCTGCGGCTCCAGCCGCGAGCACGCGCCCTGGGCGCTAGACCAATACGGCTTTCGCGCCATCATTGCGCCCAGCTACGCCGATATTTTCTTCAACAACAGCTTCAAGAATGGCCTGCTGCCTATCGTGCTGACCGAGGCGCAGGTGGACCAGTTGTTCCATGAGGCGCTGGCCTTCCCGGGCTACCAACTCACCATCGATTTAGAGCGCCAGCTTATCGTCAAGCCCCAGGGCGAGGAGATTGCGTTTGAGGTCCAGGCCTTTCGCAAATACTGCCTGCTCAACGGCTTTGACGACATCGGCCTGACCCTGCGCCACGCTGACAAGATCAAGGCCTTTGAAGCCCAGCGTTTGGCACAAAAACCGTGGCTGGCCCGGACAATGACTGCGTGAACAGCTATCAAACTTATAGCATTGCGGGACAGATTTTTAGCTCGGTCCTCACGCGACGTGTAACTTTGTGGGACAGATCTTTAGCTTCGTCCCCAACTAATTAGGTCTATTTATGAAAATCGCAGTATTGCCCGGTGACGGCATTGGCACCGAAATCGTGGCCGAGGCCGTCAAGGTCTTGAAGGCCTTGAACTTGCCGTTAGAAATGGAAAGCGCTTTGGTCGGCGGTGCCGCCTACGAGGCCCACGGACACCCCTTACCCGACGCCACGCTGCAACTCGCCAAAAATGCCGATGCCGTGTTATTCGGCGCCGTCGGTGATTGGAAGTACGACAAGTTAGATCGCCCGCTGCGACCTGAACAAGCGATTTTGGGTCTGCGCAAAAACCTGGGTCTGTTTGCTAACTTCCGCCCCGCCATTTGCTATGAGCAACTGGTGCACGCCTCCAGCCTCAAGCCCGAGCTGGTTGCGGGCCTGGACATCCTCATCATCCGCGAGCTAACGGGCGACATTTACTTTGGCCAGCCGCGCGGTCGCCGTATGGCCACCGACGGCCACTTCCCAGGCGCCGAAGAAGCTTTCGACACCATGCGCTACAGCAAGCCCGAGATCGAGCGCATAGCGCATGTGGCCTTTCAAGCGGCCCAAAAGCGCAGCAAGCGCGTGACCAGCGTCGACAAGGCCAATGTGTTGGAAACCTTCCAGTTTTGGAAAGACGTTGTGTCTGAAGTGGGCTTGCAATACCCCGATGTTGCGCTGGACCACATGTATGTCGATAACGCGGCCATGCAATTGGTCAAAGAGCCCAAGCGCTTTGACGTGGTGGTCACCGGCAATATGTTTGGCGACATTTTGTCGGACGAAGCCTCCATGCTCACCGGCTCCATCGGCATGCTGCCCTCGGCCAGCCTGAACAGCAAAGGCCAGGGTTTGTACGAGCCCAGCCACGGCAGCGCGCCCGATATCGCTGGCAAGGGCATTGCCAACCCCCTGGCAACCATCTTGAGCGCTGCCATGATGCTGCGCTTTAGTCTGAACCGTGAAGACGCGGCCTTGCATATTGAAGCCGCAGTGAAGAAGGTGCTGGACCAGGGCTTGCGTACGGCCGATATCCACAGTGCGGGCACTACCCGTGTCTCCACCGTGGAGATGGGCGACGCCGTCGTGCGGGCGTTGTAATCGCTCTGTAAGGGCGACCACATTCTCCCGATTACAATTTAGGTATGCACGCTTGCCACCCATTCCTCCGCGCGGCCCATAAGGCCGGCTTTGGCATGGGTGCGGGTTTTGTGTTGGTGCCTACCGTGGCCACCAAAACGACGACCATTACTGGCTAAACAGCCTGTCTCGTTCGCGCCCCTTCCGGCCAGACGAGCCGGGCAGATGAAATTCTTCAATTTCGACATTCTGAAAGGGCTTTTTCATGACAACAGCTAATTTAGTGGGTCTAGTCGGCTGGCGGGGTATGGTGGGTTCTGTATTGATGGACCGCATGGAAACGGAAGGCGATTTCGATCTGATCGAACCCGTGTTCTTCTCCACCTCCAACTCGGGCGGCAAAGCCCCGGCACAGGCCAAGAACGAAACCACACTGCAAGACGCTTTCAGCATCGACGCCCTGAAGCGCTGCGACATCATCATCTCCGCCCAAGGCGGCGACTACACCTCCGAAGTTTTCCCCAAGCTGCGCGCCGCCGGCTGGAACGGCCACTGGATCGACGCTGCCTCCACGCTGCGCATGGAAAAAGACGCCGTCATCATTCTGGACCCAGTCAATATGCCGGTGATCAAGAATGCACTGTCTAAGGGCGGAAAGAACTGGGTGGGCGGCAACTGCACCGTGAGCTGCATGCTGATGGGCGTGGGGGCGCTGTACAAGGCCGGTCTGGTCGAATGGATGAGCACCCAGACCTACCAAGCCGCCTCTGGTGGCGGCGCCCAGCACATGCGCGAACTGCTAACCCAGTACGGCACGCTACACGCCGAAGTCAAAGCCCTGCTGGACGACCCCAAGAGCGCGATTTTGGAAATCGACCGCAAAGTCATCGCCAAGCAGCGGTCACTCACTTCTGCGGAAACCGCGAACTTTGGTGTGCCGCTGGGCGGCAGTCTGATCCCTTGGATCGACAAAGACTTGGGCAACGGAATGTCCAAAGAAGAATGGAAAGGCATGGCCGAGACCAACAAGATCTTGGGCATGGGCGAGGGCTTTGGCGGAAGCAGCATTCCGGTGGACGGCTTCTGCGTGCGCGTGGGCGCCATGCGCTGCCACAGCCAGGCCCTGACCTTCAAGCTGAAGAAGGATGTGCCCGTGGCCGACATCGAAGCCATGATCGCCGCCGACAACGCGTGGGTCAAAGTGGTACCCAACACGCGTGAAGCCACTATCCAAGACCTGACACCCGTCGCCGTCACCGGCACCATGACCATTCCGGTCGGTCGTATCCGCAAGCTTGCGATGGGTCCTGAATACGTGGGCGCCTTCACGATTGGTGACCAATTACTGTGGGGTGCCGCCGAGCCGCTGCGCCGTATGTTGCGGATTTTGATAGAAAAATAATCACGCGGGCTTTGCCAACCGGACAGAAGCCCCAAGTGTGGATACGTTGTCTAACGACAACGTTTTGAAACCTGCGGCGGCAGGCTGCGAACGGGGCTGCACACCTAAAAGCTTTCTTAGCTTGTCAGCCTAAGACATTGATGTTATGGTCCTTTTTCCCTTTCAGGGGTCGGACATTTCGGCCCTAAAATGCAAGGTAATTGCCGCTCGCGTGAGCTGCACCGGAGGCATATAAATTGATTGCAAAGTCCCAACATTGGCAAAAAACCGCGATTGCGGCCGCAGCTACCCTACTTCTAACGCTGACCAGCACGGGTGCTATGGCGCTGTCCTTGGGGCGTATTACTGTCCAGTCGGCATTGGGGGAGCCCTTACGTGCCGAGATCGAAGTTCCAGATATCAATGCGGAGGAAGCCGCCTCACTACGCACGTCGATCGCGCTGCCTGAAGCTTTCACGGCCGCAGGTTTGGAGTACAACCCCGCTCTGTCGAGCTTGCAGGCCACGTTACAGCGTCGCGCTGACGGACGTGCCTATATCCGCCTCACCAGCGATCGCCCAATCAACGATCCTTTTGTAGACATGATTTTGGAGGCCAGCTGGTCGTCGGGTCGAATCGTACGCGACTACACCATGTTGTTCGACCCACCGAGCTTGCGCAGGCCAGCCCCGGTGGCACCGACGCTTCCACAAGTAGCACCACTGGCGGTCGCGCCTCGCCCCGCACCTGCACCCATCGCCAACGCCGATGTGGCGCGTGCTCCAGCACAAAGCAACGCGAGCGGACAAGCCCCACTGCCCAAACCCGCCCCAGCAGCGTCGCCATCCAACACGGTGGACAAAAGAGTCACCGTGAAACCCGGCGACACCGCTACTAAGATCGCGGCCAACGTCAAGGAAAGCGGCGTCTCACTTGACCAGATGCTGGTCGCTATGCTGCGCGGCAATCCAGACGCGTTCATCAATAACAACATCGACCGCATTCGCTCTGGCGCGGTTATCAACGTGCCCTCATCTGAGCAGGCCAAGGCCGTAGCCGCGCCTGAAGCCACCCGCATACTGCGCGCCCAGAGTAAAGATTTTGAGGGCTTTAAGCGCGCGTTAGCCAACAACGCACCGCCAACATCAGTCGCGGCAGCGGACCGCAAGACCAGTGGCACCATTGAATCCAAAGTGGTGGAAAGCAAGCCCAGCGCAGCGGCTCCAGACAAGCTCACCTTATCAAAGGGTGCTGTCCAAGCCAAAAACGATGACGCCAAATTGGCGAAAGAACGCGCCGACAAAGACGCTGCTGCGCGCGCTGCCGAGATAGCTAAAAACATCAATGATTTGAAGAAAGCCGGCGCAGCGGTCACCGCGGCCTCCGCTGCCGCGTCAGCCGCTCCCGCCGTAAAGCCGGCTCCGGCGGTGGTGGCGACGATGCCTGCTGCTCCACCGGCCGCTATCACCGCCCCGGCCCCAGTGGTTACACCCACTCCCACAGTGACACCGGCTGCATCAGCCGCCAAAGCATCTGCCCCGTCCGTGCAGGCTACTGCACCCGCGTCTGCCCCGGCATCTGCGCCAGCGAAAGTACCCACACCCGTGGTTGCGCCTGCAGCGGAGACCAGCCTTGTGGACGACATGTTGGACAACCCGATGGTTCCCGCCGCGGGATTGGGATTGCTGGCTTTGTTGGGCGCCTTTGGCGTCTACCAACTGCGCAAGCGCAAAAAAGATGCGTCGCAGGTGGACAGTTCGTTCCTGGAGAGCCGACTGCAACCTGACTCCTTCTTTGGCGCCAGCGGTGGTCAGCGCGTGGATACCAACAGCAGCGAAGGCCCTGTCAGCGGCTCTTCGATGGTGTACTCCGCCAGCCAGCTCGACGCTGCAGACGACGTGGATCCGGTGGCCGAAGCAGATGTGTATTTGGCCTATGGGCGTGACCTGCAAGCCGAAGAAATACTCAAAGAAGCTCTGCGAACCAACCCTGGTCGATTGGCTATTTACACCAAACTGCTGGAAATTTTTGCTAAACGCAGAGACACAAACAGCTATGAAGCCACTGCCATACAAGCCTACAAGCTGACTGGCAGCGAAAGCCCCGATTGGGTGCGCATTTGTGAAATGGGAATGGGGTTTGATCCGTCCAACGCGCTGTACCAACCTGGTGGCATACCCGCCTCCGGGAATGCGTCTGCGTTCATTGCCACGGCCAGTTCTGCTTTGGCGTACGGCGCCAGCACCTTACCGCAGGCTGCACAACCTGCATTGGCCCAAGGCAATGGTGTCGATTTGGATCTGGATCTCGACTTCTCTCTGGACGACGAACCTGCCAGCGCTATCAGCGATGTCACGGGTGGAACCATGGCTGACGCTCCAAGGGTGACGTCTCTGGAAGACCAGACAGTTAAATTGCATGCCACTTCAGGCGCGGATATGGAATCGTTGGATTTCGACATTTCTGGCCCTACACCCCTTACTGTGGCGTCAGCGCCTGAACTCTCGCCGCCGTCAGAAGTAGCGTTAGACATCCACAGTATGAGTCTGGATATGCCCGATGCGGCACCGGTTTTAGAGTTCTCACAGACGGACACTGCGCCGGTAGAGCCCTCCACCGTCTCCGATGGTTTGAAAGACAGTGGGATGCTGGAGTTCGACATGGGCTCCCTATCGCTGGACCTTGGGCCTAGTTCCGTAGTCGATGTGGTATCGGACCCGACAGACGGAGACCCCTTGGGAACTAAGTTGGCCTTGGCGGATGAGTTTCTGTCCATTGGTGACGAAGACGGCGCCCGCGCGCTCATTGAGGAAGTCGTAGCCGAAGCGACTGGGGATATGCGCGCCAAAGCGCAACGTGCACTTGCCAGTCTCAACTAAGCGCTAGCCTAGGCCTTCGGATGGTGACGTGCGGATAGCCTTAGGCGTCAGTTACAACGGTGGGGCCTACCAAGGCTGGCAAAGCCAGCTCTCGGGGCTTACGATCCAAGACAAACTGGAGAAAGCACTGGGCAAATTCACAGCCCAGCGCGTCTCCACCTTGTGCGCGGGCCGTACCGATGCTGGCGTGCACGGCCTTATGCAGGTGGTGCACTTTGACACCGAACTGGAGCGTGACACCAACTCCTGGGTGCGCGGAACCAATGCCAATCTGCCGCGCGACATAGCAGTCCAGTGGGCCCTGAAAACTCCTGATGATTTCCACTGCAGAGCCTGCGCCACCTCGCGCCGATACGCCTATGTGCTCTTGGAGTCACAAGTCCGACCCAGCGTGGAATTCGGTCGCGTCGGCTGGACTTTTAACAACCTAGACCTGAACGCCATGCGCTTAGCGGCTGATGTCTTGATGGGCGAGCATGACTTCAGCTCCTTCCGCGCGTCCCAGTGCCAGGCGCTGTCGCCCGTTAAACACTTGATGGAGATTGCGATTCAAAAACGCGGCGCTTACTGGCGCATGGAGTTTGAAGCCAATGCCTTCTTGCACCACATGATTCGCAACATCATGGGCTGCTTGGTACATATTGGCCAAGGCAAAAAGCCACCCGAGTGGATGGCCGAAGTGCTGGCCGCACGCAACCGCAATGCCGCAGCACCCACCTTTTCACCCGATGGCCTGTACTTTTTGGGCCCGCGCTACGACGCACGGTGGGGCATACCCGAGCGCACACCTGCGTATGATGCGTTGCCATGATGACGCCTGAACACGCCCCCCTTCGCACCCGCATAAAAATCTGCGGCCTGACGCGCGAATCCGATGTCGACGCGGTGGTGGCGGCTGGTGCCGACGCCGTCGGTTTTGTGGTGTACGCCAAAAGCCCACGCTTTGTCACCGCGGCCCGCGCCGCCGAACTGACACAACGGCTGCCCCCCTTCATCACCCCGGTGCTACTGTTCGTCAACGCATCTGCTACAGAAATAGGAGCGGCTTGCGCAATGAATCCGCGGGCTACAGTGCAATTTCATGGTGATGAGAGCCCCCAAGAGTGCCTGGACGCCACCCGCAACGGTGCAATGGCCTACCTGCGGGCGGCCAGAATTCCCCTGGGAGATGACGCGGCCCCGTTCGACCTCGTACAATTTAGTTTTGATTTTTCACACGCCCAAGCCATCTTGCTCGACGCACACGTTGAGGGTTTTGGCGGCGGCGGCAAAGCATTCAATTGGTCACTTCTTCCTCCAAGCGTCAACGCTCACCTCGTCTTGAGTGGTGGACTCACCAGTGCAAACGTGGGCGATGGCATCGCGCAAGTTCGGCCGCGTTGTAAAACGCTGGCTGTGGATGTGAGCTCGGGCGTGGAAGCGCTAGACGCTCAGGGGCAGCCCATCCGGGGCATCAAAGACCCCCTCAGAATCCGCGAGTTTGTTGCCGCTGTGCGCGCAGCAGACCAATACCTCAAACAATAGTCGGCCAGATTGCGTTGTACGCGGGCTTGCCGGCCAGGATACAAAACCATGTACGACTACCAACAACCCGACGCCAAAGGTCACTTTGGCAAATATGGCGGCAGCTTTGTCTCTGAGACACTGACCCACGCCATCAATGAACTCAAAGCGGCTTACGCCCAGTACCAGCACGACCCGGCCTTCATCGCCGAATTCCAGTCGGAGCTGGCCCACTTTGTCGGTCGCCCTTCCCCGATCTACCACGCCGCCCGCATGAGCCGTGAAACGGGCGGAGCGCAAATCTTCTTGAAGCGCGAAGACCTCAACCACACCGGCGCGCACAAGATCAACAACACCATCGGCCAGGCCATGCTCGCCAAGCGCATGGGCAAGCCCCGCGTAATTGCCGAGACCGGCGCGGGCCAGCACGGCGTGGCCACGGCTACCATTTGTGCGCGCTATGGCCTGGAATGCGTGGTCTATATGGGCAGTGAAGACGTCAAACGCCAAAGCCCCAACGTCTACCGCATGAAGCTCTTGGGCGCCACCGTGGTGCCGGTAGAGAGCGGCAGCAAGACTTTGAAGGACGCCTTGAACGAAGCCATGCGCGACTGGGTGGCCAATGTCGATAACACCTTCTACATCATCGGCACCGTGGCCGGACCCCACCCCTACCCGATGATGGTGCGGGATTTCCAGAGCGTGATTGGCAACGAATGTCTGGTGCAGATGCCCGAGATGCTGGCGGCTGCTGGCTGCAAGGGCGAGCAGCCGGATGCGGTGATTGCATGCGTGGGCGGTGGCTCCAATGCCATGGGCATCTTCTACCCCTACATCGCGCATGACAAGACGCGCCTGATCGGCGTGGAAGCGGCAGGTGAAGGCCTGGAGAGTGGCAAACACTCTGCCAGCATCCAAAAAGGCAGCCCGGGCGTGTTGCACGGCAACCGCACCTATGTGCTGCAAGACGACAACGGCCAGGTCACCGAGACGCACAGCGTGAGCGCGGGCCTGGATTACCCGGGCGTGGGCCCCGAGCACGCCTTCCTGTCCGACATCGGCCGCGCTGAATACGTGGGTATTACTGACCAAGAGGCGCTGGACGCCTTCCACTACCTCTGCCGAACCGAAGGCATCATTCCCGCGCTGGAGTCTAGCCATGCGGTGGCCTACGCCATGAAACTGGCCAAGACGATGCGGGCGGACCAGAGCATTCTGGTGAACCTGTCGGGCCGTGGTGACAAAGACATCGGCACCGTGGCCGACTTGAGCAACGCAGACTTCTACTGCCGCCCCAGTTGCAAAGGCCAGTCTGTGAAGGGAAATATGGCTGTAGCCGGCGTATCTACTGCACTGGCTGCTATCAAGGTAGTAGCATGAGCCGAATCGATGCCACCTTTTCCCAATTGAAGGTCCAGGGCCGCAAGGCGCTGATTCCCTTCGTCACAGCGGGCTACCCGTATGCCGACATCACCCCCGAACTGATGCACAGCATGGTGGCGGGCGGTGCGGATGTAATCGAGCTGGGCGTGCCCTTTTCTGACCCCAGCGCCGACGGCCCGGTGATCCAGAAGGCGGGCGACAAGGCCCTGGCGTTTGGCATAGGCCTGGTGCAGGTACTGGCCATGGTGCGCGAATTCCGCAAGACCAATAGCACGACCCCCGTGGTGCTGATGGGCTACGCCAACCCGGTGGAGCGCTACGACCAGAAACACGCCAAACCGGACGTCAGCAGCCCATTCGTCGAAGACGCATCTGAGGCCGGTGTAGACGGCGTACTCATCGTGGACTACCCACCAGAAGAGTGCGAGGCGTTTGCCGCCGATTTGCGCGCCCACAACATGGACCTGATCTTCTTGCTGGCCCCCACCTCGACCCCCGAGCGTATGCAGCAGGTGGCCAAAGTAGCCAGCGGCTATGTGTACTACGTGTCGCTCAAGGGCGTGACCGGCTCGGGCGCGCTGGATGTGGGTGCCGTAGAGGCCATGCTGCCCAAGATTCGCCAGCACATCAGCACGCCCGTTGGCGTGGGCTTTGGGATCCGCGATGCGGCCACCGCCCAAGCCATTGCCAAGGTGTCGGACGCGGTGGTGATTGGCAGCAAGATCATCCAGTTGCTGGAAGACCAGCCGCGTGAACGGGTGGGTGCAACGGCGCAAAGCTTTTTGCGCGAGATTCGCACGGCGATGGACCAAGACTAAGCCTTAAAAGTGCCGGGGGCGGTTTCGCCGATAATCGCGCCATGTTGGTTGGACGCCCCCTGTGGGCACAGCAAGGAGATCTGAAATGAGCTGGCTAGAAAAACTGCTACCCCCCAAGATTCAGCAAACCGATCCTGCGGACCGCCGCAGCGTGCCCGAAGGCCTGTGGATCAAGTGCCCGAGCTGCGAATCGGTGTTGTACAAAACCGATCTGGAACAAAACCAGAACGTCTGCCCAAGCTGCAGCCACCACCACCGTATTGGCGCGCGCGCCCGGCTCAACGTATTTTTGGACAATGAAGGCCGCTATGAAATCGGGCAAGAGGTGCTGCCAGTGGATGCACTGAAGTTCAAAGACAGCCGCAAGTACCCCGAGCGCCTCAAAGAAGCACTGGAAAACACCGGTGAGACGGACGCACTGATCGTCATGGGCGGTGCGGTGCAAGGCATCAACTTGGTGGCGGCCTGCTTTGAATTTGAATTCATGGGCGGAAGCATGGGCTCGGTGGTGGGCGAGCGTTTTGTGCGTGGCGTGGAGACCGCCATTGAACAAAAAGTGCCTTTTTTATGCTTCACCGCCACCGGCGGTGCCCGCATGCAAGAGGGCTTGCTCAGCTTGATGCAAATGGCCAAAACCAATGCCGCCCTCACCCGCTTGGCCAAGAAGGGCCTGCCTTACATCAGCGTGCTAACCGACCCCACTATGGGCGGCGTGAGTGCAGGCTTTGCGTTTTTAGGGGATGTGGTGATTGCTGAACCCAAGGCCTTGATCGGCTTTGCCGGACCGCGTGTGATCGAATCCACCGTGCGGGTGACCTTGCCTGAGGGCTTCCAGCGCTCAGAGTTTCTGCTTACCAAGGGCGCGGTTGACTTCATTTGCGATCGCCGTGAGTTGCGCCAAAACGTGGCCAATTGCTTGGCGATGTTGCAGCGCCAACCTGCCGACGCAGTGGTCTAAACCGGCGCAAGAAGCGATGCGCAACACAGCATCGCTTCACGACATTGCGTCAGACCAGTAACAGCACTGCGGTTTGTGCGGAGCCCAGCACAATCCCCAGAATCTGCACCAGCAGCAGCAGTACCAGGGGTGATAGATCGACCCCACCCACCAGCGGTAGCACCCGCCGGATGGGCGTCAGCACAGGCATCACCAAACGTGCTAGCAAGTCGCCCACCGCGGACTGGGTTTGCACCCACGACAGTACCGCGTAAACAATCACCATACCGGTCAGGCCATACAGGCAAAGATATATCAGCGCAAACAACGCATATACGACCAGCGCCACCGGCCCACCGACAAATCCACTGATCACCCACAACAAAGCAAACCGGGTCAGCTCTATCAAAAAAGCACCCACCAAGCCGGCTGTATCCCATCGCCCCATAGCTGGCAACATATTGCGCAGCGGCAACACCAACCAGTCCGTCAAGGCAAAAATAAAGTTGCCCATGGGATTGCCCGAGCGGGCTGACATGGGGATGCGCTGGTACTGCATGTAGACGCGCAAGAGGCACATGCCGGCAATCAGGCCAGCGGCCACTTCGAGCAAAAGCGAGGTAATTTGGTACAGCATGGCAACTCTTAGATTCGGTGCAGGAATGATAGCGGCTGCCACTGCCGTGTGTCCCTCTTAGAATCAGAGGTTACGGCCCTTTCTGGGGCTTATTTGCACCCCTTTGCCAAATCCACCACCCCCATGTCTGAATCCCAAGCCCCAGTGCCCAGTTCTGCCCCAGCAGCCCCCGCCGTTCAAGACGAAAACCAACTGATTTTGGAGCGCCGCGAAAAGCTCAAAGCGATCCGCCAGCAGCAGGCTGAGGGCAAAGGCGTAGCCTTCCCCAACGACGTCAAACCCAGCCACAAGGCCGAGGCCCTGTTTGCCGAGTTTGAAGGCAAGACGGCTGAAGAGCTGGCAGCACTGGGCGCAACGGCCAAGGTAGCGGGCCGCATGATGCTCAAGCGCGTCATGGGCAAGGCCAGCTTTTGTACGCTGCAAGATTCCTCGTTGGGCAATACTGGCGGCCGCATCCAAATTTACGTCAAAGGCGAGGACGTGGGCGACGACTTGTACGCCAGTTTTAAGCACTGGGACTTAGGCGACATCGTGGCTGCCGAAGGCACCATGTTCAAGACCAAGACGGGTGAGCTGTCGATCCACGCCACCAGCGTGCGCCTCTTGACGAAGAGCCTGCGCCCCATGCCCGACAAGTTCCACGGCATGGCCGACCAGGAAACCAAATACCGCCAACGCTATGTCGATTTGATGACCGACGTGGAAGCCCGCAAGCGCTTTGTGGCACGCAGCAAGGCCGTCAGCGCGCTGCGCGACTTTATGGTGGCCAATGATTTCCTGGAAGTCGAAACGCCCATGCTGCACCCCATCCCCGGCGGTGCGAATGCCAAGCCCTTCAAGACCCACCACAACGCGCTGGACCAGGAAATGTTTTTGCGCATCGCGCCCGAGCTGTACCTCAAGCGCCTGATCGTCGGTGGCTTTGAGCGCGTGTTCGAGATCAACCGCAGCTTCCGCAACGAAGGTATCAGCGTACGCCACAACCCTGAGTTCTCCATGATGGAGTTCTACGCGGCCTACTGGAATTACCAAGACCTAATGGACTACACCGAAGCCTTGATTCGCGACGCTGCCCAGCGCGCCACCGGTTCGCTGCAACTGACCTACGCCGGCAAGCCGGTGGACCTGAGCCAACCTTTTGAGCGGCTGACGATTGTGGAAGCCATCCGCAAATACACCGACGCTGGCGACAACGTGAATGACGCCGTATGGCTCACCAACGCCGTCAAGAAACTCGGTTTGACGGAAGCCAAGAACCGGCTGGAAGGCCGTAGCTTGGCCAGCCTGCAGGTGCTGTATTTTGAAGAAACGGTGGAAGAAAAGCTGTGGAACCCGACCTTCATCATGGAGCACCCCACCGAAATCTCGCCCTTGGCCCGCGCCAACGACGACCGCCCCGAGGTGACCGAGCGCTTTGAGCTGTACATCACCGGGCGCGAATTCGGCAATGGCTTCAGTGAGCTGAACGACGCCGAAGACCAGGCCGCCCGCTTCCAGGCGCAGGTGAATGCCAAGGACAGCGGCGACGACGAAGCCATGCACTACGACGCGGATTTTGTGCGCGCACTCGAATACGGCATGCCCCCCACCGGTGGCTGCGGCGTGGGCATTGACCGCCTGATGATGCTGCTAACCGACAGCGCCAGCATCCGCGACGTGATTTTGTTCCCGGCCCTGCGTCGGGAAGCTTAATTTTGGTTAAAAACAGCCGCTGGCCCGGGTAAATAAACACTTGTTCGCTATTAATTTAATAGCAATTTAATGCCATGCGTTACCTGCAGGGTTACCCTGAAACCACCCTAACCCAGGTGCACAGCCTAATGTCTGAGGGCCGCGCTGGCGACTGGCTTCTGGGCAAATATCCAGAGAGCCACGGCGTGCGTACCGACCGCGCGCTGTACGACTACGTGCAGGGCCTCAAGCAGGCGTATTTGCGCAGCGGCGAGGCCCTGAGCAAGGTGGCCTTCGATAGCAAGCTGCACGTGGTTAAAAACGCGCTGGGTACGCACACCAATATTTCGCGGGTGCAGGGCAATAAGCTTAAAGCCAAGCGCGAGATCCGCATTGCGTCGCTATTTAAAGAAACCCCCGCACCGTTTCTGTCCATGATCACCGTGCATGAGCTGGCCCACCTGCGGGAGCGCGACCATGACAAGGCCTTCTACCAGCTCTGCACCCACATGGAACCCAGCTACCACCAACTGGAGTTTGAGGTGCGGGTGTATTTGACGTACCTGGAGGCGGGGGGTGCGCGGCTTTGGAGTCCGGCGGGCTTGGCAGGAGTTTGAGTCTGCAGGTTGGGCAGTGTTCGAGGCTCAAAACCGAGGCCTGCGCAAAGGCGTTAGCAAATCCGAGAGCCCGTTGTGGTCGATCTCGTGCATCAATTGCAGTAGTCGCCCGATTTCGCCTTTGGGAAAGCCCTCACGGGCAAACCAATTGAGGTAATCGCCCGGCAGGTCTGCAATAAGCCGGCCTTGGTGCTTGCCAAAGGGCATGGTGCGCTCTACCAGCAGTTGTAAGTCTTGCGGCTGCACTAGAACATGGCCCCCACGCTTGCCGCTGCGCGTGCTGCGCTGCCCCCCAAGGGGGTCGCATTTTTCCTCGGGGCGGCCCTTCGGAAAAACATCACCCGCCCGCCCTTTTGACGGTGTGGCCTGCCGCCTGCAGGAAGGCCATGACTTTCTCGCAATGGTCGCCTTGCACTTCCACCACGCCGTCTTTGACGGTACCGCCAGAGCCGCAGTGGGCTTTGATTTTTTTGCCCAAGGCAATCAAATCCGTATCGTCTAAAGGCAGGCCTTTGACCAAGGTCACGCCCTTGCCGGCCCGGCCCTTGGTTTCGCGGCTGACGCGCACGATGCCATCGCCCGCCGGGCGCGCAGGCTTGGCAGAACATTGGCACTGGGCCATGGGCTGGCGGCAGTCCGGGCACATACGGCCGGTCTCTGTGGAGTAGACCAGCCCACCGCTGGCATTCTTGGATTTCATGACCACGATTATCGCGAGGCCTGTGCCACAATACTTTTGCCTAGTTAGGGCACTGTCTGCGGAAGGAAAGTCACCATGTCTCGTCAAAGCGTTTGGGCCACCAAAGTGGCCGCCCTGGTCCAAGGAGGCCAAGCCCAGGCCGCGCTGGCGCAGATCAAAGTGGCGCCCACCGTGCGCGACGTGGAGCAACTGCGCGCGCTGTTGGCTACCGCCAAGCTGCTGGCCAAGCACCCCAACGTGGATGCCGCCACCGCGGACCAGATCGTCGCGTTGTCGTCACCGCGCCTGCACCGCTCCCCCTGACACCGAACCCGCCCTTGGGGGCTCGTGCGCGTTAGGGCAGCCAGTCCAACGCCTGCATGTATCTGGGCTGGACCATCAAATCATCCCAGGCCACTGCGGGCGTGCCGGGCAGCAATGCCAAGCGGCGCTGCTCGCTGGCCTCCAAAGGCTGCCACGTACCACGTACCTGGGCCTCGGTCAGTCCGTCAATCACCGCGTCAAGCGCCTGACCGCCACCGTCGCTGCTGGCCAGCGACTGGTTGCACAGCAGCACCATGTCGCAGCCTGCGCGCAGGGCCGCCAGGCTGGCCTCCAGATAGCTCAGCGGCCGTCCCAGCAACACGCGGGCACTGGCCATGGACAAATCGTCGCTGAACACCGCGCCGGTGAAGCCCAATTGACCGCGCAATATATCGCCCTGCCATTTGGCAGAAAAACCCGCCGGGAGTGCGTCTACCTTGGGGTAGATCACATGGGCCGGCATCACGGCGGTCAGCGCGGTGCCGAGCCAGCGGTAGGGCGCGGCATCGTCGGCCAAGATGGCTTTAAGGCTGCGCTTGTCTATCGGAATATCGACGTGCGAGTCGGCTTTGACAAACCCATGACCAGGAAAATGTTTACCGCAATGCGCCATGCCCGCCTGCTGCAGGCCCAGCATCAGGCTCTTGGCCAGCAAGCTGACCACACGCGGGTCGCGGCCCAAAGACCGGTCACCAATGACGCTGCTTTCGCCGTAGTCCAAGTCCAACACCGGCGCAAAACTTAAATCGACCCCGCACGCCCTGAGCTCAGCGCCCAGCACATAGCCGCAGGCAGTGGCGGCATTGGTGGCGTCTAGCGGCCCACTGTGGCGCTTGGACGCAATCGGGGCAGCCTCTGCCAGCCACATCTCGCCCAAGGCGCGCATGGGCGGCAGGTGGGTAAATCCATCGGTCTTGAAGCGCTGCACGCGCCCACCCTCGTGGTCCACACAAATCAGCAAGTCCGCCCGGAGCTTTTTGATGTCTTGGCACAGCGCAGTGAGTTGGGCGCGGTCGTGCCAGTTGCGGGCAAACAGAATCAGCCCGCCCACCAGCGGGTGGCGCAAACGCTGGCGGTCGGTTGCGGTGAGCTGGGTGCCAGCGATGTCGATGATCAGGGGGGCGTGGAAGGTCATGGTGTGTACGCGTCAATTGCTATCAAAAAAAGAGCTGCTCGGGCAATGAATACCCGGGCCAGCGGGCGATTAGGCTTGTATTTTGACGGTTTCGGCCTCTACCACGCAAAAACTGGCGGCGTAGTCGGTTTCATCGGTCACGGTGATGTGGGCGCTCAAGGCGCGGGCTTCAAACCAGGTTTTCAACCCGCCATGCAGCACGATGGTGGGCTTGCCACTGCGCTCGTTGGCAATCTCGCACAGCTTCCAGGCCATGGGCATGCGCATGCCCAGACCAATGGCTTTACTGAAGGCTTCCTTGGCGCTAAAGCGGGTGGCCAGGTAGCGCACACCGCGGGCGGGCCAGCGCGCGCTGCGCGCCTTCCAGGTGGCAAATTCGGCATCGCTGAGCACTTTGCCGGCAAAACGATCGCCATGCTTGTCCAGGCTGGCCTGGATGCGCCGGATGTCACAAATGTCGGTGCCGATGCCGTAAATCATGTGGAGTTTGCCCCCACGCTCCCCACTGTGTGTGGTTCGCTGCCCCCCAAGGGGGCCCTCACGCCTTGGGACGGCCCGGCGACGCTCAAGCGCTTCACCGCAAACATTCCAAATACGCCCGCACGGTGGCGTCGTAGCCCAGCTCCAGCGCATCGGCAATCAGCGCGTGGCCGATGGATACCTCTTGCACGCCCGGCACCTGTTGCACAAAGGCGGCCAGGTTGTCGCGGTTCAGGTCGTGCCCGGCATTGACGCCCAGGCCCACTTTCAAAGCGGCACGGGCGGCTTCGGCAAAGCGCTGCAATTGCGCGCCCTGCCCATACGTGCCCCAGGCGGCGGCATAGGGCTCGGTATAGAGCTCAATGCGGTCGGCGCCCAACTCACGTACGGCCAGCATGGCGTGGGGGTCGGCGTCCATGAACAAGCTCACCCGCAGGCCCCAGGATTTGGCATGGGCCACGAGCGGGCGCAGGCGGTTGGTATCGTCCGGAAAACGCCAGCCGTGGTCGCTGGTGAATTGCCCCTCGGAGTCGGGCACAAAGGTCACCTGGTGCACCGGCAAGCCACGTTGGCGCAGGTCGTCCACGCAGTCCATCAGGTTGTGAAAAGGGTTGCCCTCGATATTGAATTCGCGGTCGGGCCAGGCTTTGAGCAGCTCGGCCAGTTCCACCACATCGTGCGCCCGGATATGCCGCGCATCGGGACGCGGGTGCACGGTGATGCCCGCCGCACCGGCCTGCAGGCACAACGTGGCCGCCCGCGTCACGCTGGGAATACCTAGGTGGCGGGTGTTACGCACCAGCGCGACTTTGTTGAGGTTGACGGAGAGGTGGGTTTTCATAAGGATTGGATGTCAATCATCATCTGGCGTGTGCGCAGGGTTTTGACACCGCAATGGTAGTGCAGCAAGGCCCGCAATTGGGGCTTCAACTCGGACATGACCGCCGCGCAGGCCCGTAGCGTGGTGGTGAAGGGGGCGCTGTCAGTCAATGCGGCTTGCAATTGCGTCCACTGCTGGCCGGTGAGGCTGGCGCGGTCTTGCGGATGTGCGAGACGCAAACCGCCCTCGGGCACCAAAACATACGCCTCGTCTTCCACCAATGCGCCCAGAGTCATGGTCTGCCGGTCCAAAGCCGGCAGCAGACCAATTTCGCGCAACAACAAAATTTCATAGGTGCGTAACGCCGGTTGCAAGGCCTCGCCATGCTCGCTGGCCAACACGGTTACCACGTTGGCGTACACGTCAAACAACCCCGGGTGCGGGTCGTCCCGCGCCAACAGGGTGAGCAGCAGTTCGTTCAGGTAGTAGCCCGACAGCAGCGCGTCGCCCGTGGGCATGACATGCCCGCCCTGCCACTCGGCGCTTTTGAGGGTGCGGATTTCCGCGTCACCACCAAAGGCCACATGCAACTGCTGCAAGGGCAACAACACGGGGCGAAAACTAGACGTAGGCCGCTTGGCGCCTTTGGCCACCAAGGCAATGCGTCCATAGTGGCGCGTAAACACCTCCAGAATCAGACTGGACTCGCTCCAGTCGTAGCGGTGCAGCACATACGCAGGCTCATCCGCAATGCGCCGGGTTGCCACGGCTTAGGCCAGCGCAGGAAAAAACCAAAACAGCCCACCCGCAGCAACCCACCGCCGGGCCGCCCCAAGGTGGGTTAGCCCCCCTGGGGGGCAGCGACCCGCACAGCGGCAGAGCGTGGGGGTGACAATTTCCCGCCGGGCCACCCCAAGGTGGGTTAGCCCCCTCGGGGGGCAGCGACCCGCGCAGCGGTGGAGCGTGGGGGCTCTATTCATACCCGAACGAGCGCACGCGTGCGGCATCGTCGGCCCAGCCGGAGCGAACTTTCACCCACAGCTCTAGAAACACCTTGGCATTGGCCAGCTTTTCCAGCTCAACGCGGGTTTCCATGCCGATGCGCTTAATGCGCTCGCCCTTATCGCCGATCACCATGGCCTTGTGGGTGTCGCGCTCCACCACAATGGTGGCGGCAATGCGCAGCAAACGCTTCTGGCCCTTCTTTTGTGGTGGCTCTTCCTCGAACTTATCGATGATGACGGTGGACGTGTAAGGCAACTCATCACCGGTGAGGCGGAACAACTTTTCGCGCACCAGCTCGCTGGCCAAGAACTTTTCGCTGCGGTCGGTCAGCTCATCTTCGGCGTACCACCAAGCTTGTTCGGGCAGGTACTTTTCACAGATGGCCAGCAAACGCGGGATGTCCTTGGCATTCTTGGCCGACATGGGCACGAACTCCGCAAACTTGTGCTTGTCGGTCATGGTTTGCAGCCACGGGGCGATGTCGCCACGGCGGTGGATGTTGTCCAGCTTGTTGGCAATCAGCAGCGTGGGAATGTCTTTGCCCAACAGCGCCAGCACGCGCGCATCGGCAGGCGTAAAGCTGCCAGCCTCGACCACAAACAAAATCAAATCCACATCGGCGACTGCGCCCTGCACCGTCTTGTTCAGGGACTTGTTGAGCGCGTTGGCATGCAGGGTTTGGAAGCCCGGAGTATCCACAAACACAAACTGGGTGTTCCCCAAGGTGTGCATGCCAGTAATGCGGTGGCGCGTGGTCTGCGCTTTGCGCGACGTGATACTAATTTTTTGACCGACCAGAGCATTGAGCAGGGTGGATTTGCCGACGTTCGGCTTGCCAACGATTGCGACCAAACCACAACGTTGATCGTCTGCCTTGGTGCCGGGCTGGGCCAGCTTGGGCGTACTTTTAAGCAAGCCCTCCAACATCACGTCCAGATCTTCCTGGGGTTCATCTTTTTGATGTTTTACGGCTGCGTCCGGCGTCGAAATTGACTTGGTAGCTATATTTTTAGGAGCATTCATGATTTACCTTTTGACTTTAATGTCTGCAGCATGGCGGCCGCAGCGGCCTGTTCTGCAGCACGGCGGGAGCCGCCAATGCCGCGCTCAGCCAACCGCAGTTCGGCAATCTCGCACTCCACATCGAAGCTTTGTTTGTGGGCGGCGCCAATGGTGCCAACCACCTTGTACAACGGTAGCTTCATTTTCCGGCCCTGCAGCCATTCTTGCAATTCGGTTTTGGGGTCCTTGCCGATCGCTTCCATCTGCGGGTTAATTTCTACCGATGAAAACAAGCGTTCAACCAGGGCCTGTGCAGCGCTATAACCGGCATCCAAATACACCGCGCCGATGATCGCCTCCAAGGCATCCGCCAGAATGGACGCGCGCTTTTGGCCACCAGAGCGAACCTCCCCCTCCCCCAACTTCAACAGGTCTGGCAAGCCCAGCCCTACTGCCAACTGGTGCAACGTGTCTTGTTTGACCAGATTGGCGCGCACGCGCGAGAGATCACCCTCTGGCAAGGCGCCGAGTCGGGCATACAAGAGATGAGAAACCGCCAAATTGAGCACAGAGTCACCCAGGAACTCAAGCCGCTCGTAGTGGTCGCTTGAGAAACTCCGATGGGTAAGTGCCTGGCCCAGCAGTGGGGGCTGCGAAAACTGGTGCTGCAGGCGCTGCTGCAACGCCAAAAAGCCATCGTTCACGTTACTTGGAGCGCCCGGCGTATTTCAACGTCAGAAAGGCGGGGCCCGTCAGGTGTATTTCACGTTGATAGGCAAATTTCACCACCACCTTGTCACCTTCCTTGGTGACCTCCAGGTCACGCCCGGCGATAGAGCGGATATCGTCGATACCGGTCTGCTTGTCAAAAATCATGCGGACTTCCGACACTGAATTTCCCTCGGCCGCCTTGTTCGCAGCTTTGATCACCGCCTGGTACTCCAGCACGGTAGGAAACACCTGCGCCGCAATCACGCCGCTAACTGCGAGTACGCCCGCCACAAATATGAGTCCAAAAAACGATATTCCGCGCTGCTTGGATTTGAATTGCAAAGCCATGTCGTAGTCCTTCTCTTGTGCGTGTCAGTTAAAGCCGCCGATGCGCTTGAGATTGCCAAAGTTCATCCAGACAAAAAAAGCCTTGCCCACAATGTTCTTGTCCGGCACAAAGCCCCAGTAGCGCGAATCCAGCGAATTATCGCGATTGTCACCCATCATGAAGTAGTGCCCCTCTGGAACCTTGCAGACCACGCCCTCTACGGTGTAGCTACAACCTGCTTTGCCAGCAAAGTCGTCGGCCCCGGGCACAAAGGCAGGCCGCTCACTGTCGATGAGAACCCCGTGTTTCTTCTCGCCGAGTTGTTCTTGGTACTGCTTGAAGTAGCGCATAGCGCCTTCATCAAAGAACTCGGGGACAGCCTGCGTCGGAATTACCTGGCCGTTGATGGTCAAACGCTTGTTCAGATAGGCCACCGTGTCACCCGGCAACCCAACCACCCGCTTGATGTAGTCGACGCTGGGCTTGGGTGGGTAGCGAAACACCATAACGTCACCGCGCTGCGGCGGCGTACCCTCAGTCACCTTGGTGTTGATCACTGGCAAGCGCAAACCATAGTGAAATTTGTTCACCAAAATCAGGTCACCGACCAGCAATGTGGGAATCATCGAGCCCGATGGAATTTTGAAAGGCTCAAACAGAAAAGAGCGCAAGAAGAACACCGCAATGATGACCGGGAACAAGCCCGCAGTCCAATCCAGCCACCACGGCTGCATCAAGATGTTGTGTTTGGCTTCGGTAATATTGCCATCCACTTGGCTAATACCCATCCGGGCCAGATCTTCACGGCGTTTGATGTCATTCGCTTCCAGCAACACAGCCGCCTTTTGGCGTTGTGGCAGAAAGTAGAAGTGCTCGGCCAACCAGTAGGCTCCTGTGACCACCGTGGCTAAAAGCAGCAGCAAAGCAAAGTTGCCTTCAACATAGCCAAGGTACCAAGAACCCGCATAACCTATAAAAGCGGCCAATATCGCAGTGGTCAGGGCTTGCATCAGGACATTACCTCCATGCTCGTCGCGGCGCGTACGGCGGCGCTCAATCTTCCACCTGCAAAATAGCCAAGAATGCCTCTTGCGGCACTTCCACAGATCCGATTTGTTTCATGCGTTTCTTACCTGCTTTTTGCTTTTCAAGGAGTTTCTTCTTGCGCGAAATATCACCGCCATAGCACTTCGCCAAAACGTTCTTCCGCAGCGCCTTGATTGTCTCACGCGCGATGATGTTGGCCCCAATGGCCGCTTGGATCGCTACGTCAAACATTTGACGCGAAATGATCTCTCGCATCTTGGCCACAACAGCCCGTCCCCGGTACTGACTTTGGCTGCGGTGGACGATGATGGACAGTGCATCCACTTTCTCAGCGTTCAGCAAAATGTCCACCTTGACCACATCAGAGGCGCGAAATTCTTTGAACTCGTAGTCCATGGAAGCGTAGCCGCGGCTCACGCTCTTGAGCTTGTCAAAGAAGTCCAGCACGATCTCGCCCAGCGGCATCTCATAGGTGAGCACCACCTGGCGGCCCTTGTAGGCCATGTTCATCTGGATGCCGCGCTTCTGGTTGGCCAATGTCATCACAACGCCCACATACTCTTGCGGCATGTAGAGATGTACCGTAACAATCGGCTCGCGGATCTCGGCAGTCTTGCCCACCTCGGGCATCTTGGAGGGGTTCTCCACCATGGTGACTTCGCCATCCATTTTCATGACCTGGTAGACCACACTGGGGGCCGTCGTTATCAGGTCTTGGTCAAATTCGCGCTCCAGACGCTCCTGCACGATTTCCATGTGCAACAAACCCAGGAAACCGCAGCGAAAACCAAAACCCAAGGCTTGCGACACTTCCGGTTCGTAGTGCAGCGATGCATCATTGAGCTTGAGCTTTTCCAGCGCATCTCGCAGCGAGTCGTACTCGCTGGCTTCCGTAGGGTACAGGCCGGCAAAAACCTGCGGCTGAATCTCTTTGAAGCCGGGCAAAGCCTCGGTGGCTGTGAATGCGGCGCCACCCGAGCCAGGCTTGATCAGTGTGACCGTATCGCCCACCTTGGCCGCCTGCAACTCCTTGATACCCGCAATGATGTAACCGACCTCGCCCGCTTCCAGTGACTGACGCGGCTGGTTGGCCGGTGTGAAGACACCCACGTTATCGGCGTTGTACATAGCGCCGGAGGCCATCATCTTGATCCGCTCGCCTCTACCCAAGCGACCATCAACCACGCGCACCAACATCACGACGCCGACATAACTGTCAAACCAACTGTCGATAATCATGGCCCGCAGCGGTGCATCGGGGTTACCTTTGGGCGCCGGCACCTTGGCCACCACGAGTTCCAAAATTGCGTCAATGCCCAAACCGGTTTTGGCTGAGCACTCTATCGCGTCGGTCGCATCAATGCCAATCACATCTTCGATTTCACTGCGCGCGTTGTCCGGATCAGCATTGGGCAAATCAATCTTGTTCAGTACCGGCAACACCTCTACCCCGAGCTCCAGCGCGGTGTAGCAATTAGCGACGGTCTGCGCTTCCACGCCTTGCGATGCATCCACCACCAGCAGTGCACCCTCACACGCAGACAATGAACGGCTCACTTCGTAAGAGAAGTCCACATGCCCCGGCGTGTCTATCAAATTGAGGTTGTAGACCTTCCCATCCAGGGCTTTGTATTGCAGTGCTGCGGTCTGCGCCTTGATGGTTATCCCACGCTCTTTCTCAATGTCCATCGAGTCCAAAACCTGCGCCTCCATCTCGCGCGCTTCGAGTCCACCACAACGTTGGATCAGGCGATCAGCCAGCGTGGATTTGCCATGATCGATGTGCGCAATGATGGAAAAATTTCTGATGTGATTCATCAACGAAAACACTTAAGTGGTTGAATTAATTTGAGAAGGGCAAGAAAAAAGGGCGCGTCGATAAGGACGCGCCCTGAACCAACAATCATTGGCAACTGCGATTGGTTGGGACTTCATTGTAGGCAAAAAGCAGCGCGCGAGGAGCTCCTAAAACCGCCTTCAAACAAAGTTGCAAGTCAACAACAGAAAACTTATACACAGGTTAACAACAATTTTGTTGGCAACTTATTGCACAACATGTGGGTGGCCTGTGGAACAGCTGTGGGCCAATGTTTGCATTCCACATGGTGGATTTTCATCCAATCCATATATCCGTAATCATGCTCAAGGAGGGTCTATTCTAACCAAACCGGCAGAGTACTCCACGAAGTTAGTGTTCGCGCACTTCGGGGAGCCACTCTAAAACGGCTTGAAAAATTTCAACTTTTTTTTCAAAACAGCCAAAAACCAAGTCGACCCAGGGGTTGTTTTCAGCCCTGGTTCATGTCAACGGGCGTTGCGAATCACCACGAACTGCACCCAATCACCGCGGCGGACCATCACACTCAAGGGCTTGGTTTTATCCAATTTAGCCAGTGCAGCTTCAAAATCCTTGACGTTGGTGATCTCTACATTGGCCAGAGTTTGGATGACGTCACCTTCGCGCATGCCAGCGCGCGCCGCAGCATCTGTGGCAGCGTCTACCCGCACGCCGCCCTTTATTTTCAATTCTTTGATTTGAGCCTCAGTGAGGTCACTGACGGACAATCCAAACGCCTGCCCTACGGAGGAAGGCCGAGGCTTATCCTCACGCGATGAAGTCTTTTGAACGGGCTTTTCCGCTTCAATCTCAGCCACCACAATGCTCAAGTCCTTACTGGTGCCGCGCCGAAAGACCGTCACGGTGCTCTTGGTGCCCGGCTTGGTGGCTGCCACAATTCGCGGCAAATCACCGGACTTTTCAATCACCTTGTTATCAAACCGCGTGATGATGTCGCCGGGCTCAACACCCGCCTTTTCCGCGGGCGCGCCGGACTCAACCGCTGTCACCAAGGCGCCGGCAGATCTTCCCAATCCAATAGACTCCGCCACGTCTTTGTTGACCGGACCAATCGTGACACCCAAACGACCCCGTGACACGCGCCCCGTGGCGCGCAATTGGTCGCTCACGCGCACAGCCTCATCCACAGGGATGGCGAAAGAGATACCCATATAGCCACCTGAACGCGAGTAGATCTGGCTGTTAATGCCAATCACTTCGCCCCGCATATTGATAAGAGGGCCGCCTGAATTACCGGGATTTATAGCGACATCCGTCTGAATATAAGGAACAGTCTCGCCCGTATCGCGTTGACGCGCACTGACGATTCCGGCCGTAACTGTGCTCTCAAGTCCAAACGGTGAGCCAATGGCCAGCACCCACTCGCCGACCTTGACCCGGTTGACATCTCCCACCTTGACGGACGGCAGGCCCACGGCTTCAATCTTGACCACAGCGACGTCGCTGCGCTTGTCAGCGCCGATGATCTTGGCTTTGAACTCGCGTTTGTCTGGCAAAGTGACCAACACTTCATCCGCGCCCTCGACCACGTGTGCGTTTGTCAAGATAAAACCATCCGACGTCAACACAAAGCCGGAGCCTACGCCACGCGGCACTTCTTCTTCGTCTGCCTGTGGGCGGCTGTTACGTTTAGGTGCCTGTTTTGGGATATTGGGCATTGGCAAACCAAAACGGCGGAAGAACTCCATCATGTCTTCGTCACCTTGCAGGCCTTGGGTCGCGCGGCTGCTCACTTTTTCAAGTGTCCGAATGTTCACGACCGATGGCCCAACTTGGTCCACCAATTCCGTAAAGTCTGGCAACGTCCGGGCTTGGGCTTGGGCGGTCTGCACCGGCCACAGGCTGGCGGTTGCGGCACCGGCCACAGCAGCGGCCACCACCAAAGAGCGCAATGGAAGCAAAAGCTTAAAGGTCATAGTCATACTTTCAAAGAATAAAAGATGCAAAGAACTGCTGATATTTCAGCGTCGTACCACGCAAAGGGATGTAGGGACTCATTTGCTGCGTTCAAGGGCTGCGGCAAAGGCACCCAATGTGTTTGCAGGCACTTCACCCACGGCGGTAGCCCACCAGTCGCCCAACTTGCGGGTGACGATACGGGTCGCGCCTCCAACATCTGCAGCACCTTCGTACTGGTGGCGTCGCGCGTCAAAAGACTCTACAAACACCGACAGCGTGGCCAACCCATCGGTAAAGATCCATTGCATGACGTTCAAACGGCTGTTGGCTTCATTGGCATTGCCTGCCAACGTACGACTGAAACATCCAGCCGATCGAAACCCAGGCACCGGACTGTTCAAAACCCAGCCCATAGAGTCCGGGCTCACCGGCCGCATTGCAGGCCGATTCATACGGTAACCCGCGGTATTCTCCATTTGCTGCACCAGATGCGCCATTTTGACGTTGGCATCCAATTGCAACTCAGAGAAAGCAGACTGCTCAATCACCCGCCCCTGGGCATCCAGCGTCTGTAACTGCAATACCAGCCCACTGCGCTTTTCGCTCCAAACGCGGTAGGCATAACGCCATGCGTCTTTGGGAGTCAACGATACGGCGTCCGCTTCAAACCCAGCCAAACGCTCCGTTCCCAGCGCTTTGAACTGGTAAAAATCGCCAATCGGTGCATCGGTAGATTTGAGCAATGCCGGAAACATGCCCAAGGACTCACGCGTCTCCACCACCGCGGTTTTGGATTGCGGGTAGAAAGTAATAACTTGGTCATTGCGCCGGTAGGTGGCCCGGGGGACTCCCGATAGCGGCTCGACGCGTTCAACCTGCTGTGTGCCGTCACACACATGCCAGATTTTTGCGCTGGCGAGATTGCCACCGGCGGACACTACGAAGGTGCCCGTGTAAGCGCGGTGTTTGGACGCCTCATGCACGCGCAGCAACCAATTGCTCAGCAATACATCGGTCTGCGCTGCCCATGAAGCGACGGGCAGCAGCGCGCACGCTATCCCAAAAGAAAAACGAGCCACCCAAGACCTCCTCACCGGCCAACTCCCTCATACGTCGCACTGCGCAAAAAGCCAGAGGGCATTTGCAAGGCCGAGTGCCCGCCCAATTGCTGGTGGGCATTCAAAAGCAAATCTAGGCGTGGATCGCGAATCATGCCGTCTGGCATGACCACTGCCGTCGTCAGCGGGGTATTCAAGGCGCTGACAGACGTTGGCGCGTTACCAGAGGCCAAGGATATCGATGGTGTTTGCGGTGCCCATACAAGGGCACCCACCACAGCCACCAACACGGTACACGCGGCACCTGCAATCGCGCGCCACTTGAACACTGCCGCGTTAGCGCTGACGGTAGCTGGGCGAGGTAAGCCCGACAGGTACATGTCGCCTAATGCGGCGACATGTTTAATTGGGGGCTCCTGCGCCAGGCGGGCCTCCAGTTTGGCCAGGAATTGCAAGTCAGCAGCAGCGCTCGACAGTTCGTCACTGCGCAAAACATCGCCCACCACATGGTAGGCATGCCACAGTGCCCGCTCCTGAGGGCTAGACAACAGTCGCGCCAAGGCCGCATTTTTATCAGACCCGCTCAACTCCGCATCCATGAGTGCGGAGAGGCAATCGGGGGAGTGTGTTGAGGGTTCAGTCATACGGTTTTCACCAGCGTTTTCCCATCTGATGCTCAAGCAATGGTTTCAATTTGGCAGAAATGGATTCACGAGCCCGAAAGATGCGCGACCGCACAGTGCCAATAGGGCAGTCCAGCGCCACTGCAATTTCTTCATAGCTCAAGCCTTCAATCTCTCGTAGGGTCACAGCGCGTCGCAAATCCTCAGATAACTCCGCCATAGCGTTGTTGACAACCGCCGCAATCTCTTTGGCTGCCAACACCGATTCCGGTGTCTCATCGCTGGTTGGTTCACTTCTGCGCCAAGAAGTTTCATCTTCATCGTCCCCGGCAAAAAAACTTTCGCTCACTGTCGGATCACGTTTGAGTTCCAAAAGCGCTTTTTTAGCTGTGTTCACCGCAATGCGGTAAAGCCAGGTATAAAACTGCGCATCGCCGCGGAATTGGTGCAACGCCCGGTAAGCACGAATGAAGGTCTCCTGGGCAATGTCTTCGACAAGGTCAACATCACGCACCATCCGGCCAATCAAGCGCTGGATGCGCCGCTGGTACTTCAATACCAGCAGGCCATAGGCCCGTTGGTCCCCAGCAACGGTACGTTGCACCAGTTCCAGATCCGTATCCCCAGAGGGCAAGGAGTCTGTCATCGGGGGACGGCAGGTACCACGCCGCTTGCTGGTCGCTGCGAAGATGCCGTCGCCGTGTGCACGATCGCTCTGCGCAAAGCGAGCCAATGCAGCGGCATATGGCGGCGTTCCAGCCACAGCCACACTGTCGGCGTGCCCCGGCGGCGTAATGAAATCAGCAACAGCGATTGGAAATCCAAATGCTGGTGCAAAAAGCAGTCACCAGTCTGCGAGAAAGTGGACCATCGCCAGGCTTCGCCGTCCCACTGCAAGTTGCCGACATCGCGGCGGCGGCCAAACACCCAAGCTATACCCATCGAAACCACCAACCCCGCCGCCAGCACGCCTGGCTGCCAACTGTTCAGCGGGGTAAAACTCCAAAAAACCGACGTTTGGACAAACCCGAGTAACACGCAAACGGCTCCGACACGGACGGGCCACGCAGACACGCGCACAGACACAGTAACTGCAGGTGGAGGGTGGTGCATTGGCGAGCGTTTGGCCCGGACTGGTGCCTTAGATACGCTTGAAAACCAGGCTACCGTTGGTACCGCCAAAACCAAAATTATTTTTGACCGCCACATCAATCTTGATATCCCGCGCAATGTTGGCGCAGTAGTCCAGATCGCACTCGGGATCTTGGTTGAAGATATTGATGGTGGGCGGACTCTTCTGGTGGTGGATTGCCAGCACCGTAAACACCGATTCGATGCCACCGGCTCCGCCCAACAAATGTCCGGTCATGGACTTGGTGGAATTCACCACTGTTTTGTAAGCGTGATCACCCAACGCCGCCTTGATGGCGTTGGATTCATTGATGTCACCCAACGGAGTCGAGGTGCCATGCGCGTTCAAATAGTTCACTTGGTCCGGATTGACGCCAGCATTGCGCATGGCACTGACCATCGCGCGACGCGGGCCGTCCATATTCGGGGCCGTCATGTGGCCCGCGTCGGCACTCATGCCAAAACCCGCCAGCTCAGCGTAAATCTTGGCACCGCGGGCCTTGGCGTGCTCGTACTCTTCGAGCACCATCACGCCCCCGCCCTCGCCCAGCACAAAACCATCGCGGTCTTTATCCCAAGGACGAGATGCCGTGGCCGGGTCGTCGTTGCGGGTGCTCAGAGCACGCATGGCGGCAAAACCGCCGATCCCCAGCGGGGATACTGTGGCCTCAGAACCACCGGCAATCATCACGTCGGCATCGCCGTATTCGATCATGCGACCGGCTTCTCCAATGCAATGCAAGCCTGTGGTGCAAGCCGTCACGATCGCAATATTGGGTCCTTTGAAGCCATAACGGATGGACACGTGGCCCGCCGTCATGTTAATGATGGAGGCTGGCACAAAGAACGGTGAAATACGGCGTGGACCGCGGTTCACGTATTCCGTATGGGTGCCTTCAATCATGGGCAAACCACCAATGCCAGAGCCGATGACGCATCCTATGCGCACGGCTTCTTCATCGTCCAGGGCGTCACCCGTTTTCAGGCCAGAATCGGCGACAGCTTGCGCTGCTGCGGCAATTCCGTAATGGATAAAAGTATCCATGGCACGCGCCTCTTTGGCGGTGATGTAGTTTTCCAAATCGAAATCGCGCACTTCACCGGCAATCTTGCAAGCAAAAGCAGACGCGTCAAACTTGGTGATCAAGCCAATCCCCGAGCGTCCGGCAATGAGATTGGACCAAGCCTCAGCGACCGTATTTCCAACGGGACTCACGACCCCCAAACCAGTAACGACAACACGACGACGGGACATAGAAATGAAGTTCCAGCGGTTTGTGAAACAAAACACCGCCTGTAGCGGTGCCATTGGTGGCGAACGGCAAGTCCTGGGACTGCCGCTGAAGCCATAACAAAGGGCGCAAACTGCGCCCTGGCGGCCTCTAGGCCTTTTTGTGCGTTGTCGCGTAATCCACCGCGTTTTGCACGGTGGTGATTTTTTCTGCGTCCTCGTCCGGAATTTCGATGCCGAACTCGTCTTCCAAGGCCATCACCAACTCCACGGTATCCAGAGAGTCAGCACCCAGATCCGCCACAAAGGCTTTTTCGTTGGTGACTTGGGACTCTTCTACTCCGAGCTGCTCGGCAATGATTTTCTTGACGCGTACTTCGATATCACTCATGGCTTCCCTCAAAGGGTGGTTATTGAATCCGTAATTTTACCCGCCCTAGAGGCAATGCTCTAACCGGGCGGCCGAACGGACAAATCGGCCTGTCTAATTAGTCAGCTACAGCGCCAAACGCCGGTCGCTCAAAGTATCACATATACATGCCGCCATTGACGTGCAATTCTTGTCCAGTCACATAACCGGCCAATGGCGACGCCAAATAAGCGACCGCATGGGCGATATCCGCAGGCTTGCCCAGGTGCCCCAGGGGAATCTGACCTAAAAGTGCTTTTTGTTGGTCTTCGCCCAAACCTGCCGTCATGTCGGTTTCTATAAAGCCGGGGGCCACGCAATTGACGGTGATGTTGCGCGAGCCCAGCTCGCGCGCCAGCGCGCGGGTCATACCCGCCACACCGGCCTTAGCCGCCGCGTAATTGGCTTGCCCGGGGTTACCCGAGGCACCCACCACCGACGTGATGCTGATGATGCGACCGTAGCGCTGCTTCATCATGGTCTTCATGACCGCACGGCTCATGCGAAACACGCCCTTGAGGTTGGTGTCCATTACCGCGTCCCAATCGGCGTCCTTCATGCGCATAGCCAAGGTGTCGCGGGTGATGCCAGCGTTATTCACGAGTACCTGCACGCCGCCAAACTCTTTGACAATGGCATCCACCAAAGCGTCAGCAGCCGCACCATCGGTCACATCCAACGTGCGGCCTGCGCAGCCCTCAAACTCAGCTAAGGCCGCGGTAATGCCGGCAGCGCCAGCATCCGTGGTCGCCGTGCCGATGACTTTCAGGCCTTTGCGGGCCAATTCCAGCGCAATGGCGGCACCGATACCGCGCGAGGCACCGGTTACCAGAGCGATCTGGCCTTCAAATTTCACTGCATTCATACCAACTGTCCTCGCGCATCTTGTAGGCTTGCCGGGTCAAACACGGCCAGTCCGGTTAATTCGGAGTCGATCCGTTTGGTCAACCCGGCCAGTACTTTACCGGGGCCGCACTCTACCAAATGTGACACACCACGCGCTTTGATAGCCTGCACGCACTCCACCCATCGCACCGGGCCAAAAGCCTGCCGGTAGAGCGCATCGCGCAACTTGTCGGCATGTGTTTGCACCGCCACATCGATATTGTTCACCAAGGCGATTTGCATCGGCGCAAAATCGATCGCCTCCAGGCGCTCCCGCAATTTTTCGGCCGCAGGGCGCATCAAGCTGGAGTGAAAAGGCGCAGACACCGGCAGCGGCAACGCACGCTTGGCACCCGCAGCCTTCAGGGCTTCGCAGGCCTTCTCTACCGCAGCTTTACTGCCCGCAATCACCGTCTGGGCCGGGTCATTGAAGTTCACCGCTTGCACGATCTCACCCGAATCCGCAGCGAAGCTTCGGCTTACTTCCAGACAACCTGCTATCACTTTTGCGGCATCCATGCCCAAAATGGCAGCCATAGCGCCGGTGCCCACCGGCACGGCGTCCTGCATGGCCTGGGCGCGCAGCCGCACCAACGGTACAGCCTGGCCCAACGTCAGCGCACCAGCGGCCACCAAAGCAGCGTACTCGCCCAGTGAATGTCCAGCTACCACTGCCGGCGCGACGCCAGTTTCGGACATCCATACGCGGTAGGCGGCAATACCGGCCACCAGCATCACCGGCTGGGTATTGGTGGTGAGCGACAGGACTTCTTTCGGACCTGTGCGGATCAATGCGCCCAGATCTTCACCCAGTGCGTCCGACGCCTCCACCAAGGTGTGTGCAACGACCGGATGATCGCCCCAAGCATCCAGCATACCCACCGACTGGGAACCTTGGCCCGGGAAGACAATTGCAAATGGTTTCATGAAACTTTTGAATGAAAAATACCGCTAGCCCGCACAAACATTGCGCAAGCAGCTACAAATTTAATAGCACTGCACCCCACGTGAAGCCACCACCCACGCCTTCGAGCATGAGAGTGTCACCGGGTTTGACCTTACCTTGGCGCACGGCAGTGTCCAGGGCCAGCGGAATAGACGCTGCAGACGTGTTGCCGTGCTGATCCACCGTAACCACCACTTTGTCCATCGACAATTTAAGCTTGCGCGCCGTGCTTTGCATGATGCGAATATTCGCTTGGTGGGGTATCAGCCAGTCAATGTCGGCTTCGGTCAGGTGCGCTTTGGCCAGCGTGGCACGCGCAGCCTCTTCCAATACACCTACGGCTAACTTGAATACCGCCTGGCCATCCATCTTGAGCAGCGGGTCACCCAAAATGTGTCCGTTCGAAACGTGGCCGGGCACACACAAAATGCCTACGTGCTTGCCATCCGCATGCAGATCACTGGCCAGAATACCGGGCGTGTCAGACGCCTCCAGCACAACGGCACCCGCGCCATCACCAAACAGCACGCAGGTTGTCCGGTCCTTGAAATCCAGTATGCGAGAGAACACCTCGGCGCCCACTACCAATGCGCGCTGGGCCGATCCGGTGCGAATCATCGCGTCCGCCACCGTGAGCGCGTAAACAAAGCCGCTGCACACCGCCTGCACGTCGAATGCGGCTCCACCGTTGGCTCCCAGTTTGTTTTGCAAGATGCAGGCCGTCGAGGGGAAGACCATGTCCGGCGTGGACGTAGCCACAATAATCAGGTCGATATCTTGTGGCGAACGGCCCGCTGCAGCCAGCGCGCTTGTGCAGGCTTCCAGCGCCAAATCGCTGGCAAAGACACCCGCATCCACAAAATGGCGCGCCCGAATGCCGGTGCGCTCCACAATCCACTCATCAGAGGTTTCAACGCCCTGGGTAGCCAACTGAGCGGCAAGGTCTGCGTTGGTCAGGCGCCGGGGGGGCAAAAAACTGCCAGTGCCAGTAATGCGCGAATATCGGTTCATGGAATGGGTCAGACACCCAAGCAGATCAGACGACTGGCTCGGCAGGCACCAACAAAGGTGCTGCATGCGCAATACGGATCCGCACGCGGTCTAGTAAATTGAATCTGGCCGCATCATACGCCCGGTCCAGGGCGTTGTGAAATGCCAGCACGTCGGCCGATCCGTGGCTTTTGAACACCAAGCCACGCAAACCCAATAACGCGGCGCCGTTGTAACGGCGGTGATCAACACGGTTTTTAAGCGCGGTTAGAACTGAATACGCGCCAATAGCCGCCATTTTAGTGAAAATGTTGCGCGAAAACTCGGCTTTCAGAAAGCCTCCAATCATGGACGCCAGGCCTTCGCTGGTCTTGAGCGCCACATTTCCGACAAAACCGTCGCACACGACAATGTCAGCGGTTCCTTTGAAAATATCGTTGCCCTCGACATTGCCCACAAAGTTCAAATCGCCAGATTTAGCTGCAGATCGGAGCAATTCGCCTGCTTTTTTTATAATTTCGTTACCTTTAATGACTTCTTCACCGATATTCAACAAACCTACTGAGGGGGTTTCGATGTTTTTCAGTACGGACACCAAGGCAGAGCCCATGACTGCGAATTGCAGCAGATGCTCCGCGGTGCAATCGACGTTGGCACCCAAATCCAGCACCGTCGTGGCACCACCAGTCGCGTTAGGAATTTGACCTGCAATGGCGGGGCGCTCGATGCCATCCAGAGTTTTCAAAACATAGCGGGAAATAGCCATCAAAGCACCTGTATTGCCCGCCGACACAGCCGCTTGGGCTTTGCCAGCTTTGACTTGCTCAATGGCGATACGCATGGACGAATCTTTTTTACGCCGCAGAGCAACCTCCAGCGGATCATGCATGGTGACCACTTCCGTCGCAGTGACCACCGTAGCACGCGGATGGGAGAACCCCGCTAGCGGGTCGGCCAAGCCCACCAGAATGAGGGACGCATCACTTTGTTGCTCCAGAAACTGCCGACAGGCAGCCAGAGTGACTTTGGGACCATGGTCACCTCCCATGCAGTCAACGGCAATTGTGATCAAGACAATGTCACCCTAAAAATTGCGAAAATTCCCACCGAAACACCACAGCGCTTGGGGGCCTGAAAGCAAAAAGCCCGACGCTACAAAACTGCAACTTCGGGCTTGGCTCGAACCAGCGCGGCTCCTTGGCAGGAGCCGCAGGGCTCAGGCTTCGGATTTGGTCTTCAAAACCTTACGGCCACGGTAAAAGCCCGTGGGGCTGATGTGGTGGCGCAGGTGGGTTTCGCCGGTGGTGGATTCCACAGCAATGCCAGGAACAACTAGCGCATTATGCGAACGGTGCATGCCGCGCTTGGAGGGAGATTTTTTGTTTTGTTGGACGGCCATGATTAGCTCCGTTGCAAAAGTGCTGCAAGCACTGCAACACATTAGAGTTAGTAAAAGCGCGTCAAACGTCACGCGCGAAGCCTTTGATTATAGCCCAAACTGGGCGCACTAACCAAGGTCCGTTTTCTTGAGCTGTTGCAGCACCGCAAACGGATTGCGCTTTTCCTCGGGCTCCTCCACGAAATTAGCATCCGCCACCTGCAACTTAACCGGCTGCGGGCAGACATCATGTTTGGGCGCAACTGGCAGGGCCATGAGCAACTCGTCCTCGACCAGTTCAGCCAGATCAAAATTACGGCTCAGCACCAGTACATCCTCTTCCGACTCCTCGTCTTCCACGGCGGCCAGCGCCTCGGTGGCCACAAACCGGAAATCGCGATCAACGGAGACTTCCACTTCCACCGGCCCAAGGCAGCGCTGGCACGTCAGCGGCATGACGACACTAGCCTTCACGTGCACCCATGCCTCCTGTGTACCCGCCACATCGGAACGCAGCGAGCCCGAGGCCTCGTACCGCAACGGGGCTTCGGCACCCAAACCCTGGGTTTCTTGCAGCAAACGCTCAAAACGCAAGAGCCGCTCATCGGCATACAACTGCGCTCCAGCGGTGGCGAAGGCCAGGACGGGCAGGTTTCTGGGGTCGTATTCAGATTTCATTCGCGCAGTGTAAGAGAATCGGCAGATGCTCTCCTCCACCTCTGAATCCCCAGCCCGTACCGCACCGCGCCCCCTCATTCTGGGCTCTACCTCGGTCTACCGCCGTGAACTGTTGGGCCGCCTGCGTGTGCCCTTTACTGTGGCATCGCCCGAGGTAGACGAAACTCCGCTGGCCGGTGAGACGCCCGTTGATCTGGCCCAGCGGCTGGCGTTAGCCAAGGCCCAGGCCGTGGCCCAACGCTTCCCGCACGCGGTGGTGATCGGCTCGGACCAAGTGGCCGACCTGCACGGCGAGCCCTTGGGCAAGCCCGGCACCCACGCACGGGCCGTCGCGCAACTGCAAGGCATGCGGGGCCAGACGGTCATTTTTCAAACGGCTGTAGCCGTGGTCTGCCAAGAAAGCGGCTTTTGCCAAACCGCATTGGCACCGGTGCGTGTGGTGTTTCGCGATCTGTCTGACGCGGACATTGAGAACTACCTGCAGGCCGAGCAACCCTATGACTGCGCTGGCAGCGCCAAGAGCGAAGGCCTTGGTATCGCCTTACTAGAGTCCATTGACAACGACGACCCCACCGCTCTGATTGGCCTGCCACTGATCCGCACCAGCCGTATGTTGCGGGCTGCGGGTATCGACTTGCTGACTGCCATGCCCACCCCACCGGCAGGCAGCGCAGCATGAGCAGCAGCGCCACAAAACCTGGCCTGGGCACGCTGTATCTGGTGCCCGCGCCGCTGGACTTTGGCTGCGCGCAGCAAGCCCCACTCAACGATGTGATGCCTCTGCACACGCTGCAAATGGCGTCCCAACTGCAGCACTGGGTGTGTGAGAACGCCAAAACCACCCGCGCCTACCTCAAGCGCATTGGCGAGAGTCATCCCTTGGTCGCCCCCGTGCAGGCCATGCAGATTCAAGAGCTGCCCCGCGAAGTACACAAGAAAGGCGACCACCAAGGCGGCTTTGACGCCAAGCCTCTGTTAGCTGCGGCTTTGCAAGGGCACGATGTGGGCTTGGTGAGTGAGGCCGGCATGCCCGCCGTGGCCGACCCGGGCTCCTCGGTGGTGCGCGCGGCGCATGATCTGGGCATGCGCGTTGTGCCCTTAGTTGGGCCGGTGTCTTTGCTATTGGCGCTGGCCGCCAGCGGACTGAATGGCCAGAGCTTTGCGTTTGTAGGCTACGTGCCCAGCACGCCAGCGGAGCGGGTGCAGCGCATCAAGGAGCTGGAGTCTTTGGCCCTGCGCACCGGGCAAACGCAACTGATGATTGAGACGCCCTACCGCAACACGGCCTTGCTACAGGCGCTGCTGCAAACCCTGCAGCCGAATACCCGGCTGGCTACGGCCAGTGGGTTGACGCTGCCCAATGCGGCGTGTTTGAGTGATTTGGTGAAGGGCTGGAAACAGCGGGGCTGGGGGGCGGATAACGCGCAGCCTACGGTGTTTGCTATTGGTCGGTAGTTTCTTTTGGGCGCTGACTGGGTGCCTGCCAGGGTGGGGAGTTGTGAAGGGTTGGGCTTTTATGCCGCATGTGTCACCCCATTATTTTTAAAGCTGCCTCTTGAGTGCAATTACGATGATTACTATGAAATTGATAGCTAGTAGGCCATTAAATACCCGGGCCAGCGCCCAAAATCGCTAAAATTTTCGCTTCAGACGATGCAAAACTCCCCACCGGCCGAAGTAACACTCAGCACCACGCAGGCCAGCGCACTGCTGGCGCAGCAGCACCCTGATCTGGCGTACTTATCGGTTGCGGTGCTGGACGCGGGTTTTGACAACTTCATGTTTCGGCTGGGGGATAGCTACTGTCTGCGGTTTCCGCGCCGCAGCGCGGCGGCGGCGCTGGTACTGCATGAACAGCAATGGCTGCCCGCGCTGGCCCCACACCTGCCGCTACCCGTGCCCACCCCCCTGCGCGTGGGGGTGCCGGGCCAGAGCTATCCATGGCACTGGAGCGTGTTGCCGTGGCTGCCCGGCGATACGGCCGACCTGGCCCCGCCCCATGCCGATGAGGCCCTGCGTCTGGCAGATTTTCTCAAGGCATTGCACGGGCTCGCACGACCCGCAGCGACGTTGCCCGCGGCACCCACGCTGGCACCGCGCAACCCCGTGCGCGGCTGCCCGCTGGCCGACCGCCAACAGGCCGTGGAGACCCGGCTGGCGCGCCTACGCCAACACACCGATGCCGTCACCCCACAGATTGATGCCCTCTGGCAGCGCGCGCTGGCGGCACCTGCGGCCACCGAGTCCGTGTGGCTGCACGGCGACCTGCACCCGCGCAACATCCTCACCCAAGGTGGCCGCATTAGCGCCATCCTGGACTGGGGCGACCTGTGCGTGGGCGATCCGGCCACGGATCTGGCCAGCGTGTGGATGCTGCTGGAAGACGCCGGTGCCCGCAGCCGCGCGCTGCAAAGCTACGCCCCCGATGCCGCCCTGCTGGCGCGCTCGCGGGGCTGGGCCGTATCCTTTGGTTGCCTGCTGCTGGATACCGGCCGCGTGGATAACCCACGCCACGCGCACATCGGGGCTGACACCCTGCGGCGGCTGGCGCAAGAGGCTTGACGGGGTGAAATGCCGGTTTTTGGCATCCAATCGGCCTGTGGCCCCGGCATTTACTGCCCTAACCGCTACTAAATTTATAGCAAATAGAGTTTGTGCTGCGCTCATTGGTCATGCCAATAGCGCCATGGGGTGGGCATGAAAATGCTGTCCATCCAGGCCCCAGCCTGGCGCTGCATGCCCTCTCGCACGCAACTAAGGCTGCGACTGTTTACGCCACTTGCGTAGGCCGAAATTAAGCAGGGCTCGGGATGGCTCAGCCGTCCATTGTCAGCGTTAACAATCACAGGCAAAATATGGCTATCCATAATTTGGAGCAATTTGTATGAAGAGCGTTGCCGTGTTTGAAGCCAAGAATCGTTTCTCAGAGTTAGTGAGTGCGGTGGAGCATGGCGAAGAAATCACCATCACCCGGCACGGCAATCCGGTAGCGCGGCTGGTAGCGTTCAATGCAGTCGGCCCCGTACCCGCCGGGCAGCGCGAGCGCGTGCAAAGCTCCTTGCAGCGCTTGCGTATTTTGGGTGACGCTGCCCAGCTTGGAGTCTCATTGGCCGAGGCGATAGAAACGGGGCGCGACTGATGCCCTTTGTCTTGGACAATTCGGTGGTGACAGGTTGGTACATCCCGGATCAGGCCAACGCCTACACACAGGCTGTTGCTACGATGCTGGAAACAGATCGGGCCATCGTGCCCGGGCTGTGGCAGCTCGAATTTGCCAACGTGCTCAAAACCGCCTGCAGCAGGGGAAAGTTATCGCCAGATGCTGCCAGAGAGATTGCCGACACCCTTGTTACGCTTCCCATAGAGTTGGACACGGGTGCTGCCCCCGGGCCCCGGCAATTGCTTGAATTGGCCCTGCGCTACAAGCTCAGCAGCTACGATGCCGCCTATTTGGAACTAGCCCTGCGCCTGGGCCTGCCTATGGCCTGCCAGGACACCAAGCTCAAAGACGCAGCTAGGGACGCGGGTGTGAAAGTCTTGTAGGGGCCAAGGTGAATACCTACGGCCCTGCAGAACTGCTAGGCCATTGCTATCTTTTTAGTAGCTACCCAGGCAATAAATACCCGGGCCAGAGCCCGAAATGATGCAAAAAAGCCGCCCAGCGGCGGCTTTTTACTCGCCTGCGCCCAACTGCTTAGCGTAAGGCCGGCGCGCTGCGCACCGCGCGCATCGCACCTTCACCAATCGACGCGCCAAAACGCTTGGCCAGACGCTCGGCCACATTGTCTTTGCGGGTGTAGTCCACCAGGTCTTCGGCCTTCACCACCTCACGGGCCACGTAGTTCAAGTCGCCCAACTGGTCGGCCAAGCCCATCTCTACCGCTTGCTGGCCCGTCCAGAACAGGCCGCTGAAGGTCTCGGGCGTCTCTTTGAGGCGTGCGCCACGGCCGGCTTTCACCGCGGCAATGAACTGCTGGTGAATCTGGTTCAGCATGGCTTGGGCAAACTCGCGTTGCTTCTCGGTCTGGGGACTGAAGGGGTCCATAAAGCCTTTGTTCTCTCCCGCCGTCATCAAACGCCGCTCTACGCCCAGCTTGTCCATCAGGCCGGTGAAGCCAAAACCGTCCATCAACACGCCAATACTGCCCACCACGCTGGCTTTATCGACATAAATTTTGTCAGCGGCAGAGGCAATGTAATAGGCGGCAGAGGCGCAGGTTTCTTCCACCACCACATACACCGGCTTGTTGTGCAGGGCCTTCAGACGGCGAATTTCATCGTTGATGATGCCCGCCTGCACCGGGCTACCGCCGGGTGAGTTGATCACGAGCACCACGGCCTGGGCGCCTTTGTCTTCAAAGGCGCTGCGCATAGCGGCACCCACCAGCTCGGCGCTGGCTTCAGCGCCAGCGGCAATTTCGCCTTCAATTTTCACCATCGCAGTATGGGGCGACGTGGGGTCGGCGGAACCAGTGCCGCGGTCCATACCAAACCAAACCAGTGCGATGAAAAAAGCCAACCACGCCAAGCGAATGCCATTGCGCCAGCGCCGCGCCTGGCGTTGCTCTTCTATGACGGAGTGCGCTAGTTTTTCGAGGGTGTTGCGCTCCCAGTTCGGTTCCCGGGGTGCGGTATCACTTGCTCCTGAATGAATAGCATTCATGTCATTGTTTGCCTGGGCCCTGGGGCTATTGGATTCAAATTCTGGGTCTTGGGGGGTCATTAGGTCGCTCTTTTTAAAACTCAAGGGGTAACAGGTTGTGGGAAGTATGCCAGTGCACCACGCCGTCGCGCTCTGTAAGTGCAATCTTCACCAGCTTGCCACGGCAGGGGCCACCCGCGCACTCCCCCGTATCGGGGCGGTAAATCGCGCCATGGGTGGCGCAAATGATGAAGTTGCCCGTCATATCGAAGAAACGGTTGGGCTGGTAGTCCATCTCCATAGGCACATGGGTACAGCGGTTCAGGTAGGCATGCGCTTGCGTGCCATAGCGCACAGCAAAACCACGGCACGTTTGCCCGCAATACAGAACATCAAAGGGCACGGCTTCGCCCCGGTCCAGCAGGTCAGCGCTGTTGCACAGCGGTATCGCCTCGCCCAAAGGCTCTCCTACCGGCTTACCGTCGCGCCACACTTCACGCATAGGCCAACAACCACTGTTGCAGCTCTGGCACCGAGTGCGCCACAAACAAAGGCTGGAGTGACGCGAAGCTCTCATGCGCATGGGCCCCATAGCTCACTCCCACACTGGCGCAACCCGCATTCACCGCCATTTGCAGATCATGGGTGGTGTCGCCAATCATCAGCACGCGGTCTTTGGCGACACCAAACTCGGCCATCAGTTCTTGCAGCATGAGCGGATGCGGTTTGCCTGCGGTCTCATCCGCCGTGCGGGTGCCGTCAAACAGGCCTTGCAGCTCAACTGCACGCAGACTGTCGTCCAGCCCACGTCGACTTTTACCGGTCGCCACCGTCAATAGGTGTTGCCGTTCTTTGAGCGCCGCCAGCATGGGTAGCACGCCTTCAAACAAACTGATGTCGTTTTGATGCTGCTGATAGTGGTGCTTGTAGCGCGCCCCCAGCTCCGCGTATCGGGACTCCGGGACATCGGGCGCGGCGTGTGCCAGGGCCTGCATCAGCCCCAGGCCAATGACATAGGCCGCAGCCTCGCGCGTAGGCACCGTGCCGCCCACATCGCCGACGGCGAGCTGAATGCAGCGCGTGATGATGGCGGTGGAATCAAACAAAGTGCCGTCCCAATCGAAGGCAATCAAATCAAATTGGCGGACGCGGGTAGTTGTGGATGGCATAACTTCAGTGGGAATATCACGGCTACAGCCTCTAGGCCGCATCTAAAGGCATGGAATGCAAGAGAAACTTGGACAGCTCTTGCGGCAATTCTGTCTGTAACTCTACTTTTTTGCCCGTTACCGGGTGACGGCACTGAAAACGCCAGGCGTGCAAAAACATGCGCTTAAGTGGCACCGCTTGCTCAGCACGCGCCAACGCTTTGTTCAGTTCAAAGTCGCCGTATTTGTCGTCCCCGGCAATCGGCATCCCTTCAGACGCCAAATGCACGCGGATTTGGTGCGTGCGGCCGGTCTTGATCGTCACTTCCAACAGCGAGTAGCCCGACTGGGGCTCGGCACCGCTGTGCGCCCGCACCTTAACCAGGGTCAAGGAGGGCAGAGCGTCCGGGTCGTCCTTGGCCACTACTTTGACGCGCCGCTCGCCATTGGGCAATAAATATTTGTGCAGAGACTTGTCCAGCACCTTCTTGTTGCTCGGCCATTGGCCCACCACCAGGGCCAGGTAGGTCTTGCCGGTTTCGCGCTCCCGGAACTGGTCTTGCAGGTTTTTCAGCGCACTGCGCTTTTTGGCGATCAGCAAAATACCACTGGTTTCACGGTCTAGGCGGTGCACCAGCTCCAAGAACGTGGCGTTCGGACGGGCCATGCGCAATTGCTCAATCACGCCAAAAGTGACGCCGGACCCCCCATGGACCGCGACCCCAGCCGGTTTGTTGATAGCAATAAAGGACTCGTCCTCAAACAACACCGGGAAATCCTTGGCCGGTGCAGGCATGCTGCCGGAGGCCATCGCCTGCGCCTTGTCAGCCGCCCGCTCAGAGACGCGCACCGGCGGCAGGCGTACCACATCACCAGATTCGATCCGGGTGTCGGCACTGGCCCGGCCCTTGTTGATACGCACCTCGCCGCTACGGATGATGCGGTAAATGTGGGTCTTGGGAACGCCTTTGAGGTGGCGCATGAGGAAGTTGTCCAGGCGCTGCCCAGCGCTGTCCTCGTCGACGGTCACCGATTTGACTTCTGGGGCGGTCGGGGCTGGAATGCCCCCTATAATGTGTTTCACTAGCGATGTGCCGTAAGTGGTTGATTTGTCTGGAGTTTAGTCCACACGCCGCCCGACACCCCGCTAGAAGGTCTGTGCCGTCGCATGGCACCACTGGCAGATCCCGCGCCCATGCGTCGGATGGCTGGTGGACTGTGCGGTCAAGCCGACGAACTGAATCATTGATACGGAATACCCCAAGTTCGCGATCCCTACCGGACCCGCGAACGGAATGAAACGAGATGTTTGTGTTGTGGAGTCTGATCACCTTGTGCCTGCGGAGCGTTTTCGCGCCGTTTTTTGGCATGAATCAGCCCATGGCCCTTGTCAACATTGCGCAACCAGCTATTGAATCGATAGCAAGTTCACAAACGCATCCCCTCGTCCCCATCCACGCGCCCACGTTCAAACGTCTTATCTGACGTCTGCGCTCCCCGGCAATTCCTCCTCACTTCAGTCCGTCTGTCAGGCACCGTTTGCTCCCAGTGGGCATGTGCATATTGAAGTAGAAGGTAATCCCATGAAACGGATGCTAATTAACGCCACGCAGGCTGAAGAACGCCGCCTGGCTATCGTCGATGGACAAAAACTCCTCGACTATGAAATTGAAATTGAAGGGCGCGAGCAGCGCAAAGGCAACATCTACAAGGCTGTCGTCACCCGCGTCGAGCCCTCGCTAGAAGCCTGCTTTGTTGACTATGGCGAAGACCGCCACGGCTTTTTGCCGTTCAAAGAAATCTCCCGGATGTACTTCAAAGAAGGTGTGTCGGCCAACCAGGCCCGCATCCAGGACGCCATCCGTGAAGGCCAGGAACTGCTGGTGCAAGTGGAAAAGGAAGAACGTGGCAACAAGGGCGCAGCCCTGACCACCTTTGTGTCGCTGGCCGGACGCTATGTGGTGCTGATGCCCAACAACCCCCGCGGTGGTGGTGTATCACGCCGCATTGAGGGCGAAGACCGCGCTGAGCTCAAAGAAAATATGGACCAGTTGGAATACCCCAACGGCATGTCCATCATCGCCCGCACCGCTGGCATTGGCCGCAGCGCACCTGAGCTGCAGTGGGACTTGAATTACCTCTTGAAGCTGTGGACGGCGATTGACGGCGCGGCCAAGGGCGGCAAGGGCGCCTACCTGATTTACCAAGAGTCCTCGTTGGTGATCCGCGCCATCCGCGACTACTTCAACCACGACATCGGCGACATCCTGATCGACACCGACGATGTGTACGACCAGGCCCAGCAGTTCATGGCCCACGTGATGCCGGAGCACGCGGCCCGGGTGAAGCGCTACCGCGACGACGCGCCGCTGTTTTCCCGCTTCCAGATCGAGCACCAGATCGAGTCGGCGTATGCGCGCGAAGTGAAGCTGCCGTCCGGCGGTGTGGTCGTCATCGACCACACCGAAGCCCTGGTCTCGATCGACGTCAACTCGGCCCGCGCCATCAAGGGCGGTGACATCGAGGAAACCGCCACCCGCACCAACCTGGAAGCCGCCGACGAAGTGGCGCGCCAGATGCGGCTGCGCGACCTGGGCGGCCTGATCGTGATCGACTTCATCGACATGGAAGAGTCGAAGAACCGCCGTGAAGTCGAGAACCGGCTGCGCGACGCGCTGCGGCAGGACCGCGCCCGAGTTCAGTTCGGCACCATCAGCAAGTTCGGCCTGATGGAAATGAGCCGCCAGCGCCTGCGACCGGCCCTGTCGGAAGGCGCTTCCATTCCATGCCCCCGTTGTGGTGGTCATGGGCACATCCGCGATACCGAGAGTTCCGCCTTGCAGATCTTGCGGATCATCCAGGAAGAGTCGATGAAGGACGGGACCGCCGCCGTGCACGTGCAAGTGCCGGTGGACGTGGCCTCGTTCCTGCTGAACGAGAAACGTGCCGAAATCGCCAAGATCGAACTCAAGCAGCGCCTGAACGTGATCATGGTGCCGAACAAGACGCTGGAAACGCCGAACTACCGGCTCGAACGCCTCAAGCACGATGATCCGCGCCTGGACAACCTGCAGGCCAGCTACCACATGGCCGAGGAAATCGAAGACCCGACCACGGTTACGCGCCGCACGCACGAACGCGCCAACAAGCAGGAACCGGTGATCAAGGGTGTGCTGCCCGACGCGCCAGCACCGATTTCCGTGCCCAAGCCCGAGCCGGTGAAGGTCGAGCCCGTGGCGAAAGCCCCGGCCCCGGCGACGACGCGGGCAGCTGCCCCCGTCGTTATTCCGGCACCGGCGGAAACGGGCTTTATGGCTTGGGTCAAGAGCCTGTTTGGCCTCGCTGCGGCTCCGGCTGCAGATCCGGTGCCGGCCGTGGCACCCAAGAAGGAAGAGCGGCGCGAAGGCCGCAGTGAAGGACGTGCCGACGGACGTGCAGACGGACGAGGCGAGGGCCGCAGTGATGGCCGCCGGGGCGGGCGTGGCGATGGGCGGGGAAACCGCGACGGCGAGCGCCAAGGTGGCCGTCGAGGCGATGGTCGCAACCAGGGCGGCGAACCGCGCCGCGAGCGCGCTGCTGCGGAAGGCGCCGAGGGG
>JBKJOV010000030.1:0-31221 GCA_046595515.1 Rhodoferax sp. | reverse complement strand
GCCACATCCACAGAAAGCGCGGCGAGAACGCGGCGAGCGTGCTGGCAACCGTCAAGCGCGATGGCATCGAAGGCAAGGGCGGCGCTTGGACGATGGAAGAGGAAGAAGCTTTCAAAGCCCCGATTCGCCGTCAGTATGAAGAGCAAGGGCACCCGTACTTTGCCACCGCCCGACTGTGGGACGACGGCATCATTGACCCCGCCGATACGCGCCGTGTGCTGGCGCTGGGCCTCTCGGCGTCACTCAACGCGCCGATACCGGACACCAAGTTTGGCGTGTTCCGCATGTAAGACTCGCTGGTTCTGTTTGAATTTGGAAACGCATGTCTTTGTCACAACAAGAAGAACTACAACGCCGCAGCCTCGCCGCTGTCTGGCACCCGTGCACCCAAATGGCGCGTGCGGCAGTGGTGCCGCCGCTGCCGATTGCGCGGGGCGAGGGGCCGTGGCTCTATGACCTGCAGGGCCAGCGCTACTTTGATGCGAACAGTTCGTGGTGGGTGAATCTGTTTGGGCATTCCGATGCCGGCATCATCAACGCCATCAAACAGCAACTGGATGTGTTGCCACACGTGATGTTGGCCGGTTGCACCCATGCCCCGGCGGTGGAATTAGCAGAGCGCCTCTCTGCGCTCACTGGCGGTGCGCTGGGGCACACCTTCTTTGCCAGTGACGGTGCCAGCGCAGTCGAGATTGCGCTGAAGATGAGTTTTCACTTTTGGCGCAACCAGGGGCACAGCGCCAAGCGTGAGTTTGTGTGCCTGCGCAATGGCTACCACGGCGAGACCATTGGCGCGTTAGCGGTAACCGACGTGGCGGTATTTCGCGATGCCTATGCCCCGTTGCTGATGCACACCCACCTGGTGCACGCCCCCGACACCCGCCAGGGCCCCGAGAGCGAAATCCGCGCATTGTCCGACCTGCGCCGGGTGCTAGAAACCCATGCCGGGAAAATTGCGGCGCTCATCATCGAGCCGCTGGTGCAATGCGCCGCCGGCATGGTGATGCACGAGCCGTCGTATTTGCGTGGTGTGCGCGCCCTGTGCGATGAATTTGAGGTGCACCTGATTGCCGACGAGATTGCCGTGGGCTGCGGGCGCAGTGGTACTTTCTTTGCCTTTGAGCAAGGGCAGTGCGGCTGGCCGGATTTTGTGACTTTGTCCAAGGGTATCAGTGGCGGTACGCTGCCGCTCTCCTTGGTGCTGACCACCGAGACGGTGTACCAAGCCTTTTGGAGCGACGATGTGGCGCGGGGGTTTTTGCATTCGCACTCTTACACCGGCAATGCGCTGGCCTGTGCCGCAGCCAATGCGGTGCTGGAGCGCTTTGCCAGTGCCAAGGTGCTAGAGCAGAACCAGGTTCAGGCCGGTTATTTGCGCGCTGCCTTTGCTCCCTTGGCCACCGACCGCCGGGTACAACATGTGCGCCAGCGCGGCATGATTTTGGCGTTTGACGTGGTCGAGCCCGGTACGCGGTTTTCTGAGCGCTTCCACCTGGCGGCGCGCCAGCGTGAGCTGCTCATACGCCCGATTGGCGGCACGGTCTACCTCATGCCGCCCTATCTGGTAGATGCGGCTACTGCGCAGTTTTTGGCGGAGGCCGTCATGGCTACTTTGGATGCGGTGGTACCCCATGCTGCTTGAGGTGCTAGACCATAAACTGCAGGCGCTTGCCGCACGCGACCTGACCCGTGTGTTGCGCGTAGCTGAGACCGCCGCTGCCCCGCTGCAAACCGTGCGCAATGCGCAGGGTGAAGCGCGTGAATTGCTCATGTTTTGCAGTAACGATTACTTGGGATTAGCCGCCCATCCGGCCTTGGCCCAGGCCATGGCGGACGGCGCGCAGCGCTACGGCACGGGGTCTGGCGCTTCGCACCTGATCAGCGGGCACTCCGAGGCCCATGAGGCGCTGGAGCATGCCTTGGCCGCCCGCGTGGGCGGACAGATTCCTGGGGCGCAGGTGGTGTCGTTTTGCACCGGTTATATGGCCAATCTGGCGGTGTTGACGGCGCTGGGCGATGCTGATGCGGCGCTGTTCTCGGAGGAACTCAACCACGCGTCCTTGATCGACGGCATGCGCCTGGCCAAGGCCAGCGTGCAGCGCTACGCACACGGCAATGTGGTGCAACTGGAGGCGCTGCTGCAGGCCAGTACGGCGCGGGTCAAACTGATTGTGACCGACGCTGTGTTCAGCATGGACGGCGTACTGGCTCCCTTGCCCGCATTGCTAGCCCTGGCCGAGCGCTACGACGCTTGGCTGGTGGTCGATGATGCGCATGGTTTTGGCGTGTTGGGGCCGCAGGGCGCGGGCACGCTGGCGCACTTCGGGCTGTGCAGCGAGCGGCTTATTGTGGTGGGCACGCTGGGCAAGGCGGCGGGTGTGGCGGGTGCCTTTGTGGCCGCGCACCCGACCATCGTGAAGTACCTGATTCAGGCGGCGCGGCCCTACATTTACACCACCGCATCGCCACCCGCTGTGGCGCATGCCTTGCTGGCCAGCCTGGCGCTGATGGGCGGCGACGAGGGCGCACAACGCCGCACCCATTTACAGGTACTGCAATCGCAATGGCGCACGGGCATGGCGCGCGTACTTGCGGACCACCCCGCTTGCACGTGGTCGCTGTGTGCGTCGGATACGCCCATCCAGCCTTTGATCATTGGCGATAACGCTGCGGCCCTGGCCTTGGCCCAGCGGCTGGAGGCGGTGGGTATTCGCGTGCCCGCCATCCGTCCGCCTACGGTGCCGGCTGGCACAGCGCGCTTGCGGATCACCCTGTGTGCCAGCCACACCCCTGCAGACGTAGAGCGGCTGCTGGATGCCCTACAAAGTATTGCGAAAGAGTTGGTATGACACGCGGTTTTTTCATCACCGGCACCGATACCGAAATCGGCAAGACTGCCATTACGGCAGGGCTGACGCACCTGGCCACACAAATGGGCTTGCGCGCGGCGGCCATCAAGCCGCTGGCGGCGGGACAAGACTTCGTCGATGGACGTTGGGTCAATGAAGATGTGCTGCGCCTGCGTGCCGCCTCGGGCATGGACTTGACGGCTGCCGAGGTCGGCCCACTGCAAATGCGCACGCCTTGCGCGCCGCACATTGCTGCCCAACTCGAGGGCGTAACGATAGATCGGGCCGACATCCTGCAAGCTATTGCGCACCTGGGCGCGCGCAGCGAGATCCTGTTTGTCGAGGGCGTCGGCGGCTTTTGCGTGCCTTTGATTGACGGCTGGGATACTGCTCATTTGGCCGTTGATGTGGGCCTGCCGGTGGTGCTGGTGGTGGGCTTGCGCCTGGGCTGTATCAATCACGCCCTGCTGACCGCTGAGGCAGTGCGGGCACGCGGCCTGTCATTGGCAGGATGGGTGGCGAACACGGTGGATGCCGCTATGCCCCATATGGAAGAAAACCTGGCCGCCCTTACTGCGGGCCTGCACGCGCCATGCTGGGGCCATGTGCCCCGTCTGTCCGATCCCACACCTGCCGCTGTGGCTGCGTATTTGACGCAGGCACTCGCGCCTATCACCAGCGCGCTCAGCGCCCAAATGCTTCGGGAGACACCCCATGTTTAACAAAATTCTGATTGCCAATCGCGGCGAAATTGCCTGCCGCGTTGCCGCCACTTGCGCGCGCTTGGCCATTAAAACCGTCGCTGTGTATTCCGATGCCGACGCGCATGCCAAGCATGTAACGGCGTGTGACGAGGCGGTGCATATTGGCGGCAGTGCGCCCAAAGACAGCTACTTGCGCTGGGAGAAGATCATTGCGGCGGCGCAAGCCACAGGCGCCCAGGCCATTCACCCGGGCTATGGTTTTTTGAGTGAGAACGAAGAGTTCGCCCGGGCCTGTGCCAAAGTGGGTTTGGTGTTCATTGGCCCGCCCGCCTCGGCCATCCAAGCCATGGGCTTGAAGGCCGAGTCAAAACAACTGATGGAAAAGGCGGGCGTTCCCTTGGTGCCTGGCTACCACGGCAAGGACCAAGACCCGTCGCTGTTGCAGCGCGAGGCGGACCGCATGGGCTACCCGGTGCTCATCAAGGCCAGCGCGGGCGGCGGGGGCAAAGGCATGCGTGCGGTGGACAAGGCCGAGGACTTTGCTGCGGCCCTGGCCAGCTGCAAGCGCGAAGCCATCAACAGCTTTGGCGATGACGCCGTGCTGGTAGAAAAGTATGTGCAGCGCCCGCGCCATATCGAGATTCAGGTGTTTGGCGATACGCAGGGCAATTACGTTTACCTGTTTGAGCGTGATTGCTCGGTGCAGCGCCGCCACCAGAAGGTGCTGGAAGAAGCCCCCGCACCGGGCATGACGCCCGAGCTGCGCGCGCGCATGGGCGCAGCGGCGGTAGAGGCTGCACGTGCCGTGAACTATGTGGGTGCGGGTACCGTGGAATTCATCGTCGAGCAGCCCGGCGGTTACGAACACCCTGAGCAGATGAAGTTCTACTTCATGGAGATGAATACGCGCTTGCAGGTCGAGCACCCGGTTACCGAGGCCATCACCGGCTTGGACCTGGTGGAATGGCAATTGCGCGTGGCCAGTGGCGAGCCGCTGCCGCTGCGCCAAGACCAGTTGCAGATTCAGGGCCATGCCATCGAGGCACGCATCTGCGCCGAGAACCCGGACAACAACTTCTTGCCCGCCACCGGTACGTTGCATGTCTACGGCTTACCCAAGCATTTGAGTTTTGAGCGCGCGCCGCAGGGCACGCGCGTGGACTCGGGCGTGCGCCAGGGCGACACCATCAGCCCGTTTTACGACTCCATGGTGGCGAAACTCATCGTGCACGGGGCTACGCGCGCTGAGGCTTTGGCGCGCATGGACAAGGCCTTGGCGCAAACCCACATCGTGGGGCTGGCGACCAATGTGCAGTTTTTGCGCCACGTGATCACCAGCGCGTCGTTTGCCCGGGCACAGTTGGACACCGCACTGATTCCGCGTGAAGCCGCAGCGCTGTTTAACCAAGACAAAGTGGGCCTGCCACTGGCCACCGCCGCCCTGGTGGCGCACACCCTGCAGGCCGAGCAGACCCTGGCCGCGCGCAAAGACGCCCACGGCTGGCAAGACCCGTGGGCGCAGCGCGATGGCTGGAAATCGCATGGCTTGCAGGTGCGCAGTTTTGCCATCGAATACGCAGGCGCAGCACACACCGCCCAAGTCAGCTCCAGGCGCGGACAGGACCTGCAGCTGAACGTGGACGGGCAGTCCTGGCCCCTGCAGTGGGGCGCGCGCGGGGCCGGATTGGATATTCAGCTTGGCGGGCAGCGTACCGAGGCATTTTTATACCTAAATAGTGCTCTGGCCCACGTATTTACTGATAAAGGCGCTATACAAATAATAGCAATTGACGCGCTCGCCCATGCTGGGGATGCGCAGCAAGAGGGCGGCCGCCTGACCGCACCCATGCCCGGCAAGGTGGTGTCCTTCGCTGTGAAGGCGGGCGATCGGGTGACCAAGGGCCAGGCCTTGGCGGTGATGGAAGCCATGAAGATGGAGCACACCATTGCCGCCCCGGCCGATGGCACCGTGGTCGAGCTACTGTTTGCGCCCGGTGATCAGGTGACGGAGGGCGCAGAGCTGCTGAAACTCGAACTCGCAGCCTGACACCTTACCGAGCCCCTGAAGCCATGCTCTCCCCACGCATCACCCTTTGCTGTACCGACACGGCCACTGAGCCCTGGCTGCAAGGCCTGCGCGCAGCGCTACCAGGTGCCGAGGTCACACCGTGGTTTGCTGGCGCTCCGGCCGCTGACTTCGCCGTGGTATGGGCACCACCCCAGCAGTTTTTTGACGAGCAACCGCAGCTCAAGGCGGTGTTCAATATCGGCGCCGGGGTGGATGCGCTGCTCAGACTTCGCTTGCCAGCCCAGGCGCAGATCGTGCGGCTGGACGATGCCGGTATGTCGGTGCAGATGGCGGAGTATGTGTGCCATGCCGTGATCCGCCATTTTCGGGAATTGGATGCCTATGAGGCCGATACTCGGCTGGGCAAATGGTCGTTTCGCAAGCCGCGTGCACGCGCTGATTTTCCGGTGGGCGTCATGGGGCTGGGCGTGTTGGGCGAACGCGTAGCCCGCGCGTTGGCACAGTTTGAATTCCCAGTCCAAGGCTGGAGCCGTTCACCCAAGGTCATGGATGGTGTGCAGTGCTTCTCAGGGGCACTGGGTTTTGGTGACTTTCTGGCCGCCAGCCGCGTTCTGGTCTGCCTGCTGCCGCTCACCCCTGACACGCGTGACATCATGAACCGCGACACCTTGTCGCAACTGCAGCCCGGCGGCTATGTCATCAACGTGGCGCGCGGCGCCCACCTGGTAGACGATGATTTGCTTGCGCTGCTGCAGAGCGGCCACCTGGCTGGCGCGACGCTGGACGTATTTCGCGTTGAGCCGCTGCCGGCAGAGCACCCGTTTTGGAAACACCCCCGCATCGTGGTAACGCCGCATACGTCGGCCCGTACGCTGCGCAGTGAAAGTATTGCGCAGATTGCAAACAAGTTGGTGGCTTTTCAGCACGGCGACACAGTGGTCGGCGTGGTGGACCCTGCGCGTGGATACTGAGTGAAGCCTGCGAGCCGTGCTTGCGTCCGAGGTGAAAATAGCGACCATGACACACCATTCCCTGCGCAGTTGGCTAGGCCCGCTCGGTTGGTTTTTTTTGCTGTCCAGTGCACGGTTACTGTGCGCTGACTGCTGCCATCCGTAATTTTCAAGATCGGAGAATTTACATGGGTATCCCTGCCAAAGTCCGCCTCGTTGATGTGGGGCCGCGCGATGGGCTTCAAAACGAAAAGCAGCCAGTCCCCGCCGCCGTCAAGGTGGCACTGGTGCACCGCCTGCAAGATGCTGGCCTGAGCGAGATTGAAGTCACCAGCTTTGTGTCACCCAAGTGGGTGCCGCAAATGGCGGACAACGCGCAGGTCATGGCCGGCATCGCGCGCATGCAGGGCGTGCGTTATTCGGTGCTGACGCCCAATTTGCAAGGGTATGAAGCCGCAGTACTGTCGCGCCCCGACGAGATTGTGGTGTTTGGGGCAGCCAGCGAGGCTTTTAGCCAGAAGAATATTAACTGCTCGATTGCCGAAAGCATTGAACGTTTTCGTCCCGTAGTGGAGGCGGCGGTGCTGGCCGGGATAACCGTGCGCGGCGCTATTTCATGCGCCGTGGGCTGTCCTTACGAAGGTGATATTGCCCCACAGCGTGTGGCGCTGGTAGCCCAACTGATGCGTGCTATTGGTGTGCAGCATGTGGGCGTGGCCGATACGATTGGCGTAGGCACACCGTTGAAAGTGCAGCGCGCGTTGGATGCGGCCTTGCAGCACTACACCCTGGACCAGGTCAGTGGACATTTTCACGACACCTATGGCATGGCATTGGCCAACACGCTGGCCAGCCTGCAAATGGGTATATGGAACTTTGACACATCCGTCGCGGGATTGGGCGGCTGTCCATATGCCAAGGGTGCCACCGGCAATGTGGCAACCGAGGATGTGGTCTACCTGTTGCAGGGCATGGGCATCGAGACCGGCATTGACTTGGACAAGCTGATCGACGCCGGCCTATTCATCAGTGATTTTTTGGGCCGCAAGCCCCATTCGCGCGCGGCCAATGCGCTGCTTGCCAAGCGCGTGGGCTGAGGTCCGTCAACCGTATGTGTGGAGCTGAATTGACTGAACTACCTGACGGCGTAAAGCGCGTTGCCGCTGCGTTACTTGAACAAAATCACCCGTATCCCCCTGTGATGCTGGACAGTGCCGCGCGCACCGCCCAGCAGGCGGCCGATGCGCTGGGCGTGGCGGTGGGCCAGATTGCCAAAAGTATCATTTTCAAACGCATTGAGGACGGCGTGGCCGTGCTGGTCATCACCTCGGGCGACCGGCGGGTCGATGAGGCCAAGGTCGCAGCCGTGGTGGGGCCGCTCGCGCGTGCGAACGCTGCGTTTGTGAAAGAGCGCACGGGGTTCTCCATTGGCGGCGTGAGCCCGGTGGCCCACGCCATGCCAGGCGTCACGCTGATCGACCAAGACCTGTTCCGTTTTGACGAAGTGTGGGCCGCAGCTGGACATCCGCAGGGCGTGTTCAAGCTGCATCCCCAGCATTTGGTACAGCTCACCGGTGCGCCGGTGGCAGATGTGACCGAAGCCCCGGCACAGGACAACGCGCTGGACGCTCTGGTGCGTCAGCATGCTATCCAAACGCTGGCAACGCGCGCGCGGGCTGTGTCGGTGGCGGTCGACAACGTACCCAGCCCTTGCGTGTCTATTTGCAATATGGACACCGGCAGCGGATTGTGTGAGGGGTGCTTTCGCACCATCGATGAAATTCGGGTTTGGAGCTCCAGTGACGATGTCGCTAAAAAGCAGATCTGGGCGCTTATTCATCAGCGCCTGCACGAGACCCATCCCGCCGCATGCACATAAAGGCCGACTATGAAGCACCTTACCTTCTATTTGGATTTCATCTCCCCCTACGCTTACCTGGCGTTCCATGACTTGCCCGAAGTGTTGATGGGACTGAGCTACACCGTCACGTATCGACCGGTCTTTTTGGGTGGCTTGCTGAAACATAACGCCATGCTGGGCCCCGCGGAAGTGCCCCCCAAGCGAGATTGGGTTTACCGCCAGGTGCAATGGTTGGCGCACCAGAAGGGACTGGCACTGGAGATGCCGGCAGAACACCCCTTTAACCCTTTGGGCCTGTTGCGACTGGCCATTGCCAAGTCAGCTCAGGGCGACCCCAACCGCTATGTGTGCGAGACCTTGTTTCGCCATGTGTGGGAGGGCGGCGCCAGCGTCAACGATGCAACACGCATGGCGGATGTGGCAGCCCAACTGGCACCGGTGCGCTCGGCAAGTGATGAGAGCGTGAAAACACAGCTGAAGGCCAACACCGACGCCGCCATTGCCTGCGGCGTGTTCGGTGTGCCGGCCATCGAGGTGGATGGCAAGGTGTTTTGGGGCCTGGACAGTCTGCCAATGTTGCGAAACTACCTGGATGGTGACGTCTGGTTTTCTGACGCGCGTTGGAACGGCGTTGCCGATGTAGCGTCGGGTATTCCCGCCGGCCGGAAGTGACATACCACATTATGAAATGGCGCTTAAGGGTTAGACCTTAATCTGTCAGAGGGCAGTCAGTTTCACGCAAGCCAGCGTTGGTTTCGCGTCAGAGCAGGGTCAGTGCATGCTCCAAGAATACGGCAAGCTCCCATGTCGGGGGCCGCAATAATTTGGAGACACACAATGGCAACAGCAGCAGCCCCACGGCCGATGTCTGCGGAAGAGAAGAAAGTCATCTTCGCTTCCTCACTCGGCACCGTTTTTGAGTGGTACGACTTCTACCTCTACGGTTCTTTGGCAGCCATCATCGCCAAGCAATTTTTCAGTGGACTGGATGAAGGCTCGGCCTTCATTTTTGCCCTGTTGGCGTTTGCCGCCGGCTTCATCGTGCGTCCTTTTGGTGCCCTTTTCTTTGGCCGCCTGGGTGACATGATCGGCCGCAAGTACACCTTCTTGGTGACCATTGTGCTGATGGGCGTGTCTACATTTATTGTGGGTATCCTGCCCAACTACGCCACTATTGGCGTCGCGGCTCCGGTGCTCCTGATTGTCATGCGCCTGCTGCAGGGCTTGGCACTGGGCGGCGAGTACGGTGGTGCCGCCACTTATGTGGCCGAACACGCGCCACAAGGCAAGCGTGGTGCCTACACCGCATGGATCCAGACGACCGCGACCTTGGGTCTGTTCTTGAGTTTGATGGTGATTTTGGGTACCCGCACCATCATTGGCGAGGCCGCGTTCGCCGATTGGGGCTGGCGTGTTCCGTTCATCGTCTCGGTGTTGCTGTTGGCCGTGTCGGTGTACATCCGCTTGAGCATGAACGAATCACCCGCCTTCACCAAAATGAAGGCTGAGGGCAAAACCTCCAAGGCACCATTGTCCGAGTCTTTCGGCGAGTGGAAGAACCTGAAGATCGTCATTTTGGCCTTGTTCGGTCTGGTGGCCGGTCAAGCGGTGGTGTGGTACTCGGGTCAGTTTTATGCGTTGTTTTTTCTGACGCAGACACTCAAAGTTGATGGCGCAACCGCCAACATCATGGTGGCAATTTCGCTGATCATTGGCACTCCGTTTTTCGTGGTCTTTGGCGCCTGGTCTGACAAGATTGGCCGCAAGCCGATCATCATGGCGGGTTGTTTGCTGGCCGTAGTGACGTACTTTCCGGTCTTCAAGGCGCTGACCAAAGCTGCCAACCCTGATCTGGCTGCCGCGCAAGCTGCGAACAAAGTGACGATCACTGCCGACCCGAAAGAGTGCTCATTCCAGTTCAACCCAACGGGCACCGTGAAGTTCACTTCGTCCTGCGACATTGCCAAGCAGCGTTTGGCAAGTGCATCGGTAAGCTACGACAACATCGAAGCGCCTGCAGGCACGCCTGCGGTGGTGAAGGTTGGCGAGACAGTCGTTCTGGTGAAGTACGCGCCTGAAGAGATTGCGGCTGCCAAAGTCAAGGCTGAGGCCAAGCTGGCGGAAGTGTCTGCTGCGGTACCCGTGGACCCCAAGGCAGTAGAAGCCGCGAAGAAATCTGTGGCTGACCTGGGCAATGAAAAAATTGCGGGCACCACCCTGTTCGGTGCCAATCTGGCGGCAGCACTCAAGGCAGCTGGCTACCCAGCCAAGGCCGATATGGCCAAGTTTGACAAGGTGACCGTGGTGGCCATCCTGACTTACTTGGTACTTTTGGTGACGATGGTGTACGGCCCGATTGCAGCCATGCTGGTGGAGATGTTCCCCACCCGCATTCGCTACACTTCGATGAGTTTGCCCTACCACATCGGTAACGGCTGGTTTGGCGGCTTGCTGCCCACCACAGCGTTCGCTATCGTGGCGCAAACCGGCAATATGTACAACGGCTTGTGGTACCCGATCATCATTGCCGGTATGACTTTTGTCATCGGTATGCTGTTCATCAAGGAAACCAAAGACGTTGACATTTACGCCAACGATTGATCCATCAGACAGCATGGATAAGTACCCCGGCCCAAGTGGGTTGGGGATTTGAATGGCTCTCTCAGGAGAGCCTTTTTTTTGGGAGAAGAGGCATGTGGAAGATTGCAGTGGGATTCTTGGTATTTGCGGGCTTGGCGCTGTTTATTTTGAGCAAGGGTGGTGACATCGACATGGGTGGCGAGAAGCACGGCGAACCGATCCATACAGACGCACCAGCGGTAGCTCCCAAGGCATCCGGTGCTTCGGCACCCGCCAGCGCAGCCCAGTAAACTTTTCGTTGTTCATGGTGGCATGGCCGTAAAATAGGGCCATGTTACTCATCAAAACTGAAGCGGGCCAAGCGGCGTTCAAGGAGCGCTCGCCACGCCTATCGAGCCGCCAGCGGTCTGCCTTTATCTTGGTGGATGGTAAAAAGAGCCCTGCGCAGATTTTGGCGGCCACGGCCGGTTTAGGGGTCACCCACGACGACCTCGACTACCTCTTTGAGCAGGGCTTTCTGTCGGCTATTTTTACGGATGCCGATGTGTCCGCGCCGGCACCACTGTCCATGACTGTGCCGTCCCCGCTGGAGCCAATACCCATGTTGCCGGTGCAAACGGTTGCCACGCCGGATGTTGCATCGGCGGCGCAGCCGGCACCGCTGAATTTATCCGATCAAGATCGTTACCAATTGGCCAAGCCCTTGGCCACCCAGTTGACGGCAAAACTCGGTTTGCGTGGTTTTATGCTGAACCTGTCGGTTGAGTCGGCAGCTGGTTTGGACGCGCTACATGCGCTATTTCCCAAAATCCAAAAAGCGGTCGGCACGCAAGCGGCGCGAGAGCTGGAGCGAGCCCTTAAAGGGTAAGTGCAGGAGGCTCGCTGATCTTGGTGCGGGCAGCCGCCCCACCGTGTGAGGGCGCAGTTCGACTGAAGGGCGGCTTACCAAACAATATGGTCGCCGCGCGCCGCGCCGCGCTGGAGCAACCGGAGGGTATTTCCCTTGGGCGCAGCGCAGCGTTGAAACCTCCCTAGAATGTTGCTCCTACTCCAGCGAGCACCTACCTATGTCCCAGGGCACCATCCGCATTCGCGGGGCGCGACAGCACAATCTCAAGAACCTTGACCTCGACATTCGCACCGGCGAATTGACCGTGGTGACTGGCCCCAGCGGCTCGGGCAAGTCCAGCCTGGTGTTTGACACCCTGTACGCCGAGGGGCAGCGTCGTTATGTCGAGACCTTTAGCGCCTACGCCCGCCAATTTTTGGACCGCATGGACAAGCCGGCGGTGGACAAGGTGGAGGGTGTGCCGCCCGCTATCGCCATTGACCAAACCAACCCGGTGCGTTCCAGCCGGTCTACGGTGGGCACGATGACAGAGCTCAACGACCACCTGAAGTTGCTTTTCTCCCGCGCAGGCAGCCTGTTTGACAAAGACACGGCGCTGGCCGTGCAGCACGACACCCCGGACACCATTTACGCCGAGCTGGTGCGCCGCGCCGCCGCCAGTGGCAATCCGCGCTTGGTATTGACCTTTCCGGTAGAGCTACCTGCCAGCACCACACAAGAAGAGGTCACGCAGTGGCTCAGCGCCAGTGGCTTCACGCGGGTACAGGCCGAGCGCGAGGAGACGCGCGCAGCCAGCCCCGCCGGGCTGCCCCAAGGGGCCAAGGCCCCCAAGGGCGGCAGCGCAGCACGCGAAGCGGCAAGCGTTGGGGCCGTGAAAGTACTGGATGTGGTGGCGGACCGCTTCCGCATCGACGGCGTCGAGAAAGCCCGCGTGCTGGAGGCGATTGAGGTCGCGTTGAAGCGCGGTAGCGGTCGATTGAACGTTTATGTGCTCCATGAGGCTCTAGCCGGTGTAAACATTGATGATGTAGCTATCAATACAGTAGCAAATGCTGAGCCGATGTTGTGGCGCTTCTCCACGGGGCTGCATTGTCCGCAAAGCGATTTGCGTTACACCGACCCGATTGCCTCGATGTTCAGCTTCAACTCGGCGGTGGGTGCGTGCGAGGCCTGCCGTGGCTTTGGGCGCGTGGTAGGTGTGGACTATGGCCTGGTCATCCCCAATGACAAGCTCACATTGCGTGCCGGTGCGGTCAAGCCCATGCAGACGCCGGCCTGGCAAGAGTGCCAGGACGACCTGATGCGCCACGCCGAAGCGGCGGGTATTCCGCGGGACACGCCTTGGTACAAGCTGACCGAAGAGCAAAAGAACTGGGTCTACAAAGGCTCACCGCATTGGAACGGTAAGTGGAGCCAGCATTGGTTTGGTGTGGACCGCTTCTTTGAGTACCTGGAGAGCAAGGCTTACAAGATGCACATCCGGGTGCTGTTGTCCAAGTACCGCAGTTACACGCCCTGTGGCACCTGTGGCGGTGCGCGCCTGAAGACCGAGAGCTTGTTGTGGCGCATTGGCACTAAGGCGCAGGCGGATGCCGTGCTACCGCCGGCTAAGCGGTTCATGCCGCAGGGTGTGAAATGGTCGCGTGCGCAACTGGAGGCTCTGCCAGGGCTGTGTTTGCACGACATGATGCTGATGTCGCTGGACAAGTTGAAGCGCTTCTTTGATTCGCTGCAGTTGCAGTTGGACCGTGCGGGCTCCGCTCCGCGTTCGCAAGATATCGCGCCGAGTACGAAGTCTTGTGGGGTTCCTGCCCCAGCCGGCGAAGCCGAAGGCAGGGGAGCGCCGGGTGACGATATTGCAGTTGCGCAGCAAATGCGTGAGGCATCTGGCGCTCCCCTGCCTTCGGCGCCCACGGAGAGAAATGCCCCCACTGCCTCCGAGGCAGAAGCCAAGACCTTGAAGCTTCTGTTCGAAGAAGTCGGCACCCGGCTCAAATACCTGTGTGATGTCGGCATTGGCTACCTCACCCTGGACCGCCAAAGCCGCACCTTGAGTGGTGGTGAAGTGCAGCGTATCAACCTGACCACGGCCCTCGGCACCTCATTGGTCAACACCTTGTTTGTGTTGGACGAGCCCAGTATCGGCCTGCACCCACGCGACATGCACCGCATCATTGTGGCCATGCAACGCCTGCGCGATGCGGGCAATACGCTGGTGGTGGTGGAGCACGACCCGGCGGTCATGCTGGCCGCCGACCGCATGATCGACATGGGCCCCGGCCCGGGTGAAAAGGGCGGTCAGATTGTGTTTGACGGCAGTACCGAAGCGCTCAAGAGCGCAGACACCATGACCGGCGCCTACCTAGGCGGCCGCAAACAGGTGGGCATGGGCTTCAAGCGCATGGTGGCTGCCAATACGCCACGTCTGATTTTGGAGGGCGCGACCGAGCACAACCTGAAAGACGTGACGGTGGAGATTCCGCTGCAGCGCCTGGTGTGTGTCACCGGCGTGTCGGGCTCGGGTAAGTCCACGCTGATTCAAGATGTGCTGGCCCCCGCGCTGTTGCGCCACTTTGGCAAGTCCACCGAAACGCCCGGTGCGCACGCGCGCCTTCTGGGTGCGGATTACTTAAGCGAAGTGGTGTTTGTTGACCAATCACCCATTGGCAAAACCGCCCGCTCCAACCCCGTGAGTTATGTGGGCGCGTGGGATTCCATCCGTGAGTTGTTTGCTGGGGCGGCCTTGTCCAAGGAGCGCAGCTACACAGCTAGCAAGTTCAGTTTCAACAGCGGCGATGGGCGTTGCCCCACCTGCGGTGGTTCGGGCTTTGAGCATGTTGAGATGCAATTTTTGAGCGACGTGTACTTGCGCTGCCCCGACTGCGACGGAAAACGCTATCGGCCTGAGATCTTGGAAGTGACGATTGAGCGCAAGGGGCGCCATGTGAATGTGGCCAATGTGTTGGCCCTGACGGTCAGCGAAGCGGCTGATCTGTTCAGCGCTGACCGCGATGTGATCCGCGTGCTACAGCCCATTGTGGATGTGGGGCTGGAGTACGTGAAGCTGGGCCAGCCCGTGCCCACGCTGTCGGGCGGCGAGGCGCAGCGCTTGAAGCTAGCCGGGTTCTTGGCGGAAGCGGCCAAGGGCGTGAGTGCGAGCCGGCAGTTTTTAGGCAAGAAGGGTGCGCTCTTCATGCTGGACGAGCCGACTACGGGGCTGCATTTTGACGATATTGCCAAGCTGATGCGCGCGCTGCGCAAGCTGCTGGATGCGGGGCATTCGCTGGTCGTGATTGAGCACAACTTGGATGTGATTCGGGCGTCGGATTGGTTGATTGATTTGGGGCCTGAGGGGGGTGATGCGGGGGGTGATGTGGTTGCCTTTGGTACGCCCGAGGATGTCATGTTGCATTCCACATCGCATACCGGAAAGGCACTGCGGGACTACGCGGCGGCTATGGGGGTGGTGCATGAGGTGGCGGAGCCCTCTGCTAAGTATTTAGTGCGCGCTGCTGCGGATGGGGATACGCCCGAAGCCTCATACGCAAGCTTCGCTGGCTCGAAATCGGCCCCGGGCGTATCCCCATCCTCCGCGGGTGGTGGGCTCGCCAAGATTTCAGAAGCATCGAACTCCATTCGTATCGTCAATGCCAAGGAGCACAACCTGAAGTCTCTGTCAGTGGATATTCCGCGGGGCAAGTTCAGTGTTGTGACCGGCGTGTCTGGCTCAGGTAAATCGACCTTGGCGTTTGACATTTTGTTCAACGAAGGGCAGCGGCGTTATTTGGAATCGCTGAATGCTTATGCGCGTTCTATCGTGCAACCCGCAGGGCGGCCCGAGGTGGATGCGGTGTATGGCATCCCGCCGACGGTGGCGATTGAACAGCGGCTGTCGCGGGGCGGGCGCAAGTCCACGGTGGGTACCACCACCGAGGTGTGGCACTTTCTGCGGTTGCTGTATGTGAAGCTGGGCACCCAGCACTGCACCAAAGACGGCGCGGCGGTGGAGCCGCAGTCGGCCGACAGTATTGCGGCGCAATTGCTGAAAAACTACCGTGGCCAACACATTGGGCTGTTGGCGCCGCTGGTGCAGGGCCGCAAGGGTGTCTACACCGAGCTGGCGGATTGGGCGCGACCGCGCGGCTACACGCACTTGCGGGTGGATGGCAACTTTTTGCCGACCACGGGCTTTCCGCGTATTGACCGCTTTAAGGAGCACAACATCGAGTTGCCCGTTGCCAGCTTGGATGTGACGCCCGCCAACGAAGCCGCACTGCGCAAGGCGCTGGCCGATGCGCTGACGCACGGCAAGGGCTTGGTCTATGTGCTGAGCGAGATTGATGGCCTGCGTGAGGCCATGCAGACCGGTACGGCGGCTGCAGGCATCGGCAAGCTGCAGGTGTTCTCCACCAAACGTGCTTGCCCCGTGTGCTCCACCTCGTATGCCGAGCTGGATCCACGTTTGTTTAGCTACAACAGCAAGCACGGCTGGTGCCCTGACTGTGTGGGTACCGGGGTGGCGCTGACCAAAGAGCAGCGCAAGGTGTTTGACGATTCGGTGAAGGACGACGACAACAAGGGCCGCGAGCAGACCTTTGCGGAAGCGGATGTGGAAGACCTGGTGGATGCGGCTTGCCCGACCTGCCAAGGCATGCGCCTGAACGCCACTGCGCGCGCCGTGCGCTTTGGCTTCCAATTGGCGGGCGAGGCCAGGGGCGCGGTGGATGCTACGGCGGCGGTAGACGGCATCGCTATCACCGCGCTGGCGCGTTTGAGCGTGACGGACATTCGCAAATGGGTTGAAACCTTGCAAGCACTGGGCCGTTTGAGCCAACGTGAAAACGAGATTGCGCGCGACCTGATTCCAGAGATCAAGAGCCGCCTGGAGTTTTTAGAAGAGGTGGGGCTGGGCTATCTGACGCTGGACCGGGGCGCGCCCACGCTCAGTGGCGGCGAGGCGCAGCGCATCCGTTTGGCGGCGCAGTTGGGTAGCAATTTGCAGGGCGTGTGCTATGTGCTGGACGAGCCCACCATAGGCTTGCATGCGCGGGACAACAAGATTTTGTTGGGGGCCTTGCAGAGCTTGAGTGACAAGGGCAACACGCTGGTGGTGGTGGAGCACGACGAGGAAACCATTCGCGCGGCGGACCACATTATTGACATTGGGCCCAGCGCTGGTAAGCGGGGTGGCCGGTTGGTGGCGCAGGGTTCGGTGGCGGATGTGCAGGCGGCATCTGAATCGCAGACCGGGCGATATTTGTTGCATGCGATGAAGCATCCTTTGGCTTTGCGGCGTGCTGTTGTTACTTATGCGGAGTCGTTGGCCAATGATTTGGCGCGCGCTGCGGAGGATGCCGGTATGTCCGGGGCCTCAGCCGCCCGCTTCGCTGGCTCGAAATCGGCCCCCGGCACACCGGCCTCCTCGGCGGGTGCTGGTGGGGCTAAGCCTAAGAAGTTGTCGGCTAAAGCCCAGAAGGCTGCGGTAGAGGCGGCGCGGGTGTTGGGCAGTGCTGCGGCGAATGCTGAGCTGGCCGACCGCAGCCGCGTAGCTGCCGAATACGCTGCGCTTGCCAATCGTCGAGCCGAACAACTCTCCGTCGCAGCAGCGGGTAGCCCAAGGGCGGGTGACGAAATTGAGCTACGCGACGAGGAGCCTGCCCCAGGGGCTTCCGCTGCGGGCACAGCGATGTCTGACAAAGCCGAGATGCCAAAAATCGACTGGCTCACCGTCAAGGGCGCAAACCTTCACAACCTCCAAAACGTCACGGCCCACGTACCCCTGAAGCGCCTGGTCGCCATCACCGGCGTATCCGGCTCGGGCAAGTCAACTTTGGCGCGCGATGTACTCCTGACTAACGTGCACGTCGCCGTGCAAAAGCGCAGCACCAAAGCGGGACGCGACGCAATCGATGCGGGCGAACAAATCGCTTGGACCGGCTGTGACGGCGTAGAGGGTTTTGAGACCATCGACCGCGTGCTCGAAGTGGACCAAACCCCCATTGGCAAGACGCCGCGCAGTTGCCCCGCCACCTACATCGGCTTTTGGGACACCATCCGCAAACTCTTTGCCGACACGCTAGAAGCCAAGGCGCGCGGTTATGCGTCCAACCGCTTTAGCTTCAACACTGGCGAGGGTCGTTGCCCTGGTTGCGAAGGGCAGGGCATTCGCACCATCGGCATGAGCTTTTTGCCCGACGTGAAAGTGCTGTGCGAAACCTGCAAAGGTGCGCGCTTCAACCCCGAGACACAAGCCGTGACCTGGCGCGGTAAAAACATTGGTGACGTGCTGCAGATGGAGGTGGACGAGGCGGTGGAGTTTTTTGCTGCCATGCCCATCATTGCGCACCCGCTGCAGTTGCTCAAAGACGTGGGTCTGGGTTACCTGACGCTGGGTCAACCGTCGCCCACTTTGAGTGGCGGTGAGGCGCAGCGCATCAAACTGGTGACCGAGCTGAGCAAGGTACGCGACGACATCACCAAGCGCGGCAACAAGGTGCCACACACGCTGTATGTACTGGATGAGCCTACCGTGGGCCTGCACATGGCCGATGTGGAAAAGCTCATCCACGTGCTGCACCGCCTGGTGAATGGTGGCCACAGCGTGGTGGTCATCGAGCACGATCTGGACGTGATTGCCGAAGCGGATTGGGTCATCGACCTGGGGCCGGATGGTGGTAACGGTGGTGGGCAGGTGGTGGCTGCGGCCCAGCCCGAGGCGGTGGTGAAGCTGGGTACGCACACGGGTAAGGCGCTACAAGCGGTGTTAGCGCGCTGACAGATGCTCTGGCGCTACTTGCTATGAAAATAGTAGCGCCATGGGCATATTTTGTGCGGGGCGGGGCACTATTTCACGAAATATTTACAGGGCGCCATGGTGTTCGACTGCCTGCCCAGTTATCGAAACTTGTCGCCATAGCGACCTTCCGCACTGGATTCGGGTTATCCGCATGGCAAGCTTCCCGAAAGCCCGGCCTAATTCGCCAACACACCACCACTAGGAGTCATCCATGCATCGTCGTCACTTGGTACAACTTGCAGCCACCACGCTTGTCGCGCCTCTGCTGGATGCCCATGCGCAGGTCTTTCCGGTCAAACCCATCAAATTGATGATTGCGTTTCCGGCAGGTGGCCCCACGGACATCACCATGCGTGTGCTGGCCGATGCCGCGGGCAAGATACTGGGCCAGCCGGTGGTGGTGGAAAACAAGCCAGGCGCCGGCGGCACCCTGCCCGCACAGCAGCTACAAACATCCCAGCCTGACGGCTACACCTTGGCGCAGATTCCGCTTGGCGTGTTTCGCCTGCCCTACACCACCAAAATCAATTGGGATCCGGTGACCGATATCAGTTACGTGCTCAACGTCACCGGCTATGCCTTTGGCCTGGTGGTGCCGGCAGATTCGGCGCTGCGCACTTGGACCCACTTTGTCGCTTGGGCCAAAGCCAATCCAGGTTTGCTGACTTACGGATCTACCGGTACGCTGACCAGCCCGCACCTGACGATGGAGCTGATCGCGCAGAAGCTGGGACTGGAGCTCTTGCATGTACCGTACAAGGGCAGTGCCGACTTGATGCAAGCCATTCTGGGTGGCCAGATCATGGCTGCTGCTGATTCCACAGGCTTTGCACCGCAGGTCGCGGCGGGCAAGCTGCGTGTACTCAACACGTGGGGGGCACAGCGCCTGTCCAAGTTCCCAGATGCACCCACCCTCAAGGAGTTGGGCCTCGACCTTGTGCAGAACTCGCCCTTTGGCATTGGTGCGCCCAAGAGCACGCCGCCTGCCGTCATGAAACGCCTGCACGATGCTTTCAAACAGGCCATGGAGCAAGAGGCCTACGTGGCGGCGCTGGCCCGTTATGACATGGTGCCGATGTACATGAACCCCGCCACTTATCTCAAATTTGCGCAAACTACATTTACCAAGGAAAAGGCGCTTGTCGAAAAACTCGGTCTGTTACGCCAACAACCTTGATGGCCACCGCGCGTGCCATAGGCCTACCTGGCACCAGCGCAGCGTCGAAATGACCCAGTGTTTGCACAGCGTGCCAGACGCTTTGACAGGCCTGCAACCACCACCCAGCGTGGCTGAGTGGATGGCTCCCTGCGCTGGTAGGCGCGCAGATCGTGTGCACGCAGTTTGCGGACTTGTGTGCGTTTCGGAACATACCTAGTTCGGGTGTTGCCGTAGGCTAGAGCGGATTGAAAGATGCCAGGCGTTGAGCAATACGCGTGTGCGTCACCCCGTTCTCGAACAACAACCTATGGAGGCGTCGCATGAAACATGTGTGCAGTTGGATAGTTGCCGCTACCGTTCCAATACTGTTGGCAACCGGTTGCAGTAAGACCGAAGTACCTAAACCGCAAGCGATGACGACTGCGCCTAGAGCCCCCGACCCCATCGTGCCGAAAATGCCTGATCCCAACGTCCCCAAAGGTGCCGACGCTCCGTCCCCCCTGCCAGGCCAAGCCAACGATCACTCGAGCCCGGCGTTCAAGGGTGGTGGGGCATCCGATCCGCACAAGTAGCGCCAGACACAGCGCGCGCGAGCCCAGCGTGTCAGTCTTAAATGCACTGCATGGTGGGTGGCATCGGTGGCCCTTGGACTGCGGTTTTGGCAGGAATTGGTATAAAACCACCCATGAAAACTTTTTACAACCACCTTCACGCTCAACACCAGGGCAAAGTTGAAATGTTCCGGGGCGCCATGGTGCCGTGCTTTGAGGTACCAGCACGCGCCGACCACGTGCTGACAGAGCTACTGCGCCGCCCTGTAGGTGCCGTACTCGCGCCGAATGGGTTTGACGACAGCGCGCTGGCAACAGTCCACAGCGTGCGCTATCTCCAATTTTTAGCTTCCGCGTGGGACCAATGGATAGCGCTGGACCCCGCCAATGCGGGCTTGGACATATTGCCCTCTGTTTGGCCGACACGTACTTTTCGGACTGACATCGAGCCAGACACCTTCGCTGCCAAAGCCGGGCTGTATTCGTCTGATGCTGGAACCCCGTTGACCAGCGGAACCTGGGTCGCTGCGCGCGCAGGAGCGCACTGTGCACTGAGTGCCGCGCAAGCGGTGCTCAATGGTGATGGCGCTGCATTTGCGCTGAGCCGTCCGCCGGGGCACCATGCCGGCATGGATTTTTTTGGCGGTTACTGTTTCCTCAACAATGCCGCGCTCGCCGCCCAGTATTTGCTCCTGCAGGGTCGTGAGGTGGGCATAGCAAAGGTCGCCGTTTTGGATGTCGACTACCACCACGGCAATGGCACGCAGGCAATTTTTTACGATAGACCCGACGTGTTGTACGTCAGCATCCACGGCGACCCGCGTACCGAGTTTCCTTTCTACCTGGGGTATGCCGACGAGCAGGGTGTAGGTGCAGGGCTGGGTGCGAATATGAATTTGCCGCTCCCGCGGGGCACCGACTATGCAGCCTGGTCGCTGGCGTTGGATACTGCGTTGGCCGCCATTACTCGCTTTGGCGCAGATGCTTTGGTGGTGTCGTTAGGCGTGGATACATTTGAGGGCGACCCCATCTCTGGCTTTAGGCTCAAAACCGACGACTACCTACGCATTGGCGAACGCCTGGCCCACACGGGCCTCCCCACGGTGCTAATTTTTGAAGGTGGCTACGCAGTGGAGGCCGTCGGGGTCAACACCGTCAATGTGCTGCAGGGGTGGGCGTAAGCAGGCGTCCGTGTGCTGGTCTGCGAGAGTCGCTGGCCAATACGCCGGTAAGAGCTTTCCTGGCCTGGGGCAAAAACCCGAGGGCCTGTGCCGAAGCGCATTGGCCAGTGTCCATATGCTGCAGGGCGCTTGACAGTTGACCCTCTGCCGCTTGCCCTAATGCGTGGTCAAGGTCATCGTTGGCCTTGCAGGTGGGTGCGAAGCCGGCACTGTAGTCGCCAAAACCTTTGGCGTTCGTGCCTTGAAATTCAATCGGGAAGTAGGCGCGATTGCAGTTGTTTTTGCGCGTGAATCCAAAGGGTTTTCCGCAGGTGGTGGCGCCCACCAATACCACGTCGATATCGATGCCACGCAGGCCGTTAATCACGGATTCACTGGCAGAGCAGGTATCGTCTGATGTGAGCATATATACACGCCGTAGATTGAGCTTGGGCAATACATACCCCGCTGCATAGGCCGATTCCCGGTATTCCACAGCAGCGCTGAACGCGAATGTGTTGGCGTTTGATTTCGCGCTACGTTTGTCGTTGTAGCGCAGTGCCTCGAAAACCCGCCCGGTCGCGGCAGGGCCGCTCACCATAGATGCCAAGGTTTGCGCTACATAGATATAGCCACCCGAGTTGTAACGCATGTCAAGCACCAGCTCTTGCAAGCCCTGGCTTTGCAGGTCGCGCACCGCCGTGATCAATTTGTCTTGTGCGCCCTCTGAATGGTCGTTAAACAACACGTAGCCAGCCTTCTTGCCGCCAGGTGTGGTTACGGTACTGGCCAGCGGTACGGGATTTTCTTGCACCGTCCGGGCTAGCAATTTGATCTCACGCGCCTCGGCGGAAGGCGTATCGCGGTATAAAAACCGAGCGAACGCTCCGCTCTTGTTGGGGTACCAGCTAGGAACATTGCGTTCCAGTATTTGCACCAGTTGGCCACCCCGCGCCATACCTGCGTCGGCGGCTGGCGAGTTAGCCGCAATGACCGCCACGCGCTGCCGCCCCATGGAATCAAGCTTCCACTGCACTCCATAGCCCACATTGACGCCAGTAGAAAACGCGTCAGCGTCCACCGTGTCGACCAAAAAGCTGAACTGGTCTTTTGGTAGATTGTTGGCGTCCGGTGTAACGACCAGCAGCGCGTAAAAATAGCTCGACAAAGAGGTGTAAAGCGATGCATCGATGGTCGGTATTTCGCGGTACCACAGGTAGACCTCATCCATGTACGAGCGGATAAAGCGCTGCTCGCCCGATGCGGTACAGATATTGGCCAGCGCAGATGACGCTGGGAAGGCTGAAGCAGCAGGTCCTGGCGATGCCACGTTAGGGGCAGTTGTCGCACTGCCACCGCCGCCGCATGCGGTCAGTACAAGGGCCAACAAGCTGCCACACAACCATTGGGTGGTGGTGCGTAAATCTAGGCGCATACAGAATATCTTTTTTGATTTAACCAGCACTTTGCAATGCCAAACCTGCATGCTCGCGCAGTGGGTGAAAGTGGATCTTGGGGAAACGCTCTTGCGCCAGCCGCACGTCATACGGGCTGGTGCACAAATAGGCCAAGGTGTTGGCCGCATCCCGTGCCATACGCCCGGGGTAGGCGTGTATGAATTCGCGCAGCTCCGCCGGCGTGTCGGCTGTAATCCAGCGGGCACCGGTGTACTGGCAGCCCTCCAGTCGAATATCGGCGTCGTACTCACCTTTCAAGCGGTGCTGCACTACTTCAAACTGCAACTGGCCCACGGCACCCAAAAGCATATTGCCGCCCATCTCGGGTTTGAAAACCTGGATGGCGCCTTCTTCGCCCAACTGCGCCAAGCCTTGTTGTAATTGCTTGGTGCGCAGCGGGTTGCGCAGTACGACGGTCATGAACATTTCAGGCGCGAAGAAGGGCAGGCCGGTGTACATCAAATTGACAGACCCATCGGTGATCGTGTCGCCGAGTTGCACGCCGCCGTGGGTGGTAAAGCCCACGATATCCCCCGCATAGGCCTCTTCTACAGCCTCGCGGCGCTGGCTCATGAAGGTGACCACGCTGGTGGGGCGCAGTTCTTTGCTGGTGCGCATCACTTTAAGCTTCATGCCGGGCGTGTATTTACCCGAGGCCATGCGCACAAAGGCAATGCGGTCGCGGTGGTTGGCATCCATATTGGCCTGCACCTTGAAGACCACGCCGCTGAAAGCTTCATCTTCGGGCTGCACCTCTTTAATCACTGGCTGGCGATTCACCAGCGTGCTGCTGGTACGGCTTTGTGGGCTCGGTGCCAGGTCGACCAGCGCGTCCAGCACTTCCATCACGCCAAAGTTATTCACGCCGGAGCCAAAGAACACCGGCGTTTGCTTGCCGGCCAAAAAGGCGGCATGGTCCCAGGTCGGCGACGCCCCTGTGGCCAGTTCCATACTCTCGATGGCGGTAGTCCATTCGTGGCCGAAGCGCTTTTCTAACGAGGAAGCATCGTTCAGCGGCACGGTATCGAAGTCTTGTGGGCGGCGCTCGCTACCGCTCTCAAACACCGTCATGGCCTTGGTGCGCAAGTTGATGATGCCGCCAAACAGCTTGCCTTGGCCGACCGGCCAGGTCATGGGTACGCAAGGCATGCCCAGCTCCCGTTCAATCTCGTCCAAGATGTCCAACGGCTCGCGCACCTCCCGGTCCATCTTGTTGACAAACGTGATGATGGGCGTATCGCGCTGGCGGCAGACTTCAATCAAGCGGCGCGTTTGCGCCTCGACACCGTTAGCGGCGTCAATCACCATCAGCGCCGAATCCACGGCAGTCAGCACGCGGTACGTGTCCTCGCTGAAATCTTTGTGGCCGGGGGTGTCCAGCAGGTTAACCACGTGGTCGCGGTAGGCCATCTGCATCACGCTAGAGGCCACCGAGATACCACGTTGCTTTTCAATTTCCATCCAATCCGATGTGGCGTGGCGCGTGGCTTTGCGTGCCTTGACCGACCCGGCAATTTGGATAGCACCAGAGAACAACAACAGCTTTTCGGTCAGCGTGGTTTTGCCAGCGTCGGGGTGGGAGATGATCGCGAAGGTGCGGCGGCGCTTGGTTTCAGAGAGAAAGGACATGGTTTTGGGCGCTGCACCCGTGGTCCGCAGTCGGATATTCGAGCGGGGCAGCCAGCCGGATCTGGAAAAGGTAGAATTATCGCCTTCCGAGGAGCGTTGCAGTTCAGGTGCCCAATGTGGTGCATTGAATGAGGCTCGGACCCAGTGATTCCAAGGACTTGGTCACTGCACCAACGGCGCTCACCCACTGGTCTGTGTGGTGAGCCTTTCTACCCAGGTTTTTCGCACAGCCCAGTGGCCCTACCCATGTACTACTGGAGCATCACATGAGCGCGCTTAAATCCGTCCCAAAATTTGAAGATTTCAAAATCGCTGACATCAGCCTTGCCGCCTGGGGCCGCAAAGAGCTGACGATTGCCGAAACCGAAATGCCAGGCCTGATGGCCATTCGCGAAGAATTTGCCAAAGCGCAGCCACTCAAGGGCGCACGCATCACCGGTTCCCTGCACATGACCATCCAGACCGGCGTGCTGGTCGAAACCCTGCAAGCCCTGGGCGCCGAAGTGCGTTGGGCCTCGTGCAATATTTATTCAACGCAAGACCATGCCGCCGCGGCCCTGGTGGTGCAAGGTACGCCCGTATTTGCCCACAAAGGCGAAACGCTGGACGAGTACTGGGACTTTACCCACCGTATATTCGAATTCGGCGGACGCAAGGGCACTGCGGCTGAGGGCCCCAACATGATTCTGGACGATGGCGGCGACGCCACGTTGCTGATGCACTTGGGTGCCAAGGCTGAGAAGGACATCAAAGTGTTGGCTAAGCCCGGCAGCGAAGAAGAAATCTGCTTGTTCAACGCCATCAAGGCCAAGCTCAAGCTCGATCCCACTTGGTACAGCCGCCGCTTGAAGAACATCGTCGGTGTGACCGAAGAGACCACTACCGGCGTATTGCGCCTGAACGAAATGTCCGAGAAAGGTACGCTGGCTTTCCGCGCCATCAACGTGAACGATTCGGTGACCAAGAGCAAGTTCGACAATCTCTATGGTTGCCGCGAATCCCTGGTGGACGCGATCAAGCGTGCCACCGACGTGATGATTGCTGGCAAAGTGGCTTTGGTCGCCGGTTACGGTGATGTTGGCAAGGGCTCGGCCCAAGCCCTGCGCGCCCTGTCTGCCCAGGTGTGGGTGACTGAAGTTGACCCTATCAATGCGCTACAAGCTGCGATGGAGGGCTACAAGGTCGTGACCATGGAATATGCGGCGGACAAGGCCGATATTTTTGTGTCCGCTACGGGCAACAAGAACGTCATCACCTACAAGCACATGGCCGCCATGAAGGACCAGGCCATCGTCTGCAACATCGGTCACTTCGATAACGAAATTGACGTTGCATCCTTGGAAAAACTCAAGTGGGACGAGATCAAGCCACAGGTTGACCACGTCATTTTTCCAGCCACCAAAGGCAAAAATGGCACGCCCGAGAAGCGCATCATTCTGTTGGCCAAGGGCCGTTTGGTGAATTTGGGTTGCGGTACGGGCCACCCCAGCTTTGTCATGTCGTCCAGCTTTGCCAACCAGACCATCGCGCAGATTGAGCTCTTCACCAAGCAGAAGGAATACAAGTCTGGCAAGGTGTATGTGTTGCCCAAGCATTTGGATGAAAAAGTAGCACGCCTGCACTTGAAGAAGGTCGGTGCCATGTTGACCGAATTGACTACCGAGCAAGCCGAGTACATCGGCGTGAGCAAGGCCGGCCCGTACAAAAAAGACACTTACCGTTACTAAGCCGCCAACAGTATGCGAATTGATCAACTGCTGGTTCAGCGCGGGCTGGCCAGCACCCGCTCTCAGGCGCAACGGCTGATTGCCGATGGCGTGCAATGGAAGAAGGGCGATGAATGGAAAACCGTGGCCAAGAACGGCGACGAAGTTCCTGAAGAGGCCCTGGTGCAATTGCTGGACGACTCAGAAGCTCGCTACGTCTCGCGCGGTGGGTTGAAGCTGGAAGCTGCGCTGAAGCAGGTGGGCTTGTCCGTTGAGGGCTTGGCCTGCCTGGATGTGGGGCAATCTACCGGGGGATTCACCGATTGTCTGTTGCAGCACGGTGCCCGCTTGGTCGTGGGTGTGGACGTGGGGAACGCCCAACTGCACCCCCAAATTCGTGAAGACGGCCGGGTGCTGTGTGTCGAGGGCATCAATGCGCGCGCACTGAATGCTACTGATTTAATAGCGGCTTGTTCAAATTACACAGGGGCCGGGGGGCTGTTTGACCCCGAAAACGAGGAGGGTGAGCCGTTTGTACCCGAGTTTGATGTGGTCGTCGGTGATTTGTCCTTCATCTCACAAACTTTGGTGCTTCCAGCCATCGTGCCGTTTCTTAAGACCGGTGGCACCCTGTTGATGCTGGTCAAACCCCAGTTTGAGTTGCAGCCTGGGCAAGTGGGAAAGGGCGGAATCGTTAAAGATGCGTCCTTCTACCCGCTGATTGAGGCCCGCTTGCGGGAAGCGTGCGCTGCCTTGGAGTTGACGGTGACTCACTGGTTGGACTCTCCCATTGCCGGCGGTGACGGTAACCGCGAATTTTTCATCGCTGCGCGCAAGCTGAGCGCGACAGCTTCCTGAGATTCAAAAATTTCTATGCCACGCAATACCCGTATCCCCATCAGCTTTGAGTTCTTTCCGACCAAGACCCCGGAAGGCGCAGAGAAGCTACGTACCGTTCGACGGCAGCTGTACGCATTGCAGCCTGAGTTTTGCTCGGTCACTTTTGGTGCTGGTGGCTCAACGCAAGAGGGCACCTTCAACACCGTCGGTGAAATCTTGGCCGAAGGCGTGGCGGCTGCCTCCCATTTCTCATGCGTGGGCGCGACCAAGGCAGCAGTGCGCGGCCAGTTGGCCAGCCTGAAGGCCATGGGTGTCAAACGCTTGGTGGCATTACGGGGTGACTTGCCCAGCGGCTACGGGGCCGGTGGCGAGTTTCAGTACGCGAGCGACTTGGTCACTTTCATTCGTGCAGAGACAGGGAACGACTTCCACATCGAAGTTGCGGCGTACCCTGAAGTGCACCCGCAAGCCAAATCTCCGTCCAGTGATTTACATGCTTTTGCAGCCAAAGTACAGGCGGGTGCAAACTCGGCAATTACCCAATATTTTTACAATTCGGACGCTTATTTCCGCTTCTTGGAAGATGTTGAAGCCATGGGGCTGGACGTGCCAGTGATTCCGGGCATCATGCCGATTGGCAGCTCTACACAGCTGATGCGCTTCTCAGATGCCTGCGGTGCTGAGATACCGCGCTGGATCCGTTTGCGCTTGCAAAGCTTTGGTGATGACGTCGCCTCTATTAAGTCTTTCGGATTGGATGTGGTGACCGATTTATGCGAGCAACTGCGTGCTGGCGGAGCCCCAGGTCTGCATTTTTACACCATGAATCAGAGCGCTGCGACGCTTACATTGTGTGAACGGTTGGGCTTTTCCCAAGAGCCGAGTACAACGGTGGGTTAAACACCCAAGCCGTAATTTCCTGCCGGGCCGCCCCGAGCAAGTTAAGCCTCTTGGGGGGGGGGCAGCGCTCCGAACAGCGGCGGAGCGAGGGGGGCAAATTACCCGCCCGATTCCAGCGTAAATGTAGCGTGCTGGTCTTGCGCCAGCCGTTCTACCATTTGTGGTAACGCTGTCTTGAGTCCGGCCTTCAGTGTATGCGGCGGATTAATGACAAACATGCCACTGGCTGGAAGCCCCGGCCGAACCACCTCGCCTTCGCTGTCCTGTGTCAGCTTGCTGGACTTGACGGTCAAGGAGGTGGAGAGCCAGCTCTTTCCCGCCTTGGTGGCCAATGTTTTAAGTTTTTTGGGGAGGTCGTGGGCTTCGGGCCGAGGAATGATCGGGTGCCAGACGACGTAGGTGCCAGTCGCAAACCGCTGCAGGCTATCCGCCACCATCTCGACAGTGCGGCTGTAGTCATTTTTGATTTCGTAGCTGGGATCACAAAACACCAGGGCGCGTCGAGACGGCGGGGGCAAGAATTTTTTGATCCCCTCAAACCCATCTTCCCGCAGAATTGCAACTTGGCGGCCCACTTCTAACTGGGCGATATTGGCTGCAAGTGTTTTGCTATCCGTCGGATGAATTTCAAACAACTTCAGTTTGTCGCGGTCGCGCAACAATTGCTGAATGATGAAAGGCGAGCCGGGGTACACCTTGTGGCTACCCTGCGCATTGAAGCTCGCCACTACATCAACGTAGTCGTGCAACAGCGGCGCAAAAGCAGTGCCCGTTGTCGCAGCCATGAGTTTGAGAAAACCCTCTGACGCTTCTTCGCTAGTTTTGGCATAGTCGCCGTCAAGGCGATATAAACCCGCGCCAGCATGGGTGTCGAACACGGTAAATGCCGTTTCCTTCTGGGCCATGTGGCGCAAAACTGCCAGTAAAACCGTGTGTTTAAGCACATCGGCATGGTTGCCGGCGTGGAATGCGTGTCGATAACTGAACATCCCCTATGATAGCGGCGCAGCGCCTGTGTCGCGCACAGCGCCACGCTGATAGACTGGATATTGGTTGTGAGTCAACGCACTTTCTGCCCTGGAACGACGACAAAACGCATGATTGATCCACTGGGTGCCGAAACAGGGCCCGCTTACCAAACGCTCGGACACGTTGACGCACTTCCCGCAGGGACGAGGTTGGGCGAGTTCGAAATTCAAGGTCTCCTGGGCTTTGGTGGGTTCGGTATGGTTTACCGCGGATACGACCATTCGCTGGAGCGTCCAGTTGCCATTAAGGAGTACATGCCGGCAGCGTTGGTGGCCCGCTCAGCCAACCATGCATTGTCCGCCCGGTCGTCCTCAGACGATCAAACCTTCCAAGCAGGGCTGAACTCCTTCATTGCTGAAGCCCGTTTGCTGGCGCGGTTCGACCATCCCAGTCTGGTTAAGGTTTACCGCTTCTGGGAGGCCAACAACACAGCCTACATGGCTATGCCTTTGTACCAAGGCATCACGTTGAAGCAAGCGCGGCTACAAATGAGTGGACCGCCGCCAGAGGAATGGCTGCGGGTTGTACTGTGGTCTGTTCTGGAGGCGCTAAAGGTCTTGCATTCCAGTGATGCGATGCACCGCGACGTGTCCCCCGATAATATTTTCCTGCAAGATCAAGGCCCGCCGGTGTTGCTCGACCTGGGTGCCGCTCGGTTGGCGGTCATTGAGGGGAACAAGAAGCACACGGCCGTACTTAAGGTGAACTACGCACCGATAGAACAATATGCCGACGTGAGCGATATGCGCGAAGGTCCCTGGACCGACATTTACGCGGTGGCTGCGGTGATTCACGGTTGCATTTGCAATGAGCCGCCACTGCCCGCCACCTTCCGCGTGGTGCGTGATCGGTTGCCGTCGATGGCGAAGATTGCCAAGACAACGGAAACCCACTTTGGGCAATCCTATTCCTCGTCTTTTATCAAAGCCATCGACCTTGCGCTGTCGGTGCAGCCGGGAGATCGACCAGCCTCCGTAGAGGCCTTCGCCAAGGTGCTGAAATTGCGCTCGGTAAGTCAGCTACAGCGCTTTGACTGGATAGCGGCTTTGGGTGACAAGGTGTCGTTGTCGGGTGTGGGGGCGGCAGCGGGTTCCGTTGCGTTTGGTGCCTCCGCCACTGTGGATGAAACTATTCCATTTGCCAAAGCTGCCGCGATAGCGGGCGCAAAGCCCGCCCGTGTTGACGCGGCAACTGCAATTGTTCAAACGCCGCAGGTGGCTTGGTTGCGTTGGTGGTGGCTGGGTGCCTTGGGCGTGGCGACCGCTATGGCTGTAGCGATTGCGTGGATTGGGCGTGGCACGACCGCGCCATCCGCTGTATCGAATGTTGCAGTCGCAGCGCCGCCGTTGGTTCCGGTATCGGCGGCAGAGGCCGTGCCTAGCCCCGTGCAATCACTGTCGGTGGAGGAGGTCTTTATCCCCGCCAGCGGTGCCGCGGCCGTAGCGCCGCTGCCTGCATCGCCTGCAAGTGATAAATCCGCTGGCACGGTTGCGCGGGTGCCGTCCCGGCAGGTGGGGACAGCACGCCCGGCGGGGGCTTCCACCACTAAACCTATCGACGACAGCCGTTCTGCGACTGTCAAAGCCTCGCCAGAAATTGCGTCTGCTGTCCCCGCCAAGGCGGACGCTAGAGACGCCCAACAGGCGCCGGAGGTTGCTAAACCCAGGCAGGACGCGCAGTCGTTGTGTCCCGACAGCAATGTTTTCACCCGGCCGATGTGCGTTTATCGGGAATGCCAAAAGCCTGAGCACAGGAAGCTCCAAGTGTGTATCGAGGACCGTGAGCGCTGGGAAGAGCGAGATCGGCTCAATCGTCCGTAGCGCTGCTGTTCAGGCGCTGGTGCAACGTGATTTGGGCAATTTGCCGAAATTTCGTATAATGGAAGGCTTCGCAGCGCTTTTGTGGTTCCGCGGCGAGGTAAGTTGTTGCGCGTGAGCGCAGCGGCACCCCCCACCTAAGAGATTCCCATCAGAGGAACGCCGACCGTGGAAAAGAGCCCAACAAACCCTCTTAATTAGAGAAAACTCATGACCAAAACTTTCAGCGCAAAATCCGCTGACGTGGTGCACGAGTGGTTTGTGATTGACGCGACCGACAAGGTCCTCGGACGAGTAGCCAGCGAAGTTGCTCTCCGTTTGCGCGGCAAACACAAGGCCATTTACACGCCTCAC
>JBKJOV010000035.1:0-40959 GCA_046595515.1 Rhodoferax sp. | reverse complement strand
CCACCGTCGCTGCACCCAGCGAAATGTTCAGATGGCTGGCAATTTCCGCCGCCATGCCCGGATTGGCATTGCCGGTAAAAACCATGAAATCAGGGGGTTGAGGAGCCTGCATGCGTATTCCAGCGATTGAGTAACGTTTGCGCCTGTACGTTGGGCGTTCGGTACGTACAAATAAATGTTTGGCAGGGGAAGAAGGATTCGAACCTTCGCATGCTGGAATCAAAATCCAGTGCCTTAACCAACTTGGCGACTCCCCTACACAGGTGGATAGCTCAACGCTACCCACCGCTAAACCGACATATTTCCATCGCTGTCTGTCCACCCCATGAGGGGGTGGACATCCAAGCCACTACACAGCCTGACTTGCAAACCTGGCGCAGGAAGAAACATCTTCAACGCATTGTTTGCATTTTCTGCGGGCAGGTGGGCAAAAACTGCACTGCCTGAACCGGTCATCCGGCCATTCAGCCCTTGCGACGCGAGCCACTCAAGGGCTTGGGTTACACCGGGACACAGCTTCTGGGCTACTGCCTGCAAGTCGTTTCGGCCGTAATTAAATACATGTCCGAAGGCGTCTGCAGCGAAGCCTGAAATTATAGCAGGCTCTGAGTCGCGTTTTAAGTCCGGGTCAGAAAAAATCAGCCGCGTGTCCAGCCCGGCGTCAGGCTTCACTACGCAAAAGCGTGCCGGTGGCACATAGATGGGGGTCATCTTTTCGCCAATGCCTTCCACCCAAGCATTGCGTCCGCCAAGAAAAAAAGGCACGTCCGCGCCCAACTGCAGACCTATTTCCATCAGTTTTGTCAGGGGCAGCTGCAGCTTCCACAAGCGGTTGAGGGCGAGCAACGTGGACGCAGCATCCGACGAACCGCCGCCCATGCCCGCCTGCGCAGGCACTGATTTGTGAACGCCAATGTGTACCCCCAAAGCGCATTGGCTCGCTGACTGGAGTGCCCGCGCCGCGCGGGTTGTTAGGTCGTCGGTCGGCAGTGCCCAACTGAGATCCTCGCGCGTAATTTTTCCATCCTCGCGCACATCGAAGTGCAAGGTGTCGGCCCAATCTATGAGGGTGAACACCGACTGCAACAGATGGTAGCCGTCAGCGCGCCGCCCAGTGATATGGAGAAAGAGATTGAGCTTGGCCGGGGCGGGAACATCGTGAAGCGAACGCATAGAGGCAAGACTATAGCCCCCACGCTCTGCCGCTGCGCGGGTCGCTGCCCCCCGAGGGGGGGTGAACTTGCTCGGGGCGGTCCTTAGCGGCGTTCTTTTGCCCCCACGCTCTGCCGCTGCGCGGTCAAGCGCTAGCGGTCGAGGATGATTTTGAGGTCCACCGTGGGGCTGGGAACAGTGCGTTGGGCGCTGATGCGACCTTGTTCCCAGTCAGTGAGATTCACTTGCCATCCCGGCGCTGTGGTGGGCTGACCCTGCAGCCACTGGAATAGAGCGTTGACTGGCAACTCGGCGCCCAGCGTTGCCACTGTCAGCCCTGCCAGATTGGGATACACGCGGGTTTCGCCGCTAGCCAGTAATTCGGCCGATTCCGCAGACCAGCGCATTTGTGCAACCGTTGTGCCCAACGGTGTGGAGAGGTCCATTTGTCCGGCTGTGGCGCTGCCCGATAACTCAAACTGCGCTGCCACCGACTGGGGCGGCGCGGATCCCACTTTGACTGATATTCGGCCCTGCCAGTGGGCAGATTCAGAGTCAAAAGCGGCTGGGGCCCGGGTGGAATATGCGCATCCAGCTATAAAAAACGTAGCAAAAATGGTGATACAAGCCCAGACCCTGCGCAACAGAAAACCCGGTAGCGGGGTAGACGTCATGGTTTACTGCGCAATCGCCGGGTGGTTTCCAACAGGACTTCGTTGTCGGGATTGAGGCGCAAGCCCTGGCTCCAAATCTCTAACGCCGCATCTCGCTGTCCCAGCGTCCACAGTACTTCTCCCAGATGCGCAGCAATTTCGGCATCTGGCCGCTGCTGGAAGGCGCCTTGTAACAAGCGCTCTGCCTCGCGCGCGTTGCCGCTGCGGAACTCCAGCCAAGCCATACTGTCCACAATAAACGGGTCCTGCGGCGCGTGTTCGAGCGCTTTGGTCAACAACTCGCGGGCCTCGGCCAAGCGGACATTGCGATCCGCCAGGGAGTAGCCCAAAGCGTTATACGCCGCGTGGTAGTCCGGCTTGGCAGCGATCACTTGGCGCATCAGCGCCTCCATCGTGTCGAGTTTGCCCAGCTTTTCTGCCAGCATCGCCATGTCGTACCGCAGGTCCACGTCGTTAGGAAAAAGTTCAACGGCTTTTGTCACGACCTCGTAAGCGTTGGTGGTCAACTTCTGGTCGCGCAGCAGTTGCACTTCGGCTGCGAGCTTGTCGCGCGCGGCGTTTGGCGCGGTTTCGGGCAGCGTCTGAATGAGGGCTCGCGCCTCGTTCAGCTTGCCCTGCCGGGCCAGGATCGACGCTTTGCGCACGCCAACGCGAAAGGTTTCGGAGGCGCTGCGTACGCCGTTCAGGTGGCCTAATGCTTGCTCGTAGCGCCCCGCCTGTTCGGCAATCTGCGCTAACAGTAGGTAGGCCGTGACCAGGGGGCGATCCATCTCCGCCGGCTCGTCAGTGTCAGCGGATGCCGAGCGGAGCAAAATGTACGAATTGAACGCCGCCGCCGCCGCGTCATTTTTTTTGTCTTGGAACTCGAGTGACCCACGCAGCAGCCAACCCTCTGCGAAGGTGGGTGCCTGCGTAGTGAGCAGTTGGGTCTGTTCGTAGGCAGCAGCCAGACGCTGGACTCCCACCAGATAGCGGATGTAGGCGACGCGGTATTCTGGCGCCGGCTTGCTGGCCAAGTAGTCTGTGACGATGCTCTCTACATCGCCAGCGGAGCTCGGCAAGAGCGCCAGCGCCAGCGCGGCGGGCGCTGCTGATTTGGGGTTGAGCTTGGCGCCGCGCCGCGCGGCCGCCACAGCGCCCGCGTTGTCCGCGGCTTGCAGGCGCAACTGCCCAATAGCTGCCCAGGCCAGAGGCCCGGTTATGGGGCCACTGGTTTCATTGGCGAGCACTTGTTCGGCGATGCTAACCGCAAGCTTGCGGTCGTTCGCCTGGGCAAAATAACGCCGCAGCATCTCAATAGTGACCAACTTGTCAGCGTCCACCATCACTGCCAAGTCGCGCTTCAACGGCGACACGATCGCAGGCATTTTGTTGAGGCTGATCAGTATTTGCACCAAATAGCGGTTTGCGTCTACCGAGCCCGGAAAGGCCCGGGCCCACGCTTGGGCGGCTTGAAGGGATGCGTCACCATTGCGGCCCGCAATAGCAACCTGAACGGCGCGCTCGTAAACGTTGGCCGCGTTGGCTTTGCGGGCAGCATCCAAAAAGAGCGCATATGCCGCGCTGTTGTCGCCCGACTGCGCGCTGATTTCACCGACCAGAAGTTCATAGAAAATTTCGCCATCTAGCCGAGAGTTTTGAATGGCGGGTGTGGCTGGCGTCTGCGCGTAAGCGGTAGCACTCACGGCTAGGAATAAGAGACCTAACGCCCGGCAGGGCTTGAAAAAGTGGTGGCGCAGAGACATCGGACCATAATAATCCAAGCGCAATGCGCCTGTTTTCTTCCGTATAAATCTCTCACAAACTCACCATGCCTGAATTACCCGAAGTTGAAGTTACCCGCCTGAGTTTTGCTAACCGCATTGCGGGTGCCCAGGTTCAGTCGGTGCGCATGGGAAAGCCGCTGCGTTGGGCCTTAAATTGTCCGCCCGAGGCGCTGGTGGGTCGAACGGTGTTGCAGGTGCGTCGCAGGGGTAAATATTTGTTGTTGGACCTGACGGATGGACTGCTGCTGGTGCATTTGGGTATGTCGGGTAGCCTGTCGTTTGAGTCCCAACTACCGACTGCAGGCGTGCACGACCACTTTGACCTCAGCACGAGCCTCGGTACCTTACGCTTGCATGATCCCAGGCGCTTCGGTGCGGTCGTATTTGCGCCCCATGAGCAGCACGTGAGCGCTCAGAAGCTGCTATCCAGGTTAGGGGTAGAGCCACTGGGTGACCAATTCGACTTGGCCACATTTGTGACCGAACTCAAGAAGCGAAGAGGGCCTATCAAGCAAGTACTGTTGTCGGGCCAAGTGGTGGTTGGCGTCGGCAATATCTATGCATCAGAGGCGTTATTTTTGAGTGCCATACGCCCAACCACCCGAGCCAACCGCCTGACCAGGCCGCGTATCGCGCTTCTGCATTCTGCGGTACGCGACGTGTTGGCCCGCGCCGTAGCAACGGGCGGTAGCACTCTGCGTGACTTTTCTAACGCGCAGGGTGAGAGCGGCTACTTTCAACTGGAAGCCGCCGTCTATGGGCGTGAAGGGATGCCCTGTAGAGCATGTGCAAGTCCTATTCGTGCCATTCGCCAGGGGCAACGCTCCACGTTTTTTTGTCCGATCTGCCAAAAACCCTAGGGCTAAACACGCAATCAAAATAGGAGCGGTGGTGCTATATTTGTTGCCTTAGGGGACACACTTGGCTATTTCGTTTAACGAGCAATTTGATCAACACGGCACCTGGCGCAGAGAATTTGCGCTCAGGCTCAAGCTGTTGGCAGAGTGGATGAAGGAAAACGACTTGCTGGATGCCGCGGTGGAAGAGCGTCTGCGCCGCCTGGAAAACCAAGTGCGTTCCGAGAAGGTGATGGTCGCGTTTGTGGCCGAGTTCTCGCGTGGCAAGTCCGAGATGATCAATGCGGTTTTTTTTGCCGGCTATGGCCGCCGCATCATGCCCGCCAGCGCTGGGCGCACCACCATGTGCCCAACGGAAATGGGCTATGACCCCGAAGTGCCGCCCTGTTTGCGCCTGCTGCCAATTGAGACCCGCTTGCAACCCCAAGCGCTGATGGAATGGCGCATGGTTCCGGACCGGTGGACCCGATTCGATCTGGATGTAAACAACCCGCAACAGTTGGCCAAGTCGCTCGAAAAGGTAGCCGAGACGCGCAAAGTAACGCCCGATGAAGCCCGGGCGCTTGGCTTTTGGCACAGCCAGTCACCCGACGACAACCCGACGCTGGACGCCAATGGCATGGTCGAAGTGCCCAAGTGGCGCCATGCACTGATCAATATCGCCCACCCCCTGCTCAAGCAAGGGTTGGTCATTTTGGACACCCCCGGTCTAAATGCTATCGGCGCCGAGCCTGAGTTGACTGTGAGCTTGATTCCGCAGGCGCACGCCGTCGTTTTCATTTTGGGTGCTGATACGGGTGTCACTAAATCTGATCTGACGATTTGGCGCGAGCACCTGATCACCGACCCGAAAGACACTGATGCGCGGCTGATTGTTCTGAACAAGATTGACACACTGTGGGATGCGCTGAGCACGCCCGAGCAGATTCAGGCCCAGATTGAACGACAAAAGGCGTCCACCGCGGAGATTTTGGGTATCCCTGCCGACCAAGTAATTGCGGTATCCGCACAAAAAGGCCTGGTGGCCAAGGTGACCGACGACGCCGAGCTTTTGGCCCAAAGCTGCCTGCCTGCGCTGGAGCGCGAGCTGTCCCTGGGCATCATGGGCAAGCGGCAAAAGATATTGGGTAAAGCCATGGCAGCGGGCATCACCGAATTACGCCGGGAGACTGGCCGAGTCATCAATATTCGCCGCCGTGACCTGACCGAGCAAATGATTGAGCTGCGTGGTCTGCAAGGCAAGAACAACACGGTGATCAAACACATGCGTTCGCGCATTTCGAATGAGCAAGCAGACTTCGACCTCGGCGGTGCAAAGATTCACGCCGTGCGCTCGGTGCACTTGAAGCTATTGCGCGATGTGTTCAGCATTCTGGGCGCCAAGGCCCTCAAAGCAGAAATGTCAGAGTTGACCAGCGCGCTCATGCAGCGCGGTCTCAAGCTCGGCGTAAAAAAATCGTATGCCGACACGTTTGGACGGCTGCGTGCCAATTTGCACAAAGTGCAAAGTGTGGTCGGCGAGATTCAGGCCATGTTAGGGGGTTCATTCCGTCAACTCAACGCTGAGCACGGATTCTCGCTACAGCCGCCGGCTGAGCCGCAGATGGCGCCTTACTTGGTGGATCTGGACCAAACTGAGCGCAGCCACCTTCAGTACTTGGGACTTGGCAACGCATTCAAATTGGCGCAGCCAGAATTTGCCGATCGACTGGTGCGCGCGCTGTCCACACGTTTGCGCGGCGTGCATGAATTGGCACTGGCAGATGTGGAGTTGTGGAGTAAATCTGCGGCGGCACAGTTGGATGCCCAGCTACGCGAGCGTCGTCGTAACTTCAGCCGCCGTATTGAGGCGATTGACCGCATTCAACAGGCAACTGGCGGCCTGGAAGAACGTATTGGCGAGATCGAAGCCCATGGCGGTGCGCTAAACCAGCTGGATGCCAAGTTGTACGAACTCACTGAATTTTTGTTGGTAGCTGAACCAGCTACCGTACTGACCTCCGTAGACGTGGAAATCGCCTGAGCGTGGGGCGCGTGAACGATAGTTTTGCCGCGAGGGTGGTGCGTTGGCAAAGCACCCACGGCCGCAATGATTTGCCTTGGCAAAACACCCACGATCCCTACCGCGTGTGGCTGTCCGAAATCATGCTGCAGCAAACACAGGTGGTTACGGTACGCGACTACTTTGCCCGTTTTTTGAGATCTTGCCCGGATGTCCAATCGCTGGCGGCAGCCAGTCTGGATGACGTATTGGGCCTGTGGAGTGGGTTGGGGTACTACACCCGAGCACGCAATCTCCATCGTTGTGCCCAGCAGGTGGTGTCTGAATTTGATGGTCAGTTTCCGACAAGCGCAGAGCTCTTGCAAACGCTGCCTGGAATGGGCCGCTCTACGGCAGCGGCCGTCGCTGCATTGTGTTTTGGGGAGCGTGTGGCCATTCTTGATGCCAACGTAAAGCGTGTTGTCACCCGCGTTCAGGGCTTTGACGCTGATCTGGCCAAGGCCAGCCATGAGCGCGCGTTGTGGGCGGTCGCCAGCGGTTTGCTCCCCAGCGCAGATGAGGCGCGAGATTCGCAAACTATGCGACGCTACACGCAAGGCATGATGGATTTAGGGGCCACGGTATGCACGCCCAAGAAGCCTCAGTGTTTGTTGTGTCCGGTGCAGTCTCTTTGTGTGGCGGCCGGCCAGGGCCAACCAGAGCGTTACCCCGTGCGTACGCGCTCGCTCAAGCGCAGCAGCCAATCCATTTGGCTGCTGTGGGCGCAGCGCACCGACGGTTCGGTGTGGCTTAGCAAACGCCCGACCCCTGGAGTGTGGGCCGGTTTGTTTTGCTTTCCATTGATGGATGCGCAGGCGGGATTGATTGCGGCGGTGCCCGAGCCGCTGCAAGCACAGGTGGTGGAACTGCCCATGCTGCGGCATGTGCTGACGCACAAAGATTTATTTTTGCACCCGCGTGTGGTGTCTTGGACGCTTGATGCCTCCCCCAGCGGTGAAGGGCAGTGGTTTTTGCCCTCGCAATGGCCGGCGATGGGTCTGCCAGCGCCCATTCGCAAACTACTGGAGATGCCTTCTCACGCTTGAAGGCTTGGGTTACAACCCATCAAGTTCTCGGTGGCGTTTGAGCGTTACCCAGTCTTTAGAAAAGCGCTGTGCGAGCATCTCTACCAAATAGACCGACCGGTGCTGTCCGCCCGTGCAGCCGATGGCAACGGTTACATAACTGCGGTGGTCGCGCGCCAGGCTCCCCATCCAGCTTTGTAAAAAATCGGTTATCTGCATCCGCATTTTTTGCACCTCAGGTTGGGCGACCAAAAACTCTGCCACGGGTGCGTCTTTTCCGGTCAAAACTTTGAGTGCGGGTTCGTAATGCGGGTTAGGCAGCATCCGCACATCAAATACAAAGTCAGCATCGGCCGGCACACCGCGCTTGAATGCAAAAGACTCGAAAACCAGCGTCAATTGGGCGTGTGGGGACGACACCATAGACTTGACGTAGCCTTGCAGTTGCGAGGGGCGGATGATGCTGGAGTCGATAACATGCGATTGCTCGCGCAGGGCCGCAAGCAGCTCGCGTTCCAACTCAATGGCGTCTACCAAAGCGCGCTGGTCTTCTTGTACGCTGTGGCTGGCCGGGCCTTGCCGCTGCGACAGCGGGTGTTTACGCCGCGTTTCGGAATACCGGCGTACTAGTGTGTCCGTGTTGGCGTCCAAAAATAGCGGCTTGACGTCAATGCCTTGGGTACGCAAAGTAGCTAACTGCTGCGGCACCAGCGGAAGTGAAGTGGCGCTGCGCACATCCATGGCAATCGCCACGCGCTGGGCTTGGTGACCTTGCTCTAGCTCCACAAACGGCAGTAGTAGCTCTGGTGGTAAGTTGTCAACGCAGTAGAAGCCCAGGTCTTCCAACGCATGGAGAGCTACAGACTTGCCCGAGCCCGACATTCCAGTGATGAGTACGATTTCCATCAGAGGCCAGCCTGTAGCATTTCTTTGGCGTGGGCTAGGGTGGTGCCCGAAAGTTTTTCGCCGCCCAGCATGCGGGCAATTTCGGCCGCACGCTTTTCGCTGATTACGGCACCTACCGTACTCAGTGTGGCGCCGTCATGCAACTGCTTGGACACCACCAAATGGTGATTTGCGCACGCGGCCACCTGGGGCAAATGGGTTACAGCTAGCACCTGGCGGTCCGTACCGAGTTGCTGCATCAGCCTGCCCACAGTTTCTGCCACAGCACCACCTACGCCAGAGTCCACTTCGTCAAAGATCAACGTCTGCGCGGTGCCCAGCTGGCTGGTAGTGACGGCGATGGCCAATGCTATTCGCGATAACTCACCGCCAGAGGCCACTTTACCCACCGGACGCGGCGTGCTGCCCGCATGACCTGCTGCTAAAAATTGAACGTCCTCCAATCCACTTTGCGTGGGCTGGGGGCTTGCCTCTAGCGCCACCACAAATTGTCCGCCCTGCATGCCTAGGCCTTGCATGGCTTGCGTGATGGCCTTGGCGAGCAGGGGCGCTGCCTTTGCGCGGGCTTTGGACACCAGCTTGGCCTCGACCATATAGGCGGCCAAGGCTTTTCGCTCTTGTGATTGCAGACCGTCCAGATCTGCCGCGGCATCCAATTGGGTTAGTTCACGCTTCCAAGACGCCAACAGATCGGGAAGTTCGTCGGCAGGGCGTTTGTAGCGGCGCGCCAGAGAGACCCATTGGCCCAGCCGCGCATCCAACTCCGCCAGGCGTTCAGGATCCAGTTCGGTGCGCCGCAAATAGGTGTGCAAGCTGCGCACTGTGTCCTCCACCTGGGCAATGCCAGAGGCCAGCACCTCAGCCAAGTCCTTGAATTCGGGCTCCAGATGCCATTGGTTTTGCAACTGCTGCACTGCGCCGTTTAGCAGACCCAGAGCATTGCTTTCGTCTTCTTCGAGGCGCTGCAACGCGGCTTGCGCCGCATCCATCAAGGTTTGACCGTTCGACAAGCGGCTGTGGCTGGTGTTGAGTTCCTCCCACTCTTGGGGCTGGGGGCTGAGTTTGTCCACTTCGCTGATTTGCCAGGCCAGGCGTTCACGCTCGCGTTGCAAGGTGTCTTGTGCGGCCTCAGCCTGGGTCAACATGGCGTGTGCTTGGCGCCAGCTATGCCAGGCAGTTGTCAGTGCCTGGGTGTTGAGCTGTGCATACGCATCCAGCAGGCCGCGCACCGCGTCGGGGCGGGTTAGGCTTTGCCAGGCGTGTTGGCCATGAATGTCCAGCAGTTGCTCGCCGATAGCCCGCAGCTGCTGGGCGGTCGCTGCACTGCCATTGACCCAGGCGCGGCTCTTGCCCAGGGTATCCACGGTGCGGCGTAGCAGCAATGTGTCCCCATTGTCAAAACCTGCGTCTGAGAGCAAGGCTTGAACGCTGGCGGGTGTATCAAACTCCGCACTCACATCGGTGCGCACGGCGCCTTCGCGTATGACGCCGGTATCCGCGCGCGCACCGGTAACGAGTTGCAAAGCGTCAATCAATATGGATTTGCCTGCACCGGTTTCTCCCGTCAATACAGTGAAGCCGGTTTCCAAATCGAGGTCTAGCTCCCTGACGATGACAAAATCTCGCAAGACAATTCTTCGCAATGCCATGTTCAGGCTACTCCTTCATTCCAATGCAGCTTCTTGCGCAGGGTGTCAAAGTAGGTCCAGCCCTTGGGATGCAAAAACCGAACTTGGTATTCCGAGCGAGTCACCACAATGCGGTCGCCATGCATCAGTGTGGCCAAAGACTGCATGTCAAAGTTGGCGCTGGCATCGCGCCCTGCGACTATTTCGATCGCGATCTCTGTTACGTTTGCAAGGACTATGGGCCGGTTTGATAGGGTATGCGGGGCAATTGGCACCAATACCCAGCCGGGAATAGAGGGGTGCAGTAACGGGCCGCCCGCTGACAACGAATAGGCGGTGGAGCCGGTGGGCGTGGCAATGATCAAACCGTCGGCACGCTGGTTGGCCACAAAGTGACCGTCCACTTCGACGCGCAACTCCACCATGCCAGACGTGGCGCCCCGGTTTACCACTACGTCGTTCATGGCCACGGCCGAGAACACACAGCGCCCGTCACGCATCACCTTGGCGTTCATCAGGCTGCGGTGGTCTTCGTCAAAGGCACCCCCCAACATTGGTTTGAGAGTGGTCCTGAAGTCGTGAAAAGGGATGTCGGTAATAAAGCCCAAGCGCCCTTGGTTGATCCCGATGAGCGGCACGCCATACTGGGCCATCTTGCGACCGATGCCCAGCATAGTGCCGTCGCCACCGACGACCAGGCACAGATCGCAGTGGCTGCCAATATTGGCCACATCCATACAAGTAAAACCCGTGATCCCCATGTTGGCGGCCGTGTCGGCTTCCAGCACCACTTCACAACCTTCGTCCATCAAAAAGTGGGCAATTTCCTCCAGTGCCTGGCGTGATGACGCGCCTGTGCTACCGCTGGAAACGGCTTGGTACTTACCTATCAGCGCCACTTGGCGAAATTGAGACTTCATTTGCAAATTACATCACTAAAATGTCCGAATGCTCGATGATCGTTCCAAGTTGTTAATGAAAGCGCTGGTCGAGCGCTATATTGCCGACGGACAGCCCATTGGTAGCCGAACCTTGTCACGCGCTTCCGGTCTTGAGCTTTCACCGGCCACCATTCGCAATGTCATGTCTGACTTGGAGGAAATGGGGCTGATCGTGAGCCCGCACACGTCATCGGGGCGCATCCCCACTGCACGGGGTTACCGGCTTTTTGTGGACACCATGTTGACTGTGCAGCCATCGCAGTACGGAGCCCAAAGCCTAGCTCCAGACCAGCCGCAAAAGGTGATCTCCAACGCGGCCAATATGCTGTCAAGCTTGTCCCAGTTTGTGGGTGTTGTCATCGCCCCACGGCGTTCCTCCAATTTTCGACATATTGAGTTTTTGCGTCTTTCAGAGCGGCGTCTGCTGGTCATCATTGTCTCGCCCGATGGCGATGTGCAAAATCGGGTGATCTACACCGAGGTGGATTATTCCCAAGCCCAATTGGTCGAGGCAGCAAACTTCCTCAATAGCCACTACGTAGGCCAAGACATTGAGAAAGTGCGGGAGCGTCTACAGGGCGAAGTAGAGTCTTTGCGTTCAGAAATTGCGACGTTGATGCAGGCCGCAGTGAACGTGAGTTCGGAAGCCATCATCGAAGCCCAAGACGAAGTCATCATTGCGGGCGAACGCAATTTGTTGTCGGTCTCCGACTTTTCCAGCGACATGGGCCATTTGCGTCGCGCGTTCGATTTGTTTGAACAAAAAGCCCAGTTGATGCGCCTGATGGACATTACGGGCCAGGCTGAGGGTGTGCGCATTTTTATTGGTGGAGAGAGCCAGGTCGTTCCGTTTGAGGATCTGTCCATCGTCAGCAGCCCCTACGAGGTTGATGGCAAGGTGGTCGGCACGCTGGGTGTCATTGGCCCGACGCGCATGGCCTATGACCGGATGATCCAGATTGTGGATATCACCTCTAAGCTGGTCAGCAACGCGCTAAGCCACAACAAATAGGCACTAACTGGGCGGCTACAATCTGCGGTTCGGTTGGGCCGTTAGCTCAGTTGGTTAGAGCAGAGGACTCATAATCCTTTGGTCGACAGTTCAAGTCTGTCACGGCCTACCAATTAACACTGCGTCAGCTATAGAAAGCCTGCTACTTAATTGATAGCGGGCTTTTTTATTTTCTCCTGTTTGAGTTGCGATGTAACGGCGGATGTAAGAACGTTTCCTAAAAATATGGCACCAGCACCAAACAACAAAAAGCCCCACGGCGGGGGCTGGCAGTTGGTTGGTTCAAGAAGGGGGCACCAGGTGTCCACATATCCCCCGGCCCTCGCGCGCGCGCACGACACAAGTTGTGCGTTAGCGTTATTTCAAACCATACTGACCGGTTTCCGGCAACAGGTGCGGCAAGATTTGAAGCCCCCCCTATCCCCGGGCGCGATTGTGTTGATACGGCAGTACGGCGCGCGCAGCATCTAGGCGCAGGCGTAGCGGTGCGGCTTGGCATTGCATCAGTGCAAGTAGCCATTGCAGCGGGTCGCCAGTCTTGGGCAGGCTAGGCAGTAGGCGCGGGGCGTTGCGTGAGCCTAGCGGCCTTCCAGCCCCAGCGCGGCGGCCTCCGTGTGTGCCTTTGCACTTTGTCATCTTGAATAATCTCCAATGACTGTTTTTTGTCCGCGTGGCAAACAGTGGGGTGTCTGGGGTTGAGGCCTTGCAGACTTTTCACCCCCCCCATTGCCTACGTGTTTTGGTTAGGCTTATGAGGCTGGGTGATACAAGTCGGTGTCCAGGCTGGCACGTTCAGACTTTTTAGCCCCCCTGGGGTGTGTAGGGCTCGCCTGAACCGCACAGGGCGGGCCTGTCGTTGCGTGGTAGGGGTAAGGCGGCGTCACCATATAACCCGGCCTTGCGCGTCGAACTGTGCGCGGGGCTTGTGGCCCTTGTCAGCTAGTGATTTTTGGTCGTGGCACTTTCGGCATAGCGTTTGAAAATTTGATTCATCATCAGCCCCACCAGCGGCCAATGGCTTGATATGGTCTAGGTCGGTGCCAGCAGTCACGCGGGGCGGTGTCATGGCCTGACACTTCACACACAGCGGGTTAGCTTGCAGCCATCGAGCGCGGCGTTGCATACCTGCCCGGCCTTGTAGTCGCTTGGGTGCATCGGGGCGCTTTGCCCATGGTTTGCGCTCTGTCATATCGGCCCCAATTCCCGCACCACATCGCGCAGGTCGCGGGCTATGAAGGCCACACCACCAGCCCCACGGATGCGCTCCAGAAACGCCACCTGTTCGGGGCTGGGTCGGCCCTTAGCGGCTTTGACTTCAACGCCTAGAAACCGCCCATCCTTCAATTGCCCCAGCACATCAGGGCAGCCAGTCCAGCCAAACCGAATGAACCGGCCCCCGTTGCGAACGGCTCCACTGTTCTGACGTTCAGCCCATGCCACCAGCGGATGCGCTTTCAGGGCCTTCAAGACTTCCACCAGTGCGGCGGCTTCGGGTCGGTCGTTGGTTCTTTTGGGTGATTGCTCCAGTCCGAATAAATCAGTCATGGCAGCCTCCACCGGAAAAACGCCACTGCATCCCCCCTCCTATAAGGGGAGGGGAGGATTTCGGCGTCGAACTTCTCCGAAAACGGCGAAAACGGAGAATTTCGGCTTTTCAGATTGTCCATAGCCACCCCTCGTTTAGTCCCAACACACCACGCGAAACCAGCCCCGTTATTGCGTCTCTGGTGCGGGATGTTTTCTTGTCACTGGCACAAGTTAGGCGGGCAGCGCCAGCCAGTACAGCGGCCTCTAGTTCAATGCAGGGGCGTAGTGGGGGCGCTCCGGGCTTGCCGGATATGCCATCCTTGAACAGGCCCCGGATGCCCTCATAAACCAGCCTTTGGTTTCCACCTTGGGGCAGCTTCACCCGTTGTACGTCTTGGGTGTTGGTATCAATGCGAATGGTGCAGCTTGTCACCGGGTCGCCATATTCATCCACCCCCAGCGCCTCGATATGCAGCTTGAACGGATGCGCCTCGCCATCAATACCGTCTTTGCTTTTCGATACCTTCCATTCCCGGCGGTCGCCATCGCGTGAGACTTCAACGGCGGCATCCATTGCAGCGAATAAGCTACTGTGCCCACGCAGGCCAGCGGCGGCATTCTTCCCCGTGTGGTGAACCAGTACCACCAGCCCTCCGGTCTTCGCTTGTAGCGTCTTGGCGGCCTCCAGTATTTCGCCCATGTCCTTAGAACTGTTTTCGTCAGCAGTCGGGGCGGCACGATTCAGGGTGTCCAACACCACCACAGCACCAGCAGGCACCACGGCGGCAAGGTCTGACACATCGCGGGGCGCGGTCAGCTTGAACGGTTGCAGCATCATGCGCAGGCCATCAGGCAATGCACGGCCCCGGCTCACTTCCCACGCTTGGGCGCGCAGCTTGAACCCGGCTTCACCTTCCAGTGCGGCATACACCACCGGCGCGGCTTCTACTCGGCAATCAAACCAGCTTTGCCCCTCGGCAATTGCGGCGGCCATGTCAAAGGCCAGGAATGATTTACCGCTGGCGCTTGGGCCAAATAGTGCAGCCAGCCCCACAGCAGGCAACACACCACGGACGCGCCATGCAAGCGGCGGTAAGTCGCGCAGGTCGCCAGCACTCAGCAGCTTGTAACGGGGCTCAGGCTTTGCAGGGTCGCGCGCAGCCAGTAGCAGCGCCTCCAGTACGTCGCGGCCATCACGTTGTGACAAGTCGTTGCAGTCGAAGTTCTGCGCTTCACCGTCGGGCATTGCAGCCACTACTGCCCCCACATCACGGGCAATCTGTGCGGCGCTTTCTTCTTTGCCCACATCAGGCACCAGCACCAGCCGGGCGGCATCATCACGCTGGCGCAGGTCAGCAGCCACACGGGCCACATTACCCCAACCAAAGCACACCACGGCAGCGGCTCCCGTTGCCTGCCACACTGCCCACGCTTGCCCCACGCCTTCGCAGATATGCACAACATCCCCGGGCCTCATATCGCCAACGGTGAACGATGCCCCGGCCATGGGTGCGCCAGGTAGGTTTAGCTTTTTGCCCGCACCGGGCGGCGGTATCAGTTGCAGGCTTTGCAGGCCATCAGGCCCATGTGCTGGCACTACCAATGCACCGGCCATGCTTTGCCCGGCAATGCGCAGCGGGTCACCAGCAGGCACCACGCGCAGGTTATCTAGTGGCACCCCGGCGGCAGCCTTTGCAATGATGTAGCCATGCCCAGCGGTTGCGGCTTCGCAGCGGCTCCAGACGTCAGCAGGGGCCATGCCCTTGACTGGCTTGCGCGGCGGCTCTGCGGGGCGTTTAGCGGCTTGCTGTGGCCTTTGCTGGGGCTTGCCTTCACCCATGCGCCATCTATGTTCAACGGCCATGCGGTACAGCGTGCCAGCGCCTACACCTTTTCCCGGCTTGAATGAATGCCACACATCACGGGCGGCGCGTGCGTCGTAGTTATCAGCCCCGGCGCTCCAGTCGTTGAATGTTTCAAAGTCCAGACCGGCAGCATGGGCACTCATGCCAACGCGCACCCATTCCTCACGGGGCAAGTGTGCGGGTATGGCGTTCAGTGCCTCGATTGCCTTTGCGGTATCGGCCATCATTTGCCACCCCCATTCATCGCCAGTGCTTCAGCGACAAACTTCATGGGCAAGTGATACAGAGCAATTACCCGGTCTGGTGTCTGCTCCGTGGGGCTGGGTATCTCGATAGTTTCAATGGGCCACCCCAGCGTGCGCAGGGTGAACACCACGGCCCCGAGTCGCCAGGATTGCGTACTGTTTTCAAAGTCGGGATGGTCAATCATTCGGCCATCAAAAAACATCTTCAAAGCACGGTCGGCAAGGGTGCCACGGGTAGGCCACTGCGGGGCGAATGGCGGCGGCGGTAGGAATGAAAGTTGCTCAGTCATTGCATAACCCCCAGCTTCTTTGCGAAGGCTTGCAAGGCTTCAAAGTCTTGCGCGTAGTAGCTCAGGCCATACTTGCAAACTAGAAAATCCCCGCACAGCATGGCGTGCACTGAATGCCCATGCAATGCCAGTTGCGCGGTGACGGTCGATTCGTCTTTACGCTGGCGCTGTCCCGTGGGAAAATCTAGGTCATTAGTGTTTTGCGTGTTGGTCTTGGCGGGTTGACTGTTGGTAGCGGTCAGCCCGTTGCTATTTGTGGCGTTCATTTATGCAACGCCCATCACTGATTTGATTGCGGCCACGCTCCAGCCCAAGCGGCCATTTATGGCAATAGGGCGCAGGCCATCAGTAGGGAACGAACCGTGGCAGTGCCAGCCCCGCAAAGTCTGCGGGCGGCGGTTCAGGTAGTGGGCGGCGGCGTTGGTGTCAACGTGGGTGCGTTGCACTTGCGCCAGTGGGGTGAACTGTTGCGCGGCCTGTTGCCGGGCTTCGGTACTGTGTAGGGTTGCCGTGTGCATTTGGTTGATTTCCTAACCTAGCAGCAGGGGCTAGGTATGGATAAACCATTTGCGGGGCAGTGGTTGCCCTCAAAGCTATCGAATCAGTCTGTGACCCGCATGGATGCTAGGTTTCATGGGGTAAACCTTGCCCTAATAAATCTTGCCCTATTTGCCCCGTGTTGTTGTCGTTGATAGCTGCTTACATTGTTCGCTTGATATACCTTTGAGTGCATGGCGTTTGATGTATGTCCCCTTCAATGGTTTACGGCCATTGCCCACCACGCCAGCGGCTCTAAACTCCCGTGCAATTTCGTCGGCAATATCGAGTTGTGGCGGGTAAAGGTCTAATTTTCTCTGGCGTTCAATGATTTCAATAGCCCGCTTTTGTGCCATCGGCTCCCACTCTGGTACTTCCACCTCTGGCGCGGCCTGTCGCGGGCCTTGGGGCTGGGTGTCGTCAACTTGTTTAAAAGCATCGGCCAGTGCGTGTACGCTGTAGCCAGTGATTCGGCAATCGTTGGTAACGGTTTCAAAATCAGGCTGGCCACTTACTAGCAGGCCTTTTGTGTAACGATGCAAAACACCCTCAAGCAGCTCGAAACCGTCAAAGGTTCTCCAGCTTGCGCGGCCAGTCGCTGCAAGGTGTTGGCAGGCCGATAGGGGCAGCGTTGCGATTGCGCCAGCGGGAACCGTGTTTTCGTTTTCCTGTCCACCATTGCAATACACCCCACCATCGTGTTTTTGTACCTTGGCTGTGCGGTGCACTATGGCCCTTAACGTTACCTCCCCACGGCCAGCGGCGCGCAGTATGTCGCCTATGGTGATTTGCTCCCCCGCGTGCCTAGTCGCCATTTGGGCGGCGTCTACCAGCGTCAAGACGTCCACATCGGTAACCCTGCCACCCTGCCACTGTGTGCGGGGCTCCAAGCGGTCAAACATTGGCATGAAATATTGAATATTGGACATAGCACCCCTTCAAGGTGTCGCTTCATTTAAGGTGCACCAGCAGGCGGGTGAAGGTGCCCGCTTTTCGGTCAAGTTTCGAAGCTGGCCTATCTGGTGCTAAAAAGTCAAGCTTTCGCCAGTGCTGGCATCCCGCAAACGATGCGTTCCATTGCCTCTAACTTTTCCAGCGCAGCGGATGCGCAGGCGTGAATTTTTTGCACTTGGCTCCACGGTTCATTTACATCCTTGCCTTGTATTTCTTCCATTACGTCAGTAATCAAATGCATCAGGCTTGCGACGTTCATTTTTTTCAGCGTGAATTCATCTACGGCATCGTTAATCGTTCTTGGTACATTGTTGGTAGCCATTTTCAAACCTCGTTTTTGATAGTGGTCAGGGCGGCTTGCTGTGTCACCAGCTTGTCGCCCGCCTTATTGCCCCACATAGGCCGCCGTGGGGCTGGGCGGTTATTCCTTGCCGGGTGCTGCGTATTTGGTGTGAAGGTCTGCCAAGTCTTGCACCACGCCTAAATAGGCGGGCACCCATGCCTGTATCGGCGTATCACCATGCACCCAGCGCGAAGGCGTGTTTTTACTCACGCCAGTTTTGCGGCAAAAGTCCGATTGCTTCCAGCCCAGCTTTTCCAGCGCAGCGGTGAATTCTTGTGGTGTCATGGTGGGTAGTCTTGTGATTGCCAAAATATGCAATGAAGTGTACTCTTTTTTCCCTAAATGGGGAATAAATGAAGCAATACGTCACCATTACTTAACATAACGCCTCTCGTATAAAGTAGACATTGTGCATAGCTTTCATCCCCAATACGGGAATATTCAATGGAATCATGCACTTACACCAGTCCCGGCAAGTGCTGAAAATATAGGCATCTGACAGATACGCTATTGATGCAAAGTTATCCACAGGGGCAGATTTCACCCAGCCACCACGCGCAGTGCACCGGGCGCGGCCTTTGCATCAAAAACAATCTCGGCTTGCTCCAATATCCATGCCTCTATGCGCTTGTGGTGAACCCGTAGCAGTTCCAGCGGGCGCACCTTGTAATGCTTTTCAGCCGTGGCGCTTGGCTTGTGGCCTTGAATCTGTGCCACCACCCCGGCGGGGGTTTCCAGCCATTCGGTCAGGCTGGCGAAACTACGGCGCAGGCCATGCAGGGTAAGCCCCTCAAGCCCGGCAGCTTTACAGGCGCGTGTGTGCGGCGCGTTGGGCTCGGTGATGTATCCGCTGGCACTGTTGGGGCTGGCGAAAACCCAGGGGCTTGAAACCTGTTCGCCCGTGTCTGGGTCTGCAATGGTGCGGCGGGGCAGGGCGGCCAGCAGGTGCAACATATAGGGCGTTGCGGGTATCTCTCTGGTGCCTTCCACCTTGTCGCGGATTTGGATGCCCTTCCACTGGGTGTTCACGTCCTCCCAGCGCAGCGCCAGTACTTCGCCCGGCCTTGCGCCAGTGAGTAGAAGTAGTTGCAGGTACGCGGCAATTGTTGGGTTCCCAATCTGTTGAACGGCGGTAAACCATGCGGCTAACTGTTCGCGTTGCAGAACATCCGATTTGGTCCCGGCCTTGCCCAATGCTTCGCGTGCTTTCTTTGTCTTGGCTGGGTTCTTGGCTGGCATCAGGCCGGCATAGGCGGGTTGTTCAGCGCACCAGCCTAAAAACACTTTCAGCATTCGCCATGCAAGGCGGGCAGGCGTTGGGCGGGTCGTGGCCTCCTTTGCGGCCCATGCTTCGATTGTGGGTGCGTCAAGGTTGCGCAGTGGCAATGCCATCAATGGGTGTAGCGGCCCCGGTATGGTCACACCACGCCCACGGGTGCCACGTTTAGAAGGCACGCCACCAGCGCGAATAAACCGCGTGTGTGAGTCGTAGTGCATTAGGCCCCAGTGGGGGCGGCGCTCTGCAATGTAGACGCTCCACACTTCGCCCACGGTCACGGCGGCCACCTTGTCGGCTTCCACCTTTGCGGCGGCTTCAGCAATCTCGGCGGCCTTCTCTGCCAGTGCATCGCGTTTCAGGTCGCGGGGGTCTTTGCCATCGTCAATCAGGCGTTGCAGGGCTTTTGCCTTCTCGCGGGCCTGTTCAATGCTCCAAACGTCAGGGCTTCCAATGGTCAGACGGATGGTCTTGCTCTGGTGCTCGCTCTGGAAGACATAGGCGGGCTTTCCGGCAGGTGTCGCACGTAACCCCAGCCCCGGCGCGGTTAAGTCCCATAGAAACGCTTGGGGCTTGTCGGTTGCGCACTGGAACCCGGAAACCCGGCCAGCGGTAAAAAATACCTTTGCCATTTTCGTCCCTTGGTTGCTTACATCGTCAGGATGTAACGGCGGATGTAAGACGATTTCCCGAATATCGCCCCATTTCAATCAACGCTTAAGCTGTTCACCTGTCCAGTAGTGAGGCTGTAAGTTGTTGATTTGTATAGATTGTATGGGTATTAATCAACGCTGGCAAATATGGCAATGGCGAGACTCATAATCCTTTGGTCGACAGTTCAAGTCTGTCACGGCCTACCAATCTCCTAGTGAAACCCTGCTATCTTTTCGGTGGCGGGGTTTTTCTTTGCGGCACGCGCTATGGGTCGATGTCCGAATATTTTTCGGCCATGCGGCCAGAACCAGCCCAAAGACCAACCCAGGGCAGAGCGGATTGTGTGCGGCGCATCTTATCGGGGTAATCTGCGTATGGATCTGGAGCTTGCCACGCAATGTCGATAGTCCGATTGGGCTATTGTTGATACAGGGGCCGTAGTGGACACTCCAACGGTTATTCAACCGAATCCACCCTAACCTTGGTCTTAGCATGCAAAGTAAATTCAAAAAAATCACTATCGCGATAGCGCTAACTGCCCTAACCACCATGGCATCTGCTGGTTTAACAACTTTCAGCACGCGTAGTTCGTTTAATGTGCAAGGGGCAATTGCTTACAACAGCAATTTTTCCGATTTTGGTACTGGCTTTGGTTACCCCGGTACACCGTTTACGCGGGGTGATGTCACCTATTCCTCCGCGGAGAATTTGACAGTTGGCGCTGGCAGCGGTTATTCCATTGGCAACGCCCAAACCGTGATGTCTAATAACTATTGGTCGCCGCTAACTGGTTCTATCGCAGTTTCTACGCCTTACTCTTTGTTTGGATTTGATGCGGCGGTGACCAGTGGTCCAGTCACCGTCACCATTAAAACCAACCAAAGCACTTACTCGTTTGCTGGCTTGACACTACCAAACGGATCACCCGATTTTGCGTTCTTGGGCTACAAAACCACGGGTGCTGGCGAATACTTCACTGGTTTCCGTATTGACACCTTAGGCGGTGGTTACTTGCCTGGTATCACAAATGTGGCCGTGGGCACTGTAGTGTCCGCTGTCCCGGAACCAGAAACCTATGCCTTGTTATTGGCTGGTTTGGGTTTGATGGGAGCCGTGGCACGTCGCCGCAAGGCTAAGTAAGCCTGATTCAAATCAGGGCTGGGCAATTACGGGAGCTTCGGCTCCCGTTTTGCTTTTTGCAGCAGCCTGATTTCTCTGAATCACTATAGGGTTTGTCCTTAAATTTACACTAACACATATTGTGTAAATAAATATACATTTGGTGGGTGCGAATTCAACGGCCAGTGTCCATCTCGGGCGCGCAGCAGCAGAGCCAACTGGTTTTCACAGGGGCGGTAAGACGATTGTTCTGTAATGCACCACTAAGGATATGCAATGAAAGTGAATTGGAAACGGCTGGTCGTGGCATCCCTCAGCGGTCTGCTGTGGGGGACGCAAGCTTGGGCCGCGTGCCTCATCACCGAGGTAGAGCCAAACAACACGGACAGCGCAGCCAACATCGGCCTGTGCAGTGATGTGAATATCAGCGGTACGTTGGGCAGCAGCTCCGATCTGGACTGGTACAAGATCGACATCACCACACCTGGGTTGATCGAGATCAGGCTGTCGCACGGCAGCACGGTGGACTTTGACTGGTTCTTCTACGCGACGACAGGGTCACCGCTGACATATAAATCCACATCCAGCAACCCCGAGACCGGTACTTACAACGTAGTTACTGCGGGTACATATTTTGTGCGCATCAAGAGCTACAGCGGCACAGGCGCCTACACGCTGAACGTGAAGCTGCCGGGTGCCGCTACACCGCCGGTGGAGCCCACCACCCCCGGTGTGGTGAGCGGTAAGGTCTGGCTCAATGGCGGTTCGATTTTGCAAGACAACACGGGTATTTTTGTCAATGGTCTGCGCCAGGCCACAGGCAAAAACACCAACACGCCCAATATCAGCAGCGTGAGTAATTGCGATACCAACTGGAATACGACCCTGTGCCCGCGCGTTGCCATCATCACCGCCGCTGCCGTGAACCAGGCCGATGGGGTAGACAAGTTCACGAATGACACCACTACCGGCGCGTGGTCGTACTACAACCTGTTTCAGCGCCACGGCTTTGCGCCCAAGCACATCCTCAGCCACCACGACACCTACGCCAGCAACTCGGGCAACACCAGCACCACGGGTCAGGCCAATATCGCCATCATCAACCAGGCCGATTTGGTCTATGTGATTGGTGGCGACCAGTCGCGCTTGGCGCGCACTTTTCTCAAAGATGATGGCAGCGATTCGCCGCTGCTGGCCGCCATCCGCGCGCGCTACGCGGCGGGTAGCTTGCTGTATGCCGGTGACTCGGCGGGCACCGCCATCGCACCCGCTACCTCGTACGGTGAAGGCATTAGCATTGGATACTTGAACCAAAACACCTTGCGTGCTATTACCCCGGCCGACTGCCCCTACACCGCACCCGCCAGCAACGGTACTCTGGCCCCAAGCTGTTTAAGCAACGCTGCGAATGCGGACTACGGCACCAAGATCAAGGGCTTTGGTTTTGTGCCCAACGCCAATGTGGACACCCACTTTGACAACCGCGCCAACCGTTCGGGGCGGCTCGGGCGCTTGGTGGCGGCGCTGAAAAATATCGGCCCCGGCGTGGCTTACGGCATTGACCAGAACACTGCGCTGTATTTGAATGGTGATGTGGCCAGCGTGTATGGCACCGGTGGTGTGTTTGTGGCCGAAGCCACCAGCAGCAACTTTGGCACGGGCAGCAAATTCAGCGCCAATGGCGTTAGGCTCTCGTACCTTACCGCGGGCGATACCTTTAAGTTCAGCGACCGCAGCATCACTACCAGCAAGACGAAACTGATCGGCTCCAGCACCGGTGCCTACCAGTACAGCACTGCGCTGAACTCCAGCAACATCTTTGCCGTGGATGCCAGCGGGGTGGGCGCCAGCAGCGCTACGTTGAAGCACATGATCGACCAGACCCCAACGTCCAGTACCGGCACTGCGCCGTCAGACAGTTTCAACCCCTTGAGCTTTGTGCTGACGTTTCGCAGGGATGCGCTGACCACGGGCTATAAGAACGCAACGGGCAGCTACAGCGGGCCGTACACGATTGTGAAAGCGCTGCTGGATGTGAACTGATGGGCTAGGCGGCGTAGCCCATCACCGCCACAGCGTGGCAGGCGGTACCTGCCACCACAAACACGTGCCAGATGGCGTGGGCGTATTTGAGCCGGTTGTCCAGCACAAAAAACACCACCCCTAGTGTGTAGGCCAAACCACCCGCCACCAGCCAGACAATGCCTTGGGTGGGCACGCGCTCTAACAGGGGCACCGCGGCCACCAGCACCAGCCACCCCATGGCCAGGTACAGGCCGGTAGACGCCCACGGGTGGGCCAAACGTTGGGTAGTTTTCAACACAATGCCAATGACGGCCAGGGCCCATACCAGGCCAAACAAGGTCCACCCCCAGGCACCGTGCAGCGCACCCAGTGCAAATGGCGTGTAGCTGCCCGCAATAAAGAGGAAGATGGCGCAATAGTCCAGTTGCAAAAACACGCGCTTGGCCCGCCCAGGCGGCAGCGCGTGGTACAGCGTAGAGGCCAGGTACAGCAGCACCATGGTCACGGCAAACACCGTGGCCCCCACCACGCTGGCTGCGGTAAGGTCGCGTGCAGCGGCAATCAGAAAAGGCGCTGCCCCCAGCGCCGCCAGCAGCCCCAGGCCGTGGCTGACGCTGTTGGCAATTTCCTCGCCCCAGGTTTGCGGGCGTTCAGGCGTTGGAGTTGTCATACCTGCATTATTGCAATGCAGCATGACATTTTCAAGTTGCTATGTTTTTAATAGCAATCAAGCCAATAAATACGCCGGACAGAGCCCGATTTAATGCATATAAAACGCAAAAATGGCCTCAAAAACCTAAAAATGCCCTCCCATCAAGGTGTAGCAGCGTCCAGCACCTTGCCGGCCGCATCGCGCAGTTCCAGCGGCTTGCGACCCAGGCTGTCGAGCTGCGGTAACACCTTGGCCTTGTCGCCCACAGCCACCACGATCAGGCCATTGGCATCCACAAAGGTTTGGGTGGCTTTGAACGCGCTGGCCGGGGTGACGGCTGCCAGCTTGGCGGGCAGCTTGGCAATGCTATCCACCGGCAGGCCGCGTGACCAGTCGCGGGCGTAGCTGTCCACCACCACGCGGTTGGTGTCAAACAGGCCGGGTAGGGCTAGCAACTGGGCGTTGCGGGCACGGTTGGTTTCATCGGCGTCCATGGGCTTGGCGCGCATGCCGTCAATTTCTTTGAACATGTCGGTCAGGGCGGCGCCAGTCACATCGGTGCGCACGCTGCCGCGAATACCAAATTGGCCGATCGCCTGGCCCATGGTGTAGCTGGAGTAGATGCCGTAGGTGTAGCCCTTCACTTCGCGCAACTGGGTGTTGATGCGGGAGGTGAACAGGCCACCCATGGCCGCGTTCATGATGTTGGCGGCTTCGGCCTGTGGGTCGGCGGCGCGCGGGCCCATGGAGACCACGCTCAGTGCGGTTTGCGGCGCGCCGGGTTTGTCCACCAGCACCACGCGTGCCGGGCTTGTGTTGACCACAGGTTTGGCGGCCTGTACCACGGCAGCGGTAGGTTTAGCCCAGCCGCCAAAGAGCTGCGTGGCCAGCTTGCGCAACTCAGCCTCGGTCACATCACCGGCCACCACCAAGGCGGCTTGGTCAGGGCGGTAGTGGCTCTTCCAAAAGCCAGCCAGTGCGGCGCTGTCGGTCGCCCGGATGCTGGCCTCGGTGCCCAGTGCGGCAAAGCCCAAGGGGTGTGCATCGCCATACAGTGCGCGGTTACCCACGACGGCGGCCACCGCGGCTGCCTGCGAGCGCTGCTGGGCCAGTGCGCCCAGGCGCGAGGCTTTCAGGCGCTCCACTTCCGCAGCCGTAAAAGCGGGGTTGCGGGCTACATCGGCCAAGAGCGCCAGGCTTTGTGCAAAGTTGGCCTTTAGGCTTCCGATGTTGACGTGGGCTTCTTCTGCAGAGGCCCCGGTGGTCAACGTGGCACCCAAGTTGGCGATCTGGTCAGCTAGCTGTTGCGAACTGCGTGTGGCCGTGCCTTCTTGCAGCATGGCAGCGGTAAAACTGGCCAAACCTGGCTGGGTCAAAGGGTTGGCCAATTGGCCAGCGCGCAGCGTCAAACTGGCACTGACTAGAGGCAAGCCCGGCTTGGGCACGTGGATCACGGTCAGGCCATTGGGCAGCGTGAAGCGCTTGCCTGCGGGCAGGCTCAGAGCCGCCGCCTTGCCAGCGCCGGGGCGGTCTTTGCGCCAGGCTTCATCGGTGTTCAGAGCTTCGCCCTTGACCACCTCGGTGGGCATGGGCGGTGTGGCCACTTCAGCGCCTAGCTGTTGTGCGCCAGGTGTCGTTTGCACCACCACCCGCGCGTCTTTGCGCAACTGGGCGGCTACGACCGCGCTCACCGATTGCGGTGTTACAGCGCGGTAGCGGGCCAGGTCTTTGCCGATGAAGTCGGGGTCTCCGGCGTTCTGGTTGTAGCTGTTGATGGTGTCGGCCAGGGTGCCTACCTTTTCCAGGCGGGCCAACATGCCGGTTTCAATCGCGGCGATGGCGCGGTTCACCTCTTCTTGGGAAGGTGGGGTCTTGGCCAGCGCGGCTATCTCGGCGTCTACCAGGGCCTCTATCTCCTCCAGCGACTTGCCCGCGCGGGCTACGGCCTCAATACTGAACACTGAGCCGAGGCTGTACGAGCCTTGGTTGGCCGTTACGCTCTGGGCAATCTGGCGCTCGTACACCAGTTTTTTGTACAGGCGGCTGGCCTTGCCCGCGCCCAAGATGCTGCCGGCCACATCCAGCTCGGCGTCACCCGCTTTGAACATGGCGGGGGTGTGCCATGCCAGGTCTAGGCGCGATAGCTCTACACGGTCGGTAATTTGTACGCGCTTCTCGCTGGTGAGCTTAGGTTGCTCGGCCACCACAGCGGGCACCGGAGCACCGGCTTTAAGCGAACCAAAATACTTGTTCAGCAAGGCTTTGGCCTGCGCGGGTTTGAAGTCGCCGGCCAACACCAGCGTGGCATTGTTGGGGCGGTAGTAGGTCTTGGCAAAGGCCTTCACGTCCTCCAACTTAATGGACTGGATATCGGCGTGTGAGCCAATCACCACCGCACGGTAGGGGTGACCCGCCGGGAAGAGCGCCTGGAAGGCCGCTTCATCGGTCATGCCATAGGGGCGGTTTTCTGAGGACTGGCGGCGCTCATTGCGCACCACGTCTTGCTGGTTGGCCAGGGCGATGGAATCCACCTCGTCGGTCATATAGCCCAGCATGTCGGACTTGATCCACAAACCCAATTCCAACTGGTTAGAAGGTAGGGTGAAGAAGTAATTGGTACGGTCAAAGTTGGTGGAGCCGTTGGAGTCGGTTCCGCCCACTGAGTCGACGATTTTGTCGGTCTGTCCGCGGGCGATGTGCTTGGTGCCGGCGAACATCAGGTGTTCAAACAAATGTGCAAAACCGGTTTGGCCGGGAGCCTCGTTGCGCGGGCCGGCATGTATCCACAAATTAAAGGCCACCAACGGCAGGCGGTGGTCCTCCACCAAGATGATTTCCATGCCGTTATCGAGCTTGTACTTTTCATGCCGCACAGACAGCTTGCCGTTGTCCGATTGCACGGCGCTGGCCATTGTGTTGGCGGGGCCTTTGGCTAGGCCGGCAAAGGCGGGGGTCGATAGCAAACTAGCGCCCAAACCGGCAGCGGCCAGGGCGAATACAAGGTGGTTTAAACGCATGGTGGGGGTCCTATGTCAGACAAGCAAAGCGCTGATCATAGGGGCACTGCGCAGGTGGCCTTAACAGGCGTGGTTCACGCCGTCACGCCGCATTACAGCGCGTGTTGTTGCACTGCTCTAGGCGTAGCACTCGCCTGCACGCTCTTCCAGACCTTGCCGGTCAATCACGGTAATGTGGCCACGGCGGCAGCTAATGAGGCCTTCTTGCTGCAGATGGCTTGCCGCTTTGGTAATGCCCTCGCGCCGCACATTGAGCATATTGGCCAAGGATTCGTGGGTCATCGCGATCGTGTTGCAGCCTCCACGGTCCAGGCTCAGTAGCAGGCGGCGGCACAGTTGCTCTTCTACCGGCTGGCTGCGGCTGGACACAATGGTCATTGCCATTTGCTGGAACAACGTTTGGGCATAGCTCATGATCAGTCGGTACAAGGTGTTGGAATTCTCCATTTCACGGTCCAGGCGCCCAGCATCCAGGCGATAGGCCAAACCAGTGGCCTGTACTAAATGCTGCGTGGTGGGTGCGTAAACGCCAAAATTGGCCGACTTGCCAATCACCCCTTCGCGGCCAATAACAGCAATCTCGGGGGTGTCTCCGTCCTCCATCAGATACAGCCAAGACACTGTGGCCGTGGTTGGAAAGTAGATGTAAGACGTGCTTGGTGTCTTGTTCAGCACCGTGCCGTGTTCCAGCGACACCAAGGTGAGGTGAGGCTCCAAATGGGCCCATTCAAGATCTTGCAAGCCAGCCAAAACCACATTCGTGCGTGCGGGATGAAAAATGGTGTTCAACATGTCGTTTCTCCGAGCAGGGGTAACAATATCTGCAATGGCTTGACGATATCGGCATCGCCGATCAGCGTATGTAGGCTGTGGCCTAAAGTTGTGTAGGACATCAGGCCGCCCAAGTGGGGCCACGCAATTTCGGAGCGTCTGCACAAGCCCAGAAACCCCACTGACTTTGCAAGGACACAAGGTTTGTCGTTCTAGGGCTTGAGCCTTGGGATGCGGTCCCCGAGGCGCTGACAGTTTGCGCAGGAAGCGCAACAGCGCTGAGCGCTTGGGAGTTACCTGGTTGCATCAACTTGAGCCTAGTTGGGGGTGACAACTGGGGACGGCAATTTTGTTCTCCTAAAATCGCCGTTAGCTTTGAGGAGCCAGCGTTTATGCAAGGTCTGTTTTACCGAGGTCGGATGGGGGTATTAGCTGCGGCAGTTGTGTTGTCCGCATGCGCAGCCGTGCCGCCACAGGGGCAGGGCTCTCTAACCCGCCCGCCCGTGGTGCTGGCTGTGGACAGCCCGGAGTCGCCGGTTGACGGACAAATGGTTCCCGCGGAGCCACCCGTCACCAAGCAGGCAGAAGCCCCCACCGACACTCAACCGAAGCCAGATACCTACACCGTCAGGGCGGGAGACACGCTGATCCGCATTGGTCTCGACAGCGGTCAAAGTCCCCTGGATATTGCGCGCTGGAATGGACTAAGCGACCCGGGGAAAATTGTGATAGGTCAAGTGTTGCGCCTGGTGGCGCCGCCGCCGGGCGAAACGCCTCCAGCCATCAAACCATCGACGCCCCCCACACCACCAAGTCCAACCGTCAGTGACGAAGATTTGATTTGGATGTGGCCATGCCAAGGGCCGGTGTTAGCCGGCTTCAGCCAATCGAAGAAGAAGGGCATTGAAATTGGCGGCTCCGCTGGGGATGCGGTCTTAGCGGCTGCAGATGGCAAAGTTGTCTATGCGGGCGCTGGTCTGCGGGGCTACGGTAACTTAGTAATCTTGAAACACAACAGCACCTATGTGAGCGTTTACGCCCACAACCAGGCCGTCTTGGTCAAAGAAGACGACACGGTGAAGCGGGGACAAAAGATTGCGGAAGTGGGCAGCAGTGAAGCCGACCGTACCAAGCTGCACTTCGAGGTGCGCAAGCTGGGCAATCCCGTGGATCCCGCTAAGTACATGCCGACCAAATAACACTTCCGCGTACGGCCACCAGCGTTGCTTACAAGCTGCCGTACTGTGAGGTGTAGCACTCACCCGCGCGGGCTTCCAACCCCCCACGGTCCAGCACCGTAATCTGCCCGCGCCGGTACGTGATGAGGCCGTCTTGCTGCAAGTGGTTGGCGGCCTTGGTGATGCCCTCGCGTCGCACGTTGAGCATGTTCGCCAAAGCTTCGTGCGTCATGGGGATGGTGTTGCAGGACGAACGGTCCAGACCGAGTAATAGGCGCCGGCACAGTTGTCCCTCCACCTGCTGGCTGCGGCTTGAAACGATGGTCAATGCCATTTGCTGAAACAACGCCTGGGAGTAGTTCATCATCAGGCGATACAGCGTGTAGGAGCTCTCCATTTCTCGATCCAGCAGCGAAGCGCACATTCGGAATGCCGAGCCCGGGGTCTGCACCAGGTACTGGGTCGCAGGGGCGTGAACGCCAAAATTTTTGGATTTTCCCACGAGACCTTCGCGACCGACCACTGCAATCTCCGGCGTGTCGCCGTCCTCCATCAAATACAACCAAGACACAGAGGCAGTGGTTGGGAAGTAGATGTGAGAGGACGCGGCGCCCTCGTTCAAAACAGTGCCAGGCTGCAACTCCACCCATGTCAGATGCGGCTCCAGTCGAGCCCACTCCTGTTGGGGCAATCGCGCTAAAACTTGGTTGGTGCGCGCGGGGTGAACACTACATTCCGACATGTCGCTTCTCCTTGTGGGGGTTTACTGAATCTGTAATGGCTCAACGATATCGAAACCGCCTTCTCGGGTATGTAGGCGGCGTCCGAAAGTTGTGTCAGACAGATCAGGACAAGGGGTGTCGAAAAAGCGCGTGTTTTTCTAGGACGTCAATGGCGTAATCAAACTCCAGAGACTTGTCTAAAACGTAGTCAGCGCCCAAATCAGTACAGATGCGTTTGAACGCTGGGGTGGTGTAGTTGGACAACACCACCCGAAAAATATTGCGGGGGTTGCCCGCCTGCTTCAAGTGCGCCAGCACCTGCAGGCCCGAACCAGCACGCAGGTGCAAATCGATCACGGCGGCTTCGATGGTGCCCTGCTCCAACATCGCGATGGCGTCTTCTGGGTTATCCACCGCACCGCACACCGTCAGCGCGCCAGAGCCTTCGATGCTTTGAATTAAAGCATCCCGGATCTCGGCCGAGTCTTCAATCAGTAAAACACTCAGAGGGCGTTGCAGTGCCATGGTCTCAACGAGTTAGCTTGTAATTATTGAGCTGGGATGAGCTGTAGGAGCATTCTTGCACATTAGTCTGTAAAAAAATGTGTGGGTATGTTCTACATACGCTATTCAAGCAGGGCATTTTTAATGGCGTAGTAGGTCAAATCAGCATTGGTTTTGAGGTTCATTTTTTCCATCACGCGGCTGCGGTAGGTGCTCACGGTTTTAACGCTCAGATGCAGTTCATCGCCAATCAGTGTGGCGCTTTGACCAGCCGCCAGCTTACGAAATATTTGGAGTTCGCGCGCTGACAGTGATTCATGCAGGGCCTTGCTGGCACCGTCTGGCCGCGTGAGCTCTTCTGCCACTAATTCTGTGGTGGCTTCGCTCAAAAAGCGTTTTCCGCGCGCGACAGTGCGAATCGCGCGGATGATCTCGCTAGGGGCGGCGTCTTTTGCAATGTAGCCGCTAGCCCCAGCGCGCAACAGGTTAACTGCGTAGTGCTTCTCCGCAAAGCTGGACAGCATCAACACAGGCAAAGTCGGGTGGGACCGGCGCAGGGCATGTAGGGTGTCAATGCCGTTTTTGTTTGGCATGGAAATGTCCAAGACGACGACGTCCAGCGCATGCTCCCGAACCAGCGCAATGACTTCATCGCCCGAGGACGCTTCCGCCACTACTTTGATGTCATGCTGCTCATCGATGAACTGGATTAGCCCGGCGCGAACGATCGCGTGGTCATCTGCAATGAGTACGTGAATCACGGGGGCAGTGAGCATGAATCCCTCCTACGGTGCGGCAAAAGCGTGGATCATAGCCTTGTAAGCCAGCATATTACGGCGAGAAAGCTTGTGGGAAGATAGGCTATGAAATTCCATTTTCGACCCAACCGTCACCTGGTTTACGCGCTCTTAGGCCTGATTGCGGTCTCCATCGGGATACTCGGATCGTCTGAGCTGGGACACCAGCGTTTGAGAAGCAGTTATGACGACGTTATCCAAGCCATTGGTACATCGGGCGACCTGTCGGTTCTTTTGGGCTACGTCGCCCAGGCAGAGTCGAGCCAGCGCGGTTATCTGCTCACTGAGCGCAAAAAGTATTTGGATGCCTACAACTCCGTACGGCCCGGCATTGAACCGCTGTTTGGCAAATTACGAACAACGTACGAGGCCTCTGGCGATGTCCAGCTTCAGGCCGATTTCAAGGCCGTTACCGTGGCCTTGGACGAGCGCTTGTCACTATTGGATACCACCTTCGGCATGGCGACCCAAGGTAAGAGGGAGCTGGCATTAGAGCTCTTTAGGACCGACATTGGCGAAGAGAAGATGGAGCTGTTGCGCGCCAGCGTGGAGCGACTTCTTGCCAACGAGTGGCAGCGGACGACGCTGTCTGTGCAAGGGCTTGAGCGCAACCAGGAAATGTCACGCTTGGCTATCGCCATCGTCACGCTGCTCAATATTGTGTTGTCAGTGGTTCTGTTTCGCTGGCTCCGTGCCAACTGGGTGCGCGATCAACATCACAAGCAGGTGCTGACGGAGCAGCGCGAGCAACTGGACCAATTGGTGGCGCAGCGGACCTCGCAGCTTGAAATTTTGGCGTCGCACCTGCAGCAAGTAAGCGAGAACGAGAAGGCCAACCTGGCGCGTGAACTGCACGACGAGCTGGGCGCCATTTTGACGGCCAGCATGATGGATGTGTCCTGGGTGCGCCAGCATTTGGCCAGTGCGCAGAATTCCTTGGCCGACAAATTGTCCCGCACGCTGGGGCATTTGGAGCAAGGGGTACAGGCCAAGCGACGCCTGATTGAGAATTTGATGCCGAGCACGCTGACCAACTTTGGTCTGGTGGTGGCGCTGCGCGAGTTGGCGGAAAACATGCAAGCCAGTGCCGGCTGGGCGCTCAACCTAAACCTCCCCGAAGAAGACTTGAAGCTGGAGCACAAGGCCTCTGTTGCGATGTACCGTATTGCGCAGGAATCCATTAACAATATTGCCAAGTACGCCATCGCAAAAGTCGTCTCGGTGACGCTAAGCTGCGATGGCCGCGCGCTGGTGCTGGAGATATTTGATGATGGCGTGGGCTTTAACGCACGCCACATGCGGCCCCAGTCCCATGGGCTGCCAGGTATGCGCCAGCGGATGATTGGCCTAGGAGGCACCCTGCAGGTCGAGAGCCAGTTGGGCAAGGGCACGCGGGTGCGGGCGCGCCTGCCCATTGCCTCGACCCAGGCGACGCTTTAAGGGTTGGGTCGCTGCTCGGCACGTCCTCAAGGGTTCTTGTAAAAACCGGGCATCCCGCGCGGACTAGCAAGGGTGATGTGCAGCAGGGTGATAGTGACACCCAGTGCGTGTAGGAAGGGAGATTGCGACATACTATGGAGGCTGTTCCGTGGGCAGTAACTGCCCATTCGCGCTGTGTTTTTCCACCACCATTGGAGCCCTGATATGAACCGATTCCTTCGCGCTTGGTTAATCCTCGCTGTCACCGCGGCTTTTGTGTCTGGGTGCGCCACCGTGCCCGCATCGCCGCCGCCCGCAACAATGACCGGCGGCATTCTTACTGATCTCAAAAGCATGACGCTCTATACCTTTGACCGTGACGTGCCGTTTAGCGCCAAGTCCGCCTGTAATGGTGAGTGCGCGCGCGATTGGTTGCCCTTTTATGCCCCTTCTGGCGCCGTGGCCGCCGCAGATTATCAAATCATCGCCCGTGAAGATGGCAAGAGGCAGTGGGCCTTCAAGGGAAAGCCACTGTATTTCTGGCCCGAAGACCAAGAGCCGGGTGACAAGTACGGTGCCGACTACCGCAACCTGTGGCGCCTGATTACGGCAGCAGGTCCGGTGACCGTGGTGCCAGTGAATGCTTCAGGAGGCTACTGAAGCCAGGCGCTATGCGGCCCTAGCGACGCCGCAGGGCTGCACATTTTGCTCCTTTATTGATAGCTAACTTCTTATATAAAACGCCGGGCCCCGGCCTAAAAGGCTTGAAAAATGGGCCTGAATGGTCATTTGCAGGCCTTTTGGCAGACTCAGTGCTTGGCCCCGACCGTTTGGGCGTGTAGATTCGCCCGGCATGTGGCGTTAATCACCCGCAATTCCGCCAAGGTTTCATCGATCTGCGCACGCTTTTTTTCCAGATCGGCGATCTCTTGGTCGGTGCGCTCAATGACGTAGTTGAGCTGCTGGGCGCGGCCTTCGCCTTGGTCGCCATACAGGTCTAGGTAGCGTTTGATTTCCGACAGGGGTGAGCCGATGGCCTTGGCGCGCAGGATGAGCGAGAGGCGGGCGCGGTCGCGGCGGGTGTAGACCCGCGCGCCGTTCACCCGTTGGGGCGCTAGCAGGCCTTTGTCTTCGTAAAAGCGCAGCGCGCGCAGCGTGATGCCGAACTCGCGGCACAACTCGGTGATGCCGAAGATTTCGGCAGCGCCCTCATCGCGGTGCGAATCCACAAAGACTTGCGCGGCGGTCTTTTTCATGGCCCCGGGCAGGTATTTAGATGACCCGCTGCAAGCGCATGGCCACGCCCATGTCACCGCTGACCTTGAGCTTGCCGGCCATGAAACCGGTGGCCGGCTCCAGGTCACCGTCTAGCATGGCTTGCAGGTTGTCCATGGTGATGCCTACGGTGCAATCCACATCGCTGTTGTCGTTGCTTACAGTGTTGGGGGTGCTCTTGGCGTCGATGATGATGACGCCGTCTGCGCCCATGTCGAACTTCAGGGTGGCGTCCAGGCCGCTGTCGTCGCCCACTTTGGTGCGGATAGCTTGGGTCAAGGATTCGAGAGACATGGTGTTTCCTTCATTGGGTGGTGAGTGGCCGCTGGGCCGAACCGGCTGGATGCTAACAGCGAGCGCTGACGTTGCGCTCAGTGAAAACACCTATACGATACTTAGTTGACGTTAACGTCACCATGGAATCTAATGCGGCATGCTGCCCTGAAGGACTGTTGCTATGCCCGTTTTGCGTTCCAAGATCAACCCGCGCTCTGAGGCGTTTGCCGCCAACACCCAGCGCATGGCTGGGCTGCTGGCTGAGGTGCAGCGCCTGGAAGGCCTGGTCATTGCCGAGTCAGAATCCAAGCGCGACAAGTTCGATGCGCGCGGCCAATTGCTACCGCGTGAGCGGGTGGCCCGTCTGCTAGACCGTGGCACACCGTTTTTAGAGTTAAGCCGCCTGGCCGGGCTGAACATGCACGACGACGACGGCAAGAAGCTCGTCATGGGCGGCGGCTCTGTTGTGGGTATTGGCGTGGTGGCGGGGCGGCGCTGCATCGTGTCGGCCAGCGACAGCGCAGTCAAGGGCGGCACCGTAGCGCCTATGGGACTCAAAAAAGCGCTGCGCGCGCAAGAGATAGCGCTTGAGAACAAACTGCCCGTCATCTACCTGGTGGAAAGCGGCGGCGCCAACCTGATGTACCAAGCCGAGATTTTTGTGGAAGGTGGCCGCAGCTTTGCCAACCAGGCACGCATGTCGGCTGCGGGCATTCCGCAAATTTCGGTGGTGCACGGCTCTAGCACGGCGGGCGGTGCCTACCTGCCGGGCTTGTCGGACTACGTTATTTTGGTGCGTGGGCGCAGCAGTATTTACCTGGCTGGCCCCCCGCTGGTGAAGGCCGCTATTGGCGAAGACTGCACCGACGACGAGCTGGGCGGAGCCGAAACCCACGCCCAAGTCACCGGCCTGGGTGAGTACCTGACCGAAGACGATGCCCATGCCATCGCCATGGCGCGCGAGGTGATGGACAAGATCAAGTGGGACACCACACCCGCAGCGAGCAGCTTCGCAGAGCCCGTGTTTGCCGAAGAAGAACTCATGGGCATCGTGCCCTTAGACGAGCGCGAGCCCTACGACGTGCGCGAAGTAATTGCGCGCCTGGTGGACGGCTCGGACTTCTTGGAATTCAAGGCCAGCTATGCGCCCGAGTTGATGTGCGGCCACGCGCGCATTCAGGGCCACCTGGTCGGCCTATTGGGCAACAACGGGCCTATCCAACCTACGGGTTCTACCAAGGCCGCGCAGTTCATTCAGTTGTGCGACCAAACCGCCACGCCACTGATTTTTTTGCAAAACACCACCGGCTATATGGTGGGCTCTGCTGCTGAGCGTGGCGGTGCCATCAAGCACGGTGCCAAGATGATTCAGGCGGTGGCCAATGCGCGCGTACCTAAGTTCACCGTGGTACTGGGGGGCTCGTACGGCGCGGGCAACTACGGTATGTGCGGCCGTGGATTCGACCCCCGATTCATTTTTAGCTGGCCGACCGCACGCACGGCGGTGATGGGTGGCGCGCAGGCGGCCAAGGTGATGGATATCGTGAACCGCGCCAAGCTGGAGCGCCTGGGGCAAGAGGCTAACGACGAAGCGCTGAAAGCCATGTCCGATGGCCTACGCCTGCGGCTGGACAAAGAAAGTGCGGCGCTGTTTGGCACCGCGCGCCTGTGGGATGACGGCATCATCGACCCGCGCGACACGCGTCGCATTCTGGGCCTGGGTCTGGCCTTGGCAGCCGAAGCCGAGTCGCGCAAGCTCCACCTGAACACCTTTGGCGTGGCACGCTTCTAAACGCTGCTGCGACACCACCAAAACGACCCGAGGCCACTCCATGAAATTCACCCCCGAGCACACGCAGATTTCCGACACCGTGCGCAAGTTCGTTGCCAACGAGATCAACCCCTTCACCGCCGAATGGGAAAAGGCCGGCATCTTCCCCGCGCATCAGCTCTTCAAGAAGATGGGCGATCTGGGCCTGTTGGGCATCAAGTACCCCACCGAGTTTGGTGGCATGGGGCTGGACTTCAGTTATTCGATGGTGGCGGCCGAGGCGCTGGGTGACTGCAACGTGGGCGGCGTGCCCATGGCCATTGGCGTGCAGACCGATATGTGCACCCCGGCGCTGGCGCGCTTTGGCTCAGACGAATTGCGCAAGACCTATTTGGCCCCTTCCATTGCCGGCGACATGGTGGGCTGCCTCGGCGTTAGCGAAGCCGGTGGCGGCTCGGATGTGGCGGCCCTCAAAACCACGGCCAAGAAAGACGGTGGCGACTACCTTATCAATGGCTCCAAGATGTGGATCACCAACGGCATGCAAGCCGACTGGTGCTGCCTGTTGGCTAACACTAGCGAAGGGTCGAGCGCAGCGGACAAAAGCCCCCACAAGAACAAGTCGCTCATCATCGTGCCCATGGACGCAGCCGGCATCACGCGCCAAAAGATCGAAAAGATCGGCATGCACAGCAGCGACACGGCCCAGCTTTTCTTTGACAACGTGCGCGTACCGCAGCGCAACTTGGTGGGCCAAGAAGGTATGGGTTTCATGCTGCAGATGCTGCAGTTTCAAGAGGAGCGGCTGTATGGCGCGGCAGGCAGCTTGCGCGCGCTAGACAACCTGATTGACCAGACCATTGACTACACGCGCCAGCGCAAAACTTTTGGCCAAGCCATCATCCACAACCAGGTGGTTCACTTCCGTCTGGCCGAGCTGCGCACCGAGGTGGAATGTCTGCGCGCGCTCACCTACCGCGCGGTAGAGTTGTACGTGAGCGGCAAGGATGTGACCAAGCTGGCGTCTATGGCCAAGCTGAAAGCCGGGCGCCTGAGCCGCGAGGTGGCTGACAGTTGTTTGCAGTACTGGGGCGGCATGGGCTTCACGGCCGATAACCCCATCTCGCAGGCTTACCGCGACAGCCGTTTGATCTCGATTGGCGGCGGGGCCGATGAAATCATGTTGGGGATTATTTGCAAGCTCGAAGGCACGCTGCCGGGCAAGGCCTAAGCGCAACAACCCACCACGGCCTGCATTTAGTCAAAAACACGCCAAAGAGCACCCCCAATGCCAAATTCAGAGCCAAAACAGCCCCTAGCCCGGGTAAATATTGACTTGTTAGCTATTAAATTTGTAGCAATACGCGCATTGCAAACGGGTGCAGTACTGCACCTCACGCTCAACCGGCCCGAGTCGCGCAATGCCATGTCGCTGCAGATGGTGGCCGAGTTGCAGCAAGCGCTAAAAGCCGCCGAAGCCACGGCAGGCACGCCCCCCGCCGTGCGTGTAGTGGTGCTGCGCGGGGAGGGCGGTCACTTTTGCGCCGGGGCCGATTTGAAAGACATGGCCGGTGCGCGCATGCGCTCTATGCAACGCGCTGAGGACGCGCCCGACCCGATTGCCGAGGTGAACGCAGAGTTTGGTCGCCTGTGCGCCGCCTATGCCAACTCTCCGTTGGCGGTGGTGGCGGTGTTGGAAGGCACCGTCATGGGCGGTGGGCTGGGTCTGGCCTGTGTGGCGGATGTGGCCATCGCCAGCGACACCGCCAACTTCCGCTTGCCCGAGACATCGCTGGGCGTGGTGCCAGCACAGATTGCGCCGTTTTTGGTGGAGCGATTGGGCTATTCGCACGCCAAGCGCTTGGCGGTGACGGGCGGGCGTTTGGACGCAGCAGCAGCGCTGGCGCTGGGGCTGGTGCACGAGGTGACGAGCACCGACGGCTTGCAAGCCGCCTTGGACAAAACACTGGCTGACATCCTGGCCTGTGCGCCAGGCGCACTGGCCGCCACCAAAGCCCTGATGCAGCGCGCCCGCTTTGCGCCCGCAGCCGATTTGGTGCAAGACGCCGCCGAAGTTTTTGCCCAATCTGCCCAAAGTGCGGAAGGCATCGAAGGCATGACAGCTTTCATCCAGAAACGCAAACCGAATTGGACGTTGACATGAAACTCTCAGCACGAAAAATCGCCACTAAGAGCCTGTGCGGTGGAGCGCTTTGCGTAGGTAAAGCAGGAGGCCGCGCAGCGGACGGGGGAGACGTAGCAAAGCGTTCCGCCGCACAGGCTTGCCACGCACAGACTCTCATTGAGGTGTTGGATGTTTAGCAAAATTCTGATTGCCAATCGCGGGGAAATTGCGTGCCGCGTGATCCGCACGGCGCGCAAACTCGGTTACGCGACTGTGGCTGTCTACAGCGACGCCGACCGCGATGCGCCGCATGTGGCGTTGGCTGACGAGGCTGTGCACATTGGCCCGTCACCCGCCGCTGATTCCTATTTGAAAATGGACAACATTCTGGAAGCCGCCCGCAAAACCGGCGCAGATGCGATCCACCCGGGCTATGGCTTCTTGAGCGAGAACGCCGCGTTTGCGCAGGCCTGTGTGGATGCGGGAGTCGTCTTCATTGGTCCCCCGGCCAGCGCTATCACCGCCATGGGCGACAAGGCGCTGGCCAAGAAGCGGATGCTGGAAGCGGGCGTGCCCTGCGCACCCGGCTACCTAGGTGCCGACCAGAGCGATGCGGTACTGACCGCCGAAGCCAAGAAGCTGGGCTACCCACTGCTGGTGAAAGCCGTGGCCGGCGGCGGCGGGCGTGGCATGCGCTTGGTCCGCAGCGATGCCGAATTGCAGCAAGGTATAGAAGGCGCGCGCCGCGAAGCGACCAGCGCCTTTGGCGACGGCACGCTGATGCTGGAGCGCTTGATCGACAACGGCCGACATATCGAGATACAAATATTTGCCGACGCCCATGGCAACGCGGTCTACCTGGGTGAGCGCGATTGCACGGCGCAGCGTCGCCGCCAAAAAGTGATTGAAGAAGCCCCATCGCCGGTGGTCAGCCCCACCATGCGCGAGGCCATGGGCCATGACGCTGTGGCTGCGGCGCTTGCCGTGGGCTACCGCGGTGCGGGCACGGTGGAGTTCATCGTGGATGACAAGCTGAACCATTACTTTTTGGAGATGAACACGCGCCTGCAGGTAGAGCACCCGGTGACCGAGTGCATCACCGGCTACGACCTGGTGGAGTGGCAACTGCAAGTGGCTGCGGGCGATGTGTTGCCCGCCAAGCAAAGCGACATCACGCTCACCGGCCACGCCATTGAAGCGCGCCTGTATGTGGAAGACCCCTACACCGGCTTTGCGCCGCAGACCGGCACGGTGGCCTGGTGGCAGCCCGAGCGCGCGCTGCAGGGCGGCGTCCAAAGCGGCTTCATCGCTTACGGCGTCCGCATAGACGACGGCATCCGGCAAGGCAGTGTGGTGTCGCCGTTTTATGACCCCATGGTGGCCAAAATCATCGTGCATGGCCGCGACCGCGACGACGCCATCCGCCGCCTGCGCGCCGCCTTGGCCAACACGCCCTTGCTAGGTCTCAAAAACAATGGCCGTTTCTTGAGTGACTTGGTGGACCACCCTGCGTTTCGCCAAGCCAAGATGACCACCACGCTGATCGACCAGTGGCTGGACAACGGCGAACCTTTGTTGCAAGTGCCGGTGGCCAGCGATGCGGCCTGGGTTGTGGCGGCCGTAGCTTTGGCCATGCAGCACGGCAAAAAACCTGCCGATGGCTGGCGCGCCAACAGCGTTGCTGCTTACGGTTTGAAACTGCAGTGCGATGACGCCGTACGCGCGGTACGCGTCTTGCCGGACCGGCATGCGGGCGTGTTGGTTACCGTGGATGGCGTGGCCTCGCCAGCACGTGTGATCAGTTTTGCGGAGGGTGTGCTGCGGGTGGAACTCAACGGTGTGGTGCAGACGGCGATTGCCGTCTTCGTGGGAGCCGACCTGCATGTGGCCTACGGTGGTCATTCCCATGTATTCACTGAAGTCTCTGCCTTCCCCCATGCCGATACTTTGAAAGACGCCAGCCGTGCCCGCTCTCCCGTGGCGGGCAAAGTCACCCAAGTGCTGGTGGCACTGGGTGACGTTGTGCAGGCTGGCCAGCAATTGGTCTGCGTGGAAGCCATGAAAATGGAGATGTGGCTCTGCGCCGAGGGTGCGGGTACGGTCAAAGCGCTGCATGCCAAAACCAGTGACCAGGTGGAGTCTGGTGCGGTGCTGGTCGAACTGGATATTTGAAACCTTGCGGGACAGATATTTAGCGCTGTACCCAACTTTGGTAATTCTTTGGGGAAAGACCTTTAGCTCTGTCCCCAACTAACTGGAAACGATGATGGAAAAAGCCATACTCACTTGCGCACTGACAGGCGTACTCACCAACCCCAAGCAGCACCCCGTGCCCGTCACCCCGGCGCAGATGGCGGCCGAGGCGCGCGATGCCTTCAACGCCGGCGCCAGCATCATGCACATCCACATGCGTAACCAGGACGACGGCTTTGGCCACATGCCTTCTTGGGACCCGGATGTGGCCCAGAGCATCGTGGATGCCATCCGCCATGCTTGCCCCGGCGTCATCATCAACCTGACCACGGGTGTGGTGGGCAAAGACATCAGCGGGCCGCTGGCCTGCATTCGCCGCGTCAAACCTGAGATCGCCGCCTGCAACGCGGGCAGCCTGAACTATCTCAAGCTTAAAGAAGACGGTAGTTGGGCGTGGCCGCCGATGGTGTTTGACAACCCAGTGGCCAAGGTACAGCAGTTTCTGGACGTGATGGAGGAGGCGGGCACCCACCCTGAGTTCGAGTGCTTTGACGTCGGCATCGTGCGCTCGGTCACCATGTATTTGAAACACGGCATGCTCAAACCCGCCATGGGCCGCGCCGAATACAACCTGGTCATGGGTGTGGCGTCCGGCATGCCCTGTGATGCGGATTTGTTGGCCTTGCTGCCCAAATACATGGCCCAAGACAGCGTGTGGCAAACCACCCTCATCGGCCGTACCGAGATTTGGCCTGTGCACCAAAAAACCGCCGATTTGGGCGGCATGCTGCGCACTGGACTCGAGGACACTTTCTACCTGCCCAGCGGTGAACGCGCCAAGGGCAACGGGGAGCTGATTGCGGCCCTGGCCGTGTGTGCCCAGCGGGCGGGCCGTTCTATTGCATCGGCGCACGAGGCGCGTGCCTTGTTGGGTTTGAAAGCTTAAGGCGAGAAAAACCTGTGATACACTCTGTGGCTTCGCGGCTGTAGCTCAGTTGGATAGAGTACTTGGCTACGAACCAAGGGGTCGTGGGTTCAATTCCTGCCAGCCGCACCAAAAGACAAGGGTCAGCACTTACGTGCTGACCCTTTTTCTCTGGCGTCGGCAGATTTGCATGAATAAGGCGTGAGGCTGCGAGCTGAGCAAGGTGTCTTTGCCGGTGGGTTTTCCGGAGTGCCTGCAGAACTGCTTAAAATTCAGGCAAGCCTCTCAGGAACTTTCAATGAACATCGACAAAGAACTCGACACCCGCGGCCTGAACTGCCCGCTGCCCATCCTCAAGGCCAAGAAGGCGTTGACGGACATGCAGCCCGGTCAGCTACTCAAGGTGTTGGCGACTGACGCCGGCTCAGTGCGGGACTTCCAGGCCTTCGCCAAACAGACCGGCAACGATCTGGTGGAGCAGCAGACGGTCGGGCAGG
>JBKJOV010000042.1:0-212483 GCA_046595515.1 Rhodoferax sp. | reverse complement strand
AAGCCATAGCCGACAACAAAAACAGCTTCAGCACCGGCGGCACCTTAAGCACCACCGACATCCAAAACACGGCCAACTTTGATGCCAGTGGGTTCAATATCAGTGCGGGGGTAGCTTATGTGGCACACGCACCGATTGCATCTTGGCCATGAGATCGGGGCGACCCAGAGTGATATCGAAGAGGAAATTTAAGCCTACGATCGTGGCGTTCAAGGTGATGGGTGATGTCCCTTGGTCCACCAAGTGCAACTGGAAGTGGCGAAGGTCTTCTGCACTGGCGGTCTCGGGCGAGCGCCCCAGATACTTGGCAAGTTTGACAACGGCGCGGACATAGGCAATTTGCGTCTTGGGTGCCAGCTTGCGCATGCGCATGTCTTCGATCATGCGTTGGCGCAGTGGTGAGACGGGGTGGCTAGATGTTTCCATGGCGGTGCTCCTGTAATGAAACGAGGCCAATTGCCTCAATTCCTTACATCGGCACCCACTACCTCACGCGTGCAAAACACATACCGATCCGGAGACCACCGCGACAGCGGTTTAGTCCACTGGCCCATAGCAGCCCTCCCTAAGCGATGACGGAACCAACTATGTCTCAATGCACAAGGCTTTGGAGATCCCGGAATAAGCAGCCCGCCAGATCAGTCCACATCACTAAAAATTCCATCTAGCGCGAGAGCAGATCGATATAAGCCTTGTATCCATAGCTGCGATTCGTCTTCTGACCGGTCATCTCACTGACGATGCCCAAGTCTTCGAGCACCTTCACCGCTGCATTGGCGGTCGGGAAACTTGTCGCCAACTTGCTGCGGACGTGCTCCACCGTGAAGCGCGGCATCATCGGTAGCATCTCGAAGAGTCGGTAGCTGGCTGGACCCGCCTTGAGGGACGCCAGTAACAGCCGTCGGTCAGCGGAGATTCGACTGGCCACGGCAATGATGTCATTTTCGGCCTGCGCAGCCGCCACCGCCACCCCTTCTAAAAAGAACGCGACCCAAGACTCCCAATCACCCTCAGAACGAATGGTGGAGAGGCGCCGGTAATACTCGGCTTGGTGCTGTTTGAGATAGCCACTCACATAAAGCAAGGGTTGATCCAACAATCCCCAGTGTTCTAACAAGGCTGCAATCAACAAACGCCCTATGCGGCCATTACCATCCAGGAACGGGTGAATGGTCTCGAACTGCGCGTGGACCAGGGCGATTTTGACCAGCGGGGGCAGGGGGGTTGCCGGGTCATGGATGAATTGCTCCATCTGGCTGAGCAGGGCAGGGATGCGTGGTGCCGGAGGTGGCACAAAGACTGCGTTGCCCGGCCGGGTACCGCCGATCCAGTTTTGCGACCGGCGCAATTCACCGGGCTGCTTACCCGCACCGCGGGCGCCATCCAGCAGCAAACGGTGCGCATCGCACAGCAGTCGAACACTCAGGGGCAAACCATGGGCATCGTGCATGCTGTCTTGCACCAGCCGGAAAGCACGCAAGTAGTTGGTGACCTCTTCGACGTCCTCGGTGTTGCTGACTGCAAATCCAGCTTCTTCGTCCAACAGGTCGGTCAGGGTGGCTTGCGTGCCTTCGATCTGCGAAGTCAGCAATGCTTCTTTGCGAATCGCGCTGTACAGGAGCCAGTCCACTGATGGCACCAAGCCGGCCACTGCCGACAGACGTGCCAGTGCGACTTCAGCCTGGCGATTCAACGCAGCATACGAATCCACAGCCAAGAGGGGATCCGTCGGAGGCAAGGGGTAGGGTACGAACGCTTGCACGGATTCGCCCAAGGTGGTGGAGGTCTCGTAGCTTCCAGAAATCCGGCTCATCGAAAAGCTCCTTTAATCCGCATGTCGGCAATTAAAGCATTCTTTAATCAATAAGACCATCACTAAAGAAAACTTAAATAGAGTTTCCACGGCCACCCAATTGGCCAACAACACTCGAATCACTATTCGCACCCAATGCCAGCTCAGTGGTAGCTGTCTTAACGCCGACCTGGGACGTTTCAATAGGCAATCTTGAAAGTCGGTGACTGCTCTGCCCGCGATTCGCGGCGGTCATAGACCCGGGTGGTCGAAATGTTGGCGTGCCCCAACCATTCCTGGACCTTGACGTTATTGGCCTGGTTTTCCAGCGCACAAGTTGCCGCGGTGGCGCGCAAAGCGTGGCCTTCAGGCATTCGGAGATGAAAGTCTTGCCCACCGTGCAAGCCGAGCTTGCAGCATGCAAACCATTGAAGGTGTCGGCGATCTTGCGGCAAGAGCCTTTCTTCCACATCAGTGCCTTGAGCCGCAGTACCTCGGCAATGACCCAGTCGGGTTTGCGCCGGGTGGTGTGGGCTGGCCGTTGTTCGGCAACGTCTGCCGTGGCACGCCGCGCAAAACGGCGGGAGTCGGTGATAGCCGCGTATCAGCTTTGCCACGACGCGACACCCAACCACCACAACCACAGCAAACGAACAAGCACCGTCTAAGCCCACTCCAAACCAGCAAAGGCGGCAATGGTAGCGGCGTACCTGGCAATGATTTAGCAGCGATTTGCTACACCTTTGATAGCTACTAACGCACTTTTTACCTGGGCCGTAGCCCGATTTGAGGCAAAATTAAGCTCTGGCTTGCGTTGCAGACAAGGCAATTACAAGCCCAATAGCCCTGTTGAATCGCCCCGATAATCGGTGCATGTCATCCCCCAAAGTACTTTTCGGCTTCCATGCCCTGGGCGTGCGCCTCAAAACCGCACCTGAATCCATCATCGAGCTCTATTTCGAGCCCACACGCCGCGATGCGCGCATGCGCAGCTTTCTGGACCGCGCCACCGAGGCGGGTATCAAGCTGATCGAGTCGGACGGCATACGCCTGTCCAAAATGTGCGGCAGCCATGGCCACCAGGGCTTGGCGGCACGCGTGAAAGCGGTGGCCCAGGTGCATTCGCTGGACGAGTTGCTCGAAGACCTGGAAGCGGCCAATGCCGAGCTGCCGCCCGAGCAGCGCAGCCAGCCTCTGATCTTGGTGCTGGACGGCGTAACCGACCCGCACAACCTGGGTGCCTGCCTGCGCGTGGCCGATGGCGCGGGTGCCCACGCCGTGATCGCCCCCAAGGACCATGCGGCTGGTATCAACGCCACCGTGGCCAAGGTGGCCAGCGGCGCTGCCGAGACGGTTCCGTATTTCATGGTGACCAACCTGGCGCGCACGCTCAACGAATTGAAGGAGCGCAATATCTGGATCATTGGCACCAGCGACCAGGCCACGGGCACGCTGTACCAGTCCGACCTCAAGGGCCCTGTGGCCCTGGTGCTGGGTGCCGAAGGCGCGGGCATGCGCCAACTCACCGCCAAGACCTGCGATGCGCTGGTCAGCATTCCCATGCGCGGCGCCGTAGAGAGCCTGAATGTGTCGGTGGCCAGTGGTGTGTGTTTGTACGAAGCTTTGCGCCAGCGCACAACGGTTTAATCGGGAAAGCGAGGGCTAATCCAGCAGCCCGAGCGCAATACCGCCACCCACCTTAGGCACTACCAGCCACGAAATATCAGCGAGGTTGGGCGCATCACTTTTCTTATTGTCAGTTACGCGCGTTTGGCGCCTCCATTGCAGTAGATCGGCGCGATCACGGCGTGATTCCCCGGGCCTAGACTCACATATGAAAATACATTTGTACAAATGTAGTATGATGAGCCAAGGAGTCAAAAGTGCAATTCCTAACCCCTATGTTGATCGGCGTGTCAGCGCGCATCTACTACCCCAATGGTCCGGTTTTGGATTTGGGTGGCGTGTGGACCAAGACACTGCATTACCTGGAGCAGTCGGTGGCACATTGGCTCATCCGTGGCGGCGCCTTACCTGTCATGATTCCTGCTTTTGAGTCCGAGAGCCTACTGCGCCGTGAGCATTTGGACCTGGCTGGCTATGTGGATGCATTGGACGGATTGGTTCTGCAGGGTGGCAACGACGTTGCACCAGAGTCTTATGGCGAGACGCCGTTGCAGCCCCAATGGCATGGTGATGCCACGCGTGATCGGTACGAGATGGAGCTCATCCATGCTTTCATCAAAGCGGGGAAACCCGTGTTTGGCATCTGCAGAGGATTGCAAGTGTTGAACGTGGCATTTGGCGGCACGCTTTGGCAAGATTTGCCAACGCAGTGCCCCAGCGCTGTGCAACATATCCGCGAAGGTCTGTACGAAAAGAATTTTCATCCACTGAAGCTGGTAGCTGGCGGATGGCTCGACGGTCTTTACCCGGAGCAATCCAGGCTGTCGGTCAACAGTATTCACCACCAAGGGATTAAGGCCTTGGCACCTAGTTTTGATATCGAAGCCGTGTGCCCCATCGATGGCCGGATAGAGGCCATTCGCTGGTCTGGCGGCCATTTCGTAGCAGGTGTGCAATGGCATCCGGAGTTTGACTCGCCTGCATCGCTGGAAGGGTTTGACGACAGGCCGATGTTGGATAGTTTTCTAAAAGCCGCCCAAGAGCGGCGTGATGCGTAAGAACTTGTTGCAAGCGCCAAAAAGACTGACATGACACCAAGAGCGTTTGAAACGCAAAAAAGGAGAACAACATGAATTTTTCGAAATCAGACGCACTCACTTTTGGGCTGGAGCTAGAGTTTCAGATTGTGAATGAGGCGACAGGCCTGCTTTCACCCTCCAGCCTGGAGATATGGAGGCATTTGTCGGATCGGGAAGACGTGGCACGGTTTGCTCTGGAAGCAACGCTCTCCACGATGGAGATCAACTCATCGGTACACACCACCGCCAGCGCTATGGATGAGGAGGTACACACGCTGACCCAACAAATTCAGACCATTGCGCGCACTACCGGCCTGAATATCCGGGGCGGGGGCACGCAGATGGCGCAGTTTTGGAACGAGCGTGTGATGGCGCCTACTGACCGAGCCCGTGAGCTAGAAAAGAAGTTTGGCTTCTTGCCTAAGCGCTTCTCCACCTATGGCATGCATGTTCACATTGGAATGACAAGTGGTGACCAAGCTATTCGCGTTGGCAACCTGCTGCAGTGCCTGTGTCCGCTATTTATCGCAATGTCGGCGGCGTCTCCCTTTTTACAGTTGGCAGATACTGGGTTCGCCGCGGCTCGCCCCGTAGAGACTTTGATGTACCCGCATGGTGGACCGATGCCTGAACTGCGGGACTGGGCGCACTTTGAGGAGGTTACGGAGGAGCTGTTTGCGACGGAGTTAGCCAATTCTTTGAAAGACATCTATTGGGATGTGCGGCCTAAGCCTGAGTTTGGTACGGTTGAGATCCGCGTGTTTGATACGCCGCTTTCCGTTAAAAAGGCCGTGGCGATGGCTGCATTTGCGCGGGCGTGTGCATCGCTCGCCATGGATGGTCACCTGCGAATTGCCAGCTTGGCAGCGCCAGCTACTGCGCCACGCGTTAGTCGGTTTCTAGCGTGCCGCGATGGTATGAACGCCGTTCTGTTCAATCCATTTGCGGGTGAATGGATGCCTGCGCGCACTTGGCTGCAGCAATTACTTGACGCTGTTAAAACGCAGCCAATCTACGCGATAGATGCTGAACATTTGGATCTTTTGCGCGCCGTGATGGGCCGTTCTCAGGATCACGAGACTATGCGCAAAGCGTGGGCAAGTCTGCAGGAGCGCAATCCAAATCCCGCTGATCTGACCTGGAGTCTTCCAAAATATTCGGCAGAGCTTTGTGAATTGCTGGTGTAAGCAAGTGGCCCAAGGGAGGAGTTGAAATGCCAATCTTTTATCGTGGGAGCCCGTAACATGACAGCTTTAATTTCAGATTGAATCAAATTGGCTCGGTAGATTTACCGATTTCACTGTTTTGCAATGAGGGGTGCTTATGCGTTTACGTCTGGTGGTTGTTTTGTGTTCTGTGGCGTTGTTGGCCACCTTTGTGGCTTTCAATTGGGCGGTATTTTCTGCGCCTGTGGTGTTGAGCATTGGCCTGGTGAGTTTTGAAGCACCTCTGGGCTTGGCTATGCTCGGATTGACAACGGCTATCGTCCTCATATTCGTCGTCTATATGGCGATCTGGCAGGCCAGAGTCTTAATGGAAGAGCGTCAACAGACCAAAGAGCTTCAGCTGCAACGCACCCTTGCCGACCAGGCCGAAGCTTCCAGGTTTGTAGAGCTGCGTCATGCCATGCTCGCCGAGTTTCAACAGATGTCAGAGAAGCTACAAAAGAACCATAGCGATTCGAAACAGCACACGCTGGAAAGTGTGAACTCTCTGGCTGCGATGTTGGGTGAAATTGACGACCGTACCAAATCGCGTTAGAGCTGCGCCAGAGGCGTCTTGGCGGCACTCTCGTCTGTATTTAAAAGCGTAAGAAGCCGACTCAGGTCGCGCTCCAAGCGCACCAGCGTTTTGGCGTCCAGCTGTGACAGTGCATTTGGCAAAACACCAGAAAACGGACCAGGCACTTTTTTCAATAGGACGCGACCTGCAGGCAATATCAACAACTGCACGGCACGTTTATCCGCCCCTTTTTTCTCCGCTTTGACAAGCTCCAGTTTGAGTAGCCCCTTGACCAAGTTGCTGGCCGTGGTTTGGTGCACGTCCATCGCAAGGGCCAGCTCGTTCATGCCTATGCCAGGTTGCGCCCTAATAGCGCTCAGCGCCCACACCTGCGAACCACCAATGCCAGCACGTTTTTCGATATGCTGAAAATGTGTTTTTACGGCATTAAAAACTGAACGGAAGTGCCGTAAAACTTGGGCCGCTGGTTCTACGGATTTGTCATCCACAGGCACTATAGGGGCGCTTTTTGGGCTTGCAGCTTTACATGCAGCATTACGTTTGGCTGGGCCAGCGGCTGTATTCATTTGGAAAATTCACGTTTTAGTGATGTTGATATTTATTATGCCGAATGAAGAGGCGCGAATTTGTAAATATATACATTTGCACAAATATGGTTTAAGAATACAATTTGGGCATGCACCGACACCCCGACGTCATCTCTTCGCTTCAAACAGAGTTGTATGACTGGCGGTTGTGGACAACCCGAGCCGTAGTGCTTGCATTCGCCTGCCTGGCGGGACTCACCGTCGTTGCATTCACGCTCTTGAGTGAGCAGGCACTCAAGCTGTTTCATGAGATGAACGTGGCTGCGTGGTGGGCGCCTTTGATCGTGACACCATTGTGTACGGCCGCCATCGTTTGGTGTACGCGCCGCTTTGCTTCTGGCGCTGCGGGTTCGGGCATTCCGCAAGTCATGGCCGCTTTGTCTTCGGGTAAGCCAGCGGCATCATTGTTTGTTTCGGTGCGCCTGACCATCGCCAAAATTGTGTTGACAACTTGGGGCTTATTTGCCGGGCTCTCTTTAGGGCGCGAAGGGCCCTCGGTGCAAATTGCTGCGGGAATCATGCACAGCGCCCGGCGCTGGCTGCCCAAGGCGGGTGTGGTGTCTGACCATGGATTGATGATGGCAGGCGGCGCCGCCGGAATTGCGGCAGCCTTTAATACGCCGCTGGGTGGCATTCTTTTTGCCATTGAAGAGTTAACACGCAAGCCTGGGCAGCGAAGTAATAGCCTGGTGATGGCGGCCATTATTTTGGGGGGGCTGATGGGTGTTTCCGCATTTGGGAATCTCACCTACTTTGGCATCATCCCTTCTGAAAAAATAGGCCTCAGTTTGCTTTTGCCGGGTCTGTTGGTTGCATTGGCCACTGGTTTGGCAGGCGGGCTCTTTTCCAGGCTTTTGATCGTGTCCTTGTCGGGTGCCTCCACCGATTGGTTCACGCGGCAGCGCGTTCGCAATCCGATTTACTTCGCTACAGGCTGCGGGCTAGTGGTTGCGGTCATTGGGCTTACCACCAGCGGCGCTACGTTTGGTAGCGGTTATTTGTACACGCGGTCATTGCTGGAGGGCAACGGGGATACCTCCATGCTCTATGTGCTTTTGAAGTTTATGGCGACTTGGGTCACTACTTGGTCTGGTGTTCCTGCCGGTGTATTTGCACCATCCTTAGCCATTGGTGGCGCGCTGGGGAATGAGGTCGCTTTTTGGACGGGGCATCCACACAGCGCAACCTTAATTGCATTGGGCATGGCGGGATTTTTGGCCGCCGTGACACAAGCACCCATGACCGCGTTTGTCATCGTCATGGAAATGGTGGATGGACATGGTTTGGTGCTGAGTTTGATGGCCTGTGCCTTGTTTGCCAGTGCCGTGTCTCGCATCGTCAGCGCGCCGTTGTACACCGCGCTAGCGGAACTTCAGCTTAAAAGAATTCCTACAGAAGATTTAGACAAAAAGAGCGCTTCAGGGCCCTAGCCCTTTAGATCTTGAAACGCGACGCTTGGTGGACCTGGGCTGCTGACATTCCACAGCAAGTTAGTCGCGCGCACTCTAACGTTACTGCGCGTGTCAGTAGATGTTGGCAAATTGCTGTGCTTAAAGGCTTGCCCGGTAAGCCCGCCATCCCCCAAAACTCGTAATATCCCGCGCCCCGCTCAGTCCGGCGGCTTCACAGATAAAGCCCGCCACATGCGATCCATCGGCTAACAGCGTGCGCCCGATACCCAAGGGCGCGGGAATGCTGTTGACAAAACTGCCGAACTGGCTGGCGGGCATCTCCCACACTTCCACCTCGATGGCGGCCCCGGCCTCGGCCACGCGGGCCAGACCCGGGCGTTTACCGTCGGGCAGGGCGTAGAACTTGTAGACCGGCGCGGTGGTGGTGCACTGCACCAGGCGGGCGCCGCGGCTGGTGAGCTGGGGGTTGAGGGGCTGGCCCTGCAGATGTGCGCCGCACACCGCAACTTGTATTTGGCCCGATGGCACAGCGGCGTTTGCCGCGCAGGGGGTAGCGCTGTGGCCTGTGGCACCCAGGGTGGCTGCGCGGCCTTGCAATGCGGTTTGCCAACGCTGCGCCAGATGCAGCAGCGGCTGGTCTTGGTGGGCGGGGGCGATGAAGGTCACGCCAAAGGGCAGGCCATCGGCGCGGAAGCTGGCCGGCACGGCGATGGCGGCGTAGTCCAGCAAATTCACAAAATTGGTGTAGATGCCGAAGTCGCTGTTGCGGGCTATGGGCTCGTTCAGCAGGGTGGCAATGCTGTGGATGGTGGGGGCGGTTGGCACCAGCATGCAGTCCATCTGCGACCAAACGGCTGCACAACGACGTTGCAGGGCCCGCAGACGGTACTGGGCGGCAAACGCATCGGCCGCCAGCGGCTTGGCACCACCTAAGGTGATCTCGCGCGTGACCGGAAATACGGCTTCGGGTTGCGCATCGATAAAGGCGCGAATAGCCTGGTAGCGCTCGGCCACCCAGGGGCCTTCGTAGAGCAGGCGCGCAGTCTCAAAAAAGGGTTCAAAGTCAATCTCTACCAGCTCGGCACCCATGGCTTTAGCGTGCTGCAGCGCCTCTGCAAAACAGGCGGCGTAGCCGGTATCGCCCAAGAACTGAAGCTGGTCCGCGCGGGGAATGCCGATGCGTAGCTGGCTTGCCTGGCCAAAGTTGTAGCCGTGGGGCTCTGCCGCGCGCGCATAGGCGTCTTGCGCGTCAAAGCCATGGGCCACCGCAAACACCTGCTGCGCGTCCGTAGCGGTGAGGGCAAAGATGGACACTGCATCCAGCGAGCGGCAGGCGGGCACTACGCCGGTGGTAGACAGCAGGCCCAGGCTGGGTTTGAGGCCCACGAGGTTGTTGAAGCCTGCGGGCACGCGGCCAGAGCCTGCCGTGTCGGTACCCAACGAAAAACTGGCATGGCCCAGGGCTACCGACACGGCGGAGCCGGCACTGGAGCCACCCGATACGTAGTCGGGGTTGAACGCATTGCGGCAGGCACCATAGGGTGAGCGGGTACCGTTCAAGCCGGTAGCGAACTGGTCCAGGTTGGTCTTGCCGATGGCAATGGCGCCCGCATCGAGCAGGCGCTGCACCACCGTCGCGTTGACCCGGGGGATGTAGGCGTAGGCCGAGCAGCCCGCCGTGGTGGGCACGTCCGCCAGGTCGATGTTGTCTTTGATGGCAAAGGGTATGCCCCACAGCGGCATGTCAGCCGGGCCGCGCGCCATCAGGTCCTGCGCCCGCGCGCGCAGGCTGGCGGCGTCGATGCGGTGGATCCAGGCGGTATGCGGGTCAGCACCGATATGGGCGACGATGTAATCCACCACCTGCAGGGGGGTCAGGCGCTGGTTGGCGTAGGCCTGCTGCAGGTTGCCAATGTCCAACGAAATCGCTGTTTTTTGTGTTGTCTTTGTCGTGCTCATATTTTTTCTCCTACTAAAACCACCACATCTTGTCCGGCTGACACGGCACCACCTTCGCGGCAGGCCACGCGCCACACCGTGCCAGCGCGCGGCGCTACCACTGCAAACTCCATCTTCATGGACTCAATCACCAGCAGGGTCTGGCCCTCGGTCACGGCATCGCCTTCGGCCACCAGCAGCTTCCACACACTGCCGGGTACGGCAGTGGCCACGCGGCTGGCGCCCTCGGGTAGGTCGCCATCGAGTTGGGCCGCTTCGGCCACCTCAGGCTCGCCCACGTATTCGGCTTGGCCAGCGATGCGCCAGCGTTCGCGCTCTGCCTCAAACGCCTGGCCTTGCAGCGCCCGAAAGGCTTCAATCTCGGGCGCGTTGGCGTTCAAAAACTGCCGGTAGTCGCGCAAATTAAACGTGCCGTTTTCCACGCGCAGCGGGTAGCGCCCGGCGGGGAAATCGCGGCGGATTTGCAGCAACTCTTCTTCGCCCACCGGGTAAAAGCGAATCTGGTCAAAAAAGCGCAGCAGCCACGGTTTGCCAGACTCGAAAGCGGGCGCACCACTGCCGGCATCTCTCCAGCGGTGCCACATTTGCAGCGTGCGGCCGACAAACTGGTAGCCGCCGGGGCCTTCCATGCCGTAGACGCACATATAAGCACCGCCAATACCCACCGCGTTTTCGGGCGTCCAGGTACGGGCCGGGTTGTATTTGGTGGTGACCAGGCGGTGGCGCGGGTCCAGCGGCGTGGCCACGGGCGCGCCCAGGTACACATCGCCCAGGCCCAGCACCAGGTACGACGCATCAAACACGGTGCGGTACACCGCATCAATACTGTCCAGACCATTGATACGGCGGATGAACTCAATATTGCTGGGGCACCAGGGTGCGTCGGGCCGCACGGATTGCATATATTTCTCAATGGCCAGGCGGGTAGCGCTGTCGTCCCAGCTCAGCGGCAGGTAGACCGTGCGCGACGGCACCACCAAGTCCTCGGTATCGCCCAGCGCATCGTCTGCTACAAAAATTGCAGCAGTCAAGGCAGACAAATCGAGGGCCAGCGGCTCAAAATGGATTTGAAGTGAGCGAATGCCAGGTGTCAGGTCCACCATACCGGGCAGGTTTTGCTGCTGCAGTGCCAGCATCAAACCATGCACCCGCATGCGCAGGGCAATGTCCAGCACCGCGTCACCCAGCTCTACCAGCACATACCGATCGCCCGCCTGGCGCAGCACCAGCGCCGGGCGCTCGCCCTGCGCGGGGCGTGTGGCTACGATCGGTGAGCCCACGGCCTCCGTGCGCAGCGGTACGGCGGGTGCGGACCACGTCAAATGGTCAATGCGGCTTTGCTGCGCCGCGTGTAGCGCCTGTGCCTCAGCGGCGGTGACGCACCTGAAGCGCACGGTATCTCCCGGGCACAGTTGGCCCATCTTCCAGCGCTCACTGGCCAGCACCACCGCCGGGCAGACAAAGCCACCCAGGCTGGGGCCGTCTGGTCCCAGAATTACGGGCATGTCGCCTGTGAAATCGATGGCGCCAATGGCGTAGGCGTTGTCGTGGATGTTGGACGGGTGCAGGCCCGCCTCGCCACCGTCGCGCCGTGCCCATTCGGGTTTGGGGCCGATGAGGCGCACGCCCGTGCGGCTGGAGTTGTAGTGCACCTGCCAGTCGGTGCCAAAGAACATCTGCACATCGGCATCGGTAAAAAAATCGGGCGCTCCGTGCGGGCCGTAGAGCACGGCAATGTCCCAGTGGTTTTGGTAGTCCGGAACGATGCTTGCAGGCAACGCAGGCAAAACCTCGCCCGCCACATCGCTGCCCATGTGCAGCATGTCGCCCACCCGCAGCGTGCGCCCGGCGTGGCCGCCAAACTGGCCCAGGGTAAAGGTGGCGCGGCTGCCCAGGTACAGCGGCACATCCAGCCCGCCGCGCAAGGCCAAGTAGGTGCGTGCGCCAGCGCCTTGCACCGCGCCCAGCTTGAGCACACTGCCGGCTTTGACAGGGTGCGATTGCCACAGCGCCAGCGGCTGGCCGTCCAGCGTGAGGTGCATGGCGGCACCACACACGGCAATGACCGCATCATGGTGAAAGCGCAGGCTGGGGCCGCTCACGGTGCATTCCAGCGCCGCTGCTTTGGCCGCATTGCCCACCAGCCGGTTGGCCAGGTGCATGGCCAGATCATCCATAGGGCCCGAGGGCGGAACACCCACCGCCCAGTAGCCGGTGCGGCCCGGGTGGTCTTGCACGGTGGTTTGCACACCAGCCTCCAGCACTTCAAAGGCGTTGGGCTGGTAGTGCAAATCAGCCAGGCTGCGCGTGACCATCAGGCCCTCCACAAACACCGGGTCCGCCACAACCGTGCGCAGGTAGCGCAGATTGGTTTCAATGCCGCCCAGGCGCGTAGCGGCCAGCGCGGTTTGCAGCTTGGCCACGGCGTCGGCACGGTTGCTGCCAGTGACGATGAGCTTGGCAATCATCGGGTCGTAGTGGGGAGGCACCTCGCTGCCGGTGGCGACCCAGGTTTCGACCCTCGCTTCGCTAGAGAACACCACTTCAGTCAGCCCACCCGCACACGGCTGAAAGTTGCGCGCAGGGTCTTCGGCATACAGGCGCACTTGGATGGATGCACCTTGGGGTGTGGGCACGTGCAACGGAAAATCATCGCCCCGCGCCAGCTTCAGCATCCAGGCCACCAGGTCGATGCCGGTGACCTGCTCAGTGACCCCGTGCTCCACTTGCAGGCGGGTGTTGACCTCTAAAAAGTAAAAGGCTCCGGTGTCGGCATCCAGCACATATTCCACGGTACCGGCAGAGCGGTAATGCACCGCTTCGGCCAGGCGCACGGCGGTTTGCTGCAGGGCGGCTCGGGTGGCGTCTGACAGGCCCGGTGCGGGCGTTTCTTCAATGACCTTTTGGTTGCGGCGTTGGGCGGAGCAATCCCGCTCGCCAAGCGCCACCACCGTGCCCTTGCCGTCACCAAAGAGTTGTACTTCAATGTGGCGGGCGCGCTCGACAAACTTTTCTAAAAACAAGCCGGCATCTTTGAAATTGGCCTGGGCCAGGCGCTGCACGGCTTCAAACGCGGGGGCCATTTCGGCATCATTGCGGATCAGCCGCATGCCGATGCCGCCGCCGCCGGCCGTGCTTTTGAGCATCACGGGGAAGCCAATGCGCGCAGCCTCGCTTTGGGCCTGGGCCAGGTCGGCCAGCAGGCCGCTGCCGGGCAGCAGGGGCACGCCCTGGGCCTCGGCCAGCGCACGGGCGGTGTGCTTGAGGCCAAAGGCACGCATCTGCGCGGGTGTGGGGCCAATGAAGGCGATGCCAGCGTCCTCACAGGCTTGGGCAAAGTCGGGGTTCTCGGATAAAAAACCGTAGCCGGGGTGGATGGCCCCCGCGCCCGTGGCCCGCGCGGCGTCCAGAATGCGCTGCGGGTCCAGGTAGCTCTGCGCGGCGGGTGCTGGGCCAATGCAGACACTTACATCGGCTTGGGCCACGTGCAGCGAATCGGCATCCGCCTCGGAGTACACCGCCACCGAGCGCAGGCCCAGCGCCCTCAGGCTGCGGATCACACGGCAGGCAATCGCGCCCCGGTTGGCAATCAAAACGGTATCGAACATGGGGTGGTCCCTCATGGGGCGGGTCGTCCCGCCAGGTCAAAAGTGCGCCACGAGCCGTCCCGTGGGCAAAAACAGCATTTTTTAGAGCGAAATAGTGCTCTGGCCCGGATAAATAATGATTAGTTAGCTATCAAATATGTAGCGCTTTAATGCCACACCAACAAACGGATGGGCGTGGGGTTGTAGCCATTACAGGGGTTGTTGAGCTGCGGGCAGTTCGATATCAGCACCACCACATCCATCTCAGCCGTCAACTCCACATACTTGCCCGCACCCGATATGCCGTCTTCAAAACTCAAGTGCCCATCGGGGGTGACCGGCACGTTCATAAAGAAGTTGATATTAGGTGCAATGTCGCGCTTGCCCAGGCCCAGCAGCCCCGCCTCGCGGCAGTGGCAGATGGCGTGCATAAAGCTGTCGCGGCAACTGTGCATGGGGCGCTTGTCGAGCGCGTAGCGCACGGTGTTGCTCTCGCTGGAGCAGGCACCGCCCAGTGTGTCGTGGCGGCCACAGGTGTCGGCGGTGATGCTGAGCATCACCCGGCCCTGGTTGGAATACAGCTTGGAGCCCAGACCCAAATACAGTTGGCCGTTGCGGGCAATGGTGTCGGCAGCGCTGTAGCGTTCCTCGCCATGGGCGGCGCTGTAAAACAGGGTATCTACCGCCTGGTTGCCTTCCAGGTCGAGGATGCGAAAGGTCTGCCCAGCGCGCACGGTGCCCATCCACGGGTCGCCCGCCAGGCAGGTTTGGTCGAGTACGGCGTGGGCGGGGTCGAATTGGCTCTCGCGTAGGCGGCTCATGCGGCCACCCCGCAGTAGCGTTCGGTGTTGGTAAAGGCGCGGCTGTTTTGCGCGCACTGCATGCGGCAGGCGTCGTCAGCCGCCACCGGGTCGCAGCGGTAGGCGCTCAGCTGCACATCCGCTGGGGCGTACACCGGGTTGTCATCCAGCGGGTGCGGCGCACTGCTGAGCACCACCAGGGTGTCCATTTCAAACCGTAAATCGACAGAGCTACCGGCTTGGCTGTGGCTGGCCACGTGCTTGAGCGCGCCATCGACATCCGGCACCACTTTGCTGAAGAAATTGACCGTGGGCACCAAATCCCGCACGCCCAGGCCCCACTTGGCCAGCTCAATCAGCAGGTTGTCGCGCCCATTGCGGTGCATGGCGTTGCGGTGCTCCTGGTAGCGCTTGTCGCCGTACCGGGCTTGCACCAGGGCCGCGTCGCTCACGCCGCACCAGGTGTCGTGCCAGCCCAGGCTGTCGGCCGTGATGGAGCACAGCACGCGGCCCATGTCCGACTGGCACACGTAGCCGGCGGTCAAGAAGCCGGTGTGCTGCGACTTGAGGGTGTCGGGCATGTTGTAGCGCTCTAGTGGCTGCTCGGCATTAAAAAATAGTGCTGATACGTTGGCACCGCCTTGCAAATCCGTCAGGCGCAGCCCGGTGCCCCGGCGCAATCGGCCGGACCAGTGGTTGCCGCCGGGGAGGTGCTCTTCCCACAGCAGGGGTTTGTTCAGGGTGGCGGTCATGCGCTGGTCCTTTCTTCGGCGCTGCGGTTCAGGCGCGCCAGTTGTTCCAAATCGGTTTTGATGCCCGAGGTCTCGCGGATGCGGTCCAGTAGCTGGCGTTTCAGGCGGGTGAACTCAGGCGACAACTTCATGTCTTGCTCGCGCTGCGCGGGCAGTGGCACGTCGTAAATCGAATCAATACGCCCCGGGCGCGGTGCCATCAGCACCACGCGGTGGCCCAGGTAAATGGCCTCTTCCACGTCGTGGGTCACAAAGACGATTGTTGTGCGCTCCAGGCGGTGCACGTACAAAATCAGGTCGTGCATGACCTCACGGGTTTGTGCATCCAGCGCGCCAAAAGGCTCGTCCATCAGCAAGATTTGCGGCTTACCCATCAGGGCCCGGGCGATGGCAACCCGCTGCTGCATACCGCCAGATAACTGGTTGGGGTAAGCCTTGGCCGAGGCTGTAAGCCCCATGAGTTGCAGCAGAGCATCGGCACGGCCCGATGCCGCCTCTACATCGCTGCTGGTACGGTCTCGGGTGTGGGCACTGAGCTGGCGCACAAAGCGAATATTTTCAGATACCCGCAGCCACGGGTAGAGGCTGTAGTGCTGGAACACCATGGCCCGGTCTTGCCCGGGGCCGGAGATGGCTTTACCGTCTACCAGCACATCGCCTTTGCTGTGGGTCTCTAAGCCTGCCAGCGTGCGCAGCAGGGTAGATTTACCGCAGCCCGATGCCCCCACCAAGGTCACAAACTCGTTGTTGGCGATGCCCAGGTTCACGTCGTTCAGGGCCGTGACTTGCGCGGCGCCCTTGCCAAAGAATTTCCAGACGTTTTTGCATTCGATTTTCATAAGGCTTAGCGTCCGTGCATCCAGGGAAAGGCCTTGCGGTGCAGCAGCCTAAAAAGCTGGTCAATGGCCAGCCCGATGAAGCCGATGAGCAAGATACCGGCAAAGATTTTGTCGGTCTGCAAAAAGCGTTGGGCCTTCAAAATGGCAAAGCCCAGCCCCGAGTTGGCGGCTACCAGTTCGGCCACGACCAGATAGGTCCAGGCCCAGCCCATGGTGACGCGCAGGGTATCCAGGAGGGCCGGTTTGGCAGACGGCAAAATGACAATGTTGAGCACCTCCCAGCGCGTGGCCCCCATGGTCTGCGCGGCCTCGATTTGCGCCATAGGCACGCGGCGCACATCCTCGGCCACCATCAGCACCATCTGAAAAAAGGTGCCGATAAAAATGATGGCCACCTTGGCCCCCTCATCAATGCCTACCCACAGCATTACCAGCGGGATAAAGGCCACGGCGGGCATGTAGCGGATGAAGTCTGTGAGGGGCTCCAAGAGCGCCTGTACCGCGCGCCAACTGCCAATCAGCAGCCCTAGCGGAATGGCCAGCAGGGCCGACAGCGCCCAGCCTGTAACGACTCGCATGGTGCTGATGGCGGCATCGCCCAAGAGGTCGTCCTCCAGCGCCCAGGTGCCGATGCGCGTCAGCACCTTCTCGGGCCCAGGCAGAAACACCGGATTCACCCCTGCAAACGCGCTGAGCAAAGCCCAGCCCAAGAGGGGCAGCACCAGGCCTGCCAGGGCCAGCAGGGCGTAGCTGCGGCGCGAGATCGACAACCGGATGGACCACATGGCGCGTGGCTTACTTGAGGGCTTCTTGCAGCAGGGTGCCGTCCAGGCCCTTGGCCACGTCAGGCTTACCTTCGATCAACTTGTACTTGGTCAAAAACGCGGCAATGGTGGGTGCAGTGGCGGCCAGTGACTGGGGCTGCTTGGCATCAAAGGCAGCGGTGTTGGCAGCCGCGTCAAAAAACTTGGTGCCGGGCAGGAACACGGTGTATTCCTCAGGCGGCATGTTGACCACTTTGGCCATAATTTTGGCGGCTTCGGCGGGTTGCTCGCGGATGAATTTTTCGGTCTCGAACCAGGCCTTGATCATGCCGACCAGGTCTTTGCGCTTGGTTTTGATGGCTTTGTCTTGGGCCACCAGCAGGTCGGGCACCAGGCCGGGCATGTCTTTGGAGGTGAACAGGGCCTTGCCCTTGCCACTCTTCTCAATCTGATTCACCCACGGGTTCCACAGCACCGCCGCATCCACCTTGCCGCTGATAAATGCGGCGGCGGCGTCGCCCGCCGACAGGTTGACGATCTTCACATCGCTGAGCTTCATGTTGTTATTGGCCAAGGCCGTAGCCAGCACAAAATGCGACACGCTGAACTGCTCCAGAGCTACCTTCTTGCCCTTGAGCTGCGCAAACGAGGTGATTTTGGGGCTGACCATGAGTGCGTCGTTGCCCGCAGAGTTGTCATTCACCAAAATGGCTTTGATGGGGAGGCCTTTGGCCAATGGGCCCAGGGTGTCGGACCAGGTTTGGGAGTTGGCATCGAGCTGGCCTGAAGACAAGGCGCTGATCGAATCGGTGTAGTTGGCAAACCAGACCAGCTTGACATCCGCGCCGTTTTTCTTGAAAAAGCCTTTTTGCTCGGCCACATACCAGGCGACCCAACCCGGCCAGTCGGACACGCCGACTTTGACCTCGGCCAATGCGAGAGTGGGTACGCTGGTGGCTGCCACCCCGGTTAAGACCAGGCAGGCCGTCACAACGCTGCGCTTGAAAGCACGAGATACCGAGAAGAGAGAAGTTGACATAGCGGGACTCCAGGTTGATGGACAAATGCGGGAGACCACCTCGATTGCGAAGTGAACCTCCCGGGCTTTTGTCCCGCCGTGGAACCCGCAGGGGGTGAGCCGCTGCTGGCCGGCTGCTCTCGGACCAGACACCGTTAAAAAACAGTCGGAACCCTAGCTGCCATTGTTAGAAGCAATCCGTAGTGGCTGCCCCGCACTGCAGGGGTACGCAAAGTCTGTGCCATACATTTGCAGTGATTCGCGAGCCGGTAAGCCCATTAACTGTGCAGGACTCCAGCACCATTGCACCAAAAAAGCGCATGGATCGGGGTCTGCGCGCGTCAAACCCAGCCCAGCGCGCCCACCAGCGCGCCAGCACCCAGCAGCCACAACATATGAATGCGAGTTTTCCAAACCAGCACCGTCACAACCACGGTCAGCAACCACAGCGGCCAGTGGTCTAAGCTGCTGCCGTGGCTAGCGGCCAGAATCCAGCCCGTAGCGCCCAGCAGCGCCACCACAATGGGCGCCATACCCTGCTTGAAGGCGCGCACGGCGCGCAGCTCGCGGTTGCGGTGGCCCCAGCGGGCGGCCGCAAAGGTAAGGGTGGTGCTGGGCAGCAGAATACCCAGCATGGCCAGTGTCACACCCAGCATGCCGTAGCCAAGTGCCAGCCAGCTCAGACCGATGCCCGCCCCCATGCCGCCCGCGGCATTCACGCCCACATTCCACCCCATCAGTGCAATGAACAACACATTAGGGCCTGGTGCCGCTTGCGCCAGGGCAATACTGCTGGTGAATTGGCTGTCTAGTAGCCATTGGCGCTCGGTCACCAAGTAGCGGTGCATGTCGGGTGCCGTGGTGATGGCACCGCCTATCGAGAGCAGCGAGAGCGATAAAAAGTGCACCAGCAGGCTGAGCCAATCCGCCGGGGTCAACACGATGCTCATGCGGCCTCCAGCTTCTGGTAAGCCCAAGCACAGGCCGCGCTGCCCAAGACCAATAGCACCCACACCAAGGGCACACGCAGCCAGGCAATTGCTATAAAAGTCATAGCTGCCAGGGCAATACATACGCCGGCCCCCATCACATTTAACCGCGAAGCCCCCATTAATTTGAGCCCCGTGGCCGTAATCAGGCCCGCGGCCACTGCCCCCATGCCGCGCAGGGCACCTTGCACCTGGGGTACATCGGCTACCTGGGCAAACAGCACGGCAACTATTAGCACAATGACCAGCGGAAAGGTCAGCATGCCGGCCAGTGCGGCCAGCGCCCCACGCATGCCAAAGTAGCGGTCGCCAATCATCAGCGACAGGTTGACCACGTTGGGGCCCGGCAAGATTTGCGCAACAGCCCAGTCCTCTAAAAACTCTTCGGGGGTGAGCCAGCGCTTTTTCTCCACCAACTCCCGCTGCACGATGGCGAGTACGCCACCAAAACCTTGCAGTGCCAGTACCGAGAAAGTAACGAACAGGTCGGTTTTAGATTGGGGGCTGGTGTGCGGCGCGTCAGACATCAGGGCTGAATGGAGGCTCTGGAGGGGGCTTTGGCGGGGGCTTTCTTGCCAGCCGTTTTTGGGGTCGCTGGTTTTGGGGGTGCAGGCTTAGCAACCCGCTTTTTGGCCACAGGCCGCACCGCTTTTTTAGCGGTTGCAGCTTGGTAAACGCCCAGGCCTAGGGCATCCTCCAACTCTCGGATCGCGTTGTCGGTGTAGTCCAGCATGCGCTGTAGCGCAGGCACCGAGCGGCGGCAGGCGATGTAGCCAAAGCCCAGGCTGTCGCGGTAGCCGCTGATGGTGATGTTGAGTGCCAGGTAATGCGTAGGAATCGACACCGGGTACACCTCATCGAGGTGTGCGCCATTGAGGTACAGCGATTCGCGGGGCCCGGGCACATTGGAGATCACCAAATTGAACGGCGGGTATTGCTTGGCAGTACCCGTCACCATAGCTGGCCCCAGCGGCGAGATGGTGGCCATACCGTGCGCCATTTTTTGTAGGCGAGGCATTTTGGTGAGCTTGTTTTTGGCCTCGGTGGTGGAGGCCACGATGCGCTGCAGGCGCTTGCGCGGATCGGCGAGGTGGGTCGCCAGATTGGCCAGCAGCAAAGACACCTGGTTGCCGCCCGCATCGGTCTCGCCGTGTAATGACACCGGCACCATAGCCACCAGCGGCTTGGCCGGCAGCTTGTGGTGCGCCAGCAGGTATTCGCGCAGCGCCCCGGCACAAATGGCCAGGGTCACATCGTTGATAGTGGCTGACGCGGCAGTGCCAATGGCCTTGAGCCGGGACAGCGGATAGGACTGTGCGGCAAAGCGGCGGGAGCCTGAAATCTCCACGTTAAAAGGCGTTGGCGGCGCCTGAAACGGCAGGGCGGCCGCGTCTTGCGTCGTGGCTGGGCGCACCACGTCCCATAAGCCACTGGCTAGGCCGGGCAGTATTTGTTTGCCCGCCTCTACCACTTGGCTGAATTGCTCCATGACGCCGGGTGCTGCCTTGTGCGAGCGGCCACCAATAATTTTTCCGTACTGCTGTGCCCACAGGGGCGGCTTTTGCTCTTGGGCGGTGGTGGCCAGCGCACTGGCCATCATGCGGGCACCGCTCACGCCATCCACCAGGGCGTGGTGCATCTTGATGTAGGTGGCAAAGCGTCCACCTGGCAAGCCCTCAATCACATAGGCTTCCCACAGCGGGCGGTTGCGGTCCAGCAAATTGCCGTGCACGCGCGACACCAAGGCCAATAACTCACGGATACGCCCAGGCTGGGGCAGGGCGACATGGCGCAGGTGGTAGTCCAGCTCAAATTCTTTGTCTTCTTGCCAATGCCAGAGTCCCATGCGCAGCACCGGCCGCAGGTTGAAGGGGGTGCTGGCTCTTAGATGCTGGCCCCACTCGGCCAGCATGTTGGGGATGAAATCTGGTCCCGCGTCGGCGGGCGGCGTGTAGAGGTTCAGCCCCGCCACGTGCATCGGCTGGTTGCGGGTTTCCATCCACAGGAAGGCGGAATCGGTGGGGCTCAGAGCTTTCATGGTGTCCTTGGTGTGCGGGCGCGATGTTGGGGTAATTTAGGCATTCTGGCCGACCGGCATGAACTGGTCACGATTGTCTTGCAACCATTGCACCGATAGGGTCCCGTCCTGCTGGCACGGATGGAAGTCAACCGCCTTGTAGGCGCGCCAGTGCGGGTAGTTGGCGCGAAACATCCCATCTTTGGCCAGCAGCAAATTCCAGGCGCTGCGCCACGTGCTCCAACTAAAAAGTGCCTTGTCGTGCCAGAGGTTGCGGACGGTCTGGCGCGTGATATCCAATAAAAAAGTGACGGTGATGTAGTGAAATAGACGAATACGCCACGCGTGGCTGCCTTCTAGCGCACTGTAAATGTCAAAGGCGGTACTGCGGTGCTCTGACTCTTCGGCGCTGTGCCACAGCCACAGGGTTTGCAGGCGTGGCTCAGCCCCTTTTAAGGCTTCGGGGTGGCGCAGCATCCAGTCGGCAAAGATAGCGGTCAAGTGCTCGGTGGCAGCCGTAGCGCCCACGTGGGCCCGCACGTTGAGGTGCGCGTTGGACTGGATACGCCGCGTGGCGCGGCGCTCTAGTGCATTGCTGAACCCCAACTTTTCCAAGTGGCCATTGAACAACACGTGTATGCGGCGGTGGGTGGCCTCCTGGCCGACAAAGCCCTGTACCTCTGCTGCCAAGGGCGTGCGCTTCTCGTCGGGCAATGCCTTCAGCCCCGCCCGAACGGAATCCACAAAATACTGCTCGCCCACCGGAAAGCTCATCGACAGGGCGTTGAAGAATGCGGAGCGGAAGGCATCGTGACCATTCCAACGCGCTGCAAACGGGGTGTTCAAATCAATGAGCAGTTTACGTACCGTCAGTTCAGTCATGGGCGCTTTCCTTATCGCTGGCCAGTAGTGTCGGGTGTGCCAACCCGCTGCCACCGACGCCTGTATTGTTAAGTGTGGTCAGGCCGATGGCACGTCTACCGCCAGTTGCGCCAACTGCCCGCGTAGCCAGGCTATCACACCGGGGTTGAGGCACATTTGTACGTGGCCTATGCCTTCAAACACCTGCGCTGTCACATCCTGCAACACGTGGGCGCGTTGCGGGTAGACGATGTTGTCCTGCGGGGTAAGGGCGATACGAAAGAGCTGCAAGACGGCCGCAGTTTCACTCTGCGCCAGTGCTTTGAGCCACGCACTTTCCCACGCCATTTGACGGCCATTGGCACTAGAAAAGTGTTGCGGAATTTGGGTGCCTGCATGCGGTGTACCCAGAGTGATAACCCGTGCCACGCGCGTAGTGCCTCCAACGCGTAACCAAGCCCGTATAGCCAGACCACCCATACTGTGGCCGACCAGTGCAACTTGTTTTTGGCCGCTGTGGTTCAGTAGCTTTTGCACGGCTGATTCCAAAATGGGGGCATAGTCGTCTATAGATGCAAATAGCGGCTCCAAATCGACAGCTAAAACGTCGTGGCCCTGGGAGCGCAAATCAGTTGCTACGGTGTCCCAAATACGGTGATTGCACATATAGCCATGCACCAAAACGACCGGAATACGTTTGGGCCCAGCGGTGGCCGGCCAAATGTCCGGCGCAGTGGTGGACCAGGGTTGCCGAAACAGGAATACGACAAACCCTGCCCAATACTCACCCCACAAGGATCGCAGCCATGCCCCCAATGGCTCCGGTCCGCGAGAGATGATGCCGCTGTAGGTGTCGACCACCACCATCGTCGCGAAGGGAAATACTGCGCTGGTAAAGACAGCAATCCACAGCGGCCACTCTAGCCAAGTAGCCACGCCCAGCCCTAGCAGGGCGCCGATAAGGGCCTGGCCGATGATCACGAATCTAAGTAGCTTTGCAAGCATGCGTTTCCTGAATTTTGGTGCTGCCCGAGATCGGCCACGCTGGCTCTACCATAGCGTCTTTCACCGGCCAATGGCTGTGGGGCACGTCTAATTCACCGAAACCGGGTTCTTGCAGTCACTGCGGCTACAAGCGCCCACGGGATGCAAACAAAAAACCCGGCATGGCAGCCGGGTTGCGCGGTCAAAAGGCACAGTGAGTCGCGGGCGGTTTGTGATCAGCGTAGGTTTGTTGAAAAATTGGTGGAGCATCCGCCGTATGCGCGTCGCACTGCTTTGTGCATCCCGGGCCCGGTGCTAGTTGAGTGTCTCCGAATACGGTTTCACGCCGTAGTACGCATGTACGGTGTCCATCCATGTGGAGTCAGCCATATCGGGCCAATCGTCTTTGTCGAAGCCGGGCGCACCTTCGAGGCGACTTTTTTCTACATCCAGCACAAATCGCTTGTTCTCGGTGTCCAGCTTCAGTGCGCTCCACGGAACGGCAAACAGTTTGTCGCCCATGCCCATAAATCCCCCGAATGCCAAGACCGCATAGGCGACCCGGCCACTGGCCACGTCCAACATGATTTCTTTAATGTCGCCCAGGTCGTCACCTTGTAGGTTGTAGACATCGTTGCCGTTCAGGGTGTTGGCGCCCATCAATTGCGGCCCTGGGCCGGCATTGGTGCGTGCGCCAGGTCCATTGTTGGCGTCCGTACGGTACATGCCATAGGTATCTTGCTCTTGGTAGTTCATGTGTGTTTCCTTTGGTGTGAGGTATGTGGAAATTGAACAGACGCCGAACCGAATGTTCTGCGTCTGGTTGGCATCCTAAAAACCACCTTTGCGGGCGTCTGTGCAGCATCCCACCTACCGCGTGACTGCACGCTTGCGTTCGATTACGTACAGACGCAATGTTTCGGTAAATCTAAATTTCATCCATCTGAATATTGAAGATTTCTATATGACCATTCCAGTTCTCGCAGTGGAGGAGACCATCGGCAGGCGGCCCTCGGTGCAAGCCCGCGGGCAGAGCCACTCTGTTGCGGTGGAGCCCGTCGTTTCTTCTTTGCTATTGCTATTTCTAGGAATACCGATCCCGATCATCATCCTGATCGCCCTGTTTGCACGTTAACCCCCACCCAGTCCCATTGGAGAACCACCACCATGACAAATACTGCCACCACCAGCGCTACAAGCCATTCCAAGCCAGCATCTAAATCCAGCAAAGCCACTACGATGCTCAGAGCTGACCATAAGAAAGTCAGTGCCCTATTTCATGAATACGAGGGCGCACGTACCGTAGCCAAGAAGAAAGCCCTGGTGACGCAGATTTGCGCAGAGCTGACCGTACACGCCCAGATTGAAGAAGAAATTTTTTACCCCGCCGTCAAGAAGGCTTTGAAAGACACGGAACTGGTACCCGAGGCGATAGTGGAACAAGCCACGATGAAGGATCTGATTGCGCAGGTCCAAGACATGGAGCCAGACGGGGAGATGTTTGATGCCAAGATCAAGGTGTTGTCGGAGTATGTAGCGCACCACGTTAAGGAGGAACAGGACGAGATGTTTCCCAAGGCCGAGGCGACAAAGCTGGACTTGGTAGCCCTGGGTGACTTGATGGCGGCGCGCAAAGACGAGCTGATGGGCGTTTAAAACCGTAGCCAGCTACACGACCATGTCAGCAAAAAAAACGCAAGCGAGCCGGCCGGCACCGTTAAAGGCTACGGATTTTTCTTCCACCGTGGATACATCCCTGGGTAGCGGCGGGGAGCTGCATCAGCGTGCGCGCGGGCCCTACGGTAGGCTTACCAGTAACCACGGGCTGCCGATCTCTGACAATCAAAACTCGCTCAAAGTGGGCCCGACAGGCCCCACTTTGTTGGAAGATTTCATTCTGCGTGAAAAGATTTTTCACTTCGACCACGAACGCATCCCGGAGCGTGTTGTGCACGCGCGCGGTACGGCGGCACATGGCACCTTTGAGCTCACCGATTCGCTAGTCGATTACACGACCGCCAAGGTTCTGACCGAAGTGGGGGAGAAGACCCCGGTGTTCACGCGCATGTCTACCGTGGCGGGCGGAACAGGGTCGGCGGATACACCGCGCGATGTACGCGGGTTTTCTGTCAAGCTCTACACCCAGGAGGGCAACTGGGATCTGGTGGGCAACAACATACCCGTGTTTTTCATACAGGACGCCATCAAGTTTCCAGACCTCATTCATGCTGTGAAAATGGAACCCGACCGTGGGTTTCCCCAGGCGGCATCGGCGCACGACACGTTTTGGGATTACATCAGCAGCACGCCGGAGTCGATGCACATGGTGATGTGGATCATGTCGGATAGAACCTTGCCGCGCTCGCTGCGCATGATCGAAGGCTTTGGCGTGCACAGTTTCCGACTCATCAATGCCGCTGGCGAATCGACGTTCGTGAAATTTCACTGGCGTCCCAAGCTGGGTTTGCAGTCCACGCTGTGGGACGAGACTGTCAAAATCGCCGGGGCTGATCCAGACTACCACCGCCGTGATCTGTTTGAAGCGATTCAATCTGGCTGCTTTCCGGAATGGGAGCTTGCTGTGCAGTTGTTTACTCAGGAAGATGCCGATGCCTTTGCGTTTGACCATCTCGATGCGACCAAGCTCATTCCTGAAGAACTGGTTCCACTGCGGGTGATTGGACGCATGGTGCTTGATCGGTGGCCCGACAATTTTTTTGCGGAGACTGAGCAAGTTGCTTTTTGTCCATCGCATGTCGTCCCTGGCATTGACTTCTCCAACGACCCCCTGCTGCAAGGAAGGCTCTTTTCGTACTTGGACACCCAGCTCTCGCGCCTGGGTTCTCCCAATTTTCACCAGCTACCTATTAATGCACCGAAGTGCCCATTTGCAAACCATCAGCGCGATGGGCACATGCAGATGCAGCCGCAAAAAGGTCGTGTTGCCTATGAACCCAATATGTTGTCGGTCGATACGCCACGGGAGTCTGGCGATTCCGGGTTTCGAAGCTTGCCATCGGCTGATAGTGGCTTAAAGGCAAGGGCTCGTGCAGAGAGCTTTTCTGACCATTACAGCCAGGCGCGCATGTTTTATCGTAGCCAGACATCCTACGAACAAGCGCATATGGTTGCCGCCCTGGTATTCGAGCTCAGCAAGGTCGAGTCTGTGCGCATTCGCGACGCGATGGTGGGACACATGGTGCATGTTGACAAAGGTCTCGCGCAAAGAGTTGCCGATGGCTTGGGCTTGGAGGGGATGCCGGGCGCGCCCCACACCAGCGTTGCAGTGAAGGACCTCGAAGTGTCTGCCGCACTGCAGACCATTGGCAAAATGAAAGACACGTTGGAAGGCAGGTGCGTGGCAATCCTTGTCAATGATGGCTCGGATGGCAAGACGATTTCCGCGATCCGCAAGGCGGCGCTGGGTGCCGGTGCAAGTGTCAAAATTATCGCGTCAAAAATTGGTGGCGCGACACTCGCGGGTGGCTCTCGCCTACCGGCAGACGGGCAACTGGCGGGGTCTCCGTCGGTTCTATTTGATGCGGTTGCGGTGGTGCTGTCGGAGCCAGGTGCACGCATGCTTCTGGATGACGCAGCAGCGGTGGATTTTGTGCGCGATGCGTTCCACCATTTGAAGGCGATCGCGATTGATCAAGGTGGGCAGACGTTGCTGCAAAAGGCTGGTTTGGTGCCGGATGCGGGCGTGATGGCTGCTAGCGATGTCGCTGCATTTATTGCAATGGCCAAAACTCGGCAATGGGAGCGCGAGCCCAAACGTCACTAGCAACGTGGCACGGCGCGCAGGTAAGATTTTTTCGGGTCGGATATTTCAACGCACACTTTCTGCGATGACCCGGTCGGCTATGCGCACCGGCGCCAAGGCGGTGCAGCAGGCACTGCGCGCGCCACCCGCTGGGCGCGTTGCCGGTGCAGGCTCGCGTGGCAAGAGCAAGCTCTCTTTGGCGGCCACCTGTGGGCGTGCTGGTGTTGCGGTGAGTGTGTCGGGGGCACGGCGGTACCGGTTGTTCAAACCCATCGGGGTAGGGCGGACTGAGCAACTGCCTTTGGTCGTGATGCTGCACGGGTGCGGGCAGGACGCGCAGCGCTTCAGCATGAGCAGCCGCATGAACCGCGTCGCTGAGCGAGAGCGCTTTTTGGTGCTGTACCCCGAACAAGATCGCGTAGCGAATGCGCAGGGCTGTTGGAATTGGTATGACACCCGCACCGGCAGAGCCCAAGCCGAAGCGGATTCCATTGAGGCTGCGATTCGTCAAGTTTGCCTGACGCAACCTGTAGATAGCAACCGCATCGCAGTGGCCGGGCTCTCCGCGGGCGCCGCGATGGCGGCACTGATCGTGACGCGCAACCCGGAGCGATTTCGGGCGATCGCCATGCATTCAGGTATTGCACCCGGGCTTGCACATTCTTCCGCTACTGCCTTGCGAGCCATGCAGGGTCGCCGTGTAGGGGCGGTGGCCACCGCGCCCCTGCCGATCTGCCTGCCACTGCCTGCGCTAATGGTGATTCAGGGTAGTGATGACCACATCGTGGTGCCCAGTAACGGTGCTGCAGCCGCGCAGTTGTGGGCCGCAAGCCAAGGCGCGCAGGCCGGTGCGACCGGCACCACGCGCACGGTGCAGCGCGGTGCGCGGTATGCTACGCAGGTCACTGATTATCGAGTGCGGGGTCGCCTGGTTGTGACTCTGTGTGAGGTTAAGGGCCTGGGCCACGCTTGGAGCGGAGGTGCCGCAGGCCAGGCCTACAGTGACCCCAAGGGCCCTGATGCTTCGCGAATGATCTGGGCGTTTATAGCGCGGCAATTTGCCACCGTCCGGGCACAGCAACGATGACTCAAGAACACCTCTTAGACGTTCCACTCGCGGGCACGGCTCCCACACCCGAACCGGCGCCTGTGCCTGCATCGGCCCCTGCGCCTGAACTAGAACCTGCACCAGAGCACCCGCCCGAGCCCGAACGCGTGCTGCTGCATATGCCGGTTGACATACGGAGCATGTCACTGGTCATACTCGCTTTTTTTGCCAGCCTCTTTGTGCTGCATTGGGCGAAAGCCGTATTTGTTCCTGTGATGCTCAGCGTGATTTTTAGCTATGCGCTCTCCCCATGGGTGAACTGGATGGAGCTCAAGCACGTGCCGCGCTGGCTTGGGGCTGCGGTGTTGCTGATCGTTATCTGCAGCGGCATAGGGTCGGCGGGCTACTCGCTCAGTAACGAGGCGACGCAATTGGTCGAGGCACTGCCAGAGGCCGCGCAAAAATTACGGCAGGCGGTAAAGCCCAAACGCGACCAACCCGCCAGCACGCTGGATACCGTTCAAAAAGCGGCTATGCAGCTTGAGCAGGCCGCACAAGACAGCGCCACGTCCCCCATTACCAACCGCGGCGCCATGCGTGTCGTGGTGGAGCCTGCTCGGTTCAACATCAAAAACTATTTGTGGTCTGGCACCGTAGGGCTGATTACCTTGATAGGTCAAGGTACGGCTGTCGTATTTTTGACTTACTTTCTATTGCTCTCTGGTGATACCTTTCGCCGCAAGTTGGTCAGACTGGCGGGGCCAACACTGAGTACCAAAAAAATCACATTGCAGGCACTCAACGAGATCACTGGCCAGATTCAGCGTTACCTGCAGGTGCAGTTATTTACGAGTGCGGTGGTGGGCGTGCTGACTGGGTTGGTACTTTTTGCCATTGGGCTCCAAAACGCGGCCATCTGGGGTATTGCTGCAGCCGTCCTGAACCTGGTTCCGTATGTGGGTTCGCTGGCGACCTCTGCCGCAGTCGGACTGGTGGGTTTTTTGCAATTTGGTTCGCTGAACATGGCTTTTTTAGCGGCTGGCGCATCATTGGTCATACACACCATCGTTGGCAATCTGCTCACGCCCTGGTTAACCAGCCGCGCTAGCCAGCTCAGCCCGGTCGCGGTGTTTGTCGGCTTGCTGGCTTGGGGCTGGCTGTGGGGTGTTTGGGGCTTGTTGTTGGGCGTTCCCATTCTTATGATCATCAAGTCCACGTGTGATCGAATCGACGACCTGAAGGGGATTGGGGAGTTTCTGGGTTCTTAAATCGTACTGTGTTCATCACCGTACATATTTTTTTTCCAATCGCTGGCATTCTTGCTGTTCATGGGCGTTTTGCCCGATTTGGAGATTTTGATGAAAACTTCGATTATTTTTGCTGCCTGCGCTTTCGCGTGTGGCGTTGCAGTGGCGCAAATGCCCCCCACCCGTGTGGCAACTGACGGAATGGCTTCCGCAGACAAGAGCTCCATGGGCATGGGTTCGATGGATATGAATGCTATGGATGTCAATTCTGACGGGATGATTTCTAAAAAGGAGTGGACCGACTACCACACCATGGTCTGGGGCAAGATGAAGGCCACGAATGACATGGTTTCACTGGCCGATATGAAAACTACCATGCGGGGCGTTATGTCCGACGCCACGCCGATGAAGCCAGGCAACGGCAACATGGCCATGGGTCCCATGCATATGGAGAGCATGGACACCAACGGCGATGGCATGATTTCGAAGAAGGAATGGATGAGCCACCACACCAAGATGTGGAGCCAGATGAAGACGAAGAAGGGCATGATGCCCCGGGTAGACATGGAATCCCTGTCCAAAACGGGTCCCTTCTAGGTATTCGAACCCATGGCAATAGTGCGTGCATATGGTGGCGGCCTAATGTTCATCACGTATTGAGGTGATTTCATGCTCTCGGACAACTTGTACAAACCCGAATCGGTAGAGAAGTATTGTGGTTCGGCAGAGTGTGCGTCTTCGTTGGTTGGCAAACTCCACAAAAGTTATGAACGCTATAGCCATTGCGGCTTGGTTGGCCTGGCTCGCCACGACGATGACGCTCCTGTACACCACCCCACCCGGCGTGAAAGCGACCATTTGCTGCCAGACTGCTAACCGTGAACCATCGACCGACCGGCCGAAGGCAAACCAGCTAGCCTAGTTACGCGTGCGCCTGAGCGATGCGAATAATTTCGATTGCGATTTCTTCTGGGGACAACACAAAATCAATGCAGCCGCTGGCAATAGCGCTTTCAGGCATATCCGGCTGCTTTGCTGTGTCAAGCGTTTGCGCGATGGTGATGCCGCCTACGTCTTTGATGCCGCACAGCGCAGCCGCGCCATCTCCGTCGTAGCCCGATACGATGACAGCGATAAGTTTGCCATCCCAATATTTGGTGAGTGAACGCAAGAAAACTGTAATAACGTCGGGCCAGCCACGCGGCTTGGAGATTGGCTTGAGGTGAAAAACTTCATCATCCACATGCAAATCCCGGTTGGCCGGGATGATGAACACATGATTGGGTTTAATCAGCAAGTTTTCGGTAATGAGTTCTACCGGCATAGTAGTAAAGCGCGGCAGCACTTCGTGCAGTTGGGTCGGCATGATGGTGATGTGGTTCACTATGACGATGGCTACACCCATGTCACAGGGAAGATTTTGGAGCAGCCGGATATAGGCGTCCAAGGCGCCAGCAGAGCCGCCCACGCAAACGATGGGAAAGGTCTTCATTGCCTTGTTTTCAGAAATTCAAGCGTCTGGTCCAACAACAGCATAAAGGCATCTATTTGGATCGGCTTGGTGATGTAGCGAAAGAACCCTGCCTCAAGCCCATCCTGGATATCGCAAGGCATGGCATTGGCGCTCAATGCTATTACCAGAATATGCTGGGTGGATGGGTCTTGTCGTAGGATTCTTAGCGCATCTAGACCACTCATTCCAGGCAGGTTGATGTCCATCAATATCAAGTCGGGCTTCTCTGTGCGTGCCAGCGCGATGCCACTAGTGCAGTCAGCGGCGGTCAGCAAGCGGATACCCGCATGCCCTGACATCAGGTCTTGGATGAGCTCCTGATTAGCCAAGTTATCTTCCACATACAGCAGGGTGCGTGTAGCGTCATCACCACGGGCACGGTGGCGTTGCGCCGCTCTGGTTGTACCCGACAAGGCATGGTTGGGTGGCGCCTCAGCGCACGACAATTCGATCCAAAACACACTTCCCGTTCCCAGGGTGCTTTCCGCACCGATGCTCCCCCCCATCATTTCCACCAGCCGCTTGCTCACCACAAGCCCAATGCCAGCGCCTTTGATGGCGCCGGCTTCTTGGCCCAAGCGATTAAAGGGTTGGAACAACTGGGTGAGTTTTTCATCCGACAGGCCGTCGCCGGTATCCCGCACGCTGATGCGCACGCGCGAGCAAGGGCGCTCGCTGTATGTCACCTCTATGGAGCCGCCCGCACGGTTGTACTTAATAGCGTTGGAGAGCAAGTTGATGAGAATTTGCTTGAGGTGGCGCAGGTCGGCATGCACCCACAGCGGACGATCGAATGCGGGGTAGCGCAGGCGGATATCGCTGCCATGTGCCTGTGGGTCGATCATGGAATGGCATTCCAGCAGCGCGGCAGCCAGGTTGACTGGCGCCATGGCCACCGGCATGCGGCCGGCCTCGATCACGGACAGGTCAAGAATTTCGTTCACCAGCTCCAACAGATACCAGCCGGACTTGAGAATCTGCCCCGTACGTGCCTGTTGGCCTTCAGTGAGGGCTGGCTTTCCTGCCTCTAGCAACTGGGCAAACCCGAGTATTGAATTCAGCGGTGTGCGCAACTCATGACTCATGCTGGACAGAAACTCCGATTTCGCCTGGTTGGCTTTATCGGCAATAACGCGGGCCTCATCGAGCTGTGCGTTATGAGCGAGTACCTCCGCTTCCATGTGCTTTCGCAACGACACATCCACCAGCATCACCCGGTATTCTGCGGCGCCTTGGTCGTCCAGTGCCAGTGTGGCGACCAGGTGTACCCAAACGGTGCTGCCGTCTTTCTTACTCAGGCGCAGCTCGCACGATTGGGACTCACCCGAGACAATCAAGTCTTTGTGGTGCTTGAAGTATTGACCTCGGTCTGCCGACAGGATGAACCGACTCAGGGGTTGCACGATCAAGTCTTTGCGCACAGCCCCCAGTAGCGCTGCAGCGGTCAGGTTCGATTGCATGATCAGCCCCTGCCTGCTGAGGGTGCAATAGCCCACCGGGGCTAGGTCATACAAATCGAAGTAGCGTGCCTGCGTGGACTCTAAGTTGACCTGCGCCAACCGAAGCTCTTCATTTTGCAACTCCAACTCGATCTGGTGAACGCGCAGTTCATGCAGCACGGCCAGCGTTTCCTCGGGTGAGAGGTTGTCTACTCGACGTGGCTGATGCTTGGCCTGTGCTACCTGCATTGAGGCAAGAGCTTCGGCCTTGCGGCGCTGGTCTGTACGTCGATTGAGCATAGTGTGCTATGAATTAAATAGCTGATTAGCACCTATTCATGCGGGATAGCGCTACTGTCGCGCTCAGTGGTTGCAATCGCATAGACTTGGCCGGTCCGGTTGATCAAAGCGGTGGCCGTGACTTCAATGGTCAACGTCGCGCCGGCTTTTGTCAGGCGCTCGGTGGTGTAGGGCGCTAAAGTATCCCCCCGGCCCAGTTGCAGCATTTGCGCCTGTGCCAGTGCATGTCGGCCCACCGGCATGCGCTGGCGCACGTTCATACCCAGCGCTTCAGCCTCGGTCCAGCCGTACATGCGCACTGCGCCCGGGTTCCACGCCAAAATGCAGCCATCCAGATCCTGCACGGTAATGGCGTCACTTGCATCGCGCACCACCACTGCCAGGCGCAGCAGCTCGTTGGTCTTGAACAGCGCTTCGCGGGTTTTCACAATTTCGCTGATGTCCACAAACGACAGCACAGCGCCCTCAATGACGTTGCTCAAAGTGCGGTAGGGCAGGATGCGCATCATGTACCACTTGCCGGCCTTGGTGTGCACCTCTACCTCCTTGGGCACCAGGGTGTCCAGTACTGTCTGCACATCCGATACCAGCCTGTCATAGTCCACCAAGTTGGTGACCGTGTGGCCCACCGGTCGGCCGGTGTCGGTCGGAATCAAATTGATGATCTGGGTGACCGCTGGCGTAAAGCGCAGAATGCGCAAGCTGTGGTCTACGAAGACCGTAGCAATGCCAGTGCCCGAGAGCAGGTTGTTCATGTCGTTGTTGGCCTGTGACACATCCAGCACCTTGGTCTGCAGCTCCACGTTGACCGTAGCCAGCTCTTCGTTCACAGACTGCAGCTCCTCTTTTGAGGTCTCCAGCTCTTCGTTGGTGGACTGTAGTTCTTCGTTGACGGACTGCATCTCCTCATTGGAGGACTTGAGTTCTTCGTTCGAGGTCTCCAACTCTTCATGGGTGGTGCGCAGGTATTCGTCCTTAGCCCGCAGCTCGTCCATGAGCGCTGTAATTCTGGCCGTTGTCTCGGATTCAAGTTCTGACCCAGGCACAGACCCGGATGGGTGGGTAGCGGTCAGGCTTGGTGCTGTGGTGAGGCCCTGGGTGGCTGCTGCACTGCCCAGAGCGCTAGGCTGCGCCTCTTGCAACATCACCAGGTACAGGGTTGAGTCTGGGGTGGGCTCCAATCCCACCCGCACCGGACAGACGCTCAGATTGACCATGCTGTAGTGGCCATTGGTTTTGACGCGCAGGTTGGGTGCACGCATGGTCATTTGGGCGCCAGCGGCCTTATGCAATGTGACCGTAAGGTCGTGGCGTAGCCCTTCGCGTGCCATTTTCAGAATATTGTTCACCCCTTGTTCGCCCGAGGCCATTTCCAGATACAGGCCGGTGCGGCCATGCAGGTACAGGATGTCGCCTTTGCGGTTGACCAGTGCACTGGGCGGCGAAGATTCCTTGAGCAAGGCCTGCTCCGTGAGCTCGCGCAGCGACGGCTTGGCCGGCTGCGTGGGGTTGGCGGTTTTGGTATCTCGCGCGTTGGGCACGCTGTCGGCCAGTCCCGAAGGGGGCAGAAATCGGCTGGGCCCCGAGCGGCGCATGCCATGGAAATCCGGCTTGCGTTGGTAGAGTTTTGCTTTGCGGTCTATGGGGGTAAACAAGTCATTAAAGTCGCCCACGCCCTCTGAACTGCCCAGAAAAAGTTTACCGGTGGCATTCAGCGCATAGTGAAACAAGGGGATCAGCCGCTTTTGCAGGTCGGAATCTAAATAGATCAGCAGGTTGCGGCAGGTCAATAGGTCGAGCCTGGAGAACGGCGGGTCTTTGAGTACGTCCTGCTCGGAGAACACCAGCATGTCGCGGATGCTCTTGTGAACCCGGTGGCCGCTGCCGTCCGGCTCCAGTGTAAAAAACCGTGCCAAACGCTCGGGCGAGATATCAGTAGCAATGCCCACCGGGTAGACGCCCGCGCGGGCCGTAGCTATGGCCCGGCTGTCGATGTCAGTGGCAAACACTTGCACGGCATAGCTTTGCTTCTGCGCTTCCATGCGTTCTTGTAGCAAGATGGCGATCGAGTAGGCCTCTTCGCCGGTGGAGCAGCCCGTAGTCCACACACGTACAGCACCACCCGCGGGCTTGCCGGAAAAAAGTTGGGGAATGACGCCCTCTTCGAGCGCCTTGAAGGCTTCTGCATCGCGAAAGAAGCTGGTCACACCAATCAGCAGGTCGCGGAACAGCGCTTCCACCTCCGCCGGCGCCTGCTGCAGGTACTTGACGTAGTGCTCTAGGCTGTCTATTTGGTGCACGGCCATGCGTCTTTCGATGCGGCGGTGGATGGTGCTGGGTTTGTACTGCGAAAAATCGTGGCTGGTCTGGGCCCGCAGCAAAATAAAAATTTTCTTTAACGTGCTTTGGTTTTTGTGCTCGGCCGACAAAGCGCTGCGCGGCACCTTTACGAAAGCATAGGCCGCAAAAGTAATGAGTCGCGCCGCCATTTCAGCAGGCAGCAGGGTGTAATCCACCACGCCGATGGCGATAGCGCTGCGCGGCATGCCATCAAACTCGGTGGACTCTGGCGTTTGGGCGATGACTATGCCACCGGCGTCTTTGATGGCCCGAGCGCCCAGCGTGCCATCGCTACCCGTGCCGGACAGCACAATACCAATTGCTCGCTCATGCTGGTCTTGCGCCAGCGACCGGAAAAGAAAGTCAATGGGCAAGCGCTGGCCACGGGGTGAGGATGGCTCCAACAGATGCAACCTGCCATTCATAAGGGCCATGTCGCGGTTCGGCGGAATGATGTAAGCACAGTTGATGTGTACCGACATACCGTCTTCCACCTCAACCACCTGCATGCGGGTGTAGCGCTGCACCAAGTCGGTGAGAATGCTCTTGTGGTCCGGCGCTAAGTGCTGCACCAGCACAAAGGCCATGCCCGGGTCAGCGTCGGCTGGCATCCCCGAAAAAAATTTCTCAAACGCGGCCAGCCCTCCAGCGGAGGCACCGATACCCACGATCGGAAAATCCAACTGGGGTGACTGCAAGGCTGCGTCAAGCGCCGCGTTGTGGGGGGCTATTTTTGTGATAGCCGAGGACTTTTTGGGTATTTTCATGCTCACCTGCGCTTGCAGCATTCGACCTTGCTGCAATGTGTTTTGCTGACAAGGTTCGAGTGTAGTCCTCTCAACACTTGAGCCTGCAGAACGTACGGTGGGCGCCGCAGTGACCGCGCGAAGTCAACATAGAAGCGGAGGCGCAGTGGGCATGCATGTGACAGGTAGTGTGCGCAATTACTTTGGTGCCGTCCGTTCGCCAGCGTACCGATAGAACAGACGTACAGGCGCCCAGCCGCACGCGAGCCTGGGGGGGCTATCCGTATTGCGGCTGAAACTTGGACATAGCCGCCTTGACCTCATCCGTTAGCGCAAAGCCAGTACCGTATTTGGCGGCCAATTGCGCCGCACGTTTCTCAAACGCCTCAATCCCCATACCGTAGATGAACTGCATGGCGCCCCCCGTCCAGGCGGGGAAGCCGATGCCGAAGATGGAGCCGATATTGGCATCGTGCACGCTGGTGAGCACGTTTTCGGACAGGCAGCGCGCGGTCTCAATGGCTTGGCGGTAAAGCAGGCGGTCTTTGAGGTCGGTAATGTCCCAGGCCACATCGGTTTTTTCAAAGATGCCTTTGAGTTCTGGCCAGAGGAATTTCTTGGCGCCTTTTTTCGCTTGTTCTGGCGTGGGGTATGCGTAGAAGCCCGCACCACCAGCGCGGCCTGGGCGCTCGTACTTGCGCACCATCTGCTCCACCACCCGTTCGCCCGGTGTGGCGGTGTAGGTCTTACCCTCAGCTTCAAAGTCTTTGCGGGTCTGCTCCATCACATGCAGGCTGAGCGTGAGCGCGGTCTCGTCCAGCACGGCCAGTGGGCCGACGGGCATGCCGCACTGGATACCGGCGTTTTCAATCGCAGCGGCGGGAATGCCTTCGCCCAGCATGGCGGCGCCTTCCATCACAAAGGTGCCAAACACGCGGCTGGTGAAGAAGCCGCGCGAGTCGTTCACCACGATGGGGTACTTGCCCAAGGCCTGCACATAGTCATAGGCGCGGGCCACAGTCTCGTCGTCGGTGTCTTTGCCTTTGATGATTTCTACCAGTTGCATCTTGTCCACTGGGCTGAAGAAGTGGATGCCGATGAACTTGTGGGGCGCTGCGCTGGCTTGAGCCAAGCCGGTGATCGGCAAGGTGGAGGTGTTGGAGGCGAAGAAGCCGCCCGCTGCGAGCAGTGGCTCGGTTTCCTTCGTCACCTTGGCCTTGAGTTCGCGGTTTTCAAACACGGCTTCGATGATCAAGTCGCAACCTTTAAGGTCGTCCAGCGCGCCTGTGGCGTGGATGCAGCCCAGGATGTCGGTCTGTTTGTCGGCCGTCATGCGGCCCTTGTCCACACGGCCTTGGGTGATCTTGGCGGCGTAGCCTTTGCCGGTGTCGGCTTTCTCTTGGCTCACGTCTTTGAGCACGGTAGCTATGCCTTTGCTGGCTTGCACATAGGCAATGCCGGCACCCATCATGCCGGCGCCCAACAGGCCTACTTTGGCGGGCTTGTACTTGGCGATTCCAGCAGGGCGGCTTGCGCCACTCTTGATGGCGTTGAGGTTGAAGAAAAAGGTGTTGATCATGGCCTTGGCTTGGGTGCCGGTCATGAGTTGGGCCAGCGCGCGGCTTTCCAGGCGCAGCGCGGTTTCTATGTCCACCTGCAGGCCCTCGACCATACAGGCCATGATGGCTTCGGGGGCGGGGTAGAGGCCGCGGGTCTGCTTCTTGATCATGGCCGGGGCCACCGCCAACATGCCCGCCACAGCGGGCGAGGAGGGCAGGCCGCCGGGCACCTTGTGGCCCTTGGCCTCCCAGGGGTGCTGGGCGCTGCGGTTAGCGGCAATCCAGGCCAGCGCTTTGGTCTTCATTTGGGCTGCGGCATCCGGGCCGGGGGCCACCAAGTCGTGCACCAGGCCCAGGCCCTTGGCCGTGGCGGGGTCAAAGGTCTTACCTTCCACCAAATACGGCTGCGCGCCCATCAGGCCCAGCATCCGCGTCATCTTGGTCACGCCGCTAGCACCGGGCAGAAGGCCCAGCGTCACCTCGGGCAAGCCCAACTGAATCTTCTTGTCGTCCATGGCGATGCGGTGGTGGCCGATGAGGGCCACCTCCCAGCCGCCCCCCAACGCGGTGCCGTTGATCAGGCTGACCACGGGCTTGCCCAGGGTCTCGATGGTGCGCATGTTCTTTTTCAGTCGCTCGATCTCTGCATAGACGGTGGGTGCATCTGAGGGCTTGAGGCGCATCACACCTTTGAGGTCGGCCCCGGCAAAGAAGGTGGTCTTGGCCGAGGTGAGCAAGATGCCCTGGATGGCGTCTTTGTCCTGCACGATCTGCGTGGTGAGCGCCGCCATGTCGTCCTGCCAGGCCAGGCACATGGTGTTGACGGGGGAGTCGGGCTCGTCAAAGGTGACTGTAGCGATGCCGTCGGCCAAGGAATAGGCAATAGTTTTCATGACGATAAATCCATTGAGTTGCTATAAAATAAATAGCAAACTAGTTAATAAATACCCGGGCCAGAGGCATATTTGGCTCTCAAATGCGCTCCACAATGGTCGCAATGCCCATGCCGCCGCCTACACACAGTGTGGCCAGGCCGTAGCGCAGTTTGCGCCGGTGCAGCTCGTCAATCAGCGTGCCCAAGATCATCGCGCCCGTGGCGCCCAGGGGGTGGCCCATGGCTATCGCCCCGCCATTCACGTTGACTTTGTCGTGCGGCACTTTCATCTCTTTCATGAAGCGCATCACCACGGCGGCAAAGGCTTCGTTCACTTCAAACAAATCGATCTGGTCAATCGTCAAGCCCGCCTTGGCCAGCGCCTTGCGCGCGGCGGGCATGGGGCCGGTGAGCATGATGGTGGGGTCCGCGCCACTGAGGGCGGTGGCGACGATGCGCGCACGGGGTGTGAGCGTGTGCGCCTTGGCGGCTGCTTCACTGCCTATCAGCACGGCCGCTGCGCCGTCCACAATGCCCGACGAATTGCCGGCGTGGTGCACATGGTGGATGCGCTCGACCTGCGGGTAGCGGGTGAGCGCCACGGCATCGAACCCCATGCTGCCCATTTGCTCGAATGCCGACTTCAAGCCAGCCAGGCCTTCGAGCGTGGTGTTGGGTTTGATGAATTCGTCGCGGCCCAAGATGATTTGGCCCAGCGCGTCTTTCACCGGCATGACCGAGCGGTCAAAGTAACCTGCCGCTTGCGCAGCAGTGGCGCGGCGTTGCGACTCTAGCGCATAGGCGTCCACGTCGGCACGGCTAAAGCCTTCGAGTGTGGCAATCAAATCGGCACCAATACCCTGCGGTACAAACGCGGTTTGCGAGTTGGTTTCGGGGTCCATGGCCCAAGCGCCGCCATCCGACCCAATCGGCACGCGGCTCATGCTCTCTACGCCGCCCGCCACCACCAGGTCTTCCCAGCCCGACTTGACCTTTTGCGCCGCCATGTTCACGGCTTCTAGGCCTGAGGCGCAAAAGCGGTTGATTTGTACGCCCGATGCACGGAAATCCCAGCCTGCTTTGAGCGCCGCCACCTTGGGGATCACTGAGCCCTGGTCGCCCACCGGGGACACCACGCCCATCACCACATCGTCCACCATGGCGGTGTCGAACTGGTGGCGCTGCTGCAGGTCGGTCAGCAAGCCCGCCAAGAGCGTGACGGGCTTGACTTCGTGCAGGCTACCGTCTTTTTTGCCCTTGCCGCGTGGGGTGCGGATGGCGTCAAACACATAGGCTTCGGTCATGGGACTATCTCCAAGTAGGCGGTTGGTTGGTTCGATTTGGAGTATATTCTTTTTACCAAGCAAATGCTTTGTAAAAATAGGGACTTGCGGGAAAGACCGCAGCAGCGAAGCTGCAAGCTCTGTCCCCAACTCATTAAAGGATCGCCATGATTGAACGAACACTTTTCTCCTCGGATCACGAAGCCTTTCGTGACAGTTTCCGCAAATTTATTGACAAGGAGATAGCGCCTTTTCATGACCAGTGGGAAGAGCAGGGCTACGTGGCACGCGAGGTGTGGAACAAGGCCGGTGAAAACGGCTTCTTGTGCATGAGCATGCCCGAGGAATACGGCGGCTCGGAGGCCGATAAGCTGTACTCGGTGATTCAGATGGAGGAGGTGTCCCGCGCCGGTTGCAGCGGTATTGGCTTTAGCCTGCATAGCGAGATCGTGGCCCCTTACATCTTGCATTACGGCACGCCCGCGCAAAAAGCCAAGTACCTGCCCAAGCTGGCCAGTGGCGAGATGATTGGTGCGATTGCCATGAGCGAGCCTGCGGCAGGCTCTGATTTGCAGGGCATCAAGTCCACAGCAATTGAGCAAGCGGATGGTAGTTACCTGCTCAACGGCAGCAAGACCTTTATCACCAACGGCTGGCACGCTGACTTGGTGGTGGTGGTGGCCAAGACGAATCCGGCGGCGGGTGCCAAGGGCACCAGCCTGATGCTGATAGAGCGCGGCATGCCCGGCTTTAGTGTGGGTAAGCGCTTGAAGAAACTGGGCATGAAGGCGCAAGACACTTCCGAGCTATTTTTTGACAACGTCAAACTGGGCCCCGAACAACTACTGGGTGGTAAGGCGCATGAAAACCGGGGCTTTATTTGCCTGATGGAGCAATTGCCGTGGGAGCGCCTGCAGATCGCTATCAGCGCGGTGGCCGCCGCCCAGGCCGCCATTGATTGGACAGTGGACTATGTGAAAGAGCGCAAGGTGTTTGGCCAGCCAGTCGCCAGCTTCCAAAACACGCGCTTTACGCTGGCTGAGTTGCAAACCGAGGTGCAAGTGGCCCAGGTGTTTGTGGACAAGTGCTGCGAGCTGATTGGCCAGGACAAGCTGGACACGGCCACTGCCAGTATGGCCAAGTACTGGACCACTGATCTGCAGTGCAAGGTAATGGACGAATGCGTGCAGCTCTTTGGCGGCTATGGCTATATGTGGGAATACCCGATCACTCGCGCCTACGCGGATGCACGTGTGCAGCGCATTTATGGCGGCACCAACGAGATCATGAAAGAGGTGATTACGCGGGCGATGGGGCTGGGCGGCAAGTAACCCGAACAGCGGGATGGTGGACCCGTGCTCGATTACTAGGGCGTCAGCAAATTTTCGAAAGAGTCAAGATCCACTGCGGGGCTGAATAAAAATCCTTGGTATAGCTTGCATCCGAGCTGCGCGAGCATGGCCCGTTGTGATTCGTTCTCTACCCCTTCGGCAATGACCTCCAGGCCCAAGCTCGTTGCCATCGCAACGATGGTTTGCACCACCACCGCATCACTTTGTGTCATTTCCATATTGCGTACAAAGCACCGATCAATTTTGAGTTGTCTGAGCTTGAGCTTGGTCAAGCTCGACAACGACGAGAAGCCGGTTCCGAAGTCATCCATGGAGAATCCCACGCCTATGTGGTCGAGCGCTTTCATCTTTGTTTGCGTGTCGCTGATGTCAAGAACCATGCTTTCGGTGATCTCCAGCTCCAACTTTTGCGCATTGATGTCCAAGCGCTCGATCAGGCCCTTCACCTGGTCGGCGAAATCAGCGTGAAAAAACTGGCGTGCACTGACGTTGACAGCCAGTCGCAGATGTTGCGTTAGAGGATTTGTAGACCACCGTTGCAGTTGTTGGCAAGCAGTCTCCAGCACCCAACTGCCGATTGAAATGATCAACCCTGACTCTTCTGCGATAGGAATGAAATCCACAGGTGACACCATTCCCAGCGATGGATGGTTCCAGCGGAGCAGCGCTTCGGCGCCGATGATCTGGGCGTGCTCATTCAACTGTGGTTGGTAGTAAAGCTCCAATTGTTTTTTGGCGACCGCGCGACTCAGATCCAGCAGCAAACTGGCCCGGGTTGTCGCCGCCAAATTGAGGGCGGCACTGAATAACACTAACGTGTTGCGCCCCAAGCCCTTGGCCTGGTACATGGCAATATCTGCCTGTCGCAATAATTCTGCAGCAGCTTCGTTGCCGTCGCAGATGCTGATACCGATACTTGCCGTGGAACTGAAGTCGAAGCCAGTGAGATGGTAGGGCTGTGACAGATGGATCAACACCTTTTCGGCAATCACGCGCGCCAAAGCGGCTGCTTCCAAAGCGTCTGTGTGCAGACTGTCCAAAATGACAACAAACTCGTCTCCACCCACCCTGGCGACTGTGTCACCCTCACGCACACACTGCCGCAATCGGCTGGCAGTTTCAATCAACACCTTGTCCCCTGACGCGTGTCCCCGGGTGTCGTTGATAGCCTTGAAGTTATCCAGGTCGATGAACAGCAGCGCTCCGCATTTGCCGCTGCGTTTTGCCAATGACAAAACGTGCGCTAGCCGATCCTCCAGCAAACGGCGGTTGGGCAGTTGGGTCAGCGCGTCATAAAAAGCCAAGTGCCGAATCTCGGCTTGATTGGCCTTGCTTGCCGAGATGTCAAAGAACGTTCCAACGTAATTGGACACACTGCCATCCGAGCGCGTGGTGGCGCTGATGCTCAGCCACTGGGCGTAAATCTCCCCGTCTTTACGCCGATTGCAAATTTCTCCTTGCCAGTAGCCCTTGGAGTTGATGGCTTGCCACATCTCCTGGAAATAGGCTTTGTCATGGTAGCCAGAAGACAACAGACGCATAGACTTGCCTTTGATGTCCTCAGGGGCATAGCCAGTCAGCAGGGTGAAGGCTGCGTTAATTTGAAGAATGGTGCCATCGCTATCCGTGACGCACGCGCCTGCCAGCGATTCAAATGCGAGCGCTCTGACGCGTTGACGTTCGACATTCCGGTTGTGCTCGGTCATGTCAAACAACACAAACCGGTTAACTGATTCCACAGGCTCGTACACGGGAGCATTGTGGGCTGCAAAGCTCAGTGATACGGCGCGTATGGCACCGTGGGCGTTCACAAGGTCTAAAGCAACGTCATGCAGGCCGCGCAATCCTATGCGATTGATAAGTCGGGCTAATTTTTCCTGGCTCTCGCGTCCTAGAAAGTCTTGCAGCTTTTTGTGCCCGACGACCGCTTCGCGCGGCAAACCGAGCCATGCCAGCTCCAGGTTGTTAACACTGAGGTAAGTGCCATCATCCGCTGCACTGTGGCTGCCAAATGGAACCAAGTTTTGTAGTTCTTCGAGCTTCCGCTCCAAGCCGCTGATCTGCTCCAAACCCATCTTGAAATTGACAGGCCCCAGCGCTAAAGTCCTGTCCTGCTGCAGTCTTATGGTAGCCACGTCGCGCTACTTTTCCAGCGCTCTAGCTACGGCTGCGGCCCCTGCCGCCATCCTGGCCGCCTCAGCGGCTGAGGCGGTGGCGCGGGCGGTTGCCTTTGCGGCTTCCACAGCGGCTTGCAGTGCGGCCTCCTCGGCTTGTATGGCGGCGGCGGCTGCCGCAGACGACGCAGACTCGGATGCTGCTGCTGCGGCCTCAGTAGCCGCTAACGCCGCAAGTGCAGCGGCCTCAGCGCAGGCCTTGGCAGCTTCTATGACGGGAATAGCCGCAGAGGCTATTGCAGCCGATGTGACTATCTTGCAGGCAAGGGCAGATTTCTCTGCTGCAGACACCGATCGTATGGCCGCCTCCAGCGTACTTGCAGTCAGCGATTTCAGCGCGTGCAGTGACTCTGAGTACCGTCTGTTGACTATCAAATACCCATCTCGGAGCATGGCCACTTCACTGTCGAGTGCAGCAAATTTGGCAAAAATCCATTTTTCGGCTTCTTCGTCCACTAGGGGCCTCCCTCCGAAAAAACGACAGATCGCCGTTAATTCAGTATAGGTAAATTACTACGCGGCCGGTGCTACTTATTTTTGCCCGGCGGCTGCCCGTATTTACGGGGCTGTTGCGCACTGTTTCAGGCATCCTGGTCGGCGGCATTTGCGCGGGATGCAGAAAACTGCAATGCCGCATCCAGAGACTTCATAAATTCGCTCACCCTGATCGGTTTCGTCACGTAACTGAAAAACCCCGCCTGCAGCCCGCGCGCAATTTCCACCACCGAGGCACTTGCGCTGACCGCAATGATCGGGATGTGTGCTGTCAGGGCGTCAGCCCGCAGAATTTTCATAGCGTCTATGCCGCTCATTCCCGGCAAATTGATGTCCATCAAAATAACCACCGGTAAGCAGGCCCGCGCCAGCGTAATGCCGCTGGTGCCATCGGCCGCCGTCAAAAGATTCAGATCGGTGCGCCGCGCAATCAATTGCTCCATCACCTCAAGGTTGGCCGGGTTGTCTTCCACGTATAGCAAGGTGTGCACCGGCGCGCCGATTGCTACGGGCACTTGCGCCAGGGCCGCTTGTGCTACCTCGAAGGTGCTGAGCACCGGCGCGTCGGTCAACGCCAGTTCAATCCAGAACGCGCTGCCAACCCCTACCGCGCTCTCCACACCAATGCGCCCACCCATCAGTTCGATCAGGCGCTTGGTGACTACCAGGCCAATGCCGGTGCCTTCTTCGACGCCAGCCTCGCGACCCAAGCGATTAAAGGGCTGAAACAACTGCCCCAGTTGCTCTGGCGACAGACCCAGGCCGGTATCGCGCACGGTGATACGAATCGTACCGGGGGCGCTGAGGGTGCTCTCAACTACCACCGAACCGTTCGCCGTGTTGTACTTGATAGCGTTGAACAGCAGGTTGACCATGACTTGCTTGATACGGGTGCGATCTGCATGGACAAAATGGGTGGTGGCAAGGTTCGGAAATATCAAACCAATGCCGCGCTTTTCGGCCTGTGTTTCCACCATGCCATGGCATTCCAATAGCATCGCATTCAATGCGACGGGTTCCCTGGACAAAGTGACCCGGTCGGACTCGATCAGCGCCAGGTCGAGGATTTCGTTGATCAGCTCCAGCAGATACCAACCCGCCTTTTGAATCTGCGCCACACTGCGATTTTGCTTGGTGGTCAGTTCTGGCAAGCCCGACTCCATGAGTTGGGCGAAGCCCAGGATGGCATTGAGCGGCGTGCGCAGTTCGTGGCTCATGCTGGGCAGAAAGTCGGATTTGGCCCGGTTGGCCTGGTCCGCCACCGCCACCGCGCCCTCTAGCTCGCCATTTTTATGCTTCAGGACCTGCTCTATTTTCTTGCGCTCGGTGATGTCCCGGGCCGCTGCAAATACGCCCTGCAACTGTCGGTCGCGGTCATAAAAAGTACTTGCGTTGTAGGACACCACGGTCTGCGCGCCGCTACGGCTGCTGACCACAAGCTCATAGTTGGTGACCTTTTTCTGCGACAGCACCAAATCAATACCCGCCTGGGCCCGCTGCGGGTCGGTAAAGTAGTTTTTGAACGGGGCGCCGATGAGTTCGTCCCGCGTGCAGTCGGTCAGGGCCTCCATCTGCTTGTTCACGTCGGTGATGATGCCTTTGGGGTCGGTGGTCATCAGGGCATCAACGCTGGATTCAATCAGCGAGCGCGTGTAGAACTGCTGGTCTCGCAAGCGTTGGTCGAGTTTCTTTTGCTCTTCTTCGACTTGCTTTCTCGCGGTGTTGTCGGTGCCGATGAGCAGGTAGCCAATGATGGCCGCTTTTGCATCGCGTAGCGCCGTGACGGAGACCACAGCAGGGAACCGACTGGCGTCCTTGCGGATGTAGGTCAACTCATAAATATCTTCAATGCCCCGAGAGGCTTTGAATACCAGCGCCTCAAACCCCGGCGTGATGGGCGTGTCGAATTCAGCACTGAGTGCTTTGGCACGCACGATGAGCTCCTGCGGGTCCGAAATGTCTGCCGGCGTGATGGTGTTCATGACCTCGGCAGCGGTGTAGCCCAACATGCGCTCAGCACCCACGTTAAAAATCTGGATGACGCCCTTGGCATCGGTGGCAATACTGGAGAAATTGGCGCTGTCAAAAATAGCTTTTTGCAAGGCGCCCGCTTTGAGTAAGGCATCTTCCTCCGCTTTGCGTGCCGTGATGTCACGCAAAATGCCGGTGAAATAGCGCTGACCCGCCAGCCACATGTCACTCACCGTCATCTCCATGGGGAATAGGCTGCCATTGTGGCGACGGCCCACAACTTCGCGCGAGCGCCCGATGGCACGTGCCTCGTCACTGACGCCGTAGTACGCCAAGGAATGGCTGCCACCATCCTGGTTCAGTGCCAGCTCCGGGATGAGCATGCTGAACGCGTTGCCCACGAGGCCTGCGGCCTCATAGCCGAACATGCGTTCTGTGGCCGGGTTGACAGTGGCGACAACGCCGTCGGATGCGCGAAACGTGACAATGCCGTCCGCCACGGTATTGAGCACTGTCTGAATCAGCGCAGTGCTGTCGCGTAGGGCTTGCTGCACTGCGTAGTCGCCCGTCACATCGCGAAACACCAGCACGGCACCAATCACCTGGGCATCTCGGTCCCGAATAGGCGCACAGCTATCTGCAATATCGCATTCGCGTCCATCACGTGAAATCAGTACCGTGTGATTCGCAAGGCCCTGAACTGTGCCATGCGTCAGGGTCTCCATGACCGGGATCGTGGCCGGCGCGCGCGACTCTTTGTGAATGATCTTAAAAACTTCCCCGACTGGCTGCCCAGCGGCGAGCTGCTGCGTCCAACCCGTGAGCTGCTCAGCCAGGGGGTTGAGCAGGGTCACGCAGGCGTTGGCATCGGTTGCAATGACGGCATCGCCAATGGAGTTGAGCGTCACAGCCAGCTTTTCTTCGCTGGCCTGCAAAACGATGTGCGCTTCTTGCAGCTTGCGGTTGGTCTCGTTTTGAATGTCCAGCAGGTGCTGGCGCTCGGCTTCGACCTGCTTGCGCGCGGTGTTGTCGGTGCCAATGAGCAGGTAACCAATGATGACGTTTTGGGTATCGCGCAGGGCCGTGACGGATACCACGGCGGGAAAACGGCTACCGTCCTTACGGATGTACGTGAGCTCGTAAATGTCCTCTATACCCCGTGCCGCCTTGAATACCAGCGCTTCAAAGCCAGGCGTGATCGTTGTATCCAGTTCAACGCTCAGCGCTTTAGCCCGTTCGATCACTTCTTGCGGGTCGGAAATATCGGCGGGCGTGATTTTGTTCATCACCTCGGCAGCGGCATAGCCCAGCATGCGCTCTGCGCCCACGTTAAAAATTTGAATGACGCCTTTGGCATCGGTGGCGATGCTGGAAAAGTTCGCGCTGTTAAAGATGGCGCTTTGCAGGGCTTCCTTGGTCAGCAAGGACTCGCGGCGCTGGCGTTCGTCCGTGACTTCGGGCGCACCTGGGAGTGCAGCGTTGCGTTCGACGGAACTGTCTGTCGGGCGGATCATGAATCCCCTTTGTTGTGTATCAGACGGCCATCGTCTGACGTTTACAGCGGGGAGGTATCTCGCACGGCTCTCCCAAAACAAAAGGAAATTCCAAATGGCCTGCAACTGCGTTTACATGCCCTCAGGGATCACGAGAATTTCACAGATTATCCTGCAAATAGGTCGGCTGGCGTCACTTCCTTGCTTTGGTTGCGTCACTTGAAAACATTTGCAGCGCCTGGATTTTGCATTCGCAACGCTGAAAGACGATGCGATGCTCCGGTTACCGTGCACGCTCCAATGGGATCAACCGCAGCGCGCCCAGTGGCCGTGATCCTGCGGCTTGACAAAAGCGGTCATGCGCGCGATCTGGGTTGGTTAAACTCACTTCCATTCGGATGAACTGACCACAACAAGGAACACACCATGGGCGCGCAATGGAAAGCAAAAGGCAAAGAATTGGCAGCCAATGCCAAGGGCAAACTGTTCGGCCGTTTGGCCAAGGACATCATGATTGCGGCGCGCAGCGGTGCTGACCCAGCCGGTAATTCGCGTTTGCGTTTGGTTTTAGAGCAGGCCCGCAAGGTGTCGATGCCCAAAGACACGCTGGACCGCGCCATCAAAAAAGGTGCGGGCTTGACGGGTGAAGTGGTCAACTTTGAACACGTTATTTACGAAGGCTACGCACCGCACCAAGTGCCGGTGATGGTGGAGTGCTTGACAGATAACGTGAAGCGTACGGCGCCTGAAATGCGCGTGCTGTTTCGCAAGGGCCAGCTAGGCACTTCCGGCTCGGTGGCTTGGGAATTTGACCACCTGGGCATTATTGAAGCCGAAGCGGCCACGCCCAGTGCCGATGCCGATACCGCAGCCATCGAAGCCGGTGCCCAGGATCTGGAGCCGGGTGACGACGCCGGGACCACCATTTTTTATACGGACCCGGCCGAGCTGGACTTGGTCAGCCGGGCCTTGCCGGCCCAGGGCTTCCATGTGTTGTCGGCCAAACTGGGCTACAAGCCCAAGAACCCGATGGCCCCGGACAGCCTGAGCGCTGAAGCGCTGGAGGAAGTGGAGGCCTTTTTGGCCGCTATCGACGGTAACGACGATGTGCAGCAGGTTTACGTGGGCCTGGCGGGCTAAGCCCCCGATTTTTTGCCAGATTTGGTATTCAATCGGTGTCCGGCCCGGGTAAATACTGAATAGTTTGCTATTGATTGCATAGCAAGCTCAGCGTTTACTAAAGTGACTTCTTACCGCGCAATTCCTGCATACGCTCCTCAAAATAGCTGCCCACGGTGTAGCGCTCCGACAGAACCACCTCACGCCGGGGGTGCAAAAACAAGGGCAGGGAAATACGTGGCTTGGTGGCACCCAAGCCCGTTGGGTTGAGTACCCGGTGCACGGTGCTGGGGTAATAGTGGCCCGAAGCCTCTTCCAACATGTCACCAATATTCACAATTAGCAGGCCAAAGTCGCACGGCACATCGTGCCAGGCGTCGTCTTTGCCCAGCACTTGCAGGCCAGGCTCCGTGGCGGCCGGCAAAAGGGTCAACAGGTTAATGTCGCCATGCGCCGCAGCACGCACCGCACCGGGTTCTTCGTCCCCGTGCAATGGCGGGTAGTGCAGCACGCGCAGCAGTGTCTGGTCGCAGCCCACAATCATGTCAGGCAACGGCATGGAATAGCGCGCCCTGACCTCTGGAGGTGAGTTTTCTTCTACCCAATTGAGCAGCGTTGCGGCCAGTGTGCTGCCCTGTGCGTAGTAGCGCCTGGCCGCGTCGGACACTTCGGCCGGATACCGCCCGTTGGGGTAAATGTGAAAGAACTCTTTGAGGTCTTTTTTGGTGTTGTTCTTGGCGGTCTCCGACACGCTGGGCGAGAAATAGCCGTCGTGTGTGACCGGGTTGGTGGGATAGTTATTCTTGGCGTCGGTCTTGAAGAATGCTAGCCATTCCGCGTAAATACTTTCTACCAGCGCCTGGCTCAACGGGTGGTTCTTGAGCACACCAAAGCCGGTCTCATGCAGGCTCTTACAAAATTCTTGTGGTGCGGTGGGGCTTTGGAAATCGACAACAGGTAAGTGCATCGTAGGTGTCCTGAAAAATCAAGGGTGGCGCTAAGAAAACGCCAGGTTTAAGTCGCCAACCAGGGGCGCAGCAGGGTAGATGTGAAGACTTCCATCACCGCGTCAGCCTGCACTTGCATACAGACCAGGGTGTTGGGCGCGTCACCCCAGCCCGCTTGTGGGTAGGCCACGGATTCGCGGCGGTTCATCATGGTTTGGCCTTGCGCGATGCCCTCTGTTGCCACGCGGATACGGCCTGACTGCACCGTAAATAATTCTGGATTGGTGAGGTAAATGAAGGCCAGCACGTCGTGTCCAAAACAACCGTGGACCTTGGCTACATGCGGGTAAATGCCGCTGTAAAAATCGGCATAAAAGCGCACGGCATGCAGCAGGGTGTCGGTCGCCACGTGGCGGTGACGGTCAGCAATCGTTTGAATCACAGACACCGGGACGATGACTTGGTGGGTCACGTCCAGGCCTACCATGGTGAGTTTCCAACCGGCGGTGAAGACCTTGTCTGCCGCGTGCGGGTCGTTCCAGATATTGGCCTCGGCGACGGGTGACACGTTGCCGGGCTCAATGATGGTGCCGCCCATGATGATGACCTGATGCAGTAGCGTGGGTAGATCAGGCTCCAGCTTCAGCGCGGCAGCCAGATTGCCCAACGGGCCGACGGCCACCAGGGTGATTTCACCCGGGTGGGCGCGCGCCATATCCACGATGAACTGCGCCGAAGCGCGCGGGTCGATGTGGTTGTGTGTGGCCAGCCTGCTAGGCAGGTTGCCCAGGCCATCGGCACCGTGGATGAAATCAGGCGGTGCCTCACCCGGCTTGACCCACGGGGTTTTCACGCCCTGGGTGACAGGGATCGTGCGTTGGGCGATGGCCGTCAGGTAGAGTGCATTGACGGCTGCTTGCTCGACGGTCACATTGCCAAATGTGGTGGTGATGCCGACTACATCTATGTCGGGGTGGGCCAGTGCGAAGTACAGCGCCATGGCGTCGTCGACGCCGGGATCAGTATCGAAAATAACTTTACAGGGTGGCGTAGTGCGCATGAACAATGTCTAAAAATGAGGAACAGGAAGACTCAGGACGGCAACCCACAGTACGCACGCAGGGAAACAACTGCGGTGTCTGTCGTGGCGCCATGGCTGGCTAGGAGTGCGGCAACTTCCGCAGCCGCCGGAATACTGGATTGTGCCCCCAAGCGGGTGCAGGCCAGTGCGCCAGCAGCACTGGCCAAGCGCAGCGCTTGCACCATATCAGCGCCCGTGCTTAAAGCGGCCACTAGCGCCCCGCAAAACGTATCGCCCGCCGCCGTGGTGTCCACTGGGGTAACAGGGTAGGCAGATTGCAGCACCCATTGCCCCTGAACCCGCGCGCAGCATCCCCGGTGGCCCAAAGTGACCACGACGGTGGGCACCGCAATACGCTCCAGGCACGCCGCAATAGAACCTTCGTGCTGGCTAACGACGGCCAGCTCGCCTTCGTTGACCACCAAAATGTCGATCGCCTGCAGCAGGGGATTGGATAGCACCTGAGCAGGCGCAGCATTCAGCACCACACATACGCCCTGCGCGCGCGCCGCACGGGCATAAGCAGTCACGGTTTCGACCGGCGTTTCCAGTTGTAAGAGCAGATGGGTAACGCCATCGAGCCGGGGCAGGTGTTGCGGCTGCAGGCTAAGGTTGGCACCGGGTGCCACAGTGATGGCATTTTGTGCATCGTCGGATACGCAGATAAACGCAGTGCCCGTTGGCGCGTCGTCCACGCGCACTGCGGTCAGCAGGACGCCGGCGTCTAATAGGGAGGCTTCAATGGGCGTGGCAAAGGCATCGTTGCCCAAGCCCGCTAGCAGTTGGGTGCTGACACCACCTGCACGGGCTGCGGCTACCGCCTGATTGGCACCCTTGCCGCCGGGGTATGTTTTGAAATCACGTCCCAGCACGGTTTCGCCGGGTTGGGGAATGTGTTTGGCCCGGACGACGAAGTCCAAGTTGGCTGATCCGGCCACCAGTATCATGGCTTGTCTTTCTTTGTTTTAGAGCGCACATTCTGCCATTCATCACAGGCACTGCGGGCATCTGGCCCTGCATACTTTGCAGCCTGATCATCGAGTTCTTATGCCAACCCATTCCCATTTTTCCGCCTACCTAGCCGTGGCATCGGAAGTACAGCATGCATTGAGCCATGGCTTGCCGGTGGTCGCGCTGGAGTCGACCATCATTTCTCACGGTATGCCTTACCCGGACAACGTAGCCACGGCCCTGAAGGTAGAGGCCGAAGTGCGCGCCCACGGCGCGGTGCCGGCCACGATAGCCGTCGTCGACGGCATGTTGACCGCAGGTTTGTCAGGTGCGCAGATCGAAACTTTAGGGCTGCGCGGGCCTGCGGTGACCAAGGTCAGCCGGCGCGACATGCCCTTTGTGGTGGCCGCTGGGCAAACGGGTGCGACCACCGTTGCAGCTACGATGATCATTGCCGCGATGGCCGGCATCCGTGTCTTTGCCACCGGGGGAATCGGCGGCGTGCACCGGGGTGCTGAGCACAGTTTTGATATCTCTGCCGACCTGCAAGAACTGGCCCAAACCTCGGTCGCTGTGGTGTGCGCCGGGGCTAAGTCGATTCTGGATTTGCGGCTGACGCTGGAGTACCTGGAGACGCATGGCGTACCCGTGGTGGGCTACCAAACGGACGTGTTGCCCGCTTTCTTTAGCCGGCAAAGCGCCTGGCCGGTCAACGTGCGCGTGGATTCTGCGTTGGAGTTGGCAAAGGTCTTGCGTGCAAAGTGGGCGATGGGACTGCAAGGCGGTGTGGTGATTGCCAATCCGATTCCGGAAGCCTTTGCCATGCCTGCCGCCACGGTGGACCAAGCGATTGAACGCGCTTTAGAGGAAGCGGTGGCGCAAGGAATCGGCGGCAAGGATGTGACGCCGTTTTTGCTGGCCCGCGTCAGTCAGATCACTGGTGGGAATAGTCTGGCCGCCAATATTGCTTTGGTGCTCAACAACGCCCGCCTGGCGGCTGCCGTCGCCCAGGAATTGGTGGCACTGGGTTAGCGTAATTTCCGCCTGCCCGGGTGGCCAACTTTGTTATGCTTCGCCCCATTCGTCTAACCGACCCTTGTGAGAGATGTTATGAACATAAAAAAGACCGCCCATTGGGCACTGCTGACCACGACCCTGGTGAGCAGCTTGCACGCTGTCGCAGACCCGGCCGTTGTTTTTGATATGGGCGGCAAATTTGACAAATCTTTCAATGAAGCGGCCTTTCGCGGCATCGAGCGCTGGAAAAAGGAAACCGGTAAAAACTACCTTTCTTTTGAAATTTCGAACGAGTCGCAGCGCGAACAAGCCTTGCGCCGTATGGCAGAAAAAGGAGCGAACCCCATCATTGGAATTGGCTTTGGTCAGGCCTCCAGCATTGAGAAGGTCGCCAAAGAATTTCCCAAGTTGCAATTTGCCATCATCGATATGGTGGTTAACCAACCGAACGTGCAGTCGGTCGTGTTCAAGGAGCAAGAAGGCAGTTTTTTGGTCGGCGTAATGGCGGCCCTTGCCAGTAAAACAGGCAAAGTTGGATTTGTTGGCGGCATGGACATCCCCCTCATTCGCAAGTTCCAATGTGGCTACGAACAAGGCGCTAAATATGCCAACCCCAAGGCCGAAATTTTCAGCAACATGACCGGCACTACGGGCGCTGCATGGAATGACCCGGCCCGCGGCGGCGAGTTGGCCAAAGCCCAATTCGCGAAGGGCGCCGATGTGGTGTTTGCGGCGGCGGGTGGTACGGGTATGGGGGTTTACCAGGCAGCCAAAGACGGCGGCAAACTCGCCATTGGCGTCGATAGCAACCAAAACTATGTGCAACCGGGCACCATGCTGACCAGTATGGTCAAGCGGGTAGACCTGGCGGTGTACAACGTAGCCAAGGGCCACAAACCGGGGCTTTCGGTGTTGGGCCTCAAAGAGGGTGGCGTGGACTACGCGGTGGATGAGTTCAACGCTAAATTGATCACTGCCGACATGAAGAAGCGCGTAGAAGCCGCCAAAGCCGACATCGTGAGTGGCAAAGTCAAGGTGGCCGATTACATGGCCGACAACGCTTGTAAATTCTGATGTCGGTCGCACCATCCGCCGTGGCGGTGCGTATGGTGGGTATCAATAAGCGCTTTGGCGCGGTCGCCGCCAACGCTGATGTTCACCTGAGCATTGCTCGGGGCACAGTACATGGCATCGTTGGCGAAAACGGCGCCGGCAAAAGCACACTCATGTCGGTGCTTTACGGTTTCTACCAGGCCGACAGTGGCTCCATTGAAATAGGTGGTCGGGCGGTCGAGATCCGAAATTCAGACGATGCCATAGGCCTCGGCATTGGTATGGTGCACCAGCATTTCATGCTGGTTGATACGTTGACGGCTTTGGAAAACGTGATGCTGGGCGCTGAGCCCCATTGGCTGCTCCAGCGCGCCGACAAATTAGTGCGGACGCGATTGGAAAGCCTGATGCGGGATACCGGGCTGCAGGTGAACCTCGATGCTGTGGTGCGCGATTTGCCGGTGGGGGATCAGCAGCGGCTAGAAATTCTCAAAGCACTTTACCGGGGTGCCAAGGTCCTGATCCTCGACGAGCCCACGGCAGTGCTGACGCCCCAAGAGACCACGCACCTGTTCAAGGTGCTGTCCCACTTGCGCTCGCAGGGCACTACGATTTTGCTCATCACCCACAAGCTTAAAGAAGTGATGACCCTGTGCGATCGCGTGACTGTGATGCGAGCCGGGCGCGTGGTGCAAGAGATAGCCATTGCGGAGGCTTCCATGGAGGGTTTGGCGGAAGCCATGGTCGGGCGCAAGGTGCAGATCGGGCGTGTCGAGGTGGCAGACAAGCCACTGGGCCCCGTGTTGCTGTCTGCGCGCAATCTGCAAGTGCGCGATGCACGCAATGTGGCGCGCTTGTCAGACGTACAGTTGGATTTGCGGGCCGGTGAAATAGTCGGAGTCGCCGGTGTCTCGGGCAATGGACAGAGTGAATTGCTGGATGTGTTGTCGGGCTTGCTGGTGCCCTCCGAGGGGCACTTGGAGTTAGGTGGCAAAAGTTTTGAGCCTGGCGGTTGGCTCGACCCGCGCACCGCGCGTTCGCTGGGTTTGGCCCACGTGCCAGAAGACCGCCATGCCCGCGCCATGGTGATGGCATTTGCAGCTTGGGAATCGGCCGTGCTGGGCTACGACGGGTTACCCGATTACACCCGTCGCGGCTGGATGAACCACGCCGGCATGCGCGCTGCCACAGCTCAGATGATGGAGCGCTTTGATGTGCGCCCGCGCGACCCAGAGCTTGGCAGTCGCAAGTTCTCGGGTGGCAACCAGCAAAAGCTCGTCTTGGCCCGTGAGCTGGGTCAAGCACCCAAAGTCCTTTTGGTCGGGCAACCTACCCGGGGAGTCGATATCGGCGCGATCGAATTCATTTATTCGCAGTTGCGCGCCATGCGCGATGCGGGCTGCGCCGTCTTGGTCGTGTCCAGTGAGTTGGACGAAATTTTGGCTTTGTCCAGCAGGGTGATCGTCATGAATGAGGGGCGTGTAACCGGAGAGCTAGCCATTGCGCACTGTTCGGAAGCCAATTTGGGAATGCTGATGACGGGAGGTGCCCAGTGAGCGCACCCCAAGCGTTGCCCCGTTGGGCAGATTTAGTGTTGCTGCCTGCCGTCTGCCTGGCTGTGGCCTTGGCGGTAGCGGCGGCTGTCGTGGCGCTCGTCGGTCAGAACCCGGTGGAAGTGCTGGGGGTGTTGGTGAAGGGCGCCTTTGGCAGCGCCCGTGGCTTGAGCTACACGCTTTACTACGCCACTACTTTTGTATTCACGGGCTTGGCCGTGGCGGTGGCGTTTCATGGTGGCTTGTTCAACATTGGCGGTGAAGGGCAGGCAGTGATGGGTGGCCTGGGTACGGGTCTGGTGGCGATGTGGCTGTCGGCCAGTCTGCCCGCCTGGGCCATGCTGCCACTCATGCTGATCGCGGGGGCTTTGTTTGGCATGGTGTGGGCCGCAGTGCCGGGCTATTTGCAAGCCTACCGGGGCAGCCATGTGGTCATCACCACCATCATGTTTAATTTCATTGCCAGCAGTGTTTTGGTCTACTTATTGGTCAATCATTTGCGCCCTGCGGGCACCATGTCCGTAGAGAGCGCACCGTTCGCTGAATCGGCCAAGCTGCCCAGCGTGCAGGACGCGCTGGCTTGGATCGGCGTGGAGTGGCCCGCATCCCCGCTGAATGTGAGTGCCGTCCTGGCTCTGCTGGCGGCAGTAGGCGTGTATCTTTTCTTGTGGCGTACGCGCCGGGGTTACCACGTGCGGGCTGTGGGCTCCAGCCCCAGCGCAGCCGAATACGCCGGTATCAACTCACGCCACCAAGTGCTGGTGGCCATGGGCCTGTCTGGGGCTTTGGCCGGTATGGTGGGCATGAATGAGATAGCGGGGGTTAACGGTAAATTGTTATTGGAGTTTGTGAGTGGTGCGGGCTTCACCGGTATTGCGGTGTCTTTGATGGGGCGCAACCACCCGGTGGGCATTGTGTTTGCCAGTCTGTTGTTTGGCGCGCTGTTTCAAGGGGGCGCTGAAGTCGCTTTTGACATACCCGGATTTAGCCGAGACATGGTGGTCATGTTGCAGGGATTTATTGTGTTGTTTTCAGGGGCGATGGTGTATGTGATTGCGCCGCGGTTGGCCTGGGTTTTACAACGCCTATCCCTGTGGAAAACTGGTGCAGGAGCCGCCCATGGATGACGCGCTCTTGGGTGCCCTGCTGGGTTCCACGCTGCGGGTGTCGACACCCTTGATTTTGTGTGCACTTGCGGGCCTATTGGCGGAACGCTCGGGCGTGGTGGATATTGGCCTGGAGGGCAAGATGCTGGCGGCAGCCTTTGCCGCAGCGGCAACCGGTGCGACGTACAACTCCACGACACTGGCCTTGTTGGCGGGCGTGGCGGTGGCCATCGGCCTGTCCTGGACACACGGGCTAGCTTGCGTCAGCCACAAGGGCGATCAGGTGGTCTCCGGGGTGGCAATCAACATCATCGCATCGGGTCTTACTGTGGTGCTGGGGATTGCCTGGTTTGCGCAGGGCGGGCAAACACCCGCGGTATCCAATGAGGTGCGCATTCAGCCGTTGTTCCCGCAGTGGGTGGATGGATTGCAGAGTATTCCGTGGGTTGGCCCGATCTTGGGGCAGGGCTTGCTCGCCCACAACGGGCTGGTGTATGCGGCGCTGCTGCTGGTGCCCGGTGTTTGGTGGTTGGTCTTTCGCACGCGGCTGGGGCTGCGTATCCGCGCTGTGGGTGAGAACCCACAAATGGTCGACGCTGCGGGAGTCTCGGTCGCGCGCCTGCGCTACACCGCGTTAACCTTCAACGGTGTTTTGTGTGGCTTGGCGGGAGGTTATTTGGTCTTGGCCCAGAGCGCCAGTTTTTCACCCAATATGACCGCCGGTCGCGGGTTTATGGCGCTTGCGGCTTTGATATTTGGCCGCTGGCACCCCGTAGGTGCTTTATGGGCCTGCTTGCTGTTTGGTTTTTTGGACGCAGCGGCCATTCGCTTGCAAGGCGTACCCTTGCCCGGTATTGGTGAAGTCCCGGTGCAAGTGATTCAGGCTTTGCCCTATGTCCTGACTGTGGTGTTGCTGGCCGGTTTTATCGGCAAGGCCGTGGCGCCCAATGCGCTGGGCAAGCCGTATAGCAAAGAGCGTTGAGGTAGATTTGTGTCGTCTGTTGTGATGGTTAGAGTGGTGGGATTCAGTGATGTGGAGCGGCATTCGCTCAACACATTGTTTCGCCTGTCCCGCCGTCAGATACCAAACTACCATCTGTGGACGCCCGAGTCTGCATCCACCCCCCACGTAGCGCTGATTGATGTAGACAGCTATGAAGCGATGCTGGAGATGGAGTCGCCCAATTTCAACCCGCATTTAAAAGTGATTGCGGTGGGTGCGCAAGCGCCCGCATCCGCATGGCGGCATGTGCCACGCCCAGTGGATTGGGTGGCACTGGTGCGGGAGTTAGACAGCCTGTTTGCCACCATGGTGGAAGTGGATATTGACATTGGGCAGAGTAGTGTGCCAGAACGCGTGGCCCCGCCGGGTGTGGCAGTTTGCTTGGTGGTGGGCCTGGCACCAGAACAACGGTTGTACTTGCGCGCCCGGCTGGCTCTGGCGGGCCATACCGAGATGGATGAGGCCGAGTCGGCGGCGCAGGCTGCACAGTTATTGGGGCAGCGGCATTACGACCTGATGATTATTGGCCTGAGCCTGTCAGATGCAGACCCTTGGGGCCTGGTGCAAGCACTCAAAGACATGCCGATGCCACCCCGCTCTGTGGTGCTGGCCACAGCGGATCCCACGTGGACCGTGATGGAGAGGGCTGACCAATTGGGCTGCGTTGGTATTTTAGAAATCCCTTTCATGCCACGGCAGGTTATTGCTATCTTGCGCAAGATTTAGCCCAAAACAGGTGCGGGCTTAACGCCGCAGCGGGCGGTGCACATCGAAGCTGCGCAGCAGACGCGCCTCCATCGGTAGCGGCTCTTGGCCTATGCGTGCTACCAGCCATTCAGCGCACAAGGCCGCAAAACTCAGCCCCCGCGATCCCATGGCAAGGCTCAACCACAGGCCGCTTTTGCCGTCTGCATGAACCGGGCCCACCAGCGGCAGACGGTCGTGGCTGACACAGCGGGTGCCCGTCCAGCAACCCACCTGCTCATCGGAAAATTGCGCGGACAGTGCGCGTGCCACTGAGGGCAGCAGGGCCTGCAAGCGTTGTAAATTTTCGGTGTGTTGGGTCTGTGGGTTGGAGGCTGCCGGGTGGCTCGTCTCGTAGGTCGCGCCAGCGTACCAGCGTGGTCCATATCGTGTGGGGATGTTGCCCATAAGGCTGCCGTTGCCGTTCACGGGGAAGCGCGGGAATGGATCGGGGTCAGTTATGGCAGGCATCGCGCCATGGCTGACCGTACCGTGCAGAGATTGCAAAAGCTGCAGCTTTCGCAGCACTTCGGCGGGCATGGCCCAGTCCGGCGCTAATCCCTGCAACAGCGCCGATACACCGCCCGCATTCGCCACTACCACGGTGGCTGCGGTGGTCAAAGTTTCACCGTGGGCGTTCAGCAGTGCCCAGTTTGCATTGCGGCGCTCCAGGCGGCTTACGTCACAAGATCCCATCCAACGGATATTCGGGTGACTTAGCCACGCCTCGACCAACTGCGCGGGTTTGATCCACGCCGCGTGTGGGTGCCAAAGCCCCTGTGTGGTGTTGCCGGGGGCCAGCCATCCTGCAGCTTGAAGCTGGGCAGATGCGGCCAGGCAGCGCGAGGCTTCTGTGCTGAATTCCATCACTCCGGTGGCGTCCCAATCGGTGCCACGCTGCAGCAGGCGCTGGGCGTGCGCCAGGGTCAAACGCACACCGGCCCGCGACATGCGCGAGCGCGGGCTGTCGTCAACCGACACATGGGGCACCAAAAGCCCGGCCGGTAGCCCGGAGGCACCCCGGGCGGCCTGTGCATGGGTGTCTAGCACGGTCACTTGCCATCCGCGCAAGGCCAGAGCGTGCGCGACGCTGGCGCCTGCCAGCCCTGCACCGACCACGGCGCAATGCCCTACGGCCGTTGCGCTTGTGCGCTCTGGTGTGCGGGTGGTGCGCAGCTCCCAGCGCGGGTTGTAGTGGGCTTGGCGGGCTATTTTGGGGGCGGTGTCATGGGCAGTCTGCGTCCACACAAAGCCCTGGTCTGCGAGGTGCTGGTGGACGGCTCCGATACCGGGGTGTTCCGCGGGATGCTCCGGCTTGCCTACAACGCTGCATTGCAACAGCGTGCCACGGCGGCAACGGCGCGCCAACAACTGCACGGCCCATTTGTCCCACTCGGTAGTTTGCGTAGCAGCGTCAACACTTAACACGAGGCGCACCTCGTCTGCCCGAAAAAGCTGCTCGGACAGCATAGCCTGCACCGGCCCTGCGCAAAGCGTCAGGCTGATGTGCCCGCCTTGCAGGAGCATGCGTTGGATGCCGGGTAGGGCGGTGCTGCACGCTGCGCTGAGTTCTTCAGCCAGGGGGGGGCTGATTTCAGCGCTGAGATTCTTGCTGCGCCAGCGCGGCAAATCTGCCACGTCACACAGCGCTACGTAGTGCAGAACGCCTATAGGTCCCGGGTCCTGCATCCAATCCTGGGCAGCCCGCAACAGGCCCTCGCCGCCTTCAAACCGGGTGTCCAGAACCGTCCAGCCAGCACGGGCCTCGGGGGGCACGTGTTTTGAATCAGGCGGTAGGCGGAACGTAGCCTTGGGCGGCGTCTGCGCCATCACCAAAAAAGTGGTTTTCCATCTGGCGGGCGAGGTACTGGCGGGCACGCAGGTCAGCCAGATTCAGCCGGTTTTCATTGACCAACATGGTTTGGTGTTTCAGCCAGGCGGCCCAGGCCTCTTTGCTGACGCCTTCCCAAATGCGCTTTCCCAACTCGCCCGGGTAGGGTGGGAAATCCAAACCTTCTGCTTCTTTGCCGAGCTTGATGCAATTGACGGTGCGTGCCATGGAGGTGTGCCTATCGATAAAAACAATGGAATAACAGTGCAGCGAGGCACCAGATGCCGAATCTTATTCGTTTTGAAGCGATCAGAATTGTTGGGCCGGTGTAGACAGGGGAACTAAGCTGCGAAAATCCCGCCTAATTGCCGCATTGGCCGCTGGCCGGGCTCACCTGACTCTGGAAGGATCGCGATTTTGAACTGGATCATCAACGTTTTGGATACGGCACCGCGCCGTGTTTTACTGGCGCTGGCATTGGCCTGTGTGGGCTTGCTCGGCTTTGGCCTGTATTTGCAGGAAGTGGTGGGGTTAGTGCCTTGCCCGATGTGCGTGGTCCAGCGCTATGCTCTTATTTTGATAGCACTTACAGCAGCCATTACGTCGGCTAGCAGCCGAAAAGGCTTGCAAATCACCGGCAGCAGCGTGCTTTTAGTGCTGGCAGTGGCTGGGGCCTATGTGGCGGCACGCCAGAGCTGGCTGCAGTGGTATCCCCCCGAGGTGGTGACCTGTGGCCGCGATATCTACGGCATGATCGAAAACTTCCCTCTGCAGCGCGCGATACCGATGATCTTTAGGGGGGGGGGTGACTGCAGCAAGGTCGATTGGACGTTTTTAGGCGGCACCATTGCAAATTGGTCTTTCTTGTGGTTTTGTGCCATGGCGCTGGTGGGTGCTTTGCTGGTCTGGCGTCGGGCCGCACGGCCCTGACACAGGGTACACAGCGCGTGCACTACCATTGCCTCTTTTTTGCTGAACATTGCCATGACCGAAACCACCGCACGCCCCGCTTTGCCAGACCATTTGTCGATTGACCCGCGCAGCCCGCACTACATGGCGGCGGTGTTTGAGCACGACATTGGTATCCGCCTGAATGACAAAGAGCGTAGCGACGTGGCGGAATATTGCATCAGCGAGGCATGGGTCAAAGTCCCCGCTGGCAAGACCGTGGACCGTAAGGGCCAGCCCCTGCTGATCAAGATCAAGGGCAAGGTCGAAGTTTTTTACAAATAGCCCGAAACTGACACTTTTGCGAAAGGGTCCTGCGGGGCCTTTTTGTTGGGCTGCTGTACTCAGGCCAGTTTTTTGACCAGCACTTGGCTCTTGCGATCCCAGTTGTATTTGCGCTTGCGGGCTTCGGGCAGCCAGTCTGCGTCCACCTGCACAAAGCCGCGTTTCAGGAACCAGTGCATGGTGCGGGTGGTCAGCACAAAGATGCTGTCCAACCCCGCCGCCTTGGCGCGCTGCTCCACGCGCTTTAACACCCGCTCTCCATCACCCTGGCCCTGCACGTCTGGCGATACCGTGAGTGCCGCCATCTCGGCCGTCTTGGCCTCGGGGTAGGGGTATAGAGCCGCACAGGCAAAGATCACGCCGTCGTGCTCAATGATGGTGTAGTTGCCAGCGTCGCGCTCAATCTCCGTGCGACTGCGTTTGACCAAGGTGCCGTCTTTCTCAAACGGTTCAATCAGTTGCAGGATACCGCCCACGTCCTCTTCGGAGGCCTCGCGCAGGCTCTCCAGCTTCTCATCGACCACCATGGTGCCAATGCCGTCGTGCACGTACACCTCTAGCAAGATGGCACCGTCTACCGCAAAGGGAATGATGTGGCTGCGCTCCACGCCACTTTTGCACGCTTTGACGCAGTGCTGCAAATAAAAAGCCGTATCGGTGGGGTGGTTGGCTGCAGGCAGGGCTTTGAGGAGCCGTTCCGCAGCCGCGAGTGGCAGCTCGGTGTCAATCGGGTTGTCGTCGCTGGCGGGCAGGGTCGGGTCCATGCGGATACCGGGCACTTCGCTCAAGAAAATGAGTTTGTCGGCCTGCAGGGCGGTGGCTACGCTGGTGGCCACTTCTTCCATTGTCAAATTAAATGCCTCCCCCGTGGGCGAAAAACCAAAAGGCGAGAGCAACACCAGGGCACCCATATCCAGCGTGGTGGTGATGCCCGCAATGTCCACCTTACGCACCAGGCCGCTGTGCTGAAAGTCCACGCCATCCACAATACCCACCGGCCGCGCAGTGATGAAGTTGCCCGAAATAACGCGGACCGTGGAGTCGGCCATGGGCGTGTTGGGCAGGCCCTGGCTGAACGCGGCTTCGATCTCATAGCGCAGTTGGCCCGCCGCCTCTTGGGCACAGTCCAGCGCCACTTCGTCGGTGATGCGGATGCCGTGGCTGTATTTGGGCGTGTGGCCCTTGGCCTTGAGCTGTTCGTTGACCTGCGGCCGAAAGCCGTGCACCAGCACAATCTTCACGCCCATGCTTTGAATCATGGCCAGGTCTTGCGCCAAGTGCTGCAGCTTGCCCGCTGCAATAGCCTCACCGGCGATGCCCACCACAAAGGTTTGGTTGCGGAACTTGTGGATGTAGGGCGCGACCGACCGGAACCAGGGGACGAAGGTGAAGTTGAAGACAGAGGTCATAGGTCAGGCTTGGCGGTAGGATGGTCGGGGGGAATCAATGCCGCAATTTTCACCTAAGTGCTGGATATTGAGACCATAAACCTGCGACCGCTTCGAAGTAGCCCCCCGCAAAGATTTTGACGGTGATCGTTTTGTAGACAAAACCTGACGGTCAGCAGTGTCAGCCCAGCCTTAAGTCCGCTTTTTTCACATGGATCATTGAGAGGTTAAGTTCTATGAAATCCCGTGTCATCCTCAGCCTAGGCGCACAGCTTGCCGTGGCTGCGCTGGTTCTGCTGGGCATATTTGGCGGCTCTTTAATCGTTGCCCATTCGGGTTTTGGGACGTCCCCTCGCCATGGGGGCACTTCTACTTTTGTACCTGCACCCCAGGCTTACTTTCTCGCTGCCATCATGTACGCCATGGCGGCCATTGCCTTGCTTGCTTTGCTTCAAAGCCGCAAATCCTCGCGCAAGACAACGGCCATTGCAGTGGCGGTGGGTATTGGCGTGGCCGTTATGACGGCGATGGTACTGGCACCACCTTAAATTTTGTTGCTACGTATTTTGTAGCGCCTTGCGCATATTCCACCCGGGCTACAGCATGATTTAGCTCTAAAAACCCGACGGATCAGCCTGTGCAGTAGTAGCCGGGATAATTACCCCAATGTCTGATACTTTCTCTCCTGTTTCTTCTCGTTTGCAAATTGAATTTCCCGAGTCGCTGCCCGTATCGGGCAAGCGCCAGGAAATCATGGATGCCATTGCAGCGCACCAAGTGGTCATCGTCTGCGGCGAGACCGGCTCAGGCAAGACTACGCAGCTCCCCAAGATCGCTCTGGCCATGGGGCGCGGCAAGCTCAACTACCCCGAGGGTCAGCGCGGCAAGCTGATTGGCCACACCCAGCCGCGGCGCATTGCGGCCAGCAGCGTGGCCAAGCGCATTGCCGAAGAGCTGAAAACACCGCTGGGCGATGTGGTGGGTTTCAAGGTGCGGTTTCAGGACCGGTTAGGCAAAGACGCGTCGGTCAAACTGATGACCGACGGTATTTTGCTGGCCGAGACGCAGACCGACCCACTGCTCAATGCCTACGACACCATCATCATCGATGAGGCCCACGAACGCTCACTGAACATTGATTTTTTGCTGGGCTACCTGCGCCAAATATTGCCGCGCCGCCCGGACCTCAAAATTATTGTTACTTCGGCCACGATTGATGCGCAGCGGTTTGCGGACCATTTCGCTTCCAAAAAAGGACCGGCTCCGGTCATCATGGTCTCTGGGCGCATGTTCCCGGTGGAGCAGCGCTACCGGCCCTTTGAAGAGTCGCGTGAGTACGACCTGAACGACGCGATTGCGGATGGCGTGGATGAACTGTGGCGCGATCCGCACAACCAAGGCGATATCTTGGTTTTCCTGCCGGGTGAGCGCGAGATACGTGAGGCAGCGGACCACTTGCGTAAGCATGTGAGCCACCAGCCCATCATGCGCAATGCGGAGGTGCTGCCGCTTTTTGCGCGCCTGAGTCCCGCCGAGCAAGACCGCATCTTTGACGGACACACCGGGCGGCGCATCGTGCTAGCCACCAACGTAGCCGAGACCTCGCTCACCGTACCCGGCACGCGCTACGTGATTGACGCAGGCACCGCGCGTATCAAGCGCTACAGCTTCCGTAGCAAGGTGGAGCAATTGCTGGTGGAGCCTATCAGCCAAAGCTCGGCGAACCAGCGCGCGGGGCGCTGCGGGCGGGTGGCCAACGGTATTTGCATTCGGCTCTACGATCAAAAAGACTTTGATGGCCGGGACAAGTTCACCGACCCGGAGATTTTGCGCAGCTCGCTGGCCGGGGTGATTTTGCGGATGAAGTCTTTGCATCTGGGCATCGTCGAAGACTTTCCGTTTTTGGAGCGACCCAGTAGCCGCGCGATTGCCGATGGTTACCAGTTGCTCAATGAGCTGGGCGCGGTGGACGATACGAATGAATTAACGCCTTTGGGGCAGGAACTCAGCCGCTTGCCGCTGGACCCCCGGGTAGGGCGCATGTTGTTGGAGGCGCGTTCTCGGGAAGCCTTGGATGAAGCCTTGGTGATTGCGTCCGCGCTCTCCGTGCAGGATGTGCGTGATCGGCCGATGGAGGCGCAGCAGCAGGCCGATGCCGCGCACCAGAAATTTGACGATGAAAAGAGCGAGTTCACAGGCTACCTGAAACTGTGGAAGTGGATTCATGATGCGCGCGGCGGGGCTCCTACTTCGGCTGCTGGAGTTGGGGCTGCCGGACGTTCTGCTCCGTGTCCCCCGCCCGCTTTGCGGGCTCCTCCTTTACCTGCGCAGAACGCCCGGCAGCCCCAACTCCCTTCGCGCTCGGAACATTTACATACCTCAACCCACAAACTTACCAACCGCCAATACGAACAACTGCTGCGTCAAAACTTCGTCAGCATGCGCCGCGTGCGCGAGTGGAAAGACATTTACAGCCAGCTTCACACCGTAGTAGCAGAGCACAAATGGCGCTTAAACACCAAGCCCGCCAGCTACGAACAACTGCACTTATCGATGTTGGCGGGCTTGCTGGGCAACATAGGCTGCAAGCTCGAAGAAGGCCAGAACGGTGAATACCTGGGCGCACGGAGCATCAAGTTCTTTGCCCACCCCGGCGCCCACCTCACCAAAAAGCCCGGTAAGTGGATCGTCGCGGCCGAGTTGGTAGAAACCACCCGCCTATTTGGCCGTGGCATTGCGCACATCGAACCGCAGTGGTTAGAGCAAGTTGGAGGTCATTTACTCAAAAAACAGTTACTTGACCCGCACTGGGAAAAGAAGGCCGCCGAGGTGGTGGCGCTGGAGCGGGCCACGCTGTATGGCATCGTGGTGTACAGCGGGCGCAAGGTGAACTATGGCCGGGTGGATATGCACGGTGCGCGTGAAATTTTTATTCGCGAAGCGCTGGTGGGCAAAGAGTGGGAAACCACGTTGCCATTCCTAGCGGCCAATCAAAAGCTCATCAAACAGGTGGAAGACCTGGAACACAAGGCACGCCGGCAAGACGTGCTGGTAGACGATGAGCTGATCTACGCCTTTTACGACCAGCAACTACCCCAAGACATCTGCAGCGGCCACAGCTTTGAGCGCTGGTACCGCGAAGAGTCTAAAAAGCCGCAGTACAACCCCGGAGGTTGGACGGAGGAGCGTTCTGCGGAGGTAAAGGAGGAGCCCGCAAAGCGGGCGGGGGACACGCAGCAGAACGCTTCGCCGTCCAGCCGGAGACCGGGACCAACTGAGGTGTCGGAGCAGAACCCTCAGCCGCCCAACCGCCCCGGCAGTACTCTCTTACGTCTTACCCGCGAAGAACTGATGCGCCACGAAGCGGCGGGTATCACCACCGCGTCCTTCCCCAAAACCATTCGCTTAGGTGGCGTGGATTGCGCCGCCACCTACCTGCACGAGCCGGGTGACGCACGGGATGGCCTGACCGTGACCGTGCCACTGTTTGTACTCAACCAGGTTAACGATGAGCGCTGTGAGTGGTTGGTGCCCGGCATGCTCAAGGACAAGGTCCAGGCGCTACTCAAGACCTTGCACCAGCGCCCGCGCAGCCGCCTGGTGCCGCTGCCGGACACGGCCACCAAGTTCGCCGAGGCGTTGAACGCCCCCGAGAAGTTTGGCGCGGGGGGCTTGGTAGATGCCGTGCTAAAGCTGGTGCGCGATGCCACTAGCCTGGACGTAGTGAAGGCCGATATCAAAGTGGACATGCTGGTGCCCCACTTTTTTATGAACTTCAGGGTGGTGGATGAGCATGGCCGCCAGATGGGGCAGGGCCGCAATCTGGGCGCGCTGAAGGCCGATCTGGGTAAGCAGGCGCGCGGGGCGTTTCAGGCACTGGCGTCGCTGAAGCTGGCAGAAGGTGCCAGGCCCCAAAGTGCTCCAGCCGCCCCGAATGCGCAAAATTTAGAGTCAAAAGTGCCGGGAGCCCGGGTAAATAATGATGTTGTAGCTATCAAAAGCATAGCACATTCACTTCCGACGCCCACGGCTAAATCCAGCGCGCCGTCGATTCTGGAGGGTCGCTTTACGGCTTGGACCTTTGGCGAACTGCCCGAGCTGCTGGAGATACGCAAGGGTGGCCAAACGCTGATTGGCTTCCCCGCGCTGATTGACGCGGTGGATGCAGTGACGATCGAGGTGTTTGACGAGCCTGAGTTGGCCGCTGCCAAGCACCGTGCGGGCTTGCGCCGCTTGTTTGCGCTGCAGCTCAAGGAGTCGCTGAAATACCTGGAAAAGAACATTCCTGATCTGCAAAAAATGGCGGTGGCCTATATGACGGTGGTTAAGTCGGACCACGGCAAAGACGCAGGAGGTTCCTCTGGAACGGGTGGCACGGTCGAAGAACTGCGCGAACAAATCATTGCTGTGGCACTGGAGCGGGCCTTCTTGCTCGAACCGTTGCCCACCGACGAATTTGCCTTCAAGCGCCGGCTGGAGGAGGGCCGTGGCCGCCTGACGCTGATTGCCAACGAAGTGGCGCGGCTGGCCAGCGTGATCTTGTTGGAATACGCTGTGGCCGCCCGCAAGATCAAGGACACCAAGAGCGCACCGGATGCCGTGGCCGACGCCGCGCAACAGCTCAGCCGCCTGGTGCCCAAGCGTTTTTTACAGGCAGCGCCCTGGGACCGCCTGCAGCATTTGGTGCGCTACCTCAAGGCAATTACCTTGCGCCTAGAAAAATACCGTGCCGACCCGGCGCGTGATGCGGCCCGCCTCACCGAGCTGCGCCCGCAAGAGCAACGCTATTGGCGTTTGGTGGCCGAGCGCAAGGGCGCGGTGGACGATCGCATGCTGGAGTTCCGTTGGCTGCTGGAGGAACTGCGCGTGAGCTTCTTTGCCCAAGAGCTGCGCACGCCGCAGCCAGTGAGTGTGAAGCGGCTGGACAAAGCGTGGGCGCAGTTGAGCGGTTGAGCCCGCAGGCCGTCACGACGATCTGGGGCAACTCAGGCTGATAGCCTGCAGCGGTTCACCGGTGCGGCTGTCAGACACCACCAAGTTGATTTGGCGCGGGTGGTCGGGCTGGGCGGGTGGCGCTGCAAAGCTCAAGCGCTGCGTGCCCTGGTAGCGCCCCACTGGGGTGTATTGGCGCACGACAAAGTCGTGTTGCAACGTCTCGCCCTTGTTCTCGCCCGCTTTGACCCGCGAGCTGTGCCCATGCTCGGTGATGGTCCAGTAGGCGCTCCAGGTCGCGTTGGCCTGCTGGGGGGCTATGTGGGCCACGAACTGTTCGTTAGCTGTGCCGCTGTTCACACGCTCCAGGTAAACACTGGCCCCGGCCGGCAGAGCGGCTGGCAAGGCTGTGAATGCGCCACCCCAATTGCGCCAGTCGCGTCCATTGCGCACCAATTGCGGGGTGTAGATGGTGCGCAATTGGTTGGTGGTAGCGACTTCACGCTGTCGGTCGGTGTAGGCCGGGCTGGCAAACCGGTCTGCCCAGCCGATGTAATCCCAATAAGCCACGTGAAAGGCCTGCGCCACGACAGGCTTGCCTTTGAGGGTGGAGAGCCATTGGTCTGCAGGTGGGCAGGAGCTGCAGCCTTCAGAGGTGTAGAGCTCAATCACCGGTGTGCGTTGCTCGCCTGAGCGTGCTTCGCAGGTCGGCGCAACTGCGTGTGCATTGAATGCCCCCTGCGCTAGTAGCACGGTAGTCAGGCACGGGAGCAGGCGGTGGCGGTGGCTGGATTGCATGGTGTGGCTCCAATCGGTGGTTACGTATTCGTCGCCCAGTCTGCAGGGTTCTTACACTTATCGGATGTTGGTGGTTTCAAGGAGCACGGGTTTGGGGTCCTCACGTCTTGAGTGCAATGTCTGCTTGCGTGCGCAAACTGCCTGCATTTGCCGGTGGGTGCGGCCCGTGCCAACCGGCGTAGAAGTGCTGATCTTGCAGCACCCCATGGAAGTCGGGCACGCGAAAAATACCGGACGGCTGCTGCACCTGTGTTTGCCCAGCAGCCGTCTGGTGGTGGGTGAAGTGTTCGATGGAACCATGCTCGCGCCAAAAACCACCCTCCTGCTGTACCCGTCCGAGACCTCTCAAGGGCACCTGCCAGCGGCTGCGTTGCCAGATGTTGCAGCCTGCAAACCTGACGCGCTGCGTTTGGTGGTGCTGGATGCGACCTGGCGCAAAAGCCGAAAAATGCTGCATATGAGCCCCTGGCTGCAGCAAATGCCACGTTTCGCCCTGGACGGACCGCAGGCCTCCCGCTACACCATCCGCAAGGCTCACCGGCCTGGACAGCTTTCCACCCTGGAGGCTACGTGCTTGGCGCTGATGCAGTTGGAGCCTGATGCGGGGCTGTTAGAGCCTGTGCTTCAAGGCTTCGAGGGTTTTGTTGCGCAGCAGCAGGGCTACCAAAACCGACACTAGATCGTCGTGGTGCGGGTGTCGGCCATGGCGACCATCCACTGGGCGGCGTGCTCTGGCAGCAAGGGCTTTGCGTAGAGATAGCCTTGTAACTCGGCACAACCTGCCCGGCGCGCGGCATCGGCCTGGGCTTTGGTTTCTACCCCCTCGGCAACCACATGCAAGTGCAGCGCATCGGCCAATTGGCAAATAGCACGCACCACTGCCACAGCGTCCGGCGAGGGCAGTGGGTCGATCAAGCCGCGGTCGATCTTGACCGAGTGCAGGTGCAGGCTGCGCAGCATATTGAGCGATGAAAAGCCCGTACCAAAGTCATCCATCGCCACATGCACACCCATCGCCCGGAGTTGCTCTACCTGGCTTACGGTCTGTGCCAGGTTTTGTACCGCCGAGCTCTCGGTAATTTCCAGCGTCAACCATTGGGCCTCGACGTTGGACTCATCCAATACGCGAGCGACCAACTGTGGGAAGCGCGGGTCCAGCATTTGCAGAGGTGAGACGTTGACCGCTACGGGAACACCGATGGCAAACTGTGTTCGCCAAGCTGCAATTTGCCGACAGGCCCGGCGCAGCAATGCAGTGCCCAGCGGGGTGATCAGCCCGGTGCGCTCTGCCGCAGCAATGAAATCTACCGGACTGACTTCACCCACGTCGTCACGGGTCCATCGGGCCAGCGCTTCAAAGCTGGTGAGTCGCCCCGAGGCGGCATCTACCTTGGGCTGGTAGACCAAATATATTTCATCATTTTCAATGGCGTTGCGCAGCGCCTGCTCTTGCGCTAGAGCATTGCTGGAGCCGCGCTCGAACGCTTTTTCTGCCAGGCGGTATGAGGTGCCTGGTGTTTGTTTGGCCACGTGCATGGCGGCGTTGGCCGCGCGCAAGAGCGATTCGGCATCGCGCGCACTACTGGGGTAGAGCGCAATGCCCAGCGACGCATCAACAAACACTTCCTGCTCGGCAACGCATAGCGGTTGGCTCAGAAGCTGCTTGACGGCGGACACCATGTCAACAGCGGTGTCGCCCTTGCAATGCGGGGCGGAAAGCAGGGCAAACTCGTCGCCTGCCAAACGCATGACCTCACACTCAGTGGCGATGACTTTGCGCAGTGCAGCGCCTACCGCCTCAAGCACTTTGTCGCCCATCGAGGGGCCATGGGCCTCGTTGAAGAGTTTGAACCGGTCGAGGTTCATCAGGATCAATACAAAGCTCGGAGAGCCGTCGCCCACAGCGCACCGCGCGCGCAGGCTCTTGATCATGGCGGCCCGATTCGGCAGGCCGGTCAGTTCATCATGCAGGGCCTGGTGCACCAGAGCTTGGCCATCCTGGTGGCGTTGGGTCTCGTCAGTGAACAGAACCTGCACCGCAGGTTCGCCGTCCCACTCAGTCTGAAAGTAATGAAAACGTAACCAGAGTCGCGTGCCATCTGCGCGAAAACGCTCTGCCTCATAGCTCGCATGGCTTAGTTCGCCCTTTTGAATCCGATCGATTGTTTTCCCAACCTCGGCGCGCTCTGCTTTAGGGATGGTGCGGGCAACCACCGCGACCTTGAGTTCTTCGAGGTTAGCCACCCCGTAGATAGCCAGACAGGCAGGGTTGGCGTAAACGATGTTGCGGTCGCCCTGGCTGATCAGAATTCCTTGCAAGGTTCGGTCCGCTAGGCGTTCAAGCCGGGCGCGCATGAGGTTGCCGTCCATGGCGCTGCGCTCCAGCGCGGCATAGAGTAAGACCAGACCCAAAGTCATGCGCAGCATGGCGCCAATGGCTGCCAACAATTCGGCGCCCGCGGGACCGTAGACCACAAAAATAAATTGAATCAGCCCTAACGCCACCAGCAACGGGCCGACCCATTTTTCAGATTCACTCCGTGAGGCGTTTGGCTTCCAAAGCCAGTAGGTGCACAGTATTCCTACCAGCGTGTTGAAGCTCCCCATGGCGGCCTGACCGACCTGGATGCCACCCCAGTGCACCGCCACGGCGTTGGTGAGTGCCATGCCACCAAAAATACTGGCCGCCAAGCGCAGCGACAGCTTGCGGTTGGCCAGATGGGCGGTGCCCAGAATCAAGAGCGTGGTGTAGACACCCGCAATCAGGGCCAGCACCCCACCACCGATTCCTTGCAGCGTGGGTAGGTCGCGGTTCATCCACCAAAAAGTCAACGGCACCAGCAGTTGAACGAGGTTTGCGAAACCAATGTAGCGCGTGAAAGTCTGGCTGCGGTCACGCCGCCACACCAACACCAATGCAACACCCGTGATAAGGCTGACTGCAGCGTTGATGATCAGAACATACGGCATGAATCGCAGGGGTGACGCGCAGCGTGTTTTGTAGGGGGTGGGCTTTGTGCGTTATATCACTTAGGTGGTGTCTTGCGTGACATACCAAATGCCCGCACTGACCAGCGCCAGTGCAAGCAGGTTCTTCCACGCCCAGAGACTTTCGCCTAAGAAAAGCGCAGACAACGCTGCACCAAAAAGGGGAATCAAAAAGTTGAATACCGTGACACGGCTGACCTTGTTGTACTTCAGTAGGACACTCCACAGGGCGAACGCCACGGCGGACAAACCGGCCAGATAGCCCAAGAGCAGCGCTGTTTGGACATCAAAGGCCTTGAGCTGCCCACCAAAGCCCCAGCCCAGCAGCCACAGTACAGCGCCGCCTATCGCCAATTGGTAGCCGGTCATGAGCACGGAGTCGATGTGCTGTGAGAGGTGCTTGCCGTACATCGAAGCGGATGACAGCACCAAGGCTGCCAAAATAACGAAGCCCTCTCCCAAAAACTGGAACTCCAGACCCACGGCGCCGCCCAAGTTGACCACCACGACCCCAGCAAAGCCCAGCAAGCAGCCAGCGGCCTTGCGCCAGCTCAGCCGGTCATTGCGGTAGAGAAAATGGGCCAGCATGACACCAAAAAAAGCCCCCGCTGCATTCAAGATTGACGCTTTGACGCCGGTGGTGTGGGCCAGGCCAATATAGAAAAAAACGTACTGCAGGCTGGTTTGTACGATGCCCAGCCCGCCCAGTTGCAGCATTTGTCGGCCAGTGAACGCGCCCATCGATTTGCCGGTGATGGCGGCGAACGCCAAAATTAACGCCCCTGCGCCGATGAAGCGATAGCCGGCAAATACCAACTGGGCGGCTACATCGTCAGGGGCAATGCCCAGCAGCGCATAGCCGGTTTTGATCGCAGGGTAGGCACTGCCCCACAGCAAGCAGCAGATACCGGCGACTAAAAAGACCACCCTGGGCCGGGTGAAAGCAGAGTCGGTATGCACGAAGAAGCTCAGACGTTGGCCACTTGCTTGCCCTGGCTCTGCTGCAGCAGCGTGTCAATTTGCGCATCTTTGTCACGCCACAACTGCTGCACCCACTGAGCGAAAGCTTCTCGGAACACGGGGTCGTTGGCGTAGTCGCCCTGCAGCAGATGCTGCGGAATGGGCAGGGAGCGCACCCGCACAACCACCCGTCGCACCCTGCCCAGCAAGAAGTGGGTGAAGGTGGGTGCGCCGTCGGGGTAGACGATCGTTACGTCCAGCACCGACTGGAACTTGGTGCCCATGGCGTTGAGCGCCAGTGCCAGGCCACCAGCCTTGGGTTTGAGCAAGTGGCGGTAGGGTGACTGCTGTTTGGCGTGCTTGGCTTTTGTAAAGCGTGTGCCTTCCAAAAAGTTCATCACACTGGTGGGAATCAGGGCAAATTTTTCACAGGCCTTGCGCGTAGTTTCTTGGTCCTTGCCGCGTAGTTCAGGGTGCTTTTTCAGGAACTCCTCGCTGTGCCGGCGCATGAAGGGAAAGTCCAGCGCCCACCAGGCTAGCCCCATCACCGGCACCCAGATCAGTTGCTGCTTGATGAAGAATTTCAACAAAGGGACACGGTGGTTCAGCAGATGCTGGAGTACCAAAATATCCACCCAGGACTGGTGGTTGCTATTGACCAAGTACCAGCTATCCGGGTTCAAGGCTTCAATGCCCTGGACATCCCAGCTAGTGCGTTGCGTCAGGGCCATCCAGCCACTGTTGCAAGAGATCCAGGATTCGGCAATGAAGAGCAGGATCGGATCAATGGCAAGGCGCACGGGGCGAAACGGCAAGATGAACTTGACGGACGCAAAGACCAGCAAGATGGGCACCCAAACCAGGGCGTTGAGGGTCATTAGCAGGCCGGCAATCAGGCCAATGAGCACCGAGGGGAGAAAGTTCAACATCGTGACAGGTCGCCTTGTGTAGGGAGTCGAAGGAAGAGCGAAGTGCCCTAGGTATCACTGGTGCGCAGTTAGAGATGCTATCTATTTAATAGCTGAATAGTCAATGAAATCGCCGGCTAGGACTCGTTTTTATCAAAAAATCGGATGGTATTGCGCCCAAGCTTTTTTGCATCGTACATCGCCATGTCCGCCTGTTGGATGAGATCGGCCGGGTCCGTGGCCAAGCCCTGAAACAAAACAGCGCCAATGCTGGTTGTGGCCGTGTGCAATTGCCCGTGAATGCTGTGTGGTTCGCCCAAGGCCGCCAGAATTTTTTGCCCCACCGCCATGGCCTGCTCAAAGGCGCCGACCCAATCGGTGCTGAGCTCTTGTATCAGCACCACAAACTCATCGCCACCCAGACGCGCCACAGTATCTACCCCGCGTATGCACTGCAGCAAGCGGCTGGCTACGCTTTGCAGGAGTTGGTCTCCAGTTTCGTGCCCGTGCGTGTCATTGAGCAGCTTGAACCGGTCTAGGTCCAGGAACATCACAGCACCGTATCGATTCTGCCGTGCGCTCTGCAAAACCGCAGTTTGCATGCGGTCGTTGAGCATGCGCCGGTTGGGCAAGCCCGTCAGGCTGTCGTGGAACGCCAATTTCTCAATTGCCTGCTCGGCTAATTTGCGTTCGGTGATGTTGCGGGCGATAGCAATGAGCCGCGTTTCTTCGCCTGGCTGCGTAGGCTTGGGAACTACAGAGAGCTCGTACCACTGTTGCCCCGTGGGCGTTATCAGGCTGTACTGGCGTCCCACAGATCTGCCGGTCTCGTGTGCTTCACGCAGTGCTGCCATGAAGACTTGCGCCGCATCTGGGTGCAAGGCCTCGGCGATATAGCGGTCTACCGCTCCCCCGGGTACGGACATCAGGTCCGCCAAATCGGCCAGGTTTTGGCTGTGGACCACACGGCACTGTCCCTCCACGGTGAACTCCATCACCAAGTCGGGCAGGGCGTTGAGCGTGGCCTGGAGTTCGGCGCGGGTTGCTTGCAATTGGTGTTCGGTTTGCTTGCGCTGTGAAATGTCGGACAAGGTTCCGACCATGCGCTGGGGAGTGCCGTCTTGTGAGAATTGAACGACCTTGCCCCGCGTGCTGACCCACATCCAGTGGCCCAGTGCATGGCGGACACGGTACTCGGCCTTGAATAGAGGCATGGTTCCGCCCAAGTGGGCGCTTAAAGCGGACTGCACGTTGGCAACATCGTCGGGGTGCACTTGGTCGCGCCAGGCACTGCGTACCGATGCCTCCGCGGGATCGCGGCCCAGTAGTTGGCAGGAGCGTTCGTCCAGGCGGTAACCGCCACCAACCGTGACGTCAAAATCCCAGCGTCCCAAGTCGGCGCCCATGAGCGCCAGCTCCAATTGCTCAGATGTGTCGCGCAACAGCGCCTCGGAATCCTTGTGTTGCTGGATGTTGCGGGCAATGCCCAACACGCCCATTAACTCACCGTTAGTTTGGTGCAGCGGTGTTTTGACGACTTCGAAAATTTCTGTAGACGGCTTCAGGCGGCTGCTCATTACGTCTTCCGTCATCAGGCTGCGTTGTTCGCGCATGACCGACTTGTCGTGGCTTTGGATCGTGGCCGCTTCGTGCGGCCCGTACCACTGGTCGTCTCGCGTGCCGATAACGTCGGCCACCGGGGCCCCCAAATGGCCAACAGCAAAAGCGTCATTGCAGGCGATATACCGGCCGGTCAAATCTTTCAACCATACGCGGTCGGGGATAGTCCGCAGCACATTGCGCAGCAGATTGGCCGTGCGCTGCAGCGCGCCCAGAGCAATACGTTCCTGGGTGATGTCTTCAATCGTCCCTTCGTAAAAGAGCGGGTTGCCAAAGCGGTCGCGTACCAAGTGGGCCAGTTCCCGCACCCACATGCGTTCCCCGGTCTTGAGTCGATAGGCCTCGGAGATGAAGTCTGAAATCTGCTCATCGCGTGCCATGACGGCTTCGAATTCTTTGCGCCGCGCCGGGGCCACGTAAAAATGTCGGGCAAAACTCAAGCCACTGCGTTTGTACTCGCCTGCATTGGCGAAGCCCGCCATACGAATGAGTGCCGCATTTACTTGAAACACATCGCCGCCTGGCTTCGATCGGTAGGCTCCGATCGGCAGAAGCTCAAACAGCGTTGATGATTCACGTATCGGCACGGTAGGCCACCCGGTGTTACTTGAGACTACCGGAGAGAAACTGGCACAAGCGCTCGCTCTTGGGGTTGGCAAGCACTTCGGCGGGCACGCCCTGTTCTTCAATGCAGCCTTTGTGTAAGAAGATCAAATGGTTTGAAACCTCGCGGGCAAAACCCATTTCGTGCGTCACCACCACCATGGTGCGGCCTTCTTTGGCCAAGTCTTTCATTACCTTCAACACTTCAGACACCAACTCGGGGTCTAACGCACTGGTGGGCTCGTCAAATAGCATGACCTCGGGTTCCATAGCCAGCGCGCGGGCGATGGCCACGCGCTGCTGCTGACCGCCGCTCAGGTGGGCGGGGTAGCTGTCTTCCTTGCCCTCCAGGCCCACTTTTACCAAGTACTTGCGGGCAGTGGCAATCGCCTGCGCCCTGGGGATGCCCAAAATATGTACCGGCGCCTCGATGATGTTTTGCAGCACAGTCATGTGGGCCCACAAGTTGAAATGCTGAAACACCATCGCCAGCTTGGTGCGCATGCGGGCTAGCTGCTTGGGGTCGACAGCAGCCAGCTCGCCGTTGGACTGTGCAACGAGCTTGAGCTCTTCGCCCACCACGGTGATGCGCCCTTGGTGTGGTTTTTCCAATAAATTAATACAGCGTAAAAAGGTACTTTTGCCTGAGCCTGAGCTACCGATGATGCTGATGACATCGCCGGCGTTGGCGGCTAGGGACACACCCTTGAGCACCTCGTTGGAGCCGAAGCGTTTGTGAATGTTGTCTACCTGGAGTTTGGTGGTGCTGGGCGTCATGGTGTACTGGTTACGGTGAGGGTGTCTTTGGTGGAGCGGATCGTGTGGGCCGGGGCGCAGCTTTAGGCGCCCAGAAGATCACCGGTTCTAAAGGGCGTTGCGCCGGCAATTTTTCCGATCTCGCCACCGGCGGTCAGGTAGCGATCACGCACCCGCGCATACAAAATTCCCGCCACACTGGCCCGTATCGGGTAGCTTGTGTCGTTGACGGGATCTATGATTTCTGCAATCAGATCGCCAGGGTGCACGTGGTGGCCCACCTCGGCAATAAAAACCAGCAGACCCGGTACTGGAGTCGTCAGCGTTTCGGAACCCGCCAAAGGCGTCGCACGACAGCGCGGGGCGGGAATGGTCACTGGGCTGGCGCCGTGCACTGCACCCACGCGCTGCAAAAATCCCCACAACGCCGTAGCGTCTCGGGCCGCCAGTGCGTGGTTCACATCGGCTTCGCCGCGGAACTCGATGGTGGTGGTAACACACGCTTGGGGCAGCGCCACCGTGATGCCCTTGGCTTGCAGGGCACGCTGCAACTGCCACCATGTGCCAGAGAGGCATTCGTCAAATGGCCCACCGCCCGAATTTTTGGCCAACAAAACGGCTTCACACTGCAGCAAATCTGCCAATGGCTCCAAGGCAGGCCAGCAGGCTTCCTCCACGTACATGTGCATCACGGCTTCACAGTCGCAGTGCAGGTCCAGCACAACGTCGGCGTCGAATGCCAGACTCAACAAAGTCTTGCGCAGGCTTTGCAACTCAGTGGTGGGTTGCCAGGTATGCAGGTATTGGCGTATGGCATTGCGCACCAGCTCGATGTTGGTGTGCGGGTCGCTGCCCAACAGGCTTGCCACTTGCGGCTCTACGATTTTGGCAAGGTCGGGGTAGTGACGGTTGAAGTTTTCGGAACTGTCCAACTCAAACCGCCCCAGGGGTTTGTGGTCTAGGCGCTGTGCCAGGCCCAGCGGGTTGGCCACCGGCACCAAGATCACTTCACCCTGGATATCGCCGCGCTGATCGGCAGCGGCCAGAAGCTGGCGCAAATGGTGGGCTACCAGCATGCCGGGTAGCTCTTCGGCGTGCAGGCTGGCCTGCAGGTAGACCTTGGGCCGTGCCCCCGGGGTGCCAAAGTGCAGGCTGCTGACGGTCTTTTGCACCCCCAGGCTGGGTGATAGCAGTGCATGATCAACGCGTGGCATAGGCTAGTGCTTTCGCGGCGCCAAGTGCGCAAGAAAATGCCGTTCAGCCACTTTGAAAGCGCCAATCAGGCAGAACGACGCGACCAAGTAAATGGCTGCGGCGGCAATATAGGCCTCAAAAGGGAGGTAGTACTGCGAGTAAACGCTGCTGGCAGCGCCGGTCACGTCCAGCAAGCTGGGCACCGCGCTGGCGACACTGGTGCTGTGCAGCATCATCACCACCTCATTGCTGTAAGCGGGCAACGTACGGCGCATGGCACTGGGCAAGACAACGCGCCACATGGCTTGTACACGGCCCATGCCATAGGCCTGCGCAGCCTCTATTTCACCGGCATGGGTCTCGCGGATCGCGCCAGCAAGCATTTCAGCGGTGTAGCCGGCCGTGTTCAGGCTAAAAGCCAGTAGTGCGCAAAAAAACGGCTCTTTGAAATACGTCCATGGCCAGATCTGATCCCATCGCGCCTGTATCCAATCCAACTGCGCGACGCCGTAATAAATCAAATAGACCTGGATCAGTAGTGGCGTGCCCCGTATCACATAGGTATAGGCGCCCACCAGCCACCGTAGCGGTGCCCACGGGCCGGTGAGTAAAAGTGCAAATACCAGCGCGAGACCGGCGCCGATACCCAACGACGACAACAGTAACCACAACGTAGTGATGATGCCTTGGCCATACAGGGCAAGGGTTGCCGGTTCAAAAATGACAGACCAATTCATTACAGTTGCCCCCGCTTGGTACCCAGGCTGTAGCGTGCGTTGAGCTTGCGCAGCACCAAGAGCGACACCGATGAATAGATGAGGAAGAGTGCCCCCGACACCAACAAATACGTGAGCATGGAGCGGGTTGCTGCGCCAGCCTGTTTAGAGATGTAGGTCATCTCCTGCAAACCGATCAGGCTGACCAGTGCAGTCGCTTTAATCAGTACCAGCCAATTGTTGGTAAAGCCAGGCAGGGCATAGCGCACCATTTGCGGCGCGGTGATGCGAACAAACGTCTGAATGCGCCCCATGCCAAAGGCCCAAGCGGCCTCGGCTTGCCCTTTGGGGATGGACAATATGGCACCGCGAAAAGTCTCGGTCATATAGGCGCCGTAAATGAAGCCTATCGTCAATACCCCGGCGACAAAGGGATTGATGTCAATGCTGGCCTCACTACCCGCCCACTCCATGAGGTTGTTTAGGCCAATGGTGCCGCCGTAAAACACCAGCATCATCAGCACCAGATCAGGAATGCCGCGAATGATGGTGGTGTAAAGGGTGGACAACCCTACCAAGACGGGGCGGCCGGATAGCTTAGCCCCCGCACCCAGAAGCCCCAAGATGATGGCCACTAGTAGCGCGGCCAGCGACACCTCTACAGTGACTACCGCCCCCTTCAATATAGACAAAAAATACGAGGTTTGCATGCGTGAGTGTGGGTGGGGAGTGGTTTAATAATTCGCGTGGCGCAACTGCAATTGGCTTTGCGGGGCTAGCGTAAACACCGAGACGGACTGCACCAAATCTTCGGCTTGCGACTGCAGGCTGCTCGCAGCGGCAGCCATCTCTTCGACCAGGGCGGCGTTCTGCTGCGTCACCCGGTCCATTTGGGTGACGGCTTCGCCAATTTGTGCCACGCCCGCGCTTTGCTCTGAGCTTGCAGAGCTGATCTCGCCCATGATGTCGGTCACACGGCGGATCGCTTGCACCACATCGTTCATGGTGGTGCCCGCTTGATCAACCAGGCTGCTACCTTGCTCAACGCGTTCCACACTAACGTTGATGAGTGTCTTGATTTCTTTGGCAGCCGCTGCACTGCGTCCGGCCAATAAGCGCACTTCACTGGCCACCACGGCAAAGCCACGGCCCTGTTCTCCGGCTCGGGCCGCCTCTACTGCGGCATTCAGGGCCAGAATGTTGGTTTGAAACGCAATGCCATCGATGACGGCAATGATGTCGGAGATCTTGCGTGAGGACGCGTTGATACCTTTCATGGTTTCAACTACTTTGCCGACTACGTTCCCGCCCTCGGTGGCTACTTGGGACGCTTGCAATGCCAAGCGGTTGGCCTCTCGGGCGTTGTCGGCATTTTGGTGGACCGTGGAACTCAACTCCTCCATGGAGGCAGCGGTTTCTTCCAGCGCGCTGGCTTGGTGTTCGGTGCGGGACGACAGATCGTGGTTGCCCTGTGCAATTTCAGAGCAGGCGGATGCCACGCCCTCTGACCCTTTGCGCACCGAGAAGACGACATCCACCAAACCCTCTTGCATAGAAGCCAGCGCGCGCAACAGTGCAGAAATTTCGTCAGTGCCCTCGGTCGGAATGTGTTGGTTCAAATTGCCATTGGCCACCGCATTGGCAATGCCTACTGCGCGGCCCAGCGGGGCGGTGATGCCCTTGATCAGGTTCCACCCAAATAGCACTGCGATCATCAAACCCACTAACAACGCGGCAACAGAGACCGTGCGTATCACTCCGTTGCGCTGGCTGGAGCTTTCGTACTCTGCTTTGGTACCTTGCACCAGGGTGTCCATCAGTGCATTGGACTTTTCGCGCATGGTCTCGAACATGGGACGCACTTTGTCCGCCATGAGCTGGTTGGCGGCAAACAGTTCATTTGCCTGCAGTTGGGCTAACGCAGGTTGAATGGCCTGCTGGGTGTACACGGTTTGGTTGTCCCAATAGGCCTTCGCCAATTGTTCTTCCTCCGCACTTTTGGGAATGGCCTGGTATTTTTGCCAAAGCGTGTTCGCTTGGGCGGCATTGGCCTCGACAATTTTGCTGGCTGTTGTGGTGCCCTTGTCGGTGGCGTCTAACTGCGCCTGGTTCAAGGCCAACTGGCTGCGCAGTTGAAGATACTGAATTTCAGACAAAAGGGTGATTGGCACCGTGCGCTGGCTGTACACCGTGTTCAGGGCCTGGTTGCCCTTGGTTACGCCATACAGGCCAATGCCACCGACAACGAGCAACAGCATGCTCATAAAGCCGATGAGTAGTACCAGTCGCAAAGAAATCGTCAGTCTATTCATAACCGTTCCAACCTATTCGTCTGATACCTGCGCTGAAAAAAATAAAAGCCGCGTGGGTGCACGATGGATGTGCACTCCAACGCGGCGCATCACCAAAGATTACTTACCGTACACGTCAAATTTGAAATACTTGTCGTTGATCTTCTTGTAGGTGCCGTTGCTGCGGATGGTTTTGAGCGCCGTATTCAACTCTTTCTTCAAGTCATCCTGACCTTTACGCATGCCAATGCCGGCGCCAATACCAAAGTATTTTTGGATGTAAAGCTCGGGGCCCACCAAGTTGTAGTCCTTGCCTTCAGGCTTGGACAAAAATCCGCCTGTCACCTCAACAAAATCCGCTACGGTACCGTCCAGGCGCCCCGACTTGATATCCAAATACACCTGGTCTTGGGCTTCGTAAGGAATAACTTCCACGCCAACTGTCTTGAGTTCGCCGAGGGCGTACTTCTCTTGCGTACTGCCTTTCAAGACACCGATCTTTTTGCCTTTGAGCGAGGCTGGACCGTCGAACTTGACGCCCTTCTTGATGACCACGCGGCTGGGTGTGTTGTAGTACTTGTCGCTGAAGTCGATGACTTTCATGCGGTCATCGGTCACCGACAGGGAGCTGATGATGACGTCGTACTTTTTAGCTTGCAGGCCGGGGATCATGCTGTCCCAGACTTGCTCCACAAACACGCACTTGCGTTTGATTTGCTCGCACAAGGCGTTGGCGATATCCACGTCAAAGCCCGTTGGCTTGCCATCAGCAGTCTTGAAGGTAAAGGGTTCGTAGGTCGGGTCGATCGCAACCTTCAGGTCTTTGCCTTGGGCAAATGACACGGCACAAACGGAGGCTAGGGCAATAGCCAGCAGGAGTTTCTTCATGGATGCATCCTCAAGAGATGGCCGGTGGTTTTCCGGCGGGTTGATAAAACTGAGAAATCATTCTACGGGCTTAGTTACGCAATATTTGAGCCTATTGCGACCCGTGCACTGGAGTTTGTTCTGTGACCTTGGGCCATTAGGCAACCGCCGCCGAGGGTAAACCACTAAAATCAGCGCTTAAATCCCCCCGAGTGCCATGAACGCCCCAGTCGACGTCTCCTTTTTTGCGCGTGCCGCTAAACCCCTGTCCAGCTACCGCAAGTACTGGGCGGCGCGTTTTGGCACAGCCCCGTTTTTACCCATGAGCCGCGCCGAGATGGACAAGCTGGGTTGGGACAGTTGCGACATCGTGTTGGTGACTGGCGACGCCTATGTCGACCACCCTAGTTTTGGCATGGCGGTGATCGGCCGCATGCTGGAGGCCCAGGGTTTTCGCGTCGGCATCATTGCCCAACCCGACTGGACCAGCGCCGAGGCCTTCAAGGCCCTGGGCAAACCCAATTTGTTTTGGGGTGTGACCAGCGGCAACATGGATTCCATGATCAACCGCTACACCGCGGACCGCAAGATCCGCAGTGACGACGCGTACACCCCCGGTGACGTAGCCGGTAAGCGCCCCGACCGCGCCGCCATTGTGTATAGCCAGCGCTGCCGCGAGGCCTTCAAAGACACCCCCATTATTTTGGGTGGTATTGAGGGCAGCTTGCGCCGTATTGCCCATTACGATTATTGGAGCGACAAGGTCCGCCGCAGTATTGTGGTGGATGCCAAATGCGACTTGCTGCTTTACGGCAACGCCGAGCGCGCGATTGTCGAGATCGCCCACCGCCTGGCGGCCAAAGAGCCGGTGGAGCACATTACCGATGTGCGTGGCACCGCTTTTGTGCGCCGCCCGGACGATAGGGCTGCCAAGTGGGAGGGGGACGGAAGCGTCCAGGGTTGGTTCGAAATCACGTCCACCACCATTGACGACCCGGGCCGTGTCGAAGCGCACATCAACCCCTACATGACGACCAGCGAGCAAGCCGCTGAAAACGGCGCGACCTGCGCCAAGGAAGACGAAGCCAAGGCCGTTGCGCAGTCTGCCGAGCAGGCCGGTGCTATGAATTTGGGAGCGTCTAAGTCAACAAATATGCGGGCCACAGGCCCAAAAGACTTAAATATTAGCAAAAATGACGCGTTGCAGGGCCTACCAGCGCCTTCGCAGGTGGCGCCACTCACTTTCTTTGCCAATCCTAATTTGCCTACCTCCAGGGGCAAGCTCAAAGTGCCGCCGCGTGACCGCTCCGTCATCCGCCTACCCAGCTACGAGCAAGTCAAGAGCGACCCCATCCTCTACGCCCACGCCAACCGGGTCTTGCACCTAGAGACCAACCCCGGCAATGCCCGTGCCCTGGTGCAGGCCCACGGCGAAGGCGTTACGGCGCGTGACGTGTGGATCACGCCACCGCCCATCCCGCTGACCACGGCCGAGATGGACTTTGTGTTTGACCTGCCCTACGCGCGCAGCCCGCACCCCAGCTATGCGGACGAAAACGGCAGCCATGACCACACCACCAAGATCCCGGCGTGGGAAATGATCCGCTTCAGCGTCAACATCATGCGCGGCTGCTTTGGTGGCTGCACCTTTTGCTCGATCACCGAGCACGAAGGCCGCATCATCCAAAGCCGCTCGGAAGAGTCCATCATCAAAGAAGTCGAAGACATCCGCGACAAGGTCAAGGGCTTTACCGGCACCATTTCCGACTTGGGTGGCCCCACCGCCAATATGTACCGCCTGGGCTGCAAGAGCCCCGAGATTGAAGCCGCCTGCCGCAAGCCAAGCTGTGTCTACCCAGGCATTTGCTCTAACTTGGGTACCAACCACGACCCGCTCATCAAGATTTACCGCCGCGCCCGTGCGCTCAAAGGCATCAAGAAAATCTTGATCGGCTCTGGCCTGCGCTATGACCTGGCTGTCAAAAGCCCCGAGTATGTGAAAGAGCTGGTACAGCACCACGTGGGCGGCTACCTCAAGATTGCCCCTGAGCACACCGAGCAAGGCCCACTCACTAAGATGATGAAGCCCGGTATTGGTTCCTACGACAAGTTCAAGACCTTGTTTGAAAAGTTCAGCGCCGAGGCCGGTAAAAAGCAATTTTTGATTCCGTACTTCATTGCGGCCCACCCGGGCACCACCGATGAAGACATGATGAATTTGGCCATATGGCTGAAGAAAAATGGCTTTCGCGCCGACCAAGTACAAACTTTCTACCCCAGCCCGATGGCCACTGCCACGGCCATGTACCACTCGGGCCGCAATACGTTGAAGCGCGTGCACCGCAAGGCTGAGAGTGATGATGAGACGGTAGATATTGTTCGCGGAGAAAAGCGTCGCCGCTTGCACAAAGCCTTTTTGCGCTACCACGACCCTAACAACTGGCCACTGCTGCGTGAGGCCCTGAAAACGATGGGGCGTGCTGACTTGGTGGGTAATGGCAAACACCATTTGATTCCCACCTTCCAGCCTTTGGGCGATGGTGGTTACCAGAGCGCGCGCAAGAAAAACTCGACCGTTGCGCCGGTGAAGGCCGCAGCTCCTGTGAAAGGCCGTATGCTGACCCAGCACACCGGTTTACCACCCAGGGTGACAGGTTCAGCCAAACCCGCGATCAAGCCATCGGCGCGGCTGGCTGCCAAGCCAGGCGCAGGCGCAAAACCGCTGCGCAAAGCCAACTAAAAAACTAGCAAGGCGCTGAGGGGTTTTTGACCAGGCCTTAGACGCGACGACCGATGATGGTCACGGTCTCCAGCACTGCGATGTTGCTGATCTGGTCTGCATCAGCATCTTGCCCAGCGGCGTTAAAGCCCCAGAGCATGCCGCCTTGCACGGTCAAGGTCATCAAAACTGCCACCATCAAAGCAGCGATACGGTTGGTGCGGATTACGTTGGCGTTCATTTTCATTCTCCAGTGTGCAGGCCCCAGTGGCTGCGATGGAGTGAATGTAATTTCCGTCTGATTGGATTGCACGCGGTATGCGATGAATTGCACACCTGCGGCATTTGGCGACCCGCAGGGCGGATGAATGGTGCGCCATTTGGCAATTGCTGTCTGAGGGGCTTATTCACGGTTAGAGTTACTTCTTTAGACAAAATATGGCTCTAGCCCGGACAAAATATGGGGTTTTAGCTATCAATATAGGAGCAATGAAGAAGCCTACTCGCACCGAACCTGCAGCGCAAACTCCCCACGGGCGCGCGGGTGCTGAGCACCATGGAAAACACGTTTAATTGTGTGGGTGGGCAACGCTGGCGAGTTAGGGCAGGGTGTGTAGCGGAATGTCTTTATCGACCGCCAGCGCCTCCAACTGCGCGCGTGTTTGGCCCAGCAAATAAGTTGCGACTGCCTGGTGTGTGGCCGGGGCAAACATGGCCATGATGTTGCTGTTGGGCAAGCCCACTGCTGCGCCCAGTGCCGCTGCAAAGTGCGGCTCCAGCGCGGCCAGTGCCACGCGACCGTCCTGGCACGGATAAACCTTGTACCCAGCATGCCCACCGCCCACCGCGGCGCCTGGGGTGGTCAGGCCCCAATGGCGTGGCAAGGCTAAATAGGCCGCGGCATCCGAGAGCGCCACCTCCAGCCGCACACCCTTGCCATGCGTGATCTGGTGCAGTCGGGCTTGCAATACAGCCTCACTGGCCATCAAAGAGCCGCCCATATCCGCGTACAAAGTGGGGGGCAAATCCAGGCCGTTGACCAATTGGCTTTCAGCCAAGTAGGTCAGGTCGTGGCCCGGTTCCTCTGCCCGCAAGCCGGGTGCGCCCACAATGGCAACATACGAAAGCTGTGGGTAGAGCTTTTGCAGCGCTGTCCATTCCAGGCCCAGTTTGGTTAGCGCAGACGGTCTAAAACTGGTCAGCACAACATCCGCCTTGGCCAGCTCACGGTGCAGGGCTTTTTGGCCTTTGTCTGTCTTCAAATCCACCTGCACTGTGCGCACGTGGTGGTGAAGTTGGTCGTAAGCGTGGCGGTTGTAAAGGCCCATGGGATCACCCGACGTACCTTTGGACGCGCTAGCGTGGGGCGGAGGCTCCAGCTTCACACAACTAGCCCCCATTTGCTGGCAGCGCATCAGGGCTGCAGGGCCTGGCAAATTCAGCGCCAAGCTCACAATGCGAACGCCCTTCAGTGGTTTCAGGCGCTGAAGCGGTTTGACAGCCGAAGATGTTGTGCGGACAGTGGTGTTCATAGGCGTGGTGAGGTTAGCTCGCGTTGATGATAATGGCGCATCGGCCCGGTATGCATGTCGCAAATGCCAGCGCCCCATTTGCCAGGTGCCCCTGTGAACAATGACCAACTTGACTTTGCCTTTGTAGCCGATCTGCCCCCGGTCGAGGCCATAGCGACCAAACGTGCCCCGCGTCAAAAGTCTGTAAAAACGATGGCGGCTCCGGTACAGGCTACTTTACAACCAGCATTGCAACCATTAGCCGCCCACCTGGGCGACCCAGAGCACATGGCCCGTGCGTTGGAAGCACATCCCGATTACTGTGTGACGCGCCGCCTGGTACCTCGATTGCAATGGCCCCAATCTCAGGGTCAAAGGCTTTGTACGGTGGTGGTGTTGGACACCGAGACCACTGGACTGGATGCATCCAAAGAAAAGATCATTGAACTGGCACTACTTAAAGTGCAGGTTGATCTGGACACTGGAACGCCAGTTGGTGACGTCACCGTGTATGACGAGTTGGAAGACCCAGGCATTCCGATTCCCAAAGAGATTGAAAAAATCACCGGTATCAACTCGGCCATGGTGGCTGGCAAGCAGTTGGACGAGGCCCGTATCGCCGCGCTGATGCAGGGCGTGGATTTGGTCATCGCCCACAATGCGGGTTTTGACCGTCCCTTTGTTGAGTCTCGGCTTCCATATTTCAATCAATTGGCGTGGGCTTGTTCGTTTGCCGATATTTCGTGGAAAGATCAGGGCCGCAGTTCTGCCAAGCTAGAAAATCTGGCGCATGCCCTGGGCTACTTTTATGACGCCCACCGGGCAGAAATGGATTGCCATGCGCTGCTGGCGGTGTTAGCTGCTGTGTTGCCCGTTACACCAGCGCCCATTGCATCAGATTTGGTCACGCCATCGCGCACAGGGTTAGCGTGGCTCATCGGTAAAGCGCAACACCCCACCTACCGCTTGCAAGCGACCAATGCTCCGTTTGATGCCAAAGACAAGCTCAAGGCGCGGGGCTACCGTTGGAATGCGGAGCAAAAGGTGTGGCATACCCGCCTGGACAGCCCCCATGCCTTGCAAGACGAGTGCACTTGGCTCAAAGAAAACGCCTATCACCAACGGTCTGCAGTCGTGCAAGTGGAAAAGCTGGATGCGCATGTGCGATATTCCAACCGGCCTGGCGAAACGCTTTATCACCAACTCTGAGTGTCCAAGGTATGCACCAATCTATGTATTCGGTAATCGGCGTGCAAACTGGTCAGGCCCGCAAAGTCGTCGCTGGTGGGCGTTCGATCCTAACGGCCATTCACAAGTCCTCCGTGTGTGGTCCTGTGCCTGTCGGGGCGCTGGGATTGCTGGGTGATGAACAGGCTGATTTGTCGTTGCACGGTGGTCTGGACAAAGCGGTGTACGCGTACCCAACGGAGCACTACCCCTTTTGGACTGACGCCCGCGCACACGCTGGAGTCGCTGGATTCGATGGGGCATTGGCTTGGGGAACCATGGGCGAGAACCTGAGTTTGCAAGGGGTATTGGAGTCGGACGTGTGGCTGGGCGACACCCTGCGATTTGCGCATTGCACGCTGCGGGTCACACAGCCGCGTGAGCCGTGTTTCAAGTTCAATGCCGCGATGGGCTTTAGCCAGGCCGTCAAGCGCATGGCTGAAACCGGGTACTGCGGTTTCTACCTCGCAGTCGATGTACCAGGCCCGATTCAGGCTGGTGAAGCATTCACATTAGTGCCTGGCGAGCGGCGCGTGAGTGTCCCAGAAAGCTTTCGAGTTCAAGTGTTAAGACACTTGCGATGAGTTCGGTGTGCAAAAAGTACGGCGCAGCATTTCTTTTTGGGGTTTCCAGGTTGGTAACTGCACTTCGCTGTGCTGGGTTGGTGCACAATGTTTCAATTAATAACCCAATGACGTGAATGTGCTTGGCATGCAGACCGATACAGATACGTTGCATTTTTTAGACGACGATGAAGACGCCGGAACATCCAAGGAATTGGTCTGGCGCTTAATGGTCGTAGACGATGAACCCGACGTCCATCGTGCGACGACGTTCGCCCTAACTGGCGTCAAAATTTTGGGCCGTCCGTTAGAGTTTTTGCATGCCTACTCTGCCGCCGAGGCGGAGTCAATGCTCAAAACTGAGCAAGACGTTGCCGTGGTTTTGTTAGATGTGGTGATGGAGCGGGAAGACGCTGGATTGGCGCTCATCAAGACTATTCGGCAGGATTTGAAACTAACTGAGCTTCGCATCATTTTGCGTACCGGCCAACCCGGCTATGCACCTGAGATCGAAACCATCCACGATTTCGATATCAACGACTACAAAACCAAATCCGAGTTGACCCGTACCAAGCTGTACGCGACGGTCACAGCAGCACTTCGGGCTTTTGAGCAAATCCGAAAGCTGGACGAGTTGGCGTTTTATGACCGGCTATGTAACTTGCCGAATCGCAATCGCTTTCTAGATTTGAGTGATGAGCGTTTGGCGTCCGGGCGCTATCCCGACGATGTCATGGCAATTTTGGATGTCGACGATTTTTCTGAGATTAACGACGCACTGGGTCACCAACAGGGAGACCGCTTATTGCAAGCTGTCGCGGAGCGCCTGAAGCTGGAAATGAATTCCGAGGTGGTGCTGGCCCGTATTGGTAGCGACACATTTGGCTTGATAGGGTCAAGCCGGGTCGTAGACCCAGTTGCGTTGCTTGCCCTGTTTCGCACGCCGTTTTCCGTTCAAGATGACTCCATGGTGGTTACTGCAACGATGGGGCTGACCAAGCTGTTGGGGCGCGACGTGTTGGCAAGAGACGCCATCAAAGACGCCAATATTGCACTGAAGCAAGCGAAGAAAACTCGCCGAGGCAGCTTTGTCATGTTCAGCTCTGAAATGGGTTCAGAGATTCGCGACCGCGTGCGCTTACTGCAAAGCCTGCGTCAGGCTGTCGAGAGCGAAAGACTCTTTGTGGTGTACCAGCCGCAAGTGAATCTGCAATCGGGAGCGGTGGTGGGCATGGAAGCGCTCATTCGCTGGCGCAACGAGGATGGTAGCTTTGTTCCACCCGACCGCTTCATCCCTCTCGCTGAAGCCTCAGGCATGATTGTTGCCATCGGTGATTGGGTTCTGCGCACTGCGTGCCATGAGCTGGTTCGGTTACAGGCCATGGGTTTGGCGGATCTGCGCATGTCAGTCAATGTTTCACAAATTCAGTTTCGCCATCCGGAGTTCTTAGACAAGCTCAATGCGGCTTTGCTAGACACACGGATAAATCCCAAGTGCCTGGAGTTGGAAATCACAGAATCTGTGGCGATGGACGATCCTCAGTTCATGCTCGAATCGCTGCATATGGTGCGGGAGCTGGGTATCTCGATCGCTATTGACGATTTTGGCACTGGCTATTCTTCGCTGAGCCATCTGCGTCAATTGCCGATTGACCGGCTCAAAATTGACCGCGCCTTTGTCACTGAGTTGAGCCGAGATGTTTCCGGCGGCCATATCGCCTCCATGGTGATAGAGCTTGGCCGTAACCTCAAACTTACCGTCATAGCCGAAGGCATAGAAGAAGAAGGTCAGGCGCAAAAACTCATAGGCATGGGGTGCCATGAGGGGCAGGGCTACTTTTATAGCCGTCCGCTGACCGCAGTGGCTCTGCGCGAGTGGTTAGCGGCTCACTTAGCGGGCCGTTAGACTTACGACCTTTACACCGCTGGAGCGCCAAGCCTCAGCGCGAGTAGTTTTCAAATTTCCCGACGTGACACGACATATCTACATTTATTCTCCGTCTGGAGCCGTTCGCGACAAGGCAGCTTTTCGACGCGGGGTCAAGCGCTTGCAGGCGATGGGACACCATGTAGAAGTGGACCCCGACGCCTTGAGTAGCGTACTGCGCTTTGCCGGCGATGACGCCTGCCGGATACAGGCGATTCATCGGGCTGCAGCCAGCGGTGCGGATATTGCCCTGATATCGCGTGGTGGTTATGGAATAACGCGGCTCTTGAACGATATCAACTACAAACTGATCCACAAGGCGGTATCACGTGGAACGCAGTTTGTGGGATTGAGTGACTTTACAGCCTTGCAAATGGCGCTGCTCGCCAAGACTGGAACCAACACTTGGGCGGGCCCCGCATTGTGCGAAGGTTTTGGCGCCAGAGGTGACAAGGGTAGCGACGACGAGCCGGACGACATCATGCTCGACTGTTTTAACGATTTGTTGGTGGGGCAGGGCGAGGGCGCAGGCTGGCGTCAAAAGGCAATGCTGGGCGAACACAAATCCGCGTTTCATATTAAAAATGCCATGCTTTGGGGCGGCAATTTAACTGTACTCACATCCCTCATGGGCACGCCGTATTTCCCTGCAGTTGCAGGCGGTATATTGTTTTTGGAGGATGTGGCTGAGCATCCGTACCGGGTTGAGCGTATGCTGACCCAACTGCTGCACAGCGGTGTTTTGAAATCGCAAAAGGCGATTTTGCTAGGCCAATTTACCGATTACAAGCTCACGTCGCACGACAAAGGTTTCAAGCTTCAATCTGTGGTGGACTGGCTTAGAACGCAGGTCAAAGTGCCGGTATTAACCAACCTGCCGTTTGGACACGTACCAACAAAAGTTCTATTGCCCGTGGGTAGGGCGGTCGATTTGATCGTTGAGGACCGCGATGCGCTGCTGTTGTGGGGTGACGAAATCTAGTTCAAGTACTCAGCGGGCTGGGTCGAGAATTCATACTACTTGGCAGGTGCCCTCGAAACATCTCGCTGATGGGTTCGAGTTTGTTGCGCGCCGAAACTTCTCCTTCCAAAGCCGCCAGGGCTGCCATCATGTCCCCGCGCAGGTACCACAAATCAAGTATGTCGCTGGCGTAGCGGACCCTGAGTTCTATGACTGGGTAGCGGCTGGCACCGGAAGCCTCTAACGCTTCCAGCATGGCTTCCCGAATCGAATCGATGGAGCTTTCTTGTACCGGAGCGCTACGCGACGACAGACTGCCGAACAGGCTCTGCATTCCAGTCATGAGATTTGAAGATTTCCAACGCATCAATCCGCTTGTCCTTTTTTATGTACGATAGCAAAGGGAAACGATGCTGGCAACAACTGCGTCGCAGCAGTTGGAAAAATGCCGAAATGTTGGTTCCGACACACGGTTGTCACAACCGGTAAAACTGACACTGAGGCGTCCGACATTTGTAAGTTTGTAATTGTAAAAATAGCCCGACAATGCAGTGTCGGTTTGCAGGCTTTGCGGGCTACTTGGAATTACGCTCCTTCGCGCTGGGCAATGCCCTAAACTTCACTGACTAGATTAGTACTGGAACTTTCGGGAATGGGTGTTCAAACAACGGTTGTGTTTACGGATCTGCATGGGAGCACCGCCGTGTTCGAAGCATTAGGAAATGCCAGGGCGACCGCTGCAGTGACCGAAATTACACAGTGGATCGCTGCACGGTGCGCCTCCAATGGCGGCCGCGTCGTGAAGACGTTGGGCGACGGCGTCCTAGCTATGTTCCCGGACAGCCAGGGTGCTATCAATGCAGTAGTCGATATCCAACGTTCCCACAGTAAAAAGCTCGGACGAACTGATAAATCAGGTGCCATGCCCATCCGCATTGGAGTGGCCAGTGGAGAGGTGGAACTGGTGCAGGGTGACTGTTACGGCGATGCCGTCAATGTGGCTTCCCGTTTATGTGATCTAAGTGGCCCCCACCAAATATGGGTCAACGCGGCCGCGCTCACTTCTGCCGTTGAGGGACTGGGTGTGACATTCCGCGTGCTCGGTCCGATAAATATTCGCGGACGTGCTGAACCTTGCACGGTCTACCAAGTCGAGTGGCGTGAAGAACAAGCGTCCGACTTTTTGACTATGCAGGGCGAATTGGACCCCGGAATGGTCTCTGGGATGCAGGATGTGTTGGGACGTGAGCTTGAATTGACTTGGATGGGGACCACTAAAACTTTCAAGTCCTTTGATCTGCCTGTTTACATTGGTCGCGTGCGTACGGCGGAATTCATGGTCAACGATCCACGTGTCTCTAGAACGCATGTGCGCATTGACTGGCGCAATGGAAGCATCGTGCTGGTGGACGTCAGCAGTTATGGCAGCTGGGTCCGGTTTGGCTCAGATGGTGGTGCACCGGTATTGTTGCGCCGAGAAGAATGCGTTCTATACGGCGTTGGTGAGTTGGCCTTAGGTGCGTCATTTTCGGATGTAAGCGTTCCCGTCGTGGAGTTCAAGGTTCGATAGCACGGTTCAGATACGTCGCATATTAACTTAACATAATATACAAAGTCGCGCTGCCTCAGCCGCAAGGGTAGAGCGAACGCCGGGATTTTTGGCGCGTTCTGCAGCTTGATCTATCACGATACCAGTTGGATTAATTCCTAAAAGTTCTGCGAGTTTCACCGCAGTGTCCTCGCTCAGTGTTGCACCCTCACGCGATCGCATTTTTATAACTGATGGCTGTGTAAGCCCGAGCAATTTTGCAGCTGCGTAGTCGCTTGGAAGTTGCTTAGTGACCTTTAGGCGGTCGATCCATTGATAGGCTTTCATAGGTGTGGCGCTCCTTATGGGTGAATGATAGTTAATCATTTACCCTAGTCAATGCGTTACCGCATGGACTGCATGCCTCTTGTCATGTATATTCAGCGCGTCCCCCCCACCTTTTAACCGTGGCCGGTGTGGCGCTGATACCTCGATTGAGAGGGGGGGACACCCTTAGCGCTTACGGTCAATTAGCGCCAAATCCCCATGAAAACACCCCCAAAACATTCCCCCGGCCCTTGGGAGAATGAAGACTTCACGATTTTTGATGCAACCGGCTGTCATATTGCCGACATTGGTTTCAACCTTGAAGCTGATGACCCTTGCCACTTTGATGCCGCTCTGATCGCTGAAGCACCCGAGCTGCTGCGCGCCTTGGAATGGGCTATTACGACCTTGGAGCGTTCCACGCTCCCCGAGAACCGCAGCGACTACTTTGAATCGGCCAAACAAACGCTGATGCGCGCCCGAGGGGACTTTGTATGACCCGCCCCCGCGACACGATAGCCAACCGAGCCGGGGCGGTTACCGTCAACCACGATGACAGCCGCGTCTCAATGACCATCAAGGCGCTGATCTGGCCTGCATTCACCACGCATTGCACCCCTGAGGAGGCTTACGCCTTCGCTGACGCACTGCGCCGCCATGCTGACGCCGTGACCGGCTACCCGGCCAACGTGGGGGCAGCATGAACCCCGCCGCCCGCCGCCTCTACTGCCCCACGCTGCCGCCCTTGCACCTGATGTGCAACAGCCCCCGCCGCCACTTTGAATTGACCTTCCTTTGTGGCGGCTCACCCTTCAAAGTAGTGGCCCCTGGTGCCAACGCCCAAGCCGCAGCCGCTGAAGGAATCTTGGAGCTGGCAAGCCAGTGCCCGGACTTTGACCCATCATCGGCGCGCATGGTGGCCGCTATCGAAGTCAGATAGGCTGCAATGCTTTTCCGCTGCCCTGAGTGCCGCACGCGCCGCCGTGACTACGGCCTGTTTACTCAACATCTAAAGACCACCGGGCACGCGCTGTGCACCTGTGGGGGCTATCACTACGCCCACCGCAAGGGCTCACCCTTGTGCACCGCCAACCCCATGAGCGATGTGTTACTGGCTTCGCGCTATGGAGTGCCAGATTCCGAGCTGATCGACATTGCGGCATGGTGCGCGTTCACCAAGCCCGGTAAAGCGGCTACGGCCTGCCCGTTCTGATGCCGCTACCCGCCACGCTATTCGCCCCCGAGTTCATCCGGTTTGACCAGGTAGAGCTACAGGCCCTGCTGAACCGGCTCCGCGATCCGCTATGCATCGCCATTTACTTTTTGATCTGTACCCAGTGCAACTTCAAGACCGGCGAGCTAGTGACCAATTACCCCCGCCTGATTGAGCTATGCACCCCGCCAGCGCCCGAGCGTGGTCGGCGCATGGCATCACCCAGCCTCAAGCAAGTCCGTAGGGCTGTGGACTGGCTGATTGAAGCGCGCCTGGTAGTCAGAAATGCCGCCGCAAATGAAGCACAGCAGGTGCTTCGATTGAAGGTCAGAAGGCGAGACGCAAAGCCACGCGTAAAAGCAAAGGCGGCAGGGTAAAGGGCAGGGCTGTGGATAGTTTTAGCCAGTATCCATGCGGGTTTCCAGCCCGTCGGCCCTGACTGAGGGCAGGGTAAAGGGCAGGGGTATCATCGAGTAAGACAATCTTTATCTCTATATCTCTTACGGTGGATAACTTTTTGTGGATAACTGTCTGAAGCCCCATCAATAGCCCCCCTGAGGGGGGAGGGCTACGCCCCCATGGTGCAGGGGCTGCGCCCCGCCTCACTGCGTGTGGCTCCCCAGGGCTACGCCCTCGCCACAAGGGCTCACCCAACATCCGGTTAATCCAGTAAGGCAGGGAAGTTTTTCCAACCTCAGACAGCAAGCCACCGCCTACAGGAAGCCATCAAAACGGGCTGTGGGTAACTCAAAACGGGTTGGGGCAGGGGTAGCCCTAAGGCGGGGCAAATAATCGGTTTACGGGGCTTCTAAGGCGTTATGATCTTTGAGCGCCCGCTGGTCACTTTTTGGAGTGATCCCATGTTTTCAGTTTGGACAAGCGTTAAAGTAAAAACCGAGAACCACGAACGAACCGGAGAAGCCGGAACCGTGCACGCAACGAACCCGGCGCACCCGGATGAAGTAGCCGTGAAGTTTGACCGCGACAGCGAAATTGTTGCGGTAGCCGTTACCGACTTGCAGCCCTTGTAAGCCATGGCAACACGCATTGGAGAAATGGCGTGTTGGAATCCCAAGTGCAGCTGCAAAGATATCTCCGTTGAGATTACCGCAGCTGGCACCTGGCAAGCCAAATGCCATAAATGCCAGTTCCCCACATTCGGCAAGCAAGGCACCCCGGTGCGCCGCGCCATGGAGTCGCTTACGACCCTTGACGCGACCTACCTACCTACCCCCAAAGCACCCGCTACAGAGGCCCCTAAGGCCGAACCCGCTCCAACGCCAAAGCGCGTTAATTCTGCATTTGCACTAGGCGATTTATGACCCAAGAACACGACGATCTGGCTGCACGCAGCTTCACCGCCATTGGCGGCCCCACTATGGCCGCGCCCGACCCTGAGGCCGAAGCCCAAGCCGAGCAAGAAGCCCAGAGCATGGCCCAGCTTGAGGCCGGTTTCAAAAAAGTGGCTTTTGGGCTGCTGCGCCTGGTGCGCAACCTGGTTGAAAAAAACCTTCCTGAGATTCGGCAAGAATGGAGCGACTCCGTATTGCAAGGCCCGGTTGATCCGCTGGTGGGTGTGATCAAAAAATACCTGCCCCGCATCATGGACGGACTGGGCAAGTTCCCTGAGCTGGGATTACTGGCATTCAGCATGCTCCCGCTGGTTATGGGCTACATGGCCGCGATTGAGAAGCACGCGAAAACAGAGGATTCGCGTGAGGCTACGCCGGGTGATGTGATCAATGGCTGATCCGTTCCGCTGGGCTGTATTCGGTGCTACCGGTACCGGAAAAACCGCCTGGACTTTGCAGGCCCTGGAGGCTGTGCGGCCAGCGCGTTTGATGGTTTGGGACTTCAAGCACGATGACGCGCTAACCGGCCTGGGCAAGCCCTACGAATCCTGGCCGCATTTTGTGGCCGCGTGCAAAAAACCGAGCTTTGCAGCCCGGTACCTGGTGCACCCCGACTTCAACCCTCACGAACAGTTTGACGCGTTTTGTGCGCTGGCCTGGCGTGAGGGCAACGTGGTGATGTTTGTAGACGAACTGGCCGAGGTTACGAAGGCCAACAAGGCCCCCGCCGCCTGGCGAAAAGTGGTCAACGTAGGAAGAAATTATGAGCAAGGCACCAAGGCAATCAGCATCATCGGCGCAAGCCAAAGACCCGCTGAAGTTGACAAAAGTTTCCTGGCTAATTGCGACGTTATCCACGCCGGACGACTCGGGGATGTGGCCGACGCAAAGCGGTTTGCGCGCTCTTGGGGTTGTGATCCGTCCGAGTTAGTCAACCTGCCCAACCTTCATTGGGTGGAAAAAAGAGCCGATTCAAGCGAATTAGGGCGCGGAGTGTTGTCTTTTTCACGAAAAAAAGCAACGTCAAAAAAGTGACCTAAGGCACCAATCCTTAGGGACTAGGTTTTGCAATTTGTCTGGTGTGTTTTGTAGTCGGGGCTTCAACCCCTTCCAACTTCACACCGGACATTTTTATGAACCTCACCAGCTCTCAGCTTACCAAGATTGCTATTGCCTTAGGCATGTGTTACGCGGCCTACCGCTTTGTTCCCGGAGCAGCCGCTAAGGCCATGGCCCTGGGTGTTGCTGGCACCGTTGTAGCCAAGCAAATCCCCTACATCTCCGACGCGCTGGCCTAAGCCGCTCGACTCCCCGCACGCACTAAAGGCACAGCATGAACAAGCAAATGATTCTTGACCCGATTCAAAACGTGGTCGCATCCGGCGTCGCAATCTGCGACCTGAACAAGCTCCTGGGCACCGTATTGGAGAAACTGACGTTTACGTTAGGCGGTACAGCATTCACAAAAAGCATGATTACCAGCTTTCAGCTGAAGGCGAACGGTAAAGTGATTTTTGAAACTGACGGTAGCAAACTGGATGCTACAAATTTGTACAACGGTGGCGTTGCTGATGTGACAATTTTGAAGGTTGATTTTTATGACCGTAAAGCTGTTACCGCAAACGCACGCCAAGCGGGTGCAATTGATCTGAGCATTCAATCAGGTATCAAAAATTTGCGCGCTGAAATTACTATTGCTGGCGCGACTGCCCCCACGTTGGTGGGCTTTGCTGACGTTTCACCGCCCACTGATGATCCTGCTGAGGCTGGAATCCGTGGACTTTTGACACGCCGCCACCGCGCTACCTACGTGGTAGGCGCGGCAGGTACTTTTGCACTTCCAATCCCGCACCTTGACCCCTCGGGCGGCGGTTCTGCATTTCGCCGAATCTTTTTGTTTTCAGCAACCTGCACTGCAATCAAAACAGTGCGAGAAGGTGTGACGGAACATGAGCTGACTAAGCTCCAAAACGAAAACGCGCAGAAAGACAACTTCAAAACACCGCAGGCCAATTTAGTGGTTTTTGATCCAGTTCAAGACGGTCAACTTTCCGGCCGCTTGTGGGATACACGCCCCGCCGTGGGTGTGCGCTCTGCGATCTTTTACGCGACTTTTTCCGCCGGTGAAACGATCACTATCGAAACTGAAGAACTGTTGTCTTTCGGAGCTTACTAAGCCATGGTCACACCACAAAGCGCCGTTGACCCGAACCTGATCGCTTTGCAAGATGGTTTGAGGTCTATCCGGTCTTTTGTGACCGGATTCGCCGGATCAACTACGGATCAAAGTTGGGCTGGCGAAGACCAAAACGTATACAACACACCGTATCGGTATACAACTGTAGGCCCCAATGGTGTGGCTGTAGAAGGCTCCAGCTATGGCGGCACCGTCAACCAGCAACAACCGAACGCAACCCCCCCACCGACCGTTCTGATGCTGGCCGCTGCCGCCGTGGTGGCCTACCTGATGCTTAAGTGATCCGAGATGCCCCCACTACCGCCACTAAATCTGAGCTTTTCAGATTCGCATGATGCAACCAGCTCACTCAATAGTGCGGGTTCCCGGTGGGACTTCGGTCAGGGTGACTGGGTTATCAACTTGAGCGGCTCTGGCACCGCGCTGCAAAGCGCTGCCCCCAGTACATCTCCTTGGCTTTATGTGGCCGTGGCCGCGATCGCCTTTCTCTGGATTGTAAAAAAATGAGCTTTTTAGGTGAATTATTTGGCGGCGGTGATAGCTCCAGCAGCAGCACTACCAGCCAAAGCACTGCTAACTACGATCAACGCGTTGTGTTGGGAGAAAAAGCGACCCAGTTGACGAATGGTTCGACCCTCAACAGCACGCAAAACACCACAACCAACAGTTACGCGCTGGATGGTGACCTGATCGCCAAGACCAACGGACAGAGTTTCAACTTTGCCAGTGATGCGCTGGGCCTGGGTGACACTGCTATCAAGTCAAACGCTGGCACCTTGTCAAGCGCCTTGAATTTTGGCAGTGATGCGCTGGCCTTTGGTGGATCCACTGTCAAAGCAAATTCCGGCATTCTTACCAGTGCGCTTAACTTTGCCGGGGATACCGTCACCGGTGCTTTTAATTCCAACTCTAGAACGCTGACTAATGCGTTTGATTTTGGAGCCGGTACGCTGGACCGCGCAATAGGCTTTATCGGCACCGCCAACACACAAGCCAACAACGCCAAAACGGACGCGCTCAATGTCGCAACCTCTGCGCTGTCATCTGCATTGACGTTTGGCGGCAAGCAAACCGCCACCGCGCTGGACTCGCTGAATAGCAGCTCCAACCTGGTTAAAAACGCTTACGAAGACGCAAAAGGGCGCGGCGCGCTCACGGACCAAATTTTAATGGTCGCCATCGCAATGGCTGGCCTGGTGGCTTTCATGGCCATTCGCAAAGGATAAGCCGTGCTACCTAGCAAAATATACACGATCCAACTGATTGCCAACGGATCGCTACGCATGCCAGTGCAGGGCGAGTACTTCAAAATTCTGAACGCGACAGGCGCAGTTGACGTGACCGGCGATTTTGGCAAGCTTGAGGGTTTGACCACTGGACAAGGGCTGGAAAAAACACCGTTTCAATCGCTTGTTTTCAAAGATATTTCGGGCGGCGCAAATACCGTCAAGGTGTTCATTGGTGACGAGAATTTCATTGATGGATTGGTTGGCACTTTTGCCATTACCAGCAGCAAAGTACCTCAGTCCGGCGGCTTCAACAACACGAATCCAGCGGTAACTAATGTCAGCGGATCGCTGTTGGGTGTTAACTCTGGCCGCCAGTATCTGCTAATCCAAAATAAAGATTTAACCGGCAACATTTGGATTGTTTTCGGTGCAGGCGCGACCCAAGCACTAGGCGTAAAAATCCCGCCTGGTGGCAACTATGAACCGCCAGTTGCGACGACGCAGCAGATTTTTGCCATTGGTGACATTGCAAGCAACGTCAATGTTGTTGTCGTGGAGGGCTAATTGTGGCACTGACACCAATTCAATCCGTCATCAAATCCGTGCAGCGCGGATCAACCAATATCCCAGCGGCCGGAAATGTGGCGGCCCAAGCTATCACTGGCGTGGACTTATCAAAATCGGTGTGTTCATTTTTGGGCATTAGCAGTGGTGCGACCACTGGCGGCAGCGGCAGTGCAAATTTTACAAACTCAACAACACTTAGTTGCACGGCTTCAGTGGCCGGCAATGTGCTGTGGACTGTGACCGAGTACGTATGACCGAAAACCACCTTTACATCATGGGTGGCCTAGTTGTATTGGCTGGGGCCACCTTTGCAATGTATCTCGCTACCAGCGTGCCGACGCTAGTCGACGACGAGCCCGCCGACCCCATCACCGACGACGACAACACACAGGAAACCTCATATTTTGAGGATGCTGTGGTAGCCGTCAGCCCATCCACTTATTACACGCCCGGCGTGAACGTCATTGCCATGGAAAAAAACCTCTCCGCGTTTCTCGACATGATTGCCTACAGCGAAGGCACCGCCATGCCAGAAGGCTACCGCGCCATGTTTGGTTATCCGCGTATTCCCGGCCGTCTGTGCCAGTCGCTGGCAGACCACCCGCGCCAGTATTTCAGCTTTACCGACAAGACCGGCAAGACCAACAAAACCAGCGCTGCAGGTCGTTACCAGTTTTTGGCGCGCACGTGGGACGATCTGCGCGCCAAACTCAGCTTGTCCGACTTCAGCGAAGCCAGTCAAGACGCAGCCGCTATCGAGCTTATCCGCCAGCGCGGCGCTTTGAACGATGTCAAGGCCGGTCGTATTGAGTCAGCTATCGCTAAATGCTCCCCGATCTGGGCTAGCCTGCCGGGCGCTGGCTACAACCAGCCGGAGCGCAAGCTCTCCAGCCTTTTAACTGCATTCAACAACTCCGGCGGCGTAACAGTATGATGAAAATTGACTCTCAAAAAATGATGATGCTGGCCTTGCTGGGCTTTGGCGCCTACTGGTTTACCAGCCGTAAGGCCACTGCCGGAACTGTGCAGCGGCCTACTGGCACCACGACTGGCTACACTGGTGCCCGACCCCCATCAAGCGCTAGCAGCACGCCCAATATCAACGCTGGCGCGCTGGGTGGAATTCTGGGTGGCCTGTTCAATGGATTCAACGGACAGCGCACAGTGGTGCAGCCTGGTTACACCGTGGGGCCAAGCACCAACAGCCGCAGCAGCCGCGATGCTGCCGACGCAAACGACATTTTTATGCCTGGTTACGGCACTGGAAGCAGCACCAACAGCCGCAGCAGCCGCGATGCTCAGGATTACATAGCCTATGACAACACCGACAGTGTGGCCACCAACCCCGCAGGGCAGTACACCGAAACGGTGAACGATGGTTCGATCTTCAACGATGGTTGGGGCGAGGGTTGAAAGTTTCCCCCGTTTCTGCCGACCTGCTGATAAAGCTGACCCTGGGAGCTGTGGCTTTGGGTGTTGTGGTGTATGTCGTTCGCTCGGGATTTAAGGGCCTTGCAGACTTGGCGGGCATCCCTGGCCAACTGATCGACAAAGCAGTAGTTGCCGCCAAAGATGGTGGGGCCACGTGGCAAGAACGTACCGTGGCACGCGACCCTGTGGCCTACCAAACAACCTACGCTGACCCGCTAATAAATAACGATGGCATGGACTTTGGCCAGCTATCAGGATAGCCCAATGAAACTCAATTTCAAAAACATCGCCATCGCCGCTGCCGTGGCTTTTCTTGCATCGCGCTACCTGGCCAACCGCATCAGCGGCAAGGTCTAACACTTCGGAGTCCATCACATGAATTCAGCACTACGCGCCATCGTCAACCGCTTCAAAGAACCATCTTCTTGGGCGGGATTTTCCACCTTCGCCGCACTGGTGGGCGTCACCCAGCCGGTGTATGCCGCCATCACTTTGGCCGTGTCGGGCGTGTGCGCCGTGGCCGCCATATTGCTGCCGGAAGGCACCGCAAAATAATGATGTTCAGCGCTGAACTATTGCTGGGCATCATCGCCAGCATGGCCAGCGGCGTGGGCGTGTATGCGGCTATCAAAGCCGACCTGGCCACGACCCGCGAGCGGGCCACCAACGCGCACGAAAGCGCCAAGCGGGCGCACGAGCGCATTGACTCACTCACCAACTAAAGGACAAACCATGGCCACCAAGAAACGCAAGCCCGCCCGCAAGACCACAGCCAAGCGCAAGACGCCGCCGCGCAAAGCCAACGGGCAATTCAAGAAGCGCAAATAGTCAGCCGAAACGCCACAAGGGCAGGTTGGCCGGTTTCCCCGGCTGGCCTGCCTTTTCTCTTTCCAGCTCCACTTCAAGACGCCAGATAGCCCCCGCCATCCGCCCAACGTGGCTTTGCAGGGCTTGGGCGTGGCTGCGCTGCACCTGGGCATAGTTTGCGGCCTCAGTGTCTGCTATGGAGCGGCCCCAGCGGGTTTCCCAAAATAGCGCCAGCATGACCGATCGCGGCGCTGTGCCTTTGCGCCGATACGTTGCAAGCGTTGATGGTTTGATGCCAAGATGCCGCGCCACCTGTTCGGGCGTGGCCGGTATGTCGTCAAGCATGGTTTGAAGCGCAGGCAATCCTGCGCCGGTCGGTGACCGAAACATTTTGTTACTCCCTTTTTGGGGAATTCTGCGGGGGATTGAGTCCGACTAAAAGGACAAAAGAGGGGTGAAATGGGCCTTAGGCCCAGATGTTTACGGGCTTCACTGCTCCTAAAACTGTAGCGGCAGTAACTTTACATAATATACATCGTATTAAGTGTTATTTGTGCCGGAAATGGTAGCTTTTGCCTGGGTTAGGCCGAGCGCTTGAGAAAGAGTCGGTCGAAATTCCGGCTTGTCTCATAGCCGACTTCCTCGGCCGACATGCCCCGCAATTGACCAATTTGCCGCGCGACCCATGGCACGTAAGACGGGTTATTTGTCTTGCCACGGTATGGCACCGGCGCCAAATACGGACTATCGGTCTCAATTAGCAACCGGTCCATGGGAACCCAGCTGGCTACATCGCGCAGGTCTTGGGCGGTCTTAAAGGTCAAGATGCCAGAAAAGGAAATGTAGAAACCCAGTTCCAACGCAGCGCGTGCGACTTCGTGACTTTCAGTAAAGCAATGGAACACGCCACCGGCGCTGCCAGCACTACCGGTCTCACCTTCCTCGCGCAAGATGGCTAGTGTGTCATCTGAGGCACTGCGTGTATGAATGACCAACGGTTTGTTGAGTTGGCGGGCTGCTCGAATGTGGGTCCTAAAACGTTCGCGCTGCCATTCCATGTCGGCAAGCGTGCGGCCATTGAGTCGGTAGTAATCGAGCCCTGTCTCTCCTATGGCCAACACACGATCCATTCGACCACGCTCCACCAGATCAGACAAGGTCGGTTCCTGTATGTCCTCATTGTCTGGGTGCACGCCTACGGTAGCCCAGAAATTGTCGTGGCGCATAGCTAGCGCATGAACATCGGGAAACTCTTCGAGCGTGGTGCAAATGCACATGGCACGATCGACGCGCGCCAGCTCCATCGCCAAACGGATCTCAGGCAGCGTAGCCGTTAGTTCGGGGAACGATAAATGACAGTGGGAGTCTGTAAACATCGGGAAGTCGTTACCCGACTAAATCGTCTGCGTAGGGCGATCAGAATTCAGGGAAGCACCAAGAATCTCCTCTATTTTCAGGCGCAAAACACGGGACTTCTCGTCCTTGGGAAACATGATGCCGACCCCTTGGGTTCGACCACCTGCAGCCTTGGCCGGTGTGACCCAGCCTACTTTGCCAGCGACCGGGTAGCGCTGGATATCGTCAGGTAACGACAACAGAACATAGACGTCATCACCCAAGTTGTATTCCCGAGCGGTAGGAATAAATACGCCACCTTCGACAAACATCGGGATGTAGGCAGCGTACAACGCGGCCTTCTCCTTGATGGCCAACTGAATCACACTGGGGCGGGGGGGGGATGCGGGAGTGCTCATCGTTTTTCTACTTGGCCCGAGTTTAGGACGTTTTTTGCCTGATTGACAAGCGCCTCGAGCATAAGTCCAGCGTTGTAGGGGTGTTCTACTGTTTTCGCAATCTGGGTCAGCGCCCTATCCCATTGGGTTAGCGCGGATAAATCAACGGATGGACCCAAGCCTTGGGGCGTGAAAAAGCGTAAAGGCCCGTGGACCTGTCTGGCGGATAAATCATGGCAGAGCTTTTGCAGCGCATCAACAATCTGCGCAATACTCCAGTCCTTGAAGATGGACGTATCGCCTTGGCATAGCGCACGGTGTAACTGCGCCCAAACCGCTGGATCTCTGCCCGATTGTAAAAAATCCATGGCGTCATCGGGTCGCCCACCGGCGGCTTGAAGCACCGTCTGGGCCACCCGCTCGGGCACACCCTGAGCCTCCATCCATGCGCTTGACTCTTGCGGTTTCGGCCAATGCATAGTGTGGCCCAAGCAACGGCTGCGAACGGTGGGCAGAAGCTGATGTGCCGACTCTGTTGCCAGAACAAATTTCACATCGCCAGGCGGTTCTTCCAGCGTTTTTAGCAGTGCGTTGGCGGTGATCGTGTTCATGCGCTCGGCTGGAAACACCAGCACGGCCTTACCACGGCCACGGCTGCTGGTGCGCTGAGAAAACTCAACCGCGTCGCGCATGGCATCCACCCGAATTTCTTTGCTGGGCTTGCGCTTTTTATCGTCAATCTCGCTTTGGGCCTTTTCGCCCAGTGGCCAGCCTAACTGGAGCATCTGTGTTTCTGGCATCAACACGCATAGGTCGGCATGCGTGCGCACGTCCATCGCGTGGCAGCTAGCGCATGCGCCACAAGCGCCCTGCTCCCGCGGTGATTCGCACAGCCAGGCACCGACCAGCGACAGCGCCAAGCTGTATTGTCCAAGACCAGACGGCCCTTGCAGTAGCCAGGCGTGGCCACGCTGCTGAAGTAACAATTGTGTTTGTGCTGCAATCCAGGAGCGAGTTTTTCCCGCGGTTGCCGGCCCCGTCATGCCAAGATTCCGCGCGTGCGCAAGCTGGTCAAAACATCCAGCCATACCGCTGAGGGCGCCTGATTGGCATTAATTTGTGCAAACCGGGCCCCGCCTTGTGCCTGCCGCCGGGCGTAACCACTGGCAACGGTTTCAAAAAACTGTCGGGGTTGGGCTTCAAACCGGTCAGGCACCCGTGCTGTGCTGAGGCGCTGGGCCGCTACCTCTGCGGGTAAATCAAACCACAACGTCAGGTCAGGCTGCAGTATCCGTTCTGAGTCTGGTTCACCATCCTGCGCGCTTTGAACCCACTGCTCCAACTGGCTCAAAATTTGCCAGTCAAAACCGCGCCCTGCGCCCTGGTAGGCAAACGTGGCGTCTGTAAACCGATCGCACAAAACCACTTCGCCCCGCGCTAGCGCCGGACGAATGACCTGCTGGATATGGTCTCTGCGGGCCGCGAACACAAGAAACACTTCTGTCATCGGATCCATGGGATCGTTCAACACCATGCCACGAATGCGCTCGGCCAGGGGGGTGCCACCAGGCTCCCGGGTCAGGGTCACGACTCTGCCTTCCAATTGGAAGGCATGGGCCAAGCTATCGATGTGGGTGGACTTGCCGGCACCGTCGATGCCTTCAAAACTGATAAAGATGCCGCTCATGGGAAGTGTCGCCTTACTGGCCGCGCTGGTATTTGTTAACCGCCCTATTGTGCTCGTCCAACGTCGCGCTGAATTGGCTGCTGCCATCGCCACGAGCCACAAAGTACAAAGCCTTGGAGGTGGCGGGTTGCACCGCCGCCAACAGCGCCGCTTTGCCCGGCATAGAGATCGGAGTCGGCGGTAATCCGGTCCGGGTGTAGGTGTTCCAAGGGGTATCTGCGAGCAAATCCGCCTTACGCAAATTGCCATCAAAGCGATCTCCCAGACCGTAAATCACAGTCGGGTCGGTCTGCAGGCGCATACCGATGCGTAAGCGGTTGTTGAACACGGCAGAAATCTGCGGCCGGTCGTTGGCGGTGCCTGTTTCTTTTTCGACAATGCTCGCCAAAATCAGCGCTTGCTCAGGAGTTTGCAAGGCGCTCGCAGGCCCGCGGCTATTCCAGGCAGCATCTAGCCTCTTGTCCATTGCGCGCATCGCCCGCTGGAGCACTGCGATGTTGCTGGAGCCTTTGGCGTAGGTGTACGTATCTGGGAAAAAGCGCCCTTCTGGGTGCACACCAGGCTTTCCCAGACGCTCCATAAGACCTTCAATAGTCAAGGCGCTGACGTCATCTCGCAAAGCCGGTGCTTTGGACAATGCCGTGCGGACCTGCTTGAAGTTCCACCCCTCAACCAACGTCACGCTGCGCAATGCTTCGTCGCCCTGTACCAGCTTGCGCAACAAGCTGCGTGGAGTGGTCAAAGCATCAAGTTCGTAGCTGCCAGCCTTCATTTGGCGTGATTGCCCGGACAGGCGAAACCAGCCGTAAAGCAGCGTTGGTGATGCTCGCACTCCCACTTGGGCTACAAGGTTGGCAACGTCTTTGGCATTACTACCGGGTTCGATGGAAAGATCAACGCCTGCGGCGGGCATCTCCATGGGCCGATTCAACCAGTCGTAACCGACACCGCCCAACACCACGGACATAACAAAAATAATTTTCAATAGAAATCGCACAGCCCTACCGCCCGGTTGAAACAATCTTGGAATCATAATTCAGCCCCACCAGTGCAAACTGCCTTCAAGGACCCCGCTGTGATCCAGACCGCCCCGACTTACCCCTTACACGGCATTGCGCCGCTTCACCATCTGGGCGTGATCCGCATCGCGGGAGACGACGCGGCGAAATTCATCCACGGACAACTGACGCAGGACTTCGCTGTGTTGGGACAGGACAGCGCACGCCTTGCGGCATTCTGCTCTGCGAAAGGGCGCATGCAGGCCAGCTTCATAGGGTTCAAGCGTCTTGATGGTGACATCTTGTTGATTGGAAGTGCTGACTTGATCGCCGTTGCTGCCAAACGTCTGAGCATGTTTGTCTTGCGTGCCAAAGCCAAAGTGACCGATGCCAGTGCCGAGTTCGCAGTCTGGGGCTTGGCCGGAGATGCTATAAAAACAGTAGCAGGCAGTGCTTATTCTGTCTGGGGCAAGGCCGATTTTGGAGATGTAAGTGTGGTGAATTTGTACCCTGCGCTGGGCGCGGCACGACAGCTCTGGGTCGCGCCGGTTGGCGGACCCTCACCGGTTGGGGAACCGTTAGCCCCCAGCGTATGGGCGTGGAGTGAAATCCACAGCGGCGTTGCTACGGTGAGCCAGCCAGTGGCAGAAGCATTTGTTCCGCAGATGCTCAACTACGAGTCCATAGGCGGGGTTAATTTCAAAAAAGGCTGCTACCCCGGTCAAGAGGTAGTTGCCCGTAGTCAGTTCCGGGGGACGCTCAAGCGCCGAGCCTATGTGGTGCATGCTTCCGAAGCCATGCTGGCGGGGCAAAGTGTGTTTGCCCCTCAGGATGCAGAACAACCTGTGGCTACCGTCGTACAGGCTGCTGCTGCACCTAGTGGGGGCTTTGATGCCATTATTTCTGGTCAAACCAGTGCCATTGAAGCTGGGAGTTTGCATCTTGGCGACACCGGTGGGCCCGTGTTGCAGGTTTTCGCCCTACCTTACCCATTGCTTGACGATATTTAAGGACCGAAGTCGCTGTAAACTTCAACTGGAAGTTGCTTTCGAATAAATGCGCTACAAGCATTCTTGTCTACTGCCCGGCATGTCATGAAGGGAAAATTAGTTCGATGTCTACACCAATCACCAAAGAAGAAGCGTTTTCACGGCTTGGCTTAATCACCCGTGAAATGCATGAGGCCATGGCCGTTTTGGGTGGTAATCAGTTGCATGACATCGTGGAGGAAATGCCAAATGCCCGTGACCGGCTTGCCCATGTCGGCAAGATGACGGAAGAGGCGGCCAACAAGGTATTGAATTTGGTGGACAAAGCCAAGCCAGAGTGTGATGACCTAGCCAAGCGCGGCATTGAGCTGGGCCAATCTATTGCGAAGATGGCGGCCTCCGAAGATTTGAGTGTGGAACGTGCGCGTGCGCTGCTGGGCTTGTGCGGCAAGTTTGCCGAGCGCACGGCTACTTTCTCTAGCAGTCAAGCGGATGTGCTCAGTGACATCATGATGGCGCAGGATTTTCAGGATTTGTCGGGTCAGGTGATTAAAAAAGTCATCGACATCATTACCCGCACTGAGATGCAACTGGTGCAACTACTGGTAGACAGTGCCCCGCAAGCCGGTAAAGCGAAGCAAGCGGAGTTCACCGGTGAAACGCATCAACTGCAAGGCCCTCAGGCTGCAGACGCCGCCCTCGCTCAGGGGGATGTAGACGATTTGCTGGCCTCGTTGGGCTTCTAATTCAAACGGTGTGTGGGTCTCGGAAGATTCGCACCATATCAATATGGCGGATACCGGCTTCCTCAAACACCGGGCCACGCGCTGCAAATCCATTGCGTCGGTAGAAACCTTCGGCGCTGCATTGGGCATGCAAGGACACTTCATGGTCTCCGCGCCGCTCAGACGCCAAGACCAGTGCGTGCAGCAGGTCTCGACCCAAGTGCGCGCCGCGCAAATCCCGGCGTACCGCCATGCGGCCAATACGGCCTAGTCCCGGCGCAGGCTCAAGAAGCCGGCCGCTGGCAATGGCAAGCTCCATGCTGTTGAAGCTCACGGCATGTACGGCGTCGGCATCTAGTGCGTCCCACACCAGTTCAGCAGCAATGCCCTGCTCTTGCACAAATACCGATTCCCGCAGTGTCGATGCACTTTGTTCGACTGTTGTCCAGTCAGCCACCACCACGCGGGTCATCACTTTTTTGGCCTCATATTCGTCCACAGCGTGGCGCAATTCGGGCGGAACAGGTTTGGACTTTTGTGTCGTGGGATCGGCGAAAACATAGACAAGCTCTGCGGTAACTAATAGCGCGTCGCCGGCGTAGACGGCACCCTGAAACGTCAACGACGTATTACCGATGCGCTGGCAGCGCAAACCCACATCCAAAACATCGTCATAGTGGGCTGATCCGTGGTACTCCACGCTGGCTTTTTTGACGTACAGTTCTCCGCCAAGTGCCAACATCGTTGTTTCGTAGGGCAAGGCTAAAGCGCGCCAGTAGTCACCCATTGCCGTGTCTAGGTACATCAGGTAATGGCCATTGAAAACGATTTTCTGCATGTCCACCTCGGCCCAGCGCACCCGTAAGCGGTGCAACAGTCGGAAGTCAGTGCGTGGGGCTGTCGTAATTTTCATAATGTGCATTCAAACGATTTTTTAAGGGCTCGCGCGGCGTCTGCATGGGCCTGTTTGGCTTCGGGGATAGCGCGGCCCATTTTGATGAATTCGTGCACTACGCCGCGGTAGATATCTAAATCAACAGTCACACCGGCAAGGCGTAATCGGTCCGCATAGGCCAAGCCTTCATCCACCAACGGGTCGCACTCTGCCAAGCCTAGCCACGCAGGTGCTACGGAACTTAGGTCGACTAGTTCCCCATCCGGTCTTTTCCCATCCAAGGGGGCAAAGCGCCAATCTTCATAATGCTGGGGCGTGGAAAGATAGTGGTTAAAAAAGTAGCGGATATGGGTGTCTTCAAGAACGAAACCTGTGCGGAAGCGGCGGTGCGAATCGCTATCTGCATGGGCCGCTGTACCTGGGTAAAACAGCAATTGCAGCGCCAACGACACGCCAGCATCGCGCGCAAGAATTGCGCACACCGCCGCTAGCGTGCCGCCTGCGCTATCGCCACCCACCGCTATGCGCTGAACGTCCAAGCCAATAGCCGTTCCATGCGACGCCACCCATTGCACTGCGTCCCACGCGTCTTCAACGGCGGTTGGAAAACGGAACTCCGGCGCCAGCCGGTAGTCCACCGAGATCACCGCACACTGCGCCAGGTGACAGAGTTGGCGGCACAGTCCGTCGTGGGTGTCTATATTGCCAACGGTAAAACCACCGCCGTGAAAATAGATCAGCACCGGCAGTGCAGGTCCCTGGACTTGCACACGGGGTGCGTACAGCCGCACCGGCATGGCATAGCCGTCACGCGTGGGTATCGCCAAATTTTCCACCCGTGCCACCCGCTGGCTGGGTAACTCCAGCACACCAGCGCCCGCAGTGTAGGCTTGGCGTGCTTGGCTTGGGTTCAGCGCATGCAGTGGCGCATGGCCCGCGCGGGCCATACGATCCAGAACGTTACGCATTGCGGGGGTTAACAGGGTGTCGGGGTTCCGGACGAGACTCATAGGCAGCTAGGTTCTTGGTACAGTGCTAATCACCCATGCTACACGGCGAGACCCCATGTCCTTCATCTACTACGTGACACAAATCCAATTTGAGTTTGGCGCAGTCAAGCTTTTAAAGCAGGAGTGTGAACGGGTCGGCATTACGCGACCGCTGATCGTGACCGACGCTGGCGTGAAGGCCGCAGGCGTACTGCAAAAAGCGTTGGACGCCCTGCCCGGCTTTCCAGTGGCGGTGTTTGACCAAACGCCTTCCAATCCTACTGAGGCAGCCGTGCGCGCTGCAGTCGAAGTCTACAAGGCCAACCGTTGCGACGGCTTGATTGCTGTGGGCGGCGGCTCTGCGATTGATTGCGCGAAGGGTGTAGCCATCGCCGCCACACACGCCGGTCCACTGACCCTGTACGCCACCATTTTAGGTGGCTCAGCGCGCATTACGGACAAGGTAGCACCGCTCATAGCAGTACCAACCACCAGCGGCACTGGCAGCGAAGTGGCGCGTGGCGCAATTGTCATCGTAGACGACCACCGCAAGTTGGGCTTTCACAGCTGGCATCTGGTGCCCAAGACGGCGATCTGCGACCCTGAGCTTACGCTGGGCTTGCCGCCCAAGCTAACAGCCGCCACGGGTATGGACGCGATTGCGCACTGTATGGAAACTTTCATGGCTCCCGCCTTCAATCCACCCGCTGATGGCATCGCATTAGATGGCCTCGCGCGCGGCTGGGCCAATATCGCCAAAGCCACCGCAAACGGCAGCGACCGCGAGGCACGCATGAACATGATGAGCGCCAGTATGCAAGGCGCCATGGCATTTCAAAAAGGATTGGGCTGCGTACATTCTTTGAGCCACAGTTTGGGCGGCGTAGACCCGCGCTTACACCACGGCACCTTGAATGCCATGTTTTTGCCCGCCGTGATCGCGTTCAATACCAACGCCGAATCCATCCTGCAGGAAAGCCGGCTGCAGCGTATGGCGCATGCTATGGGCTTGGCGTCAACCAGCGACATTGGCCTGGCTATCAAGGACATGAATGCTCGCCTAGGCCTGCCCAGTGGACTGGCCGCGATGGGTGTAGACAGCGGCCAGTTTGACCAGATCATCGACGGTGCCATGGTCGACCATTGCCACAAAACCAATCCGCGGATTGCGACGCCAGACCACTACCGCGAGATGCTGCAACTGTCCATGTGACTTGCGGCTTGGATACCCTTGGCTCGCAGCCAGTCGATTTCGTGCACAGCGCCTGATCGGTCGGAACTGCACAGTACTTAGGCGTTAGTCGTCTGCTTTGCAGCGTAGTTTGTACCGATATACTGGCGAACAAATCTGGAACAGCACCAAGGAGAACAAGCTGTTAAATAGCAGGCGGCATGCCTCCGCTCTCATTCTGATCGTTGACGATGTGCCCAGCAATGTGCTTGTGCTGCGGGAGGCTGTGCGTGGTATGGGAGATGTGCACTTTGCAAACAGTGGCGCCGCAGCCTTGGAATTTACCCGTAAGACTATTCCTGATGTCATCCTTTTGGACATTGAAATGCCGGGTATGGACGGTTATGCGGTGTGCCAGGCCATCAAGTCGGACACCCGTCTGCAGGATGTAGCCATCATATTTGTTACCTCCCACGATAAAGATCTGCACGAAGTGCAGGCACTCAATATCGGTGGTGTGGACTACCTGCAAAAGCCTTTAAACGTTCCTGTTGCACGGGCCCGTATCCACACCCATCTTGCATTGCGTACGAAGTCCAGGGAGCTTGCCTCAGCGCAGCACGATCTGGTGGACGTTGTGCAAAACCTCCCGGCCTTTATTGCCAATTGGTCCACTGACCTGACCAACTATTGGAGCAACGATGTTTCCGGTGCTTGGTTTGGCATACCGGCTGTGAACATGCCCGGCAAGCACATGCGAGAGGTGTTGGGAGATACCAATTTTCACGCCATCGAAGACCACCTGAGTGAAGGCTTGCGTGGTAACGATGCATCATTCGATTTAGCCTTTTTGCGGCATAACGGCACCACTGTCCATGGCCAGGTGTCACTGGTGACGCGTAGTAGTGCTGGGCCTGAAGTCGGCTTTTTGCTGCTAATTACGGACATCACATTGCGAAAGCAGGCCGAGCTCGCACTACACGACGAAAAGGAGCGCTTGCGCATTACCCTGAACTCGATTGGGGATGCCGTGATCGCTACAGACCAACACGGAATAGTCACATTCCTCAACCCTATTGCCGAGACCATGACGGGATGGCTTGCTAACGAAGCGATTGGTGAGGCAATAGAGTGGGTCATGCCGCTGCGCGACAACAGTGATGGGCACACCATGCAGAACCCGGTGCGGCTGGCGTTGCGCGAGAAGCGCACTGTCGGTATGGCACTCAATTGCGCGCTGCAGCGGCGCGACGGACGGCTGTTTGACGTGGAAGACTCTGCGGCGCCCATACTAGACCAAGCCGGTACGACGACGGGCGCCATCATCGTTTTCCACGATGTGAGTGAAGCGCACGCCATGGCCATCAAAATGACGCATCTGGCCAACCACGATGCCCTGACGAACCTGCCCAACCGCCTGCTGCTGCGTGACCGTACCGAGCAAGCACTGCAGCAGGCCCGCCGAAATGACGACTACGTGGCCATGCTGATGCTAGACCTCGACCATTTCAAGAATATCAATGACGCGGTCGGTCACTCCATCGGTGATCAATTGCTGCAGGAGGTTGCGCAGCGCTTAAAAACAGCGCTGCGGGTCTGCGATACCGTCAGCCGCCAGGGTGGGGACGAGTTCATCATTCTGTTACCCGATCTGAGCAGCCTTGAGCACTTGGGCGTGTTGGCGGGGCGGTTGTTGCAGATTGCCTCGCAGCCGTACTTGCTGGGACAGGAGCGCTTTGATCTGTCGGTCAGTATCGGCATCAGCATTTTTCCGGACGATAGCGAGGACCTCGAGGCCCTGTACCGCCATGCAGATGCAGCGATGTACCGATCCAAGCACGGAGGCCGCAATCGTTACAGTTTTTTCTCCGCGGACGTGGAAGCAAGCTTGCAAGCACGCCAGGTGCTGGAACGGCAGCTACGGTTGGCAGTGGAACAACAGCATTTTGAAGTCCATTACCAGCTCAAAGTGGATGCGGTGAACTGCGATATCGTGGGTGCAGAGGCCTTGGTGCGCTGGCGCCGCGCGGATGGACAGCTCACTTCGCCTGCAGATTTCATTCCTCTGGCTGAGGAGACTGGGCTGATTGTCGGCCTAGGCCAGTTTGTGTTGCGCCAAGCCTGTTTGGATGCGCGTGCATGGCACGTTGCTGGCTACCCCGTTCGGGTCGCTGTCAACGTCTCAGCGGTGCAGATTCAGGAGCCGTCCTTCATCAGCATGGTGCAACAAGTTTTGCAAGACACGGGAATCGATCCTGAGCTGTTGGAGCTTGAGATCACGGAAGGTGTGTTGGCCAAAGACGTGGATGACGCGATGCGCACCATATCCACTCTCAAAGGGCTTGGCCTGTCCATTGCCATTGACGACTTTGGCACCGGGTATTCCAGCCTTGCCTACCTTCAGCAGTTCCCTCTGGACGTACTGAAAATTGACCAGAGCTTTGTGCGGGATATGGAAATCAACAAGAGTAGCAAAGCGATTATCTCTGCCATCATCAGCATGGCGCACGGATTGGGACTCACGTTGGTGGCTGAGGGTGTTGAAACCGAAACTCAGGCGCAGGCGCTGTTAGTGCAGGGGTGCAGTGTGATGCAAGGTTTCTTGTTTGGACGCGCCGTGCCAGCCGACGATTTTTTCACCTTGTTGAGGCAGGGCAAGCCCTGAACGCCTATGAAGCCTAATTTTGGTTCTCGTCGCTGGGCTTTAGTTTGGGTCATTGCTAGTGCTATGGCCATAGCGCTGGGGTGGTTTGCACTGGGTCCATCGTATTCATTCGGACCCTTGGAAAAGGTGTCGATTGCTTTCCCAACCCAGCCGGGCTCGGCGTTGCTGTACGTGGCCCAAGAGCGAGGGTTTTTTCGTGACCAGGGTATCGAGATCGCTGGGCAGCCAGTGGCAACCGGCAGGCAAGCGCTGGATTTAATGCTGCAAGGCAAGGCTGATCTGTCCATCGTGGCGGACCTTCCGCTGGTCTTCGCGGTTGCCAAAGGCCACAAGCCGATCACCATAGCCACCGTGTTTCGTGACCACGGTGGCGTCGGTATAGTCGCGCGTCGCGACCGCGGAATTGCCCTGCCGGGCGATTTGCGGGGCAAGCGGATTGGCGTGACCTTTGGCTCTACATCGCAGTTCTTCTTGGATGCTTTTTTGATGGAGCTCCAGATTCCGGTCAATAGCGTCACCCTGGTTGACCTGAAGCTAGAGAACATCGCAGAGGCCATCATCAGTGGTCAAGTGGATGCTGTTTGCACATGGGATCCGGCGTTGTCTAAACTGCAAGATGCGCTCAAAGAACAGGCTTTGACTTTTGATACCAGCAACCAGTACACCTTTCGGTTTCAACTCGTCGCCTCAGAGATTTATCTGAAAGACCGCCGAGATTTAGCCCGTAAATTTCTTGCAGCGCTGGCTCAGGCTGAGACCTATATTGCCAATCAACCGGCTGAGGCCCGCAGGCTTGTGTTACGCGCAACAGGTATGACTGAGGCGGCATTCAGGCGTGGCTACGACCAAGGTGAAATGGGCTTGGTGCTAGACCAAGGCTTACTACTGGCACTGGACGATCAGACACGGTGGGCCATCAAGCGTGGCGTAATTCAGAGCGGGCCGATACCGAACTATCTGGATTACTTGCACTTTGACGCACTAGAGTTTGTGAAGCCCCAAGCGGTGACACTGGCCCATTAGGACGCGCGATGAAAATTCGCACTGAAATCCGGGTTGTCTCCATGGTGGTGCTGGTGGCAATCTTGCTGGCGCTGGCAACGGTGGCCTATTACTTTACGGAGTCGCGGCGCGAGGTCATCGAAATGCGCAACTCGGGCGAAATGATCGCCGGCGTCACCCGGCTTCGGTTTGCTGCCGTGGAAACCCTGTTGTACGGTGGCGCCCGGCCCCGCGACCAATGGCGCAGGACGCACCGGGCCCTGAACGAGATGCTGAAAGTACAGCAATTCAGCTCCACACGTGAAGCGGACATCGTGCGGCGTATGAACGCCTACTTGGTCACCATGGACATTTTGTTTGAGCGGCTAATCACGCAGTTGGCCGAGGGTGACCCTGGTGACGCCCAGGTGCGCCAGGACGCGACTGCCCGCACATCGAGTGAAATTCTGCTGGCGTCGCAGGGTCTTTTGGATGGTGCCAGAGAGCTCTACGCCATCAACCTGGACCAAACTGCGCTGTCGCAGAAGCTGGGCGGCTTGCTGCTGATGACATTGATCATCGCCTTGGCGGCCGTTGTGCTGTGGATCCTGTTTTTAGTCAAAAAGCGTGTCTTGGCCCCACTGGCTGTCTTTGAGAACGGTATGCAGCAGATTGCGGCCGGCAATCTGGAGTATCGCTTTCAGATGCAGTCAGAAAACGAGATGGGCCAACTCGGTGACAAGTTTGACCATATGACTGCGCAGTTGCAAAAGTCCTACCTCCAGTTGGAGGATGAAAATGCCTTGCGCAGGGCCGCCCAAGAACAGATGCAGTCGACACTCACCGAGCTGGCACATGCGCGTGATCAGGCCGATGCTGCCAACCTTGCCAAGGGCGCATTTCTGGCCAACATGAGCCACGAAATTCGGACCCCCATGAATGCCGTACTGGGTATGTTGCAACTGGTGCAAAAGACGGCACTGGATGTTCGGCAACAAGACTACGTGGGCAAGGCCCAATCTGCTGCCAAATCCTTGTTGGGCTTGCTCAACGACATCCTGGATTATTCCAAGATGGATGCAGGCAGGCTGCAGCTCGACCTGCACCCATTGGACCTAGAGGAGCTCATGCGCGACTTGGCGATCGTGCTCTCTGGTACCGAGGGTGGTACAGACGTGGAAGTCATTTTTGCAATCGACCCGGCTCTCCCCCCCGTTGTACTGGGTGACAAGTTGCGTTTGCAGCAGATTTTGATCAATCTTTCCAGCAACGCGGTGAAGTTCACTGCGGCCGGACAGGTCGTTATCCGCTTGACCCAATTGGTCTGTGTCGCAGGCCAGTTAACGCTGCGGGTGGAGATCAGTGACACCGGGATAGGTATGAGTCCTGAGCAGTTGACCCGAATCTTTGATGCCTTCACGCAGGCTGAGGCCTCTACGACGCGGCGTTTTGGCGGTACTGGGCTGGGGTTGGTTATCAGCCAGCGGTTGGTCGCCCTAATGGGTGGCCGCTTGTCGGTGCAAAGCGAGCTCGGCAAGGGCAGCCGCTTTTGGTTTGATATCAACCTGGCGGTAGATAGCACCACCCAACGGGCCGAACCACCCTCCCCCTTGCCGGTGACACTGCGGGTGCTGGTGGTTGAAGACAACCCGTTGGGCCGAGAAATCCTGGTCGAGGCCCTGCAGGCAATGGGTGTCAACACCGACGGCGCGGGCACTGGTGCTGAGGGCGTTGAATGCGTCCGTCGGGCACAGGCATTAACGACCCCCTACGACGTGGTGCTCATGGATTGGCGCATGCCGGGGATGGACGGATTGACCGCCGCGTCGCTCATTCAGGAGGCCCTACCGGGCAGTGACCCACCTGTCATCGTTATGGTGACGGCGTTTGGTCGGGAGGTCTTGGCCGAGGCCGCCGCATTGCAGCAGGCGCCGTTTGTTGACTTCCTGATCAAGCCAGTAACACCGCAGCAACTGAAGCTTGCGCTGCAAAAAGCGCTGGCGGGCCCCGCAACCCAAGCCGCTGCTTTGTTGCCAGCGTATGTGGCCGTGCCGCGCCTGCAGGACGCGCGTTTCTTGCTGGTGGAAGACAACGCGCTCAACCGCCAAGTGGCCACAGAATTGCTCCGCGCCGAAGGCGCCTACGTGGCGGTTGCACATGGCGGAATACAAGGTGTCAATATGGCCACGCAAACAGCCAGTGCGTATGACGCCATCATCATGGACGTGCAAATGCCCGATCTGGACGGGCTAGAGGCGACACGGCGTATTCGCGCGCACGCCCATGGCAGTCAAATCCCTATTTTGGCCATGACGGCCAATGCATCGCCCGCCGACCGCACCAACTGCCTAGCTGCCGGTATGAACGACCACATCGGTAAACCCATCGATATCGATGAGGTGGTCGTCAAGCTCTTGGCCCTGCTCAAGCGCGAGCCCCACCGTGCCCCAGCACGGTCGGCTGCCGCCGGCGGTGGCCACACGCATGCGCTGATTGAATCTGCAGACGCGATACTGCGGCGGTTTGGTCAAAAGCTTGACGTCTACCACATGGCGCTTCAAGGATTCAGGACGGAGGGCATGCGCCTGTTGGCTGAACTACGGCAACAGGTGCTGCAAGAAAATTTGCCCCAAGCCAGCGCCACCATGCATGCCATGAAGGGCATGGCAGCCACCGTAGGAGCCGTAGCCCTGGCCAAGTGGGCTGCAGACCTGGAGCTGCGCGCCAAGACCGAAAAAAACCTGCACGCGCCGCTACTTTTTTCCCCTGAAGTGATTGACCTACTGACCGACCTGCTCGAGCGCAGCGACGCTGCGCTTGCGGCCGCTATGCCACCTGACCCGGCCACCGCCACGCCGCCCCATGCAGCCGCCTTGCACCCGATATCACCGGCACAAATGGCTACCCGCTTGCTGGAGATTCAGGCCATGTTGCAAGTGGGCAATCTGCGCGCCATCGATATGGTGCAAGAGTTGTTGGCGCTAGCCCCGAACGCCGACAAGTTCAAGGTTCAGCAGCTTCTGGATGCGACCCAGCTCTTGAAGTTTCGCGAAGCGCAGAGCATGGTCGAATCATGGCATGGAGGCTCGAATTAAATGGAACCCGCTCTGCGCGAATGGCTGCGCAGTGCTGGGGTTCGCCCGAAAATTTTGGTTGTGGACGACCAGATCATCAACATACGCATGGTCGGCGAGTTGTTTAAAAATGACTGTGATATCTACATGGCGATGGACGGCGAACAAGCCGTCGCCCAAAGTCAAGCCCGTTTGCCCGACTTGATTTTGTTGGATCTGGTCATGCCGGGTATCAGCGGGCACGAGGTTTGTCGCCGACTCAAGGCAGACCCCAAAACGCAGCATATCCCCATCATTTTCATTACGTCGCAACGCGATGAATTCGACGAGGCGCTCAGCTTTGAGCTGGGTGCGGTGGATTACGTTACCAAGCCTTTCGAGCAGAACATCCTTCAGGCCCGGGTGCGTACGCACCTGGTTTTGAAGTTGCAAGCGGACCGTTTGCAGGCCAATGAGCGCTTTATGCGCACCCTGACGGACAGCATTCCAGGGCTGATCGGTTATTGGAGTGCTGACTTGCGGTGCATGTTTTGTAACGCCGCTTATGAGCTGTATTTTGGCAAGACACCAGCGCAAATCATGGGTATCACTATTCAAGAGCTGCTGGGCGAAGCGCTGTTTGCCAAAAATGAACCGATGATTCGGGCGGCGCTGCGCGGCGAGGCGCAGCAGTTTGAGCGCACGATGACTAAACCCGATGGAAGCCCCGCGTATGTGTGGACCCAGTATGTTCCCGACATTCACGCGGCAAGGGTGCAAGGTTTTTTTGTGCTTACGTCAGACGTCTCCGACCTCAAGCAGACCCAGCGCGCGCTAGAGACATCCGAGCAATTTGCCAGGACCACGATTGACACCGTGCCAGAGATGATCTGCGTGCTGGACAAAACGGGGACTATCACCACCGTGAACCAGGCGTGGCGCGACTTTTTTGATGCCAACCTTTGTAGCCCACTGTGCAGCAACTATGCGATAGGTAGCCGCTACGTGCAGGTGTTTGAAGCGGCATTGGGTGGGGCTAGTGCTGATGTTGCGGCAAACACTGCCGCGGTGACCGACGTTGCGGTGATGGCGCAGGCTGTTGCAACAGTGTTGTGCGGCGAGCGCGATTCTTTTTCCATGGAGTACCCCTGCCACACCGGTACCGAGCAGCGTTTCTTTTTTGCCCGATTGAAGCGTTTTCCTGGCAATAGTGGCCATGTGCTGGTGGCGCACGGCAACATCACCGACCGCAAGATGATTGAGATGGAGTTGGTACGCATGGCGCATACCGACGTGCTGACGGGCCTGCACAACCGGCGTCGCTTTATTGAACTGTCGGAGACCGAGCTGTCGCGCACAGCGCGCCACGGTGGCCCGGTGTCGATACTCATGCTCGATATAGACCACTTTAAGCACGTTAACGATACGCATGGCCACCATGCTGGTGACAGCGTGATTCAGATGCTGGCAACCCTGTGTAGGGAGCAATTGCGTGAGCTAGACGTGATCGGCCGTCTGGGTGGTGAAGAGTTTGCGGTGACCATGCCCGCCGCTGACCACGCGCAGGCCATGTTGGTTGCCGAGCGGCTGCGCCAAACCATTGCAGCGGCACGCGTTGCGCTACCGCAGGGTTTGTCGCTCGGGGTTACGGTGTCCATCGGTGTCACCAGCTTGGCGGGTGGCGTCATGGACCTGGACCCCCTGCTCGATCAAGCAGATCAAGCGCTTTATCGGGCAAAAAGCCAGGGGCGTAACCAGGTGTGCAGCTTCCTGGAAATGGGTTGATGGCTTTGTCGTGCACGCACACAACTCACAAATTTTTAACCTTCGCCATGTCGGGTTGGTGTAGCCACCGTGAGAATTCGTCAGCCAACTGCGCGCTGGCGCTGTAGGCTGCGGTCCAGGCTTTGACACGCCCTGCCTTGTCATGGCCGTAGTGGGTGAAGTCGGTTCGGTCGGGCAACTTGCCGTTGGGCAGAGTTTTGACCCAGTCGGGGTTAGGTGCTAAGAGCACCATAGTGTCTAAAAAGTGAGTCGCTTTGTGGCGCCACTTGAGGGCCTTGTCCAGCCAACCAGGCACTACCGCTTGCTGGAAGTGGGGGTACAGCACCAAACCGCCTTGCGGAGCCAGTTTTTCGGTGATTTGCGAGTCTTTTTCGGCCTGAGCCGGCGTATTCATTGAATAGTTAGCTATTGAATTGATAGCGTTAGCGGCTGCGCCCGGGTAGTTGAGATGCAGGTGGTAATCGGTCAGGCCGCCGTCCCAGTAAGCGCCTGGCGGGGCACCGGGAATGTTGCTGACAGATTTGAGGACAAAGGGGATAGAGCAACTGGCCTGTAACGCGGGATTGAAGTTGGCGTCGCTGAGTAGCACCTGGCGGGTGCGGTAGTCGCTGGTGGCAAACGGGAGCTCCGCGGGCACCGCTACAGTGGCCTGACCAGGGGTAGTGGCCGGTGCAGAGAACACAACCCGCTCTAACCACGCACCCATGGCACGGCGGTGTACGGTGTTGGTTAAAAAGGCACCCAAATAGCCCAGCGGGGTCCGCACGCTTTGCTCTGCGGCCAACACATGCCGCCCGCGCGCGGTCACGATGTGAAGCCGGTAGCGCGGGTGGTGCAGCACCTCGTGAATGCGCCCGCTGTAAAAGGCGGTCAGGTTCTTGCCAAACTCTGCGCTCACACACTCGGCGGTTGGCCGCCTTTGACCGGGGGCCAGGTGGTAGTGCTGGTGAATGTAGTCATGCCCCAGGCGCTGCAGCGCTTCCACCGGGTTGTTCAGGCAGGCGGTGGACATGCGCCACGCGCCAATGGACGCGCCTACCAGGTGCACCGGCTGGCTAGATTGGGGTAGCCATTGGCCGAAGATGAACTGGTCCAGCGCGCCCAAGATTAGCCCCTTGGGACCTCCGGCGGCAGCGGGAATGGTGCTGATGTGAGACGGGCTAAGACCATGAGCGGCCAAAGCTTTGCGGGCCACTGGCCCAGCGTAAATGTGAAGTGCCTGCATGCTGCTGAAATTTAGGGGCTGGCCGCCCCGGGCGAGTTTTGGTGCGTGGGGGCCATTCAAGTATGTCCCGCCCAATCGAACGGATCTTGCTGCAAGACCATGTCGATGTCCAGGTGCAGGGCCACGCCCACCGCATCCGGAAAGCTCACCGCCAGCTCCCGCTGGGTCAGCTTGGCTTCTTTGCCACGGGCGCGCCATGTGGCCAGGTGAATGACGCCCGCCATGGGCTCGTAAACATGGTTGTCAAAGGGCGCGTACTGGTGCTCCAGTGCGTCGATCAGCGTCTGCGGAAATTTCCAGCGCGCGGCATAGCCCGCACCCACATTGGCGTAGCAGTAGCCCAGCAGGCGGCGCTCTGCCTTGGCGCGGCGCAGGTCCAGGGGGGGAATTTCGGTATCTAGCACCGACATCGCCTCGGGCAGTGCCAGGTGCAGCGCTAATTCACCAATGGCATGTATCAAACCGCAGGTGAAGGCAGCCTGTTGGTTTTGCCGCACCAGGCCCGCCAGGGAGCGCGAGACGCGCGCCACATCCAGGCTGTAGTCCCAAAATTTTTGCAAATTGACACCCGGTACAGCCTTGAGCGAAGCGCCTATAGCGGCCATTTGCGCCATGGTTTTCAGCTGGGCCAGGTCCATGAGGGCGAGGGCTTCAGAGACGCTCTGGATACGGCCGGTGAGTTTGAAAAAGCTGGAGTTGGCCAGTTGCAGCAGGCGTGTGGTGAGCGCCGGGTCGGTGCTGATGAGCTGGGTGATCTTACGCAAATCGGCTTCGGGCCGGTCTAGCTCCACTAGCAGCAGCGCCACCACCTTGGGGATGCTGGGCAAGTGAAAAGGCAGGTCCAACAGTTCTGGCAGTTTCATGGCTGAGACCCTCTTGTTCCAACGTGGGATTTCATGCGGTCATTATGGCGGTGTTGCGCTGGCTTTCGCGAGTCAGCCCGGTGGGGTTGCTGTTCAGTCGGGACCGATGCCCATCGCGGCCTCGATGCGATCCAACATCCACGCCATATCTGGCTCTCGGGTCATATTTGTAGCCACTGTACGGCAAGCATTACTAATGTCGTCAGACGACAACAGCTTCGCGAGTTGCCGGGTCATGCGCCTGACCGTCAAGCGCTTGGCGGGTAGCACATCGGCGACCCCCAGACGCTGGCTGCGAAGGGCGTTGTCAAACTGGTCGTAGGCAAAAGGTACGACAAGCTGAGGCGTGCCAGCACGATAAGCCTCGGCCGTGGTGCCGATGCCTCCGTGGTGCACTACGGCCGCTGCACGCGGCAACAAGACGGTAAAGGGTATGTGGGCCTGCCACATAACCGTGGGCGGCAAGGTGTGGGGGACTTGGGCTGCGTGAGTAGTGATGAAAAGCCCGCGCCGCCCCAGGCGTTTCAATGCCTCCAGCGCGACCAGAAAATAGTTGGCCGCATGCTGATGCCCCGTGCCGGGGGTGAAAACAATCGGTGGATCGCCATCGGTCAAAAAATGCTCTAGCTCCGGTGGTAGTGCCGTAACTTGATTTTTATTCACGGCGGCACTTGGGAAAATTCCCGGCGAAAAGGGGTGTGGCCAGTCCGGCTGTACCGCGGCAAACCAATCAGGAAATAGGCCAACCGAAGCGTTGGGTTCCTTCAACATGTGCTCGAAAAAATGAGGCACCGGGGGCAGTTGGTGCTGGGCGCGCGCGGCGTTCAGGCTGGGCAGGCATACGGGGTCGATCCAGCCCTTGTGGATGAAGCGCCAGAGTAAGCGCCGCCAAGACAGCGGCACCCACGGTGGAATGCGCAGCGATCCCGCTGTCAACAGGTCGTGGCTGCTGCACACATTGGACGGTGCGAGGTAGGTCGCAACGATAGGTAAATCGGGGCGTACTGCCCTCGCCATCGCCGCCATCGGCACCAGCAGAGGATGGCTCAGGATCACACACGATTGATCTGCGGGTAAGCGCTGCACTAATTTATGCAAAACGCTCAAGTGCGGTACCACGGCATTCCAAACAACCCCCCACCCCTTGCGCTCATCCCAGAGCAAGGGGTCGTTCAACGCTGCCTGAAACTGCTCGGCAGTGCCAAAAGTTTCGTAGGGCAGTTCAGCGGCTTTGGCCGCACCCTCCTGAAAGCCGGGCACCAACAGCACCACGCTGTGGCCCCGCGCGTATAGGCCCTGGGCTACCGCAATGAAAGGTTGAATGTCACCACCGGTACCGGTGGTACAGACGATGACCAGCGGCGGTTGCGGGTGTGGTTGAGCGCTTAAAGAATCAAGCAAGGCAACTCCGGTTCGCTAGCGTTTCAACTTCGCAAATGCCGATGCCATGGCGCTATTGCCGGCCACACTGCTGTCCTGGCGGCTGCCCTGTTGGCTGCCGTGTTGCCGCTCACCCCGTGCAGGAGCTTGGTAGCGGTTTTCAGTGCCTTTTTGGCCGTTGCCCCCCGTCTTTGCTGCGGGAGCCGCTCCTATTTTCATAGTAAGGCTGATGCGCTTGCGGGCTACGTCCACCTCTTGCACCTGCACTTTGACGATGTCGCCGGTCTTGACGACCTCGCGGGCATCGGTCACAAATTTGTGGGCCAACTGGCTCACATGCACCAAGCCGTCTTGGTGCACGCCCAGGTCAATAAACGCGCCAAATTGGGCCACGTTGCTGACAGTGCCTTCCAAAATCATGCCTTCCTTCAGGTCCTTGATGTCTTCCACGCCATCGTTAAAGCGGGCCACCTTAAAGTCCGGGCGCGGGTCGCGGCCGGGTTTTTCTAGCTCAGTGAAGATGTCTTTGACGGTGATGACACCAAACTTGTCGTTGGCAAACAGTTCAGGCCGCAGCGTTTTCAGCATGTCAGCGCGGCCCATGATCTCGGTCACGGGTTTGCCGGTCTTGGCGATGATTTGCTCAATCACCGGGTAAGTCTCGGGGTGCACGCCGGTCATGTCCAGCGGGTTGCTGCCACCGCGTATGCGCAAGAAGCCAGCGGCTTGCTCAAAGGTCTTGGCGCCCAGGCCAGTCACTTTCAGCAAATCTTGGCGGCTGCCAAACGCGCCATTGCTTTCGCGCCAGCGCACCACGGCTTTGGCGACGGTGGCGGACAGGCCCGACACCTTGGAGAGCAGCGGCACACTGGCGGTGTTCAGGTCCACGCCGACCGAATTCACGCAGTCTTCCACCACGGTGTCCAGCATGCGGGCCAGCTCGCTTTGGTTGACATCGTGCTGGTACTGGCCCACGCCAATGCTCTTGGGGTCGATTTTTACCAGCTCGGCCAAGGGGTCTTGCAGGCGGCGGGCAATGCTGGCTGCACCGCGCAGGCTTACGTCCACATCGGGCATTTCTTGTGATGCAAATTCGCTGGCGCTGTAGACCGAAGCGCCCGCCTCGCTCACCACCACCTTGTCGATTTTCAATTCGGGTGCGCCCGACTGCGTGGCCATCTTGCCCAGTAGCTTGATCAGGTCCCCGGCCAGCTTGTCGGTCTCTCGGCTGGCGGTGCCGTTGCCAATGGCGATCAGGTTCACGCCGTGCTTGGCACACAGCTTGCCCAGGGTGTGCAGCGAGCCCTCCCAGTCTTTGCGCGGCTCGTGCGGGAACACGGTAGCGGTTTCGACCAGCTTGCCGGTGGCATCGACCACGGCCACCTTGACCCCGGTGCGAATGCCAGGGTCCAGGCCCAGCACCACACGCGGTCCGGCGGGGGCCGCCAGCAGCAGGTCGCGCAGGTTGTCGGCAAAGACCTTGATGGCGACCTTTTCGGCGTCCTCACGCAACCGGGTGAACAGGTCGCGCTCGGTGGACATGGATAACTTGACCTTCCAGGTCCAGGCCACGCACTTGCGGATTAGATCGTCGGCGGCGCGCTTCTGGTGGCTCCAGCCCAGCTTCAAAGCAATGCGGCCTTCGGCCAGTGACACCTGGGGCGTTGCTCTTGTTTTGATAGCATCTTGCGCAGTATTTCCGCGGGCCAGAGCACTATTTGCCCCTGAATTGGGGTCAGAACCCGTATTTCCGGCTGAATTTGACGTCTGACCACCACTCACCTCCGGAAGCACCAATTTGACGTCCAAAATATCCAATGAGCGCCCCCGAAACACCGCCAATGCGCGGTGGCTGGGCACGCGACCAATCGGTTCGTCATAGTCAAAGTAGTCGCGGAACTTGGATACGTCGGTGTTGTTCTCGTCCTTGCCTTCGGCCAGTTTGCTTTGCAGCAGGCCCTCGTGCCACAACCAGGCGCGCAGGTCTTGCACCAGCACTGGGTCCTCGGCCCAGCGCTCGGAGAGCAAATCGCGCACACCGTCCAACACGGCTTGCACGGTGCTGAAGTCGGGCTGCTTGTCCTCGCCCTCCACCACCGGGCGCATGGCAATCACATATGCAGCAGCTTCATCGGCAGGCACCAACGTGGGGTTGGCAAACAGCGCATCGGCCAGGGGCTCCAGCCCGGCCTCCTTGGCCAGTTGGCCCTTGGTGCGGCGCTTGAGCTTGAAGGGCAAATAAATGTCTTCTACCTCTTGCTTGGTGGCCGCGTTGTGGATGGCTACGGTCAGCGCGGCGGTCAGCTTGCCTTGCTCTTCGATCAGTTTGAGCACCGATTCCTTGCGGTCCCGCAGTTCGCGCAAATAAGACAAGCGTGCTTCCAGCTCACGCAGTTGGATGTCGTCCAGCCCGTCGGTCACTTCTTTGCGGTAGCGGGCAATGAAGGGCACGGTAGCGCCACCATCCAAGAGCTGCACGGCTGCTTCCACTTGGGCGGGTCGGATATTAATTTCTTGCGCGAGTTGCGCGATGATGTTTTGCATGAACTAGAACCTCTACGGGGAACTGAACACTGGTTAGGCGCAGTCCCACTGACACTCGAAAATCGAGCCGGAAGTTTGCCACAGTCACGCAGCGATGCAGGGCTTCCCTAGCCACCCTACCCGCCCAGCCACGTTACCCGCCTTGAAAACGTGGCAGGCTCTGTTTCCCAACCAGTACGTGTCTGTTCGACAGGTCACAGACAAAAAACGAACAGCCGCTAAAAATTACCCACCCGATTGGGTATCGCTTGAGCGCCCTAGGCGCCCGGTCGAGCTTACAAACACTGTTGACGCGCTGAATGCTAGCGGACGCGACCTGGGACACCCTATGAATGATCTGGACGCGAAGCCACTAGAACCCACCCGGTTCGCAAAATCGCTGAGTACCGTATTGGACGAAAGCGAACGCGTGACTGAAATAGTGAAGGAATCGGCGGATGAGCTCTCGTCGGTCAACCGTGCCTTGAAGCAAGAGCTTGCAGAGCAAGACCTGCCGTCGGTGATTGAGAAAACGCTCGAAAAGAGCGAGGCTGTGGAAACCAAGGTGCAGGAGGCGGCCGAAAAGCTGTCTGCTGTGAATCGTGCTCTGGGCCAAGAAGTCAAGGAACGAGAAATAGTGGAGCATCAGTTGGCGGCCATCATTGAGCAGGAAGAAGCGGCGCGCTACGCAGCCCTGCACGATGTTTTGACCGGTCTGCCCAATCGCGTGCTGTTCAACGATAGGCTGGAGCATGGAATTGCCCAAGCTAAACGACATGGCTGGGCCTTGGCGGTCATGTTTATCGACCTTGATAAGTTCAAAAGCGTGAACGATACCTACGGTCATGACGCTGGCGATACCGTCCTCAAGACGGCAGCGCAACGGTTGAAAGAAAATTCACGGGATGACGATACGATAAGTCGCTACGGCGGTGATGAATTCCTCTACCTGCTGGCCGAGGTGGATCAGGAGGCGGATATCGTGAAGGTCGCGGAAAAAATCATCGCAGCGATTGGGTTGCCCTGCAAATTGCACGCTGGCGGTCAAGGCCTGGATGTGAGCATCGCAGCGAGTATCGGAATCGCGATATTCCCAAAAGATGGCGCCACTGGCGATGCTATGGTCCACAGTGCAGACCGCGCCATGTATATCGCAAAGAAAAATAAGTCCGGCTACGCATTTGCGTCCTAGAAGCCTTGCCTGCTAACCTTGCCCCCTCTTTTCATTCATAGGTAACCCATGTCCCCCACGATTTACATCGCCTCTATCCCCGTCTTTCAGCAAATGCTGGGCGGTCTGAAAAACGTTTTGAGCAAGGCCGAGGCGCACGCGGTAGCCAAGAGCATCGACCCCAATGCCTACTTGCAGGCCCGCTTGTACCCCGACATGTTTCCCCTGCTGCGCCAGGTGCAAATTGCTTCTGACTTTGCCAAGGGCGTAGCCGCACGTTTGGCGGGCGTCGAGGTGCCCAAGCTGGACGACAGTGAGACAAGCTTTGCAGATTTGCAAGCCCGCATTGACACCGTGTTGGCCTTTATGGGCACCCTGACCGAGGCGCAATTTGCAGATGCGGCTACACGGGAAATCGTGCTGCAGCCAGGCACCGCCAAAGAGCGCCGCTTTAGCGGCAGCGTGTATCTGTTGACTTATGGCCTACCGCAGTTCTTTTTCCACAATACCGCTGCCTACGCGATCTTGCGGCACAGCGGTATTGAAGTGGGTAAGAAGGACTACATGAACCTGTAATTTCACATGCGCTGCTGTTACTGCATCACATCAGTGCAGTCCTGCCAAACAGAGGGTTAGGTTGGCGGCGCCCACAGGCTGGGCAAGCCATGCGTTTTGCCCGGCCCACAGTGGTGAGAAATCGCCACGTCCCGCTGCTTCGGCCTTGGCGCGCAACGGCGCGATACCCCCCGTAGCCAGCGGAAAGGCCGGCACCACGGCCGACATGGGCCCCAGTTCACGCATCGCCCGGTTGACGATGCCGCGTGCAGGTCGGCCGCTGAATACATTGGTGAGTGCGGTGTCTTGGGCGGCGGGCGACTGCAATGCAGCGCGGTGCACCGCACTGGTGGTGGATTCCGGGCACAACAAATAGGCCGATCCGACCTGCACAGCGGCAGCGCCCAGGTCCAGCATCTCTTGCACATCGGCCGCATGCCGCATGCCGCCAGCAGCAATCACCGGGCAGCGCACCGTGGCCACCACCTGGCGCAGCAGATTGCGAAGCGCAATTTGTGTGGTGAGGTCATGGGACAAAAACATACCGCGGTGACCGCCCGCTTCCAGCCCCTGGGCGATGATGACGTCAGCGCCATGCGCCTCCAGCCACGCAGCTTCTGCCAGCGTGGTGGCAGACGACATTACGGTGGCGCCCCAGGCTTTGACCGCTGAGAGCAACTCTGGCGTGGGCAGCCCAAAATGAAAGCTCACTACCGCAGGTCGAAATTCAGCCAACACCGCTGCGGCCGCGGCGTCAAAAGGCACGCGCCCTGGTCCCGCGGCTAGTTTGTCGGCGTCAATACCCAGCTCTTGGTAGTAAGGCTCGAGTGCCGCTGTCCAGCGCGCTTGGCGCGCAGCGTCTGGCACGGGCGGGGTGTGGCAAAAGAAGTTGACGTTGTACGGGCGCGTGGTGCCTGCTTGCATGGCCTGCAGTTCGGTGCGCAGCCCGTCTGGCGTCAGCATGGCGCAGGGTACCGAGCCCAGGCCTCCGGCGTTGGATACGGCAATCGCCAATGCGCTGCCTTGCGAACCCGCCATCGGTGCCTGGATGATGGGCAGGTCGATGGCAATCGGCAAACGCCGATCTGTGGAAATGGATACCGGCGTAGTTGGGGATTTGGGCATGGGCAAATACTAAACCCGATAGCCGCGCCACAATCCCGGCATGCATGCGTTTTATAGCGATCAGTTTGTCCTACCTCTGCCCGAGGGCCACCGCTTTCCCATGGCCAAGTACCGCATGTTGCGGGATGCCCTGGCTGAACACCTGCCCGGCATACGCCTCATGCCCGCCCCCATGGCCACCGACGGTGAGCTGGCCACCGTCCACACGCCAGGCTACATTGCCGCCATCACCGATGGCACGGTAGAGGCCGTGGTCACGCGTGAGATCGGTTTTCCGTGGAGCCCCGCTATTGCCGAACGCGCGCGCCGCTCCGTAGGTGCCACGCTGGCGGCGGCACGTGTAGCCATGACCGAGGGCTTGGCCGCCAACCTGGCCGGCGGTACCCACCACGCCTATGCAGACAAGGGTGGTGGGTTTTGTGTGTTTAACGACGTGGCCGTCACGGCCCGTGTGCTGCAAGCCGAGTGGGGCCGACGCCATGGTGCGGGCCGCCCGCCATTGCAGGTCGCAGTGATTGACCTGGACGTGCACCAGGGCAACGGTACAGCCCATATTTTTCGCAACGACGCGAGCGTGTTTACGCTGTCCTTGCACGGCGATAAGAATTTTCCATTTCGCAAAGAATCAGGTGACCTGGATGTGCCCCTGCCCGATGGCTGCAGCGACGTTGAGTACCTGGCTGCATTGGACGCCGCACTGAACCAGCTAGACCGCGCATGCACACCCGGTTTTGTGATTTACCTGGCCGGCGCTGACCCTTTTGAGGGGGACCGATTGGGCCGCTTGAAACTGACGTACGCCGGTTTACAAGCGCGTGACCAACGGGTATTTGACTGGTGCTGGCAGCGCCGCGTACCGTGCGTTTTTGTGATGGCGGGAGGCTACGGTGTGCGCATTGAGGAAACCGTTCAAGCACAGCTCAACACCTATCGGCTAGCCCAGCCAGTGTGGCGACGCTGGAACACCTAAACTGCCGCGGGCTTTAAGCCGCTACGGCCGTGCAATTGCGGCCAGACTGCTTGGCGCGGTACAGGGCTACGTCGGCACGGGCTACGGCGTCTTCCATCGATTCACTCCCCGTGAGAGCGGCAACGCCTGCAGAAAAAGTGACCTTGAGGTCGGGGCGCTCGGCCCAAACTTCCTTGCGAGCCAGGGCGACGCGCAAACGCTCCACCACCATCACTGCGTCGGTGATCGAGGTTTGCGGCATCACCAACACAAACTCTTCCCCACCCCAGCGGGCCAATACATCGGGGCCGCGCAGTGAGCGCTGCGCATGTGTGGCCAACAATCGCAGCACCTGATCACCGGCGGGGTGACCAAAACTGTCATTGATGTTTTTGAAATGGTCAATATCCAAAATACAGACGCAAGGCGGCACGGCCTCGCGCTTGGCGCGGCGTTCCTCGTAGCCCATCATTTCCATCGCGTGGCGGCGGTTGGGTAGCCCGGTGAGCTCGTCTTGGCGGGCTAGCAGGTTGTTGCGTTCCAGGGCTTCGGCCAGCTCGCGCTTTTGCACGCGCAACTGGGCCCGCATGAAGCTCAGGCGGCCCGCCATATCGGCCACCATGGTGAATACAAATGCGGATGCAAAGAACACAATCAACTCTGTCTTGGCCCCACTGGCATCTAGTCCCAGCGCTATCGACAAAGCCATAGCGACGCCCTGGGACACTACTGCGAATATCCCCAATACCTTGCACTGTTGCGGTGTGAGCGTAAATGCGCCAAACATCAGCGCTAGCGGCGTAATCATCAGCACCATACCGCGCAGCGGGGGTGTGATGGCGTAGTCGATAGCCAGCACGGCAAAGCCGAAACCCATCTGTTGAACCGTCATTGCAGGGTCGGCCAAACGCTTGCTCCAACCACTGCGAATAGCGACAAAAAAGAAGGACACGCCACACAAGGCAAATACACACAGCCAGGCCAGGTGCGTAGTGTTCATCAGACCGAAGCTGGCGGAATACGCCTGCAACGCCAGAATGACGATGTACAAGCGCGAAGTAAGTAGCCAGTAGCGCAAACACAGGCGCTGGTAGGGGTCTGCGCTCAGTAGCCAGACAAAGCGCAATGGTTTGGCGACTGGGGGTTGGGTGGGGGTGGAAGGCAAGTGGGCGGTGTGGTCGTTTCGAACTATTTTAGGTCTGATATACCGGCACCACCACTGGGGTGCACCCGCATAAAGCCAACCCAGAGCCTAGCTGCGCAAGGCCTTGCGCAGTTGCACACCCAGTTCTGGCTTGTGGGCAAACGGATCGGTGGGGTTACGGGCTTGGAGCACGTCTTCCAAGCGGGTTTGCACCGAGGCGATCGCTTTAGGGTGGCTGTAGATGTAGAACTGATTGGCGGCTATGGCGTCAAACACTTTTTGGGCTACCTCGGCGGCGGTGACCTTGCCGCTGCCCACCGCCTTGTCGCTCATAGCCTGGCCAATCAGTTGGCTTTGGGTCGGCTTGTCTTGTACCGCGGTGAATTCTGCAGGGCGGTTGCGGTGGCTTTGGCTGATACCGGTGGGCACAAAGAAAGGGCACAACACGCTGGCGCTGATTTGGTCGGTGACCAAGGCGAGGTCTTGGTAGAGCGTCTCGCTCATGGCCACCACCGCGTGTTTGCTCACGTTGTAAATACCCATGTTGGGCGCATTGAGCAAACCGGCCATGCTGGCGGTGTTGACGATATGCCCTTGGTAGGCTGGGTCGGCCTGGGCGGCGGCCAGCATCATGGGGGTAAACACGCGCACGCCGTGGGCCACGCCCATGAGGTTGACGCCAATCACCCACTCCCAGTCTTTCAGGGTATTTTCCCAAATGAGGCCACCCGCCCCCACACCGGCGTTGTTGAATACAAAGTGTGGCGCGCCGAAGCGGGCCAGCGTGGCGGCACCCAAGGCTTCCACTTGGTCGGCCTTGGACACATCCACTTGCATGGCCAACACAGGTGCCCCTTCGGCCTGCATCTCGGCCACGGTTTTGTCTAGTGCGTCTTGTTGCACATCGGCCAGCACCAGGTTCATGCCCAGCTTGGCGCCAATGCGCGCGCACTCCAGGCCAAAGCCCGAGCCCGCACCGGTCAATACGGCGGTCTTGCCTTTGAAATCAGTAATCAATCGTTTACTCCTCGGGTTGTCGCAGCATTTCAAGATGGTCAATGCCGTCTTCGATATAGGGCTTGCCCATATCTAAAAAGCCATGCCGCTGGTAAAAGTTCTTCAAGTGCGCTTGGGCGCCAATGCGGATCGGCTGTGCGCCCCAAGCGCCAGTTACCGCGTCCACCGCCTGTTGTACCAGCACATGCCCCATCCCGCTGCCTCGTACGTGACTGTGGGTCACCACACGGCCAATGCTGGCCTCCACAAACTTGACACCCGCAGGGAACAAGCGGGCGTAGCCCATCAGTGCGCCGTTATCGTCGGTGCCCAACACATGCAAGGCGTGTGTATCGGCACCGTCCATGTCTTGAAACACACAGTTTTGTTCAAGAACAAACACTTCGGTGCGCAATTGCAGCACTGCATACAGCTCGGCAAGGCTTAAGGACGCAAAGGGCAGTACCCGCCAGTACAGGACATGAGTGGAGGTGGGCGTGGCCACAATGGGAGTGCGTATTGGCATGCCAGCTAGTCTAGCGTCACGATCTCGGGTTGATCTACGGAGAACATCTAGTTCCGTCAGACAGGTCCAGTTAGGCCTTCCGCCCCCGACATTGGTCCCACATCCGTCTGGTCATAGGGCTCAATACCTATTTATCTGCAAGTTTTAAGGCTTGTACGGTGCGCGCCTGCACAAGGCAAAAGCCTTTTATGCATTGGGGGTAAGAAAGAACAATGATGAGGTTGAAAATTTGCCGAGAGCCATGCTGTAACTTTAAACTGGTCTGAGTTGCAAGTCCGAAGCAAGGCGCGTAGAGTGACAACAGTCGAGTACAAAAAGGCAAACAGTGAAAATAGATATTGATCGCGGCAAATTACGCTTGGTGCAAATCGGTATTGCCGTATTGTTAATTGCCTCTTTTATCTTTTACGTGTGGGCTGGTAACGTTACCCCCGCAAGTGGGGCCACCGCGATTTCTGCAGATACCGCTGCAACCGGGGGCACTGGCGCGTGGACTTCGCTGTCGGGGCCGACTTATGGTGAAACCATCAACGGGGATATTGGTAACGGAACGGTGGTGCTAACCGTTCCGACTGGGTTTGAATTCAATACCGCCAGCCCCATAACTGTGATATTGACCACCGGCGCGACGAACGCCAACACCAACATGAACAATGTTGCCCTCGGCGCCAACGTGGCTGGGGTGACCGGCGCGAATTTTTCGCAAACCGCCACCACCATCACCTTTACAGTTTTCAGCAAATCGCAGGGCAATGTTCTCAACACCATTCAATGGCGGGGAATTCAGGTACGCCCGCTCAACGGCACGCCATTAGCCAGCGGTAATATTGTGCCCTCTGGTACATCCATGATTGCCGCCGTTGCCAACAGCACCAACTTCGGTACCTTGACCGAGGTGCCGGGCGCGATGACCAAGTTGTTAACAGTACTGCCGGGCCAAACCTTTACAGCGGGCACGGGCATAACCGGCACCTCTACCAGTCAAACCGCCGGTACTGCCTTTAACCTGACGCAGTTGATCGCAACAGACCAGTTCAATAATCCCGTCACCACCTACAGTGGCACCAAAACGATCAGTTATGCCGGTCCATCGTCAGGCTGCAGTGTTTCACCGAGCTATACAACGAGCGTTAGTTTTACCAACGGAAAATCAACGACCACGCTTGCGACCACCTTAACAAAGGCGGAAACGATCGGCATCACGGCCAGTGACGGCGCCATTTCTGGCCCCGTTAGTTCGAGTTTGCTCGTCAATCCGGCTGCGATGAGCCGGTTGGTGGTGACGCTTCCCGGACAAAGCTTCAGTGCATGTTCGGGTAATTCGGGCACGGCGTCGAGCCAAAGCGCCGGCGTCACCTTCAATATCCCATTCATTACTGCTACCGACGCCTATTTCAATACCATCAGTGGTTACAGCGGAACTAAGACGCTCGCCTACAGCGGCCCATCGGGCACCGCTACATACACAACTTCGGTGAACTTTTCTGGCGGACAGTCGACGACCACGCTTGCGACGAACATCGCCACCGCGCAGACGACCACGATTAGCGTGACCGATGGCTCGGTATCCGGTCCGGCAAGTTCGTCATTCATTGTTAATTCAACAGTCAGCAGTTTCAATGTCTTTGAAACGAGCACCGCAGCAGGTACAACGACCGGCGGTGTGATTAAAACGAAAATATCCGGCACTTCGTTTGACTTGGCGATCGTTGCATTGACGTCGGCGTCACCGGCCACTGTTTCGACGGGATTTACCGGTACCGTCAAAGTAGAACTCGTCAACAACAGTGGTGGTGGCTCGTGCGCTACATTGCCAACGATACAGACATTGGCGACAAACCAGATTTTCGCAGCGGCCGACAGCGGCCGGCACACTATCGCGCCGGCGATCACCGAAGTCAATGCCTGGAAAGATGTCAAAGTGCGCATCAGTCATCCAGTCACTTCGCCGACCATCATTAGCTGCTCAGCGGATAACTTTGCGATCCGGCCGAGTTCGTTGACCATCACCGTGACAGACCTCAATGCCACCGCTGCAGGCACCACACGGCCGCTGAATAACACCACCATTGCGACGGCCGTCACGCCGGGTGGGGTAGTCCATAACGCTGGCAGGCCCTTTACCGTCACCGCGACGGTCGCGGCAGGACTGCTGACCGGAAACTATGCAGAAAGCCCCGTAAAGACGGTCAGCCAATGTGCAACGGCAGGTGGCGTTTGTCCTGCATCTGTAGGCACATTAACGCTTTCTGCCTGGACCGCAAGCTCGGGTTCGGTAACTGCCAGCACGGCGAGCTACAACGACGTTGGCGCCTTTTCCCTCAAGCTGGAGGATCAGACCTTTGCTGCGGTTGATGCGGCGGATTCGACAACTGCCGAACGGTATTTCAGTTCCACGGTGACGGTCGGGCGTTTTGTACCGGACCACTTCACACTGGGTGCCGGCGCCATCGTGCCGCGCACCGATATTGCAGCATGTTCCGCCGCCTCGTTTACCTACATGAAGGAGCCATTCCAACTTTCCTTCGGTCTTGTCGCGCAAGATGCCGCCAACGCAACGACTGCGAATTACGCTGGCGCCTTGGCAACGCTGGATGCCTCCGACCCTAGCCTTCTCAATCTAGCCGCGGTCGATACCGCAAGCGCCACTAACTTGACCGCATCCATTTCTGCCATTACCTTGGCCAATCCGGGCAAGGTGACAACCGCTACGGCACACGGATTCGCCACCGGAGGCAAGATATATATCTCAGGCGTGAATGGAATGACCGGCGTCAACAACGCGCTGTATACCGTCACGGTGGTTGATTCGACTAATTTCACAATAGGTGTCGACAGCACCGGTTTTGGTGCCTACACGTCCGGCGGGACAGCGTCCAGACTATCGGTCACGTCAGTTGCTGGCAGTTGGTTGATCGGCGCTAGCACCGTCGTCTCGACCTTACAACTGCAGCGTTCGGTACAGCCTGACGGCCCTTTCAACACGCTAACAGTAGGAGCCGCACCGCGAGACCGTGACGGCATACAAGTCGCACCAAGCGCATTGAATATGGACGCCGACAAAGACGGCTCGGTTGAGCGCGTCAGCGCAGCGGTAACCCAACTACGCTTCGGTAGGATTGCACTGAACAACGCGTATGGCTCGGAACTTCTGAATCTGCCGGTGCCTGTGCAGACACAGTACTGGAACGGGAGTAATTTTTTGACCAATGTGCAAGACAATTGCACGTCTGTTTCGTCGCCCGGCAATTTCGTGTTTAGCAACTACCAAGGCGGTGTCAACACCGGAAACATGGTTAGCCCGGGAAACATCATTTTGGGCGGCGCATTTATTGCGGGAGTCGGCAGTCTGACGCTGATCAAACCAACACCGCAGGCATCGTCAAAGGGTAGTGTTGATGTCACACTCGATTTGTCTGCGGAGAATAAAACCTATTTGCAGGGCAACTGGTCTGGCCCGGGTTACAACCAAAATCCAAAGTCCCGCGCGACGTTCGGCATCTACAAAGGTGGCCCAATCATTTATAGGCGCGAGAATTATTAGTCGGCGATCTCACGCTCCGTTAAGACAACCCTACCTTAACGACGAACATTCGGCAGCTTTCGGCATATTGTTGGGTGCTAATTACATGCAGCCAGTTTTTTTAAATTATGTGGCGGCCCCAACTTACCACTGGTTGCGCAGTGACCGTAGCGCGGTGAAGACCGTTTTAGCGTCGGGCTCGGCCGGCAAATCGGGAAAGCTCTCCCGCAACTTTGCAATGATGGTGGGGCTGCTCAATCGAAAGAAAGTGTTGTGCTGCTTCTCTTGTTGCAGTGTGGTCACCACAGAGGCTGCCGGGTCATGCCCCCCAACCTGCGTTAGCAGCGTCTGCGCAGCGGTATTGTCGGGCTCGCGGGCCAGCGTAAATTTCAGATTGGATTCAATATAGTCATGCCCCGGGTACAGGCGGGTGTTGGCAGGTAGCCGGGCCAACTGCTGCTCAAAAGTATCGTAAAGGGCACTGGTGTCACCGCCGTTATGGGTGTTGCCGGCACCGGCGTTAAACAAGGTGTCACCCGAGAACAGAGCGGGCTGCTCCGTGTGGGCCAACAAACAAATATGGCAAAGCGTGTGGCCAGGTGTGTCCAAACATTCCAGCTCGACGGTCCTGCCCACCTTGATCACATCTCCCGCTTTGACACCACGGTCCATGCCACTAATACGGTTGCCCGCCTTGTGGTGCGCAATCACTTTGGCGCCCGTAGCGGCAACGATGGCGGCATTGCCACCGGTGTGGTCGCTGTGCTCGTGGGTGTTGAGTAGTTGGGTGATCTGCCAGCCGCGAACTTTGGCCATCGATAGGCATTTCTCATGGTCCAGCGGATCGATGGCGAGGGCTTCGCCCGTCTCTGGGCAGGCAATCAGGTAGTTGAAATTACGGTAGGCATTGCCCGTCCAGATGCGTTCGACAATCATCGATTTCCTTTTTCAGTCGACACCAAACATGACATTGATGCGGGCCACGTATTTGGCCACGTCCCCCGTCACCCGGCAACCTTCATGGACCACGGACTCCGGGCCAAAGCCATGGCGAAAAAACAGGGCGGATCCTTTGACGGGTGTCACATCCACCCACTGGCCATCACGGCGGAACAGTCGGGTGCTGCCGCCTTGTACGCCATCGGCGGGGCCATTCAGGTACAGCAGCATCGTCAGGCCGGAACGCAAGCCCTCGCCCCATTCGCACATCGTCGTGCGATCGGGGCTGAGGCCGTAGCCCGGCCAGTTGCCGTCAGTATGGCGATTGAATACATCATTGGCGTCGTAGCGGTACATGTTCAGCCGCTGGCTGAATCCGGGGTACAGCGGCACGCCGTCTAGCGTCTCGGGTAGCAGGTGGGCGATGCGCTCAAACATCGGACCCGTCAGCGCATCATCGGCCACCCAATGCACCGACTTGTTCATGCGCATGCCCGGTGGCGTGGCAATGCCGGGTGCCTCGTCATGGTAGCCAAAACGCTCAGTCGCTTCGACGATGGCATCGGCCTCCTCAGCGGTCACCACTGCGTCGATCACAAAGGCTTGCAAGCTCCCTAAGTCAATGTCGTGGCGGCGCGGTTGCAAACTAGGCTGCGCTCGCAAGCACAGCGCCTCGGGCGGAGTTTCAAAAGCATGGATGGGAGTCATGGGCACCACGCCGCCCATGGGCAGTGAGCCGTGCATCAGGGCTACCGCGCGATGCGCGGGCCAGTGGCGCGAGGGAGGCGGCCTCATCACACCGCGCCTACTTGGCGCTCAAGACCCACTGCACGAGCTTTTTAGTGTCGGATGCCGACAATTTAGGGTGGGCGGGCATGGGCAGATCGCCCCATTTACCCACGCTGCCGTTGCGCACGCTTTCCGAGAGCCGTTCGACCGCATCGCTTTGTCCCGCGTATTTGGCGGCCACATCCTTGAAGGCCGGGCCTACCAGTTTGACGGCTACCGCGTGGCACCCAAGGCAGTCGTTCTTGCGGGCCAGGGCCTCATTGGCAACGCTGTTGCCCGCCATCAGCGCAGCCGCTGCGAGCAGCCCTACTTTCAGTGCAGGTGTATATGTCATAAGACGATGTAACGGGTTCATAGCGGTCATTGGCCCAAGCCTTTGAGCCGTGCTGGCTCGACGATTTCAATCCAATAGCCGTCCGGGTCTTTGATGAAGGCCACGTCCTTCATCTTTCCCTGGTCGGCACGTTTGACAAAGGGGACTTTATTTTCGTCGAACCAGGCAATCGCAGTGTCCAGATCGGGTACTGAAAAACAGATGTGTCCAAAGCCTTGCGGCTGCGCGTTGCCGTCGTGGTATTTGAAATCAGGATCGTTTTCGGTGCCCCAGTTGTGGGTTAGCTCCAAAACGCCACGCTGGCTAAAGGTCCAAGCCGTGCGCTCACCGATGTTGTCAGGTGCCTCGTCGCCGTCCGCGCTGCGGTGCAAAAAATACAAGGAGAACTTCATCTCTGGAAAATCCAGCTTGCGCAGCACGCGCATACCCATCACGCGGGTATAAAAGTCCAGCGCCACCTGCGGGTCTTTCACGCGCAGCATGGAGTGGTTAAACACAAAACCGCGGGTGGCATCCGACGGAGTCAGGTGTACGCCTGGGTGGTTTTCGGTGGCGAATGTCATGGGATATTGATAGTTGAAATGGGAAAAACGGCACACCGGACGCGCACCAAGCCCACGGCCTGTTCGCGACCCTACTGCGATGGACGGCGCAATTACCGGCCCACCGCCGCCAAGACCTTTGGGATGGTCCCCAACTCGGGCACTCGGGCTACGGGGGGCACTACCGTGAGGGTGGAAGCAGACTGCGCCTGTTGTTTCTCCGACGCCGCCATGCACCGTCGAAGATAGCGCATGCTGGTGACCCTTAAAAACGAGGCAAAGTTAGGCACTTCTCCGCGATGGATAAGGATCTCGTCGTGAAATTTGGAGATCAGTGCATTGGTAGTGCACCCCTCCTCTTCCGCCATCTCGGCTAGGATGTCCCAGACCATGTTTTCCAGCCGGATGCTGGTGAGCACACCCCGGAAACGAACCGTGCGTGAGCGCTGTTCGTATTGAATCGGATCGGCTTTGACAAAATATTCACACATGGTGGAACTCCTAGTCTGGATGGCTGGCTTTACAGGGCGCGCTCGGTCATCTGTTGGGCAATGTAATCCGCCTGCCGAATCGCCAACGAGACGATGGTAAGCGTTGGGTTTTCAGCGCCGCCGGTGGTGAACTGGCTGCCGTCACTGATGAACAAATTAGGGATGTCGTGGGTTTGGCCCCACTTGTTAACCACCCCATCTTGCGGCCGGGCGCTCATACGGCTGGTGCCCATATTGTGCGTGGAGGGATAAGGCGGCGTGCGGAAAGTTCGGATGGCACCGGCGGCTTCATAAACACGTTCGCCCTGTGTGAAGGCATGGTTACGCATCGCAATATCGTTGTCGTGGTCGTCATAGTGCACATTGGGTGCGTAGTTGCCCCATTGGTCTTTGACGTCGGTGTTGAGCGTGACGCGGTTGGTTGCGCGTGGCATGTCTTCGCCCACCAGCCACATACCGGCCAGGTTGGTGTAGCGGTCCATCCACCAGGCAAAATCAGCGCCCCAGCCACCCGGGTTCAAAAAGGCCGCCATGAACGGGATGCCCAGTGACAGCGTCTCAAGTTCATAACCGCCGACAAACCCGCGCTTGGGATTGTTCGCGGCCTCGTCACGCACGATGCCCGCCATGGTCGTGCCCCGGTACATGTGCACCGGATTTTTGAACGCCGCATAGACCGATCCGGTCATGTGGCGCATGTAGTTGCGGCCCACCTGGCCCGACGAGTTGGCCAAGCCATCTTTGAACATGCTGGAGGCCGATAAAAGCAGCAAGCGCGGCGTTTCAATGGAATTGCCAGCCACGCAGATAATCCGGGCCTTTTGGCGCTGCTCTTTGCCGTCTTTGTCAAAGTACACCACGCCCGTGACTTTGCCGGTAGCGTTGTGCTCAATGCGCGACACATGCGACAAGGGACGGATTTCAAAATTACCCGTCGCTTCCGCCTTGGGTATTTCGGTGTACAAAGTCGACCATTTGGCGCCGCTCTTGCAGCCCTGGAAGCAAAAGCCCAGTTGCAGGCACCGGCCCCGGCCGTCACGCGGCTGGCTGTTGATGGCCATGTTGCCGGTGTGCACCTCTTTGTAGCCGAGCTTGGTGGCACCCGCATGCAAGACCTTGAAGTTGTTGTTGCCCGGCAGACCCGGAATGCCGTTGGTGCGTGTCACACCCATTTTGTATTCGGCCTTGGCGTAGTAGGGCTCCAAATCTTTGAGTGTGATGGGCCAGTCCAGCAGGTTGGCGCCTTTGATGTCGCCATACTCCGACTTGACACGGAATTCATGCTCCTGAAAGCGCAGCGATGCACCTGCCCAGTGGGTGGTGGTGCCGCCCACGGTTTTGCAAATCCACGACGGTAAGCCGGCAAAGTCTTTGGCCACGCGCCACGAGCCTGATGTGGTGCGCTTGTCCAGCCAAGCCAGTTGGCTGAACGACTTCCACTCGTCGTTGATAAAGCTGGCACTGGACTGCAGCGCACCTGCCTCCAGCACGACCACTTTGATGCCTTTTTGGCACAACTCATTGGCCAATGTGCCGCCACCGGCACCCGAACCAATGATGAGGACCACCGAGTCGTCAGAAAAATCGAATTTTGCCATGTCTATGTCTCCTGTAATGGTTTGTTGTGTAGGGTCACGGTCTATCCCATGTACGGGGCAGGACTGGCTTCTTTAGAAGGCGCTGGCAGCCACTTCAGATCTTGGAAACCGCGGGTGATGTAACCGCCCTTCTCCCATGACGAACCGGGGTAACCAAACACGGCATAGGCCATATCGTTGTCATACAGCGAGGTGACACATTGCCCGCGCACCGTTGCGAAAAAGGCGGTTCCCTCCATGCCGCGCACGATCTCTTCGCGCTTGGCGGCGCTGGCTTTGGCAAAGTTGCCCCCCGCGGATTGGTTGAGCCAAGCGATGCCATCCACCAAGGTTTTGGCAGCGGCTGCATCGCCAGCGGCTTTGGCGTCGAGGTCTTTTGAGAGCAGGGCGTACACCGCATCCGGTAGCTTTTTGTGCGGAAACAGTACGCGGCCCATTGCCATCAAGGTTTGGCCTTGCTCGGTGGAGAGCTTTTTGAGTTCCAGGGCCCAGGCAGTCGAGGGCGCGAGGCTGGCCAGCAGGGTGCCCGTGGCGAGGGAGCCAAACAACAGACCAGAACCCTTCAAAAACTCCCGCCGGGCTAGCGGTAAATTGACTTTGCGGACGACGCCGCTGTCTTCATCACAACCCGTGGTCTCGGGGCTTTGTCCTGCAATGGAAATGACACGCATGATGTTCTCCTGTGGGTTATTGGTATTCGTATTTGCCGGTACAAATCACCAATGCAGTATTTCACCGAATGCGAATCAGAAGGTGATAGCTGAATACCTACAGGGAAAACCCGCAAGGCGGTTTCAAGTGACACGCAAATGTTGTCAATGAAACCGACAGGCGAGCGCTGCGCGAAGAATCTCTGGTTCGCGCCGCAAGCGATTTGGGTGGAAGGAACTCCCGTGCAGTAACGGCCCGAGTTCTGTGACTAGCGGGTGGCAGTGGGTGGAAGTGGGTGGAAGTGGCGCTAGGCCGCAGCCGCTCTCAACACATAGCCAATGCGCGGAAAGTGCACCTGCACCGTGCCCGCGCGTTCATCCGCGCGCTTGAGCGTGAAGCGCGTGCGGGTAGCAGCCACCAACTCGCCCGACGTGGCCTCTTGGCCAAACACCTCGGCCGAAATGGTCACCTGGCTGCCCAGCGCAATGCCGTGCTCATCCTGGAATTTTTCGTCAGAATCATGGCCAAAAGGTGCTGTACCCGGCGTATTTACTGCGCAGGCTGCTATCGCATCTGTAGCAGACATTTTTTCAAACTGCCCTTGGCCCAGTGCGGCCATGCGATCCATCCAAGTCAGCACGGCGGGGGTGGCACTAAAAATATCCGCCAACACCGGCACACGTGTAGCGGTGAACCACAGCGGGTGGTAGCAGGCAAAGTCGGCCACGCTGGGGGTGCTACCCAGCACAAAATCTTGCCCGTCCAGCATGCTGGCAATGCGACGCAGGTAGCTCTTGTAGGCGCTGGTGGCGTCTGCAGGGCGCAGGCGATTCATGCCTGCCGTCATGGCTGCGCGGTCGGCACCGAAGGCCTTGGCCGCCTCGGGCGGTGCGCCCGCAAACATAACGGCCGCTCCCTTGGGCTGCAAGTTGTAGGCCATGGCGGACCAAAACAGCGTGCTGTCGGCCCACTGCGCCACGATGCGGCTCAGGCCCTTGTCCGATTCCGGGTACAGCGTGGGGCTGGGCTTGACGTGCTCCAGCACATCACAAATCAGCGCACTATCGCAGTAAACGTCATTACCGATTTGCAGAAACGGGGTCTTGCGGTAGCCGCCGGTGAGCGCCAGCACATCGGGCTTGGGCATGATGGCCGGGATGATGACGGACTTCCAAGCCAACTGCTTGTAGCCCATGATGAGGCGGATTTTTTCCGAAAACGGCGAGGTGGGGTAGTGGTGCAGGATGAGGTCGGTCATGGTGTCTCCTTAAGTTTTTTCTGGGGTGCTTTTTTAGGTATTGTCTTGGGGCATAGCCCTTGCAATGATGCTGTCAAAGTCTACGGCAGCGCCCAGTGTGCCAAAGGTCTGACCCCAGTTACCCGCCAGACGTGAATCGCAAAAGGCGCTGAACACCGCGCTGGGTGCAGTTTGGTACAGCAAGGCCGCTTGCACGGCCAGCGCTACGTCTTGGGCCAGGCGGCGGCCTTCCATCTCGGTGGCCATCAGCTCGACCCGGCTGGGTAAGGCCTCGGCCAGGCGGTCGAGTGCGGGGTGGGCACCCTGGGCTGGGGCCAGTTCTTGAGAAAGTGCTGAAGTGATATCGCCCTTTCGCAGAGCGCGCAGCAGGTCCAGCGCCATGATGTTGCCGGCCCCTTCCCAAATGGAGTTGAGCGGCATCTCTCGGTAGATTCGGGCCATGATGCCCTCGCCGCCCTCCTCCACATAGCCATTGCCGCCCAGGCATTCCATGGCCTCTTGCGCAAATGGTGCACCGCGCTTGCAGATCCAGAACTTGGCAATGGGCGTGAGCAAACGGCCCATCAGCACTTCGTGAGGGTCATTCGGATGGTCAAATGACCGCGCAAGGCGCATGGATAGTGCGGTGGCAGCTTCGCTTTCGATAGCAAGGTCGGCCAGCACATTGCGCATCAAGGGCTGGTCAATGAGTGGTTTGCCAAACGTGCTGCGCTGCGCTGTGTGATTCAGCGCAATGCTGAGCGCCTGGCGCATCAGGCCGCTGGTGCCCAAGGCGCAGTCCAGCCGCGTCATGGTGCCCATCTCCAAAATCTGGGGAATGCCACGCCCCTCAGTGCCCACTAGCCATGCGGTGGCATTCAAAAACTCAACCTCGGAGCTGGCATTGGCCTTATTGCCCAGCTTGTCTTTGAGGCGTTGGATGCGAATATTGTTGAGCTGCCCGCTACCACCACCGGAGGGGTTTTTTACGTGATCTGGGCCTACAAAATCCGGCAAGACGCGCGGCAAAAAGAAGCAAGACAAGCCCACTGGGCTTTGCGCCAATACCAAAAAGGCATCGCACATGGGTGCAGAGAAAAACCATTTGTGCCCCACCAGCTTGAAGCGCTGGCCCCAAGCGTCCTCGCCATCGGCCGTGGCCTGGGTGGTGTTGGCCCGCACGTCCGAGCCGCCCTGCTTCTCGGTCATGCCCATGCCCATGGTCAAGCCGCGCTTGTGCGAGAACAGCTTCAGTGCCGGGTCATAAGCCCGCGCCGCCAAGCCCGGTGCCCAGTCTTTATAAATGGCCGCGTTGCTACCCAGTGCCGCCATCACGGCATAGGTCATGGAGATGGGGCACAGCACGGACGGCTCGGCCTCGGTGAACAGCATGAAACTGGCTGCACGGCGGGTGTGCGAAAAAGTGGGCGCGAGCGCCCCCAAGCTGCCAACTTCCTGGGGAAGCGAACCCAACGCAGTGGGGCGCGTGGGGGTCATCTCCAGCCAGGGGCTACCGTGCAAGCCAGCCTCAGTGGCGGCGGTCATTAAAGCGTGGTAGCTGGGGTGAAATTCCACTTGGTCCACACGGCGGCCCACGCGGTCGTGGCTGTGCAGCACAGGCGTGTGCACGTTCGCCAGGCGGGCGTGGGCTTGCATTTCACTGCTGCCCATCTGTGCGCCCAGCGCGGCGATGGGTGCCGTGTCCAGCGATGGTGCATTGAAGCGCACCGCATCCTGCAAGGCGCGGTTGGTGGTGAATAGGTTGTAGTCCACCAGTGGCGCCGCCTGATTGAAAACCTCATGGGTGGCGGGGTACAACAGTTCAGCGCTCATGAGGTTCTTTTCATCAATGGGGGACAGAGCAACATTCACTTCATCTCACGCCAGGTCTGGGCCGCAAGGTCTCAGATCAACTTAACGATTTGTTTGCCAAAGTTTTTGCCTTTGAGTAAGCCCAAAAAAGCCTCAGGCGCGGCGGCAATGCCCTGTGCAATGCTCTCACGGGGCTTGAGCTTTCCGGTGGCCACCAAGGTGCCCAGTTCACCCAGCGCTTCGGGCCAGATTTCCATGTGTTCGCTGACGATAAAGCCCTGCACTTTGAGGCGCTGGGTCAAGATCAAGGCGGGGTAGCTCAAGGGCAGTGGCTGGCCGTCGTAGCCGGCAATCATGCCGCACACCGCGATGCGGCCAAAGGCGTTCATGCGAGGCAACACGGCGTCCAGCACCATGCCGCCCACGTTTTCAAAGTAACCATCAATACCGTTGGGGCAAGCCTCAGCCACCGCTTGGGACAAAGAGACTGCCGTGCTGTGCAGCTTGTAGTCGATGCAGGCGTCAAAGCCCAGCTCCGCCACGGCGTATGCGCATTTGTCGGGTCCACCGGCAATGCCCACGGTGCGGCAACCACGCGCTTTGGCCAAGGCGGCAAACGCGCTGCCCACGGCCCCGGTGGCGGCACTCACCACCACAGTGTCACCCGTTTTGGGGGCGATGATTTTGACCAGGCCGTACCAAGCAGTCACACCGGGCATGCCCACCGCGCCCAGGTAGTGGCTCAGGGGCACATGGGTGGTGTCGACCTTGCGCAGCGCGCCGAGTTGGGTGGCGTCCACCACGCTGTATTCCTGCCAGCCGCCCATGCCCACCACCTTGTCGCCCACGGCGAATTTAGGGTGTTTGGATTCCAGCACCTCACCCACCGTGCCACCCCCCATGGTCTGACCCAGCGCCTGGGGCTGCGCGTAGCTTTTGGAGTCGTTCATGCGGCCGCGCATATAGGGGTCCAGGCTCAGGTAGTGGTGGCGCACCAGCACCTGGCCGTCTTGCAGGGCGGGCGTGTCACTGGTCACCAGTTTGAAATTGCTGGCCAGGGCTTCGCCGGTGGGGCGGTTGTCGAGGTGGATTTGTTGATTGATAGGCATGGTGTGAAATCTCGTGTTGCTATGAAATAAGGAGCTACAAAGTCAATATAAACGCCGGCCAGAGGCCGATTTGGCAATAAATTTCAAGAAAATGGTCTGAATTAGCCCAAATTAGTCGGTGGAAAGGCCCGTATGGCCCTTGTTGAGTGCGTTCACGCTTTTACTGCCCGTGGCCAAGCGCTTCATGTATTTGAAGGTGCCGGTGGCGTGGGCACAAGCCTTGCCGTCTGCGTCAAACACCGTAGCCTGGGTGAAGGCCATGGTGGCGGTGCGGTGCATCAGCTCGCCCTTGGCCACGAGCGGCCTTGCACCGCTCAAGTCAGGCACGGCGGGCTGCATAAAGCTGGTTTTCATTTCAATGGTGACCACGCCGATCTCGGGCGTCACGCTGCGCGCGGCGGTGGCCATGCTCACATCCAGCAGCGTCATCAAAGCGCCACCGTGGGTGACGCTGAACGAATTCAGGTGCTCGGGCTTGGGCGGAAAATGGATTTCAGACCGCCCATCGGCAAAGGCGATGAGCTCAAAGCCCAGGAGTTCGACGAAGGGGATGTCGACGCCAAACCCCAGGGCCTTATCCCACATGGTTAGCCGCAGCGCAGGGCCGCCCCAAGCAAGGCAGCGCCCCCGTGGGGGGCAGCGCAGCACACGCAGTGGCAAGCGTGGGGGCCACGCATGAGCGCCGCCGGGCCGCCCCAAGGCGCGAGGGCCCCCATGGGGGGCAGCGACCCGCGTAGCGGCGGAGCGTGGGGGCCATGTTTAGCCGCCTGTAACGACGGACACACCGCCGTCCACGGCCAGCCACTGGCCCGTGATGTGCTTACCGGCATCCGATGCATACAGCAGGGCCAGGCCCTTCAGGTCTTCGTCGTCGCCAATGCGCTTGAGGGGAGCGTGGGCGGCCATCTTGTCTTCGCCCAGAGTTTCAATCAGCACAGCGGCCATCTTGGTCTTGAAAAAACCAGGGCAGATGGCATTCACGTTGATGCCATACACGCCCCACTCCGCCGCCAGCGCGCGGGTGAAGTTGATGACCGCACCCTTGGAGGTGTTGTAGGCAATCGTCTTCATGGCGGTGGGGTTGCCACCTAAACCGGCTATGGAGGCGATGTTGATGATGCGGCCTGATTTGCGCGGGATCATGCTCTTCTTGGCAATGATTTGGCTGAGCAAAAAGTAGCCGCGCACGTTCAGGTTCATCACCTTATCCCACGCCTCGATGGGGTGGTCCTCGGCAGCAGCGCCCCAGGAGGCTCCTGCGTTGTTGATCAAAATATCCACATCGCCCATACGCTGCAGCGTCTCGTCGGCCAGGCGGTGAATCTCGGTTTCTTTGGCGCAGTCGGCGGCAATCCAGCGGGCGTCGATGCCAGCGGCTTGCAACTCGGCCACAGCCTCTTCGAGATCAGCCGCTTTGCGCGAGCTGAGCATGATCTTGGCACCGGCTTCGCCCAGAGCGTGGGCCATTTGCAGGCCCAAGCCGCGCGAGCCGCCGGTGATGAGGGCGTTTTTGCCGGTCAAGTCGAATAGTTTTTGGATGGTGCGTGCGGACATAGGGGTCTCCTCAATGGTTGAACTGCCGGAATTTTGATACGGGGGCGGCTGTTTGCTTGTCCCGCCGGTGATAAGGGATAGCCCTATGTACGCGGGAATGTGGGTGGCAGTGCACTTTGCTTCGTGTCCCCCGCCCTTCGGGCTCCTCCTTTACCTACGCAAAGCGCACTGCCACCCACACTCCTAGGTGTTTTCGTCTTCCTCGCGCATGCGGGAGCGCAGGTAAATCATCACCGCGCCCACCGCCACAGCCAGCAGCCCGGCGGCGGCCATGACCTGTGCCAAGTCTTCGTCAGTTTTGGAGACAAAGTGCCCGATCACAACCCCCAGCAGCCCGCCGTAAATGAGCACCCAGATCGTGCGCTCCATGCGAATCAACTTGAGATTGGTACTGCCGTTGTACTTTTTAAAAAACGCCATCAGAAAGCTCCTTCGGGGAATGATGCACAGGTGAGATCCCGTGATTGCACCACACCCAGCCAGGCGCCGATTTTGGGGAGTTCGTAATGGAAGAAAAAACGCGTGCAGCCCACATGCCCTTGCGTGCTCAGTTTGATCTGCTCGGGATCGTGCGCCAGCGCGCAAGCAGCCACATCCAGCCAGATCCAGGCCAGCACCGTGTGGCCAAAGGCCTGCAGGTAGGGCACGGCGTTGGCCAATGCCTCGGTGGGTACGCCGGTAGACCAGGCCTGCTGTGTGGCAACGCTTACGTCTTGCAGCGCCTGGGCCAATGCCTTGGCATGCGCGGCCAGCGCAGGGATGCTACTAGTGCGACGAATCGTAGCCTGCATGCGCTGGGCCAGCAATTGCATGCCTTTGCCCTCCTCCATCAGCACCTTACGGCCCAGCAAGTCCATGCCCTGAATGCCGTGCGTGCCTTCGTGGATCATGTTCAGGCGGTTGTCGCGCCAGTATTGCTCCACCGGAAAATCGCGCGTGTAGCCGTAGCCACCGTGTACCTGAATGGCCAAGGAGTTGGCCTCCAGGCACCACTCGCTGGGCCAGCTTTTGGCAATCGGAGTCAGCACTTCCAGCAGTAGGCGAGCGTCGTCGGCCTCTTGGCCACCCGCCGTGTGGTGCTCGTCCACCAGGCGCGCGCAATACAGCTCTAGCGCCAGTGCGCCCTCGGCATAGGCCTTTTGCGCCAGCAGCATGCGCTTCACATCGGCGTGCTCAATGATGCGGGTTTGGGGTTGGGAGGCGTCTTTGCCACCGGCACCCGCCGCGCTGGTGCTGCCACCTTGTATCGGTCTGCCCTGGGGGCGATTCTTGGCGTATTCCAGCGATGCGTAATAGCCTGCCATGCCCAGCATGGTGGCCGCAATGCCCACGCCAATGCGCGCTTCATTCATCATGTGGAACATGCAGGCCAGGCCCTTGCCCGCCTGCCCCACCAGGTAGCCCACGGCGCCCGCGCCGTTTCCAAAGGGTCCACCGGCTTCGCCATCCACCGGGTACTTGCCTTCACCAAAATTCAGCAACGTATTGGTGGTGCCGCGCCAGCCCAGCTTGTGGTTCAGGCCTGCCAGTGCCACATCGTTGCGCACGCCGGTCAATTTGCCCTGTGTGTCCACCATCTTCTTGGGCACGATGAACAGCGAGATACCGCGCGTGCCGGGCACTAGCTTGCCGTTTTCATCGGGAATCTTGGCCAGCACCAGGTGAATGATGTTCTCGGTCAGCTCATGCTCACCGCTAGAGATCCACATCTTGTTGCCCTTGAGGCGGTAGCGTGCGCCTAGCGGGTCATCGGAAAAGTCGGCTCCATCAGGAATGGCGCGGGTGGCCACGTCGCTTAAAGAGGAGCCCGCTTGCGGTTCGCTCAGGCACATGGTGCCCGAGAAGCGACCCGAAAATTCGTTCTTGGCAAACACCTCTTTCTGCAAGTCGGTGCCGTGCTTCATCAGCAAGTTGGCGTTGCCCGTGGTCAACATGCCCGAGCCAATGCTGACCGACGCACAAGCAAAGAAAGCATTGGCCGCCGCCTCCACGCTGTAGGGCAACTGCATGCCGCCCATCTCGTAGTCTTGCGCGGCGCTCAGCATGCCGGATTCAGCATAGGCCTTGTTGGCATCGTGGGTGGCCTGCGGCAATGTGACTTTCTCACCATCAAAATGCGGCTCTTGGGTATCCACCAAGCGGTTGAACGGCGCGTACTTGTCCCGCGCAATGCGCTCGCAAGTCTCTAGCACGGCGTCAAAGGTTTCACGGCTGTGGTCGGCAAAGCGCTCTCGCTGTGCGAGTGCCGTTGTGTCAAGCCAGTCGTGGAGCAGGAAATCGATGGTGGTGCGGAGGGTCATAAGCCTATTTTGCTGCAATGACGTGGGTTGGCCAGTGGTGGGTGTCCGCTTGGTGACCTGGGCGGGTTAAGAGGAAAGCCTGCAAGTCGGCGGCGTTCTAAGCAACGCGGAATAGCCTCGGACGGCCTGATCGCAACTGGTTGTGCGCATTCGGCGACTCCACTACGAGGTTTCATTAGGGCCGATAAGAGCGGATACCCGGCCGAATTAAAAAAGTATCCTGCATAGCTTCGTTGCCGCAGAAAAATGTCGACAACCCTATTTCGGCCTAGGGCGATGTTGCTGTCGATATGGGCGCAAGCGCTATAGACGCTCTAGCGTTTTATCTCGGTTCGGAACGCGACCTCCGTTTGGCCTTTAGATTTCCATGGGTGTAACCATTCGGGATCTAGCAGCCGGGGTGCGACTTAACATTTGGCGTCTCTTCAATGAATGTGTTGAGTCATACCAATAAGTCGCCAAAGCGGATGATCTTGAGGAGCATACTTCTCGAGTGCAACTCGGAACTCCGGCGCGACTGTTACTGCCCGTGGAAGAAAAATCTTATTGAATGTTGGAATCCCGTCGGAATCAAGTTCGATTAACGTGATGCCTGCAGGCTTTCCTTGAAATGCTGATGCGATTTGAGATAGCAAGACTTTAGAGGTCCAAGATACTACGAATGGACGAAAGAATGCGCTGTTTGCATGGACTCCATTGTTTGATATCGAGAACCAGATTTTTCGATAGTTTCTCCAAAATGAAAACGTTATGTACATAACGGTCGCAATTGTGAAATACCAAGCTTGGATTCGATTTGGTTGAAGACTCCCAAGAAAGACTGAAACAAATAGTAGGAGAATCTTTCGTAACGCGCCCACTCGGAGTGCCGAAACTGCAGATAGTTTGAAGTCATGCATCTTGTTTTAAAGCTTTATCTAAAAGTGAAACACTCGCATTGATCTTGGTCAATGGTGATCATCCTATTTTTTCGACCAATGTTTCTATGACTAAGATTTGCAGCCCAAGGTTTGATGCGGAAAGAGCCCTCATCACAGAAAAATGTCGGATAGCCTTTGAAACAAACGGGGCCATCGTAAATTCAATAACTCAACTGAGTCGCTAGCCCGATCACCGGTGATCTGCCAAGTCCCGACAGTCGCTAACTAGCCTTACCGCCCCGCGGCCCAAGGAAATACCAGAGCACCAGACCCAAAACGGGCAGCAACACGACGGCGATGATCCAGATCAGTTTCTTCTCATTCGAGGCTGAGCTTTGGAAAATATTAAGAATGGCCCAAATATCCCCAGCAAGCACTAGCAGGCCAATCAGTCCGTTGTACCCAAATTGCATGATTTCAGTTTCCTTATGGTTGTGCAGCTAGTCGTCAATGTACGACATCAGCCAATGTAGCTCGAATGCACCTGACGCGCGCAGTTTTATGACCAAATTCTGCATAAAAAAGCCGCGCAACCCCTACGGAATCTACGCGGCCAGCTACCAATTTAGTAGCAATCAGCAGGCGTTAAGCCCGCTATCGATTACAAAACCTCAAACACCCCCGCAGCGCCCATACCGCCACCAATACACATAGTCACCATGACCTTCTTGGCACCACGGCGTTTGCCCTCCAGCAGCGCGGCTCCAGTCAAACGTTGGCCGCTCATGCCGAAGGGGTGACCCACAGCAATCGCGCCACCGTTCACGTTGAGCTTGTCAGCCGGAATGCCGAGCTTGTCGCGGCAGTAGATCACCTGCACGGCAAAGGCTTCGTTCAGCTCCCACAGATCGATGTCGTTGATCGTCAGGCCCAGGCGCTTCAGCACCTTAGGGATTGCGAAGACAGGGCCGATGCCCATTTCATCCGGCTCGCAACCAGCCACGGCAAAGCCGAGGAAACGGCCCAGGGGCTTCAGGCCCTTTTGCTCCGCCAGCTTTTCGTGCATCACCACGGTGGCACCCGCGCCATCCGACAACTGGCTGGCATTGCCCGCCGTGATCAGGCCGCCGGGCAACGCAGAGCGCAGACCGCTAATGCCTTCTTTAGTGGTGCCATCACGAATGCCTTCGTCGTCGCTGACGGTGACCTTCTTGGTCATCAGGCCCATGACCTTGTCGGCCACGCCCATCGTCACGGTAATAGGTGCAATTTCATCCTTGAACTTGCCAGCGGCCAGCGCGGCGGTGGCTTTTTGTTGGCTAGATGCACCGTATTCGTCCATCGCTTCGCGGCTGATGTTGTAACGCTTGGCCACTTGCTCCGCAGTTTGCAGCATGGCCCAGTAGACCTCGGGCTTGTTCTTCATGAGCCACGGGTCTTGCAGCATGTGCGTGTTCATCTCTTGCGCGGTGCAAGAAATAGCTTCTACGCCACCGGCCACATAAATGTCGCCCTCGTTGGCCATGATGCGCTGTGCTGCCGTAGCAATGGTTTGCAGGCCGGAGGAGCAAAAACGGTTGATGGTCATGCCCGACACGGTGACGGGGCAACCTGCGCGCAATGCGATCTGGCGAGCGATGTTGGCACCAGTAGCGCCTTCGGGCGTGCCGCAGCCCATGATGACGTCGTCCACTTCACCGGCTTCAATGCCGGCGCGGGCAATGGCTTGCTCCACGACGTGGCCGCCCATGGTGGCACCGTGGGTCATGTTGAAAGCACCCTTCCAGGCTTTGGTCAGGGGGGTGCGGGCGGTAGAAACGATTACTGCTGAAGTCATGATTGATCCTTATTTGGTGCGAGCTCAATGGCTCAATTGAAGGTCTTGCCTTCAGCGGCCAACTTGGCCAACAAGAGAGCGGGCGTCCAGAACTTGGCGTCGTCCAGCGGGTTCTGGGCGAAACGGGCCATGGCTTGCACCACGTTGAACAGGCCCACTTCGTCAGCGTAGTTCATCGGGCCACCGCGGTGGGCTGGGAAGCCGTAGCCAAAGATGTAGACGATATCGATATCGCTGGCCTTGTTGGCAATGCCCTCTTCCACGATGTGGGCGGCTTCGTTCACCAGGCTGAACACCAGGCGCTGCACGATTTCTTCGTCAGAAATCTTCCGCGGCGTGATGCCCAGCGCCTTGCGGTGCTCTTCGATCATGTTCACCACTTCGGCATTGGGGATCGCGTCGCGCTTGCCCGCCACATAGTCGTACCAACCGGCACCGGTCTTCTGGCCAAAGCGGCCTTTTTCACAGAGCAAGTCCGCGGTTTTGCTGTACTTCATGCCTGGCTTCTCTTGGTAGCGGCGCTTGCGGATCGCCCAGCCAATATCGTTACCCGCCAAATCGCCCATGCGGAAGGGGCCCATCGCCATGCCGAATTTCTCCATGGCCTTGTCCACTTGGGCTGGAGTGCAGCCTTCGTCCAGCAAAAAGCCACCTTGGCGGCCGTATTGCTCGATCATGCGGTTGCCAATGAAGCCGTCGCATACGCCCGACACTACCGCAGTCTTCTTGATCTTCTTGGCCACGGCCATCACGGTCGCCATGACGTCTTTGGCTGTCTCTTTGCCGCGCACCACTTCCAGCAGCTTCATCACATTGGCCGGGCTGAAAAAGTGCAGGCCGACCACGTCTTGCGGACGTTTGGTGAAACTGGCGATCTTGTCCACGTCCAGCGTAGAGGTGTTGGAGGCCAGAATGGCACCCGGCTTCATCACACGGTCCAATTCCTTGAACACGGCTTCTTTCACGCCGATTTCTTCAAACACGGCTTCGATCACCATGTCGGTGCCATTCAGGTCGTCGTAGCTCAGCGTCGTGGTCAGCAGCGCCATGCGCTCTTCGTATTTCTCTTGCTTGAGCTTCTTCTTGGTAACTTGGGCTTCGTAGTTTTTGCGGATGGTGGCGATGCCACGGTCCAGCGCGTCTTGCTTCATCTCCAGCATCTTGACGGGAATACCCGCGTTCAAGAAGTTCATGGCAATGCCGCCGCCCATGGTGCCCGCGCCGATCACGGCGATGGACGCAATCTTGCGCTGTACGGTGTCGGAGGGCACATCAGGGATCTTGGATGCCGCGCGTTCGGCCAGGAACAGATGGCGCAGGCTGCGGCTCTCGGCGGTCATCATCAGGTTGATGAAGATGTCGCGCTCCACGGCCATACCCGCGTCAAACTTTTGCTTGGTGGCGGCTTCCACGGCGTCTACGCACTTGGCGGGCGCCGGGAAGTTCTTGCTCATGCCCTTGACCATATTGCGGGCAAAGGCAAAGTAAGCATCACCCAGTGGGTGCTTGCACGGCAGATTGCGGACCAAAGGCAGGGGGCGGGTATCAGCCACGGAGCGGGCAAAAGCCAGCGCTTCTTCGGCCAGACTTTCGGGCGAGGCAGATAGCTTGTCGAACAACTTTTGGCCGGGCAACATGGCCAGCATTTCGGCCTTAATGGGCTCGCCGCTGACGATCATATTGAGTGCAGGCTCCACACCCAACACGCGTGGCAGGCGTTGTGTGCCGCCCGCGCCAGGCAGCAGGCCCAGCTTCACTTCAGGCAAGGCCACGCTGGTGCCAGGGGCTGCAATGCGGTAGTGGCAACCCAGCGCCAGCTCCAGGCCACCGCCCATGACCACCGTGTGAATGGCGGCAATGACGGGCTTGGCTGAGGCTTCCAGCACGCCGATCACGCTGTTCAGGTTGGGCTCTTGTGAGGCCGTAGCCTTGCCGAATTCTTTGATGTCCGCACCGCCGGAGAAGGCTTTACCCGCGCCGGTGATGACGATGGCTCTAACCGCCGCGTCGGCATTGGCCTGCGCCATGCCGGCGGCAATGCCTTGGCGGGTGGACAGCCCCAAGCCGTTAACCGGCGGGTTGTCTAGCGTGATGAGGGCAACGTCACCATGGACTTGGTACTGGGCTGTCATGCTTGCATCCTTACGAAAAGTGGGGACCGAAAAATCAAACGCAATAAAAAAAATAGAACGACCGTTCTTTTTTCCAGATTGTAGGGGGAATTTGCCAAAAGTCAGCGTACCGGTCCGCCCGCTTGTCTCGGCTGGGACAAACCCGTAGACAGCTTAGCGGAGCATCACGGAGCCCGGTGGAGAAAAGATCGTGGCATTTACCGCCAAATAACGCTGCGCCCGGCGTATTTATTGACTATTACGCTACATTTATAATAGCAAATCTAAACTTCCAACCACTCTTTGCGAATGTCGGTATTGGCACGCAGCGCATCCGGAGTTCCGTCAAATACGATGCTGCCGTGACCCATCACAAAGCATCGGTCGGAAATGTTCATGGCGATCGTCAACTTTTGTTCAATCAGCAAAACCGAAACACCACGACGGCGTAACTCCTTCAGGTATTCGGCCACCAGTTCCACAATCTTGGGCGCCAAGCCCTCGGTGGGCTCATCGATGATGATGAGGTCGGGGTCGCCCATGAGCGTGCGGCACAGGGTCAGCATTTGTTGCTCGCCACCCGACAGCACGCCCGCTTCGGTGTGCTCACGTTCCTTGAGGCGCGGGAACAGTGTGTACATGTCGTCAAAACCCCAACGTGGCGTCTTGCCAGTCTTGCGTTTTTGGCCGAGCAACAAGTTCTGATGCACCGTGAGTTTGGGGAAGATGTCGCGGTTTTCGGGCACATAACCCAGACCGAGTTGTGCCAGCTCGAAAGTCTTTTGGCCCAGCACCTCCTGCCCTTTCCAGAGCACGGAGCCATGGCAGTCCACTAAGCCCATGATGGCTTTGGCCGTGGTGGAGCGGCCCGAGCCGTTGCGCCCCAGCAGCGCCACAATTTCACCGGCCTGCACCTGCAGGTCCACGCCATGCAACACATGGCTTTTGCCGTAAAAGGCGTTCAGATTCGATAACTTAAGCACGCGCGCGTCCTTGCTGCTGGGGTCGATGTTTAATGGGATTCTGCGGTTTGCTGGTCAGCCACTGCCGAGCCCAGATAGGCCTCTTGCACACGCGCGTTGGCGCGTACCGCTTCGGGGGTGTCAAAGGCTATGACCTCGCCGTACACCACCACTGCAATTTTGTCGGCCAGGCCGAATACCACGCCCATATCGTGCTCGACGGTCAGCAGCGTTTTGCCCACGGTCACTTCTTTGATCAGGGTGATGAAGCGCGTGGTCTCGCTTTTGCTCATGCCGGCAGTCGGCTCGTCCAGCAACACCACGTTGGCGCCGCCACCAATGGTGATACCAATCTCCAGCGCGCGCTGCTCGGCATACGTCAGGTTCATGGCCAAAACGTCGCGCTTCTTGTCCAGGCGGATCATCTCCATCAGCGCGTGCGCGCGGGCATTGGCATCATCCAAACCCGATAAAAATTTCAAAAACGTATATTTGTAGCCCAGGCTCCACAGCACGCTGCAGCGCAGGTTTTCAAACACACTGAGCTTAGGGAAGATGTTGGTGATCTGGAAGCTGCGTGACAGGCCCAAGCGGTTGATCTCAAACGGCTTCAAGCCATTGATACGGTTGCCATTCAGAAGCACATCGCCACTACTGGGCTCAAAGCGCCCACTGATCAGATTGAACAAGGTGGACTTGCCCGCGCCGTTGGGGCCAATGATGGCAACCCGCTCGCCAGGCGCTACACCCAGGTTGATGCCACGGATAATTTCGGTCTTGCCAAAACTCTTGCGCAAGTCTTTGAGCTCTAGCGCGTAGGCTGTGTTCACAGTGGGGGAAGAATTGGGTTTGCTCATGTCTGGGCTCTGCGCTGCAGCTCTTGTTCAATGTATTCCTGGGTGGCACTCCATTGCCGTGCAAAACGCCGGCGCATTGCCTCAAATAGCGCAACGCCGACTAGCAAGACTACGCCGGCGCCGAGCCAACTCTCGGGTCCCAAGGTGTTGAGCCTTAGGCCAAAAAACGCCAACTCCGGCCCCTGCGATGCATTCAATTGCAGATGGTAGGTCATCTCAACCATGGCGCCAGCGCCTGCAAGCGCTATGAGGCCGGTCATTGCCAGGCCCAAATAGGGCAACAGCAGTGGGCGCAGCTTGCCAAAACTCGCCACACGCAGATTCATCATGATGAGGCTGGCAATACCACCGGGCGCGTACATCACCATAAATAAGAAAATCAGTCCCAGGTAGAGCAGCCAGGCTGCGGTGTATTCGCTGAACATCACAAAGGCCAACACCATTAGCACCGCACCGATGATGGGGCCAAAGAAGAAGGTAGCACCGCCCAAAAAGGTAAACAGCAAATAAGATCCTGAGCGCGCAGCGCCCACCACCTCGGCCGTGACGATCTCAAAATTCAAAGCCCCCAGGCCGCCAGAGATGCCAGCGAAAAAACCGGCGATGATAAAAGCGGTATACCGAACACGCTGCGTGTTGTAACCCACAAACTCGACTCGCTCGGGGTTATCACGCACAGCGTTGAGCATGCGGCCCAACGGCGTTTGTGTGAAGGCGAACATGAGCGCCACCGAAACGAAGGTGTAAACCGCGATCAGGTAGTACACCTGAATGGGCGGGCCGTAAGTGATACCCATAAACGGCTGGCCAATAACCCGGTTGCCCGAGACACCACCCTCCCCGCCAAAGAACTCCGGCACCATCAGCGACATGGCAAAGACAAGCTCGGCCAAGCCCAGCGTAATCATGGCAAATGTGGTGCCCGCTTTGCGGGTAGTGACGTAGCCAAACAGCACGGCAAACCCCATGCCCGCCACACCACCTACCAGCGGAACCAGCGAAACCGGCAGTGGTAATTGCCCACCCGATACGCTGTTGAGTGCATGGATGGCCACGTAAGACCCCAGCCCGGTGTACACAGCATGGCCAAAACTGAGCATGCCGCCCTGGCCCAAAAGCATGTTGTAGGACAGGCAGGCGATGATGGCCATGCCCATTTGCGAAAGCACCGTCACGGCCAGGCTGCTCTTGAATACCAGGGGAGCCAGGATGAGTGCCAGGGCAAACAGGCCCCAAACGAGAAGACGACCTGGCGCGAGCCGAGGAGGCCGTTGGAGATGCGGAGATGAAGCGTTTTTGGACATAAACATCAGCCTTCCCGTGTGCCCAAGAGGCCTTTGGGTCGGAAAATCAAAATCAGAACCAGGAACAGGTACGGGAGGATGGGCGCAACCTGCGACAAAGTGAGCGTAAACAGCGTGTTGGTGGACATACCCCCACCCACGGTAAGACCCAGTTGAGCGGCTAGCGTGCCCAACGAATAGTCAAAAGCCACAGCAAAAGTTTGAATCACGCCAATCAGTACCGATGCTAAAAACGCCCCTGACAGCGATCCCATACCACCCACGACCACCACGACAAAAATGACGGAGCCCACGGTGGCTGCCATGGCGGGTTCAGTTAGATAAGTACTGCCACCGATAACGCCTGCCAGGCCCGCCAGCGCAGCGCCAGCACCGAATACCAGCATGAACACGCGCGGAACGTTATGGCCCAGGGCCTCCACAGTATCGGGGTGCGTTAGGGCGGCCTGGATGACCAGCCCGATGCGCGTCCGCGTCAAAAGCAGCCATACAGAAGCCAGCATGACCAGCGCTACCAGCATCATGAAACCGCGCGTGGCCGGAAACGGCGAGCAGACGATACGAATGGTGGCATCGGCAGTGCTGCAAAGCTCAGCAGGTGCAGCACCCCACAACAAGGAGAGTCCGTTGATCGAGTTATTAATCAGCGTGAACGCTGGTCCTTGCAGCGACTCGGGCGGCTTGAACTCCAAGGCAATGCGGCCCCAGACGAGCTGCACTACTTCCAAGATGACATAGGACAGACCAAAAGTGATGAGCAGCTCGGGTACGTGGCCGAATTTGTGCACCCGGCGCAGGCAGAGGCGCTCAAATAAGGCGCCCATAGCGCCCACGACGACGGGCGCAATGATGAGCGCTGGCCAAAAGCCCACCCAACGGGATACCGAGTATCCGACGTAGGCTCCGAGCATGTAAAAGCTTGCGTGGGCAAAGTTTAGAACCCCCATCATGCTGAAAATCAAGGTGAGTCCGGAGCTCAGCATGAAAAGCAACAGCCCATAGCTCAAGCCATTGAGCATGGAAATAATGAAAAACTCCATGTGCGGAACCTCGTTTGCCGTTATCCATAAAAAAGCCCGAAACGAATCCATCGCTCGGGCTGCATGACCTGCCCGCCCCCCAGAGCGGGCGGGCGTAAAGGACACACCTCCGGTGCAGGGCTGCCCCTATCTGGGGTCAGCCCTTCGGTGGTCAGTGCCCTAGCCGGGACGCTTCATCTGGCAGCTAGTAGGCGTGCTGGAAACGTAGTTGGGATACTCTTTCACCATCGCCAGCGTCATGCCGGTGTTCTCCGGGCTGTAGGGGAATTTTTTATCCGCTTTTTGCCACACCGTGATGTAGAGCGGTTGTTGCAATTGGTGGTCAGTCTTGCGCATCTCTACTTCACCGTTGAAGCTCTTGACTTTGATGCCCTCCAAAGCGGCAGCCACCTTGACAGGATCGGTCGACTTCGCTTTGGCCATAGCGGCGCCTAGGGTTTCAAAAATACGAATGGTAGATGCCGTGTAAAAGTCGTCGTTGGTCTTGGCCTTGAACTCGTCTTGCCACTTTTGCATCTGGCCACCCATGTTGTAGTGGTTGTAGGACACTTGGTAGACGCGTCCTGCGCCATTGGTGCCCAAGGCCGTCGGCGTGCCGGTGACACCAGCATAGTAAGTGTAGAAATTGCCGTTATAGCCACCTTCGTTGGCGGCCTTGATCAGCAGTGACAAGTCGGAACCCCAATTGCCGGTCACAACCGAATCTGCGCCGGACGCTTTGATTTTTGCAATGTAAGGGGCGAAGTCGCGGGTTTGGGCCAGTGGGTGCAGGTCTTCACCGACGATCTGAATGTCGGGGCGCTTACGCGCCAAAGTTTCCTTGGTGTACTTGGCTACTTGCACGCCGTGTGAATAGTTTTGGCCCAGGATGTACACCTTTTTGATGTCCTTCTGGGTTTCCATAAAGCTCGACAGGGCTTCCATCTTCATGGAGGTGTCTGCGTCGTAGCGGAAATGCCAGTAGCTGCACTTGCTGTTGGTCAAATCAGGATCAACCGCAGCGTCGTTGAGGTAGAGAACCTCTTTACCCGGATTGCGTTCGTTGTGTTTAGTGACAGCGTCACTAAGCGCCAGAGCGACCGAGGAACCATTGCCTTGAAGGATGTACCGCGCACCGCCATCAATAGCCGCCTTGAGCGCATTCAAGCTCTCGGTGGGGCTCAATTTGTTGTCAATGCCGGTCACTTCAAACTTGACGCCAGCGGGGTTACCCGCGCCGCTGAATTTCTCGGCAAAAAACTGGTAGCCCTTGAGCTGGCTCACCCCGACCGGACCAAGCAGTCCGGATTGCGCATCGATACGCACCATCTTTACTGTTTCGCCCTTTTGGGCAAAAGCAGCACCAGTACATGCCAAAACTACACCAGCTGCCACGAGCTTCATTGCGAAAGTCATTCACTTGTCTCCTGTTGATCTGAACGGATGTCAGCGTACTGCTGTTGTGCATCGCAGCATACGGGGTTTCCCCTAGGGCGTATCACCAAGGTGACTGTCACCACCCTGCACTCCCCTTGGCACCAAGCCAATCGCGTCAAGCCGATGGCAACTTGTAGCCAGACAGCATTTCGCGCAATTTGCTCTTCTGCATCTTGCCCGTGCCACCCAGCGGAATGGCGTCTACAAACACCACGTCATCGGGTATCTGCCACTTGGCCGTCTTGCCTTCGTAGAAGGCCAAAAGCTCTGCCACGCTGACCGCCTGACCCGGCTTTTTAACCACAGCAATAATAGGGCGTTCATCCCACTTGGGATGCTTCATACCTATGCAGGCAGCCATCGCCACAGCAGGGTGCGCCATGGCAATGTTTTCCACGTCGATAGAGCTAATCCACTCACCGCCAGACTTGATGACGTCCTTGCTGCGATCCGTAATTTGCATATAGCCGTCAGCATCGATGGTGGCCACATCCCCCGTGGGGAACCAGCCATCCACCAACGGGAAGTCGCTGTCGCCCTTGTAATAATCGCTGATAACCCACGGACCTTTGACCAGCAAGTCACCGTATGCCTTGCCGTCCCACGGCAGCTCGCTGCCATCGCCATCGATGATCTTCATGTCTATGCCGTAGATGCCACGGCCTTGCTTGAGGCGTACTTTCATTTTCTCGTCAGCGGGCAGGTCCAGATGTTTATTCTTCAGGGTGCACAGGGTGCCTAAGGGCGACAGCTCTGTCATACCCCACGCGTGCAGCACCTCTACGCCGTAAACATCGTTGAACGCTGTAATCATGGCCGGTGGACATGCGGAGCCACCAATAACCGTGCGCTTCAACGTTGAAAACTTCAGACCGTTGGCTTGCACATGCGCCAGCATCATTTGCCACACAGTGGGCACGCCGGCCGCGAAGTTCACTTTCTCGGATTCAATCAAGTCAAAGATCGATTTACCATCCATGGCAGGACCCGGAAACACCAACTTGGCACCTGTCATGGCCGCGGTGTAGGGAATGCCCCAGGCATTGACGTGGAACATGGGCACCACGGGCAAGATGCAGTCCCGCGCGCTGACTCCCATCACATCGGGCATAGCCACTGCAAACGCGTGCAAGATTGTGGAGCGGTGGCTATACAGGGCCGCCTTGGGGTTGCCGGTGGTGCCACTGGTGTAGCACATGCTGGAGGCTGAGTTTTCATCGAAATCGGGCCAGGTGTACTGCTCACTGTGCTGACCGATCCAGGCCTCGTAGCTTTGCAGGCCCGGGATGCCGGTGTCGTCGGGCAGCTTGTCCGCGTCGCACAAGGCAATGAAGTGTTTGATGGTGCTGCAGCGGCTGTGAATAGACTTGATGATGGGCAGAAATGTCATGTCAAAACACAACACCTGGTCTTCGGCGTGGTCGGCTATCCAGACAATCTGGTCAGGGTGCAGCCGTGGGTTCAAGGTGTGCAAGACGCGGCCAGAGCCGCTCACACCAAAGTACAGCTCCATGTGGCGGTAGCCGTTCCAGGCCAGGGTGGCCACACGGTCACTGAAGCCCAGCTTCATTTGATCTAACGCATTGGCAACGCGGCGCGATCGCTGGGCAATGGACTTGTAATTGGTGCGGTGAATATCACCCTCAACCCTGCGCGAGACAATTTCCCCTTCGCCATGGTGCCGCTCGGCGAAATCAATCAACGACGAAATCAACAACGGCTGGTTTTGCATTAACCCTAACATGGCTTAACTCCTGAGGTGGGTGGTGGAAATCGGCGACTGCCTGGGCCGGCAGGTCTCCTTCGGGATAGTACCCGCTTCATACCCCCACCCCGCAGAGTCCCATGACATCTGCGGGACAATCCGACCATGACCATCGCCTCCCAAGATTCTCCGCCGCTGGACACCGGTCTGGTCTGGAGTAACAGCTTCGCCGCCCTGGGTGAAGACTTTTCAGTGCCACTGCAGCCAACACCTTTGACAGACCCCTACTGGGTGGGTCAGAGCGCCAGCGTGGCTGCAATTTTGGGCTTGGATGCCCATGCATTGGCATGCGACGGCTGGTTGCAAGCCCTCTCGGGCAACTGCAGTTTGGTCGGTACCCAAAGCCGGGCCAGCGTCTACAGCGGCCACCAATTTGGCGTGTGGGCCGGCCAGCTTGGCGATGGTCGTGCGATGCTTTTGGGTGAAGCCAATGGACAAGAAATTCAACTCAAAGGTGCAGGTCCAACACCGTTCTCCCGTATGGGTGATGGCCGCGCTGTGCTGCGCTCCAGCATCCGCGAGTTTTTGTGTAGCGAAGCCATGCATGCATTGGGCATACCCACCACGCGCGCTCTGTGCGTGACCGGCTCCGATGCGCCAGTGCGCCGCGAGACGTTAGAGACATCAGCAGTCGTCACCCGCATTGCGCCCAGCTTTGTGCGGTTTGGTCATTTTGAGCATTTTTGCCACCACGGCCACCCCGAGCAACTTAAACAGTTGGCAGACTATTGCATTGACCGCTTTTACGCCCACTGCCGCCAGGATGATAGGTTTGGCGGCAACCCCTACGCCAGCTTTTTGTCGGATGTGACCCAGCGCACAGCCCACACGGTGGCGCAGTGGCAGAGTGTGGGTTTTTGCCATGGAGTCATGAACACCGACAACATGAGTATTTTGGGACTCACGATTGACTACGGGCCTTTTCAGTTTCTGGATGCCTATGACCCTGACCATATTTGCAATCACTCGGACCACCAGGGGCGTTACGCGTTCTACAAGCAGCCCAACGTCGTCTACTGGAATCTGTTTTGCCTGGGGCAGGCGCTGCTGCCGCTGATTGAAGATCAATCAATGGCAATTGCCGCACTGGAGTCCTTCAAGTTGGTCTATCCCCTAGCCCTGGCCCAGCGGATGGCCGCCAAGCTGGGCTTTGCCGAAGCGTCGGCACACACCAATGCCTTGACTGAGCAGCTACTCCCCCTTTTGGCGGCAGACAAAGTCGACATGACCATCTTCTGGCGGCGGCTGAGCCATTGGGCGCGCGCAAGCGAGGTGAGCGACACCAGCGTGCAAGACATGTTTCTGAATCGCGCTGCAATTGATACATGGTTGCTACAATTTTCAGAGCACTCAGACCAGTTAAAATGCGGGCCCGATGCTGATTTAATGCTGAAAAGCAACCCAAAATTCGTTTTGAGGAACCATTTGGGAGAATTGGCCATCCAAGCCGCTAAGTCCAAAGATTTTTCGGTTCTGAAAGAACTCCACACTGTTTTGCAATCGCCCTTCGATGAACACCCAGACCATGCGGACTGGGCCGACTTCCCGCCGGAGTGGGCATCCGGTATTGAAATAAGCTGCAGCTCATGACCTACCCCGTTCAAAAAACCGACACTGAGTGGAAAGCCCTGCTCGCCCAACAAGGGGCCGAACCGGTTGCTTTTGAAGTGACCCGCCACGCTGCAACTGAACGCCCGTTCAGCGGCAAGTACGAAACCCACTGGGCTGACGGTAGCTACCACTGCATGTGCTGCAATGCCAAGCTGTTTGACTCTGCCACCAAGTTTGACGCCCATTGTGGTTGGCCTAGTTTTTCCTTGGCTATTCCCGGTGCAATCAAAGAAATTACCGACACTAGCCACGGCATGCGCCGTGTGGAAACTGTGTGTGCGCAGTGTGGCGCCCACCTCGGCCATGTGTTTGAAGATGGCCCAACCGATACGGGTCTGCGTTATTGCATGAACTCCGCTTCGTTAAACTTCAGCGCCCCATGAGAACTCTGCTTGATTTCATTCCCATTCTGCTGTTCTTTGCTGCGTTCAAGTTGCATGCCTGGTTTGGTGTTGGTAAAGACGAAGCCATTTTTTTTGCAACGCCCGTGTTGATGGGGGCAACAGCCCTACAGATGGCCATCGTCTATGCGCTGGACCGCAAGTTGACAACCTTGCAGAAGATCACCTTGACCATGGTTTTGGTCTTTGGCGGTATCACGCTGGCGTTGCACGACAAGCGCTTCATCATGTGGAAGCCTACCGTGCTGTACGCCGGTATGGCAATTGCGCTGGCCGTGGCGGTATGGGGCATGAAAACCAACTTTTTAAAGTCCATGCTGGGCGCCCAGTTGGACCTGCCCGATCCGGTGTGGCACAGGCTTAACGTGGCCTGGATTTGCTACGCGGCTTTCATGGCCATCAGCAATGCCTATGTCGCCGCGTACTACAGCGAAGACGCTTGGGCCAATTTCAAAATTTGGGGCTATGCGTTCCCGTTGGTGTTTTTTATTGGCCAAGGCTTTTATATTTCGCCCCACTTGCGTGAGGCTGAAAAACCCGATGAAGGACCTGTCGCATGACTCTTGAACCCACTACCGCCAACCTGGAATTGCGCTTGCGCACTCGGTTGCAGCCCACCAAGCTTGAAGTGATCGACGAGAGCTATCAGCATGCCGGTCACGTGGGCGCGAACGCCTCGGGCGTCGGTACGCATTTCCGTGTGCGGATTGCTTCGCCTCTGTTTACAAATTGCGGTCGGCTTGCACGCCATCGCCTTGTGTATGATGCGCTCCAAGATTTCATTGACCAAGGCTTGCACGCCTTGGCCATTGAGACCGAAGAAGCATCTCCAGCCACCTCCGGTGGCGTTTCTGTGTAGTTACCTATTCGTTTTCCTGAAAGTACTCTGATGAAGAAGCAATTTTTTTCCGCTTTGACGGTTGCCGCTTTGCTGGCAACTGCCCCTGTGGCATTCGCCCAAAACGTGGCCATCGTCAATGGCAAGGCGGTACCCCAGTCCCGCGTAGACGCTTTGGTCCAGCAAGTCACCGCATCAGGTCGCCAAGTAACGCCTGAAATGCAAGCGCAAATCAAGGATGAAGTGATCGCTCGCGAAGTCTTCATGCAAGAAGCGCAAGTGCGGGGTCTGGATGCGACACCAGATTACAAGGTGCAAATGGAACTAGCCCGCCAAACCATCCTAATCCGTTCTTTGTTTGCGGACTACCAAAAGAAGAACCCCATTTCTGATGAAGATATCAAGGCGGAGTACGACAAGTTTGCAGCGGCCAACAGCGGGAAAGAATACCGTGCCCGCCACATCTTGGTAGAGAAGGAAGAGAAAGCCCGGGCCATCATTGCGCAGCTTAAAAAAGGCGGCAAGTTTGAAGACATCGCCAAGAAAGAATCCAAAGACCCAGGTTCGGGCGCCAATGGCGGCGATTTGGATTGGGCTAACCCCAGCAATTACGTGAAAGAGTTTTCTGAAGCCTTGGTAGGCCTACAAAAGGGCAAGATGACAGAGAACCCAGTCAAGACCCAGTTCGGCTACCACATCATCCGTTTGGATGATATCCGTGATGCGAAGCTGCCCAAGTTTGACGAAGTGAAGCCGCAAGTTGCCCAACAAATGCAGCAGCAGCGCATGGCCAAGTTCCAAGAGGAACTACGCGCCAAAGCCAAGATTGAGTGATACTTACTTTAAGGCCTTGCGCCTGACATAAAAAACGCGACCTTGGTCGCGTTTTTTATTGGAGGGCGCTGAGAGCCTGCCGTTAGGCCCTACGAATTATTTTGCGACCAGCACCAATAGGCCGCGACCACACACACCATAAACAGTGTTCTCACCCCCAACAGCATCCTCCGCTCCAGCGGAGCGCACTTGGTTGGCCCCCTCGGCCCAAGAGCAGGTGTCGGTCGTGCGGTACCAGCTCTTGCCGTTTCCTGCCCACGGTAGCGTGAAGTTGACCTGGCCGCTCCAGCCGTTGTAAGCCACATAAATGGCGGACGTCGTGTCACCGAGTTCACTACCGTCGATACGCCAAGCGATTGCGTGGTTGCTGGTGTCATTGAAATACGTCGCGTCCGCCTGGGCCCCGTTGGGCTTGAACCAGCGCAACTGCTCCATTACGTTGCCATTGTTGTCCGCACCCGAATAAAAATTCACGGGGCGCAGCGCGGAGTGCGCTTTTCGGAAGCTGATCATGCCCTTGGCAAAGGCTTGGTAGTTGCTTTGGTCGGTGGTCCAGCTCCAGTTCAGCCAGTTGGCGCTGGAGTCCAGGTTGTAGGGGTTGTTGTTGCAGTTCAGGCTGCGCAGAGCTTCATCGCCGCCCACCAGCATGGGTACGCCGGCCGACACCATCATCAAGGCCAGACCCGTTCGGGCGGCTTGCCGTTGCTCGACTGCGCCGCCGCCCTGGTCCCAACTGTTGTTGTTATCGTCACCGCCATCACTCGGACCCAACGGCCAGGCCTGGTTGTTGTACTTGCTGTTGCAGCTGTACAGATCTTTCAGTGTGAAGCCGTCGTGCGCAGTCACAAAGTTAACCGAGTTCCAAGGCTTGCGGCCGCTGTTGGAATACAAGTCACTGGAGCCAGAGAAACGGTTGGCCATTTGCCCAGCAGTTACGGCTATGGTGCCGAGCTTGTTTTGTGCTTGGCGGACTGTGTCACGGTACAGCCCGTTCCACTCACTCCAGCCACTTGGGAACCCACCTACCTGGTAGGAATTGCCACCAATGGCCCAAGGTTCGGCAATTAGGTCTACACCGGAACCACCCGCCGCTGCGCGCGGGGGCAGCTCTCTGACAATGCGGTTGATTGCATTGCCAACGTCTGTTTTGTCGAAGTTGTAGCAGCCATGCTCACACGTGTTGCCCAGTACCGAGGCCAGGTCAAACCGATAGCCGTCTACGCCCAGGGTGTCGCGCCAGTACGCCAGTGAATCGACAATGAGATTCTGGGCGATGGGGTTGCGGGTGTTGTAGTTGCCGCCGACGCCGGTGTTGTCCCACGACGACTGCATATCGCTCGTCAGGCTGTAGTAGGTCGGATTGTCCAGGCCGCGCATGCCGTAGATGTTGTAGGTGGTTTTGTCTGCTGGGTTCCAGGCGCCACCCTCCCCCGTGTGGTTGTAAACCACATCGATATGTACTTTGATTCCGACATCGTGAAAGGCCTTGACCATAGCTTTGAATTCGCGCGTTGGGCCGCCCGCCGTTTTGTCATAGGCATAGCGGCGATCCGGTGCGAAATAGTTCAGGGTCATATAGCCCCAGTAGTTGTCACCAGTGGGGGAGTTGGGGTCCAGATCGTTAGTGTCATTTTGCGTTTCTTGCAATGGCAAAAACTCCACGGTAGTCACGCCCAGGCTTGCCAGATACGCAGCTTTCAGGCCCGCGCCCTTGTAAGTACCCCGGTATGCGGCAGCGATGCTGCTGTCGTTTTGGGTGAGGCCGCGCACATGGACTTCGTAGACGACGTCGTCTTTGAAGGCCCGTGTGGGCTTGGTGCCAACCGACTGGGTGTCGCCCGCCAACACGATACCTTTGGGTGCCACCGAGCCGTTATCCAAGTTGCGGTACAGCGAGCCACTGGCATAGACCGTGCCATTGTTCATGCCCGGGGTCTGCGGGTCGTGGCTGAGCTCCAGTGCATACGGATCGGTGAGTAATTTGTTGGGGTTGAAGCGGTTGCCCGCGGCGTCTACATCGGTAATAAAACCCAACGCGGAGCCTTTGGTCCAACTGGGGTTGTAGGTCCAGTTGGGCCCCCAAGCTCGGTAGCCGTAGTACACCGTGCCCGTAATGCCGTAGCCGCTGAGCGTAGTCACCGGAATGGTGAGGGTCCAGACATTGTTGGCGTCTTTCACCATGACGCGGTTGCTCTTCTCTTGCGTGCCGCTGGCGCTGCTGTAAAGGTTCAATTCAATACGCTGGGCGCGGCTGGAGTAAACCTTGAAGGTGACGTTGGCCAAGGTCGCGTCGTAGCGCGCCCCCAACTGGCTGGCATTGATGGCGGCGTGTGCCCACTGCCCCACGAAAGCAAGCCACCCCAGCAGAGCCAGTAAAAAAAGACGTTGTAGACGCATGGACTATCTCCTTATTGTGTAAAAACATACGTTATGTAGTCAAACGACAAGAAAAGTTTAGTACTGCGAATACACATTACATAGGGGGTTAACCTTACGTTATCCAACAAAATTCAAAAAATAAGTAATTTCCGACATGGTTTGTAGTCAAACTACATTTTGTTTTTCGCCATGGCTCCGTAGTGCGACAGGCAGCGAGGGTCTGTGTTTAAGACGCCACAGTTGAAAAACTTGCCGGTGGCGGACCAAAGGTGGCAACCGCAGTGCGTGCAATAGATTCCCCCTGTTCTTGCACAAAATGCCCGGCGTGGGGCAGAAGTAACGGCTCAGGACAGCCCCGAATCGTGTGGCGCAAGGCTTGCATGGAATCCCAGCCCAATACGGGGTCTTGCATACCTATGGCCATACAGGTCTGCCCTTGCCAATCGTGCTGCCAAAAGCTGCGCGCTTGGCGTGACAGGGCCGCTCCGTCTGCGAGTGCGTGGTCGGGCACCATGGGTGGAAAAGCGCGTGTCGCTGCGCGGTGGCCCGGGTCTGGAAATGGCGCCATATAGGCAGCGCATTCGGCGGGTGATAGCGACTTATCGCTGCGCGCCAACAGCCGCGCAATGTCAAATCCAGGATTTTTAGCGCACATATCCCGCCAAGCCAAAAATCCGGGTGATAGCGGCACGTCGCCAGTGCCCAGTACCGTGTTCATGACTACCAAACCTGCAAACCGATCAGCCGCCGCCATAGGCAGCGTCAGTCCCAATAGGCCACCCCAATCTTGCACCACCAGCACGATTCGGCGCAGATCCAGTCTGTCTATCAGTTGCAGCAGCACACCACGGTGCCAGGAGAAGCTGTGTGCGGATTCGCGCTTGGGCTTGTCGCTTTTGCCAAAGCCAATGAGGTCTGGCACAACCACCCGGTTTCCGGCGTCTGCAAAGACCGGGATCATCTTGCGGTACAGGTAGCTCCAGGCTGGGTTGCCATGCAGGCACAGGTAAGTCAGGGGTGCGTCATGCGGCCCCACATCCAGGTAATGCATGCGCAGGCCCTGCAAATCCGGCAGATCACTCACATAGTTAGGTGGCCAAGGGTAGTCCGGCACGTTCGCAAAGCAGGCGTCGGGGGTGCGCAGCGCGTCGTCGCGCAGTGGATGGGACGCTTTTCTTTGCGCCGTCTGCTGGTTCCGCTTGTCTTGAAAAAAATCTTGCAGCAAGTTACTGCATTCTTCCGCATGCACGCCACCTTCGACCGTGGTCTGGTGGTTCAGCACGGTGTTGTCGAACAGATTTAGCGTCGAGCCTGCCGCGCCAGTTTTGGGTTCTTTGGCACCGAAAACAACACGTTTCAGTCGCGCATGCAAGGCGGCCCCACTGCACATCGCACAGGGCTCCAGGGTGACGAACAACTCACACCCGTCCAACCGGTAGTTGCCTAAAACCTGGGCCGCCTGGCGTAGGGCGGCGATCTCGGCATGGGCTGTGGGGTCGTGCGTGGCGACCGGGGCGTTGCGCCCCGCCGCTATCACTTGGCCATCCTTCACCACCACGGCACCGACCGGCACTTCTCCTGCGGCGGCAGCTTGGCGCGCCTGCTCCAGCGCCAGTTGCATAAAGTGGGAATCTGATTTGCTACTCATTTGATAGCAATATAGTCAATGAATATGCCGGGCGACAGCATATTTTACTTCTCGTCTGGCAGTGTGCGATTTTCTTGGGCCGCAGCTTCGGCGGCAGACTTAAATTGCTGCTGAATTTTCTGGGACTGCTGCAGCCCGGTTGCATGGGGGGCGAGCTTCAAGGTGATGGCCGGTGTCTCGCCCGCCACCTGTGGCACCTTGACCTCGCCGATGGCGCTCGTTTGCTTCTTAGCCAGCACACCAATGATGGCCACCACCACCAGCAAACTCAACACACCAAAAATAGAACGCATGGTGACTCCTTCGGTTGGGGTGCAGGCGTTAGACCACGGGCCGCTGCAATGTCATTCCCACTCAATCGTGGCTGGCGGCTTGCTGCTGATGTCATACGTCACGCGGTTGATACCACGCACTTCGTTGATGATGCGGCCAGACACTTTTTTGAGCAATGCGTAAGGCAGCTCGGCCCAGTCCGCCGTCATAAAGTCGCTCGTTTGAACGGCACGCAACGCGACCACATAGTCGTAGGTGCGACCATCGCCCATGACGCCGACACTCTTGACCGGCAAGAAAACCACGAAGGCCTGACTGGTGAGCTGGTACCACGACTTGCCAGTGGTTTCGTCTTTGAAATTGTGCAACTCCTCAATGAAGATCGCATCCGCGCGGCGCAGCAGGTCCGCGTATTCTCTTTTCACCTCGCCCAAAATACGCACGCCCAATCCTGGGCCGGGGAACGGATGACGGTAGACCATATCGTGCGGTAAGCCCAGGGCAACCCCCAGTTCCCGCACTTCGTCTTTGAACAACTCACGCAGCGGCTCTAACAATTTCAAGCCCAATTGCTCGGGCAGTCCGCCCACGTTGTGGTGGCTCTTGATCGTGACGGCTTTCTTGCTCTTGGCACCACCAGATTCAATGACATCAGGGTAAATGGTGCCTTGGGCTAGCCATTTGGCCCCCTTTGCGCCATCGCCCTTGAGCTTCGCCGCCTCTTGCTTGAACACGGTAACAAATTCTCCGCCAATGATCTTGCGTTTGGCCTCTGGGTCGCTGACGCCGGCCAGCTTGCCCAGGAATAAATCACTGGCATCGGCGCGGATGACTTTGGCGTGCAGCTTGCCAACAAACATGTCCATGACCATGTCGCCCTCGTTGAGGCGAAGCAAACCGTGGTCGACAAAAACACAGGTCAGTTGGTCGCCAATGGCGCGATGGATGAGCGCCGCTGCGACCGAGGAATCCACCCCACCCGAGAGACCCAAAATAACTTCTTCGTCGCCCACCTGCTCCCGAATACGCGTAACCGCTTCACTGATGTAATCCCCCATGATCCAGTCCGGGCGCGTGCCGCAAATATCCAGCACAAAGCGGTTCAACAATGCTTGGCCTTGCACGGTGTGGGTCACTTCGGGGTGGAACTGCACCGCATAAAACCGCCTTGATTCGTCGGCCATACCTGCAATCGGGCATCCCTCGGTACTGGCCATGCGCTTGAACCCTGGTGGCAGTTCGGTGACCTTATCGCCGTGGCTCATCCAGACATTTAACATGCCCTCGCCCTCGGGCGTTGTGAAGTCGGCAATGTCTTTGAGCAGCGCCGTATGACCCCTTGCACGCACAGCGGCAAAACCAAACTCTCGGGTGTGACCCGTCTCCACCTTGCCTCCCAGTTGCTGCGCCATGGTTTGCATGCCGTAGCAGATACCCAATACCGGCACTCCCAAATCAAAGACCGCTTGCGGCGCACGATCGGTGGTGTCTTCCGTCACACTGGCGTGGCTGCCGGAGAGGATGATGCCCTTGAGCTGGCCGCTGGCGGCGTAGTCGCGAATCCAGGCATCACTGACATCGCAAGGATGGACCTCGCAAAATACATGCGCTTCACGCACGCGCCGGGCAATGAGCTGGGTGACCTGGGAGCCGAAATCGAGAATGAGGATACGTTCGTGCGACATGGGTTTTAAACAGAGGAAGGGCTGGACGCCAGTTGGCGTTGACGACGGAAATGCCAAACTGCTAACGCCATGGCAATCAATTGAATCAGGCTACCGACAAAAAATGGGAGCCCCAAGCGAATGTCACCGCGCGGCGCGTCGGACACCACGGACAGCAAGCCAGCGCCCGCCACCGGAGCCAAGACCGCCATCATGCTGTTGAGTGAGGCCACTGCACCCATCGTGCGGCCCTGGATGCTTGCACCCGCTGCGCTGGAAACGATGCTTTGCAGCGCCGAGTTGGTAGCGGCTGACGGCATGTTGAGTACGATGATGAGAAAGAGCATCCAACCCTGCGAGGCCATGCCAAACGCAAAATAGGCCAGCGAGGCACTGGCTAAACCAATGACTGCCAAGCGCTGCGCAGAAATGCGCTGGAGTATGTGCTTCAGGAGCACACCTTGCATGAGCACATTGACCAGGCCCAGAGTCATTAGCGACCATCCGGTCTCATGTGGTCCCCAGCCAAATTTGAACGTGGCGTACAAGACCCAGGTGGAATGCAACATAAATTGCGACAGCGTACTGAGCCCGATGACGGCAACCAGTGGGCCAATACCGCCCAAGTTAATCAGCCCACGCAAGGATGACACCGGATTCGCCTTGCGCCAATCAAAGGGCGTGCGCCGATCCGCCGGCAGGCTTTCGGGCAACACAAAGTAGCCGTAAATCCAGTTGAGTACAGCCAAGCACCCCGCGGCTACAAAGGGTAGGCGCAAGTCCAAGTCGCCCAAAATGCCACCTAACGCAGGCCCCAGGATGAAACCAAAACCCATCATCGCACCCAACAGTCCAAACCGCTTGGCCCGATCGGGGGCGGGCGTGATGTCAGCCACATAGGCATTAGCCACTGCAATATTGGCCTGCATGGCTCCACCGATGAGGCGTATAACGACCAAGGTCCACAAACTGGTCGCTGCGGCCGTCATGAAAAAAGTGAACGCCAAACCGGAGAACCCTATCAGCAGCACCGGGCGGCGCCCGAAGCGGTCCGACAACGAGCCCAGAATAGGTGAGCCAAAAAAATTGGCAATGCCAAACGCAAAAGTAACTGCGCCGTACCAAAACGCGTGGTCCGACTGCGACTGGGTGAACTGCCCCACTATGAGGGGCAACACCGGGATCATGAGACCAATCGAAATCATGTCGATTAACACCGCGATCATGATGAAGCGCATCGCCGCGGGCCGCCCCACAGCCAGAGCTGTGGGGGTGCTGGCGCCCAAGGCTGGGTCAGTCGGCACGGTAATTGGGCGCCTCTTTGGTGATTTGCACGTCGTGCACATGGCTCTCGCGGATGCCGGCCGTGGTGATCTCTACAAACTCGGCTTTCTCTTGCATGTCTGTAATCGTGGGGCAACCGCAGTAGCCCATGCTGGCGCGAATGCCGCCAGCCATTTGGAACACGATCGAAACCATCGAGCCTTTGTACGGCACCCGCCCCTCGATGCCTTCGGGTACCAATTTGTCAGCGTTGGGGTTACCGGAGCTGGACTCTTGGAAATACCGGTCTGCACTGCCCTGTTGCATGGCGCCGATAGAACCCATGCCACGGTAGCTTTTGTAGCTGCGGCCCTGGAACAAAATGACTTCGCCCGGTGCCTCTTCGGTGCCGGCGAACATACCGCCCATCATGACTGTGCTGGCGCCTGCCGCGATAGCTTTGGCAATATCACCACTGTAGCGAATGCCACCGTCGGCGATCAACGGCACACCAGTGCCGCGCAGGGCGGTAGCCACACTATCGATGGCCATAATTTGGGGCACGCCCACACCAGCCACGATGCGGGTCGTGCAAATGGAGCCTGGGCCTATGCCCACTTTGACAGCGTCAGCGCCGGCTTCCACCAGCGCCAGCGCGGCTGCGCCGGTGGCAATGTTTCCGCCTACCACATCAATCTGTGGGTAATTCTTTTTGACCCAGCGCACGCGCTCAATGACGCCATGGCTGTGACCGTGCGCGGTGTCCACCACAATGGCATCCACGCCGGCTCGCACCAGCAATTCAACACGCTCCTCCGTGCCCTCACCCACCCCCACAGCCGCACCTACGCGCAACTTGCCATGGGCGTCGCGCGCAGCATTGGGGAAGCTGGTTTGTTTGGTGATGTCTTTGACGGTGATCAGCCCCTTAAGCTCAAAAGCATCGTTGACCACCAGCAGCCGCTCCAGCTTGAACTTATTCAGTAGCGCTTTGGCCTCCAGCAGGGTCGTGCCGTCGGGCACCGTGACCAGCTTCTCGCGTGGGGTCATGATTTCGCTCACCGGTTGGTCGTAGCGTGTTTCAAAACGCAAATCTCGTCCGGTCACAATGCCAACCACCTTGCCGCCATCGCAGACCGGGAAGCCCGAGACGCCCAACTGGTCAGACAACACCATCACTTGGCGCACTGTGTGCTGCGGAGTAATGACGACGGGGTCGCGCAACACGCCGGATTCGTAGCGTTTGACCTTGGATACCTGGGCAGCCTGCTCAGCCGCGGTCAGATTTTTGTGCACGATACCGATACCGCCCTCTTGTGCAATGGCAATTGCTAGGCGCGCCTCGGTAACCGTATCCATAGCGGCGGACACGAGCGGCAAATTCAGGGCAATATTGCGGGAGAAACGGGTCGCAAGCGACGTGTCCTTGGGAAGGACCTGGGAGTACGCTGGCACCAACAAAACATCGTCGAAGGTGAGCGCTTTGCCGAGGAGGCGCATTGTCAAAGCTCCAAATGGCGGATTGTACCCTCGCAGGCCCGGGCAACCGCAGCTACACTGGAGCCATGAAACTGCTTAAAAACCTCTTCACGTTGGGTTTGTTGGGTGTATGCACCCTGGCTGCCGCACAGTGGCAATGGCTGGACAAAGACGGCCGCAAGGTCTTCAGCGACCGCGCGCCACCGGTTGATATTTTGGATAGAAATATTTTGAAGCGACCGGGAAACCGCTCCCCACAGCCAGCGCCTACGGCTGACACAGAAGTCGCGAGCTTGACAACGCCCGCCAGCGGTGCGGGTGCGCCTACTAAAGAGGCCAAGGGCTCCAAAATCACCGGGACTGACAACGAACTCGAAGCCAAGAGGAAGCAAGCTGCAGATGCAGAGGCGGCCAACAAGAAGGCTGAAGACGAGAAGGTTGCCAAGGCCAAGATTGAAAACTGTGCGTCAGCCAAGCAGGCGAAGGCAACCTTGGATTCTGGCGTTCGCATTGGGCGCGTAAATACGGCCGGCGAACGAGAAGTGTTCGACGAATCCGCTCGCGCAGCGGAGGCCAAGCGTATTCAAGCATTGTTGTCCGCCAACTGCTCGTAGCAGAAACCGTCAGCCGGAAAATTTAGTAACCGGCTTTTCCACCGGCGCGGCGGGTCTTAAACAGACCCGCTTTTTTTGCGCCCTGGTGCGCGAAACGCTCCCGTCTGGCTACTTTGGGATCAACCAATAGCGGCCGCAGTAGCTCCAGTCTGTCGTGGACGCGCAATACGTAATTAGCGGGGACCTTCCGTCCCCAAATCGCAAACTCCAAAGTTTCCAGCTGCGCAGAAGGCAAAGACTGCACCAGCGCACTGTGCTTGAGTGCTTGGCCAGCCGTGGTGCCTTCCTCGACAGCCAGTGTGCACTCCTGCACCGAACGGGGAGCCAAGGCGACCAGCAAGACGACGTTGAACGTCATTTCAAGCCCCGTAGACTTGCTGTGCCCGCTTCACAAATGCGTCGACCAGGTTCCCGGCAATCTTGTCAAACACTGGGCCCACCAACTTGCCCAACGTAGCGTTGTCAAAACCATAGGTCAAATTGAGTTCGACCCTGCACGCCCGCTGTGAGCCGTCACCCACCGGCAAAAAATCCCACTGCCCGTGCAACTTGGAAAATGGACCGTTCACCAGTTCGATGTCGACGCGATCTGGTGCGCGATGGGTATTGCGTGTAGTGAAGGTTTGACGCACTCCCCCAAAGGAGATGCCAACTTCGGCCAGCATTCCCGTGTCGGTAGTCTCCAGCACTTTGGCGTGGTCACACCAGGGAAGGAAGGCTGCGTATTGCTTCACATCGGTGACCAACACATACATTTCTTGCGGGCTGTACCAGATTAAAACGGACTTGTGAACGGTTTTCATAGAATGGAGGTCTGCGCGGGATTGTAGACAAGCTAACCTCATTGCGTGTAGCGCCCTGCTTCCATTCCCGTCTGTCATCCCCATTTGAGTCCCATGGCCAAGAAACCTGCTATCAACACCCGTATTGCCGACAACAAGAAGGCCGCGTTCAATTACTTCTTCGAGGAGCGTTTTGAAGCCGGTCTGGTGCTGGAGGGTTGGGAGGTCAAGTCCCTGCGCGAAGGCAAAGTCCAACTCACCGACGGCTATGTGGTCATTCGCGGTGGCGAGTTGTTCATTATTGGTCTGCAAATAAACCCCTTGCATACGGCTTCCACCCATGTCAACCCAGACAATGTGCGGACCAAGAAACTACTCATGCACAAGGAGCAAATTCAACGCCTGATCGCCAAAGTTGAACAAAAGGGCTACACCCTGGTGCCCATTAACCTGCACTGGAAAGAAGGAAAAGTGAAATGCGAAATCGCTCTGGCCAAGGGCAAAGCTGAGCATGACAAACGCGACACTGTGAAAGAGCGCGAGGGTAAGCGCGAGGTCGAGCGGGCGATGAAAGTACACCGCAGTTGATATTTGCGGTAGCTTTCCGGCGCTGCCATGCCTTGGTCAACCGCTAAGCGGCGTCAAACCAAATCTTTAAGCGGATGGGCGCCCGTAGGCCAGGGGCTTACGAAGAAGGGCTCTACCATGGCTTGCGTGATCTGATCAATGCTTGCGGGATTCCAACGCGGTTGGTGATCTTTGTCCACAGCCAGCGCGCGAATACCCTCTACGGTCTCGCTGCTTGCGCCTGACCGGGCCAGGTGGGTTGTGTAGAAACAATGCTGCACCAGGTCGCGCTCCATGCGCAAATCGTCGGCCAAAGACATGCTGCGCGCCCGGCGCACCTGCTCAAGCACCACATGCAACATCAAGGGGCTACGTTGGCGCAATGTGTTGGCCGCCGTGTGGGCCAAATCGCCAGACGCGGCGTCCAACGCCGCCAGGATGCCAGACATGCTCTCAGAGGCAAAAGCGGACTCCATTTCAGCATCAAATAAGGCCGGAGCCCGGGTGGAATCTAACGAAGTAGCTATCAATTTAGTAGCAATCCAACGGGTGAGCTGCTCGGCTGATGCCAGTGTTTGTAGTTCTGCCCAGATGGTTGGAAGCTCGGTAGCAGCAACGCAAATGTCGGCCAAGCTCCAAGCGACTGCTTGTGCGCCGCCAATGGCGTCTCCGGTCAGCGCAAGGTACTCACCCGCGCGGCCAGGGCAACGGCTCAAAAAGTAGCCACCACCCACATCCGGAAAAAGGCCGATACCAGTTTCAGGCATAGCCATTTTCGTCTTGTCGGTCACTATCCTCAGTCGCGCGCCTTGGCTGATGCCCATTCCCCCGCCCATGACAATTCCATCCATGAACGCTATGTAGGGCTTTGGGTAATTGTGAATTAGGTGGTTGAGGGTGTATTCGTCGGTGAAAAAGCGATCCAGATCAGCACTGCCATCGATCGCTGCTTGGTGGAAGAACCGAATGTCGCCCCCAGCGCAAAAGCTACCGAACAGCGCCTCAGGCGTGCCAGGTTGCCCCGCTTTGTTCGTACCGCGGATCGCCACACCGACGACGTTCGCATCGTCTTTCCAGGACAACAACGTGTCCAGCAGGGCCTGCACCATGGGCAGTGACAAGGCGTTCAGTGCCTTGGGGCGGTTGAGCGTTATCTGCCCGATCGCACCCACTACTTCAGTGGTGACTTCATTGCAGTGTCGAATCATGGTGTTGTCCTTCTGCTGAGCCATCTAAAAGACCCGTAGCGCCGAGTCTGCGAACGCTAGTGGTCGAGGGGTGAACACGGCGCGGCCGGGCCAACGGGGCTGGTTGATGGCCAGTGGTACCAGAGACCCCGAGGCAGTGTGAGGCAGCCGTAAGCCGCCTCACGGGAGGGCGCTTAGTTGCGGCCGGCGCGTTTGCGCTCGCTCTCGGTCAGGTGACGCTTGCGCAGACGAATCGATTTCGGTGTGATTTCCACCAACTCGTCGTCTTCAATAAACTCCACGCCGTATTCCAACGTACATTCAATAGGCGGAGTGATTTTGATTGCATCTTCCTTGCCGCTAACACGGAAGTTGGTGAGCTGCTTGGTACGGGTGGCGTTTACCACCAGATCGTTGTCACGGCTGTGGATACCCACAATCATGCCTTCGTATACCGGATCGTTGGCCTTGACGAACATGCGCCCACGGTCATCCAACTTGCCCAAGGCGTAGGTGAATATTTCGCCTGCGTCCATCGAGATCAAGACGCCATTTTTACGGCCGCCGATATCACCTTTGTGCGCCTCATAGCTGTCAAAGATGTTGGAGATCAGGCCTGAACCACGGGTCAAGTTCAAGAACTCGTTGGTAAAACCGATCAATCCGCGCGCTGGAATACGGTATTCCAAGCGCACGCGACCACGGCCGTCCGGCTCCATGTTGACCAGATCACCCTTGCGCTCACCCAGTGCTTGCATTACGCCGCCTTGGTGCTGTTCTTCGATGTCGGCAGTGACCAACTCAATAGGCTCATGCTTCTCGCCGTTGACTTCTTTCATCACAACACGTGGCTTGGAGACTGCCAGCTCGTAGCCTTCGCGGCGCATGTTTTCCAGCAAGATGGTCAAGTGCAATTCGCCGCGACCCATGACTTCGAAAATACCTTCCTCGTCGGTCTCCTTGACGCGCAAAGCAACGTTGTGCTGCAGCTCTTTTTGCAGACGGTCCCAGATTTGGCGGCTGGTAACGTACTTGCCTTCACGGCCCGCCAAGGGGCTGTTGTTGACACAAAAATTCATGGTGAGCGTCGGCTCATCCACCTTCAGCATCGGCAAGGGTGCGGGGTTCACTGGGTCGGTCAGCGTTACGCCAATTCCAATGTCGGTGATACCGTTGATCAGCACGATTTCTCCTGGACCGGCCTCCGTCGCCTGAACGCGCTCCAAGCCTTGGAATGTCAGCACTTGGTTGATGCGGCCCTTCACAGGCTTACCATCCAAGCCTTCCATAACAACCACATCCATCATGGGCTTGATCGTGCCCTGGCTGATGCGTCCCACGCCAATACGACCGACAAACGTCGAGAAATCGAGCGCAGAAATTTGCAATTGCAATGGTGCCTCTGGGTCACCCGTTTGCGCCGGCACGTGCTTCAGCACGGTATTGAACAAAGCCGACATATCGGGGCCCCACTGCTCACCCTGCTCTCCTTCTACCAGTGAAGACCAACCGTTGATGCCCGAGGCGTACACCACCGGAAAATCAAGTTGCTCATCGGTCGCGCCGAGCTTGTCAAATAAATCGAAAGCCGCATTGACCACGAAGTCCGGACGCGCACCTGGCTTGTCCACCTTGTTCACCACGAGGATGGGTTTCAGACCCAGCGCCAGTGCCTTTTTGGTCACGAAGCGGGTCTGAGGCATGGGGCCTTCTTGGGCATCGATCAACAGCACCACACCATCCACCATTGACAGCGCACGTTCCACTTCGCCGCCAAAGTCCGCGTGTCCGGGGGTGTCGACGATGTTGATGTGGGTTCCTTCCCAAGTCACCGCGCAGTTTTTGGCCAAAATCGTGATGCCACGCTCTTTTTCAATGGCGTTGTTGTCCATCACGGTGTCGACCACTTTTTCGTGCTCAGCGAAGGTACCAGACTGGCGCAGCAGTTGGTCGACCATGGTGGTCTTGCCATGATCAACGTGGGCGATGATGGCGATATTACGGATTTGCTTGGTACTCATGGTTCACTTTCTGTCAACGATTTCAATTTCTACTGCGGTTTATCTACCGCGGTTCCATTTGTTCCGACGACTGATGCACCTCGGCTGGGCTTAAAAGCCGCCCGGGTATCAATTCACCGGCCTTAACGTGGCCTGTACCCAGCAAAGCCCTTGGCTCTGCGGCGTACACCGCCACGTTGTCTGCGTCCGGCCAGTCGCCGCGTCTGCGCATTCCACTCAAAAAACGTCCTGTATTCTCACTGTCCAATGTGACACGCACATGGTCTGGCAGCAAAGCGTCCGTCGGCAAAAGACATGCGAGACGTTGCTCCTCAGACATGGCCTCTAGAGCCTCCAGCGTCACGCACTGGCCTTCAACAAAATTACCTGTCTGGGTGCGGCGCAACGCAATCAAGTGCGCACCACATCCCAGAGCCTCTCCCAGATCTTCCCCTAGGGTGCGTATGTAAGTCCCCTTACTGCATGTCACTACCAACTTAATTGTTGGCACAAGGGACTCTAATTGGGCCGAGAGCACTCTCAGTTCAAATATCGTTACGTCCCGCGCTGTGCGCTCCACCTCAATCCCCGCCCTCGCGTACTCGTATAGCGCCTTGCCATCCTTTTTTAAGGCACTGTGCATGGGCGGAATCTGCCGAATGGGCCCCGTCAACGCAGCTATAGCCGCTTGCAATTGCGCGGACGTGACCTGCACCGCGCGAATGGAAATCACATCGCCTTCTGCATCGGCCGTACTGGTCTTCACACCCAAACGTGCCACTGCCTCGTAAGACTTGTCAGCGTTCAGATGCATCTGGCTGAACTTGGTTGCCGCACCAAAACACAAAGGTAATACACCTGTTGCCAGCGGGTCCAGCGTGCCCGTGTGTCCCGCCTTCTCGGCCCGCAATAGCCACTTGGCCTTTTGTAATGCTTGGTTACTCGACAACCCAATGGGCTTATCCAATAACAGCACCCCGTGGACGGGGCGCCTGGCAACCCGTGCACGTGGCGCATCACCCATATCAGTCCTCGTTCTTCGACCGTGAAGCCACCGCCTGCGCAATTAGCGCATTCATATCGGCAGCCTTCTCGGTGGTGCGGTCAAACTGAAAGTGCAAAGTGGGCACCGTATGGATGTGCAAACGCTTGAACAAACCTGAACGCAAAAAACCCGCAGCCTGATTCAAGCCCGCTTCACACTCCACCGGATTGCCCACCAAGAGGCTGAAAAACACTTTGGCATGCGCATAATCTGGCGTCACTTCAACCGCTTGAATGGTCACCATGCCGACCCGAGGGTCTTTGAGTTCGCGCGCAATCAGCTCGGTCAAATCCCGTTGGATCTGATCGGCCACGCGAAAACCGCGGTTGGGGGTGGAAGACTTCTTACGTACCATCGCTCACAGTGCCAATTCCAATGCCTACTTCGATTACAAGGTACGCGCGATTTCGCGAATTTCGAAGAACTCCAGCGCATCACCCTCTTGGATGTCGTTGTAGTTCTTGACGGTCAAGCCGCACTCGAAGCTCTCCTTAACTTCTTTCGCATCGTCTTTGAAACGCTTGAGCGAGTCCAATTCGCCGGTATAGATGACTACATTGCCGCGCAGCAATCGGAGCTTGGCGGTGCGCCGCACCACACCCGAGGTCACCATACAACCTGCGATGGAGCCGATTTTGGAGACCTTGAGAACCTGACGGATCTCGGCGGTACCAATGACTTCTTCCTTTTTGTCCGGCGTCAGCATGCCCGACATCGCCAGCTTCAGGTCATCTACGGCGTCGTAAATGATGTCGTAGTAGCGGATGTCCACACCATTGTTCTCGGCCAACTTGCGTGCGCCAGCGTCGGCACGTGTGTTAAACCCGATAACGACAGCCTTGGAGGCAATCGCCAAGTTGATATCGGACTCGCTAATGGCACCCACAGCGGTGTACACCATTTGCACCTTGATCTCTTCCGTCGATAGCTTAAGCAGCGACTGAGCCAAAGCCTCTTGTGAACCCTGCACGTCTGCCTTGACGATGATCGGCACCAACTTGACCTCGCCAGCGTTAATGTCAGTAAACATATTTTCGAGCTTGGCGGCCTGCATTTTTGCCAGCTTGGTGTTGCGGAATTTACCGGCGCGGTAGGTGGCAATCTCGCGGGCTCGGCGCTCGTCGGCCAGCACCATGAATTCGTCGCCAGCCTGCGGCACTTCCGTCAAGCCTTGGATTTCGACTGGAATCGAAGGCCCTGCAGATTTGATAGCTTTGCCGTTCTCGTCCAGCATGGCGCGCACGCGTCCATACGTCTGGCCGGCCAGCACTACGTCGCCAGTTTTAAGCGTACCGGACTGAACCAAAATAGTAGCGACAGGACCGCGACCCTTGTCGAGACGTGCTTCGATCACAAGGCCCTTAGCCATGGCATTCACCGGGGCACGCAACTCCAGCACTTCGGCTTGAAGCAGTACTTGCTCCAGCAGCTCGTCAATGCCCTGCCCCGTCTTGGCCGAAACAGCCACGAAGGGTGAATTGCCACCAAACTCTTCAGGAATCACTTCCTCCACCACCAGCTCGTTTTTCACGCGCTCGGGATTCGAGTCGGGTTTGTCAATTTTGTTGATGGCCACGACGATAGGAACACCTGCTGCCTTGGCGTGCTTGATAGCTTCCTTGGTCTGGGGCATCACACCGTCATCGGCGGCGACCACCAGAATCACAATGTCAGTGGCATTCGCTCCACGGGCGCGCATCGCCGAGAAAGCCTCATGGCCCGGTGTATCCAGAAAAGATACCATACCGCGCGGCGTTTCCACGTGATAAGCACCAATGTGCTGGGTGATACCACCGGCTTCACCCGAAGCCACTTTGGCACGGCGAATGTAGTCCAACAGCGATGTCTTGCCGTGGTCCACGTGGCCCATGACCGTCACAACAGGCGCGCGTGGCAAACTTTCCGCCTGTTGTTGCTGCACTTCGTCATCGGTGAACGCTTCGGCATCATCCAGAGCGGCCACCACAGCCTTATGGCCTAACTCTTCCACCAAAATCATGGCGGTGTCTTGGTCCAGTGGTTGGTTGATGGTGACCATTTGGCCAAGTTTCATCAACTGCTTGATCACTTCAGACGCCTTGACAGCCATCTTGTGCGCCAATTCGGCAACTGTAATTGTTTCGGGTACGTGGACCTCTAGGACGCGTGCCTCCACCGGCGCTGACATCGGCTGGTGGTCATGGCCGCGATCATTGCTGCCTCGGCGGCCACGGGGCCCACTACGCCAGTTGGTCGAACGACCCGCACCTGCGCCAGTATCTCCACGAGTTTTGAGTTCTTTCTTCTTGGCTGGATCGCCCGCCCAGCTGCTGGACAGCTTGGCAGATTTCACCTCTTTGCCGGCTCCCGCAGCGCCTGTGCCCGCACCCGCTCCAACAGCAGGCTTGGCGGCTATAGACCCTGCAGCAGGTTTATGCAACGTGCCTTTGATTGCGGTTTTGTCCGCCGGCTTTGGCTCTTCTGGCTTTTTTGCAACCAATACTTTTTTGGGTGTCGCCATCATCGATCGAATAGCGGCGGCTTCGGCTTCCGCCTTGCGCCGGCGTTCACCTAAATCGGCTGCCCGGGCAACTTCCTCAGCAGCCTTAGCTTTGGAAGACTCCACTGCCATTTGCCGAGTAGCTTCGGCTTGACGCACCGCTTCGGCTTCGGCTGCCTTGGCTGCAATAGCCTTAACGTCGTCTGTGGGCCGGTTAGTCGCAGGGGGCGCCTCGGCCGCTTTTTGTTTGGCAACTGCGGCCTCTGCGGCGGCCTTTTCAGCGATATCCCGCTCACGGGCTTCCTGGGCTTCGCGGTCCAACCGCCGTTGCGCTAACTCTTCTTCCTGGCGGCGAATAAATTCAGCCTGGTGGCGCGCTTCTTCTTCGCGGCGAATCAGCTCAGCATTGTCGATGACTGGAGCGCTTGGCTCAGCCAACATTACTTCAGAGTCAGCATTCTCGGATACCGCATCACTGCCGTCGTCTCGCCGTACAAAAGTCCGTTTCTTCCGCACTTCCACCTGAATGGTGCGCGCCTTGCCGGTAGCATCCGCTTGCTTGATTTCTGTGGTCTGCTTTTTGACCAAAGTGATCTTCTTGCGCTCAACGCTAGCCGTGCCATGGCTGCTTTGCAAATAGCCGAGCAAGCTGTGCTTGTCGGTATCCGTCAGAACATCTGACGCGGAGGACTTTGCCACTCCGGCAGACTTCAGCTGCTCAAGCAGGGTATCGGTAGATTTTTTGAGTTCGTTTGCGAACTCGGCGACAGTCGTACTGGACATTTGTTGTGTAACCTTTGGCGTCGGCGCAAGCAGCCCTGTGGGCTGGATTCGCCTTTACTGAATCTTATGTGTCATAACCATTACTCTTGAGAAGCAGCTTCATTGGTAAACCAATGTTCGCGTGCCTTCATGATCAGGGTCTTGGCGTCGTCCGCAGACTGGCCCGTAATATCGGTGAGCTCGTCGACGGCAAGGTCGGCCAGTTCATCGCGCGTGTGCACGCCACCATCGGCCAACTTGCCAATCAACTCCGGCGTCAGCCCTTCCAGATCGCGTAGGTCTTGTGAGACTTCTTCAACGCTTTCTTCATGGGCAATCTCCATCGTCAATAGAGCATCCTTGGCGCGGTTGCGCAACTCATTAACGGTGTCTTCGTCAAAGCTTTCGATTTCCAGCATTTCTTGCAATGGCACGTAAGCCACTTCTTCCAGACTGGTGAAGCCTTCGGCGATCAGAATGTCAGCGATTTCTTCATCAACATCAAGCTTTTCCATGAACAGCTTGCGGCCAGAATCCGTCTCCACTGCAGCCTTTTGAGCAGATTCTGCAGCATCCATTATGTTAATTTTCCAGCCTGTTAGCTCTGCTGCAAGACGAACATTCTGCCCGCCACGGCCAATAGCAATCGCCAGATTTTCATCGTCAACCACCACGTCCATCGCGTGGCGCTCCTCGTCGACCACGATGGATGACACATTCGCAGGCGCTAAAGCGCCGATGACGAACTGTGCCGGATCTTCGCTCCACAGCACAATGTCAACACGCTCACCCGCCAATTCATTCGTCACGCCGTTGACGCGGGTGCCGCGCACTCCGACACAAGTGCCAATAGGGTCGACGCGCTTGTCATGCGACAAAACAGCGATCTTGGCGCGCGAACCTGGGTCTCGAGCGCAAGACTTGATCTCGAGCAGACCTTGTTCAATTTCTGGCACTTCTTGTCGGAAGAGCTCGATCATGAACTCCGGCGCGGAGCGCGACAACACGATGGGTGCGCCACGCAGAGTCAGATCCACTTCCATGATCATGGCGCGAACACGATCACCGGTGCGCAAGTTCTCTTTGGGAATCATCTCACCACGACGCAGGCGACCTTCGACGCGACCGGATTCGACAATGATGTCACCCTTGTCCATGCGCTTGACGGTGCCGACAAAGATATTGTCACCCCGGGACATAAATTCATTGAGGAGCATTTCGCGCTCAGCGTCACGGATCTTTTGCAGAATGACCTGCTTTGCCGCCATGGCGCCAATACGACCGATGGGCACTGACTCAACCGATTCCTCAATGTACTCATCGACCTCGATGTCTGCGATCTGCTCTTTGGCTTCAAACAACAAAATCTCTTGATCAGGCAATTGCAGACCGGCTTCATCGGGAACGACGTGCCAGCGGCGGAAAGTCTCGTAGTTACCGCTGTCGCGGTCCAAGGCTACGCGGATATCCACTTCGCCGGGGTACAGCTTTTTAGTGGCCTGTGCCAAAGCGGCCTCAACGGCGCCCAACACCACATCACGCTCCACGTTTTTTTCACGTGAAATTGCTTCTACCAACATCAAAAGTTCGCGATTCATGCCTTCACTCTCCTGAACACTCTATTCAATGAAACCTAAAAACCCAACAACCTATATCTCAACTACTCGGCTACATCAGGCTCTGAACCAGCGGCGTTGCCGCGGCCTCTAAAGCTCACAATAGGCGCCAAGCGCGCCTCACGCAACTCGTCGAAAATAAACCCTAGCGCCTGGACCGGTGGTGCCTCGCGCTTCTTGCTTACGCGCTGTCCCGGCTTGACCAGTGGGGCATCCGACCAGACGATTTGCCATCCAACTGCGCCATCTTTATCCACAATCTTTTCCAACTCGCCGCGAAACTTTTTTCGGCTAGCGTGCACCTGCCCTGCTGCTGCCAAGCCCATCGGCGCTTTCAGTGTGATGTCCACGGTATGGCCCACAAAGCGCTCAAAATCCTGCACATGGCGCAGAGGTCTGTCGATACCAGGTGACGACACCTCTAGGCGGCTGTATTCCGCTCCGTCGACTTCCAGTGCAAACTGCAGCTGGCGGGTCACCTTTTCGCAATCTTCTACGGTAATGAACTGCTCTATTGGTGCAACACCCGCTTGAGGCACTGTCCAAGGCAGATCAATCGTGATGCGCAGCAAGCCGCCGGCAGAGCGGTCAATCTCTACTAGGTCATAACCCAAACCGCTTACGGTTTGCTCTACTATTTGCTGCAGCGCCACGTCGTTTCAGTCCACTCAAAAACAATCGCCCAAAAAAAACGGGCGGTAAATACCCGCCCGTTTGGTCGTGAGCGCAGATTGTACTCTAAAGTAGTGCTAAGAGCCTTGATTCTTAAGGAAATATTGCAATGAGGATCAAAAATTGAATACTTTAGGTGCCATGCGACAATTCTTGGAACTTTTAATAACCAAGACGAGGATGAAATGGGTTTTTTAACAGGAAAGCGGTTGTTGATTACCGGGGTTTTGAGCAATCGTTCAATTGCCTATGGCATAGCAAAGGCCTGCCGTGCTCAAGGTGCTGAATTGGCGTTCAGTTATGTCGGCGAGCGTTTTAAAGACCGCATCACTGAATTCGCTGCTGATTTCGACTCCACGCTCGTCTTCGACTGTGATGTGGGTGTTGACCAGCAAATCGACCAACTATTCACCGATTTATCATCCCATTGGCCTCAATTCGATGGATTTGTCCATAGTATTGGCTTCGCGCCACGCGAGGCTATTGCAGGCAATTTTCTCGATGGATTGAGCCGTGAGGGATTTCGTATCGCCCACGATATCAGTGCTTACAGCTTTCCAGCCATGGCTAAAGCGGCACTACCTTATCTCAGGGATAAATCTGCGTTACTTACGCTGAGCTACCTGGGCGCTGACCGCATTATCCCTAACTACAACACCATGGGATTAGCCAAAGCGGCGCTGGAGTCCTCGGTGCGCTACTTGGCTGAGGCCGTAGGGCGCACCTCGGACGGTCGCGCGATTCGCGTGAACGGTATCAGCGCTGGCCCCATCAAGACCCTGGCCGCCAGCGGCATCAAGGACTTCGGCAAGCTGTTGCATATGGTGGCAGATGCATCCCCCATACGTCGGAATGTGACCACAGAAGATGTAGGCAACGTGGCTGCATTTTTACTCAGCGATTTGGCCAGCGGTGTTACCGCCGAGATCACCTTCGTGGACGGGGGCTACAGCCGCACTATGGGTGTCACAATGGGGCCTGCTGCGGGCTAAATGATTCAAAAGGAGGCTGCAGCCCCGCGTATTACTTAATGGAGGCGCTATGAAAATCATAGCGTTTTGATTGCAGTATTATTCTTTGACGCAGTCGGCAAAATAGTGTTTCTTACCGGCCGCATCTATGTCCTCTACCAATCCGTGGATGTCGGTTTCGAACCCAGGGCATTGCGTATTGAACTCGCGTGAAAACTTGAGGTAATCCACGATCTTTTTGTTGAACACCTCGCCCGGTATCAGCAGGGGGATACCCGGTGGGTATGGTGTCACCAATCCCACCGTGATTCGACCCTCGAGCTTGTCAATCTCAACCCGTTCTGTCTTTCGCAATGCGATATGGGCGTAGGCGTCACTGGGCTTCATAGCTGGCGTTAAGTCGCTCAAATACATGTCAGTGGTTAGTCGGGCGATGTCGTATTTGGCATAAAGGGCATGCAGGTGCTGGCACAAGTCGGCCAAACCCATCTTCTCGTACCGCGGGAATTTTTGACAAAATTCCGGGAGAATGCGCCACATGGGTTGGTTCTTGTCGTAGTCGTCTTTGAACTGTTGCAGTGCCGTCAGCATGCTGTTCCAGCGGCCTTTGGTAATACCGATGGTGAACAGGATGAAGAAACTGTACAGGCCCGTCTTCTCAACTACCACACCATGCTCGGCCAGGAACTTGGTGACGATGCTTGCGGGAATTCCGGTCTTTGCAAACTTGCCGTTTAAATCCATGCCCGGCGTCACGATGGTGGCCTTGATGGGGTCGAGCATATTGAAGCCAGCTGCCATCTTGCCAAAACCGTGCCAGTTGGCCTTGGCGCTCTTGGACTCGCCTTTGAGTACCCAATCGGTTGCACGGCCAATACCTTCATCAGCCAACTTGTCTGGTCCCCAGACTTTGAACCACCAGTCGGCACCGTACTCCTCGTCGACTTTGCGCATGGCACGACGAAAATCCAGAGCCTCCGCAATACTTTCCTCCACCAGCGCTGTGCCACCGGGTGGTTCCATCATGGCAGCTGCGACGTCGCAACTGGCGATGATGCTGTACTGTGGGCTGGTGCTGGTATGCATCAAGTAGGCTTCATTGAATAGCGGCCTGTCTAGTTTGACCGTCTGCGAATCCTGAACCAGCACATGGCTGGCCTGGCTGATTCCAGCCAATAGCTTGTGGATGGACTGGGTGGCGTACACCATGGCGTGCTTGGGGCGTGGCCGGCTCTTACCCATCGAGTGGTACGTTCCGTAGAACGGATGGAATGCCGCATGTGGCAGCCATGCCTCATCAAAATGTAGATTTTCTACGTAGCCATCGAGCATGCCTTTGATGGTCTCGGTGTTGTAAAGTACTCCGTCGTAGGTTGACTGCGTGATAGTCATCACCCGGGGCTTTACCTTTTTTGCATCAACACCCTTTAACAGCGGGTTGGCCTTAATCTTGGCTTGGATCGCTGACGGCTCAAACTCTTCTTTAGGGATGGGGCCAATGATGCCGAAGTGGTTGCGTGTCGGCTTTAAAAATACCGGTACTGCGCCCGTCATGATGATGGAATGCAGTATCGACTTGTGGCAATTGCGATCCACCACGACAACGTCCCCTGGCGCAACGGTGTGATGCCAGACCATTTTGTTACTGGTGCTGGTCCCATTGGTTACGAAGAAGCAATGGTCAGCGTTAAAGATCCGCGCCGCATTGCGCTCACTGGCGCCGATAGCGCCGTTGTGGTCGAGTAGTTGGCCCAATTCCTCAACCGCATTGCAAACGTCTGCCCGCAACATATTTTCGCCAAAGAACTGGTGAAACATCTGACCCACCGGGCTTTTCAAAAAAGCTACCCCGCCAGAGTGCCCTGGACAGTGCCAAGAGTAGGAACCATCCTCCGCGTAGTCCAGCAAGGCCTTGAAAAAGGGTGGTTGCACGCCTTCGAGATAGCTCTTTGCTTCGCGGATGATGTGGCGCGCCACAAACTCTGGGGTGTCCTCGAACATGTGGATAAAGCCATGCAACTCACGCAAAATGTCATTGGGAATATGGCGGCTGGTCTTGGTCTCGCCGTAGACGTAGATAGGTACGTCCAGATTTTTACGGCGCACTTCTTCAATGAAATGGCGCAAGTTCAGCACCGCAGGATCCAAGTCCGGGCCAGGTGTGAATTCCTCGTCGTCAATTGACAAAATGAACGCGCTCGCGCGTGATTGCTGCTGGGCAAATTGAGACAGATCGCCATAGCTTGTGACACCCAAGATTTCAAAGCCCTCGGACTCGATAGCCTGCGCCAGTGCACGAATACCCAAACCTGACGTATTTTCCGAGCGAAAATCCTCGTCAATGATGATGATGGGAAAGCGAAACTTCATGGGGTGCTCCTGCGGCGGGACAAAAAAAGAAAACAGCCGCGAAGTGTAAGGACTTATTGCGGCAAAGCTTGGATCGTGCAAACCATTTGGCCACACAATGTGGCGTCGTCAACACAACAGGAGGACTACATGGCCGAATCTACGATCTGGTGGCTTATTGCCGGGGTGCTAGTCGCCCTCGAGCTGACTACTGGCACGTTCTATTTATTGATGGTTGCAATTGGGGTGAGCGCCGGAGCCCTTGCGGCGCACGCTGGACTCTCTGCAACTTATCAAATGATTGCAGCCGCGGCTGTTGGCGCGGGTGCCGTGGGACTTTGGCACGGTTTACAAGCGCGCAAACGGTTGGGGGCTAGCGCGCAAGCAAATTTCAATGCCAACCTAGACATTGGCGGCACTGTAGATGTCCAACAATGGCAAGCAGACGGAACTGCCAAGGTGAAATACCGTGGTGCCGAATGGACTGCCGTTCACCGATCAGGCGTCATACCCAGTGCAGGTTTACACCGAGTAGCAGAACTAATCGGCAGCCGCCTGCTGGTCGACAAAACATAAATTTACCAAAGGTACATCATGGAACTCGCTCTAATTTTACTCATAGTCGCTGTAATTTTCATCACGAAGTCGGTCAAAGTCGTACCTCAGCAGCACGCTTGGATTGTTGAACGCCTGGGCAAATACCACAGCACACTGACCCCGGGTCTAACAATTTTGGTTCCCTTTGTCGACAAGGTCGCATACAAACATGTATTGAAGGAAATTCCGCTGGACATCGCTAGCCAGGTCTGCATTACGCGGGACAACACGCAGCTCCAAGTCGACGGTATTTTGTATTTTCAGGTGACAGACGCCATGCGCGCCAGCTATGGCTCATCAAACTATATTGTCGCCATCTCGCAGTTGGCGCAGACCTCACTGCGTTCGGTGATTGGCAAGTTGGAGCTGGATAAAACGTTTGAAGAGCGCGACATCATCAACGCACAAGTGGTGGCTGCTATTGACGAAGCTGCGTTGAACTGGGGCGTTAAAGTCTTGCGCTATGAAATCAAGGACCTGACACCACCCAAAGAAATTTTGCACGCGATGCAGGCGCAAATAACGGCAGAGCGCGGGAAGCGTGCATTGATTGCAGCCTCCGAAGGACGGCGTCAAGAACAAATCAATATTGCGACCGGCGAACGCGAGGCGTTCATTGCACGCTCCGAAGGTGAAAAGCAGGCAGCTATCAACAACGCTCAGGGGCAGGCGGCATCAATCACCGCCGTAGCAGATGCGACCGCCCAAGCAATTGAACGCATTGCCGCTGCTATACGCCAGCCTGGGGGCGAGCAAGCGGTGCAATTGAAGGTGGCGGAGAAAGCAGTGGAAGCGTACGGGCGAGTAGCAGCAGACGCAACTACTACCCTGATCGTTCCTGGCAATATGACCGAGGTCTCGGCTTTGATTGCATCGGCCATGACGATGGTCAAAATCAAATCGGAGTGAACTGGCTACAAAGCTGCGCTTTATCCATGAAAAACGCGCCCGAAGGCGCGTTTTTTTCTATCACTGGCGGAGCAGGCGGGATTCGAACCCGCGGTGGGTTTAACCCCACGCACGCTTTCCAGGCGTGTGACTTAAACCGCTCATCCACCGCTCCAGCGCCTTCTATTCTAACCCGGTATTTACGCGCAAATAGGCTACTCAAAATTTTCCAAGAAAAAAAGGGCGCCCAAGGCGCCCTTTTTACTGACCGTGTTGCAGCCGTATCGCTGCGTCGGCCAAGTGGAAAGATTAGCGAATGACGGCCAATGTTTCCAGCTTGCCTCCACGGATGGTTTTCAGTGTTAGCGCGCCGTTCTTGATGTCACCTTTTTCGTCAAAGGTGACTGGGCCGGTCACGCCCTTGTAGTCGGTCGTAGCAGCCAACACGGGTAGGTATTTCGCTGGATCTGCAGAATTTGCCTTCACCATCGCAGCCACCATGATCTTTACCGAGTCGTAAACATACGGTGCATACACTTGCACATCAGCGTTGTACTTGGCCTTGAATTTTGTCTTAAATTCGTCCATGCCAGCTTTGGCCTCGCCTTCCACTCCACCCGCTTCTGCGCAGAACAATTGGTCGTCTGCCAGTGCATCACCTGCGAGCTTCGCCAACTCAGTGGAGCAAATACCATCACCACCCATGAACTTGGCCTTGATGCCAAGCGACTTCATTTGCTTAAGCATTGGACCTGCAACAGCGTCCATACCACCAAAGAACACCACATCAGGCTTCTTGCCCTTGATGGTGGTCAGGATGGAGTTGAAATCGGTAGCTTTGTCTGTGGTGAATTCCTTGGCAACTACTTTGCCACCGGCAGCTTCCACAGCCTTGGTAAATTCTTCTGCAACGCCTTGGCCGTAAGCCGTGCGGTCGTCAATCACCGCGATGGCCTTACCCTTGAGCGTGCCAACAGCGTATTTGCCCAGAGTTCCGCCCAACTGAGTGTCGTCAGCGACCACACGGAAAGCCGTCTTGAAGCCTTGGCGTGTGTAAGTGGGGTTAGTAGCTGAGGGCGAAATCTGGGGAATGCCCGCATCGCTGTAGATCTTGGAGGCCGGAATGGTAGTTCCCGAGTTCAAGTGACCAATCACACCCGCCACTTTTGAATCGACCAGCTTCTGCGCTACCGCAGTACCCTGTTTCGGATCGCCGGCATCGTCTTCTGCCATCAGCTCCAGTGTGACTTTCTTTCCGTCTATGGTGACGCCCGCCGCATTGAGCTCTTCAATGGCCATACGCGCGCCGTTTTCGTTATCTTTGCCCAGGTGCGCAATTGCGCCGCTCGTCGGACCGACGTGGCCAATCTTGACCACGGCAGCAGCAGGAGCAGGCGCTACTACCGCTGCAGCTGGCGTTGCCTCTTCCTTTTTACCGCAGGCCACCAGCAATGTCGCCGCAGCCAAAACGGTCAAAGTGCTTTTAACTTTGAATTGCATAGATACTCCAAAAATATTAAATAAAGAAAAACACCGCGAATCAAAATTCCCGACACCCAACACGATAACCCAGTTTTGGCTTAAGTAAAACCATGTCGACCCTTAGCGTTTGAAAAATCTTATATTTTCGCCAGACTAAGATGCTACCGCTAGGCGTTCGGAGGGATTTGTCCGTCATCTAAGCGATGCCGTGCCAATGCGGCCAACTCACCCCGTAGCTTTGTCTCCAATTGGTGCAACTGGGTATCTATATGGTCTTGCAAATCCTGTCGCATTTCGCGGATGAGTTGAGGCAACAACAGTTCCGTCACGTCTTGCACATTGGTGGCGTGTCCATTGAGCTGCGGACACTCCAGATCACGCTCCATGTCCTCGCCGAGGTGCAGTAGTTCTGATTCCGACACCACTTGCGTCAGCGTCGGTAGAAAGCGTGGACGACTCTTTGGTGGCAACATACCGATTACCCCCTCACCGCAATATCGTGTCGAGTGATAGTCAACCCTGCAGCCAAGTAAGATTTCCAGCGCTGCCGGCCCAACAGGCGGTCACCTTCGTCAAGACTTACCAATTCGATCACACGGCTAAAGGACTGAGCGCCGTGCGGTGTCGGGTGGGCGAGTTGAACAAGAACCTGATCGCCACTTGCAGCGACAACATCCCGGTTGGTGGTCAGCATGACGGGCGAGTGCCTGAGCACAGCCTGCGCAGCCGAGTCGGAACAGTGGGGTACAAATTCGGTTGGTGCCAGAGCCCAGAGGTCGGAATCCAGCTGCGCACATACATCGGGTTCTGCAATCACTACTACCTGCGCGCCACTACCGACAGCCTTGCGTAGTAACCGGCAGGCATAGGCGATCTTGTCTGGCGCTCCAAAATGAAACGCAACCTCTGTCACTTCGCAGCCGCTTGAGCGAGCAGATATTCAACTAACAGACCGACGGGACGTCCAGTTGCGCCTTTCGCTGTACCGCTCTTCCATGCGGTACCGGCGATGTCCAAGTGCGCCCATGGAAATTTCTGCGTAAAGCGTTGTAAAAACTTAGCTGCAGTAATCGCTCCACCGGCACGGCCTCCAATGTTAGCAACGTCCGCAAAGTTACTTTTCAAGCCGTCCGCATATTCATCGTCCAGCGGCATTCTCCAGCACAGATCTTGCGCGTCGTCCCCGGCCTTGGCCAAGGCTTGCGCTAACGTGTCATCTGACGCAAACAATCCACTACGTACTCCACCCAGGGCTACCACACAAGCACCAGTCAAGGTGGCAATATCCACCACTGCAGTCGGTTTGAAGCGCTCTGCGTAGGTTAGTGCGTCACACAAAATGAGCCGCCCCTCCGCATCAGTATTCAATATCTCAATGGTTTGACCACTCATACTTGTGACCACATCGCCTGGCTTGACAGCCTTACCGTTGATTAGGTTTTCGCAGGACGCGATCAGGCCCACCACATTAATCGACGGTTTCAGCAATGCCAGTGTGCGAAAAACACCTAAAACGCTGGCGGCGCCGGACATGTCAAATTTCATCTCGTCCATGTCCGCCGATGGCTTGATGGAAATACCGCCGCAATCAAAAGTAATACCTTTGCCAACCAGTACCACGGGTGCCTTGGTCTTTGCGGTACCACTGTAGCGCAAGACGATAAAACGCAAGGGCTGGTCAGATCCCTGGGCAACCGCCATGAACGACCCCATTCCGAGCTTGGCAACCTCTTTGGGGCCCAAAACTTCACACGAAAATTTGGCCGCTTTGCCCAGCTCCTGCGCAACTTCTCCAAGGTGGGTGGGCGTTGCGTGATTTGCTGGGCGGTTCGCCCACTCTTTGGCAACCTCGCAACCAACAACAATGGCCGCAGCGCGCTCAAACGTTGTTCGTACTTCCGTGGCATTGCTGGTAGCGACAACAACTTTGGTCAAACTACGAGGTTCTGGCTTGGACTTGGTGTGGGTGTAGGTGTAGCTCGCATCCGCTACGGCATGTACGACCGCGCGCACCGACTCTTCACGGGCGGGAGCGGCAAACACCACCACCAATTTTTTCAAGGATGGCGCCTTCACGCCGCCAACAGCCGAGGCAATGGCCGTTCGAACTTCTTTGGCACTACCGTCGCCAATGCCAGCCAAGACCACACGCGTTGCGCTGCATTGGCTAGGGCGGTACAAATGCAAAATTTTTCCGGCTTTGGCATCAAGGTCGGCAGATTTGAGCGTCTGGGCTACCAAGGCCGACAGGTCGTCTTTAGCGGCATTAAATGTTTGGGGTACAAGGACCACCAAAACATCACATTTCTCGCTGGCTATATCAATCAGGCCGAGGGGCTTGAGTTCAAAGTTCATAATTCAGTCTTCCTTGGGGCAAATATTAGGTTTTTGATCTGTCGATGTTATTCCATTCCTCCATCCGCCAAGAGCTCACCCGGACTTTCGGGGCGACTCTCGTTGTCATAGCAACGGTCATCATGACGATGACTCTGATTCGAACTCTGGGGGAGGCCTCTCGCGGGACATTTAATCCCGCAGACGTCATGATCATCATGGGCTACATCGTCCTCTCGGATATGCCGACCATATTGACGCTGTGCTTGTTTATTGCTGTTCTCACGGTACTCAACCGTATGTTTCGAGACAGTGAAATGGTTATCTGGTTTGGCAGCGGACGTGGATTACTGGGGCTGGTCACGCCACTTTTTCGTTTCGCCTGGCCGATCCTGGTCGTGATCGGGACACTTGCCATTTTTGTACTTCCCTGGGCCTACAGCCAGATAGAGGATTTAAAAGACAAGTACGAGAAACGTGGCGACGTTGCCCGAATACAACCTGGTCAGTTCCAAGAGTCCGCGAACGGGGACCGCGTTTTTTTCATAGAGAAGGACGCAGCCGGTTTGCAGGCGGGTAGCAATGTCTTCATTGCTACCCGCGAACAAGGCAAAGAGACGATTACTTCAGCCCAAAGCGGACGTATTGAGACGATAGGCCCCGATCGCTTTTTGATACTCGAAAATGGTCAACGTTTGGAAAGGTCAAAGAACAACGCAGATCTGTCGGTCAGCGTTTTTGAGGCCTATGGCGTTCGAGTTGGGGTAGACGATGCTTCTGCCAGGACTTATGTGCCTACCAACTCAAGAACAACGATGTCTCTTTTGCGAGAGCCCACCAGAAAGAACTTGGCTGAGCTGGCTTGGCGCGCCGGCATTACGTTGGCGGCATTTAACTTTGTGATCATTGGTTTGGCATTGGCAGGGGTCAATCCGCGTGTAGGAAAAGCGGTAAATATGGGATTTGCGTTTATGGCATTCGTGCTGTATTTCAATTTGTTGGGGCTGGGAAAGACATGGATCGGCAATGGTCAAGTGCACCCGGGTGTCTACACACTGATGGTCCATGGAGGTGCATTTTTGGTCGGATCTCTTTGGCTACTTACGCGGCATAACGCGTGGTCCTGGCGAAAGGCTCGCACGTGAAAACCATACGTCGTCTTTTTTATGGCGAGGTGGGCTCGGTCGTAGCCCTGGTGACGCTTGGGTTTGTTGGTTTATTCTATTTTTTCGACTTTGTGGACGAATTGACCCAAGTGGGTCACCACAGCGGGGTCGGCTACAAAATACCGCAAGCCCTTCTTTATGTCGCTCTGATGATCCCCAGCCATGTCTACGAACTGTTTCCCATTACGGTATTGATAGGCACCATCGTCGTCATGGCGCGCCTGGCCCAAAGTTCAGAGTTCACAATTTTGCGCACCAGTGGTCTGGGACCTTGGCTTGCACTTCGGACCTTGATCGTTTTAGGACTCGGCTTTGTCGTTATCACCTTTGCTGTGGGTGACTATGTGGCCCCCATGTCCGACCGAACCGCACAACTATTGAAGGCCCGTTACCAGGGCAGCGTGAGTTTGGGTAAGACGGGTGCCTGGCTTAAAGAAAAGCAAGCTTCTGGTCAATTTGCAGTGAATGTCGGTGCAATGGCGCCGGACGCCAGCATGCGCGATGTGCGACTGTTTGAGTTTGATAACCAAGGGGCATTGGTCTCCATGATGCAAGCGAAAGCTGCGCGCTTTTCAGGCGGCGAATCCTGGGATCTGGAAGGCGTTGACCGCACTCAGTTTTTTGCAGCAGATACAAATGCTTCCCGCGTCGAGCGGAGCTTCCTTGACCGCTACAGTTGGCCAACGAAGGTCAATGCTGAAATGGTGGCAACGGCCATACTACGCCCCGAACGCATGAGCACGGTCGATTTGTTTCAGTACATCCAACACTTGACTAAAAACGGTCAGTCCTCACAAAAGTATGAAATTCAGTTCTGGAAGAAGGTTTTCTATCCCCTAAGTTGCCTGGTGATGGTGGTCTTGGCATTGCCGTTTGCGTATTTGCATTTCCGCTCAGGAGGTATCGCCACCTATGTTTTTGGTGGCGTTATGGCTGGTATCAGTTTTGTACTGCTAAATAATGTGCTAGGAGATCTGGGTGCCCTTCGCGGCTGGCAACCTTGGTTCACTGCAGCCTTACCTGGACTGATCTATTCCATGATCTCGTTGGGTGCATTCTCATGGTTGGTCATACGACGATAAAACGAAAATGAATCCTATAAACCGCACAGCGATCGTACTTTTTGCGCATGGTTCCCGTGATCCACTTTGGCACCAGCCGATGGAAGCTGTAGCCGCCCATATTGCAAGCCGCTCGCCGGACACCCCCGTGGCCTGCGCTTACCTAGAATTGTCGAGTCCCGATTTACCGACCGTGGTGGAAGCACTGGCACACTCGGGGGCGCTGGTCATCGCCATCGTTCCTATGTTCCTAGGTGTAGGGCGCCATGCGCGCGAGGATTTGCCTGAGATCGTCGCGCGCTTGCGTGCCCAACATCCCGAGATCACATTCAAATTACTCGCAGCCGTTGGAGAGAACCCTCGTCTGGTGCAATTGCTGGCCGATATCGCCCTGGAAAGCATCTAAAGACCTCCTTGCGGCATAATAAATCTCATCTTTAGGTGAAATTTGATATGAACCTGCATCAATTCCGTTTTGTGCAAGAGGCTGTACGCCGCAACCTGAACCTAACTGAGGCGGCTAAAGCGTTGCACACTTCACAACCTGGGGTTTCCAAAGCCATCATCGAGTTGGAAGAAGAATTGGGCATCGAAATCTTTGCGCGCCACGGAAAACGACTCAAACGCATTACTGAGCCCGGCCAGCATGTTCTAAAGAGTATCGAACTAATTCTGCGCGAAGTTGGTAACCTGAAACGCATTGGGGAGCAGTACAGCGCCGAGGACAGCGGCACCCTGTCCATAGCCACGACCCACACCCAGGCGCGCTACGTGCTCCCCGAAAAAGTAGCCGCATTGCGCGCTGCTTACCCCAAAGTGAACGTCAGCTTGCACCAGGGGGCGCCCGATCAAGTCGCGCGTATGCTAATCGACGAAGTGGCTGAAATTGGTATTGCCACCGAGGCGTTAAGTGCCTATTCAGAACTCGTCACTCTACCTTGCTATGAGTGGCAGCACATGCTGGTGTTGCCCACTGATCACCCGCTGGCGCGCAAAGAACGTATCACCCTTGAGGATGTGGCGAGCGAGCCACTAATTACGTATCACCCGTCGTTCACCGGACGCACCAAAATTGACCAAGCGTTTGCCGCACGCAAACTGCAGCCGCGCATTGCGTTGGAAGCTATTGACTCGGACGTAATCAAGACTTACGTCCGTCTTGGCCTCGGTCTCGGTATTGCTGCGGAAATGGCGGTGAGTGACGTGGTAGAGGACACCGAAAAAAATGGTGGTCAAGGCGGATTGGTGGTACGCCCTGCTGGCTACCTGTTTGGTCAGAATGTGGCGCGTGTAGCGTTTAAACGCAGCGCCTACCTGCGGAATTTTGTGTACACCTTTGCTGAATCGCTGAGCGATCGCCTGGATCGCAAGCTCATAGCGCGCGCTATGGACGGCCATGTTGAAGACTATGAGTTCTAAGATCTGGCTTGACAGACCGAAGGCTGCACAGCCGACCAGCGCTGCTTCCAGTTGACCACATGCTCCCTCCTCTACTATCCAAGCTGCCCCAAGTAGGTACTACCGTTTTTAGCGTCATGTCGGCGCTAGCCAGCCAGCATCAGGCGGTTAATTTGGGCCAGGGCTTTCCAGATTTTGAGTGCGATCCGTTCCTGATCGACCAAGTGCACCAGGCCATGTTGTCCGGATACAACCAGTACCCACCCATGCCTGGCATTGTGGGTCTGCGTACTGCGATTGCAGCAAAAATTGAAGCGCTCCACTCACACCAGTACTCTGCACTGGATGAAATCACCATCACTGCCGGGGCTACACAGGGCATCATCACGGCCATATTGGCTGTGGTGCATCCCGGTGATGAGGTTATTGTGCTGGACCCGTGCTATGACAGCTACGGCCCAAGTATCACCCTTGCAGGTGGCCGTGTGGTTCGCATCGCACTGACCCCTGGCAACTTCCGGCCTGACTTTGACCGCATCGCAGCCGCAATCACCAAAAAAACGCGCGCGCTCATCATCAACAGTCCCCACAACCCCAGCGCGACCGTATGGTCACATACCGACATGCTCGCCCTGCAGAACATCCTGCAGCCGACCGATGTGCTGCTGATTAGCGATGAGGTCTACGAGCATATGGTGTTTGACGGCGCGCCGCATTGCAGCGTTGCGCGCTACCCGAGCCTCGCCCAGCGGGCTTTTGTCGTTAGCAGTTTCGGCAAAACATACCATGTCACAGGGTGGAAGGTGGGTTATGTGGCCGCCCCTGCCCCGCTGATGGCAGAGTTCCGCAAAGTGCACCAGTTCAACGTTTTCACGGTAAATACTCCCGTGCAGTATGGCTTGGCGGCCTACATGGGTAACCCGAGTCCGTACTTGGACTTACCAGAGTTTTACCAGCGTAAGCGTGACATTTTTCGCCAAGGTCTGGCCAAAACCCGGCTCAAGCTTTTGCCAAGCCAGGGCAGTTACTTTCAATGTGTCGATATTTCAGCGGTTTCGGACAAATCCGAGGCCGATTTCTGTAAATGGTTGACCGCAGAAGTGGGCGTTGCTGCCATACCAATGTCGGCGTTCTATGGCGACGCGTATGACCAAGGCGTTGTGCGCTTTTGTTTTGCCAAACGGGACGACACCTTGCAGACGGCGTTAACACGCTTGGCGCGCTTGTAACCACCCGCATTTGAGCCCTTGCGTCCTGCAATCTGTCTCTTGGCGCTGGTGCCAGGCGAACCCCGCCCTTAATCTCCAGACCTATTAGCTGGCACGGATGGCGTGCTACGAAAAAAAGAGGTAAGCCTTATGTTCAAACCGGTCGGAAACCTGATTCACAAGACCCCCTGGTGGGTCGTTGTCTGCGGCGGCCTCATGGTCCTGCTGGTGCTGGTCCTCTTCACTTTGCCTATCCAGTTAATCCGCCTACACGAAAGCGGTGACACTCCGCAAGAGCGCCGTGCGATCGAACGTGAAATCAATCTCGCATTTGGTGACCGCGCTCTGAACTTGGCGCAGAGCGTAGTGCAGGCCATGCGAGCGCGCACGCAAGACAATGCCCGGCAGCAGGAGCTCGAAGGAGCGCTGTCGGAAATTGCGCGAGCGAAACGGGAATTGGCCTCGGCTGAAGAGACTGAGTTCGGCCCAGGCATACGCAGAACGGGACATGATTCCACAGACCAGGCGCTGGAAGTGGCTCAGAATGCCGCCCAAACGTCCGTAGACGCTGCGGTCAGCGCGCGTGAGGCCCTGGAGCAAGCCAAGGCCGACGCCATTGACCTACTGCGTGAGCGCGGGTTAGAGACGGCTGCAGCGGCTGCATCCTTTGGCCCCATGCTGGCGACCGCTGTAGAGAACGAAAAAGCAGCCCGTGATTCGTTGGAGTCGATCGAAAAAATGCGTCACAGTGCCTTCATAGACGGTGCTGTACACCCAAAGCCGCCGGCGCCACCGGCAGGTTTTAATGCGCCGACCCCACCTGCCCCGCCGATCCCACCTAGCGCCATCAATGGCCCGCCTGCGCCTCCCCCTCCTTTCGCTGGCATCCGTTTGCCAGGTGTCGTAGATATGCAGGTTCTACACGACGGATTCCGGGGTGAGATCCGCCGCAAGGTGGATGGGGACATGTGGCGTATCGGCATCGGTTCGGCCTTGATCCTGGCCTTCATCCCGTTGTTTATGGTGCTGCTGGTTTACAAATATTTCTTGGGCCGCTCGCGCAGTGCCCTAGCGTTCGCCGAAGAAAAAACCCAACAGGCTCAGGTCAGTGATATGAGCCGTCAGATTACCGAGGCACGGCTGCAAGCATTGCAAGCCCAGGTTGAGCCCCACTTTCTTTACAACACCCTGGCAAACGTGCAGGCGCTGACCGAAGTGGACCCACCCGCAGCCCACCAGATGGTCGGTCACCTGATTCAATACTTGCGTGCGTCATTGCCAAAAATGCGCGAAAACACCTCTACGGTGGGACAGGAGCTCGAACTCGTGCGGGCTTACCTTAATATTTTGCAAATGCGCATGGGCAGCCGGCTGGAATTCTCCATTGCAGCGCCCGTTGAGCTATTACCCAAGTCCTTCCCGCCGATGATGCTGCCTTCCTTGGTGGAAAACGCGATCAAACATGGGTTGGAACCTGTGCGGGAAGGTGGTCGTATCGATGTGTTGGTGCAGCGTGTTGTTACCGCTCTGGGAGACCGCATCATTATTGAAGTGCGCGACACTGGCAAGGGCTTGGTTGCAGACTCCACGCAGCCCGGCGGAGGGGTTGGCTTGTCTAACCTGCGCGAGCGGTTGGCCGCTATCTATGGCCATAACGCCCGCTTCACCCTGGAATCCAATACACCCAAGGGTGTAGTGGCCACCATAGATATACCTACCGAGGCACCCAGCGCTCCCGGCACGGTGGCGCTTGATGCTCAGAAAAATGTGCCTCCTCCAGCCCCGATATCTGAGACCGGCTGGCGCAAGGCAGTGCACTTTACTAGCAAGTCCCACAGCGTATGGGCGCTGGTTGTGTCGCGCACTTTTATCGTACTGATGGTGACGCTGTGCGCGGTATTTTTGCTAGCCCTCATTAGCCTTTACACCGGATGGATGCCAGTGCAAGTGGGGGATTTCCAACTGGATGGGGTGGAGGGCATGGCGCTTGGATCGGTAGGGCTACTTGCGGCTTTCGCGGCCTTAGCAATGGCCATTTTGGTAGTTGTCGCGGTGTTGTATGGTTTGGGCTTTTTGTTTGCTGCACTGCTTGTGTTCATACCCGCCATGATTTTGATATCGCTGTTTCCCGTCTTATCGCCCTTCATATTGATTGCGCTGGGAATTTACTGGTTCTCTAAAAAGCGGGCAAAGGGGAAATCGGTGCACCTAGACTGATGTGGGTCGCTCGCCGCCACAAGCGACAATTGCGCCTGTTTTGAACCAAGAATGGAGTGACTATGCCGGTCAGTGCTGTCATCGCCGAAGACGAGCCGATTCTTCGAGCCCAACTGAAGGCCAAGTTAGGCAAACTGTGGCCTGAGCTTGAAATCGTCGCCGATGTGGGCGATGGTGAAGCCGCGCTGGAAGCCATTGCCGAGCACCGCCCAAACCTGGCATTTTTGGATATACAAATGCCAGAAATGACCGGTGTGGAGGTGGCTCGCAGTTTGGCCTCCAATCGCGAATTGAGGTGCCATGTGGTGTTCGTCACCGCGTTCGATCAGTATGCCGTTGAGGCGTTTGAGACCGATGCAGTGGACTATGTGCTGAAGCCCTACTCCGATGAAAGGCTCAAGTCGGCGTTAGACCGTCTAAAGGTACGCCTTGGGGCCGTACCGCCGCCGCCGCCCCAAGATCTCGAAGCGTTGCTGTCGCGTCTGACGGCCAGGCTTGCTCAGCCACGCGAAGAACTCAAATGGATCAAAGCGAGCGTGGGCCAGAACTTGCGGCTCATCCCCATTGACGAAGTCTTGTTTTTCCAAAGTGACGAAAAGTACACCCTTGTGGCTACCGCAGAATTCGACGCCCTGATTCGGACTCCCATCAAGGAAATTATCGAAGGCATTGATGCCGGCAAGTTCTGGCAAATCCACCGCTCCACCATAGTGAACGCATCGTGCGTGGAATCGGTCTCTCGAGATTTTCGGGGTCAAGCAACGGTCAGGGTTAAGGGGCGCAAAGAAAATCTCGTGGTCAGCCGTCCGTTCTCACATTTATTCAAGCAGATGTAATCTCCGTCAGGCTGTCGAAGGGCGTGCGGGCATTTGCGTCGCGCTGCGCAGTGGCGCCCGCAACGGAAAGCACAAAATGATGCGCGAGCCTTCACCAGGTTTGGAGGTCGCCATGATCTTGCCCCCCAACACGGCGACCATGATGTTCTGCGATACAGAGAGCCCCAGCCCAGAGCCTCCATGACCCAAACGGGTGGTAAAAAATGGATCAAATATGCGTGGTAAGACTTGCGGCTCCATACCAACACCGTCGTCCGCAACCACGACCTCCGCCCATTGCGATCGCAATACTGCCGAGATACGCACCAAACCCTGGTCTCGCCCTAAAAATGCATGGGTGAGTGCGTTTTGCAGCAGATTGACTATGACCTGCCCCAAGGGACCTGGATAGCTGTCACATTGAATGCCCTCGGGGATGTTCAACTCAAACTGGACGCTGGCGTTTTTAAAACTCGGGCGCAGGGAGTTAAGGTTGTCTGCGACCAGTGGCAGTAGCTCAAAGGGGCGGCGCTGCTCAGAGGTCTGGTCCACGGCCACCTGTTTGAAGCTGGAAATGAGCGTCGCGGCCCGGTCACAAGACCGGACAATCAATTCGTTCATGTCGACATTGGATTTTAGAAAATCCAGCAATACCGATTTGCGCAAATCGCCACCTTCGATACTTCGTTGGAGCGAGAGGGACGCATCTTTTAAAGACGAGGCGGTCGTCAGCGCATTGCCAATAGGCGTATTGAGTTCGTGGGCAACGCCCGCCACAAGCGCGCCCAGCGATGCGAGTTTCTCCTGCTGCACCATTTGAGTTCGAATCTCGTTTAAGCGCTGTATAGCGTCTTGCAGTTCTTGGTTGTGTTGATCCGACTCTAGTAAAGCGGCGTTCTTGACCGATTCAAATATTTGGGTCAAAAAAAACAGCAATAGCCCATTGCCCAGCAGACAAGTCACAGAGAAAAGACTCGCGTAGCGGGTGTTAAATTGAACCGGCGCATGCCACCCGACCAGCGCGGCCCAACCAAAACCACCGACGCAGGCTAGTGCGACCAACAGCCAAATAAAGGTATTCCGGTTAAAGCCCAGCAACAAGGTTGCCGCAACCGGTACCGCGCCAAACCAGGGCACGACTGGCGAAGCCAGGCCACCCGAATACCACGTACTGCCTGACACCGCCACAAAGCAGTTGATCCAAAGAAATAGGTTCGCACCCCAAACAAAATGCGCGTGCACACCCAAATACGCCAGGTTGGCCAGTAGCAGCATGGCATTTACCGCCATGATCGCTGCGCCCACCTCAAACTCAATAGCCCAACTTACGGCGCTGTAGACCAATGAAAAGAACGCTGCAATCCAGTGAAAACTGACCAGCAGACCCAACCGATCGTTGTGGCCGCCCCTGCCGCGCCACCCAAGCCAGTTTTTAACCCGGACGCGTAAATCACTCATAGGCGTGTCGCAGAACGGGATGGCCTGATGCTGGTCCAGACCCTGGAGATCATCAGGCTGAGAAAGTCGGCCACGCGAAGCAACCTTAACGGCCATGGAGTGTGCAGCGGCCATAGCTTGCATCGGGCTGCGTGACTTCGAGTGGCCCTCAGGATACCGTTCACGGCGCGCCTGGCGGCCTCATTTGCACCCTCCATCGTGGCCAAGTCTGTGTAGGTTTTCACGTAGTCACTGGCTAAAAACAGATTGGGGATGCGGGTGGTTGCCGTCGGTCGTATCTTCCATGTGTTGCATTGGTTGACGAGCAGCGGCTCTAAATTGAACATTTTTTGTAGTTTGCTCGACTCGGCAGATGTCAGGCCTGCCAGCATGGGCTCCGTCATCGTGTCCGGCTCCGCAACGATGCTGCTGTCCAAATAGAAAGCCTCCACCATGTCATCGCGCAACACGACGGAACCGTTCACGTTTAACTCTTGTTTGAGTTGCGCCCATACTTCTGCCTGTATCTCGTCGGGGCTGCACATGTTGGCGGCTTTTTGGTTGAAATCTCCTGGTGCATCCCAGTTGGAAATATCGACCGACAAAATAGAGCGCACCTTACCGTTGCCACGTTGGGACAGATCGTAATTCGGCCAGAACTGCTTTTGGGAAATACTGGTCAAGGCCCAGTTGCTATCTGAGTAAATGGTGTGGCCCAGATGCATACGCAGGTCAGAGTTCAAAAAGAACTGGATGCCATTCATCCACTCTACGTTGGGGGCTAGTTTGATGACGTTGACCAATTTGGGGTCAAGGTCTAGCAAATCACGGGTCATCAGTGCGGCAGCGCGCTCCACTGGAACTGCCAAAATGTAATGGTCTGCATGCGCTCTTTTAATGTCTGGCGATAGCGGCTCGCGGTATGCAATACCAGCCATTTTTCCAGCGGCGATCTCCAAGGCATGCACGGTGACCCCCTGGTGGTAGCGCACCCCGCGCTCCTGCAGGTAAGTTATCCACGGGGTTAGTCAGGCGTCATTGGTTGGAGCATTGAGTACCCGATCTGTGCGCTCTGCGGCAGCGTCTAACATCAGGTAAATCAGTTGCAAAAAGATCGCGCCACCCGTACGGGTGCTGGCAGTTTGCGCCTTACATGCGACCAAGCTCCGGGTCAGGCCACCGACCAGTAGTTTCTGGTACGCCGCGCTGCGCCCCGCTGCGCCCCGCTGCGCCCGTAAACTCCCACCAGCTTATGGCATCGTATTCGCTGTCGAAGCGCTCCTGGCAACTGGTCATTAAGTGCCAAACTTTCGTGGCAAAAAAGGCAATGTCGTCGTCGCTCAGTTCTTCGCTGATGACTTTAAAGCCCTGAAACAACGTTTTCAGTGCATTCAACGATTTTGGAAAGTTGACGGGCAACAGAATGGGTTGGTTGCCCGATCGCGAGAGCATCACGGTTTGTGTGCTGATGAGGTTGTCCATCACCGAGACGCCTGCGCCCACGGGGATACGCTTCATGGTGTCTGTGAGGTGGGCGTAAAACCCCGGGAAAAAGCGAAACCCGTGTTCGCCAGGCAAATACTGGGTTGCATCCACCTGGTTGGAGCCCGGTACGTTGACACTACGCGCCTTGCCACCCACATATTCTGTGCTGCGCTCGAACACCTCTACATCAAACCCCCGCTCAATCAGCTCATGGGCCGCACTCATGCCCGCCACGCCGCCACCGATGATGATCACCTTCCCCATATGGAGTGCTCCTTGTCGCCGTTGTAATAGCTTTAGGGCGCTATGCGCCCCACTTCGGCTTGGCTCCCAACCCACTCCAAGCCGCGATCTCCAACATCATGCATCCCCGCAATGGTGTTGCACAAGCACTGCGTTGAATGTCGACAACAACTACGTCTGCCGCAGTTGGTCTGCATCCACATTTCCGCTGGGGCGGATACCTGTTCGATCCTATATTCGCGCTCAGAATAAGGACATAGCGAAAATGTAGTTTTGTATCTAAGTTATTCGACCTACAGTTCAGCCAATGCATGATTTGGCTTTTGTTTTTGCAGGCTTTGTAGTTGGCGTTGTCGTCGGCCTGACCGGAGTCGGTGGCGGCTCGCTGATGACGCCGATCCTGATCTTCTTTTTTGGCGTGAAGCCCTACCTGGCAGTCGGCACCGATTTGCTGTTCGCGGCCTTCACCAAGCTGGGCGGTACCGTCAAACTGGCGCGTAGCAAGAGCATTGAATGGCGCGTTGTCTTCAATTTGTCCGCTGGCAGTATTCCTGCGTCCTTACTGACACTGTATGTGCTGCATTCGATGGGTGCAGCCAGCACAGCGGTGCAGCAGGTCATGACGACCACGCTGGGCGGTGCTCTTTTGCTCACGGCGGCGGCTACCTTGTACAAAGCCCTGCGCGGCAAAGCGAGCCCGGCAGCGCTCACGCTGGGCCAAGAGGCGCAGGCCGCCCTGCCCCGCCATTGGAGTCTGCCGGTATTGTTTGGTGCCCTGATTGGTGCGCTGGTGACGCTGACGTCGGTAGGCGCTGGCGCCATTGGGGTGACCGTGTTGATGCTGCTGTATCCCTTGCTGCCCTTGCAGCGCATCGTGGCGGCCGACATTGCTTACGCCGTACCACTCACGCTGGTGGCGGGCATGGGCCATGCGTCCATGGGTTCGGTAGACTGGACGCTCCTGGCCAAATTGCTGGCGGGTTCGATACCAGGCATCTGGATCGGTTCCCACCTGATGTTTAAAACGCCTGAGCGTGTTATTCGCTCCCTGTTGTCCGTCTTGCTGGCCTATGCCGGCCTGAAATTGATTGCCTTGTGAAACATTGCGGGACTGATCTTTAGCGCTGTCCCCAACTGACTAAAAATGTACCAATACACCGACTTTGACCGCCAATTCATCCGCGCCCGCGCGGCCCAGCACCGCGACCAGCTAACACGCAACCTGGCCGGCACCCTCAGCGATGAGGACTTCCGCCCGCTGCGCCTGCAAAACGGCTGGTACATCCAGCGCTACGCGCCTATGCTGCGCGTGGCGGTGCCGTACGGAGAATTGTCCAGCGCCCAGCTTCGCGTGCTGGCCCGCATTGCCCGTGAATACGACCACCCCAACAAAGAAGTGTTTGACAAAGCTATCGGCACCCAGGCCACCTGGGGCACCACCCACCTGCCGGTGGGCTATGGCCACTTCACCACGCGCCAAAACGTGCAGTTCAACTGGATTCCATTAGAGAAAAGCGCCGACGTGATGGACCTGTTGGCCACCGTGAACATGCACGGTATCCAGACCAGCGGCAACTGCATCCGCAACATCACCAGCGACGAGCTGGCCGGCGTGGCCGCTGACGAGATTGCCGACCCTCGCCCGTTTGCCGAAATCATGCGACAGTGGAGCACGCTGCACCCCGAGTTTGCCTTCCTGCCGCGCAAGTTCAAGATCGCCATTACTGGTGCTACGGTAGACCGCGCAGCCACCTATTGGCACGACGTGGGCCTGCACCTGATCAAAAACGAAGCTGGCGAGCTGGGCTTCAAGGTGCTGGTGGGTGGTGGCATGGGTCGCACGCCGGTCATTGGCATCACGATTCGCGAGTTCCTCCCGTGGATGCAGATCATGAATTACCTGGAAGCCGTAGTGCGCGTCTACAACCGTTGGGGGCGCCGCGACAATATGTACAAGGCGCGCATCAAGATTTTGGTCAAAGCCGAAGGCCAGCGCTATATCGACGAGGTGGAGGCCGAGTACCAACAGGTCATCACCGTAGATGGCGCGCCCCACACCATCTCGCAGGCCGAGTTGGACCGCGTTTCAGCATGTTTTGAGCCTGTGGCCCGGGTAAACATTGATAAGTTTGCTATAAAAACAGTAGCGATACCGCCCGAACGCCAGAAAGACTATGACCGCTGGCTGCAGCAAAACGTGGCACTGCACAAGAACCCGACGCTGCGCTGCGTGACCCTGTCATACAAACGCCTGGGCCAAGCGCCAGGCGATGCCGATGCCGACCAACTCGATACCGCGGCCGACCTGGCAGACCAGTTTTCGGCTGGGGAAACCCGTGTCACGCACGACCAGAACCTGCTTTTGCCCTGGGTGCGTGTTGAAGACCTGCCCGCCCTGTGGGTGGCCGCCAGCCACGCGGGCCTGGCGCGCAGCAATGTGCGCCTGCTGACCGACATGATTGCCTGCCCTGGCGGTGATTTTTGCGCGCTGGCCAACGCGCGCTCTATTCCCATTGCTGCCAGCATCACCGAACGCTACCAAGACATGGACGAACTGCACGACCTGGGCGAGATCGACCTGCACATCAGCGGATGCATTAATTCCTGCGGCCACCACCACAGCGGCCATATCGGCATTTTGGGCGTGGATAAGGATGGTAAGGAGTGGTACCAAGTGTCACTGGGTGGCTCGGACGGATCGGCCCTGAGTGGCACGGCAGTGCCGGGTAAGGTGGTGGGCCCTTCGTTTGGTGCGCATGAAGTGCCGGGCGTGATCGAAGCGGTACTGGATACGTTCCGCTTGCAGCGCATCGGGCGCGAGACCTTCATTGACTGCATCAAGCGGGTCGGTTTCGACGCCTTTAAGGTGGCGGCCAACAGTGCCCGCTTAGCCGACAAACACGAAGATCTGCACACCCTACCCAAGACCAGCGGCTATTCACTGGACCCCCAGGAAGGTTGAAGCCCCATGACAAATACTATGAAATTGATAGCGGCTACCGCAGATTCCACCCGGGCTACAGGCCCAAACGTCTTAGAAATCGCCAATACGGAAGACCCCCGCACGCTCGATTTGACCGGCGTGACCCACATCGACCTGCACTTCCCCAAGTTCACCGATGGCCGTGCCTACAGCCAGGCCTTTTTGCTGCGCCGCCGCCTCGGGTTTACCGGCGAGCTGCGTGCTACGGGGGATGTACTGATTGATCAACTGGTGCAAATGGAGCGCACAGGCTTTGACGTGGCCGTGCTTCGCGCCGACCAAAACATGGACTTTGCCCAAGCACAGTTTGCGCGCTTCCGGGGCTTTTACCAAGGCGATGCCGTGACTGTACAGCCGCACTTCGCGCGTGAGGGCGAATTAAACGTCGCACGTGAAGGAGTAACGCTATGAGCAACGAAACTTCCAGTCTCAGCGGCCGTTTTGAGCCCCAAGCCCAACCGGCCGGTAGCGCCATCACCCGCAATGCCCTGGCCAGCGGCGAATACGTCATCAAGCTGGCAGAAGCAAAAGGCGTGCTCTCTCAGGCCGCAGCGCAGTACGCAGGCCAAGACGGAGGACCCGCCACCGTGACCCAGGCCTCCAGCCTAGGCGCCGAAGACGTGGTTATCAGCCACATGATCAACAGCCTCCAGCTCGACATCGGCATCTTCGTGCTGGAAACCGGCCGCTTGCATGCGCAGACGCTGGACCTGCTGGACAAATTCAAGGTCTTCAGCCGCGCTGCCGTCACCGTGTACACACCGGTGAACGAGTCCGTGGTCCAGTTTGTGGGCCGCGAGGGCAAAGACGCGATGTACAAAAGCATCGAATTGCGCAAAGCCTGCTGCGGCATCCGCAAAATGGAGCCGCTGGCGCGCGCCCTCAAAGGCAAAGACGCCTGGATCACCGGTCTGCGCCGCGAGCAAAGCGGCGCGCGCGCCGAGGTGCCCTTGGTGGACACATCTGAGGCCCGCACCAAGATCAACCCCCTGGCCAACTGGACCTGGGGCGACGTGTGGCACTACATCCAGCAAAACAAGGTGGACTACAACCCGTTGCACGACCAGTTTTTCCCAAGCATCGGCTGCGGGCCCTGCACCCGCGCTATCAGTGTGGGGGAGGATTTCCGCTCCGGCCGCTGGTGGTGGGAGGATGAAAATGCCAAAGAATGTGGCCTGCACGTTGCGCAAGGCGACCCGCACGCCAAAACCACCGATCCGATCACCGATTCGCTAGAAAAAGCCAAAGCATGAATGCCATGACTGAACCCACCCACTTTGAACGCCTCTCCAACCAGCACCTGGACGCGCTGGAAGAAGAAACCATCTTCATCCTGCGCGAAGTAGCCGCTGCCTTTGAGCGCCCCACCCTGCTTTTTTCGGGCGGCAAGGACTCGTTGGTGATGCTCAAGTGCGCCGAAAAGGCGTTCGGCGTGGGCCGCATCCCCTACCCCCTGCTGATGATCGACACCGGCCACAACTTCCACGAAGTGACCGATTTCCGCGACTTCCGCGCCAAGGAACTCGGTGCTGAGCTGATCGTGCGCAGCGTCGAAGACTCGATGGCGCGCGGCACCGTGCGCCTGGCGCATCCGGGTGAGAGCCGCAACGTGCACCAGTCGGTCACACTGTTAGAGGCCATCGACGAATTCCGCTTTGATGCGCTGATTGGCGGTGCCCGCCGGGACGAGGAAAAGGCCCGCGCCAAGGAGCGCATTTTTTCCCACCGCGACAGCTTCGGCCAATGGCAGCCCAAGGCCCAGCGCCCTGAGCTGTGGACTCTGTTCAACACGCGCCTGCAGCCCGGCGAACACTTTCGCGTGTTCCCCATCAGCAACTGGACCGAGCTGGATGTGTGGCAGTACATCGAGCGCGAAAAGATTGCCCTGCCAAGCCTGTACTACACGCACAAGCGGGACGTGGTGGAGCGCAAGGGCCTGCTGGTGCCGGTGACGGATTTGACGCCGCTCAAAGACGGTGAAGTGGCCGAGTCCCGTGACGTGCGTTTTCGTACCGTGGGCGACATCACTTGCACCTGCCCGGTGGAGAGCACGGCGGCTACGGCGGCGGATATTGTGATTGAGACCTTGTCGGCTGAAGTGAGTGAGCGCGGTGCTACGCGAATGGATGACAAGACTTCGGAGGCGTCAATGGAGAAGCGTAAGAAGGATGGGTATTTTTAGGATGCTTCCTGTGGGGACCTTGCACGCCACTGTTTGCTCTGGCTGAGAGGGCAGTGTGAATTACGTCGTTCGTGTCCCCCGGCCCGTGAGGGGCCTCCTCCTTGACCTCACTGCGCAATCCACACTGCCCGCTTAGCCCCATGAGACTTTTGATACCACGGCAACCTTGAAATGAATCGAAGAGAACAATGACTGCTACAACTTTAATAGCTGCAACTGCAGTAAATACGCCGGCTACAGGCATAAATGGCTCTGAAATCGACGTTTCATCGGCCCTGCGCTTCATCACCTGCGGCAGCGTGGACGATGGCAAGAGCACGTTGATTGGTCGCCTGCTGCATGACACGCGGCTGCTGCTGGACGATCAGGTCGCAGCGCTCGAGGCCGACAGCCGGCGCCACGGTACCCAAGGCGAAGATGTCGATTTTGCGCTGCTGGTCGATGGCCTGGCCGCCGAGCGGGAGCAGGGCATCACCATCGATGTCGCCTACCGCTTTTTCGGCACCGACCAGCGCAGGTTCATCGTCGCCGACTGCCCCGGCCACGAGCAGTACACCCGCAACATGGCGACCGGCGCCTCCACTGCGGACCTGGCCATCGTGCTGGTCGATGCGCGCAAGGGCCTGCTCACCCAGACCCGCCGGCACAGTTACATCGTGTCCCTGCTGGGCATCCGCCACGTGCTGCTGGCCGTGAACAAGATGGACTTGGTGGACTACGGGCAGGGGGTGTTCGAGGACATCACTGCCAGCTACCGCGCATTGGCCGCGCAACTCGGCATTCCCGATGTGACCAGCATTCCCCTGTCTGCATTGAAGGGCGACAACATGCTAGGCCCATCGCCCGCAATGCCTTGGTACCGCGGGCCATCGCTGCTCGAGTATCTCGAAACCGTGCAGGTGCAACCAGCCGCGGAGGGCGACGCTTTGCGCATGCCGGTGCAGTGGGTTTGCCGCCCTGACCAGGATTTCCGCGGGTTTGCCGGCACCATCGTGGCCGGTAAGGCGGTGGTCGGCGATGCGATCGTGGTGCTGCCGTCCGGGCGGCGCTCGCACCTGACCCGGATCGTGACTGCAGGCGGCGACCTGTCCGAGGCCACGACGGGGCAGGCGGTCACCCTGACATTTGCGGACGAAATCGATGCCAGCCGCGGCGACGTGATCGCCGCCGCGGACCGTCCGCCAGAAGTGGCGGACCAGTTCGCCGCGCACCTGCTGTGGATGGGCGACGATGCCCTGCTGCCGGGCCGGCCCTATCTGCTCAAGATCGGCGCGCGCACCGTGGGCGCATCGGTCACCGAGATCAAGCACAAGGTCGACGTCAACACCCAGGAACACCTGGCCGCCAAGCACCTGGACTTGAACGAGGTCGCCTACTGCAACCTGCACCTCGACCAGCCCGTGGCGTTCGAACATTACGCGGACAACCGGGCGCTGGGCGGCTTCATCCTGATCGACCGCCAGAGCAATGCAACCGTCGCCGCGGGAACGCTGGACTTCGCCTTGCGCCGCGCCGGCAACATCCACTGGCAGCACCTCGACGTCGACAAGGCCACGCGCAGCCACCTGAAGCACCAGCAGGCGCGCTGCCTCTGGTTCACTGGCCTGTCCGGCGCCGGCAAGTCAACCATCGCCAACCTGGTCGAGAAGAAGTTGCTGGCGATGGGCCGCCACACCTACCTGCTCGACGGCGACAACGTGCGCCACGGACTCAACAAGGACCTCGGTTTCACCGACGAGGATCGGGTGGAGAACATCCGCCGGGTGGCCGAGGTGGCGAGGCTGATGACCGATGCGGGGTTGATCGTGCTGGTCAGTTTCATCTCCCCATTCCGCGCCGAACGCGAGATGGCGCGCGCGATGTTCGAACCCGGCGAGTTCTTAGAGGTGTTCGTCGATACCCCGTTGGAGGTGGCCGAACAACGCGACGTCAAGGGGCTGTATGCCAAGGCGCGGCGCGGCGAGCTGCGCAATTTCACCGGCATCGATTCGCCATACGAAGCCCCGCAAGCTGCGGAAGTGCACCTGCATGCGGCAGTTGACGACGCGGCGGGGATGGCGGAGCAGGTGATCGCGCGGCTGGGCCTGGACTGACAACGTACAGCCCGAACGGGCCTGTCCCCTTTCTCCTGCTTTCTTCGTGCCTTTACCTGCCGGTACGCCGGTCTCATGCTGGATCTGAGTGCCGTTGGGACCTTCCAACCGCATCGGCTGGGGCCACGGGCAGGCGGGGCGGGGCGCCTCCAAAGGGGACAGCACGTCGCGTCGCAGGCTTGGACCGGGTGCGATGCCAAGCTCTCGCTTGGCGCGCATCCATTACCGTTCCGACGTGGGACAGGCGAGCCCACGCGCATCCCTGATCAGCGAGGACACGTCCATGTCCGACAGCTCCATAACCAAATCAGGTCCGGCACCGCACGCCCCGCCACGTGCAAACGCTCCCTCGCGCCAAGCCGGTTTCCGGCTGCTGCGCCGGCTGGTGGTCTACCACGTCGCGGTCGCCGCGATCCTGGGCATCTTGCTGGCGCTGGTCCCGGCGATCGAGGACTACCTGCCCATCGGGGGAGTCGGCGATCTGGCGGCCGGCGTCGGCGCGCGCGTCGCGCAAGTGGATGACCCCATGCTGGCCGCCGAGCTCGCCGCGAACGCGCCTGTGGAAGCGCGCACGCCTGACTTGGACCGCCTCGGCTACGCCCGGCGGCTTGCGATCGCACTGGTCGGCGTGTGGCTGCTCATGCTGCCGGTGTCCTGGGTCCACAAGGGCATCTACCGCAGCAGTGGCTTCGACCATTCCATCGACGAGACCACGCTGATCCTGCCCGGCGTGGTGGCCGCCATCGTGCTAGTCGTGCAGTACAACCTGGCCCTGGCCTTCGCGCTGGCTGGGATCGTGGCCGGCGTGCGTTTCCGCCGCTCCCTCCAGGACACCTTCGATGCGCTGTTCATCCTCGCGGCTATCGGCGCTGGCATCGCCGCTGGTGTCGGCGCGCTGGAAGTGGTCGCCGTGATGACCGTCTTCTTCTGCTACGCCACCGTGTATGTCGTGTGCTTCGGCGACGGGCTGCAGTCCGACTTCGTGGCCGAACGCAAGGGCAAGAAGCGCCAACTCAAGGCAGATGAGGCCGAAGCGAAGGCGGGAGCGGACCAGGATGGCACCAACCGGCACGACGATCGAACCGGGGACGGTCCGCGCGTTTGAGCAGGAGATGCCTGTGCACGAGACATGGCCGAACGAGCACTGGAGAACCCCGGCCCGGTTCCGCACGCCTATCCGTAACCACCCCGTGCGCGCGGGGCTGGCGTATTTGCGCACTTTGCTGGCCTGCGCCGTGTTGTTCGGCGTGGCGTGCGTAGCCGAAGCGCAGGAACCAGCCCGCCCCCTGTTCCAGTCCGATGTGCCGCTGACGGTGACCCTCCAGGCGCCGTGGCGGGAACTGCTCAGGAAACGCATGCGGGACGATCGTTATCCCGCGCTGCTCACTTACACCGACCATGAAGGACGCAGCCATCGCATCGACGCGACCGTCGAAAGCCGCGGCCTGACCCGGCGACGGACCTGCCTGTTCCCGCCCATCCGGATCCGCTTCGCGGCGCCCGCCACGCAGGGCACCGTCTTCGAGGGGCAGCGCTCGCTCAAGATGGTGACCCACTGCCGAGCGGGCCGGCGTTCGGAGCAGGCCTACGTCCTCGAGATGCTGGCCTACAGGGTCTACAACCTGGCAACCGACCACAGCTTTCGGGTCCGCCCGCTGGACATCACCTACCAGGACCTGCCGGGCGGCAATCAGGACGGTCCGCACTTCGCCTTCCTGATCGAACCGCTCGACGACATGGCCCGCCGCAACGGCCAACCGCTCATCTCCCAGGCGAAGTTCGTGCCGAGCCAGTTCGACCCACCGGCGATCAGCCGCTACATGCTGTTCCAGTACCTGATTGGCAACACCGACTGGGATGTACTTGCCGGCCCGCCGGACGGTGCGTGCTGCCACAACGCACGCGTACTCGTCGGCAGGGCGCCTGGCGGCTTTATCGCCGTGCCTTACGACCTGGATTCTGCCGGGCTGGTCAACGCGAGCTATGCCGCGCCTCACGAGAGCCTGCCGATCAAGGAGGTGACCCAGCGGCTGTTCCGCGGCTTCTGCCTGCACAACGGCACGCTGGCGGCGGCGCACCAGGAGTTCCTGGCCCACCGCCCCGCGATCCTGGCCCTGATCCGGGATGAGCCACGCCTCGATGAAGCACGCCGTCGCGAAGCAATCCGGTACACGCAGGAGTTCTACGACACCCTCGACGATCCCACCCATTTCGAGCGCAAGCTCAGTGGGCGGTGTCGCAAGTAGGGATCGGGACGTGGGCTGGCGCGGGAGGCTGGCCTGGCGGGACGGGCGCCGCCGCGCGCTGCGCACTGGCGTCCTCGACCTCGCCCATCGACGCGGCACCCCGCCCCGACAAGAGGGCCGCGCGACGCTCCTTCAGTGCCGCGTTTCCAGGCTGCAGGACGATCACCTTGTCCAGGTAATCCAGGCGCTGGGCGTCACCCATCGGCAGCGGCAGGCGCGCGCCGCGATAGAAGGCGACCAGTCCGTCCTTGCTTGCCTCCAGCCAGCCGATGTGGCCGCCGTAGGCGGCGCCAATGCCGGTATCGATCATGATGACGCGGCCGTCGAGGCGCGGCCACACGATGCCCTTGGTCGGCGTGTGTCCGATCACGATGTGCCTCGCGCGGTGCGTCTTGAGGATGGCATCGACGATCGCTGCGGGCGTCGCCGGG